>NZ_LMGO01000001.1:0-18164 GCF_001427425.1 Achromobacter sp. Root565
GTCAGACACCTGCCGCAATCTGATCTCGGTGTCTGACACCCTCTGCGAGGCTGCCGCGAGTTGACGATCGTCTCGCCAGGGTGTCAGACACCTGCCGCAAGCCGCCGATTGCTATTTGGGTGGCAGCGAGCCCGCCGGGTCGACCGCCTGGCCGTCGTAGCGTAATTCGAAATACAGGCCGACCTGCTTGCTGTCGCTGTTGCCCATTTCGGCGATCTTCTGGCCTTGCGACACGCGCTGGCCTTCCTTGACCAAGAGCTTGCTGTTGTGCGCGTAGATGCTAAGGAAGCTGGCGTTGTGCTTGACGATGACCAGATGGCCGTAGCCGCGCAGGCCGCTGCCAGAGTAGGCCACCGTGCCGGGCGCGGCCGACACGACGGGCGTGCCTGCGGAATTGCTGATGACGATGCCGTTCGAGTGGGATCCGTCGTAGCCGCGTGTGACCTTGCCTTGCGCGGGCCATACCAGCGAGATCGCGCCCGGTGGCGCGGTGCGCCGCTTGCCGGATGAGGCGGTGGCGCGCGGGGCAGGTTTGGGGTTGGCTTTGGTGCTGGCCTTGCTGGGCGGCGAGGTGCGCGCCTGGCCGGCAGGCGGCTCGACCCGCAGCAGCTGGCCGACTTCGATCGAGTTGGAGTTCGACAGCTTGTTCCACCGGACCAGATTGCTGACGGTCGTGCCTTCCTTGCGCGCAATCTGATAGAGCGTGTCGCCCGATTCGACCCGGTAATAGCCCGGCTGGACCTTGGTCGTTCCGCAGGCGGTCAGCAACACCAGCAGCGCCGCCATCATCGCGCCCAGCCATAGACGGGCATACGGTCCGGCGCGTTCAAGTCCGGCGTGTCCCCGCCTGGCGGGCCGGGAGGCAACGGCCAAAGTCGAAACGGGCGAGGTGCAATCGGACGCTGTCGAACGGGATGAGTTCGAAACGGACAAGGTCGAAACGGACACGTTCGAAACGGACAAGGAAAGCTCTGAAACCTGGGGCACGGGATCGCGTGTCGGAAAGAAGTGCGTTCAAGGGTACCAAGAAATTGGGAACGCTTGGCATAGAATGCCTGCATGCCTTCGTCGACACGCCTCCTGTGCACGCTGCGCGCCCTGCGCGCCGAGGGCGTGCTTTGGCTGGCGATTCTGGCATTGGCGCTGCGGGCACTGGTCCCCGCCGGCTACATGCCGGACACCCGCGCGCTGCATGATGGCCGGCTCGAGGTCACCTTCTGCTCGGCGGCGGGCAACGTGTCGTCGTTCAGCGTGGCGCTGCCGTCCGATGATGGCGGTAAGGCCCCGCACGACAGCGCCAATACTGGCGCGCAATGTCCCTTCGGCCTGCTTGTGCACGTCACGCCCGCCACCGCGCCGTCCATGACGCCGCTGCTGCTGTCGGCCGCCGGACATCCCCCGTTCCCTCCCCCACTGCGCGCCCTGCCCGCGCAGCCCGCCCACGGTCCGCCGCTGGGTTCGCGGGCCCCGCCACCGCTGGCCTGACCTCGTCCAGGATCGCCCCCGCCCCTTACTACTAATTAGTAAGACGCTGCGGACGGCACTTGCCGCACGGCCAGTCCGCGCGGCCGACTCGTCAATCCAGAGGTTTCAATGAATTCCCTTTTCTCGCGCACGCCCGCCGGCGTGACGCGCGCCGCCCCGACGTCGGGCGCTCCCGACCCGCGCCGGCGCCTGCTGCTGTCGACGCTGGCCCTGCTGCCGCTGGCCGGCTGCGGCCCCGAGGTCCCGCCGCTGCACGGCATGGACCTGTCCGGCATGACCACCGGCGATTTCCAGTTGCAGGACACTGACGGCAAGACCCGCAGCCTGGCCGACTACCGCGGGCATCCGGTCATGCTGTTCTTCGGCTTCACCCAATGCCCGGACATCTGCCCGACGGCACTGACCCGGGCGGTCGAAATCAAGACGCTGCTGGGCAAGGACGCCGACAAGCTGCGCGTCCTCTTCATCACTGTCGACCCCGAGCGCGACACGCCCGAAATCCTGCGCGCCTACACCCAGGCCTTCGACCCCGGCTTCGTCGGCCTGCGGGGCACGGCGGAACAGACCCGCGCCGCCGCCCAGGCCTTCAAGGTGTTCTACCAGAAAGTCCCGACCGGCTCGTCCTACACCATGGACCACACCGCGCTGACGTACCTCATCGACGCCGAAGGCAAGCTGCGCGTGGCGCTGCGCCATCAGCAGAGCGCGCAGGAATGCGCGCAAGACCTGCGCACCGTGCTCTGAACCCAGTCAAGGAAACCCTCATGAAAAAGCTTTCGATCAAACCCCTGCCCGCCGTCTTCGCCGTGGCCCTGGCCGGATTCAGCCATTCCGTGCTGGCACAGGACGCCGGCCTGGCCGTGCAGGACGCCTGGGTGCGCGCCACGGTGCCCAACCAACACGCGACCGGCGTGTTCATGCAACTCACATCCAAGGAAGCCGGCCGGCTGGTCGGCGTGGAATCGCAGGCGGCCAAGCACGTGGAAGTGCACGAGATGGCGATGCAGGACAACGTCATGAAGATGCGCCAGGTCGCCGGCGTCGACTTGCCCGCTGGGCAGGCGGTTCAGCTCAAGCCCGGCGGCTACCACGTCATGCTCATCGACCTGGCCAAGCAGATCGTGCCGGGCGACCACGTCGCCCTGACGCTGATCGTGGAGGACGCGGCTCGCAAGCAACGGCGCGTGCCGATCGACGCGGTGGCCCGGCCGCTGAATGCGACCGCCGCGCCGGCCGCCGGTCACGGCCACTGATGGCGGGCGGCAGGCGCTCATCGCGCGCCTGCCGCGTGCCGCGGAGCGCACATATGGGGGACACATTGACCCGCCGCTTGACAGCGCTGCCCTCCGATTCACCATACAATGCCTGCACATCCGACGCCCGCGCCTTCCGGCCCGGGCTGCCGCCGGCCACCGCCGCCGCGCTCCGGATGCCAGCGTTCCGCGCAGCCGGGCGTTCGTAACTGCCGGCAGGCTGGCCGGCGCCTCTGTATCTGGATATGCCCGGTAGTTCCGCCTTTTCCTTCCTGCGTACCCTCTGCAGCCTGCGCTGGCTCGCCATCGCGGGCCAGGCCGCCACCGTCCTCGTCGCGAGCAGCGTGCTGGGCCTGGATCTGCCGCTGGAACCGCTGTGGCTGGGCGTGGGCCTCCTGATCGGCTTCAACGTCTACGCCAGCCTGCGCCTGCGCCATCCGCGCGACCTCTCCCACGCCACCGCCTTCGGCCACCTGTTCATCGACATGGCAGTGCTGGCCTGGATGGTGGGCTGGAGCGGCGGCATCAGCAACCCGTTCGGGACGATGTTCCTGATCCTGACCGCGCTGGCCGCGCTGGCGTTGCCCCGCAACTGGGCGCTCGCAGCGGCGCTGGCCGGCGTGCTTGGTTACGCCGCCGCCGCCATCTTCGGCCAGCCCCTGCGCGGCGACGTAGACCCCCACACCCTGCTGCTGTGGGGCCTGGGCGCCAATTTCCTGATTTCGGTGGTGGTGGTGCTGGTGTTCTCGACCCGGCTGGCCGCCGACATGCGCGCCCGCGAGCGCGAGCTGGCCCGCCTGCGCGAACGCTTCACCCGCAACGAGGGCATCGTCGCCCTGGCGACCCACGCCGCCGCGATGGCGCACGAGCTGAACACGCCGCTCGCCACCATGACGCTCCTGACAGACGAGATTGCCGCCGAGGTCCAGGACGACGAGGACCTGCGCGAAGACGTCACGACCCTCAGCCAGCTTCTGGCCCTGTGCCGGGAACGCATCCGCAATCTGGCGGTCCCAACCGCCGTGGATCTGGTTCGCGTCGTGGGGCAATGGCGCCTGATCCGGCCGACCATCGACCTGCAACGCTCGGGCACGCTGCCCACCAGCCTGCGCGTCGATCCGGCCATTGCCCACCTGCTGCAGGCGTTGCTGAACAACGCCGCGGACGCGGGGGAATCCGCCGACGCGCCCCGCGTGGACCTGCATCTGGAATACGGTTATGGCGCCCTGCGCGGCGAAGTCCGGGACTACGGGCAGGGCTTCGACCCCGACCATGCCGTGCTGCCGGCGACCAGCCTGTTCAACAGCGGCAAGCCGGGAGGGCTGGGCGTGGGCCTGGCCCTGTCGCACGCCACCGTGGAACAGATGGGCGGCGAAATGACCATGACCGCGGCCGAAGGCGGCGGCACCCGCATCCGCTTTTATTTGCCTCTCGGCAACCCCGGGACCTGAATGTGATGAATGCAAACGATCTTGGCCTGCTGATCGACGACGACGAACTCTACGTGCGCACCCTGCAGCGCAGCCTGTCGCGCCGGGGCCTGGAAACCCGAACCGCCACCGGCATCGCCGAGGCGCTGCGCGTGGCCGAGGAAATCCGTCCGGCCTTTGCCCTGGTGGACTTGCGCCTGGGCGAAGATTCGGGCCTGACCCTGATCCGCCCGCTGCGCGCCCTGCGCGAGGACATGCGCATCCTGCTGGTCACCGGCTATGCCAGCGTGGCGACCGCCGTGGAAGCCATCAAGCGCGGCGCCGACGACTACCTGCCCAAGCCAGCCACGGCGCCCATGATCCTGCGCACGCTGGGTCTGGTGAAGCCAGAAACAGTTACGATCGAAACGACCATGACGCCATTGCACCGCCTAGAATGGGAGCACATTCACCAGGCCCTGCACGAGACCGGCGGCAACGTTTCGGCCGCGGCGCGGCTTCTGGGCATGCATCGGCGCTCGCTTCAACGCAAGCTGGCCAAAAAACCGGGGCCGGAACGCGAGGTTCTCCCGGAATGAGTTGTGCGGGGCGACACATCTTTACAACACCCCCATGTGCACGTGCGACATATCGTCGCACCCCCTCCCTCCCCTCGGGGCTTCTGCTCCCCTAGGAAAACCCTGAATCCGCCGCCATTGGGCCGGATTTCTCCCAGGCAATGCGACCTTTCGTCGCAGGCTTGACCCAGATCAAACCGATAGGATGGACGTTGCTGCCTAGCAGCATTCCAGTCTGCTGCTTTGCAGCATTTCCCACCTTCCATCCAAGGCTGTACGTGAAACACCCCCTCCTTGCGACCCTTACGCGCATATTTGGCGTCGGCGCGGTCATGCTGCTTGGCGGCTGCAACATGGAAATCCTCTCCCCCAAGGGAGATATCGGCATCCAGGAAAAGACGTTGCTGCTGACGGCGACCGGGCTCATGCTCCTCGTCGTAATTCCAGTCCTCATCATGATCGTGGCGTTTGCCTGGAAATACCGCGCTTCCAACACCAAAGCTGATTACCAGCCCAAGTGGGCTCACTCCACGGCAATCGAAGTCGTGGTCTGGACCGTCCCTTGTATCATCGTGGCGATTCTTGCCGTGATCACCTGGCGCTCCACGCACGCGCTGGATCCCTACAAGCCGCTCGTGTCCGATCACAAGCCGGTGACCATCGAGGTGGTTTCGCTGGATTGGAAGTGGCTCTTCATCTACCCCGAATACGACATCGCCACGGTCAACGAGATCGCGTTCCCCGTGGACGTTCCGGTCAACTTCCGGATCACGTCGGCCTCGGTCATGAACTCGTTCTTCATTCCCCAGCTCGGCAGCCAGATCTACTCGATGGCCGGCATGGAGACCAAGCTGCACCTGAACGCGCGCGAAATCGGCACCTACGCCGGCATTTCGGCCAACTACAGCGGCGGCGGCTTCTCGGGCATGCGCTTCAAGGCGCACGCCATGTCGCAGGAAGGGTTCGACAACTGGATCAAGGAAGCGAAGGCTGCTCCCACCGCGCTGACCCCCGATGTCTACGCGGAACTGACCAAGCGCAGCGAGCGCAACCCGGTCGTGAAGTATTCGTCGGCGCCGCCCGCCATGTTTGATTTCATTCTGGGCAGCACGATGACCAAGATGGCCGGCGTGGACTCCGCCACGTGCACCTCCACGTCGAATAATCTGATCGCAGGAATCAACTAACAATGCTCGGGAAACTCACCCTCGAGGCCATTCCGTACCATGACCCCATCGTCATGGTTACGCTGGCCGCCGTGTGCCTGGGAGGCCTAGCGGTCTTCGGCGCCATCACCTACTTCAAGAAGTGGCAGTACCTGTGGACGGAGTGGCTCACCTCCGTCGACCACAAGCGCATCGGCGTGATGTACATCATCGTCGCGCTGATCATGCTGCTGCGCGGCTTTGCCGACGCCATCATGATGCGCACGCAGCTTGCCGTCGCGTCCGCGGACTCGGCGGGCTTCCTGCCTCCGCACCACTACGACCAGATCTTCACCGCCCACGGCGTCATCATGATTTTCTTCATGGCGATGCCCTTCATCACCGGGCTGATGAACATCGTCGTGCCGCTGCAGATCGGCGCCCGCGACGTGGCGTACCCGTTCCTGAACTCGTTGAGCTTCTGGCTGTTCGCCGCTGGCGTCGTGCTGATGATGCTGTCGCTGTTCGTGGGCGAATTCGCCGCGACCGGCTGGCTCGCGTATCCGCCGCTGTCCGGGCTGGACTACAGTCCAAGCGTGGGGGTGGATTACTACCTCTGGGCGCTGCAGATCTCCGGGCTAGGGACAACGCTTAGCGGCATCAACTTCATCGTCACCATCCTGCGCATGCGCGCACCGGGCATGACCCTGATGAAGATGCCGATCTTCACGTGGACCTCGCTGGTCACCAACGTCCTGATCGTCGCCGCCTTCCCCGTGCTGGCTGCGACCCTGGCGCTGCTGACGATGGACCGCTACCTGGGCACGCACTTCTTCACGAACGATGGTGGCGGCAACGTCATGATGTACGTGAACCTGATCTGGATCTGGGGTCACCCCGAGGTCTACATTCTGGTGCTCCCGGCGTTCGGCGTGTATTCGGAAATCGTTGCCACGTTCGCCCGCAAGACGCTGTTCGGCTACAAGTCCATGGTTTACGCCACGGCCGCCATCGGCGTGCTGTCGTTCCTGGTCTGGCTGCACCACTTCTTCACCATGGGCGCGGGGGCCAACGTCAATGCCTTCTTTGGCATAGCGACAATGATCATCTCGATCCCGACCGGGGCCAAGATCTTCAACTGGCTGTTCACCATCTACCGCGGCCGCCTGCGCATCACGACGCCGGTGCTGTGGACGCTGGGCTTCATGATCGTGTTCGTCATCGGCGGCATGACCGGCGTGATGCTGGCCATCCCCGGCGTGTCCTTCGTGCTGCACAACAGCCTGTTCCTGATCGCGCACTTCCACAACACCATCATTGGTGGCGTGGTGTTCGGCTGCATCGCCGGCATGATCTACTGGTTCCCGAAGGCGTTCGGCTTCACGCTGAACGAGCGTCTGGGCCGTTACTCGTTCTACTGCTGGTTCGTCGGTTTCTTCATGGCCTTCATGCCCCTGTACATCCTGGGCTTCAAGGGCATGACGCGTCGCCTGAACCACTACGACAACCCCGAATGGCAGCCTTACCTGCTGGTCGCGCTGGCTGGCGCCGCGCTGATCATGCTGGGCATCTTCTTCCTGCTGCAGCAAGTGTTTGTCTCCGTGCGTCAGCGCAAGCAGAACCAGGACGTCACCGGCGATCCGTGGGATGGCCGCACGCTGGAATGGTCGATCTCCTCGCCCGCGCCTTTCTACAACTTTGCCCACGTTCCTCACGTCGATGAACTGGACCAGTTCTGGGAAGACAAGCAAAGCGGCAAGGCGTACAAGCGCCCGGCCAAGTACGAAGACATCCACATGCCGAAGAACACCGCCGCCGGTGTCTGGATTGGCGCCTTTGGCCTGGTCATGTGCTTTGCGCTGATCTGGCACATCTGGTGGCTGTCGATCGCCGGCCTCGTGGGCATGATCGGTTCGTTCATCGTTCGCGCCTATGACCGCGACGTCGACTACTGGGTCCCGGCCGCGGAAGTCGAACGCATCGAAAACGCTCACTTTGACAAAATGCAGAAGGCCGCCTGAGCCATGATTCAAGCCGTAGCCACTCACCCCCACGCGGGTCACGACGATCACGCGCATCACGACGATGGATCCAAGACCGTTTTCGGTTTCTGGGTCTATCTGATGAGCGACTTGCTGATCTTTTCGGTGCTGTTCGCCACGTTCGCGGTGTTGTCCAACGCCACCGCGGGCGGTCCGTCCGGCAAGGAACTGTTCGACCTGAACTTCGTCCTGGTCGAAACGCTGTTGCTGCTGGTGTCCAGCTTCACCTTCGGCATGGCCAACCTGAACGTGCACGCCAACAACAAGAGCCGTGCCATGGGCTGGTTGATGGTCACGTTCCTGTTCGGCGCGGGCTTCATCGCGATGGAAATCTATGAATTCCATCACCTGATCAGCATCGGCGCCGACCCGGGCCGCAGCGCCTACCTGTCCGCGTTCTTCACGCTGATCGGTACGCACGGCCTGCACGTGACCTTTGGCCTGATCTGGATCATCGTCATGCTCGACATGATCCGGCGTCATGGCCTGGACTCGATCAACAAGCGTCGTCTGGCGTGCCTGAGCCTGTTCTGGCACTTCCTGGACATCGTCTGGATCTGCGTCTTCACCTTTGTCTATCTTCTGGGAGCCCTCTGATGTCGCACTCCGCTGCGGCCGCACACGGCCACGACGATCACGCCGCCGACCATGGCAGCCTGAAGTCCTACATCATCGGTTTCGTGCTCTCGCTGCTGCTCACCTTCGGCTCGTTCGGCCTGGTGATGCACGGCGCGCTGTCCCACAACGCCACGATCATTGGCGTGGTGGCACTGTGCATCCTCCAGCTGCTGGTTCAGCTGGTGTACTTCCTGCACATGGGCGCATCGAAGTCGTCCCGCGACAACCTGGCCACGTTCGTCTTCACCGTGATGATCATCTTCATCATCGTCGGTGGTTCGGCCTGGGTGCTGTACAACATGAACGTCAACATGGGCCACGCCATGTAATGACGGCTTGCCGATCCGGCAAGTAAAAACAGGCACCTTCGGGTGCCTGTTTTTTTTGGGGGAGCCGGATCAGCGCGGCGAAGCGGGCGGCGCCAGGTCCACCTCGGCGCGCCGTGCCAGTTCGGTGGCCGTCACACCCACGAACGGCTGCACGCGCGACGTCTGGTTCAGATCGCATCCGGCCGGGCCGGCAGCCGCATCGAGCACCTGCTTGATCGCACGTCCGCCCATCGGGCTGACCGGACCATTGTTGCCAAGCTGCCAGGCCAGCACGTCCGCCACCGCCATGCCGCAACGGGCCGGCGTCTTCGGCGTGCCGCCATGTTCGAGCAGCAGCCGCACCTTGTTGTCCATGCCCAGGTTCAGCATCGTCACCAGCGGCAGCACGTCCGCCGCCGCGACGCCCTCGATCCGCATGTCGGAATCGCTCCGGTCGGTCGGGTCCGCGCCCGCCTTCAGCCAGGCCTCGTACAGATCATCGGGCAGCCACGGCAGGCTGAGCGGCGCGATCCGGTTGCGCAGCGGTCCCGCCGTGCCGGCCGGCGCGGCCAGCGGCACCCCCGCGGCCACCAGCCGGTCCGCAGTGGCGCGCAGCCGCGCGCGTTGGCCGTCCCACGCCGCGCTGTTGCCGTCGGCCGCCGCGCGTTTCTCCATGTGATTCCACGTAGACAGCAGACTGGACAACGGCTCTGTCGAAAGCGGCGCCTGCGGGGGCTTGGCGGCCTGCACCAGCTGATCGATCAGGCCGGGTTGCAGATAGCGGACCGCCAGCGACAGTCCTTCGTTCAGCCCGTTGCGGTCCGGCGCTTCCTTGCTGGCGCCGTAGCCGCCGACTGCGGGATCGGCGCCATGGGCCAGCGCAAACGTCACGCGCTCGGGCACCGCATAGGCCGCCGTCGGCGTCAGATCGCCGCTCGGCGATTCGCGCAGGGCCTCGAGCAGCGGCGTTTCCCACATGGGGCTGTTGCCGTAATACATGCGGGTGTAGGCGGCATTGATGTCCGCGCCGCGCGCGAGCAGCTTTTCGGCAAACCAGAAATTCTTGGGCGTTTGCAGCGCCGCGTGCAGCGGCGTGCGCCCGTTCTTTTCGCGCGCGTTGGGATTGGCGCCCTTCTCCAGCAGGTAGACCAGGTTGTCGCGGTTTTCGCTGTAGTAGGAGATCCGGCGCATCAGTAGCGGCGTGCCGTTCGAATCCAGCGCATCCACCGGCGCGCCCGCGGCGATCAGGATGTCGGCCAGCGCATAGCGCTCCGCGGCTGGGCGGGTGTCCTTGACGTCCGGCAACGCGCTGGCGACCAGCGAGAACCCGTTGTCGGGGCCATCCGCCTTGGCGCCCGCGTTCAGCAGCACGCGCACCATTTCAAGTTGCTTGCGCGACACGGCCACGGCGAGTGCGGACCTGCCGTATTCGTTCACGCCGTTCGGATCCTGTCCGCCCGCGAGCTGGGCCCGCACCGCGTCCAGATCGCTCGCCTGGATCGCCTGAAAGATGGCCAGGCGCGGACGGCAGACCTGCGCATCCAGCGCGGAGACTTCCAGCGCCGCGCCGATGCGCGACGCGATGTTGGCCGGAATGGTGTCCTCGGCGGCAAGGCGTTTTGTGCAATACAGCCGGTAGTCCTCGCGCGCCAGCGCCTCGTAATAGGCCCGCTGCTCACGCGATTTCTCGCGCTGTTTCCAGCGGGCGTCGGCGCGGTTCAGATAGGCGGCGGTGCGCGACGGATCGCGCCGCAGCACGTCGGTCAGGATGCGTTCCGCCTGCGCCGTGTCGCCCGATTCGGCCAGCCAGAAGCCGTAATCGTTCAAGGCGGTCAGCATCTCGGCGTCCTTGCCGCCCGGATCGATCTCGCGATAATCCTGCGCCATGACGAAACGGCGCAGATCGGCCAGCGCACGGTCGAACTCCGCGGTCTTGGCGCGCGGAATCGCCCGCGCCACTTGATGCAACGTGCGGAAGGTGGCCGTCACGTCTGGCGCGGTCTGGTGTTCAAAACGCACCTGCGCGGGAAACGCGTTCAGCCGCGCGGGATAGTCGCGCAGCGCGGTCTGCAACGTCGCCAGCGCCTGCGCCCGGCGTGCCTCGTCCCACGGCCGGCCGCTCGTGACCACGGCAAGCTGCGTGTCGGCATTGACCGAAGCGGCCTCGCCTTTGTCGTCCACCAGGAAACCCGTGGCCTTGCCGGTGCTGGCGGCGCGATCGGCATAACCGACCCAGTAGAAGGCCTCGCCCGTGCGGGGGGACCGGACGGCCACGTTGTCCTCGCGCGACGCCTTCCAGCCTTCCGGGTCGATCACCAGCGGCTGCGAACGGAAATCCAGCTTGAATTCCTTGGCCCCCTCGCGCACGTACCGGTACAGGTACAGCCGGTTTTCCATCTGCCCGACGAGGACGGCGTCCTTGACGTTTTCGGTGCCCCAGACCCGGCGCTCAGGTTCGCGCAGCGGATAGCGGGAAAGACGGATCGAGTCGATCACCGCCCCGACGTCGAAGGCCAGTGCGGGCGGTGGCGAAGCCGCCATGGCGGCCAGCGCCAGCGCGACGGCGCCGAACAGACGGGTGACAGCGGGGCGATAACGGCGCGGCATAACTTGGGAAATCAGGCAATGGGAAGGACGCCGATGATACCTGTCCCCGCTAAACACCCTGGGGTATGTCCCAACGCAGATTCCTGGCATATGGCAGAAACGCGCCGATTTTTCGTTATATATTCGCCCCTACACTGTTTAGTTAACAGCTTAATAAAACCGTTACCGCATTAAGAATCATGATGGACGCCGTGCCCGTGCCGCCCTTTATTTCCGACGCCAGCATTATTGATCGGGCCCAGCGGTTTGCGCATGCCTTGCTGCGTCACGCACCGCCCGTTCATCCCGACGCCGGCTTTTTCGCGGCCGTCATCGGCACCAGCATCGCCCACAACGACCTCGCGCGCAGCGGCTTGTCGCCGGCAGAACTGCACGACTTGCTCGACTATCTGTTCCCGGGCGCCCTGACCGGCTTCGACACATCCTTGTCCGCGCTGCGCGAGCAATATGCCGCCTACGTCGGCACGGGCACGATCGATCCACAGCCCGGCTTCACGCTGTTGATGCGCGTCCTGCTCGACGCCTACAGCGCACCAGGCCCCGACACCACCCCATGGGTCAGCAGCATCCTCGCGCTCGCGTGCCTGCGGCCCGACCACCTGTGGCGCGATCTGGGCCTATCAGGACGCGAAGACGTCACCGTGCTGCTCGCGCGTCACTATCCGGGGCTGGTGAGCCGCAACGTGGACAACGTGCGCTGGAAGAAATTCCTGGCGCAATCCGCGTGCGAACACGCAGACCTGCCCGCCGCCGCCGCACCGGGATGCAGCGATTGCGAGGACCACGCGTTCTGCTACCCCGCCGCCGCGTAGGGCGCGTTAAACGCCCCTTTCAGAACCGGTAAGTCGCCCCCACACCCACGCCCGCATTCCGTCCCGGTGCCGGTTCGTAATAACGCCCATTGCCTTCGTTGACGATGACCGAGCCCGCATAGTCGCGATCAAACAGGTTGTCGACGCGGGCGTAGGCGTTCAATTCCCATGGCCCCGCGCGCTTGATGTAGCCGATGCTGGCGGCCGCCACGAAATAGGCGGGCGCGTCGCCGTTGTTGGCATCGTTGACGTAGATCTTGCTCAGATAACGGCCTTCCACCCCCGCCTGCCAACCTTCGGGCGGCGCCCAGGCCAGAGACGCGTAGGCCGCCTGGCGGGCAATGCCGGGGATCTTGTTGCCCGCGCGGATATCGCCGCTGCCATCGTCGGCGTAGCGCGCGTTGAGCAGCGTGTAGGCAACCTGCGTGCGCCAATGCCGCGCGAATTCGCCGGACCAGCTCAGCTCCAGGCCATCGCGGCGGGTGCGGCCGGCGTTCTGGTAGCTGGTGCGCCCGCCCAGGCTGCCCGCAGATACGATCTCGTCGTCGGTGCGGGTGCTGAACACCGCGGCCGTCAAGAGGCCGCCCGCCATCCGCGCCTTGACGCCGGCCTCGACGTTGGTGCTGACCGAGGGCATCAAGCCGAAGTTCAAGCCCGGCTCACCGCCGGGCCGGTACGAGATCTCGTTCAGGGTTGGCGTCTCGAACCCGCGTCCGTATGAGGTGTAGACGCTGACATCGTCGTTGACGGCATAGCGCAGCGCAGCCACGGGCAAGGCTTTGCGATAGCGCGCGCCGCCGCTGTCGTCGGTGTTGCCGGCGGTGATGTAGTGGTCGTCGGAGTCGAAGCGGACGGTGCTGTAACGCAGGCCGGCGTCCAGCGTCCAGCGATCGGCAAAGTTCCAGGAGGCTTGCGCGTAGGGATCGGCGTTGTACACGCGATTGGTTTCGTCCCGCCGCAGCGCGCCTTTCACACCCAGTTGCCGGCTTGCGCCAGAACCGATGAAATTCTCAAAGCCCTTGCGGTCTTCCTGCATGGTGTCGTACGAGAAGCCGCCGATCACGGTCAACGCGCGGCCCGCCAGGGTCAACTCCGAGGTCCAGCGCACGTCCGCCCCGCCGTACTGACGCTTCAAATCAATTACGCCGCCGGCTTGCGTGGGCGGAATCTGCACGGCGGGCGGGATCGATTGATACTGCGTCGTGTCGCGCTGGCCGTAATAAACCATCACGCGCAGCGCGTTGCGGCCGTCGACCTGGTGATCGAACACCAGCCCGCCCTGCGCCTGCTTGACCGTCTTGCGGGTGTTGTACTGCTCGGCCAGCGGCGCGCTGCGCGGGTCGTCCTGGAACTGCTGGTAGGTCAGGCCCAATGGATCCTGCGCCTTCAGGTCGACGCTGTTGACGACGAGTGTCAGGCGGCTGTCGTCGTTCAGTTGCAGGCCCAGCTTGGCGTTGCCCAGATTCTTGCGCGCGGCGCTGTGGTCGCGATAGCCGTCGGTGGTGAAACGCGAGAGGTCCAGCACGTAATCGAGCTGACCCGCGCCCGTACCCGTGACGCCGCTTGCCTGGGCCCCATAGCGCCACGTGCCGTAGCTGCCGCCCCAGCCGCTGGCAGTGATTTCAGGCGGATTCGCGCCGTCCTGCGTGAACACCTGGATGACGCCGCCAGAGGAGTTGCCGTACAGGGCGGAGAACGGTCCGCGCAGCACCTCGACGCGGTCGATGGAGCCGATGTCGATATTGGAGGTCTGCCCCTGGCCATCGGGCATCGTTGCAGGAATGCCGTCCACATACAGGCGCACGCCGCGCACGCCGAACGTGGACCGCGCACCGAAGCCGCGGCTGGAGATCTGCAGATCCTGCGCGTAGTTCTGGCGGTTCTGGATCTGCAGGCCAGGCACGCTGGCCAGCCCTTCGGACAGGTTGATGCCTGGCTGCTGCCACCGCATGGTGCGGCCCTGGACGACATCGACGGATGCCGGCGTGTCCAGCACGGCGGTGCCCAGCCGCGTGCCGGTCACCACCACCGGGGCCAGCGTGTCGGCTTGCGCCAGCGCGGTGGCAGCCGGTGCAAGCGCCAGGATCGTGCTTGCCGTCCACCGCCACGTTCCGCTGCCCCGCCATTGCCGCTGTACCAAACTTCTCTCCTGTGCTTGGGCGGGAATGGGTTCTAATACCCGCCATGGAAAATACGCAAGACATCGAACGCCGGCTGATGGACCTGGAGGTCAAAGCCAGCTTCTCGGATGATCTTCTGGAGCAGTTGAACCAGATCATCGTCCGCCAACAACAGCAGATCGACCGGCTCATGCGCGAGGTCGCTGACCTGCGCCAGCAGGCGCCCGAGGGGGCAGCCCCCTTTCGCAGCCTGCGCGACGAACTGCCGCCGCACTACTGACCGCTAATAGTGATAGCGCAGCAGCCTGGTCATACTACCCAACGGCTCGACCCGGCGCATCAGCCATAACGCCGCCTGCGCCGGCAGCGAATACCGTGCCCGCTGCGCGGCGTCGTCCGTTTCATACCCGCCGCGCACCGCGCGCAGCCGCAAGGCGGGCACCTGCGCCTCCAGATCCTGCGGGCGCCTCAGGCTCCAGCGCGTGACGGCGCCCGTCGATTGGATCATGCGGTTGTGCGCCACCCAGCTCAAGCCCAGGCGGTTGTAGGCGTCAAAGACGACCTCGCCGGACGGAAACCGCGCCGTCACCGCGCGCAGCAAGGTCAGCAGCGCGTCTTCGGGCAGATAAAGAAAAAGCCCTTCGGCCACGACCAGCGTCGGCTTGCCCGCCGGGATTCGCGCCAGCCAGTCCAGGTCCGTGACGGGCGTGCCCACCAGCGTGCAGCCTGGCCGCGGCGGATACAGCTTGCTGCGCAGTTCGATGACCTCGGGATAGTCGACCTCGTACCAGCCGATGCCCGGTGGCGGATCCACCCGCTGCACGCGGGTGTCCAGCCCGCAGCCCAGATGCAGCACGGTTGCCTCGCCGTGCGCGGCGATGAATTCGCGGGCCCAGCCATCCAGCGTGTGGGCGCGCATCGCCAGACCGACCATTTCGTCGCGGCGCATGCGCAGGCGGGAAAAATCGTAATCGATGCGGGCGACGGCATCGGCGGCGTGATGGTCCTGCAGCACGGAATTGGGCAGCCGACTTTCTCGCGCCTTGGCGTACAGCGTGATGAGAAGCGTGGCCTTTTCTCGGGTGAGGTCGATTTTTTCCATGCACAGTCCTGTCGGTCCACCCCGCTTCGGCATTCCAAAAATGGTGACTCAATAGAAATTTAAGCCGCATTTTCCCATTGATGGAATTATCTTTTACCGATATCCGGGTTTATCCGCATTCTAGATCGGCGCAAGATTCAAGCCATCGGGAAACAGCAACGAACCACGACGGAAAGGCCGCCGGATTCGCTCCCAGGCTCTAGAAATCGGAGGTTTACCATGAAGACCCTTGCTACCGCTTTGATGTTCTCGCTGACTGCACTGAGCGCCGGCGCCTACGCCTCGCCCAACATCGAACCCAACAACGTGCCCTTCCAGGGCGTCTACGGCACGCCGTACGAAGGCCCCACCCGCGCTCAGGTGCAGGCCGAACTTGCTGCCGCGAAGGCCGCCGCCAAGGCTGCCGGCATCAACACCAACGCCGAACCGAACAACACGCCGTTCCAAGGGGTTTATGGCACGCCGCACACCGGCAAGACCCGCGCCGACGTGAAGGCCGAACTGGCCGCCGCGAAGGCCGCCGGCCAGGTGTCGAACGTGGAACCGAATGACATGCCGTTCGCCGGCGTTTATCACGGCAACTGAAACGGAAACTGAAACGGCAACGGGGCCCGCAACGTATAGGGCAGCCCGGCCGCGCGACGATTTACCCTCCCCTTGTTGTAGCTTGGCCGCCCGATGGGCGGCCTTTTTTTGGCGTACTATCGGCTCAGATTCACGGTGCAGACTCGCTTACCGCCTCATTGGCTGTTCACATCAGGAGCCCATCTTGAAATACCCCCGCGTTCTTGCCGCAGTGCTTCTGTCCGCCGGCATGGTCTCGGCGGCGGTCGCCGCCCCGGCCGTCATGCTCAACGACGCCCTCATCACGCAAATCTTGCCGGCAGACCGCGCCTCGTTTCACGAGGCCGTGGCCCAGGCGCTGAACAGCTCGGCCGACGGCCAGAGCACAGAATGGAAAAGCACGCACCAGCGCAAGAAGGCCGCGCCGATCACGGTGCAGTTGACGCCCAAGCAAACCACCAAAGCTGGCAATGACCGTGTCTGCCGCTTTTTGGTCGGCAATTTCGCGCGGACCACCACGACGGAAACCTGGCAGTTCTGGTTCTGCAAGCAACCGGACGGCACCTGGAAGGCCAGCGCGAACTAAGCCTGGCCGCTCACTCCCAAAAAAATGCGCGCCGGCTCCGTGAGGAGCGGCGCGCATTGTCTTGTCCGCGCGGTTCGCGCGGCAGGCTGGAGGGCGCTCAGGCGCCTTCGATGCGGTTGGCGTCGAGCACCGTCATGGCCGTCATGTTGATGATGCGGCGCACGGTGGAGCTGTTGGTCAGGATGTGCACGGGGGCATTGGCGCCCAGCAGGAACGGACCCACCGCGACGTTGCAGCAGGTTGTAGGCGATGTTGCCCGAGTCGACGTTCGGGCACACCAGCAGGTTGGCTTCGCCCTTGAGCGTGGACGACGGCAGGATGCGCATGCGCAGGCCCTCGTCCAGCGCGCAGTCGCCGTGCATTTCACCGTCGATTTCTAGGTCCGGGGCCGCTTCGCGCACCAGCTCCAGCGCGCGGCGCATCTTCTCGCCCGAGGCCGAGCTGCCCGAGCCGAAGTTGCTGCGCGACAACAGCGCGACCTTGGGCGCCAGATTCATGCGCGCCATTTCCTGCGCGGCCATGATGGTGAATTCAGCGATCTGCTCGGCGGTGGGCTCGTCGTTCACGTGCGTGTCGACCAGCACCACCGTGCGCTCGTCGAGCAGCAGGATGTTCATGGCCGCATACACGTTGTGACCCGGACGGCGGCCGATGACCTCGTCCACGAAACGCAGGTGATCGTGGTAGGCGCCGACCGTGCCGCAGACCATGCCGTCGGCATCGCCCAGGTGCACCATCATCGCGCCGATCAGCGTCAGGCGGCGGCGCATTTCCACGCGCGCCATTTCCTTGGTGATGCCACGGCGGCTCATCAGCTCCCAATACGTCGTCCAGTATTGGTGGAAGCGCTCGTCGTATTCGGGGTTGGTGACTTCGACGTCTTCGCCCAGACGCAGGCGCAGGCCGAATTTCTCGATGCGCGACAGCAGCACGGCGGGACGGCCCACCAGGATCGGACGGGCCAGGCCTTCGTCGACGATCACCTGCACCGCACGCAGCACGCGTTCGTCTTCGCCTTCGGTAAAGACGATGCGCGCCTTGCCGCCCGAACGCACGATCCGCTTGGCCGCCGAGAACAGCGGCTTCATGAACGCGCCCGAGTGGTACACRAACTGCTGCAGTTGCTCTTCGTACGCTTCCAGGTCCGCCAGCGGACGCGTGGCGACGCCACCTTCCATTGCAGCCTTGGCCACGGCCGGCGCGATGCGCTCCAGGTCCGCCAGCGGACGCGTGGCGACGCCACCTTCCATTGCAGCCTTGGCCACGGCCGGCGCGATGCGCACGATGAGGCGCGGATCGAACGGCTTGGGGATCAGGTACTCGGGACCGAACGAAATGTCATAGGTGCCGTAGGCGGCGGCCACGACTTCGTTCTGCTCTTCTTCGGCCAGATCGGCGATGGCATGCACCGCCGCCATTTCCATTTCGCGCGTGATGGTCGTGGCGCCCACGTCCAGCGCGCCGCGGAAGATGTACGGGAAGCACAGCACGTTGTTGACCTGGTTCGGATAGTCCGAACGGCCCGTGGCCATCAC
>NZ_LMGO01000001.1:18195-18622 GCF_001427425.1 Achromobacter sp. Root565
TTTCCATTTCGCGCGTGATGGTCGTGGCGCCCACGTCCAGCGCGCCGCGGAAGATGTACGGGAAGCACAGCACGTTGTTGACCTGGTTCGGATAGTCCGAACGGCCCGTGGCCATCACCACRTCGTCGCGCACGCCGTGCGCCACTTCCGGCAGGATTTCCGGCGTGGGGTTGGCCAGCGCCAGGATCAGCGGACGCGAGCCCATKGCGGCGACCATTTCCGGCTTGAGCACGCCGCCGGCCGACAGGCCCAGGAACACGTCGGCGCCGGGAATCACCTCGGCCAGCTTGCGGGCGTCGGTCTTTTGCGCAAAGCGCGCCTTGTCCGGGTCCATCAGCGTGGTGCGGCCTTCGTAGACCACGCCCTCGATGTCGGTCACCCAGATGTTTTCCAGCGGCAGGCCCAGATCGACCATCAGGTCCAGGCA
>NZ_LMGO01000001.1:18644-42213 GCF_001427425.1 Achromobacter sp. Root565
GTCCATCAGCGTGGTGCGGCCTTCGTAGACCACGCCCTCGATGTCGGTCACCCAGATGTTTTCCAGCGGCAGGCCCAGATCGACCATCAGGTCCAGGCACGCCAGCGCCGCAGCGCCCGCGCCGGACGTGACGACCTTGACCTGTTTGATGTCCTTGCCCACGACCTTCAGGCCGTTGATGAAGGCGGCCGACACGGTAATGGCGGTGCCGTGCTGGTCATCGTGAAAGACCGGGATCTTCATGCGTTCGCGCAGCTTGCGCTCGACGGTGAAGCATTCCGGGGCCTTGATGTCTTCAAGGTTGATGCCGCCGAARGTGGCTTCCAGGCCGGCGATGATCTCGACCAGYTTGTCCGGGTCGGTCTCGTTGATTTCGATGTCAAAGACGTCCAGCCCGGCGAACTTCTTGAACAGCACCGCCTTGCCTTCCATGACCGGCTTGGAGGCNTCCGGGTCGGTCTCGTTGATTTCGATGTCAAAGACGTCCAGCCCGGCGAACTTCTTGAACAGCACCGCCTTGCCTTCCATGACCGGCTTGGAGGCCAGAGCGCCGATGTTGCCCAGGCCCAGCACCGCGGTGCCGTTGGAGATCACGCCCACCAGATTGCCGCGGGCGGTGTAGCGGTACACGTTGGACGGGTCAGCCACGATTTCCTCGCAGGCCGCCGCCACGCCGGGCGAATACGCCAGCGCCAGGTCGCGCTGGTTGACGAGCGGCTTGGACGCCACGACGGAGATCTTTCCCGGGGTGGGGAACTCGTGATAGTCCAGGGCTGCCTGGCGGTCGGACGGGTTGTTCATGGGCTGTGGCCTCGCTGTCTTGAATGTGCAAAATTCTAGGGGGGAAGGCATAAGGCGTTCATTCGGATTTAATATCGTCCCATTACGTTTTCCTAATACCTTGTCTATGACAGCCTTTGATCCGGACGCCGTCTTCCGGAAATTGACCTCGCGCCTGAAGATGCGCCACCTGATGCTGCTGCTGCAGATCGAGCAGCACGGGTCGCTGACCCGGGTGGCCGAGCACATGGCGACCAGCCAGCCCGCCGTGACCAATGCGCTGGCCGAACTGGAAAGCATGTTCGGCGTGCCCCTGTTCGACCGGTCGGTGCGGGGCATGACGCCGACGCCGATGGGCGCCGTGGTGCTGGCGCGCGCCCGCGCACTGGTCCACGACCTGGGCCATCTGGTGCAGGAAATGGAAACGGTCGCCGCTGGGCACGCCGCGCACCTGCACATCGGGGTCATTCCCTTCGTGTCGGGCCAGATGCTGTCGGCGGCGATCGGCCGCACCTTGCCGCAGGGCCGGCAACTGACCGCGACCATCCACGAGGGTCAGGGGCCGGCCCTGCTGCGCCAACTGCGCGACCACACGTTGGATGTGGTCGTCGGCTGGGCCACGCCCTCGGTCGACTTGAGCAACATCGGCTTCGAGGTCCTGTACCACCAGCAGCCGCGTCTGATCGCCAGCCGCCGGCTGGCCGCCCGGCTGGGACGGTCGCGCCTGGAATGGAACCGGCTGGCCGATCTGGACTGGATCCTCGGCACGCCGGGCAGCCCGATCCGCGAGCAGGTGGCCGACATCTTCTTGCGCGCTGGCCTGGCTCCGCCGCCGCCGTCCGTGCAAAGCGACTCGTCCAAGCTGATCGGCGAGATGATCGTGGCCAGCGACCGCGCCGTCACGATCCTGCCGGCCGACATTGCCGACGAACTGGTCCGCATCGCGGGCGCGGCCATCGTGCCGTACTCGTTTGACTGGACGCTTCCGCCGATCTCGCTGTTCACGCGGTCCGATGGATTGCGGCGCGACGTCGAGGCGCTTTTTGCGGCGGCGTTGCGCGAGGTCTATCTGAAGGGCTCGCGGCCGATGTGATGCGCCCCGGGCTGGCAGCCCGTCGTATCATGGACGCCGGACTGACCTGTGCGGCCCCCGACTCCCGGCACGGTCACGGGGCCGGTCCCTCCGGGAGGCCGTACGCTATGACGCAGGCGAACACGCAGGCTCCGCAAGCTCCTCGCCCCTGGCACCAGTTCTCCGTCGACGAGACGCTGGACATTCAGGTGACCAGTCCCGCGGGCCTTTCGCAGGACCAGATCCGGCGCAGGCAGGAAACCCACGGCCTGAACGCACTGCCCCCACCCGCCCGCCGCAGCGCCTGGCTGCGATTTCTGGGCCACTTCAATGACGTGCTGATCTACATCCTGCTGGGTGCGGCGGTGGTGACATCGCTGATGGGCCATTGGCTGGATACCGGCGTCATCCTGGCCGTGGCGGTCATCAACGCCGTCATTGGCTATGTGCAGGAAAGCCGGGCCGAACGTTCGCTGGACGGCATCCGCAATATGCTGTCGAACCATGCCCGCGTGGTGCGCGACGGGCAGAAGGAAGAAATCGACGCTCGCGACCTGGTGCCGGGCGACATCGTCATCCTGCGCCCTGGAGACAAGATCCCGGCGGATGTGCGGCTCTTCGATACGCACAATTTCCGCGTCGAGGAATCGATGCTGACGGGTGAATCCACTGTCGTCGAAAAGCACGATGCGCCACTGCCGGGTGATGCGCCGCTGGGCGACCGCCTGAACCTCGGGTTTTCGGGCACTCACGTCAGCGCGGGCAACGCGCGCGGCATCGTCGTGGCCACCGGCAGCGATACTGAAATCGGGCATATCAACCGCATGATGACGGACGTGCAGACGCTGCAGACGCCGCTCCTGCGACAGATGGAGCTGCTGGGCAAGCGCATCTTCCAGGTGGTGCTGGTGATGGTGGTGGCGCTGTTCGTGCTGGGCCGTTACGTGCTCGACATGCCGCTGTCCGACTTGCTGATGTCGTTGATCAGCATCGCCGTGGCCTCCGTGCCGGAAGGCCTGCCGGCCATCATCTCCATCATCCTGTCGCTGGGTGTGCAACGCATGGCGCGCAACCGCGCCATCATCCGCAAACTGCCCACCGTCGAAACGCTGGGCGCAATGACGGTGATCTGCTCGGACAAGACGGGCACCCTGACGATGAATGAGATGACCGCCAAGAACGTGCTGCTGGCGCAGGGCGTTTACCGCGTGTCGGGCGACAACTACCGGCCGGTCGGCGAGATCACCCGTGAATCCGACGGAACGCCCGTGGACTGGCAGCGCGAGGACGCGCTGACGCGCTTCGTGCGTGCCGCGGCCATCTGCAACGACAGCCAGCTGCACGAAGATGCCGATGGGCAGTGGCGCATCGTGGGCGGCCCCACGGAAGGCGCGATGATGGTGCTGGCAACCAAGGCCGGCCAGAGCCTGGAGGGCGTCGCCAAACATGGCAAGGTGCCGTTCGATTCCAGCTACAAGTACATGGCGCGCCGCTGCGACGACCATGATCAGAATGTCATCTACGTCACCGGCGCGCCCGACGTGCTGTTCAAGCTGTGCGCGCACGAACAGGGCGAAGCCGGGCCCCAGCAGCTGCGGCTGGACTACTGGGAGCGCGGCCTGGAGGCCTTTGCGCACCAAGGCCTGCGCACATTGGCGGCGGCGTACAAGCCCGGCACGGCGGGCGCCACGGCGCTGGACCATCCGGACTTTCAGGACGGGCTGGTGTTGCTGGGCGTGGCCGGCATCATGGACCCACCCCGTCCCGAGGCCATCGAGGCCATCGCGCAGTGCAACCAGGCAGGGATCCGCGTGAAGATGATCACGGGCGATCACCCCGAGACCGCGCTGGCGATCGGCGCCATGCTGGGCATGACGCATGTGCGCGAGGCGGTGACCGGCGCCCAGCTGCAGCAGATCGGCGACGATCAGCTCGCCGCGCTCGCGCGCGACCACGATATCTTTGCCCGCACCAGCCCCGAGCACAAGCTGCGCCTGGTGCGTGCGTTGCAAACCATGGGCGAAGTGGTCGGCATGACGGGGGATGGCGTGAACGACGCGCCCGCGCTCAAGCAGGCGGACGTGGGGGTGGCCATGGGCATCAAGGGCACCGAGGTCACCAAAGAGGCCGCCGACATGGTGCTGGCGGACGACAACTTCGCCTCCATTGCCTATGCCGTGCGCGAAGGCCGCCGCGTCTACGACAACCTGAAGAAGACGATCCTGTTCATTCTGCCGACCAACCTGGCGCAGGGACTGCTGGTCATCGTGGCGCTGCTGGCCGGCGCACAGGCGCCGCTGACGCCGCTGCAAATCCTGTGGATGAACATGGCGACCTCCATCACGCTGGCCTTCGGCCTGGCGTTTGAACCGGCCGAACCGGGCATGATGCAGCGCCGGCCGCGCGATCCCGCGAAATCGATCCTGGACGGCTTCGCCATCTGGCGCATCGCGTTCGTGGGGCTGCTCTTCACCACGTCCGCCTTCATCATCGAAAAGAGCCTGATTGCTGCCGGGCGCGATCCAGACTTCATCCGCACTGTCATCCTGCAGACGCTGGTGACGGCGCAATGGACCTATCTGTTCAACTGCCGGCTGCAGGACCGGTGGCCGATCACGCTCAGCATGTTCCGCAACAAGGCGCTGTGGCTGGTCACGATCCTGCTGGGCCTGCTGCAATGCGCACTGATCTACCTGCCCGCGATGAACCAAGTCTTCGGCACCGTACCGCTGCCGCCGGAGTACTGGACGCTGACGCTGGTGGCGGCCGGCGTGCTCTTTTGCGTGGTTGAGGTCGAGAAGCTGGTGCTGCGTACGTGGCGCGCGCGAGGGAACGCCTCCGCACAAAAATGCCAACAAATGTAAAGGCCTCGGCCGCGCGGCCGTGCGCCCTCCTATACTTGCGCCCGCCAAGTTTCACAGGAGGGCCCGCCGCTTGTTCACCATCTCGCCAACCCTTGCGAGCCGCCGCGCGCTTTGCCTGCTGGGGCTCGCCGCGCTGGCCGCGCTTTCAGGCTGCAGTTCGATGCTGGGAGAAGGCACGGGCGCCGCGGCCGGTATCGCCGGCACGGCCATCGCCAACAAGGTGACGGACAACGCCACGGTGGCCACGGGCATCGGCCTGGGCGTGCAGGCCGGCGCGAAGGCCGCGCTGGCCTATGCGCAGCGCCAGACGCGCGGCGAAGAGCAGGACGCGATCGCCAAGGCGGCCGGCGCGCTTGCGGTGGGCAAGGTCGCAAGCTGGAACGTCAAGCATGCGTTGCCGATCGAGGACGACGCGCGCGGCCAGGTCACCGTGAGCCGGCTGATCGGCGGCGGAGACCTTCAATGCAAGGAAGTGGTGTTCTCAGTGGACACGCCCGCCGGCAAGGCGGGCGCCGATCCCGAACGCGAGTTCTACGTCACGACAGTCTGCCGTGACGGCGAAAACTGGCGCTGGGCCAGCGCCGAACCGGCGACCGCCCGCTGGGGTTCGCTGCAGTGACGCGCGCGTTTGGCATGCTGGCGCTGGCCGCCAGCCTGGCGCTCGCGGGCTGCCAGAGCTCCTCGATCGGTCCCGCCACGGGCGCTGTAGTCGGCACGCTGAGCGGCGCAGCCACGGCCAATCCCGTTGCTGGCTTTGCAATTGGCGTGACGGTGCAGGCCGTGGTGGATGCCACGGTGAAGTACGTGCTGCGCGAATGGAAGAGCGACCAGCAGAACGTCATGGCCAATACGGTCGGCGCGCTGCCCATCGGCGAAGTCCGGCAGTGGCAGATCAAGCGCACCCTGCCGGTGGGCAACGAGCGCGGCAGCATCCAGGCGGTGCGCGACATCGACACGCCGCTGGCGCATTGCCGCGAAGTGCTGTTCACGGTGGAGGTGGAAGGCGCCGCCCCCGCCTATGCCAGCACGATCTGCCAGCGCCGGGACGGGCAATGGAAGTGGGCCTCGGCCGAGCCGTCGGTGGCGCGCTGGACAGGGCTGCAATAGCAGGCTTGATCGCGGCAAGCGCGGCGGGCGATACTGGACCGGCCTTTTTCCGCCCCGCCCATTGCCATGCCCGCTGGCCAGTTCCACATGCAACGCAGCGCCATCCCCGGCGTGCAGGCCGTATCGGCCCGCAGCGGGCATGCGTTCGCGCGGCACACGCATGAGCAGTTCGGCATCGGGGTGATGCGCGCGGGCGCCCAGGTATCGCATAGCGGACGCGGCCAGGTCGAGGCCGGACCGGGTTACGTCATCACGGTCAATCCGGGCGAAGTCCATGACGGCGCGCCGATCGGGGACGGTGAACGCGCCTGGCAGATGCTGTATCTGGACTCCGGCGTGGTCGCCGCCTGCACCGCAGACATCGCGGGCGACGGCCCGCCGACGCTTGACGACGCGGGCGTGCTGCTCCCGACGTTGCGCTATGCGTTCGAGCACCCTGCCCGCAACCAGCCGGATCTGGCGGGCCGCGTCCTCGCGCTTTACACGCAGGTCACCGCCGGCGCGTCGAGGCTGGCCTGCGATGCACTCCTGTTGCGCGTTCTGGCGCAGGCGGGCGGCCCGCGCGGCGCGGCCATGGCCCCGCCCGATCGCGATGGCATCCCGGCGTCACTGCGCCATGCGATTGCGCTGATCGACGACGACCCGGCCGCCGCGTTGTCGCTGGCCGATCTGGCCGGCGCCAGCGACCTCTCCCGCTACCAGGTGCTGCGCGCCTTCTCGCGCGCCACGGGGCTGACCCCGCATGCCTACCAGATGCAGCGCCGTCTGCTGCTGGCGCGCCTCCTGATCCGCCAGGGCATGGCGCTGGCCGGCGCGGCCGCGTCAGCCGGTTTTGCCGATCAGAGCCACATGACGCGGCTCTTTGTCCGCGCCTACGGCGTGTCGCCGCACCGGTACGCGTTGGCTACCGGCAACTGATCCGCCTTTCCTGCAATTTCATTCAAGACCGGCGCCGCGCCCGCACGTAGCCTGACCTTTTCCACAGGAAAGGCATGCGATGGCCATCAGCAAACAGCAGCTCGGTTATCTCTATCTGGCGACGGCCATGGTGCTGGTCGGCAGCACCGTGACCGCCAGCAAGATCATTGGCGCGGCCCTGCCGCCCTTCACCGCGACCGCGCTGCGCTTTGCCATCGCGCTGCCCTGTTTCGCGCTGCTGATGGCGGTATCGGGCGCGCGCCTGCCCCGGCTCGCCCGGCGCGACTGGCTGCTGCTGACAGTGCAGGCCGTTGCCGGCAGCGTCGGGTACACGACCCTGCTCATCGCGGGACTGCAACGCACCTCCGCGGTGGACGGCGGGATCATTCTTGGGACGCTCCCGCTGGTCACCGCCGCCATCGCCGTGCTGTTGCTGGGCGAGCGGCCGGGCAAACCGGCCGTGGCCGCGATTGCCCTGGCGGCGTTTGGCGTGTGGCTGATGTCGGGCGACGTGGCTGAACCGGATGCGCAAGGCTCTCTGGCAGGCAACGCGCTGATCGTGGGCGCCGTCGCCTGCGAAGGGCTATTCATCCTGCTGAACAAGCGCCTGCGAACGCCGGTTGCGCCTCTTGCCCTGTCGACGGTGATGGCGGCGTTCGGCTTGGCGTTCTCGGCGGCGGCCAGCCTGATGGAGGCGCCGTGGACGCTGGCCTTCGCGCCGGACGCGGTCGCGGCGATCGCGTATTACGCGCTGGTGCCCACGGTGGGCGGCTTTCTGCTCTGGTATGCGGGCGCGGCGCGCGTGCCCGGCTCGGAGGCGGCGCTGTTCACGGCGCTGGCGCCGTTATCCGCGGTGATGCTGGCGGCCGGCCTGCTGGGCGAACCGCTGTCGGCCATGCAGATTGCCGGCATGGGCTGCGTGCTCGGCGCGGTCATGTTGCTGGGCGGGACGCGGCGCAGCGGGCCGGCCGCACCTACCCGCGGCTGAAGGCCAGCGCAAATTCATCCGAAAAGATATCGGCCAGCGCGTGGCGCAATGCCGCGGCGCGCTCGACGCCGTACGCGGCCTCGAAACGATTCTGCGCGTCCTTCCACAAGCGGCGTGATTCCGCCAGCTTGGCGCGGCCGGTCTCGGTAAGTTCGACCCGGCGGCTGCGGCCGTCCAGCGGGTCGCGCATCATGTGCACATACCCGTCGCGCTGCAAAGGCTTGAGGTTGTGGGCCAGCGCGGACCGGTCCAGCACCATCGCGCGGGCCAGATCGGTCATCGAGGGCGACCCCGCGCGCGCAATGTGCACCAGGATCGAATGCTGCGACACCTTCAGGCCGCAGGGCGCGAGCACGGTGTCGTAGAGCTGGGACACGCGGCGCGTCGCCTTGCGCAGCGCAGCGCCGTTACAGACGAGCGGATCCGGGGGAACGGCGGAGCCGAGGAGCGAGGCGTCGGACATGGCGACCAAAGAAGGAAAATCGGCGGGCAAGGTCATAACGCTACCGCCGGGGCAGGCTCGCGTCCAGCCCGTTATTGACAGATATTGGCATATGCACGTAAATTTTGCCGATCACGTCCTCCGGCCCTTCCCATGCCAGCGACCGTTTCGCCACGTCCCGCCAATGCGCGCTTGCACGCGATGCTGCATGGTCCCATCGCACCCACCCTGGCGCGGCTGGCGTGGCCCAACATCCTGATGATGCTGGCGCAGTCGTCCACCGGCCTGATCGAGACCTGGTTTCTGGCGCGGCTGGGCACGCCGGTGCTGGCCGGCGTGGCGCTCGTCGTGCCGGTCCTGATGCTGATGCAGAACATGTCGCAGGGCGCGATGGGCGGCGGGATTTCCGCGGCGGTGGCGCGCGCCCTGGGAGGCGGCCGGCAACAAGAGGCCGACCAGCTCGTGCTGCACGCGGTCGTGCTGAACGCCTTGCTGGGTCTCGCCTTCTGCGTGCTGCTGCTGGTCTCCGGTCCCGCGCTGTACCGCGCGCTGGGCGCCGAGGGCGAAGCGCTCGATGCCGCGCTGGCGTATTCCAACGTGATCTTCGGCGGCATCATCCTGATGTGGCTGATGAATGCCTTTGCCAGCGCCATTCGCGGCACCGGCAACATGCTGGTGCCAGGCGCGGTCATCTGCGGCGGCGCCCTGCTGCTGATTCCCCTGTCGCCGTGCCTGATCTTCGGATGGGGCCCGTTCCCCGCGCTGGGCGTGGCGGGCGGGGGCTGGGCGCTGGTGATCTATTACGCCGTCCGCACGCTGATCCTGGGCGCCTATTGCGCAAGCGGACGCAACGCGGCACGGCTCGTCGCCAGCCGGCTGCACGGGGCGCTGATGCGCAACATCCTGAGCGTGGGCGCGCTGGCCACCATCAATCCGCTCATGACCAACGCGCTGGTGGCGTTGACTGCCGCGCTGGTAGGCGCCTACGCGGGCGAGGCTGCGGTGGCGGGCTACGGGGTGGCGGTGCGGCTGGAATACCTGCTGATGCCGATCGCGTTCGGGCTGGGCGCGCCCATGGTGGCGATGGTGGGTTCCAACATCGGCGCCGGCCAGCCCGAGCGCGCCCTGCGCATCGCCTTGACGGGCGGGGCGATGGCCTTCGTGCTGGCCGAAGCAATCGGGCTGACGGCGGCGTTTTTCCCCGAAGCGTGGCTGCGCCTGTTCGGCGCGCAGGATCACATGCTGGAGGCGGGCGCCGGCTATCTGCGCATCGTGGGTCCGGTGTACGGCTTCTTTGCGCTGGGGTTCTCGCTGTACTTCGCGTCGCAGGGCGCGGGAAGGCTGAAGTGGCCGCTGACGGCGGGATTTCTGCGGCTCTTGATCGGCATCGGCGCGGGCGGCATCGCGCTGCACGTGACCGGTTCGCTGACGGTGTTCTTCGTGATCTCGGCCGTGGCGATGTGCGTCTACGGCCTGATCATCCTGGCCGCCGTCGCGTCGGGCTCGTGGTTCGACCGCGGCCACCTGCCAGGGCGCCGGCTGTTCGCACGGTGACGCGCGCAGGGGCGTCGGGGACCGGGCCCACGGGCGTTTGGGCCGCATCGCCGGGCGGCGCGTCGCGCAACGCATAGGCCACCAGGTCCGCCGCGTACGCAGGAAGGTCGTCGCGCACGCACAGCACCAGATCGCGTGACGCCCAGGGGTCCGCCAGCGCCACCCGGCTTACCCCCGCCGCGCGGCCATAGCGCACGGCCGCCGCGCGCGGCACGATGGCCACGCCGACGCCCTGCCCCACCATGCGGCAAACGGCATCGAAACTGCGTAGCCGCACGCGATAGGACAGCGCCTTGCCGCTGCGGCGCGCGTGATGCGCAATGTGCTCCTGCAGCGCGCTGCCCTGCACCAGCCCCACGAATTCAAACCCGGCCACGTCCTCCAGCAGCACCTGCGGCTGCGCGGCGAGCGGATGGCCGCGCGGAACGATCAGCGTCAGCGGATCATGACGGAAGATGCGCGTGCGCAGGCCGTGCAGATCGGCCGAGTCCGCCAGCACACCGATGTCGCACGCGCCGGTCCGCAGTGCGTCGGCGATCTCGTGGCTGAGGCGCTCTTCGAGATCGACGGAAATATGCGGATGGTCCTTGAGAAAGGCGCCCAGCACGGGCGGCAGGTATTCGCTGAGCGCCGTCGTGTTGCACAGCACGCGCACGTGGCCCTTGAGCCCGGCCCCGTAATGATCCAGCTCGCCGCGCATGCGGTCGATCTGGCCCAGCACCAGCCGCGCGTGGTGAACCAGCGTGCGTCCGGCGGGCGTGATCTGCACGCCGCGCGGCTCGCGCACCAGCAGCGGCACGCCCAACGCGTCTTCCATGCCGCGGATGCGCTCGCTGGCCGACGCCAGCGTCATGTGCGACCGGCCCGCGCCCGCCGTGATGGAGCCGGTTTCGTGCACGTTCAGGAAAAGGCGTAGGTCGGTCAGGTCAAAGCGCATGGAAAAAAGCGTAGCACGCGAGCCTCAGGCGTATCCATAGCCTGGGTATGACAGATCCCGATAGGCGCGGGCAGGCGAGCGCAGCAGAATGCGTCCATACCCACCCAGAAAGGCGGAAACCATGAACATTTCACTCTTGCGCACCCGTGCCGCGTGCTGGCCGGGCCTGGCGTTGGTCGCACTGGCGCTGCACGCCTCAGGCGTGGCCGAAGCGAACTCCGGGCTTGGCGGCCCCATCACGCCCGCCCAGCAATTTGCGCTGGCGCTGGAAGCCCAGACGCAGGGCGACCATGGCGCGATGCTGACGTGGCTGCGCGCCGCCGCGCGCGCCGACCACCAGCCCGCCCAGCGGATGCTGGGCATGGTGCTGATCGGCGGTCCGGCGTTGTATGGCCCGTCGCTGCCCGCCGACCTGTGCGAGGGGCGCGCGTGGCTGCTGCGCGCCGCCCGCCAGAACGAAGGCCCGTCGCAGGATGTGGCCTACGCCCTATTCGGCCGCCCCAAGGACGCGCTGACCGCGCACTGTGAGCCCGCATGAATCTTCTTGATCCCGCTCTGCTCGCGGCCGTTGTCGCCGTCTTCGTCCTGGCCGGCGTGGTCAAGGGCGTGGTCGGGCTGGGCCTGCCCACCATTTCGATGGCATTGCTGGCGCTGGTGATGGCGCCGGCGCAAGCCGCGGCGCTGCTGATCGTGCCGTCGCTCATCACCAACCTGTGGCAGGCGTTGCCGTGGGTCACGATGCGGACGGTCCTGCGCCGGATCGCCGGCATGCAGGCCGGCGTCTGCGCCGGCACGGTGGCGGGCGCGCTGTGGCTGGGTCCGCCCTCGGGCGAATGGGCCGGCATTTGCCTGGGACTGGCGCTGGTGGCCTACGCCGCCTGGGGGCTGTTTGGCACGCCGCCCACGGTGCTGCCACGGCATGAGCCATGGGTCGGCATCGCGGTCGGCACGGTCACCGGCGTCATCACGGCGGCCACCGGCGTCTTCGTCATCCCGGCCGTGCCCTATCTGCAAGCCCTGAAACTGGACAAGGACGCGCTCATCCAGGCCATGGGGATTTCCTTCACGGTGTCGACCGTGGCGCTGGCCGCGGGACTGTGGCTGAACGGCGGCTACACGGCAGGCGCCGCCAGTGCGTCGCTCCTGATGCTGCTGCCGGCGCTGGCCGGGATGGCGCTGGGACAGCGGCTGCGCAATCGGCTGTCGCCGCGCACGTTCAAGCTGTGCTTCATGATCAGCCTGGCGCTGCTGGGCGCCTACCAGGCCGGGCGCGGGCTGTTGGGGAGCTAGGCAGCCAAGCGGCTTGCGTCGACAGTACCGATCGACACCGACATCTCGCGCCAACGCGCCAGCTCCTGCTGCACCGACTGGATCTTGCTGCGCGCCTGGTCGAAGGAATCGCGGCCCAGGAACAGATGCAGCGGCGCGTACTGCGCCTCGGCGGCCTGGATCAGCGCCTGCGCCGCCTTGACCGGATCGCCGCCCTGGTCCCAGCCCTGCACGCCGCGCGCGGCGAGTTCCGGGGATTCCTCGGCATCGGCCGCGCGCATCGCGCCCGGATAGACGAGCGAAACCCGGATGCCCAGCGGCGCGGCCTCCGCGGCCAGGGATTCGGTCAGCCCGCTGACGGCAAACTTGGCGGCGCTATACGCGCCCCATTCCGGCGCGCGGCCATCGAAGCCAAGGATCGACGAGATATTGAACACATGCCCGCCGCGCTGCGCACGCAGGCGCGGCATGACCGCGCGGATGACGTTCAACACCCCAAACACGTGGGTATCGAACGTGCCGCGCAATTGCGCGTCCGACAAACGGTCTAGCGCGCCTTGCACGCCCTGCCCGGCGCCGTTCACCACGACGTCGATGCCGCCAAATGCTGCCGCCGTGGCGTCCACCGCGCGGCGCACCGCGCGCTCGTCGGGCAGGTTGACCGTCAAGGGCAGGAACCGGCCTTCCAGCTTGGCGCCCACCGCTTCCAGCAACGCATCGCCATCGCCCGACGTGGCCGCGACCTTATGCCCCTGCTCCAGCAGCATTTTGACCAGCGTGACACCCAGCCCCGCCGACACGTCCGTCACCAACCAGATTTTTTCGGTATTCATGCGATTCCCTTTCCGTGCTTGCGGCCCCGGCAAGATGCCTGGCCGCATGGCCGATGCCCCGCGCTCCGCAGAGCCACGGCCGGCGCGGCCCTGGACAGGATAGTAAGAATCGGCCGCGCGGGCGTACAGGCAGGATCTTGCGTGAAACCTGCCTATTTCTACGGCAATGCGATATGGCGGATAATCCGTCTGTTTGCCGCCGCCACGCGCGGCGGGTCACTGCGGGGCTTTTATCCCGCTGCTTTCGGAGTCAGCTATGCATCGCGGCATTGAGGCGATCGAACACTTCATGGAATCCATCGGCCTGACCTGGCAGCCCGGCCGCGTCGCGCGCGCCGAACTGCGCGTCAGCTACCGCATCGGCAATACCCGCCCGCTGGGCATCGACCGGACGCTGGTGGAATTCCACTGCGACGCCAAACGGGCAAAGGTGTGGGTGCCGGAGTTTTCGCGCACCAGTTTCCACCAATGGTTCGAAGTCCCGTACCAGGACTTCGAGTACACGCCCGGCGGGTCCATGCTGAAGATCAAGGCCGCCGCGCGCGGCAACGCGCCACCCTACAGCGTGGGCATCAAGCCGCTGGCCTGATCGCCCCGCCCGGAACGCCGGTCATAGCTGCTTGTACATGATCGTCGTTCCATCCACCTTGGCCGGGTCGAGCGGATCGCGCGCAAAGCCCGGAATCACCCCCACCGTCTGGTAGCCCAGCGACGCATACAGCGGCTCGGCTGAATCGCCCGTGCGCGTGTCCAGCGTGAGCAGGCTGCGATGCAGGCGGCGCGCCATGTCCTCGACTTCGCGCATCAGCCGGCGCGCGATGCCCAGGCGGCGGAAATCCGGATGCACCAGCAGCTTGCGCACCTCGGCGCGGTGCGGCTGGTTGGGCGGTGTGTCGACATCCAGCTGCACAGACCCGGCCACCCGCCCGTCCACGCGCGCCACCCACAGCTTGACCGCCCCGCTCTCGACGCCCGGCAGCACCTTGCGGCGCCAGAACGCCTGCGCGTCGTCATGCGTGTACGGCAGCACAAAGCTGACGCTGGCCCCGCCCTGCACACACGCGTGCAGCAAGGTGGCCAGTTCGGGGGTGGCGGCCGAGGCGGCGTCGGCCGTCAGCAGCGTCAATTCAAGATTTGCAGGGGTCATGGAAAGGCTCAGACGATGAAAAGCAGGTAGCGGGCGCCGCTGTGCGGCGGGGTGACGAAGGCGCTGGCGCCGAATAGCTGGTAGCGCAGGCAGTCGCCGGGCAGCAGGCGATGCGCTTGCCCATCCACCGTGACGGAAAGCTCGCCGTCCAGCATCAGCAGATGGTGTTCAAGGCCTGGTCTCGGGGAGTGGTCGTAACGGATGCTGGCGTCGGCGGCCAATTCGCAGGCCAGCACCTCGCCCGCCAGGCGCTGCGACGGCGGCGACACCGAACGGCGTCGAAAACCCACGCTGTCATCCACCCACAACGCCTGCTCGGCTTCGGGCACGCGGGCGGCAAAGTCGTCCTCGACCATCAGCATGAGGCGCGACATGGTCATGCCATGGGCGGCGCAGAGCTTGCCCAGCACGCTGGCAGTGGGACTGACCTCGCCGTTCTCAAGCCGGGAAAGCGTGGCGCGGCTGATGCCGGCGCGGCCGGCCAGATCGTCCAGCGACCAGCCCCGGTCCTGGCGCAGCGTTTTAAGCCGGGCGGCCAGGCGAAGATCCAGCCCGGCGTCGGCGGTGGCGTTTGTTTGTTCCATATACGGGAATTTATCCCAGATATGAAAACGCGTCGACCGCGTGGTTTCCCCGATGCGCAATCCGTTCGCCCGCCGGACACTACGAGCGACCCGCGCCGGATTCGGCACAATAGCGGTCATGCACTTGGGCAAACTCCTCTACATGACCATCTTTTGCGCGTTGACCTCCGGTTGCTCCCTTCCCTCGCTCGACAAGCGCAGCGTGTCGCAGGGGCTTACCGATGAGGAAGCCGGGGCCACGCCGCTGGGCCAGGCGATCGCCCCGCTGGCCGCCGCGCATCCCGGCAAGTCCGGCATCCACGCCCTCGCCCATCCCCTGGACGCCTTTGCCGCCCGCATGATGCTGGCGCGCGCGGCCGAGCGCAGCCTGGACGTGCAGTACTACATCTGGCACGACGACATGACGGGCATCATGCTGTTCGAGGCGCTGCACGAGGCAGCCGACCGCGGCGTGCGCGTGCGCCTCCTGCTGGACGACAACGGCACGGCGGGACTGGACCGGACGCTGTCCGCGCTGGACGGGCATCCGAACATCGAGGTGCGGCTCTATAACCCCTTCACGCTGCGCTGGCCCAAGCCGCTCGGTTACCTGACGGACTTCAACCGGCTGAATCGCCGGATGCACAACAAATCGTTCACCGCCGACAACCAGGCCACCATCGCCGGCGGCCGCAACATCGGCGACGAGTACTTTGGCGCCACCGACGGCGTGCTGTTCAGGGACATGGACGTGCTGGCCATCGGCGCTGCCGTCAGCGACGTGTCGGCCGACTTCGACCGCTACTGGCGCAGCGATTCCGCCTATCCGGTGGCAGGCATCGTCCGCAAGGCTGCGTCGAACGAACTGGAAGAACTGGAGGCGGACGCGACCGCCGTCGAACAATCGCCCGAGGCCGCGGCCTATGCGCAGGCCATGCGCGACCTGCCCTTCATCCGGCAATTGCTGCGTGGCGAACTGCCGCTGGAATGGTCACGCACCCGCATGGTCAGCGACGATCCCGGCAAGACGCTGGGCACCGCGCCGCGCGAGGCGATGCTGCCGCACCAGTTGCACGAGATCGTGGGCGAGCCGGCGAAGGAACTGCTGCTGGTGTCGCCCTATTTCGTACCCACCGCCGCGGGCACGCAGGCATTCGCCAAGATGGCGCGCAACGGCGTCAAGGTCAGGGTACTGACCAACGCGCTGGAAGCCACCGACGTGGCAGTCGTGCATTCGGGCTACGCCAAGCGCCGCAAGGACCTGCTGGCCGCCGGCGTCGAGCTCTACGAAATGAAGCGCGCGGTGCAGGGCGTCGAGCGCAACAAGAGCATGGGCCCCTTCGGCAGTTCCGGCTCCAGCCTGCACGCCAAGACCTTCGCGGTGGATGGCGAGCGCGTCTTCGTCGGGTCGTTCAATTTCGATCCCCGTTCAGCGCGCTTGAACACCGAGCTGGGCTTCGTGATCGACAGCCCGGCGCTGGCCCGGGGCATCGAGAAATCCTTTGACGAGGAACTGCCCCGCACCGCCTACCGGGTCAAGCTGGACGAAATGGGCAAGCTTTACTGGCTGGAAGAGCGCGACGGCCACACGCTGCGCCACGACCGCGAGCCGGGCGCCAGCCTGCTGCAGCGCGCGACGGTGTGGGTGGCGTCGCTGCTGCCGCTGGAGCCGCTGCTGTAGGGGTGCAATGATCGGAATCCGCAACAAGCGGAGTGGCCCGTTTTTCCGCAAGGCGTAGACTGGACGCAGCTTTATTTGCACCGGTTTTCCATTCAACGACCATGACCACGACGCCCGCCGACGCCCTGCTCGCCCAGCAGGATTGGACCCGCGCCGCCGCCGACCTCGACGCGCACGGCAACGCCATCCTGCCCGCGTTGTTGACGCCTGCGCAATGCAACGGGCTGTCGGACGCCTACGACCTCCATGATCCCTACCGAAGCCGGATCGTGATGGCGCGCCACGGATTCGGCCGCGGCGAATACAAGTATTTCCGCTACCCATTGCCTGACCTGCTTGCCCGCCTGCGCGGCGCGCTTTATATCCAACTGGCGCCCATCGCCAACCGGTGGAACCGGCAGATGGGTATCGCCGTGCAGTATCCGGCGGACCACGCGGATTTTCTTGCGCGCTGCCATGCGGCCGGCCAGCGCCGGCCGACGCCGTTGATCCTGCAGTATGGGCCGGGCGACTTCAACTGCCTGCACCAGGACCTGTATGGCGAGCACGTGTTTCCGCTGCAGGTGGCGGTACTGCTGTCCGCGCCCGGCACGGATTTCACGGGCGGTGAATTCGTCATGACGGAAACCGGCAGCCGCGAGCAGCGCGCCGACGTGCTGCCGCTGCAACAGGGCGATGCGCTGATCTTCACGGTGAACCAGCGCCCGGTTCCCGGCGTGCGCGGGTGGCGCAAGGTGGCCATGCGCCACGGTGTGAGCGAACTGCGGTCGGGACAGCGCCACACGCTGGGCATCATCTTTCACGACGCGGTGTGACATGACCCTGGATCTATTCGGCGGCGACGATCCCGCCCAGCAGGGCCGCGTGATACTCGGCCCGCAATCGGTGGTGCTGCGCGGCTTTGCGCTGCCGACCGTGGACGCACTGCTGGCCGGCGTGGACGACGTGACCGCGCAGTCGCCGTTCCGGCACATGGAGACGCCCGGCGGCTACACGATGTCGGTGGCGTTGACCAATTGCGGCGAGCTCGGTTGGACGACGGACGTCCGCGGCTATCGCTACAGCCGCATCGATCCGGTGTCCGGGCAGCCCTGGCCGGCGATGCCGCAGGCCTTCATGCAATTGGCGCGGGACGCGGCGCGGGAAGCCGGCTTTCCGGACTTCGCGCCGGATGCGTGCCTGGTCAACCGCTACGAACCCGGCTCGCGTCTGTCGCTGCACCAGGACCGCAACGAGCGCGATTTCGGCGCGCCCATCGTGTCGGTGTCGCTGGGCATGCCGGCGATGTTTCTGTTCGGGGGAGACGACCGCGCCGATCGCGCGGCGCGGGTGCCGCTATTTCACGGCGACGTGGTGGTGTGGGGCGGCGTGGACCGCCTGCGGTTTCATGGGGTGATGCCGCTGAAGGACCTGCCGCATCCGCGGCTGGGCAGCCGGCGCATCAACTTCACGATTCGCAAGGCGGGCTAGGGGCGCGCGGCCCGTATTGATCACGCAGCACGCAACTGCACACGCGGGAAATCCACCGGCACGTCGAACGCCACATTCACGTAGTTGGTGAAGAGGTTCAACGCCACATGCGCCAGGATCTCGACGATCTGCTCGTCATTGAAGCCGGCCGCGCGCACCGCCGCCACGTCGGTGTCGGCCACCTGGCCGTGCTGGCGCACCAGCTTCAGCGCAAAGTCCAGCGCCGCGGCGGTCTGCGGATCGTCGGCGCGGCCGGCCTGGGCCGCGGCCATCTGTTCAGCGCTGGCGCCGGCCTTGCGGCCCAGCGCGGTGTGCGCGGCCAGGCAGTATTCGCAGCGGTTGCGGTCGGCAACGGCGACGGCGATCTTTTCCGTCAGTTGCGGGGGCAGCACGCCGCCGCCCAGGGCACCGAACGCGCCCCACATGCTTTTCAGGGCGGCGGGCGAGTTCGCGACGGCGCGGAACATGTTGGGGGTCGCGCCGAAGGCGCCGTGGATCTGGTCAAGCAGCGCCTTGCTGGCAGCGGGAGCAACGGAGGAGTCGATGAGTTGAACGCGGGACATGATGTTTCCTTTCAGTGAGTTGATTCGGTCGTTGTGGGAAAGGCGCCGGTTGGTTTCCTGCTGCCTTTGCGCCAGTATGGGCGGCTCAGGAGTAATATTGGGCACCTATCGTCCACGATTCATATCTATTCGTCCAAGACGCCATGACGCCCTCGCTTGACCGTCTGTCCGCCCTGCTCGACCGGTTCCGCGTGCGGGCGCAGCTGTTCCATGCCGGCCCGCTGTGCGGCCTGAACCGGTTCGCGCCCGAACCCGGGCGCGCCTTCCTGCATGTGCTGCGGCGCGGGGACATGGAGGTTGCGCACCGGGCCGGCAGCGGTCTGCCCCGCCGGCTGCGCGTGGCCGAGCCGACGCTGCTGTTTTACGCACGCCCGGTCCACCATGAATTCCACAACCCGCCCGAGGACGGCTCGGACTTCACCTGCGCCACGCTGCATTTCGAAGGCGGCGACCACCATCCGCTAGTGCGCGCGCTCCCGCCACTGATCGCCTTGCCGCTGGCGCGCGTCGGCGGACTGGAGCAGGCGCTGGCGTTGCTGTTCGCCGAAACCGAACAGGTGCGATGCGGGCAGCGCCTGCTGGCGGACCGCCTGTTTGAAGTGGTGCTGATCCAGCTGTTGCGCTGGCTGATCGACCATCCTGCCGAGGCGGGCATACAGATCGGGTTGATGACGGGTCTTGCCGAACCGCGGCTGGCGCGCGCCCTGGTCGCCATGCACGAGCAGCCTGGCGCGGCGTGGTCGCTGGCGGCGCTGGCCGCCCGCGCGGGGATGTCGCGCAGCGCCTTTGCCGCCGCGTTCAAGAACGTGGTCGGCCAGCCGCCGGCGGACTATCTGGCCGACTGGCGCCTGACGCTGGCGCAGTCGCGCTTGCGGGAAGGCATCGCCGTCAAGACGATCGCCGCCGAGCTGGGCTACGCCAATGCCTCGGCCCTGTCGCGCATCTTCAGCCAGAAGCTCGGCGCGTCCCCGCGGCAATGGCTGGATGCGCGCGCGGGGCAAGGCTGAGCAAGCCTAGGTTGACGATCGTGCAGCCGGCGCAGGCCGGATCGCCGGTGACGCGGCGGCCCAACATGAGGGTTCACCATGTCTGGCGGCGGCCGCGCAGCGGCCCTACTATTGCGCACCCCTCAGGCCCAACCCGTCGGACTGCCATGCCTACCCGCACTGCCCTCGCCCTGCTTTGCACCCTGACCTGCGCGTCCGTTCTGGCGGCCACTCCGCCCGACATCGTCGAGAACTCGCTGGGCATGACGTTCGTGCGCGTGCCGGCGGGCACGTTCCAGATGGGCAGCGACGAAGATCCCGCCACGCTGGCCGCCGCTTATCCGCACTATCCGTCCGATCGCTACGCCCAGCTCTTTGACGAGGCGCCGGTGCACACCGTTCGCATCACGCGGCCGTTCTATCTGGAACGCACCGAAGTCACCGTGGGCCAGTTCCGGCGATTCATCGAAGCGTCCGGCTACGTGCCGGAGTCCGAAGCCGATGGCACCGGCGGCTACGGCTACAACGCCGCGTACGACCCAGAAACATCCGCGTCAGGCGACGCCTTCGAAGGCCGCGATCGCCGGTATTCCTGGCGCAATCCGGGATTTGCGCAGGGCGACGATCACCCCGTGGTGAACATCAGCTGGAACGACGCGCAGGCGCTGGCGCAGTGGCTGACCAAGACGGAAGGCCGCGTGTACCGCCTACCCACCGAAGCCGAATGGGAATATGCCTGCCGCGCCGGCACGCGCACCCGCTACCAGAACGGCGACGATCCGGCCGCGATGCCGGACGTGGGCAACGGCTTTGATGCCGACGCCAGCCCGTTGTGGCCGAAATGGCAGACCTTTGCCTCGCCGCGCCACGACGGCAACGCCTTCACCGCGCCGGTCGCCAGCTACGCGCCCAACGCATTCGGCCTGTACGACATGCACGGCAACGCCTGGGAATGGGTCGCGGACTGGTACGGCGAGGACTACTACGCCAATTCGCCAACCGACGATCCGCAGGGCCCGGCCGCCGGCAACGTGCGCGTGCGGCGCGGCGGCTCGTGGCATACGTGGGCGCTGTACACGCGCTCGTCGTACCGCAACTGGAACACGCAGGAAACGCGCTATCCGCTGGTCGGCCTGCGCCTCTTGCGCGAGGCCGACGCCGCCGACTGACGTAAAAGACTTCCCGGTGGGTTAGCATGGCCGCACGATCCATTTGAAGAGAATCCTGACATGCACACGCTGGGCCGTCTCGTCCTGCTTGTAAACGACTACGACACCGCCATCGCCTTCTACCGGGACAAGCTCGGGATGGAGGTGTCTGTCGACATGCCTGTCGGCCAGCAGCGCTATGTGCATCTGCGTCTGCACGATCAGCCCTCGGTGGGCATGTGGCTGCTGCAAGCCCAGACACAGGCGCAGCGCGATCGCGTGGGCGACCAGACCGGCGGCCAGCCGGTCGGCGTGTTCTACACGGACGACGTGCTGCGCGATCACGCGCACTTTTCGGCCAAGGGCGTGCGCTTCACGCGCGAACCCGTGCACGAAGAGACCGCCGCCTACGCCCACTTCATCGACCTGTACGGCAACGAGTTCGTGCTGGTCCAGTTGAAGCAGCCGGCGTAACAGCCGGACCCGGCGATGGCCTTCGATGCGACCCGCAAAGATTGGATCCGGCGCGCCGCGCCGTCCAGCCGGGTCGAACGCATCGAAGCGTATTTCGGCGGCCACGGCTACGACATGCACCGCCACGATACTTACGCCATAGGCCGCACGCTTGCCGGCGTACAGAGTTTTCATTACCGGCGCGGCATGCGGCACAGCCTGCCGGGCGGCACCATCGTGCTGCATCCCGACGAAGCGCATGATGGCCAGGCCGGCACCGACGCGGGCTTTCACTACCGGATGATCTACGTGGAGCCGGCGCTGATCCAGCAGATCCTGGGCGGCCGCGCGCTACCGTTCATCCGCGACGGCATCAGCGCCGATCCGCGGCTGTACGCGGCCAGCGGCGCGCTGCTCCCGGCCACGGGGCAGGACATCGACCCGCTGCAGGAAGACGACGCGTTGTATGAACTGGCGCACGCGCTGTGTGCCGCCGCGGGCCGCCGGACGGGCCGGCGCGCACCCGACTACGCCGCCGCCGAACGCGCGCGGCACTACATCCATGCGTCGCTGGATCAGCCACTTCTGCTGGACGATCTGGCGCGCGCGGCGGGCACGGATCGCTGGAGCCTGTCACGCGATTTCCGCGCGCTGTTCGGCACCAGCCCGTACCGCTACGTGATGCTGCGGCGCCTGGACCTGGCGCGCCGGCTGATTGCGGCGGGTACGCCGCTGGCGCAGGCCGCCGCAGACGCCGGCTTCACCGATCAAAGTCACCTCACGCGCCGCCATGTGCAGGCTTACGGCATGGCGCCGGACCGCTGGCGGCGGATGCTGAACGGCTGACACGCGGCGCCGGCGGCGCCTCGGCAAAACCTGCTCGATCGTACAAGACGGCACGCCCAGCGCCGCCGTATCGTAAGGCTTTCCATCCCCAAGAGCCTGCCATGTCCGTTCCCGCTTCCATCAATCTTTCAGCCAAGCTGGCCCTGATTAACGACCACTGGATGCCCAAGGTCATCGCGGAGATGAACGACTACCAGTTCAAGCTCGTCAAGCTGAAAGGCGATTTTGTCTGGCACTCGCACGCCGATACAGACGAGACGTTCATCGTCATCGCCGGCCATCTGCGAATCGCACTACGTGACGGCGAGATTGCGCTGGGTCCCGGCGAAATGACGGTGATACCCAAGGGCGTGGAACACAAGCCCTGTGCGCCGCAGGAAGTGCAGCTCATGCTGATCGAGCCGCGCGGCGTCGCGAACACCGGCGACGAAGGCGGCCCGCGCCGCGCGCCCAACGACGTATGGATCTGATCGGCGGCGTTTGCTAACGTGTCGCCCACAGTGAATCCCCAACAGGAGGAAACCATGTCCAAAGTCATGCTGGTCACCGGCGGCAGCCGCGGCATCGGGGCCGCCGTCGCCAAACTGGCCGCGCGCCGCGGCTACGCGGTCGGCGTCAACTACCACGCCAATGCCGGCGCCGCGCAGGCGGTGGTGGACGAGATCGTCCGCGGCGGCGGCAAGGCCGTTGCGATTCAGGCGGATGTCGCCCAGGAAGACCAGGTACTGCGCATGTTCCGCACGCTGGACGAGCATCTGGGCCGCATCGACGCGCTGGTCAACAATGCCGGCATCCTGGAAAAGCAGATGCGTGTGGAGGACATGGACGCCGCCCGGCTGCACCGGGTGCTGTCCACCAATGTCGTCGGCGCGTTCATGTGCGCGCGCGAAGCCGTGCGGCGGATGTCGCCGCGCCACGGCGGCCTGGGCGGCGCCATCGTCAACGTGTCGTCGGCTGCCGCGCGGTTGGGATCACCCAACGAATACGTGGACTACGCCGCGTCCAAGGGTGCAATGGACACACTGACCATCGGGCTTTCCAAGGAAGTCGCGCCCGAAGGCATCCGCGTGAACGGCGTGCGCCCCGGCACGATCTACACCGAGATGCACGCCAGCGGCGGCGAGCCGGGCCGGGTGGACCGGCTGAAAAGCGTCATTCCGCTGCGCCGCGGGGGCACGGTGGAAGAAGTGGCCGGGGCGGTGATGTGGCTGTTCTCGGACGAGGCCGGCTATACCAGTGGCTCGTTCATCGAGGTGTCGGGCGGCAGTTGACGGGCCCCCAGGCAAGACGCCGCCAGGGAGATCCTGTTCCGGTGTCTGACACCCGCTGAGACACCGCGGCAAACCGGAGAGCATCTCCCCAGGGTGTCAGACACCGGCGCCACACAGGACGCGGCGAGCGCACGCTGGTCCGGTGTCTGACACCCGCTGAGACACCGCCGCAGACCGGAGAGCATCTCCCCACGGTGTCAGACACCTGCGCCRCACAGCACGCGGCGAGCGCACGCTGGTCCGGTGTCTGACACCCGCTGAGACACCGCCGCAGACCGGAGAACATCTCCCCAGGGTGTCAGACACCTGCGCCACACAGCACGCGGCGAGCGCACGCTGGTCCGGTGTCTGACACCCGCTGAGACACCGCCGCAGACCGGAGAGCATCTCCCCAGGGTGTCAGACACCTGCGCCACACAGGACGCGGCGAGCGCACGCTGGTCCGGTGTCTGACACCCGCTGAGACGCCGCCGCAAACCGGAGAGCATCTCCCTAGGGTGTCAGACACCTGCGCCGCACAGCACGCGGCGAGCGCACGCTGGTCCGGTGTCTGACACCCGCTGAGACACCGCCGCAAACCGGAGAGCATCTCCCTAGGGTGTCAGACACCTGCGCCGCACAGSACGCGGCGAGCGCACGCTGGTCCGGTGTCTGACACCCGCTGAGACACCGCCGCA
>NZ_LMGO01000001.1:42241-452504 GCF_001427425.1 Achromobacter sp. Root565
TGTCAGACACCTGCGCCGCACAGCACGCGGCGAGCGCACGCTGGTCCGGTGTCTGACACCCGCTGAGACACCGCCGCAGACCGAAGAGCATCTCCCTAGGGTGTCAGACACCTGCGCCGCACAGGACGCCGCGAGCGCACGCTGGTCCGGTGTCTGACACCCGCTGAGACGCCGCCGCAAACCGGAGAGCATCTCCCCAGGATGTCAGACACCTGCGCCGCACAGCACGCGGCGAGCGCACGCTGGTCCGGTGTCTGACACCCGCTGAGACACCGCCGCARACCGAAGAGCATCTCCCTAGGGGGTCAGACACCTGCGCCGCACAGGACGCCGCGAGCGCACGCTGGTCCGGTGTCTGACACCCGCTGAGACGCCGCCGNCACCTGCGCCGCACAGCACGCGGCGAGCGCACGCTGGTCCGGTGTCTGACACCCGCTGAGACACCGCCGCAAACCGGAGAGCATCTCCCCAGGGTGTCAGACACCGGAACAGCGTGCGCTGACTACGGTGACCCCTTGTCGTCCGTCGAGATCACGCGCTTTTCCTGGCTTGCGGAAATGCGCGCCTCGACGCGGCGCAGCACGGCCAGCACGAAGAGCGCCATCAAGGTGCTGACCACGGCAGTGGCCTCGCGGCCCATGCCGGCCGCCACGCCGATGGCGGCGGTCATCCAGATGCTGGCCGATGTCGTCAGCCCGTGGATTTCGCGCTCGGCGCCCAGCTTGATAATGGCGCCCGCCCCCAGAAAGCCGATGCCCGCGATCACGCCTTGCAGCACGCGGCTCAGGTCGCCGACTTCCATGCCGCCCTGCAACGGCACCAGCACGAAAATGGCCGCGCCCAGCGCCACCAGCATGTGCGTGCGCAGCCCGGCCGCCTTGCCGCTACGTTCCCGTTCGTAACCCAGCAGGCCGCCCAAGAGGACGGCCATGCTTAAGCGCAGCACGATGCGCGTAGCCTCTGCCACGTCGGGAATATCGGCAAATTCAGTACGCACCGCCGTCCAGATTTCCAGCCAGATTTGCGACATCGACGAGTCCTTGGAACCGAGGAGAGAACGAGCATAGCAGGCCGGCACGCGGACGCGGCACACCTGCAACGCCGGTGTCTGACACCCTTGAGGCACCCGTGCGATATGCGCAGGTGTCTGACACCCTTGAGGCACCCGTGCAATATGAAGCCGATCTCACCTGGGTGTCAGACACCTTCGGAGACACCTTCGGAGACACCTTCGGAGACACCTTCAGCACGCCGTCCGGTCTTCAAAAATTCTTCGTCAGGTCCCACACCGCCGCGCATCCGGTTTACAACGTCTGCAAGGCCGCGCCGATCGGCGCGCATCGACAGGAGCGCTACATGGATCTGGAGCTGGCGGGTAAACGCGTACTCATCACGGGTGCCTCCAAGGGCATCGGCCTGGCGTGCGCCATCGCGTTCGCGCGGGAAGGCGCCGAGCCGATACTGGTTGCGCGCGACGACGCCGCATTGCATGGCGCCACCGCCGCCATCCGCGAGCAAACGGGACGGCAGGCGGGCGCGGTCACGCTGGATCTGGCGCAGCCTGGCGCGGCCGAACGTCTGTGCAAGGAGACGGGGCCCGTCGACATCCTGGTGAACAATGCGGGCGCCGTGCCGGGCGGTGCGCTGGATCAGGTGCAGGACGAACGCTGGCGCGCGGGCTGGGAATTGAAGGTGCATGGCTACATCAGCCTGGCGCGCCACTGCTATCCGGCGATGCGCGATGCAGGGTCGGGCGTCATCGCCAACATCATCGGCATGGCGGGCTCGGCGCCGCGCGCGGATTACATCTGCGGCGCGGCGGCCAACGCCTCGCTCATCGCGTTTACGCGCGCGCTGGGCGGCGAATCGCCGCGCCACGGCGTGCGGGTGTTCGGCGTCAATCCGTCGCGCACGCGTACCGACCGCGTGCTGACGCTGGCACGGCAACGCGCGCAGGCGCGCTGGGGCGACGAATCGCGCTGGCAGGAAACGCTGTCGGATCTGCCCTTCGGGCGGCTGATGGAACCGGGCGAGGTGGCCGACATGATCGTCTTTGGCGCCTCGCCGCGCGCGGGTTATTTGAGCGGCACCGTGATCGATCTGGACGGCGGCGAACAATACGCCACGCACGGCCGCTGACGGCCGGCGCGGCGGCTGCACATCGGGTGGCGGCCGGCCTGGCCGCACATCAAACGGTGGCCGCGAGCCACCACGTCAGCCGGCGGCCGCGCACCCCCACGTTAAACGGCAGCCGCCCGCCAACCCGAAAGCAGCGCCGGCAATTCCCGCATGTCGGTGAACACGTGCGACACGCCCACGTTGCGCAGCGCCTGGGCGCCGCTGTGGCCCGGTTCGCCCGGGCTGTAGCCGAACACGGTGGCGCCGGCGGCCACGCCCGCTGTTGCGCCGGTGACCGTATCCTCGACGATCGCGCAACGCGCCGGATCCACGCCCAGCGCCTGCGCGGCCGCCAGGTACACGTCCGGGAACGGCTTGCTGCGCGGCATTTCGTGACCACTGAAGACACGGCCCTCGAAGCAGTCTGCAATGCCCACCTTGGCCAGTTGCAGCTCGACCTTGCGGCAGTCCGCGCCCGACGCCACGGCGATGCGTCCGCCCAGCGCTTCGTGCAGCGCGCGCACGGCATCGGGCGCGCCGGGGATTTCGACGAGATCGCGGTCCAGCGCATCGTTGCGGCGCTGGCGGAACTGGTCGAACCACGCTTGATCGATCGTGGCGCCGGTGCGCGCCTCGATCAGCGGCAGCTCGTCCTTGACCGCCTTACCGGTGAAGATCAGCATCGTCTCGGCGTGCGTGATGCCCCAGCCCAATTCGTTGAGCATCTCGGTCAGCACGCGGCTGGTGATGGGTTCGGAATCGACCAGGACGCCATCGCAATCGAACAGCACGGCGTCAAAGGGAAAATCAGTCATTGCGGGCAGCGGGGGAGTGTCGATGAAGCGGGTAAGCATACTGCACGGCAACTGACCGCCGGCTGGCGCGGCCCTGCGGACAGCAAACGGCGGAGTGCCGGGGCGCGCCGGCGTGGCTAAGCTGTGGATTTGTACGACGACGACCGCATCCAAGACACGCCCACGCCCAAGACCATGACCACGCCCGCCTCTCGCCCGCTAGACCAATACGACTGGATACGCATCGCGCAAGATCTGAACGCGCAGGGCTGGGCGCTGCTGCCCGCGCTCTACGCGCCGGCTGACGCACGCACGCTGGCAGGGCTGCAAGTCCTGCCCGATCCCTTACTGCCACCGCTGGCCAGCCTGCGCGCCGATCTCTACGCGCGCCTGCTGCCGGTGGCGCGCGCCTGGGCAAGCGCCCTGGACGTGGATGTCTCCTACCCGGACGATCTGCCCGCCTACATCCGGCAGAACCGCCAATCAGGTCAAACGCGCAGCCTCTCCACGATCCAGCGCCTGCACGCATCCGGCTACCAGCCGCTGCTGCAGCATGCCGACGGCGCCAGGGTGTTTCCGTTGCGGCTGACCGTGCTGCTGTCCGAGCCCGGCGTGGACTTTACGGGCGGCGAACTCGTCATGACCGAGCAGCGTCCGCGCATGCAGTCGCGCCCGATGGTGTTGCCGCTGGGCCTGGGCGATGGGGCGGTGATCGCAACGTCGCACCGCCCCGTATCGGGCGCGCAGGGCATCTACCGCGTCACGGAACGCCAGGCAATCAGCCGTGTGCGCAGCGGTGAACGCGTCGGCCTTGATTTGATGCTGCACGACTCGCCATAGCGCCCACCCGCCGCGCAACTCGTATCAGTTCTCCGCCGTGATGTTGCCGTCGGCCACGACCTTGGCAAAGACCGCCGTCTGGGCCTTGATGAACGCGCGGAATTCATCCTGGCTCATCGGCTGCACTTCACCGCCCAGCTCGCGAATGCTGGCCACGAATTTCTCGTCCTTCAGGCTGCGGTCGATGGCGGCGGCCAGCTTCTGCTGCACGTCCGGCGGCGTATTGGCCGGCACGAACACGCCAAACCAGTTTTCCAACGCGTAGTCCTTGAGCGGCGCGTACTCGGCCAGCGCGGGAATGTCGGGTGCGAACGACGCGCGCTTCGCGGACGTCACCGCCAGCGGCTTGACCTTGCCGCTCTTGATGAACGGCAAGGCCCCCGCCAGGCTGACGAACGTGAGGTCCACGCTGCCGGCCGCCACGTCCACCAGTTGCGCTGCGGCGCCCTTGTACGGCACGTGGACCATCTTGATGCCCGCCAGCGACTGCAGCAGCTCGCCGTTCAGGTGCTGCGGGTTGCCCACGCCGCTGGTCGCGTACGTCAGCTTGTCGGGATGCGCGCGGCCATACGCCACCAGCTGCTCGACATTCGCAACCGGCAGCTTGGGATTGGCGACCAGCACGTTCGGCACGCGGGCAATCAGCGCGACCGGCGCCAGATCCTTTTCCGGCTGGTACTGCATCTTGCTCTTGAAGACGAGCGGATTGATGGCCGTCTCGCCGGCCGATCCCAGCAGCAGCGTCGCGCCGTCCGGCGCGGAACGCACGACCGCCGTCGCACCCAGCATGCCGCTGGCGCCCGGCTTGTTCTCCACCACCACGCCCTGCGGCAGTTCGCTGCGCAGACGCTCGGCCAGCAGCCGGCCCATGCCGTCCACGCCGCCGCCCGCGGCAAAAGGCACGATCAGGGTGATGGGGCGGTTTGCCGGCAGGTCGGCGGCGTGGAGCGGGGTTGAGGCGGCAAGCGCCAGGGCCGCGGCGGCGGCCAGGGTACGAATGGGGGGCATGGTCTGTCTCCGATATGGCCTTGCGTCGATGCGCGGCCGGGTTTTTCCTTAATTGCATTTTATGCAGGCAATATGCAAAACTGGCAGCTATGGAAAACACCAATGCCCCGCTGCACTGCGCACACTTCACCCTGAACGGCGTGCCGTACACCTGCCTGGACCTGCCCGCCGAATACGGCGCGGACTACTTCCGGCTGCCGGTCGTGCTGCGCCTGCTGCTGGAGAACGCGCTGCGCAACATGCAGGGCGCCGAGCGCGACGCCGCCGTCGCCGCGCTGTTCGGCTGGCTGGCGCACGGCACCAGCGAATCCGAGATCGCCTTCCAGCCGGGCCGCGTGCTGATGCACGACACCACCAGCACGCCCGCCTTGGTCGACATTGCCGCCATGCGCGACGCGCTGGCCGAGGCCGGCGTCGATCCATCGGTGTTGAATCCCGTGCTGCCGGTGGACGTGTCGGTGGACCACTCGCTGGCCGTCGAGGCCTATGCGCGCGCCGATGCGGCGCAAGCCAATCTGGACCTGGAACTGCGGCGCAACGCCGAGCGCTACCGCTTTCTTCGCTGGGCTTCCAAGGCGCTGTCGAACGTGCGCATCCACCCGCCCGGCACCGGCATCATGCACACGATCAATCTGGAGCAACTGGCCACGGTGGTCTGCCAGCAGCCGGGTCCCGCCGGCACGGCCCTGTATCCCGACATGATGATCGGCACCGACAGCCATACGCCGATGATCAACGGCATCGGCGTGCTGGGCTGGGGCGTGGGCGGCCTGGAAGCGCAGACGGTCATGTTCGGCATGCCGACGATGCTGCGCATTCCCGACGTGATCGGCGTGCGGCTGACGGGCGCGCTCCGGCCCGGCGTCACGGCCACGGACCTGGCCTTGACCGTCACCCAGCGCCTGCGCGCCATCCACGTCTCCGGCGAGTTCGTTGAATTCTTCGGACCGGGCGTAGCCACGCTGCCCGCCGGCAGCCGCTGCGTCGTGGCCAACATGGCGCCCGAGTACGGCGCGACCACGGGCTACTTCCCCATCGACGGTGAGACGCTGGCCTACCTGCGCCAGACGGGCCGTCCTGAAGATCACATCGCGCGCGTGGATGCCTACGCGCGGTGCACCGGCATCGCGCTGGATCCGGACGCCGAACCCCGCTATACCCGAGTGGTGAACATCGCGCTGGATGCCGTGCAGATGCACGTCGCCGGCCCCAAGCGCCCGCAGGATCTGCATCCCTACGGACAGACGCGCGAGATTCTCGCGTCGATGGAATTCACGCCGCGCGCGCACACACCCCTTCCCCGCCACGCCATCGCCATCGCCGCGATCACCAGTTGCACCAACACGTCCGATCCGCGCCTGTTGACGGCCGCCGGGCTGCTAGCCCGCAAGGCCCGACAGGCCGGACTGCGGCCGCCGCACTGGGTCAAGACCTCGCTGGGACCCGGCTCGCCCGCCGCCGCCGAATACCTGGCGCGCGCCGGTCTGCTGGACGACCTGGCCGCGGTGGGCTTTGATATCGTCGGCTACGGTTGCACCACCTGCATCGGCAATTCCGGCCCGCTGCCTCCGGTGGTGCGCGACGCCCTGGCCGAGGGCGCCATACACCCGGTGGCGGTGCTGTCCGGCAACCGCAATTTCACGGGCCGGATCCATCCCGATCTGGACCTGGGCTTTCTGATGTCGCCGCCGCTGGTCATCGCCTTTGCACTTGCAGGCGACGCGGAAAGAGACCTGAGCCGCGAGCCGGTCCAGGTGACGTCCGATGGCCGAGCCGTGCACCTGTCCGAGCTATGGCCGACGGAAGCGGAGATCGACGCCGCGCTGGCCGCCGGGCAGCGACCCGACGACTATCGCGCCGCGTTCAAGATCGCCAGCGCGAACCCCGCCTGGCAGGCCCTGCAATCGCCCGCGTCGGCGCGGTTTCCGTGGGACGCCGCGTCCACCGCGTTGCGCCGCCCACCTTTTGCCAGCACCGAGGCCGGCAGCCAACTGGGCCGCTACACCGCGTATCCGCTGCTGGTCGTGGGCGACGACGTCACAACAGACCACCTGTCGCCCGCCAGCGCCATCCCGCCCGACAGCCTGATTGCGGACTTCCTGGTCGAACGCGGCGACGACCGCAACGACCTGAACGTGTTCGCATCGCGCCGCGGCAACTGGGAAGTCATGATGCGCGCCGCGTTCTACAGCAAGAGCCTGTCCAATCTGCTCTGTCCCGCTGCCCCCGTCGGCCATACGTTGCACGCGCCCAGCGGCCGGCTCGAACCCATCTGGGACGCCGCCGCGCATTACGCCAAGGCGTCGCAGCCCGTCGTGCTGGTGGCGGGCGCGCGCTTCGGCACCGGTTCGTCGCGCGACTGGGCGGCCAAGGGCCAGCGCCTGCTCGGAATTCGCGCGGTGCTGGCGGTCAGCTTCGAACGCATTCACCGGTCGAATCTGATCGGCATGGGCATCCTGCCGCTGCGCCTGCCCGACGGGGTTACGCCCGCGACCCTGCAGCTGCAACCGGGCGACAGGATCGAGATCGACGCCGAGGCCGCCACGCTGACGCCCCGTGCCGCCATCCCCGTGCGCATCCTGCGCGCCGATGGCCAGGCCGAGCCGCTGACCGCCACCGCCGCCGTCGAGACCCGGCTGGAGATACGCCTATTGCAGATGGGCGGCGTCATTCCCGCTATTCTGTCGGACACCATTTCATCGGCCGTCCGCCACCCATGAGCGCGCAAACCAATACCGTCACGAAGATTCTGGACCTCATCAAGGAAGACCGTCTGCAGGAGGGCGCGCACCTGCGCGCGCAAAAGATCGCCGACCGCCTGCGGCTGTCGCGCTCGCCGGTCAACGAAGCGCTGGGCATCCTGGAGCAACACGGCGTGGTGGCGCGCAAGCCCAACCGCGGGTACTTCCTGCTGCGCGACTTTGACGTCGCGGGCGAGGCCCCCACCGATATCGCGCCCCCATCGGCGGACGACATCGTCACGCAGACGTACTTTGCGCTTGCCGATGAACTGCTGCGCGGTGAACTGCCGATGCAGTGCAGCGAAGCGCTGCTGCGCACGCGCTACGCGCTGACCAATGCGCAGACCCAAGCGCTGCTGGGCCGCATTTCGCAAGAAGGCTGGGCACAGCGCCGGCCTGGTTACGGCTGGGAATTCTCGTCCATGATGACGACGCCCGACAGCCTGCTGCAGTCCTACCGGCTGCGCCTGGCGCTGGAGCCGGCGGCGCTGCGCGAGCCCGGATTTCGCATCGAAAAATCCGTGCTGGCGCGCTGCCGCGCCGCAGAAATGCACCTGCTGAACGGCGGCATCGCCACCGACACCGCCGACCAGCTCCACGATCGCGGCGTGCGCTTTCATGAATCGCTGGTGGAAGCCTCCGGCAATCCGTTTTTCATCGACACGATCAAGCGCGTCAACCGCGTGCGCCGCCTGCTGTCCTACCGCTCGATGCAGGACCGCAGCCGATACACGCAGCATTGCGACCAGCACCTGGCCATCCTGGATCTGCTGGAACGCGAACGCAACGACGAAGCGGCCGACGCGCTTTCCGCGCACCTGCGCAGCACGCTCGACAACCTGGCCCGCATCAGCGGCATCCTGACTTCGTAGGGCCGCGCGTGGCGCGGCTGTTTTCAACTGGCAGAAAAGAGGCTCGCGCCATGTATGTCTATATCGGCTCCCGGACCACCCGGGAACGCAATGCCCGCGGCGAGGGCATCAGCGTGTTCGACTACGCGCCCGAAACGGGAACGCTGACGCTCAAGCAGATCGTGGGGGGTCTGCACAATCCGTCGTATCTGCTGCCGCACCCGTCGCTGCCGATCCTGTACACCGTGCACGGCGACAGCAGCGAGGTCAGCGCGCTGCGCCGCGACCCGCGCGACGGCACGCTGACGCTCTGGCACATGCAGGACTGCCAGGGCCGCAACCCCGTCCATCTGGCGCTGGGGCCATCGGCGCGCTACCTGATGGTGTCCAACCACCTGACCGGCGCGCTGGCGGTGCTGCCCGTGGCGGCGGACGGCGCGCTGCAAGCCGTGTCGCAGACGGTGCCGCTGGCCGGCGAGCCGGGGCCGCACCGCAAGGAGCAGCCGTTTTCCAAGCCGCACTTCAACGTGCTCGACCCGTCGGGCCAGTATGTCGCGGTGCCGGACAAGGGGCTGGACCGGGTGTTTCTGTATCCCGCCGACGCGCACGGCATTGGCGCGCAGCCTGCCAGCGTCGCGGCCGCACGCGAAGGCGCGGGGCCGCGCCATGCGGTCTTTCATCCGTCAGGAAAATGGCTGTATGTCGTCAACGAACTGGACAACACCGTCACGGTCTATGACGTGGACGCGGGCGCGCTGCGCCCTTCACAGGTGCTGCCCACCCTGCCCGACACCTATACCGGCAACAGCCGCGCCGCCGGCATTGCGCTGGACCCCGATGGCCTGCACCTGTACGCGTCAAATCGGGGTGACGACAGCATCGCAGTGTTTCGGGTGGACGTCGCAACTGGCCGTCTGACCCTCGTGCAGCACGCCCACACGCACGGCAAGACACCACGCTTTTTCACGCTGTCGCCCGACGGCCGCTTTGTCTTCACGCTGAACGAAGACAGCGACACGCTGCAGCGGTTTCGTGTCGATCCGGCCAGCGGCACGCTGGCGCACGACGGCTATGCGCTGCCCGTCGGCAGCCCGGTGTGCATGGTGTTTGCCAGCCGTTAAAAGTCCATCGTCGCCGACAGCATGACGGTGCGCGGCACGCCCTGCGAGATCGTGCCGTACGACGCCACACCGGACCAATAGGCGCGATTGAACACATTGACGACGTTGGCGCGCAGCGTGACGTCCCGGCCCTGAACCTTTAGGGCATAGCGCGCGCCCAGGTCGAACGTCGTCCACGACGGCACGGACTGCGTGTTGGCCTGGTTGATGTATTCGCGACCGGTGTAGACCATGCCGCCCGTCAACGTCAGCCCGGTCACCCACGGCGTGTCCCACTCGGCGCCCAGGTTGACGGCGACGGTCGGCACGCCCACGGGCCGGTTGCCCTGCGTGGCCGCGCTGTTGGTGCGCGTCAGCTCGCCATCCAGGAACGTCACGCCCCCCAACAGGCGCAGACCGCGCATCGGTTCGCCGGACACGTTCAATTCCAGCCCGCGGTTGCGCTGCTCGCTATCGGCGGCGTACACCCCGTTCGTGAGCTGCCCGCTGGGCTTGGTGATCTCGAAGGCGCTCAGCGTCACCATCGCGCTGTCCAGCTCGACCTTGACGCCCACTTCCTTCTGCTTGGCCTTGTACGGCTTGAAGACCTCTCCCGCGTTGGTGGCGGTGGCGGGCGCCACGTCGCCCTTGCTCAGGCCCTCGATGTAGTTGGCGTAGAGCGAGACGTTGTGCCAGGGCTTGATGACCAGGCCCGCCAGCGGCGTGGTCGCGCTTTCGTCGTAGCTGACGGTCCGCACGCCCGTGGCGCCGTTGAAGTTGCGCGATTCGATGCGCTGGTGGCGCAGGCCCAGCGTCAACTGCGCGCGCTCGTCCAGGATGCTGAGCGTGTCGGCCAGCGCCAGTCCGGACAGGTCGGACGACGACACCTTGGGTACGTTGGCGGGCGCGGGAATGTGCTGTTCGGGACGCGTGATCGGGCGGTAGATGTTGGACGTGAGCGGTGTGCCGTTCACGCTGGCCTGCAGGTTGCGGTCGCTGTACAGGCTGCCCATGACGCTGATCGCGTGGCGCACCGGCCCCGTGTCCAGCTTGGCGCGCAACCCGGCGTTGTAGGTGCTGCGGTTGACCTGAAAACGGAAGTTGTTGGGCGTCACCACGGTGTCGCCGGCCTCGTTCACGATGGTGGGCGTCTGGTCCGACAGGCGCGACACGGTGGTGTCCGAGCCGCCGGCGTCCGCGAACACCGTCAGGCGGTCGCTGATGTCGTATTCCACGCGCAGCAGCGCCGATTGGCCGTCAGACTTCCACCAGCCCCACGGCTGCGTGGCGTTGCGGCGGCCGTCCGCGGCGCGCGGCACGGCAATGCCCGGCGCCACCAGGAATGGCCGCGTCGGGGCGTCGATCTTCTCGTGCTGCGTCAACAGGTCCAGCGAGGCGCGCAGCCGTTCGCCCTGGTAATCCAGGGACAGCGCGCCGATGGTCGTACGCGATTTCATGTTGTCCAGCGGCGTATCGCCCTGCCGCTGCATGCCGTTGACCCGCACGCCCCATTCGCCCGCGTCGCCAAACCGGCGGCTCAGGTCGACCCGGGCGCCGAACTGCGAGTCGCCGACGTAGTCGGCCGACACGCGGGTCAAGTCCTCGGGCAGCGAGCGCTTGGGCACCATGTTGATGACGCCGCCCACCCCGCTGTTGGGCGACATGCCGTACAGCAGCGCGGCCGGCCCCTTCAGCACTTCCACGCGCTCGATGTAGTCGGTGAAGACGTGATAGTTGGGCGCGACGCCATACACGCCATCAAAGGCGATTTCGCCGAGGTTGCCTTCGCCGATGGGAAAGCCGCGGATGTAGAACGAATCGGTCACGCCGCCGATCTGGCCGGTAAAGCGCACGGACGGCTCCACAGTCAGCGCATCGGCCAGGGTAACGGCCTGGCGGTTCGCCAGCAATTCCGACGTGTAGCTGGTGACATTGAACGGCGCGTCCATCACGTCGCGGTTGCCCAATAGACCCATCCGCGCGCCGCGAGCCACCTGGCCGCCCGCGAACTCGGCCGGCAACGCCGAGGGGCTGACGCCTGCCCCGTCCACCGTCACGGCGGGCAGCACGGTGGTCTCGCCAGCGGCTGCCGGCAGCTTGCGCAGCGAATACGCGCCGCCGCCCTGTTCGGCCAGCGCACCGGACCCCGACAGCAGCCGCGCGAACCCTTCCCGCACGGTGTAGTCGCCCTGCAGGCCGTCGCTGTGATGGCCCGCCACCAGGGCGGGATCAAACGACAGCGGCACGCCCGCACTGGCGGCAAACTGCGCCAGCACGTCGCCCAGGGGTCCCGGCGCAATGGCGTAGGACTTGCGCGGCGCGGCGCTGGCGGTCTCGGCCGCGAACGTGGGCGCCGGCATTCCCGAGGCCGCGAGTAGCGCCAGCCCCAGGCCGGCGGCCCGGACCAGCGACGCCGCGGGCGACAGGACGGCAATGCCGCGCGGCAGGCGGGGCGATCGGGAGAGTCGGGAAACCATGAAACGATCCTTCGTGGGTAGGGGTGGCGCGCATGTCGCGGCGGTTCACCCGGTACACCGGACGAAGCGGAAAAAAGTGTCAGCCGATCGGAGATTAATTTGTAACGGCGGCGCGCGGCGCAATCGTCGTCCACCACGGGGTCACGCGGCTCACCCGAACCGGCAGCGTCTTTTGCAGCAGACGCAGACTGGCTTCGATGTCGTTCAACGGAAACGCCCCCGACACGCGTAGCTCGGCCACGGCGGGATCGCAACGCAGCACACCGTGGCGATAGCGGCCCAGTTCATCCACCAGATCGGCCAGCCGCCAGTTGCGCGCGGCCAGCATGCCGTCCGCCCACGACGCCGCCAACGAATCCGCCGGGACCCGCGCCGCGGCCCCGCTGGCCGTGAAGACGGTCTGCTCGCCCGCCGCCAGCACCAGGGCGCTGGCGTCCGCCCGGGCCGGCCGGACCTCGACCGCGCCTTCGTAAACCGCCACCCGGACGCTGGCCCCTTCGTCGCGGACCATGAATCGCGTGCCCAGCGCCCGCAGCACGCCCTGCGTCGTCTGCACCAGGAACGGGCGCGGCGCCGGCGCGGGATCGCGTCCCGTCGTCAGCAGGATTTCGCCCGCGCGCAGCCACAGCACGCGTTGCGTCGGGGTGTAGTCGACGTCCACGGCGCTGGCCGTGTTCAGCACCAGTTGCGTGCCATCGGCCAGTTCGACGCGGCGCTGCTCGCCGGTCGCCGTGCGCAGGTCCGCGCGCCATTCTCGCCAGGGCAGCTCGCGCACGCCCAGCCAGGCGGCCGGTCCCAGCACCAGCAACCCCGCCAGCGCGCGCACGGCCTGGCGGCGTCCGGTGCGGTCTGCCTGCCGCAGCGCTTGCCTGCCAATCCGCGGCGGCACCTGGCCAAAACCGCGCAGCATCGCCTCGGCGCGTTGCCAGGCGGCTTCATGATCGGCGCTGCGCGCCCGCCAACGGGCCAGCGCCGCGCGATCCGCCGCCGACAACGTCTCGGACTGCAGACGCACCAGCCAGCCGGCCGCTTCGTGGAGGATGGCGGGGTCAATGGCCGCGTTCACGCGTCCGCCTGATAGGCGAGCAGGCACGCGGCAAAGGCAGCCTGCATATGGCGCTTGACGGTCGACAGCGACACGCGCAGCTTGCGCGCGATCTCGTCATAGCCCATGCCGTCGAACTGCGACAGCAGAAACACCTCGCGTGTGCGGACGGGCAGCGAACGCAGCGCGGCGTCGATGGCGTGCAGCGTTTCCAGGATCAGGGCGCGCGCTTCCGGCGACGGGGCTTCAGCCTCGGGCACGTGTGCCACGGCCGCCAGGTAGGCGTCTTCCACCGCGCGGCGGCGCCAATGGTCCGCCACCAGGCCCTTGGCGATGTGGGTCAGCAGCGCGCGCGGCTCGGCGCCGGTCTCTTCGCGGCGCCGGCCCGCCATCAGCCGCACGAAGGTGTCGTGCGCCAGATCCGCGGCGTCGAAGGAACTGCCCAGCTTCTTGCGCAGCCACATCGAGAGCCAACCGTGGTGCTCGCGATAAAGCTGGGTGACGTTGTCGGCGGATGGGGATAGCGGCGCAGGCAAGGCGCACCTCGGCATATATGCAAATAGGAATTGTTTTTATTCTATACGAGCCGCCTGTCCGCGCGCACGCGCCCAGGCGCTGGGATAGAATCGGTCACATCCCCCGCCCCCCTATCGAGCGCCATGCAGAACGACCCGTCCATGCCTCTGTTCCTTGCCAGCGGCGGGGAAATGGGCGCACGAGTCAGCCGCCACGACTGGTCGGCCACGCCGCTCGGTCCCATCGCTTGCTGGCCCGCCTCGTTGCGCATTGCCGCGAGCATGGTGCTGTCATCCCGGTTCCCGTCCTGTCTGGTCTGGGGGCCCGAACTCATCTCGATCTACAACGATACGTTCGTACCCATCCTGGGCGCCAAGCCTGACGCGCTGGGCCGCCCGTTCGATGAGATCTGGCGCGAAGCCTGGTCGCTGATCGGCCCGTTCGCCGAACGCGCCTACGCCGGCGAGGCTACCTTCATCGAGGACTATCCGCTCGTCGTCCACCGATCCGGCCGCGCCGAGATGGCCAACTTCACGTTCTGCTATAGCCCCGTGCGCGATGAAAACGGCGATGTCGTCGGCATGATCGACACCGTCATTGATACCACCGCGCGGGTCGGCGCCGAAAAGGCGCAGGCCGACGCGCTGCGCCTGACCGAAGATGCCTTGCGCCAAAGCCAGAAGATGGAAGCCATCGGCCAACTGACGGGCGGCGTCGCGCATGACTTCAACAATCTGCTGACGGGCATCTCCGGCAGCCTGGATTTTTTGTCGCAGCGCCTCGCGCAGGGGCGGACCGATGACCTCGGCCGTCATATCGCGGTCGCAAAAAGCGGCGCCGACAAGGCGGCCGTCCTGACGCGCCGCCTGCTGAACTTTTCGCGCCGCCATCCGCTGGAGCGCAAGGCGGTGGACATCAATGATGTCATCGCCGACATGGAGGCGCTGATCGCGCGCAGCGCCGGATCGGCGGTCACGCTGGACTTGGACTGCGCCGCCGGGTTGTGGCCGGTCTGGGTAGACGCGCACCAGCTTGAAAATGCGCTGCTGAACCTGTGCCTGAATGCACGCGACGCGCTGTCCGCCAGCGGCACGCTGCGCATCGCGACATGCAACGTGACCCTGGACGCCGAGATCGCGCGCGAGCGCGGTCTGCAACCGGGGGACCACGTGCGGCTGCGCGTGTCCGACACAGGGTGCGGCATGTCGCCCGAAACGATACGCCGCATGTTCGAACCCTTCTACACCACCAAGCCGGCCGAGCGCGGCACCGGCCTGGGACTTGCGCTGGTTCACAACTTCGTCCGTCAATCCGGCGGACATATCCAGGTGCGCTCGCAACCGGACCGGGGCACGGATATCGACCTCTACTTTCCGCGCCATGGCAGCGCCCGCATCGAGGTCGCCGCCGACACGGCATCAGCCCTGCCGCCGCGGGCCCTGCAGGGCGGGACGGTGCTGCTGGCCGAGGACGATCCGGCCGTGCGCGAAGTCACCGCCGAACTGCTGAAGGAAATCGGCTTCGACGTGATCGAAGCGACGGACGGCGCCAGCGCGCTCAAGCATCTGACCACACAGGACCGGATCGACCTATTGGTCTGTGACCTGGCCTTGCCGGGCGGCGTGAACGGGCGGCGGGTGGCGGAGACCGGCAGGATATTGCGGCCGGGAATGAAGGTGCTGTTCATCACGGGCTACGGCGAAAGCGCCGAGGGTGACAACGCGCCGGCGGCAGGTACGCCCGTGTTGCAGAAGCCATTCACGCTTGATGACCTGGCGAGCCAGGTGCATGCGCTGATGCGCTGAAACGCGGCCGGCGGGTACTCACGCGGACGGCAGGCGCCGGGTCGTGCGGATCCAGAACAGCCCCGCCCCCGACAGCAGCATGGCGAACAGCAGATACGCAAAGCAGATCAGCAGGCCGAAAAAATAATAGCGGTCATAGACGCTGGCCGCCCACCACGCCACGCCGCCATACACCGCCATGACGATGAACGGCAGCCACAGCACCGCCACGCCGGCGCGGCGCCAGCCCGGGGTGTTCAAGCGCGGAAAGCGATGCGGCCGGGCGCGCAGAAGCAAAGCCAGCGCCGACAGCGCCGGCAGCACAAAGGCCAGCACCGCCAGCACCAGCAGGCCGGCATCCAGGAACGTCGCCACGGACTCGCGCAAAATCAGCTCCTTGCACGGCGCGCACGGGTGGCGCCGTCCCGGACGTTATACACGAGCCCCCGCGCGCGTCCTTACAGCTTGGGCGCGTAGCGCACGGTCAGCATCACATTGCGAGGCTCGCCGTAGTAGTTGTTGCTGGACAGCGTGTTGTACGAAGGCACGTAGTACTTCTTGTCGAACACGTTGTTTACGTTCAGCCCGAAGCTCAGTTCCGGCGTGGCCTGGTAACCCACCCGCGCGTTCCAGATCGTGAATCCCGCCAGCTTGAATTCGCGGTCCGAGCTGATCGTCGACGTCTGCGTATTCACGCCGGCGCCCACGCTCAGGCGGTTCCACGTGCCCGGCAGCCTGTAGTTGGCCCACAGGCGCAGCATGTGCTTGGGCGTCCAGGTGTTGAAGACCTTGCCCTGGTTGTCCGGATCTTCCAGGAACTTGGTGGTGTTGTAGGCGTAGCCGGCATACAGCTCCAGCCCCTTGACCACCTCGCCGGAAATCTCGGCCTCGACGCCCTGGCTGCGGACCTTGCCGGCCGCGCGCGAGCAGTACCAGCCGTTGCAGGCGAACCCGGCGTCGTAATCGTTGACCGCACGGTTCTTGTGGTCGTAGCGGAACAAGGCAAGCAGCGTATTGACCCGGCCGTCCGCCAGTTCACCCTTCACGCCGACCTCGTAGTTGTTGCCCTCGATCGGCTTGAGCAGGCTGCCCGACACCGTGCGCTCGGTCTGCGGTTCAAACACCGTGGTGTAGCTGCCATACACCGACCAGTTGTCCGTCAGCGAATACACGATGCCGGCGTACGGAATGAACTTGCCCGAGGTCGACGACGTCGTGGTATCGCCTCCGCCGCTGTAGCTGTAGTCGAACCAGCCGACGCGGCCGCCGCCGATCAGCGCCAGGGATTGCGTGGGCTTGACGCGCCACGTGCCGTAGATGCCCTTCTGCCGGATGTCGTAGGCGCTGCGCGAATCGTAGCCGCTGGCGGCGACGATGGAATCGATGTCCTGCCACGGACGGTGATGGTCCAGATCGAAGATATTGCCGCCACTCTCCCACGAGCGGGTGAACCGGTCATTCGTCGTGAGCTTGGAGTAGTTGGCGCCGATCACCACTTCCTGCGCCATGCCCCAGGCGTTGAAGTCACCCGCCACCGACATGTCCATGCCGCGCTGGCGGCTCGTGAAGTCCACGCCGAAATTGCCGTAGTCCATTCCGCTGCCGTCACGCTGCACGGGTCCGGTGACGCGCTGGTGCACCGTCGTGTTGTCTTCGTCCATCGCCACGCCGGCAAGCCGGAAGCGCCACGAGGAATTGAAGCGATGCGTGACGTCGGCGTTGAAGATGGTCTGGTCGTTGGTGGCCCGGTTCCAGGTCGAGCCGGTGAACGTCGAGCGCGGCAGGTCCAGGCTGCCCCCATCTTCATAACGGGGATAGCCGACGAACATGGGCCGCGACCGGCTGTACCGGTTGCTGACACCCAGGCCCACCGTCGTGTTCTCGGTAATGTCGTAGTCCAGCGCAGCATACAGGTTGCGCGTCTTGTCCCACACGTAGTCGATGTACGAATGGCTGCGGTCTTCATCCAGCACCACGCGCCCGCGCAGCGTGCCCGATTCGTTGAGCGGGCCGCCTGCATCCAGCGTCAAGCCATAGTGATCCCACGAGCCCACCTTGCCCGTCACGACCACCGACGGTTCCGTGCCGCCGCGCTTGCGCACCAGGTTGATCGCGCCGCCGGGGCTGCCCGCGCCTTGCAGCAGGCCCGCCGCGCCGCGCAGGATCTCCACGCGGTCATAGAACACCAGCGAATCCTGTTCCCAGTTGCCCAGGCTGTAGCTGTTGCGCAGCAGGGACACGCCGTCGTATTGCAGCAGATCCACGGGGAAGCCGCGCGAATTGATCGCGACGCCGGCGCCCACGCCCTGCACGCCGACCATGCCCGCGGTGTTGTTGACGGCGTCGGGCAGGCTGGTCATGTCCTGGTCGTCCATCCGCTGCCGCGTCAGCACGGTGATGGATTGCGGAATGTCTTTGAGCGCCTGCGCCGTCTTGCCGATGGTGACCGCCGGCGACGTGTAAGAACCCGTGCCGTCCGTCGTGGTGTTGTAGGTGCCCGTCACCGTCACGGGCGCCAGCGTCGCGGCCGCCTCGGCCGGCGCCTGCCGCAGGCGATAGCCGCCCTCGGCGCGCGCAACCGCTTGCAGGCCCGTGCCTGCCAGCAGGCGCTCGAGCGCGGCGTCCACGGCGTACGTGCCCGTCAGTCCCCGCGTCGTGGCACCGGCCGTCAGGCCGGGATCGGACGCCACCATCACGCCCGCCTGCACGCCAAACGTGCCCAGCGCCGCGCTCAAAGGACCCGCGGGAATGCTGAACGCAACGGCACGCGGCGCCTGGCCCTGAGCCTGGGCATGCACCGCCACCGGCGCCAGGACGGCAACCGCGGCAAGCGGCGCGGAACGCCGCAATGCGGCGCTCAGCGCCGTGCGGCGCAGGGGGAGACGGACAAGCGCCGCAGCGCTCGCGGCGCGGACAGGACGAGGTGACATGAAAGGGTTCCCAGGCTCATGAAAAGTCGGCGCAGCCTCGACATACCGGGCTGCTTTCCTTACATGAAGCGCGAGATCGGGATATCCGCCGTTGCTGTTACAAAAAAGCCGGCGATGAAGGAACTGCGACTCGCCGAGGGATGAGAATCACAGGGCAACGCGGTTCACACGTGGCTCACCGTCACCCAGTAGCGGGTGTAGCGGCGCACCTGCACCGGCAGGATTTCTTCAAGCATGGCCAGCACCTTGTCGGTGTCGCCCAGCGGGAACGCTCCCACCACGCGCAGCCCGGCGGCCGCGTCCGTGCAATGCAGCAGGCCCGGGCGGTAGCGGCCCAGTTCGTTCAGGAAGGCCGACATGGGCATCTCGTCCGCGATCAGCATGCGGTCCAGCCAGGCGGACACGCCGGGTTCCAGCGTCCCCGCCGCAAAGCTGCCGCCCGCGGTGAATTCCGCCTGTTCGCCGGCCCGCACGCGCCGCGGCGCCGTGTCCGGCGCCAAGCCGCGCACGTCCACCGCGCCTTCCAGCACCGCCACCCGCATGCGTCCGGCCTCCAGATCGCGCACCAGAAAGCGCGTGCCCACCGGCGTCACCACGCCCCCGCGCGTGCGCACGCTGAACGGCCGGCCGTTGGCATCGCGCGCCGTCGCGATCAGGATCTCACCTTGCAGCAGCACGAGTTCGCGCTGGCTCGCGGTATAGCGCAGATCCACCGCGGTGCCGGCGTTCAATTCGACCTGCGTGCCATCCGGCAGCGTCACTGACCGGCGTTCGCCCGTGCCGGTGCGCAGGTCCGCCGACAAGCGGCGGATCGCGTCGCGCTCGCCCACGGCCCAGGCGCCCAGACCGACACCAACGGCGGCGAACATCAGGCGCATTGCGGTACGGCGGGATTGGATCAGCGGCGCCTGCAGCAAGGTGCGCGACGCCACCGACGGCCCCGCCTGCGCCACGCCCGCCGCCACGTCGCGCGTCAATGCGCCCAGCCGTTGCCATGCCAGTTCGTGGGAAGGTTCCGCCCGCCGCCAGCGCTCGAAACGATCGCGGTCGGCGGGGCTGGCGTCTTCGCGCAGACGCGCCCACCAGTCCGCGGCCTGCCGGATCACTTTGGGATCGATGGCGCCGGCCTCGGGCGCGTGGGGCCGCAGCAGCTTGGCGTTGTCCATATATCCGGGGATCAGCCGTAGACGGCCGTGTAGCAGTGCACCAGCGCGCGCGCCAGCGACTTCTGAACGGCGTTGGGCGTCAGGCCCAACTGCTGGCCGATCTCGGCATACGACAGGCCGTCGATCTGCGCCATCAGGAAGATCCGGCGGCTGGTCATCGGCAAGGCGTCCAGCAGTTCGCAGACTTCCGCAAGCGCCTCCAGGATCAGCGCGCGGGCCTCGACCGAGGGTTCGACCGCCACGGGCTGCAGCGACAGCGTCTCGGCGTAGGCGGCTTCCAACGCGGCGCGGCGCGCCCGGCCGATCAGCAACCGGGTGGCGATGGTGCGCAGGTAGGCGCGCGGTTCATTGAGCGGTTCGCGGACATTGGCGCGGATCAGGCGCTCGAACGTGTCGTGCGCCAGGTCGGCCGCATCCGACGCATTGCCCAGCTTGCGGTGCAACACGCCCCGCAGCCATTGATGATGGGCCTGATAAACGGACTGCACCTCTGCACGAGAGGCAAATGAGGAGGATGGCATGGCGGTGCGGCCCGGCGTCGCCGCCTGAGAGCAAGACGAGATGAAAATGATTCGCAATTATAGATGCGGTTTCCGTCTTTGCAAGGCTCTGCCCCACACGCCAGCCGTCTGGCGGCGTGGCGCCGCTAGTAGTCCATCGGGATGTGGCTCTGCGCGGCGCGTATCTCCTGTATATGGCGTTCGGCTTCCTGGCGTTCGACGGCGGGGGGCAGCGCGCGCCAGCTCACCAGGTTGCCCGGCGTCTTCAAGGGCATCCAGCCCAGTACGCTATACAGCGAAATCGCGGTGCTGCCGGTATCGAGCCGCGTCTCGTAATAACCCTGGCGGTCCGGCACGGTGTCGCCGGGCGTCCAATCCAAATGAGGCATCCAGGTCTCCTCCTGGTGAAGCTTATGTGCAAGGACGCGCTGTCCTCGCAGGGTGGATCACACCGATCGTATAGCGTCCGGTCCCGCTTGTCCCCTGTCAAAAAGACCGAGTTTCCTATTCTTGACAGAGGGGAATCCCTAGGCAGCCAACACGTTTTTGCATTGCTAAAGCCCAAACACAGGCGCTAGCATGCGGCAACGGATTTTTACCCCCGGACAGACACGAATCGCCCGGGCCCCTTGCGTCACACGACGGCCATGCCGAAATCGATCTTTCCGCAGTACCCAAGAGATCGGCTGGCCGCCCTGGCAAGCGCCAATTCCCTGCGCGCCATCCGCGAAGGCCTGCTGTGGGCCATGCCATGCCTGCTGGTCTCCGCCTTGTTCCTGGTGCTGTCGGTCTGCGCGCGGCTGCTCGGCCTGCCCGACGGCATCGCCGACCTGCTGGCCGGTCTGCACCGCGCACTGTCGGGCGTCATGCCGCTGCTGACCGGCACGGCCATCGGCTACATGTTGTCGATCCGCCACCGGCTTCCGCACCTGCCCACCGCGCTGCTGTGCCTGTGCTTTGTCGTCATCGCCGAAACCCTGCTGGCGCCCTACCCCCGCGCGGCCTCCACGCTTACCTTGTTCATCGCGATCGCCGCGCCGATCGCGGCCGTGCCGACGATGGCCTGGCTGCACCGGCGCCGCTGGACGCAACTGGCGCCTGACGGACTGATCGGCGAAAACGTCCGCGACTCGCTGAACATGATCGTGCCGGGCTTGCTGACGGCCGGCCTGGTGATGGCGGCGCTGTCGGCCGCGTTGCGCATCCCCGCGGTGGCGCAGGTCGACATTCCGCTGAGCCTCGCGTCGCTGGACAGCCCCTACACGTCCGGCGCGCTGGTGGCCGCGCTCAATTCCCTGTTCTGGTTCTTCGGCATACACGGCGCGCAGGCCATGGCGCCCATCATGGACGTGATGGACCAGGCGACCCGGCTCAACGCCACGAGCGTGGCCGCGGGCTACGAAGGCGTCTACGCGCTGAACGGCACGCTGCTGGGCGCCTTCGTCTTCATTGGCGGTTCGGGCGCGACATTGTCGCTGGTGGTGGCCATCCTGCTGTTTTCGCGCAGCGATTCGCTGCGGGTGCTGGCCCTGGCCAGCATTCCGGTGTCGCTGCTGAACGTCAACGAGATCCTGCTGTTCGGCCTGCCGCTCATCCTGAATCCCCGCCTGTTGCTGCCCTTCGTGCTGACGCCCGTGGTCAACGTGCTGATTGCGCTGGCCGTGGTGCAGCTTGACTGGCTGACCCCCGCCACCGTGGCGCTGCCCTTGACGTCGCCCGTGCTGTTCAACGCGTACCTGGGCGCCGGCGAGCACCTGGCGGGGATCGTGCTGCAGTGCGCGCTGGTCGCGCTGGGCGCCTGCATCTATGTGCCCTTCCTGATCGCGCTGGAGCGCCAGCGCCAGGCCGACGCCACGGTGTACTTCAAGTCGCTGGACACCACCTTTCCGCAGTTGCAGGAAGAATCCCTGCTGTATGCGCATGACCCCGTCGCGTCCACCTACGCCACGCGGGCGCGCCGCCAGGCCGAGGTCGCGCGCATCCGCGCCATCAGCGAATACGATTTCTACCTGGAGTTCCAGCCGCAGGTCTCGCTGCGCACGGGCCTATGCACCGGCTGCGAGGCCCTGCTGCGCGCCACCGGCCCTGAAGGCACGCAGCAGGCGCCGCTGGAATTCTTGCGCTGGCTGGCGCGGGCAGACCTGATGCGTGAAGTCGATCTCTGGGTGGCGCGGCAGGCCGTGCTGCAATGCCTGGCGTGGCACGCGCAAGGCTTTACGATGCCGATGACCATCAACATCACGAGCGGCACATTGACGTCGCCGGCCTTTCTGGACCGGTTGATCAAGGTGCTGGCGCAGGCGCAGGGCCAGGTCTCGGTCGAGCTCACGGAAGACGCGCTGGTCGAGGACGCCGACGCATTGCACACGGCGTTTGACCGCCTGCATGGCATCGGCGCGCGCATCTATATCGACGATTTCGGCACGGGGTATTCGGCGCTGAGCTATCTGCACCAGTTCCAGATCGACGCCGTCAAGATCGACCGCAGCTTCGTGATGGCGCAGAGCCACGACCGCGGCGCGCTGGTGATGAGCGGCCTGCTGCGATTCTGCGAGGCGCTGAACCTGCAGATCATCGTCGAGGGCGTGGAAACCGAGGGGCAGTTGTCCGCGCTGGCGTCCAGCGCGGAGATCGTCGTGCAGGGCTGGTATTACAGCAAGGCGGTGTCCGGAGAACACATCGTGGACTTCGCGCGCCGGCGGCGGGAGCTCTCCGCCCTGCCGGCGCATCCTGCCAGCGCGGCCGCTATTTGATGCCGATGAACGGCAGCGCGGCACCCGGCACTTGGGTGGACGGCAGCACGCCATCCCACTTTTCCACAGCGTTCAGGCTGACCAGATTGGTGTTGGCGGCCAGCGCCTCGGCCTTGGCGCGGATCGACGCCGCTTCCGCCTCGCCGCGCATGCGGATGCCATCGGCTTCCGCGGTGAACTGCTGACGGCGCGCATCGGCTTCGGCCTTGGCCTTGACCACCTGGATCTCAGCGGTGATCATCGCCGTTTCCTTTTGCTGACGCGTCGTCTCGATCTGCACCTGCGCCAGCATGCGCTGTTCGATCGAATGCTCGTAAGCCTGCGAAAAACCCACCTCTTCGATCTGCACACCCACCACCTGCACCGGCGCGCCTTCCATCGTCTTGAGCACGGCGTTGTTCACGTCCAGGCCCAGCTTCTGGCGTTCCTGAATGGCGCGCACGGCCGTGTACTGGCCAAACACGTTCTTCACCGCGTCCGGCGTCTTGCGTTCCAGCACACGCATTTGCAAGTTGGCGATGGTGCCGTACTCGGAATAGAGCTCGGCCACGTGCTCGGACGGCACGCGGTACGTGACCGACACGCGCAGCGTCGCGGGCTGCTGGTCGTAGCTGTAGGCCTCAAGCTTTTCGAACACGAAGGTGTGGTCGCGCACGGACACCGTCATCACGTTGTCGATGAAGGGCGTCTTGAAATCCAGGCCGGGTTCAGCCACGCGCACGAGCTTGCCGTTGCGCAGCACCACGCCGCGTTCGCCTTGATCCACCTGAAACCACGATCCGAAGGCGATGAACAGGATCAGCAGGAAGATGAGTGCGGTGCCAACGGCGAATTTCAGGTTGCGCGGCTTGACCGCGCCGATCGTCTTGACCATCTGGATATCTGTCGGCTTCATCTTCACTTCCAATCCCTGTCTGTTCTTTTGCGTTTACGGTCCGAGAGCACCGCAGCGATGCCGCGCGCGAGCAGATAGGCGATCACCGCCGCCCCCACCAAGATCAGGAAATACCGCATCGAGCGTCCCCCCCGGGAAAGAAGGACGGGATTCTATCCCGCAGCAGGCGCGCCGCCGCAGGCGTGTATCGACGTAATGTGGCGATACGTTTCTGAAAGTTTCTGTGGCGGAGATCGAGACGGACTTACGCGCCGTACCACCGCAATCCCAGCCGCGACAGCGAGTCCGGATATTCCCAGAATGCGTGGTCCAGCGCCTCCATCTGTTCCTGCTCTTCCTCGGTCATCGCGCCGTAGATGTCGTTGAGCTGGACCACCTCGGGCGAGGCCTCGAAACGGTCGATCAGTCCGCGCATGCGCGACAGCACATCCAGCATGTGCACGGCGCCGATCTTGCGCAGCGCCTGCAACGCCAACTGGCAGGTCTGGTCGCCCCAATTGCACAGAAACTGCATGAAGCCGCCATTATTGATGTCGGCCTCCATGCGCCACAAGGCCACCAGTTCCTGGTCGGTTTCCGACAGCCGGTCGAGCTTCCATTCCGCAGCTTGGAGCGTCGCCATGGCTTGCTCGTAGCGCAGATCCCACAGCAGATCGTGCACGTTCAGCATGCCTTCCGGCACGGGTGCGGCCAGCGCGGGCCACACGACGCCATGCCCATCGTCCACGAGCTGCCATTGCGCGCGCGCCTCGGGTGCCGCCTCGTGCAGGCGGATGTGCCGCCGGATTGGCTCCTTGACCTCGCGGCCGTCGGCAAGCGTCAACAGCACGTGCGTATCGGTCAACGACAGGGAAGTGATGCGGTAATCGGGAGTAGGCATGCAGCGGTCCGGCAAAACGGGAAAGCGCAAGACGCTACCGGATCGGCGCGGCGCTGTCGAGCCGCGCCCGTCGTCGCAGCGCATTGCGCCGCATCCTGCGCGGCGCATCCTGTTACCGCACGCCGTCCACCCATCTGCTACGTTAACCAGGCACGCGCCGGGGTCCCCTCCGGCGCCCTTGCCGGAGACCGACCATGCCCCGCCCTTCCGAGTCCGCTCCATTGATCGGAGTGGTCCCGCCGTACATGCTGGACCGGCTTGCGCAGCACACCGATGCGCGCGTCAGCATGCCCGCCGTCAAAACGATGATCATCGATCAGCAGCAACGCAGCCTGCGCGAGATGGCCGAGCAGCCGCCGCGCGCAACGCTCGCGCCGACGCGCCAGATGGCGCCGGCCGGCACGCCCGACCGCGCCGTGCATGACGCGGGCAACAGCACGTCGCTGCCCGGCAAACTGGTGCGGGCCGAAGGCGCGCGGCCCAGCGGCGATGCCGCGGTCGACGAGGCCTACGCGCACCTGGGTTCGACCTACAAGCTTTTCTGGAACGTCTACAAGCGCCACTCCATCGACGCGCACGGCCTGCCGCTGATCGGCACGGTGCACTACGGCGAGGACTACGAAAACGCCTTCTGGAACGGCGCGCAGATGGTGTTTGGCGATGGCGACGGCGAAATCTTCAACCGCTTCACGGTCGCTGTCGACATCATCGGCCATGAGCTCACGCACGGCGTGATCGACACCGAAGCGGCCCTGCTCTATCAGGGCCAATCGGGCGCGCTGAACGAATCGCTGTGCGACGTGTTCGGCGCGCTGGTCAAGCAGTATTCGCTGGGGCAGACCGCCCGGCAGGCGGACTGGCTGGTGGGCCAGGGCCTCTTCACGGAAAAGGTGCGGGCGCGCGCGCTGCGCTCCATGGCCGCGCCGGGCACCGCGTACGACGATCCAGTACTGGGCAAGGACCCGCAGCCCGCGCACATGCGCGATTACGTCGATACGCCGCGCGACAACGGCGGCGTGCACATCAACTCAGGCATTCCCAACCGCGCGTTCCATCTGGCCGCCACGGCGCTGGACGGCAATGCATGGAACGGCGCCGGCCAGGTCTGGTACGACACACTGTGCGACAAGCGTCTGCGTCACGACGCCGGGTTCAAGGATTTTGCGGGCCTGACGATTGAGATCGCGGGCGAGAAGCACGAGGCGGCCGTGCGGCGCGCCATCGAAGAGGCCTGGAAGGCCGTGGGAGTGCTGCCATGATTGAACTGCCCTCGCTCGATCTCGCCCAACTGGTGCGCCTGACCCGCGAGGGCGGCCTGGCGTATCTACCCGGCCTGGCGCAGCCGCGCCACATCGACATGACCGCCTGCCCGCCGGGCGTGCGGCAGGAAGTGTGCGAAGCGCTGCTGCATGCCGCGCCCAAGGCCGTGTCCTGCGGGCCGGATGCGCGCGGCGACCAGCGCTATTTCCACGTTGAAGTGGAGTTCGCAGGCGCGCACGCGCCGCGGATCACTTTTGACGTGCCCGAAGCGGATGCGCCGCAGACGCTGGTGCAGCTGTGGAAGCGCCAGGCCGGCCAATCTGAATAGCGCGCCCGGCGTACAGCCCGGCCAGCGCCATCAGCGCGCACAACGCGGCGCACACGCCCAGCGCGACGCCCCAGCCGCCCAGCGCGTCATGCACGCTGCCCACCAGCGTGGGGCCCGTCGCAGCGAACAGATACCCCACACACTGCGCCATGCCCGACAGGGCCGCCGCCTGTTGCGCGTGGCTGGCGCGCAGTCCGACAAACGCCAGGCCCAGGATGATGCCCGCGCCGGTGCCCAACCCCAGGAACGCGATCCACACCACGCCCCATGCGGGCGCGGCGATCAGCCCCATGAACGCCACGAACGACGCGCCCGCCGCGCAGAACGCCGCCGCGCGCTGGTCCTTCAACCGGCGCAGCAACGGCGCCAGAAACAGCGCGGGCGCCGCGGACGCCAATTGCATGAAGCCGTGCAGCGATCCCGCGCGCTCGGCCGAGAAACCCGCGTCTTGCAGGATGGCGGGCAGCCAGCTCACCGCCACATAGAACACGAACGAATTGATGCCCAGGTACGCCGTGACCTGCCAGGCCAGCGGCGAGCGCCACAGACGCACGCCGTGCGGCGCATGCGCGGTGGTGGCGGCGGGCGGCGTATGGTTGCCAAGCTGCGGCAGCCACAGCAAGAGGCCGAGCAGCGGCAAGGCCAGCATGCACAGCGTCGAAAACCGCCATCCGCCCAGTTGAAAGCCGGCCAACGGCAGGTCGGCCAGCGGAATTGCAATGGCCGACGCCAGCCCGGCTGCCAGGCCCATCGTCAGCACATAAGCCGACGTCAAGCCCGCCAGGCGTTGCGGAAAATCGCGCTTGAGCAGGCTGGGCAGCAGCACGTTGCCCAGCGCAATGCCCGCGCCGATGATGGCCGTGCCCGCGTACAAGCCCACGGCGCCGCCCAGCACGCGGATCCCGATCCCGCCGGCAATCAGCAGCAGCGCCGCAAACAGCGTGCGTTCCAGCCCGAACCTGCGGGCCAGTCCGGCGGCAAACAGCGACACCACGGCAAAGGCCAGCAGCGGCAACGTGATGAGCATTCCCGCAGCCGCCGACGACAGACCCAGCTCGGCGCGGATGAGGCCGATGAGCGGCGGCACGCCGGTGAACGGCGCGCGCAGGGCCATCGCGATGCAGAGGATGCCAAGGATCAGCAGCGCGGGGCGGCTGGCTGTGGGGTGGCTGAATGTGGGGTGGCTTGGCATCGGGTGGCGGGAGGCTTGCATGGGGTCAGCGTGGAAATTCTTCAGGCATGGAGGCCCTATTCGATCCCGCCAGCTTACGCATCGGCCGCTTTACCGAATTTCGAGATAATGACAAACTCTCTCGCAATCCGGCCAACTATGCCCTGCTCCCCGGCCGACGCCCATGCGCACGCCCGACACGCCCCCCGCCCCTTTTGATCCCGATAGCCCCACGCAATGGGCATTCGCCATGCCCGTGCACGCGGCCGAGCGGGACAACGAATCGCCCACGCATCAGCATCAAATGGGCCAGCTCGTCCTGGCGCTGCGCGGCGGGGTCACATGCTCGGTGGCGCAGGGCCTGTGGATGGTGCCGCCGCAGTGCGCCGTCTGGATTCCCGGCGGCGTGCCGCACAGCAATCGCGTCACCGCCAATGGCCGCGTGTGCTTCCTGTTCGTGCCGGCCGACGCACCGCGCCTGCCCACGGCTTGCTGCACGCTGTCGATCACCCCGCTGGTGCGTGAGCTGGTCGTGCACCTGGCCCACCTGACGCCCGACGAGGCCGCGGCAGGCGCCAACCGCAAGCTGGCCGACGTGCTGCTGGACCAGTTGTCGCACATGCCCGCCGAGCAGCTGCACCTGCCGATCTCCGACCATCCGCGCCTGCGCGAAATCGCCGGCGCGCTGAACGCGGATCCCGCCGACCGCAGCACCGTCGCGCAGTGGGGCAAGCGCGTCGCCATGAGCGAACGCACGCTGGCGCGGCTGGTGCAGCAGGAGGTCGGCATGAGCTTCGGCCGCTGGCGCCAGCAGTTGCACATCATCCTGGCGCTGCAGCGGCTGTCGGCGGGCGTGTCGGTGCAACGCACGGCGGAGGACCTGGGCTATGAGTCGGTCAGCGCCTTCATCACCATGTTCAAGAAAACGCTGGGCAAGACGCCCGCGCGTTACTTTGCGGACAAGACCGACGGGCAGGCGGGCGTGCAGTAAGGGGGCCAGGCGTTGCGCCACTACGCCTGTTTGGCGCTCGCCACGATGAAAAGCCGCGGAAACGGCAGCAGCACCGTGCCGTCCGCCAGCGCGGGATAGGCCGCTTCGATCAGCGACTGATAGCGCGCCAGAAAGCCCGCCTGCTCATCGGCGTCAAGCTTGTCCAGATACGGCCGCAGCGCCGTGCCCTTGAACCATTCCACCACTGCCGCGGCGCCTGCCAGCGGATGGTGATAGGTCGTGCGCCACACATCCAGCGTGCCGCAATGCGGCTTGAGCAATTCGTAGTACCACGCCGCGCTGTGCCGCGGCGGATGCTTCACGCCGCCGGTCTTGGCAGCCCAGGGCGCCTCGCCGGCCACCTGCCGGGCAAGACGGTGCGCGGGCTCTTCCAGGTTGTCCGGCGTCTGCACCGCCAAGCTGCCGCCGGGCGCCAGCTTGGCCACCAGCGCCGGGTACAGCGTGGCGTGGTCGGGCACCCACTGCAGCGCGGCATTGGCCAGGATCACGTCGAAGGCCTGCGGCGGATTCCAGCTGGCGATGTCGGCCAGTTCGAACGACAGCGACGGCATGCGCTTGCGAGCGGCGTCGATCATGTCCTGCGAACTGTCCATGCCTGAAATCTCCGCATCCGGATAGCGGCTGGCCAGCACTTCGGTGGAATTGCCCGGCCCGCAACCCAGGTCCACGGCGTGCTTGACCACCAGGTTGGGCAGCGCCGCCACCAGGTCCCGCACCGGACGCGTGCGTTCGTTTTCAAAAGCGGAATACTGCTTGGCGGACCAGGTGTTCATGATCGTTCCTTGGTTTCGACTGACTGGCGCTGAGTGGCGCTGACTGGCCACTCATTAGCCGCCGACTGTACGCCTGGCCCTCTCCTCTGACAAATCCACAAAGCCGCAATCTGCCATATCCCGCGCATATGGCGCCCCACAAAGAAAAACCCGCCCGCCGGATTTGCCGGCGGGCGGGTTTGCAGGGCGGGAAGCCTGATTACTGAGGCTTCAGCTCATCCGTGCGGGTCTTCCACAGCGAGAACAGCACGCCGCCAAGGATCAGGCTGAAGGTCACGCCCAGCGAGATCGCGGGAGGCACCTTGCCGATGAAGCCGACCAGGAAGATCTTCGTGCCGATGAACACCAGGACCAGAGCCAGGGCGTACTTCAGGTAATGGAAGCGGTGGATCATCGCCGCCAGGGCAAAGTACAACGCACGCAGGCCCAGGATCGCAAAGATGTTGCTCGTGTACACGATGAACGGGTCGGTCGTGATGGCGAAGATTGCCGGCACCGAGTCCACGGCAAACACCAGGTCGACGAACTCGATCAGCACCAGGGCCAGCAGCAGCGGCGTCGCATAACGCACCTTCTTGGACGTCGCCGGATCGGTCTCGGTCACCATGAACGCGTTGCCGCGCAAGCCGTCCGTGACACGCATGTGACGCTTCAGGAACTTCAGGATCGGGTTGGTCGCGATGTCAGGCGTCTGGTCCGCAATCATCCACATCTTGACGCCCGTGAACACCAGGAACAAGCCGAACAGATACAGCAGCCAGCCGAAATTGCTGACCAGCGCGGCGCCCAGGCCGATCATCGTGGCGCGCAGCACGATCACGCCCAGGATGCCCCAGAACAGCACACGGTGCTGGTACTGGCGCGGAATCGCAAAGAAGCTGAAGATCAGCGCGATCACGAACACGTTGTCCATGGACAGCGATTTCTCGATCATGAAGCCCGTGTAATAGGCCATGCCGCTCTCGGCGCCCATGTTCCACCAGACCCAGCCACCGAACAACACGGCGGCGGAAATGTAGCCGGCGGAAAGCAGCAGGCTTTCACGCACGCCGATCTCGCGGTCTTCCTTGTGCAGCACACCCAGGTCAAAGGCCAGCAGGCTGACGACGATGCTGATGAAGAGCAGCCAGCTCCAGGTTGGCGTGCCGAGGAAATCGGCATTGAAGAAGGTGATCAAAGTGTCCATGATTGCCCCGCTAGATTCGAAGGTGCCCATGATCCGGATCCGGCGCAAATGGAGAAATCAGCCTGAAAGTGAGTTAAGGTTCGAAAAAACCGAAGTGAGCCGACACCCATGCTGAACTACCGCCACCTGTACTACTTCTGGATGGTCGCCAAAGAGGGCGGGTTTTCCCGCGCCGCCGAGCGCCTGGACATGGCCATCCAGACCATCAGCGCGCAGGTCCGCGAACTGGAAAAGAACCTGGGACATCAGCTGCTCAAGCCGGCCGGCCGCGGCGTGACGCTGACCGATGCCGGCGAAGCGGCTTTCGCCCGCGCCGAAGAAATCTTCCAGATCGGGCAGGTTTTGCCACAGGAAGTGCGCGCCGCCGCCACCAAGCCCGTCGTGCGCCTGTCCGTGGGCCTGTCGGACGGCATCTCCAAGCTGGCGGCACACGCTTTGCTGGGGCCCGTGCTGCACACGCCCGATCTGCATTTGACCTGTCATGAAGGTGAAGTCGAGGAGCTGCTGGGCGAGTTGGCGCGGCATCACCTTGATCTCGTGCTGGCCGGCCAGGGCGCCCCCGCCAACCCCAACCTGCGGCTTACCAGCGACCGTCTGGTGTCGTCGCCGGTGGACTGGTACGGCCCGGCCAAGCTGGTGCGCAAATCGGACACGCTGGACTTTCCGGGCTGTCTGGCGCGCCTGCCGGTGCTGCTGCCCACCGGCCACTCGGTGCTGCGCCAGACGCTGGACCGCTGGTTCGCCGAACAGGTCGTCTATCCGAACGTGGTCGGCGAGTTCGAGGACAGCGCGCTCATGTCGGTGTTTGCGGCGCGGGGCCTGGGCGTGTTTCCCCTCAGCCGGCTGGGCGGGGACGATGTCGCCCTGCTGCGCGGCCTGCGTCCGCTGGCGCGCTGCGACGACGTGCACGAGGAAATCCATGCCATCCGCAACCGCCGCGGCCAGCATCACCCCCTGGTCCGGCAGATCCTCGCACAGGCGAAAACTTCGGTTTTATCTTAATGTTTGTCACATCCACTCTGGTTTTTCAGAAATAGAATCCCCGGTATCGTGGCCGTTCTTTTTGAGTCATCGGAGTACCTAATCAAATGAAGAAAATCATCTGGCTCGTTTTTGCCGTTCTTGCGGCGCTCTGGACCGGGCTGGTGGCGCTGACCCTGCAACTGACCGACTGGGTGCTGGTCACCATCGCCACGGCGCAGGTGCCCGGCACCGCCATCGACACCTCGCAATGGGTGGCGCCGGCCTGGGCGGCGCCGTGGGTTGACCCGGCATGGCTGCAATCGCTGCAAGGGGGCCTGGTCTGGGCCGCGCAAGGCCTGAACCAGGTCCTGCCCTTTGCCGGCAGCCTGGGTTCGCTGATCACCGTGCTGGGCTGGATCTGCTGGGGCTTCATCATGGCGGGCCTGCTGGTGCTTGCGCTGATCCTGCACTGGCTGGCGGGCAAGCGCGAGCAGCAGGCGGCCCCGGGCCGTCAAGTGGTGTAAAAAGGGGCAGGCGACGCGCCGCCCGGCACGCTGCCCTCAACCGGAGCGTGCCGTGCCCTCTCGATCTACCCGCCGTCTGATCCTGCCGTTTGCGGCGCTGCTGGCCAGCGCCGCCGCGACGTCCGGGCAGGCGGCGCCTTCGCAAACCCCATCAACGCAGGCCACATCAACGCAAACCGCGTCCCCCCACGGCATCGAAGTGTGCACGGTGACGGGGACCTCGGGGCAATACAGCGTGCGGGTGCGAAACACCAGCGACAAGGCGCTATCCCACGCGGACGTCGTGGGCGTGCATCTGAACGCCGCGGGCCAGGGCGGCGACACCGTCACCGTCAACCTGCAGGACGTGCCGCCAGGCAAGTACAAGACCGCCGTCCTGGCGCGTCACGGCGAATCGGCGGCCCTGGTCAGCATCGCCACCTACCAGACAGTCAACGGCGTCGACACGCCGCAGCAGGAGCTCTACGCCGGCAAGGTCGCCCACGTGGCGCCCGGCTCGGCGTTGCAATACACGCTGGCGCCGCTGGCCCTGCGCGGCTGGACCGTGGCCTATGGCACGGCGCAGAGTCCCAAGCTGGAACCCGGCAGCGCCGTGCTCCTCATCTATCCCGCGCGCACCGGCAAGAAGCGTGACGTCACGCGGCCCGATGCCGGGCGCACGCCGGCAGATGTGGTGCCATTGCATTCCTGCGCGACGCCCCGCAAACACTGATCGCGTTCATTTACCGACGCGGAACCGCTCTGGTGCCGCGCGATCGCCGTCCAAAATCCGCCTCGATTTCCCCTTACGTACCGCTCAGCAGGTCGCGCTCGTTCAGCAATGCGTACACAATCTCGGGCCGGTTGTCGAAACCGCGACGGATGGCGGCGGGCAGCGACGCCCGCGTCTTGCGGCACAAGCCCGGAAGTTCTTCAAGCTGGATCGAAATGCCGCGCGAGGTCCGCACCTCGTTTTCGCTGGGCGTGATGAGGATCACGATGCCAAGCTGCGCCTGAATGCGCCCCTGCATCGCCCGCAGGTCGTCCAGGCTGGTGATGTTTTCCAGCCGCGCCACCAGGCGCTTTTCTTCCTCGCGCGTCAGCCGCAGAACGCGCAGGTCCGACGCCGGATTGGCCAGCAACTGCTCCCGGTCGCACACACAGGCGCCGGGAGGACATTCTTGGCGGATGGGAAACGGCAGGTTCATGGGGACGGTGCGCCAGCCAAAACGGCGCGGGACGGTATCTTCCGGATTCTAACCAGGATGAACGACCGCCCGCGGGCGCGCACTGCTCGTTTACCCGCAAGCGCGGGCCGGCCCGTCCCTCTCCCGCTACCAGTAATAATTCAGGCTCAGCATCGCCTCGCGCTCCATGCCGCGGAACGTGTAGGTGTAGTAGCGCTTGTCGAACACGTTGTTGACGTTCAGCGCGATGCGGTAGCGCGGCGTCTCGTAGGCGATTGCCACGTCGGCCAGCGTGAAGGCCGGGTTGTATTGTGTGGTGCCATCGGCCGCGGTGTTCAGCGGCGCCTTGCCCCGATAGCGCAAGCCGCCGCCCAGCATCAGGCCCTGCACCTGCTGCGGCCGGTAGTCCAGCCACAGGCTTGCCGTCTGCCGCGCGGTCTGCGTGAGCTGGCGGCCCACGTCCTGCAGGCGGTTGCTCTTGGTCGTGCGCGGGTCGATGTAGGTGTAGCCGGCCATCACGCTGAGTTCACGCGATAGCGGAAACTTGGCCTCCAGTTCGACGCCGGTGGAACGCACCTCGCCCGTCTGGACGCTGAAGCGCGGATGGTCCGGGTCCTGCGTCGTCACGTTGGTCTGGCGGATGTCGAAGACCGCCGCGGTAAAGAGCGCATCGGTGCCGGGCGGCTGGTATTTCAAGCCGACTTCGTACTGCTTGCCCTCGCGCGGCTTGAACGCCGTGCCGTCGAACTGCTTGCCCGTGATCGGATCGAATGCCGTCGAATAGCTGACGTACGGCGCCACGCCGTTGTCAAACAGATAGAGCAGGCCCACGCTGCCGGTGGTGGCCGAGTCGCTGATGCGCGGTTGCGTGGTGCTGGTCTGGTTGGTGCGCACGAAGTCGCGCCGCAGGCTCACGTTGCCGACCCAGTTGTTCCACTTGAGCTGGTTCAGCGTGTAGATGCCCGTCTGCTTCAGATCCGTGCGGGACGGATCCAGCTCGGGATACTCGATGTTCTGACCGTAGACCGGCGCGTAGATGTCGAGGTTGGGCACATCCCAGCCAAAGCCCAGTGCGTCGTTCTCCTTGTAGCGCAGGTAGTCCACGCCCAGCGCAAAGGTGTGCTGCAGGTCGCCCCACTTGAAGTCGCGCGACGCGCGGCTGTCCACGGCGAACGTCTTGCCGTTGGTGCGTTGGGCCAGGCTGCCGCGCGTGACCGTGCGGCGGTCGTCCAGCAGGTCCATCGCGTAGATGTGCCGGTAGTCGATGTCGATCTCGGAATAGCGCAGGTTCTGGCGCAGACGCCAACCGTTGTCCGTGTCGTGCTCAAAGGCGTAGCCGATGGACTTCGTGTCGCGGTCGAAGCGGTCGAAATCCGGGTCACCGGCGGTGCGGCTGAGCGGCAGGTCACCGATCTCGGGATAGGTATACAGATTGGGCCACCAGCTCTTGGGCGTCGCGCGCTCCTTGGAATACGTGCCCAGCACGGTCACCCGGGTCTGGTTCGTGATGTTCCACAGGATCGACGGCGCCACCGAGATCCGGTCGTCGCGCGAACCGTCCGTGCGGCCGTCGCTGTCGCGGCCCAGCACGTTCAGGCGATACAGCACCTTACCTTCGGCGTCGAAAGCGCCACCCAGGTCCGCCGTGAGCTGGCGCCGGTTGTACGTGCCGTAGCTGGCGCCGACGCTGTTGACGTGATCCGCGGAGGGCCGTTTGGAGACCACGTTGATGACACCGCCCGGCCGCCCCTGGCCGAACAGCACCGACGCGGGTCCCTTCAGCACTTCGATGCTGTCGAGCTCTTCGATGTTGTCGTTCCAGGACGCATACGTACCGGTCGACAGTTGCTTCAGGCCATCCTTGAAATAGGCGCTGCCGTCGCTGAACCCGCGAATGACGGCGCCCGTCATCCGTGCGTCGCTCGACCCCGACACCTCCGTCTGCACGCCGGGCGTGTAGGCCAGCGCGCTTTCCAGGTTGCGCGGCGCCTGCACCTTCAACTGCTCCTGCGTCACGATCGACACCGAACGCGGCGTCTCGATCAGCGGCACGTCCAGCTTGCCGCTCTGGCTGGACAGCGCCACGTAGCTGTCCGCCGTTCCCACCGCCACGCCGTGCACCGTCACCGGCTCGAGCTGGGCGGAGCCGCCGGACGGCGCGGTCAGCGACACATTGCGCCCATCACGCTGGAACGCGATGCCGGTGCCCGCCAGCAACCGGCGCAGCGCCTCGTCCGGCGTCAGCTGTCCCGATACCGCAGGCGCGGTGCGGCCGCGCACGGTTTCGGGCAGATAGAAGATCACCAGCGACGCCTGCTCGCCCAACTGGAGCAGCGCATCGCCCAGCGGCTGCGCCGTGATGCTGATCTGCACCGGTGCGGTCTGCGCCACCGCATCGTTGGGCATGGCGCCCCACGCCAACGCCAGGGAAATCGCCAGCGCGCCGCAGGCGCCATGCGCACCGCGTTTGGCGGCCTTGCGCGCCGATGCACGCTGCTTAACTTGCTTGTCCATCATCAGTAGAAAATTCCGGTACAACTGCCCGCGCATTGAGCGCCCGACACCCTTGGCCAAAGGTTGCTTCCAGGGTCGATCGGCTTCGCGCGTACGGCCCCTTTCATCGGATAGACGCCGCAGGCCGGAAAAAACCGGAATGATTCTCGATAGAATATTTGAAACAAAATGATTCAGGCTGGCGGCGGTCGCCTGGCGGCTTTCCGCGCGGACTTGGCCGGGACCAGCCCTAGCGCGGCGCCAGCACCGCACCGCCTCCGGCGGGATACAACACGATCACCGGGGCGATGTGAGGCAGCACGTCCAGCACCGATTCGGGCTCATCGATCGGCAGGGTGCCGGCGACGCGCAGTTGCGCGAGCTTGCGGTCGTCGATCCGCAACGGAATGCGCAGATACCGGTTCAACTCGGCCACCACCTGCGCCAGCGGCGTATCGCGGAACACCAGCCGGCCACGCTGCCAGGCCGTGATCGCAGCCACGTTTTCCTGATGCGGCGCGTCCAGGGGCGCGCCGGGCGCGTAGCGGGCGGCGAAGCCCGCCGTCAGGTGGCGCGTGGTCCTGTTCCACCATGAACCTGCGGAAAACGCCACGCTGCCCTCGTCCACCGCCAGCGCCACGGCATCGCCCTCGCGGCGGACGTTGAAACGCGTGCCCGTCACCCGCACCTGCGCCGCGCCCGCGTTCACCGTGAAGGGCCGCGCCGCATCGGGGCTAACCGTGAACAAGGCCTCGCCCGCCAGCAGTTCGACCTCGCGCCGGTCTGCATACAGCGCGACATGGAGCTGCGTGTCGGTGTTCAGCTCCACCAGGGATCCATCGGGCAAGGCCACGCGCTTGCGCTCGCCCCGGGCGGTCGCCAGCGATTGCGTGAAACCGGGCGACGGCGACCACAGCCGCGGGGCGATCACACCGGCGGCAAGCGTCAAGGCACAGGCAGCCGACAGCCCCACGGCGAACCTGCGGCGGCCCGGCCGCGCGGGGCCCTCGCCGGATCGCGCCAGGATCTCGCGCATCTCGTCTTGCGGCAGACTATCCGCCACACGCCACAAGGCCTGCATCGCGCGGTACTGGCGCGCGTGCTCCGGGTCCGCCCCCAGCCACGCATGGAACGCGCGCCGTTCGGCCTCGTCCAGCGCGCCCAGTCGCTCGCGCGCGAACCAGTGCGCCGCCTGGTCCCTCGGCGACGCAGGCGTGCGGGAGGCGTTCACGCGGGAATCAGTGCGGGGCATGATCTTGCAACCGGTCATGGATATGGGTCAGCGCGCGCTTCATGTGTTTTTCGACCGAGCTTTGCGTCAACCCGAGTTTGTCGGCGATTTCGGCCTGGGTGTAGCCCTCGAGCTTGTTCCACAGGAACACCTGCTGGCATTTGAGGGGCAGCTCGGACAGCGCCGACTTTAGCGCATCGGCAAGCTGCGCCGCGCGTATGGAGGATTCGGGATCCGCGTCGACGGGATGCTCGGCATCCGTCAACGTGTCCAGGCTCAGCACCTCGCGCCGCGACTGGCGGCGGAACTCACCGTTCAGGCGGTTCTGGCTGGCGCCATACAGGTAGGCCTTCGGGTCCAGCACCGCGGATTCGCCATTGCGCAGCATGTTGGCCACGACATCCTGCGCGGCATCCTCCGCGTCGTGCCGGCTCGTGCTGCGCCGGGTCCACGTCCCGATCAGCTCGCGGTAATGCGCGAGCCAGCCTTTTTCGGAGGGCGGTGGACGGGACATGGAGAGCAGCGGGAAGTTGCAGGCGGAAAGGGCCGCATTATCAATCATGATTCTCATTACGACAAATGCGGCAGCAACGCCTTTTGCCGTAAGCTCCTGGCCTCGTCTTCTTTCCCACACACGACATGACGTTTTCGATCTGCCGATTTGCGACCCGCGCCGTGTTGATTGTGGCGGCGCTCGTGCTACTGGCGGCCGTCGCACTGGCCGCGACGGGCCTGTCGGCTAGCGCGCGGAACGCCGACGTGGCGGTCGTGCTGGGCAACACCGTGCAACCCGGCGGCAAGCCTTCGCCGCGCCTGGCCGCGCGGCTGGACCGTGCGTTCGACTGCTACGCCGCATCGACATGCCGAATCCTGTTCGTCAGCGGCGGCGTGGATCCGGCGGGCACGGACGAGGCCGCCGCCATGCGCGACTACCTGCTGGCGCGCGGCGTGCCCGCCGACCGCATCGTCGTGGACAGCGCCGGCGTCGACACCTGGGCCACCGCCCGCCACGCAAGCGCCTACATGCGCGAGCACGGCTACACGCGCGCGCTGGCCGTGACGCAGTACTTCCATGTGCCGCGCACGATGCTCGCGCTCAAGCGCCAGGGCGTCGCGGACGTAAGCGGCGGCTATCCGGCATTCTTTGAATTACGCGACGTCTATTCCGTTTTGCGCGAACTGCCCGCCGTGGCGCTGTATATTTTCCGGCCACTGTAGCGGCGCAACCGCCTGCCCTACCCTTCCAGGACTTTCCATCGTGCTGATCTTCCACAACCCCGTTCACGACAAACACAGCGGCCGCCAGGAGATGTTCCGCGGCAAGCTGGTGCCCTGCCACGAAACGCCGGCAAGGCTGGAATACGTGCTGGACGCGCTGCGTCAGCGCGGCATCGGTGAATTGCGCGCGCCCTCCGCGCCCGACATGGATCTGATCAAGCGCGTGCACACGCCGCGCTACGTGGACTTTCTGGCAAGCGCCTGGAGCGAATGGATTGCCCTGGATCCGGCCAACGCTGCCCTCGACGTGCTGCCTTCGATCTGGCCCGTGCGCGGATTCCGGCACGACATCGAACCCACGAATTTTGCCGCGCGCGTCGGGCTGTTCTCGTTCGATAGCGGCTGTCCGCTGACGGCCGGCACCTGGGAGGCAGCCACCGCGGGCGCCGCCTGCGCCATCGACGCCGCGCGCGCCATTTCCCAAGGCCAGGGCCAGCGCGCCGCCATGGCGCTGACGCGCCCGCCCGGCCATCATGCCGGCGCGGACTTCTTCGGCGGTTACTGCTTTTTGAACAACGCGGCGCTGGCGGCCCAGGCGCTGCGCGACGCCGGCGCGCAGCGCGTTGCCGTGCTGGACGTGGACTATCACCATGGCAACGGCACGCAGAGCATCTTCTACGACCGCGGCGACGTGCTGACCGTATCGGTCCATGGCGACCCGACCACCGAGTATCCGTTCTACCTGGGATACGCCGACGAGCGCGGCGACGGCGCAGGCCAGGGCTGCAACGTGAACCTGCCGCTGCCTGCCGGCAGCGACTTTGCAGCATGGACGGCGGCCTTGCAGCAGGGCCTGGACGCGGTCCGCGCGTTCAAGGCCGATGCGCTGGTCGTTGCGCTGGGCGTGGATACCTACGAGGGCGATCCGATATCCAAGTTCAAGTTGAAAAGCGCCGACTATCTGCAGGTCGGCCGCCTGCTGGCCGGCCTGGGCCTGCCCGCGGTGTTCACGATGGAAGGCGGCTATGCGGTCGCCGACGTGGGCGTCAACGTTGCGAACGTATTGGAAGGATATCTGGGCTGAACGCCGGTGCGGCATGTCAAACACCGGGGCCAGGTCATCCGCAGCAGGTGTCTGACACCCTAGGTACAACGCAGCAAACCCAAGGCCATCTCACCAGGGTGTCAGACACCGGGGCAGCAAGGTCTTCCGCAGCAGGTGTCTGACACCTTAGGTACACCGCAGCAAACCCAAGACCATCTCACCAGGGTGTCAGACACCGGGGCAGCACGGTCATCCGCAGTAGGTGTCTGACCCCCTAGGTACACCGCAGCAAACCCAAGACCATCTCACCAGGGGGTGTCAGACACCGGGGCAGCAAGGTCATCCGCAGCAGGTGTCTGACACCCTAGGTACACCGCAGCAAACCCAAGACCATCTCACCAGCGTGTCAGACACCGGGGCAGCAAGGTCTTCCGCAGCAGGTGTCTGACACCCTAGGTACACCGCAGCAAACCCAAGACCATCTCACCAGGGTGTCAGACACCGGGGCAGCAAGGTCATCCGCAGCAGGTGTCTGACACCCTAGGCACACCGCAGCAAACTTAAGACCATCTCACCAGGGTGTCAGACACCGGGGCAGCAACTCGCTGCCCCACATTCAATCGCGGGTTTCAAGCACCTTGTTGATGCGCAGCGCAATCAACGTGCAAGCTACGCCGGACAGCAAATACACGCTGACCGCCACCAGCCCGAACCGCGCCGACAGCCCCAGTGCCACGACCGGCGCGAACGCCGCGCCGACCAGCCACGCCATGTCGGACGTCAAGGCCGCACCGGTATAACGGAACCGCCGCGTGAAGTTGGCTGTGACCGTGCCGGATGCCTGTCCATAAGACAGACCCAGTAGCGCGAAGCCGATCAAAATGAACGCATCCTGCGCCTTCGGCCCGCCGCCCAGCAGCCAAGGCGACACGATCGCAAACACGCCGATCAGCATGGCAAGCAATCCCAGCGTGGTACGCCGCCCGATGCGATCAGCCAGCCACCCGGACGCGATCGTGCCCAGGATGCCGATCACCGCGCCGATGATCTGAACGATCAGCACATCCGAAATCTGTTGCGTGCCGCTGACAGCGATCCACGACAGCGGAAAAACCGTGACGAGGTGAAACAGCGCATAGCTGGCCAGCGCGGCGAAGGCGCCAATGAAGAGGTTGTAGCCTTGCTGGCTGATGATCTCGCGGATGCCGATGGGCTCGAGTTCGCCTTCTTCAAGCAGCTGCGTGTATTCCTCGGTGACGACCAGCCGCAGCCGCGCAAACAGCGCCACCACGTTAATCGCGAACGCCACGAAGAATGGATAGCGCCAGCCCCATTCAAGAAAATCGGCCTGCGTGAGCGTCACATGCAGATAGAGAAACAGCGCACTGGCCACCAAGAAGCCGACGGGCGCACCAAGCTGACCCATCATCGAATACCAGCCGCGGCGATTGGGCGGCGCGTTCAACGCCAGCAGCGACGGCAGGCCGTCCCACGAGCCGCCAAACGCCAGGCCCTGCAGGCACCGGAACACCGCGAGCAAGGTGATGGCGTGCACGCCAATGGATTCATAGCTGGGTAGGAACGCCATGCCCACGGTCGCAGTGCCTAGCACGAACAAGGCGACGGTCAGCTTGGTTGCGCGGCCCCATCGGCGCTGAACCGCCATCGACAGCGCGGTGCCGATGGGACGCATGATGAAGGCGAAAGAGAAGATGATGAAGGCCGACAGCGTGCCTTCCAATGGGCCTTCGAAGGGAAAGAACACCTTCGGAAAAACCAGCACGCACGCAATGCCGAAGACGAAGAAATCGAAGTATTCAGAGGCGCGTCCGACGACCACCCCCACGGCGATTTCACCGGGCGCCACCTTGGCGTGGCTGGCTCCGCCGCTGATCGCCCCGGGACCGGATCCGGGAGCGGGATGACCAGGATACTGCGTGGTGGTCGACATGGGTTCGCTCGCAAAAGAAGGTTCTGGATACGCCTTGTCTACGATCTTGCAACACACCAGCACCACGGTACGCGCATCATGCCGGACGCCGCAAGCGTTTTGGCCCATGACTGCCCCGCACGCGTTCCCGTGCATACTTTTGCTCTTTTTACCCTAGATTTTTCGCGGCTTCCAGCGTAGTGTTTCGTTTACTTCGCACGGTTACGTTTCGGGGTATGACTATGTCGTCCTTCGCAAGGCTCCGCGGATTGATCCTGTTTGCCGCCCTGCCGCTGCTCGCCGGGTGCAATGCGGTCCTGCTGTCGCCATCGGGTGACGTGGCCGTGCAACAACGCAACTTGATCATCATCTCCACCGGCTTGATGCTCATCATCATCGTGCCGGTCATCATCCTCACGCTGCTGTTCGCATGGCGCTATCGCGCCAGCAACAAGGAAGCCGCCTACGATCCCGACTGGAACCACTCCACGATGCTGGAGCTGCTGATCTGGGCCGCGCCGCTGCTCATCATCATTGCGCTCGGCGCGCTCACATGGGTCAGCACGCACCAGCTCGATCCCTACCGGCCGCTGGCGCGCCTGTCCGAAGGCCGCGAAGTGCCGCCCAACACCAAGCCGCTGGTCGTCGAAGTGGTTGCGCTGGACTGGAAGTGGTTGTTCCTCTATCCCGAGCAAGGCGTGGCCGCCGTCAACGAGATGGCCGCGCCGGTGGACCGTCCCATCCAGTTCAAGATCACCTCGTCGTCGGTCATGAACTCGTTCTTCGTGCCCGCGCTGGCCGGGCAGATCTACGCCATGCCCGGCATGCAGACCACACTGCACGCGGTCATCAACCACCCCGGCGAATACGAAGGCCTGTCCGCCAATTACAGCGGCTCCGGCTTTTCGGGCATGCGATTCCGCTTCCATGGCCTGGATCAGAAGGGCTTTGACGACTGGGTCGCGCAGGCCCAGAAATCGCAGGCCACGCTGGACCGCGCGGCTTACCTGAAGCTTGAACAACCCAGCGAGCGCAACCCGGTGCAGCTTTACGCCACCGTTGCGCCGGGCCTTTTCGACGCCATCGTGAACCGCTGCGTCGAACCCAACCGCATGTGCATGCGCGATGCAATGGCCATCGACGCGCAAGGCGGCGCCGGCATACCGGGCGCGCACAACCTCACCACCCTGGACCCGCAAGTGCGCGAGCAGTTGGGACTTACGGAAACGCCGCCGCGCAAGTATGTCGGCGCCATGTGCACGGCCTCTGAAGGACTGGTGCTGTAGCGCGGCAGGTTTTTCGGCACGCGACGTGCTCCATGTAAACGCGGTTTTTTTGCTGGAATCGAGATGCCTGATCAACCTGACCTCACCAAGCTGATCTTCGGCCGGCTTACCTGGGACGCCATTCCTTTTCACGATCCCATTCTGCTGGGCACCTTCTTCGTGGTGGCGGCGGGCGGCATCGTGCTGCTGGGCTCCGTCACGTACTACAAGAAGTGGGGCTATCTGTGGCGCGAGTGGTTCACCAGCATCGACCACAAGAAGATCGGGATCATGTACGTGATCCTTGGCATCGTGATGCTGCTGCGCGGCTTTGCCGACGCCATCATGATGCGTTCCCAGCAGGCCGTGGCCTTCGGCGACTCCACCGGCTTTCTGCCGCCCCACCACTACGACCAGATCTTCACGGCGCACGGCGTCATCATGATCTTCTTCGTGGCGATGCCGCTGGTCACGGGACTGATGAATTTCATCGTGCCGCTGCAGATCGGCGCGCGCGACGTCGCGTTTCCGTTCCTGAACAATTTCAGCTTCTGGATGACCGCGGGCGGCGTGATCCTGGTGATGATGTCGCTGTTCGTGGGGGAATTCGCCCGCACCGGCTGGCTGGCGTATCCACCCTTATCAGGCATCCTGCACAGTCCGGACGTCGGGGTCGACTACTACATATGGGCATTGCAGATAGCGGGCGTGGGAACACTGCTATCGGGCGTGAACCTGTTGGTCACCATCGTGAAGATGCGCGCGCCCGGCATGAAGATGATGCGCATGCCCATCTTCACGTGGACCGCGCTGTGCACCAACGTGCTGATCGTGGCGGCGTTCCCCGTGCTGACGGCGGTGCTGGCGCTCTTGTCCATGGACCGCTACGTGGGCACCAACTTCTTCACCGCGGACTTCGGCGGCAACGCCATGATGTACGTGAACCTGATCTGGATCTGGGGCCACCCCGAGGTCTACATCCTGATCCTGCCCGCATTCGGCATCTTTTCCGAAGTGGTGTCCACGTATTGCCGCAAGCGCCTGTTCGGCTATGCGTCCATGGTCTACGCCACGGTCGTGATCACCGTGCTGTCGTACCTGGTGTGGCTGCACCACTTCTTCACCATGGGATCCGGGGCAAGCGTGAACTCGTTCTTCGGGATCACGACAATGATCATCTCGATCCCGACAGGCGCCAAGATCTTCAACTGGCTGTTCACCATGTACCGCGGGCGCATCCGCTTTGAAGTCCCCATGCTCTGGACGCTCGGCTTCATGGTCACCTTCGTGATCGGCGGCATGACGGGCGTGCTGCTGGCCGTACCGCCCGCCGACTTCGCGCTGCACAACAGCCTGTTCCTGATTGCGCACTTTCACAACGTGATCATCGGCGGCGTGCTGTTCGGGCTGATGGCCGGCATCACGTACTGGTTCCCGAAGGCGTTCGGCTACAAACTCGATCCGTTCTGGGGCAAATGCTCGTTCTGGTTCTGGCTCGTGGGCTTTTACGTGGCCTTCATGCCGTTGTACGTGCTGGGCCTGATGGGCGTGACGCGCCGCGTGAACCACTTTGAAGACATGTCGCTGCAGATCTGGTTCCAGATCGCGGCCTTCGGTGCGCTGCTGATCGCATGCGGCATCGCCAGCTTCATCATCCAGCTCGTGGTCAGCTACCGCCGCCGCGACCAGTTGCGCGACACCACCGGCGATCCTTGGGATGGCCGCACGCTCGAATGGTCCACCTCGTCGCCGCCGCCCGTCTACAACTTTGCATTCACGCCGCGGGTGCATGACCTGGACGCCTGGTGGCAGATGAAGCAGCATGGCTACCAGCGTCCGCAGCAGGGCTTCATTCCGATTCACATGCCGAAGAACACCTGGGCGGGCATCGTGCTTGCCGGGATCAGCGTGGTGCTGGGCTTTGCCCTGATCTGGCACATGTGGCCGCTGGTGGTGTTGTCGTTCGCGGCGCTGATCCTCGTGTCGATCATCCATACCTTCAACTACAAGCGCGACTACTACGTGCCGGCCGCTGAGGTCGTCGCCACGGAAGACGCCCGTTCAAGGCTGCTAGCGCAACATGTCTGATACCCTCGCCCACCCCATGCCCGGCGGCGCCGCGCCGTCCCAGGAACCGGTCTTCTACGTTCCTGGCGAACATCATCCCAAGAACGGTACGCTGCTTGGGTTCTGGGTCTACCTGATGAGCGACTGCCTCATCTTCGCGTGCCTGTTTGCGGTCTACGGCGTGCTGGGCCGCAGCTTCGCGGCGGGCCCGTCCGGCGCGGACCTGTTCGACCTGCCGCTGGTGGCCGTGAACACATCGCTGCTGCTGCTGTCGTCCATCACCTACGGGTTCGCGATGCTGGAGATGCGGCGCAACCGCATCGGCGCGACGCAGTTGTGGCTGGCAGTGACCGGCATCCTTGGCCTGGGCTTTCTGTCGCTGGAAATCTACGAGTTCTGGCACCTGATCCATCAAGGCGCCGGCCCCCAACGCAGCGCCTTCCTGTCGGCGTTCTTCACGCTGGTCGGCACGCACGGGTTGCACGTGACGTTCGGCATCGTGTGGCTGGTGACGCTGATGCTGCAGGTGCGCATGCACGGCCTGATCCCTGAAAACCGCCGCCGCCTGATGTGCCTGTCGATGTTCTGGCACTTCCTGGACCTGATCTGGGTGGGCGTGTTCACCTTCGTGTATCTGATGGGAGTGCTGCCATGACGTCGCACATGGATAACCTGGCCGACACCGGCCACGGCGGCCACCACGGCCACGATCATCACGATGGCCACCATGACGATGACGACGGCGCCGGCCACGGCACCTTCAAGAGCTACATGACCGGCTTCGTGCTGGCGGCCATCCTGACGGCCATTCCGTTCTGGCTGGTCATGGACCGCGTCATCGACAGCTCGCGGGTCACCGGCCTGGTGATCCTGGCCTTTGCCGTCGTGCAGATCGTGGTCCACATCATCTACTTCCTGCACCTGGACACCAAGTCCGAAAGCGGGTGGAACATGTTGGCGTTAATATTCACGCTCGTGCTGGTCGTCATCACGCTCAGCGGATCCATCTGGATCATGTACCACTTGAACTCCAACATGATGCCCATGTCCCCGCATGACATGCGCAAGATGCCCTGATGGCTGTAGTCAAAGACATTTCTTCACGCGACACCTCCCGTAATCCGCGCAGCAAGGCAACCCTGGTCATCCTGGGGTTGCTGGCTGTTGCCATCTTCGCCGGGCTTTGCGCCCTGGGAACCTGGCAGGTACACCGGCTGGCCTGGAAGCGCGCGCTGATCGCGCAGGTGGATCAGCGGGCCCACGCGCCCGCCACGCCCGCCCCCGGCAAGAACGAATGGGCGCAGTTGACGCAGGACAACGCCGAATACCGCCACGTCACCGCGTCCGGCACTTACCACTTCGACAAGCAGACGCTGGTGCAGGCCGCCACCGAACTGGGCAGCGGCTATTGGGTCATGACGCCGCTGCAACTGGCGGACGGCGGCACCGTGCTGGTGAACCGAGGCTTCGTGCTGCCGGCATGGCGCAAGGACGCGGCCAATAGCGCCCAGCCGCCGGCGCCGGGCCAGGTCACGGGATTGCTGCGCATGGGCGAACCGGCCAGCGGCTTTCTACGCAACAACGACCCGGCCGCCAACCTCTGGTATTCACGCGATCTGCCCGGCATCGCGGCGGCGCGCGGACTTGCCGACGTGGCGCCCTACTTCATCGACGCCGATGCGGCATCCAGCCCCGGCAAGGATCCCGCCCGGGAGCCGGTGGGCGGGCTTACGATGATCAACTTCCCGAACAACCATCTGACGTACGCCATCACCTGGTATGCGCTGGCGCTGATGGTGATCGTGGGCGTGGTGATCTTCGTGCGCGAGGAAAAACGCGCGCGCCGGCCGGGCTGACCTGCTGGCACGCAAACATAACGGCGCCCCTCAAGGCGCCGTTACTGTTTCCAGGACGGTGTCAGACACCCGGCGAAGATGCCGTCAGCTTGGGGAGCGGAGCAGTGGGTGTCAGACACCTTGGGTCCGCTCTGCAAGGTGTCTGAGACCCGTCAGCAACGACCGTCAAGTTGAGCAGGCGCCACAAGGGTGTCTGACACCTTGCCCCACGAAGACCGGTCTCGCCAGCAACAACGGCGCCCAAAGGGGCGCAGTTGTCGTTTTATCTGCCGGCAAACACCTGCGGGATCAGCAGGCCGGCCAGCGGATGCTGCCGGGTTCGGGACACACCCACGATCCCTGCAGCCGCGCCCGGATTTCCGCCAGGCTTTGTTCCACCAGCAGCTCGCCATCGCGGAACACCGGCGCCAGCGCGCCGCCCGCCGCCTGCTCGGGCGTCTGCTGGTCGTGCAGCACGAAGCCGTCCGGCGTCTCGTCCACGCGCAGCAAGCCCTTGGCGGACTTCTTCACGCCGGAATCGGTGACCGGGTCCTTGACCAGTTCCTGCGGCTCGCCGTTGACCTCGGCGTACGTGGCCTTCAGCGCCCAGCCGAACGTGTCGCGGGTCAGGTACTGATAGGTGTACGACCCGATGCCCAGCACCACGTTGCCCGACGCAAAGCCCTTGCGTTCCAGGCGCACCAGGATGTCGCGCGCCCGGGTCAGCGTGATGGAATCGCCGTAGATCAGGCCGACGTGCGGATCCAGCAGCTTGTACCCGCGATCGGTCTCTACGCCGCCGAACGTGTCCCACAGGCATTGCACAGCGCCCTTCACCTCGGGCGCGCGCAGCGTCTGCTGGGCGCTGGCGTCCTCGCCCAGCAGCCAGTACGTCCCCGTGGCCGCATCGCGCACGGCCTCGAAGCCCGCGGCCTGCGCCGCTTGCAGGGCAGCGCGGTCCTGCACGCCCGGCACATCCGTGCAGAAGTAGCCGGTCAGGATCTTCACGGGGTCGCCGGAATCAGGACGGAACACGACCTTGGCGTTGCCCAGCGCATCCGGCTGGCGGCTCATGATCTCGGACTTGAGCGCCGCGGCAAAGTCCGTCACCACCTGCCAGAAGTCCCAGGTGTCAGACACCACCGACACGATGCCCGCCGGATACACCTGCTTGACCAGGCGGCGGATGGTCTCGATCTCGCCTTCCTTGCTGCCCAGGCACATCACGGAGTGCTCTGTCGCGGGCACCGAGCCGCCGATGAGTTCCCGGTCGGAATCCGCGTTGTAGATGTCTTCCAGGTAGTCGATGGCCGGGATCGTGTCGGTGCCGGTGAAGGACAGCAGGTGACCCGCGCCGCACTTGCGCGCGTCGTACAGGCCGGCCATGCCGCGCATCGAAAAGTCGTGGCCCTGCCAGTCCACGAACGCCATCGGACTGCCGGTCAGTTGCGCGAAATAGGTCAGCAGCTTGCGGTATTCGAAGGCGATGGTGGCGACGGTGGACGGCTTCCAGGACTCGCAGCTGAACAGGGTTTCGATGTAGGTCACCAGCCAGGCGAATTCCGGCCGGGTGTTGATGAAGGTGACTGGCGGCACGCGGATGTCGACGCGCGCGCCTTCGGGCACCGAGCGGATTTCCAGCGGCAGGTAACCCAGGTCGTGCAGCGCCTGCAGGTGATCCACCGTGACGGCGCCCTTGCCCAGGGCGTTGTCCACGCGGCGTTGGTACTGGCGCACGGCCGTGGTGGCGGGTTTGGCGAAGAACTCGCGGTTGAACAGGCCGATCAGGATTTCCTTGATGAAGCCCTGCAGGCCGAACCAGACGATCTTCTCGTCGAACAGTTCCGGTAGCACCGGCGCCAGGCGCGCCGAACGCGGCGTGAAATTGGCCAGGATCTTGTTCGTGCCCTTGGGGTACTGGAACGGGTGGCCGGTCTTGTAGAAATCCGCCTGCAGGAAGGGATTCAGGCCGTTCTTGAGCGCGGGGGCCAGGGTGTCGGGGGCATTCATGGCGGGTTCCTTCTTAGTTGACCAGCATTGTTCGTTGACCGGAATTCTCAGTTGACCAGCACGGCGGCGGCGCCAGGCGCGGCGGCCGCTTCCGTGCGGGTCCAGTCGTAGGCGGTGAAAATCTCTGCGTAACGGGCCTTCAGTTCCGTCAGGCCCTTGCTGAAGATGCCGTGCGTGACATACAGGTAGAGCGGCTGGCGGGTCTTGCCGGCCAGGGCGGCGGCCAGTTCCAGGAATGTGCGTCCGCCGTCGCAGATGTCGTCGACGACCAGCAGTGGCTGGTCCGGGATATCGTCGGGCACGCGGGTTTCAGTGATGCGGCCGGTCTGCGGGTCGCGGACCTTTTCCGCGTAGCGGACGTCCGCGACGCCCAGTGCCTTGGCCAGCGCCTGCACCCGCTTGCGAGCGCCGGCGTCCGGGGCCATCAGCGTGACGCCCTGGGCAAAGGCCGACGCGGCCAGCGCATTCTTCAGGAACGCGGCGGCGTCGACCACCCGCACCCGCTGCAACAGCGCCGGCGTGACGTCGCTGTGCGGTTCCACGATGGTGACGGTGGCGTACTGCTGGTCGTTGATGAGCTTGCAGAACACGGAGGCGCCCAGCGCCTCGCCCGGGTTGCAGACGCGGTCCTGGCGGGCGTACGGCACGTAGGGCATGTCCAGATGCACGGGCGCGGCGGGGTTCAGGCGGCGCAGCGCGTCGGTCAGCAGTAGCAACTGCATGATGTCGTCGGCCGACTTCAGCAAGGCGTGGATGCGGAATTCGCGCGCGGCGTCGGCTTGTTCGCGCAGGCCGGCGGGAATGGTGACCTGCATCTCGCCGCCCGGAAACCGGAACGCGGCCGGCGTGTCGGTCGTGCGTTGCCCTTCAATGACTGCGGTGATGGTGAACATGTTCGCCCCTTAGTGGCATTTCAAAACTAAGTGACGCCAGTATAAGCTCACTTATTGTCGTTATGCAACTATCTTTGCATTGGAAAGGCAGCGGCCTCGGCATCAGCCGACGCTACGATCGAAAAACGTGAAATCCTTCAACCGGTAAAGGCGCGCCGGGCGCTGCGCGCCTCCGACCACTTCGCCGGTGGCCTCGAGCGCGCCCCACGCCTCCATCTTGCGGCGGAAATTGGACTTCTCCAGCCGGGTCTGCAGGATCGCCTCGTAGGTGTGCTGCAGTTGGGTCAGCGTGAAGCGCTCGGGCAGCAGGAAGAACGGCAGCGTGGAATAGGTGGACTTGCTGCGCAGCCGATCCACGGCCGCCGTGACGATGTCGGCGTGGTCGAACGCCAGCGGCGGCAATGCGTCCACGCTGACGAAACGAAACGCCGCGCGCGTGGCGGCGGCCAGTTCGGCGGCGGGCACCAGCGCCACATAGGCCACCGACAGCGACCACTGCCGGGGATCCCGGTCCCGGCCGGAGAACACCTGCAATTGCTCCAGATAGCGCGGCTCGAAGCCGGTCTTGTCGCGCAATACCCGCCGGATGCTGTCTTCGGTGGACGTGTCCTCGTCGGCGTGCACCACCCCGCCGGGCAGCGCCATCGCGCCTTGATAGGGATCGCGGTCGCGCTGGTGCAGCGCGACTTCCAGACCGGATTCGCGCAGGGTGAGAAGGACGGCGTCGACGGTGACGAGCGGCTGGGGGTAGTCCAAGGCGCGGCTTCCAGGAGTTCAGGTTTTGGGCAAGATGCCACTATGAGGCGGCGCGGTCAAACCGGCACCCGTCGCCCCCCGCGGGCTCACCCAAAGTGCGTCACTAGAAAGTGTTCGAATTTTGCCAAGAATTGACGGCGGATAACGACAATTAACGCATTGTTCTACACTATGCGCCGAGGAACACCGTCGGGTTGATTGCCTGGCGTCGTGTTCCTTTTGCTTTTCTTCAACTGCTACACAGGAGTTTTCCGGATGAAAAAGACGCTGCTCGCCGCGGCAATGCTGGCTTCTTTCGCAGGCGTTGCCCAGGCAGAACCGTCAGTCACTCTTTACGGTGTCATCGACACCGGCCTCGGCTACAACAAGATCAAGGGCGATGGCTACAGTGGTTCCAAAGTCGGCATGATCAACGGCATCCAGGCCGGCTCCCGCTGGGGCCTGCGCGGATCCGAAGATCTGGGCGACGGCCTGCGCGCCGTCTTCAAGCTGGAAAGCGGCTTTGACTCCGCCAACGGCGGCCGCGGCCAATCCGGCCGCCTGTTCGGCCGCCAAGCCACCATCGGTCTGGCCAACGACGCCTGGGGCTCGCTGGAATTCGGCCGCCAAGCCACGGTCGGTTCCAACTACCTGGCCGACATCGATCCCTTCTACACCAGCTACACCCAATCCAACCTGGGCCTGGGTTTCAGCGCGGCCAACACCATGCGCTGGGACAACATGGTCATGTACCGTACCCCGTCGGTGAACGGCTTTGAATTCGCCATTGGCTATTCGTTCAATGCGGACGACACCACGGCGGACCAGACGGGCTTCCGCACCGCGGACAACACCCGCGGCATCACCACCGGCCTGCGCTACGTGCAGGGTCCGCTGAACGTGACGCTGACGTACGATCAGTTGAACGGCGCCAACCGCAGCACCATCGACAATGGCGCCACGCCGCGTCAGTACGCCTTGGGCGCATCGTATGACCTGGAAGTGGTCAAGCTGGCTGCCGCCTACGGCCGCACCACCGACGGCTGGTTCGTCGGCCAGGACCTGCCGGCCGGCACGCCGTTCAGCGATGAATTTGGCACCAACCGCTTCGTGGACGGCTTCAAGGCCAATTCCTACATGTTGGGCGCCACCTTCCCCGTGGGCGCTTCCGGCAGCCTGTTCACCTCGTGGCAGCACGTGGCTCCGTCCAACGACAAGCTGACGGGCGGCGACGCCAACATGAACGTCTACAGCGTGGGCTACACCTACGACCTGTCCAAGCGCACCAACCTGTACGCCTACGGTTCGTACGGCACGGACTACGCGTTCATCGACGGTCTGAAGAGCACCGCCGCCGGCGTGGGCATCCGCCACCAGTTCTAAAGTTGTCCCGGGCCGGCCGCCCTGCGGCGCCGGCCCATCTTGCCGCCCGGGTGCTACCGCGCCCGGGCGCGCTCCAGCATCTGCACGATTTCCGTCTGCCCGCGCTGACGCGCGTGGTGCAATGGGGTGCGCCCCTCCTTGTCGGGCAGATTCACGTCCGCTCCCCCCTCGATCAGCAACGCCACGATCGCCTGATGGCGCGGTCCGCCGTCGCTCAGGATGATGGCCTCGAGCAGCCCCGTCCAACCGAGCCGGTTGACATGGTTGGGATCCACGCCGGCCGCCAGCAGCCGCTTCACGACCTCGACATGGCCCCGCTCGCACGCGGGAATCAAGGCCGTGCCGCCATAGCGGTTGGTGCTTTTCAGGTCGGCGCCGTGCGACAGCGTTAGTTCTAGGATGTCGCGATAGCCCTGCGCACCCGCCAGCAGATACGCGCTGTCCTGCATGCGGTTCTGGGCGTTCACGTCGGCGCCGGCTTCGATGAGCGCCGCCGCGGCCTGAGCGTGGTTGCCCTGCGTGGCGCGCAGCAGCGGCGTGTTGCCCTGCCCGTCCCGCGTCTCGATCGGCGCGCCCTCGGCCAGCAGCTGGCGCACGCGCGCCGTCTCGCCGCTACCTGACGCCTCCAGCAATTGCGCACCGCGGCCATTCGCGGCCCGATCGTCCGCCGCGGCGCCAAAACCGATTGCGCTCAGCGTCAGCACGACGCAGGCGCGCCAGAAGTTGATGTAAGCCATTGCCGGCAGCCTCCTTGGTGTTATTTGAACGAGCCGCCCGGTGATGGGCCGGGCGGGCGCGCTGCCATTATCTCCTTGCCCACGGCCGTGCGAGCGCCCTATGCTCGGTCAGATTCTCGGTGACGTGCAATGCGCAGGAAACACGCGTCCGGCATGATCGGCCTCCCTTACTGATCGCAGCCCCCCAAGAACTGCCATGCCCTCTCGTTCCGATTCCGAGCTTTCCCCCCTCGTCCGTCCCGCGCGCCTGATGCGCGCCCTGGCCTTGGCTTTGTTGCCGCTGGCCCTGGCTGCCTGCAACGGTGGCGGCGATGACGACGACGATGCCGCCCAGCCGCCGGTCGCCGAAACCCCGGCGCCGCAGCCCGCCCCGGAGCCGGAACCCGAAACGCCACCGCGCAACACCGCCTATCTGCAGAAAAAGCCGGGCGACGTCATTCAGGTCCGCATCGAGGAACTGCATCCCACGCAGGCCGCGATCGGCTATGACCAGATCTACTACAAGCTCGGCCGCTGGCAAGGCGATTTCGACCGCGCCACCTGGGCGGCCGATCCCGTGCTGCAACTGGATTACCTGAACCGCACCGTCGGCAAGAAGTTCGATGACTACTGCGAGGACGTGGGCGGCGCCGAGCGCGCGCAGAAGTTCCAGAGCATCGCCGAGGCCCGCGCCGCCCGCCTGGACCAGCCCAACACATTCACGTGCATGGACGCGCCGGGCACGAACACGGCCAACCTGAAGACGGTGGTCGTGGGCTGGGACGGCAATCTGTACCTGACCGACGGCCACCACACGTTCTCGTCGCTGCGCGAGATCTTTGATGGCGGCCCGAAGCTCCCCGTTTGGGTGAAGGTCGACGCCAACTACAGCGACCTTACGACCGCGACGGCCTTCTGGCAGCGCCTGGTGGACGAGCGCCGCGCCTGGCTGCGCGACGGCCAAAACCAGCCGATCACCGTCGACCAGCTGCCCACGCGAGTCGGCCTGCCCCATGCGCAGGAACCGGGCGGCATGCAGGAAGACCGCTACCGATCGCTGGTGTACTTCACGCGTGATATTGCCTACAGCAACGGCAACCTGCCCGAGTTTGCGGAATTCCTGTGGGGCGACTGGCTGCGCCGGCAGGCCGCGGCCGGGCAGCTGCTGGGCCTGGACCAGTACAAGATGCAGGCGCCAGCCACGGCCGCCGAAATCCTGGCGGTCAGTACGCTGAACAAGGACATCCTGCCGACCGGGGCCAACGACAGCTACGCCGCCGCCGTGCGCGATGCGTCGCTGAAGATGAGCGCGTTGACTGACACGGATATCGTGTTCGAAGACCGCGACGCCGCCAGCCTGGGCCGCATCACGCTGGAAGCCAACGCCGCCAGCGGCTCGCCCACCAAGACCGCGCGCGACACGCTGGAAGAGCTGCCGCGCAACGACGTGAAAACGGCGGACTCCACGCCGCGCGGCGCGGGCAAACTGTGGTTCGCCGTCAATTACCGCACCTGCGGCAAGCCCGCGGCCGGCACCTGCTGGGGCTGGTAATGTGAAAAGGCCCGCGCAAGCGGGCCTTTTTGCATGGGGCGGTCAGCGCCTCAGAGCACTTCCTGCGTGTTGTCGGCCTTGGCCAGTTGCTGCATGGCCAGGGCGACTTTCTTGGCGACTTCCAGGCGTTCGGCGGCCGACATGGCGTCGTATTCTTCCTTGGAAATGCCCAGGCTCGCCAGGGCCGCGTAGAACATCTTGTCCTCGATCGACATCCCTGCGTAGTCCATGAATTCCTTTTCGGCCTGCGAGGGTGCGGCCTGCGAGGCGCCGGACACGCCGTGACCCATGGCCGAACGATTGCGCTCGGTGGCGTCGGCGAACGCCGCGCGGAAGCTGGCGCCGGCACTGGCGTTTGCATGTCGGGCGGCCGAGCCGGGCTGGCCGTCGCCGGCGTTGATACCCAGGAAATTCACACTGCTCATGGATGCTCCAAAGCGATTGACGGTCAGGGTGCCAACATACTCCCCGCACTCCCCGCCGGAAGACCCGGTCAGGCGCCCGAACGGCCCGTTTCTCTCCGAATTGCGGCGCGACCATTTTTAGCGCCCTTCGAGTATCTTGTGCCTCTTGCAAATCTTTCAGAGACCCCGCTCATGAGCATCGACACCACCCCCGGCCAACCCGCCGCCGCTGCGCCCGCCGCAGACGCCTTTCTGCAGTTCCTGGTCAACCTGGTCAACAACGGCAGCCAGATCGAAAGCATTGGCGTGACCCTGCAGATGGGCGGCATGCTGGTGTCCGGCTCGATCGTCTCGGGCGCCGAGTACTTCGACACCTTCGCCGCCAGCTTCTCGGGCTCGCTGGCGTCGCTGGACCCCGACACGCGCCAAACCGTGCACGCGTCGCTGGCCGAACTGGGCGACGTGTTCCGCCTGCCTCAGCCCATCGATCCGCTGCCCAACTACATTCACCTGGCCGACGCTCTGTTCTTCACGGCCGACGGCACGCCCATCGCCGGACAGCCGACCCTGTGGCGCGGCCGCACCAGTGCGGTGGATGGCTTCATCCTGGGCCGTCTGCAGTCCGACGCCTCGGCCTGACCCGCATGACGCAACCGGTTTCTCCGCCGATCGAAGGCCAGGACATCGACCGCAAGGCCATGCAGGCCTTCATCGAGACGGCGGCAGGCAAGGCGCTGTCATTTGTGGATTGCGACTTCCAGGAGGCGGATTTTTCCCGCCTGGAGCTGCGCGGCTTTCAGTTCAGCGGCTGCGCCATCGCGGGTGCCTCCTTCCAAGGCGCGGATCTGACCGACACCCAATGGCTCCGCTGCCGCGGCGGCTCGGCCAGCTTTGCGTCGGCGGACGCCAGTGAGGCGACCTTCCAGAGCTGCGATCTGAACAACGCCAACTGGCGCCGCGCGCGGCTGGCCAGCGCCCGGTTCCGCGCTTGCAAGCTGACGGGATCGGACTTCGACGGCATCGCTTGCCTGGGGTGGTCGCTTGAGGAATGCCTGCTGGTCGGGGCCCTGCTGCGCGGCGTGTCGTTTCGAAAGTGCAATCTGCTGCAGTTGGATTTCTCGGACGCGGACCTGTCGGGAAGCGATTTCCGCGAGACGGTCTTTCACGGCGGCAGCCTGCGCAATGCCACGTTGAAAAACGTCCATTTCGAAGGCGCGGACCTGCGGGAAGCGGACCTTGGCGGATTGGATCTGACGGCGGCCGCCCGGCTGGCCGGCGCCACGATTTCCAAGACCCAGGCGGCGGCGTTGCTGGCTGAACTGCGGATCAGCGTGGTCTGACGGGGTTTAGCCGGTCAGCTGTTCAGCCCGGCCGCCGGATGTACTTGCGCGCCGCCTCGATCTGCCCATGGCAGACGCAGCCGCTCATGTGCTCGTTCACCATGCCCACGGCCTGCATGAAGGCGTGCATGGTCGTCGGACCCACGAACGTCCAGCCGCACCGCTTCAGCGCCCGCGAAAGTTCTTTCGACGCCTTGGACGTGGGATTGTTGTCCCAATAGTGCCGGTCCACCGTCGCCGGACGATCCTGCGGCGGCGGCTCATGCGCCCAGAGCCAGCCGGCCAGCGAGCCGGTCTCGTCGGCCAGTTCGCGCGCGCGCTGCGCATTGTTGATGGCCGACACGATCTTGGCGCGGTTGCGCACGATGTCCGCATTGGTCATCAGGCGCTCGACGTCGCGCTCGGTGTAACGAGCCACCCGTTCCATGTCGAAATCGTCGAAGGCCTCGCGAAACGCCTCGCGCTTGCGCAGGATGGTGATCCACGCCATGCCGGCCTGAAAACCTTCCAGACAGATTTTTTCGAACAGGCGCCGGTCGTCAACAACCGGCCGGCCCCATTCATGATCGTGATAGTCCGGCATGGAAGGCTGCCAAAAGCAGCGCGGCTTGCCATGGTCGTCGACGATCAGGCCGGTGTCGGGGATGCCGGCGGCCGGGTCGGCGATGTCCGGGTGGCTGGTGCCGGGGTTGCTGGTGTCGGGGTTGGTGACTTCCGGGCTGGCCTGGTGTCCGTCAGTCTGCGCGGCAGCCTTCATGGCTTGCGGGGCACCGGGCAGCTCGTGTCGCCTTCCTCGCAGGCGAGATACGCGCGCAATTCCTTGGTACGAGCCTTCGTGAGCTTGTCCAGACACATGCTCAACACCATCGGATAGGCGCTGCCGCCCGTCACGCCTGTTGACGAAAACGCGCATTCGGCATCGCGAAAGAACAGCCACGCTTTCTGCGCCGCCTGCAGTTGCGTCAAGGCGTCCTTGCTGTCCTTCAGGCGCTCCGTCGCTTCCTTGTACGCGGCGTTCAACTCGGCGTCGGACTGGCGATACGCCTGATCCGCGCACAGGTTCATGTCGGTCTGGGTGGACGCCTGGTCACACTTGAGCACTTGGGCCTGCGCCCCCGCTGCAAGCAGGAGCGCGGCGGCGGCAAAAACAATACGCATGGGAGTTCCTCCTTATCCGGTGGGTGGGTTTGGGGTGGGTCAACGCTTGGGGGAAAGTGTCGCATGGATGCCAGCGCGGCGCAGCGCGCGCGTCCGTCGCCTAAGATACGCCCCATGAAGATCCAATTGCTTTCCGACTTGCATCTTGAAACCGATCCCACCTTTGTGGCACAGCCTTTGGCGGGCGCCGACCTGCTCGTGCTGGCCGGCGACATTGGCTCGTACCGTCAGGGTTCGCGGCTGGAACGGGACGACTTCGGCCTGGGCGACTATTCGCCGCGCCACGGCTGGCCAACGCCCGTCCTGTACGTGCCGGGCAACCACGAATACGACAACGTGGATTTCGACGAGACACATGCGCGCCTGCAAGACCTGTGCAACGCGCTGGACATCCAGTGGCTGGAACGGGAGACGGCAGTCATCGGCGGCGTGCGCTTCGTCGGCACGACCTTGTGGACGGACTTCGACGCGCTTGCGGCGCCGGACGACACGATGGGTGATGCGCTGAAAAAGCGTGCCAAGGCGTTCAGGGCGGCGGACTTCTATCTGGAGAAAGCCGAGATGCGCCGCCATGGCGCGCCCTTCATGGCCGAGCAGATGCGCGAGCAGGGTCTGGCCTGTCAGCAATGGCTGGACGCCGCCCTGCGCGTGCCGTTCGACGGCACGACGGTGGCCGTCACGCACTTCGCCCCCACATTGGCCAGCGCCGATCCGCGTTACGGCGTCACACCGGGCACGGCGGGCTTTTGCAATGCGCTGGATGGGTTGCTGCCGCTGGCCGACGTGTGGATCCACGGGCATCTGCATTGTGCGCAGGATTACGTGAAGGATGGCTGCCGGGTGATTGCGAATCCGCTGGGGTATGCGAAGAAGGGGGAACAGGCGGATTATGCGCCGGAGAAGTTGTGGGAAGTACCGGTGCGTCGACAGATGTGAATGCGGGGTCTGGGGGGATTACGACGGGCGGATTCTCGCTTGCGTGGCCAGAACCGTTGCTCGCACGCTCTGATTTTGCGACTAGCAGCCGGCCTTTTATCGCTCGTGATCAGAATCCTTGCATGACTCAATTGGCGACGTGAAGCGCGCGAAATACTGGTGCCTTGTGTGGGCGCTAAACCGCGCTTGTGCACTGATGCACACATCGACTCGACTGAATTTGCCCGTGATTTCCACGCCTCCGCGATTGACGAATGGCGTGCTGACCTCAATCCACGATTCCGGCGACGCGAACATCGTGGTCGAGAATCTGACTGACTCGCCGGGATGAATGGTTTCCCTCGTGAGGCGATGGTTGTCATTGAAGTAAACCACCACAGGCGCTGCGGCGTCCTGCGCATAGTGGAGTACAACAGTAGGCGTCAGCGAGCCCCAAAGGACGAGACTTGCACACAACCCTCCTAGCACGGCAAGCAGGATGCAAATTGACCTTTCGAGACTCCGCATATTTCGCCTAACGCTTGCGTTCACAGTCGTGCAATTCTTTTGAACTTCCCCGGCTGTTTCCCCAAGGCAACGGTACAGCTTCAACGGTTCCAAGCAGGATGTCCGGGGTCAGCGCATGAGGTTTGACGTCTGTATACAAGTCACACTCCAACTGAATTGAAATGTGATCCGGCCTATCATCTGCGCTGGCGGGCCAATTGCCATTTTCGGGATGATTCTGCATGGTCGGCATTCGGCGTCTGGCCAACGCCCCCAAAGTGTCATGCAATGCCTGAGCGATCCCTGCTCCGTTAATCAGTTCATCAGGGGTGAATCCGACCGCCACACCAACATAGCCGTAATGAATGTTCGACCAAATGTCGTAGAAATATTCATAGGCGCCAGATTTGTGCCAGCCTGAATTCCAAACATCTTTAAGCATTTTTTGCAGCACCGGCTTGTGATCCCACGGCTGCCCAGGTCCGACAATATCGGCCCAAAGTGCATATGCGCGGAGTTTTTCTTCGGCCAGCGCCTCCACGTAGGTAGGGCGCGAAGATAGTTTTCCGTACCAAGGAGATTCGCGCCACTGCTTGTGATATGCCCCAAGGTCGAAGTGATTCGAGTCATGAATTTGCCGCCCCCGAATCGAAAAAGGATTGGTCTTCATCTCTCGAACGATGTACTCGGCAGGGATCATTGCCGTGTCCGCGTGTTCACAACCAATCTGCCGCACGCTGTTGGACAGCAGCCAATCTGACCCTGCTCCGCCCTCAGAAAAGCCTTTTGAGAGAGCGCCCCCATTGCTGGAAACTCGAGCGGTGCCACTCGCATCCGGAATCACCAATGCAATATTCTGACTGGCGATCAACGTTGCCCCGCAGGCCGTCCTCATCCCCTCAATGGCGACGTATCCATCGTCGATAGCGAAGCTCCCAACCCCCTCTACGATGGGGAATACCCCCTTGCATTTAGGGCAGTCCACCATGTGGCCCAGGCCTGCTGCCGCTCGGCCGTCGATGTCGTAGGACGAAAACCCCTCCAACACCGTTCCGCCATGGGTCGTCTTGTCACCAACACGAATGATCGGGCGCGCTGTCATCATTGCTCCAGGCAATTACTGATGCGCGAAAGTCTGAGCGTGGCAGAAACCGACTTGAATCAAATAAACGTGAAAATCGTCTGACGCACTTTCACCCGGTGATGCAACGCACGACTTGAAGCCGTCCACCTTGAAACATGCATGCCAGCGGTTGCCTTCCAGGAAAAGCCCCGGACAAACAAAAAGCCCACCGCTTTCGCAAGTGAGCTTTTCGGATGTCGACCTCCAAGGAGATCAACCGCTTTCCATCAGGCCGCGAACGTCTTTCCCGTCCTGCCCCGAACGCCTCAAGGCGCCGGATTCGGATGACGCACGTGAATCTGGTTGATCGCGTCCAGCACCTCAGCCGGCAACGTCACATCAACACTGTCGATGTTTTCCTTCAACTGCTCCAATGACGTCGCGCCGATCAGGTTGCTGGTGACGAACGGGCGTTGATTCACCCACGCCAGCGCCAGGTGCGTCGGCGAAATCCCATGCGCGCGTGCCAATTCCACGTATTCGCGCGTGGCGGCTTCGGCCTGGGGGTTGCTGTAGCGGGTGAAGCGCGAGTACACCGTCAGGCGCGCGCCGGCCGGCTTGGCGCCATCCAGGTACTTGCCGCACAGCATGCCCATCGCCAACGGCGAATACGCCAGCAAGCCCACGCCTTCGTGGTGCGTGAATTCCGACAGGCCGATCTCGTACACGCGGTTCAGGAGGCTGTAGGCGTTCTGGATCGACGCGATGCGCGGCAGGTCGGCGTTCTGGGCATGGCGCAGGAACTGGCTGACGCCCCACGGGGTTTCGTTGGATACGCCCACGTGGCGCACCTTGCCGGCACGCACGAAGTCCTGCAGCACCGACAGCGTCTCTTCGATCGGCACGGTGTGCTCGTCTTCGACCCACGGGTAGTTGAGCTGGCCGAACGTCGCGGTGGTGCGGTCGGGCCAATGCAGCTGATACAGGTCCAGATAATCCGTCTGCAGGCGCTTCAAGCTGGCGTCCAGGGCTGCGGTCAGGTTCTTGCGGTCCAGGAAGGTCTTGCCGTCGCGGATGTGGCCGGGGCGCTTCGGATCGCGCACGGGGCCGGCCACCTTGCTGGCCAGCACGATGTCCTGACGGCGGCCGGTCTTGGCCAGCCACGTGCCGATGTACGTTTCGGTCAGCCCCTGGGTCTCGGGCTTGGGCGGCACAGGGTACATCTCGGCCACGTCGACCAGGTTGACGCCGCGCTCCAGCGCGTAGTCCAGTTGCTGATGCGCGTCGGCTTCGGTGTTCTGCTCGCCCCAGGTCATGGTGCCCAGCCCGATCAGGCTGACATCCAGGTCGGTACGGCCGAGTTTGCGGTATTTCAAGTTCTGCTCCGTGCGGGTCTTGGGGTTGGGATGCGACACCTTACTCCAAGATGTTGGCGTTTCGCTGACAGGATCGGCCTGGGGGCCGGCCGATCCTGCCGGCGCGCCCGCCCTTAGAACGTTCCCCGCAACGTCAGCATCGCATTGCGCGGCGTGCCGTAGACGTTGTTGCCGTTCAACGTGCCCACCTGCTGGTAGTAGACGCGGTCGGTCAGGTTGTTGACGTTCAGCGTCATGTTCCATTGCGGCGTGAGCTGGTAGCGCACCATGGCGTTCAGGATGGCGTAGCCGCCCTGGTTGAAATCGAACGGCGCGAAGGCGCCGCTCGCATCGCGCGCCGTGCCGGACACGTAGCTTGCGCTTTGGATGAGCATGCTGCCGCCCACCGTCCACTTGGTCCAGTCGCCCGGCAGACGATACGCGGTCGCCAGCTTGAACAGGTGCTTGGGGGTCACGCTGCTGTAGACGCTGTCGGTGCTCTTGTCCTTGGTGGTGTTGAACGTATAGCCCGCGGTCATCTGCCAGCCCGTGGCGAGCTCGCCGCTGAATTCGACATCGACACCCCGGCTCACCACCTTGCCCTGCGCGGTGTAGCAGCAGGCGCCGTCATAGGCGCTGCTGCTGCTGTCGTACGTGGGATCCAGGACCGCGGTGCCGGTGCGCTCGACATTGAACAAACTGAGCGTGGCATTGGCGGCGCCGTCGAACAGTTCGCCCTTGATGCCGGCCTCGAAGCTCTTGCCCTTGATGGGCGGCAGCGAACTGCCCGGCGGCGGGCCCTGCATGACCAGCGGCTGGGGCTTGTAGATGGCCGAATAGCTGCCGTAGACCGACCATTGGTTGTTCAGGTCGTAGATCAGGCCGCCGTATGGCGTGATCTCGGTGGATTCCTTGAACTGGGCGTCCTGGAACAGCTGCCAATCGGCCGCGCCGCGCTTGGTGCGGATGAGCTGCGAGAACTCGTAACGGCTGACGCGGGCGCCGGCCACGACGCTCAGGCGGTCGGTGGGATGCAGGCGCAGCAGGGCGTACCCGCCAACCTGTTCCTGGCCCCACGGGCCGTAATGCGCGCTGTAGTTGTAGTCAGCGTCCGTCCTGCTGGGATTCCATGCGCCGGGATTGAATGGATCGACGGGATCCTTGTAATTGATCGCGAGGTTGGAATTTACCCAGTCGCTGCGCACGCGCTGCCAGTCCGCGCCCACCACGAATTCGTGCGTCTGGCCCAGCAGATCGAAGGCGCCGCTGAGGTTGGCGTCCACCATGTCCTGCTTGTTCTCGGAGTTGGCGCGGCCGGCGCCCCACGTCAGTCCCTTGTAGGTGATGGGATCGACGGAACCGGAGGTGTAGTTCCAGATGCGATCGGTCTTCTGGTCGGTATGCGTCGCGTTGAGCTTGGCGATCCAGCCATTGCGGAACCGATGCTCCAACTGGCCGAACACTTCCCAGCGATCGGTGTCGTCGTACGCCCAGGGTTGCGATAGGTTCGCGCTGCGCGACAGGCCCAGATCGGCGCCGTTGCTGTAGCGCGGCAGTGTCGGCGGCGCGCCGTCATTGTTGATCTGGCTGTAGTTGCCGCCCACGGTCAGCAGCGTATCGGGACCGAGGTCGGCTTCCAGCACGCCGTACAACGCGGGCCGCTCGGTGCTGCGGTGATCGATGTAGGAGCCGCTCTTCTGATAACTGAACACCCCACGGGCGCGCACCTTGCCGTTTTCGGTAAGCCGGCCGCTGGCGTCGATCTCGCTGCGGTAATCGTCCCAACTGCCGGCGCCCAGCGTCACCTTGAGCTGATCCTGCGCCAGCGGCTTTTTGCGCACCAGATTGATGATGCCGCCGGGATCGCCCACGCCGCCCAGCAGGCCCGAGGCGCCGCGCATCACTTCCACGCGGTCATAGAAGGCCATCTGCTGCTGCGGATCGTAATTGTAGGAACCCAGCGCCAGCGGCGCGCCGCCGTCGAGCTGCATGCTGGTGATGGCGAAACCGCGCGAAAAGAAGTCCACGCCGTTGTACGTGATGCCGGGCACGGCGAGCAAGGCCTGGCGCACGTCGGTGATGTTCTGGTCTTCCATCTGCTGCCGGGTCACGACGGAGACGGATTGCGGAATCTCGCGAAAGCTCTGCTCGGTCTTGGACGCGATGCTGGTGATGCGCGTCGTGTAGGAACCAGTGTTCTCCGTCATGCTGCGCCGTTCCGCCATGCCGATGACGGTGACCGCGTCCAGCACGTCGGCGCCGCCTGCCGACAGCAGGTAGCGATCGCCCTCACGCCGATACTGCAAGCCGCTGCCCTTGAGCAGCGCAGCCAGCGCCTGATCGGCGGTGAAGCTGCCGCGCAGCGCCGGCGCGGCCTTGCCGGCCACGAGGTCCGGCGCGAACAGGATCTGCAGCCGCGTCTGCTCGGCCAACTGGAGCAGCGCTTCGGACAGGGGTTGCGGAGCGATGTCGACCTGGACCGCGGCGGGCTGGGCGTGAACCGGGGAAGCGCCCAGTCCGCCGGCCAAGGCCAGCGCGACCGACAGCGCCAGGCTGCCCACGGTCAATCTGGCCGGCAAGGGACGCCTGCGCGGCGCATGAAGGGTGATACGGGAATGTGGATTCAAGACAGGACTCGTTCGATGATTGCAGCGGGCGCTTTGCGCCCGATCCCTTGGCCAAGGATCGTGACGGGCCGGCCGGGTGCAAATCGGCGGCCTGCCATGTACTACGAATCAGCGAGCAAAAGTCCTGAATGATTTCCGCGGCACAATTGTTTCTGTTTGAAACAACGCAGCATCAGGCCGATTCCGGCTTGAGATCCAGCAGGATTCCGCCTGCCGGCAGGCGGTGCAGCACGACGGGCAGCACGCCCGGCAGACCCTCTACGATGCCTTCGGGATCATCAAGCCTGAACGAGGCGGTCAGGCGGAGCCTGCCGACGCGATCGTTGGCCAGCCGCAAGGGTTGCTGCAGATAGCGGTTGAGCTCTTCGACCACGGCCGCCAAGGGCGCATTGCGAAACACCAGCCGGCCGTTGACCCACGCCAGTTCGGCAGCGAGGTTGACGGCCTGCGGGCCGGGCTGGCGGCCGTCGCTGTCAACGAGCGTGCCCTGCCCCGCGCTCAACAGGTTGCGGCTGCGATGCCACCAGGGTCCGCTGCGGACCTGCACCGCGCCCTGTTGCACCGCCACGTGCACGTCCTGCGCGCCCCGCCGGACGTTGAATCGCGTGCCGGTGACCTGAACGGTTGCGGGACCGGCTTCTACGTAGAAGGGCCGAGCGGCATCGGGCCTGACGTCGAACAGCACCTCGCCGCGCGTGAGCGTCACGACCCGTCTGTCCTCGAAGAACGCCACGGCAGCCTGGGTGTCCGTATTGAGTTCAAGCACGCTTCCCTCGGCCAGGGACACGCTGCGCCGTTCGCCCTTGCGCGTGGACCATTGGGCGGCGTATTCCGGCCGGCCGGGCCCGCCGCCGAAAGTGAAAGCGGCGGCGCCCGCTGCGCCCGCGCAAAGCAGCACGGCGCCGGCGCGCATCGCCCTGCGACGCCCCAGATTCGGGCGTTCGGGCAGTTCTCCCCCGTATAGCCGGCGAACCGCGTCGTCCGGCATCGCCAGGACCGCGCGGCTCACCATCTGCTGCGCCTGAAACTCGGCCTCGTGTTCAGGCCGGGCGCGCCGCCACGCCAGCAACTCGGCATGCTCTGCAGCGCTCATGTCGCCAGCGTGCAAGCGCGCGGACCAGCGGATCGCCTCGGCGGCGACGGGGCTATCGCCAATCATGGGGATTCAAGGCGGCCCGCACATGCTGACATGCCTGCATCACGTAACGCTCGATGCTGTTGACGGATAGCGCCAGCGTCACGGCGATCTCGCGGTGCGTCCAGCCTTCGATCCGGTTCAGCACATAGGCGCGCCGGCAATTCAGCGGCAGTTGCACCAGTGCGGCCTCGACGGCGGCCATCAGTTGCCGCGCCCGAACGGTCGCCTCGGGGCTAGGCACGCAGGGCTGATCCTGCTCGGGCAGATCCTGCCACGCGATATGCGGATTGCGCGTATCCCGCCGCCACGCGTCGATGCGCCGATGCGCCGCCACGCGGAACAGGAAGCGCCGGGCGTGTTCGACCGTCGTCACGTCGCTGCGCGACAACAATTGCTCGATGGCATCGTGCGCCGCGTCCTCCGCATCGCTGCGATTGCCGAAGCGATGCGCGAACGCCTGCATGAACTCGCCATACAACGCGAGCCAGCCGGAAAGCTGGGAGTGAGCCTGAGACATGTCGGATGCGGGATCGAAAGCAATCGGCAATTATTGCAAATCATTATCATTTCTTCAAACCTGATACGTGCGCAATACTTGGCAAGCGCGCCGCACATCCTTTGGCTGACTCTTGTCGCCGCGGGGCAATCGGCATACTCTGGACCGCCCCATCCGCGCCAGGAAAAACCATGCTCAGGGAACTCGACGAGGTCATCCTCTTTTTCGTCGTGCTCATCATTTTCCTGGGCGTCATCGAGGTCGGCTACCGCCTTGGCCGCCGGCTGCGCAAGCCGGCCGACGAGGCCGCCAAGACGCACATCACCGCGCTGCAGACCGCCCTGCTCGGCCTGCTGGCCCTGCTGCTGGGGTTTACGTTCGCCATGTCGGTCACGCGATTCGAAACGCGCAAGAACCTGGTGCTGGAAGAGGCCAACGCGATCGGCAACGCCTACTGGCGGTCGCAGCTCATCCCCGCCGAGCACCGGCCGGTGGTGGCAAAGATGTTGCATGAATACACGTCGGCGTCGCTGGACTACCACTTGGCCGACCAGGATTCGCCGCGTTTCGCCACCGCGAACGCCACTGCGCGCCGCATCGAACGCCAGATCCGGGCGGCGGTGGCGGCGCGGGCCGAGAATCCGCCCTCCATCTCCACGATCATGTTCATCCAGGCCATCAACGAGATGGCGCAGATCAACGAAAAGCGCCGCGTCGCGCTGGAAAACCACGTGCCCGAGCCTGTGTACTACCTGCTGTTCATCGTGGCGGGCGGTTCGATGGGCTATATCGCGTACGGCACGGGCCTGTACGGACGGCGCCGGCCGATTTCCACGGGGATGTTTGCCGCGCTGATTGCCCTGGTGCTGACTTTCATTCTGGACATCGATCAGCCGGGCAGCGGCTTGATCCAGGTGGGCCAGGAAAGCATGGAGCGCATGCAGGCCACGCTTGCGCAGGAAATGCAGCAGTAGGAGTGCGGGCGTTCACGGCACGAGTTTCAGGCAAGCAGCTCCAGCACCTCGTCGCCCCGGTCGTCGAACTTGCCCGTGGACGTCCAGCCCAGGTGCCGGTAAAAGCCATACGAGCGGACGGCGGGGTCGCTCGCGCATCCCAGGAACAACCGCCCAAACCCCAGCGCCTTCAGATCGCGCACGACCAGATTCAAGAGCGTTTTGCCCGCGCCATGCCCCTCGAAGTCGGGCAGCAGCGCCAGCACCACGATTTCACCGGCCTCGGTGTCGCCAAAACAGTATCCGGCAACCTTGCCGTCGACGGTTGCCACATAACCGGGCAGCGATCCGTCCTGCACCGCCGCCGTCCATGATTCGAGCGTGACGCCGGCCTCGGCGAGGTCCGCCGCGGAAAATGCGTTCTCGCGAGTCTTGCCGCGGATGTCGATACAGGCCGCCACGTCCTCGCCGCGCGCGGGACGGTAGATGAATTCCATGTTTCCTCAGTCAAAAAAACGCCGCAGGAACGGGGCGGTGACGCCCGCATTGCCGCGGCTGACGGTCTCCGGCGTGCCGGCCGCGACGATCGCGCCGCCTTCTTCGCCAGCGCCCGGCCCCACGTCCAGCATCCAATCGCTGCCAGCGACCACGCGCAGGTCGTGTTCGACCACGACCACGGTATTGCCGGCATCGACCAGGCCATGCAGCTGCGTCATCAGCTTGTCCACATCCGCCGCATGCAGGCCGGTGGTGGGTTCGTCCAGCACGTACAGCGTGTTGCCGCGCTGGCTGCGCTGCAGTTCGGTGGCCAGCTTGATGCGCTGCGCTTCGCCGCCGGACAGTTCCGTGGCGGGCTGGCCCAGGCGCAGATAGCCCAGGCCGATCTCTGCCAGCAGCGTCAAGGGGCGAGCCACCACGGCTTCGTCGTTGAAGAAATCGCGTGCCTCGTCGACGGTCATGTCCAGCACCTGGGCGATGTTGCGGCCATTCCACTCGACTTCGAGCGTCTTGGCGTTGTAGCGGCTGCCGTGACACGTGGGGCAAGGCGCGTACACACTGGGCATGAACAGCAGTTCGACGTGGACGAAGCCTTCGCCCTCGCAGGTCTCGCAGCGGCCCTGGGCGACGTTGAAGGAGAAGCGTCCGGCGCTGTAGCGCCGGGCGCGCGCGGCCTTGGTGCCGGCAAACAGCTTGCGCACGTGATCGAACAGGCCGGTGTAGGTGGCCAGATTGGAGCGCGGCGTGCGGCCGATTGGCTTCTGGTCCACGTTGACCAGCCGCTTGATGGCCTGCCCGCCCGCGTGCAGCCGGCCCGTGGTGCGCGGCAGGTTGCCGGGCTGCGGCAGGTCGCTGTCGCGTTCGTCGGCCGGCAGTTCCTGGCCCAGGTGTTCGCCCACCAGTTCGACCAGCGCCTGGCTGACCAGACTGGATTTGCCCGATCCGGAAACGCCCGTCACCGCTGTGAACGCCCCCAGCGGAAAGCGCGCGTCCACGCCATGCAGGTTGTTGCGGTGAATGCCGCGCAGCTCGAGCCACCCGGCGGGTTCGCGCGGGGTGCGCCGGCTGGCGGGGCGCGTGTCGAAGAGGTATTGGGCGGTGATGGAATCCTTTACCTTGCGCAGGCCTTCGGGCGGGCCGCTGTACAGCACCTGGCCGCCGTGCTGGCCCGCGCCCGGTCCCACGTCGACCAGCCAGTCGGCGCGGCGCAGCGTGTCCAGGTCGTGCTCCACGACAAAGAGTGTGTTGCCGCCGGCCTTCAACTGGTCCAGCGCGCGGTGCAGCGCCTGGCCGTCCGCGGGGTGCAGGCCGGCCGACGGTTCGTCCAGCACGTACACCACACCGAACAGGTTGGAGCGGATCTGCGTGGCCAGCCGCAAGCGCTGCAACTCGCCCGGCGACAGCGTGGGCGTGGACCGGTCCATCGCCAGATAGCCCAGACCCAGCGCCTGCAGCGTGCCGATGCGTTCGACCAGATCGTGCGCGATGCGCTGCGCTGCGATGCGTTTCTCGGGCGACAGATCCGGCGTGCGCCGCACGTCGCTGCTGCCTGCGTGCGACAGCCCGCCCGCAGCCACGCGTTTGGCGTTGGCGCGCACGCCCGCGGCCTTGCTGCGCGTCGACCCAGCCTGTGCCGCGTGCTCGTCGAACCGGCCTTCGGCGGCGGGCGTCAGCACCTCTGCGATACGGGCAAGCGGCAGTTGCGACAGGCTGCCGATGTCCAGGCCCGCGAACGTCACGGACAGCGCCTCGCGCTTCAGGCGCCGGCCGCCGCATTCCGGGCAGGGCGCGCCGGTCATGAAGCGCGCCACGCGCTTTTTCATCATGGCGCTCTGCGTGGTGGCGAATGTGTGCATGACGTACCGGCGCGCGCCGGTGTAGGTGCCCATGTAGCTGGGCTCGGCCTTGCGGCGCAGCGCCGCGCGCGTCTCGGCCGGCGTGAAACCGGCATAGACCGGCGCGGTGGGCTGCTCGTCCGTGTAGAGGATCCAGTCGCGATCCTTCTTGGGCAGGTCGCGCCACGGCTTGTCCACGTCGTAGCCCAGCGTCACCAGGATGTCGCGCAGATTCTGGCCATGCCAGGCGGGCGGCCACGACGCAATCGCGCGCTCGCGGATGGACAGCGACGGGTCCGGCACCATGGATGCCTCGGTGACGTCGTACACGTAGCCCAGGCCGTGGCAATGCGGGCAGGCGCCCTGCGGCGTGTTGGGCGAGAAGTCTTCGGCGTACAGCATGGGCTGGCGCGCCGGATAGGTGCCGGCACGCGAATACAGCATGCGCAGCATGCTCGACAGCGTGGTGACACTGCCGACCGTGGATCGCACGTTCGGCGTGCCGCGCTGCTGCTGCAATGCCACGGCGGGCGGCAGGCCGTCGATGGCGTCGACGTCGGGCACGCCCACCTGGTCGATCAGGCGGCGGGCGTATGGCGACAGCGATTCCAGATAGCGGCGCTGCGCTTCGGCGTACAGCGTGCCGAACGCCAGCGACGATTTGCCCGATCCGGACACGCCGGCGAACACCACCAGCGCGTCGCGCGGGATGCTGACGTCCACGTTCTTCAGATTGTGTTCCCGCGCGCCTCGCACGCGGATGCAGGCATCGGGGCCCGGCTTCGAAGGATTCTTGCGCTGGCTCATGGCTGAAATAGTAATGGACTGGATGGCGGATGCCCCGTGCGGGCCTGCCCAACCGTCGACGAGGCGCCTCATCCCATCGAATGAGGCTGCTTGCACCAATGCCTGCATACCGCTCAATCGCCTGCCAGCTGCGCGCGGCCCCCAGGCCGCGCAATGCCGTTGACGGCGCCACGGCGCTGCTTTAATTTCGCATCACGCGAAATGGCAGGGGCGGCGCAATGCGCCGCCTTTGTCGTGCTGCCGGCTCCATCGGCGCGACCGCGCTGCTTCCGACTGCCGGGCAGGCTGCATCCCTTGCGGCAGGACTTGATGACCACATTGCTGAGGGCAAGACATGGTGATCTCGATTTCCGTCCTGGTCGTGGGCGCGGGCCCGGCCGGCCTGTTGACCGCGTCCGAATTGCAGCGCCGCGGCGTCGACTGCCTGCTGATCGACGCGCACGAACGTCCGCTGGATTGGGACCGCGCGACCGTCGTGCATCCGCGTTCCCTTGAAATCCTGGATGCGCTGGGCATCATTGAACCCCTGCTGGCCGCGGGCGTGAAGCAGCGGCGCGCCCGCATTCACGCGGGCGGCAGCGAACTGGGCATCATCGACCTGGAGCTTGCCGGCAGCCGCTATCCCTTCAACATCGGGATCTCGGAAGAAGTCACCGAGACGGTGCTGGCCGACCATCTGGGGCGGCTGGGCGGCAAGGTCACCCGCGCCACGAAGCTGGTGGGATTGCAGGAACAGGACGACGGCGTGCTGGCCACCGTGGAGCGCGGCGGCAAGCTGTCGCAGGTGCTGGCGCAATGGGTCGTGGGATGCGACGGGCACCACAGCACCGTGCGGATGCTGACGGGCATCGAGCAGGACGGCCACGACATCAACCAGCCGTGGGCCGTGTTCGACGCGACCATCCCCGACTGGCCGGAGGCCTTCGAGGCAAATTACGCCTATCTGGACAAGATTCCGGTGATTCTGACCGCGCTGCCTGGCGAGCGCTGGCGCGTCTACCTGCGCCCCAGTTCCGCGGAGTCGGACCTGGTCGAGGACGCGCTGTCCACGCTGCGGCGCTACCTGCCGGACGCCAGCTTTTACAACGTCTCGCACCCGGCGCGATTCGAATGCCACACCAAGGTCGCGCGCACGTTCCGGTCCGGCCGCGTGCTGCTGGCGGGCGACGCCGCGCACACGTGCAGCCCGGCGCAGGGGCATGGCATGAACACCGGCCTGCAGGATGCCTACAACCTGGGATGGAAGCTGGCGCTGGTCTGCCAGGGGCATTGCTCGCCCGCGCTGCTGGACAGCTATCACGCCGAACGGCGGCCGGTGGCCGACATGGTGATGGCTTCGGGCGATGTGGCTGAAAGCGCGCAGATGGCGCAGGGCGCGCAAGAGCGGCGCACGCGCGATCTGGCGATCCGCGCGGCTTTCGGCAACGCCGAGGCGCGGCACCGCGAGGCAGTGTCGGAAGCCGAGCTCGACATCGACTACGCCGGGTCGCCCATCGTGATGGGAGACCGGCACGCCGCCATCTGGCCCGGCCAGCGGCTGCCGGACCATATCGACGTGCGGTTTTCCACCGGCGGCCGGGGCAAGCTGCATGACTACGCCAAGCGGCGCGGGCACACCGTCCTGCTGATCGGCGGTCCCGGCACGCCGCAGCAGCCGCTGTCGGACCTGCGTCGCGAACTGGCGGCCCTGTCTGACGGGTACATCATCGAGGTCGTCGTGGCGCTGACCGCCAGAGATGGGGTGACCGACGTGGACGCCTACCTGGAGCCCGCCGCGGCGGCCAGGCTGGGCGTGGGCGACATGGTGCTGCTGGTGGTGCGGGCAGACGGCCACGTGGGCCTGCGCGCCGAAGCGCGGCACGCCGAAACGCTGTCGGCTTACATCGAACGGCTGCGCCAGCCCGGGCAAGATGCCGCGACCTAGGGAAATCCCTAAAAGGATTCATGTCGATTCGGGTGCCGGCGGTTCGTCGTAGTCATGCACCCACCCTCATTCAAGGCGGACTACACCATGACTACCGGAACCGTACGACACCTGCGCGTCCTGCGCGCGCCCCCCGACCGCGTCTATCGCGCCTTTCTGGAACCCGATGCCGTCGCCAAGTGGCTGCCGCCGTATGGCTACACCTGCTCGGTCCAGGAACTGGACGCGCGCGTGGGCGGCAAGCACAGGATGGCGTTCCGCAACTTCGCTACCGGCCACCTGGAGCCGTTCGGCGGCGAATACCTGGAGCTGGTTGAAGGCGAGAAGATCCGCTACACGGACCGCTTCGACGATCCCGCCCTGCCGGGCGAGATGACGACGACCATCAGCTTGAGGCAGGTCTCGTGCGGTACGGAACTGACCATCGTGCAGGAGGGCATTCCCGAGGTCATTCCGACCGAGATGTGCTACCTGGGCTGGCAGGAATCGCTGCTGCAACTGGCCCGGCTGGTCGAAACCGATGCGCCGGATGGTCCGGTGCGCGACTGACGCCGCCGGCGTGGACCGAATCGTCGCCGATACGTTTCTTCATGTTTTGACACCATCAGGTCGCGCGCAACGGCGCGACTTGCTACAGAATGTGGCGCGCTCATGCAGCGCTGCGCGGGCCGTTACAAAGGGGCCCGCGCGCATCCCACAAGAAGGAAGAACCGTGTCAAAAGTGTTTGCCCTGCTGCTCTGCGCCGCCCTGCCCGCCACGGCATTGGCCGCCCCCAATACCGAGCCCCTGAAGCTGAACGCGGACAACAAGCTGTATTGCAACGCCCAGACCGACTGGTGCGTGGGCATCAAGACGGACGGCGCATTCGGCGAAAACGGTCCCTTCGCGACCAGCCGGACCCTGCGCGCCGACTACCGGTTCTGGGACTCGCCCGATGTGCCGGACTTCAAGCATTTCACGGTGTGGCCGGAACTGATCCGCCTGAGCGAGGAGCGGGCGCTGGTGGGCGTGGTCGGCCCGGCGGAACCGGACTTCAAGGCGTCGACGCCGTTCTCCGGCGGCGGATTCGAGCGCCGGGATCTGTATCTGTATGACGTCAACCTGGGCGAGCAGACCGGCGCCAACCTCGTGCTCGTCATGCCGTACACGGCCGACGCATCCATCCGGGCGTGCTTCAACGAGGCGGATCAGGAGAAGCGTGCCGGGCAGTGCAGCGATGTCTATCAATTCACGGCATCGTTGAAGGCCCTGCCGGGCAAGGAATTGCCGGATCTGCAGGTGCAGACGCAGGCGACCCGTTCGCCCGCGGGGGCTAGCCGTTTCGCGGATTCCAGCGCGCGGCCCGCGCTGACCAAGGCGCAGCTTGCGCCGCAGGCGGACAAGCAGTGCAGCTACACCGTCACCTACACATGGAAAGCCAGCGACGCGTCGTACCAGCCGGCCACGCCGCTGCCCGACTGCGCGGAATTCTTGTCAGCGGATCCGGCGGCGAAGAAATAAGCGGTGCGCTGTTGAACGGTGTCTCTGTTGAACGGTGTCTGACACCCAAGGGAGAGGATCTTCAACGCGTTGCTGCGTCTCCGTGGGTGTCAGACACCTCGCAAGGCGGTGCTATCGGCCGGTGTCTGACACCGGCGCTTCCCGTTACTCCGCGTACCCAGGATTGCGCCGATCCAGTCGGCGCAGCAGGCCCGGCCAGGCGAGCTGGGCCTTGTGCGCCCGGTCAGCCGGTGATTCCACCGCGGCGCGAGCCAGGATGTCTGCGGGGATGTGGGTCAGTTCGCCGCCCGCCTGCGCGCGCACCTGCACCATGCAGGCGGCTTCAAGACGATGCATGGCCTGGAAGGCTTCGGCCATGCTTTGGCCCACGGTCAGCAGGCCGTGGTTGCGCAGGATGAGATAGTTGTTGGCGCCCAGGTCGCGCACCAGGCGCGGCTGCTCGTCGGGATTGAGGGCCAGGCCTTCGTAGTCGTGGTAGCTGAGCGAGCGCAGCACGATGAACGCGAACTGCGACAGCGGCAAGAGACCGGCCTTCTGCGCCGACACCGCCACTCCGTTGATCGAATGCGTGTGCAGCACGCACATCGCATCCTTGCGGGCCGCATGGATACAGCTATGGATGGTGAAACCGGCGGGATTGATGTCGTATTCCGAGTCCATCACCTTGTTGCCGTGCAGGTCGATCTTGACCAGGCTGGACGCGGTGATCTCGTCGAACATCATCCCGTAAGGGTTGATGAGGAAATGCTCCGTGTCGGGCACCTTGGCGGTGATGTGCGTGAAGATCAGGTCGTCCCACCCAAAAAGCGCCACCAGCCGGTACAACGCCGCCAGGTCCTTGCGCACCTGCCATTCCGTTTCGCCGACCTGTTCGCGCACGCTGGCGCCCTGCTTGCCTGCCGTATCCATCCTGTCTCCGTATTGTTGGTGTCGGCCCCGAGCCGTTGCGCCGGGATCCGTCATGCACTGTATTCCTTTTCGCACCCGGCGCGCACGGCGGCGCCGGGCCGGCGTCCGTCTGGTGAAACAGCCCGAGACCCATTAACCTGTGAGCCACGTCCGAGGAGACTCCGAGAATGCTGCCTGCACTTTACGGTCATCCCTTTTCGTCGTACACGCAAAAGGCGCTGGTCGCGCTGTACGAAAACGCCACGCCATTCGAGTTCCGCAGCGTCGGGCCCGAGACGCCCCAGCATGCCGCCGACTGGATCGAGCGCTGGCCGCTGCGCAAGTTTCCGCTGCTGGTGGACGGCGAACGCAACGTCGCCGAGTCCAGCATCATCATCGAATACCTGCAACTGGCCCATCCCGGGCCGGTCCGCCTGATTCCCGCCGACTCGATGGCCGCGCTGGACGTGCGCTTTCTGGACCGTTATTTCGACCTGCATGTCATGTACTGGATGCAGCATGCGGTGAACGGCGCGCTGACCGGGGACCCGGCCAAGCGCGACGCGGCGCGGGCGCTGGCCGCGCAGAAGCTGGAACTGGCCTACGCCTGGATCGACGCGCAGCTTGCCACCCGGACATGGGCGGCGGGCAGCGACTTCACCCTGGCCGACTGCGCCGCCGCGCCCGCGCTGTTCTACGCCGATTGGACCCATCCGATCGGCGACGGCCATCCGCATCTGCGGGCCTACCGCGCGCGGCTGCTGGCGCGGCCGTCGTTCGCGCGGGCGGTCGACGAAGCCCGGCCCTACCGGACGCTCTTTCCGCTGGGCGCACCCGACCGCGACTGACAGAGCCGCCCATATCGGCACCCGCCGACATCGAGACCCGCGACCATCGCACGGCAACGTGCGAGAATCCCCGCCATTCCCTCCCGGATGAGGACGCCCACCGTGCAGCAGACCTTGCCCCGCCACCTGCCTACCTTCCTGCGCTCGCATCTGGAGTCCCTGTCCGGCGTCGGCCTCATGCTCGGCACGCTGTTCTTTGCCGCGGCGCTGACGCCGACCCTCATCCCCCGCACCCACGTCACGCAGGGCGTGCTTGCCGGCACCTGCCTTGCCGCGGGATATGGGCTGGGCGTGCTGTGGCATTGGCTGTGGGCCTACATGGAACTGCCCGAGCCGCGCGGCCGCGCCGCGCGCATCATCAATGCCGTCATCGGCCTGCTGTGCGTGTCGGTGGCGATCGTGTTCCTGGGCCGCGCGGCCGAATGGCAGAACACCATCCGTGCGCTGATGCAGATGGAGCCCGTGACCAGCGCGCACCCCATCAAGGTCAGCCTGATCGCCCTCGCGACCTTTGCCGTGCTGCTGGCGCTGGCGCGGCTGTTCAAGCTGATCGCCCGTTATCTGTCCAGGCAGGTGCGGCGCGTGGTGCCGAGGCGGGTCGCCAACGTCACAGGCGCGGCCATCGCCATCCTGATCTTCTGGCTGCTGGCGACCGACGTGTTCTTTCGCGGCGCGCTGCACGTGCTGGATGCGTCGTTCCGCGAATTCGACGCGCTGCTGGAACCCGAACGCCCGCAGCCCACCGCCGACCTGAAGACGGGTGGACCCGCGTCGCTGATCCGCTGGAACGAACTGGGTCGCGCGGGCCGCGAATACATCGCGTCGGGCCCCACGGCCAGCGAGATCACCACGCAGTCCGGACGCGAGGCGCTGGAACCCATCCGCGTCTACGTCGGCCTGCGCGGCGCGGCCACCCCGCAGGCGCGCGCGCAGCTTGCACTGGACGAGATGAAGCGCGTGGGCGCCTTCGACCGCTCGGTGCTGGTCGTGATCACGCCGACCGGCACGGGATGGGTCGATCCCGCCGCCGCGGACTCGCTGGAATACCTGCTCAACGGCGACGTGGCCAGCGTGGCGATGCAGTATTCGTACCTGTCCAGTCCGCTGTCGCTGCTGGCGCAGCCCGAATACGGCGCCGAGGCGGCGCGCGCGCTGTTCCAGGCGGTGTATGGCCACTGGACCACGCTGCCCAAGGACAAGCGGCCTCGCCTGTACTTGCACGGCCTGAGCCTGGGCGCCATGAACTCCGCCGGATCGGCCGAACTGTTCGAGATGATCGGCGACCCCATCCAGGGCGCGCTATGGAGCGGCCCCCCGTTCGAGAGCCGGGTTTGGCGCAAGATCACGGACGCCCGCAATCCCGGCTCGCCCGCGTGGCTGCCCGAGCTGCGCGACGGCGCCTTCGTGCGCTTCATGAACCAGAACGGATCGCCCGTGCCGGCCGACGCGCCGTGGGGGCCGATGCGCGTCGTCTACCTGCAGTACGCCAGCGACCCGGTCACCTTCTTCGACTATCGCGACCTGTACCGTCCGCCCGCGTGGATGAGCGCCCCGATGGGTCCGGACGTATCGCCCGAGCTGCGCTGGTATCCCGTGGTGACGATGTTGCAGCTGGCGCTGGACATGGCGGTGGGCACGGCCACGCCCATGGGCTATGGGCACGTCTATGCGCCGCAGCACTATGTCGATGCGTGGGTCGCGGTGACCGGCGTGTCGGACTGGACGCCCGATGGTCTTGAGGGCCTGAAGCGCTATCTGCTGGAACGCGCCCAGGCCGCGATGGAAGACGAGGACGGCGACGAAGGCGCCTACGAAGGACGCGGAGGATAAGCGCGGCAGGCGCAGCTCATGAATCACCCATTGCAGGATCGATTGACGTCGTTCTTTTATTCGCGCAATGACGTCATGCGCAGCCGCAGCGTCAGCAGCCGGCTGCTCGCGGGCCACCTGGACGTGCCTGCGCCGCCGGCGCGTCTGCTTGCCGATTGGGATCGCGAGATCCGCACACGGCTGCAACTGGAACCTGGCGACGTCGAGCAGATGCCCCTGTCCCGCACCCGCGCTCGTTGGCCGGAATTCGGCCTGTGCGTGCAAGCGATGCGCGACTGGACGCGCGCGCTGGGATTGGGCGAGGTGCTGGCCGACAGCGACATGGCGCTGATGGCCTGCCGCGGCGCACGGTATCACCACGACGGCAGTCAATACGGCGGGGCGGCGTTCTGCAATCTGTTCCTTAGCGACGACAAGGGTCTGGACGTGCATTTTCCCGGAACGGGGCATCGCATTGCGCTCACGCGCGGGGTGGCCATCGTCTTCGACACCTGCCAGCCGCACGCCGTGATTCCCCGCCAAGCAAGCGGCTACGACGACGCGGACTTCGCCGATGCACAGGATCTGTCGCAACTCTTTCTGACCTGGGAGCTGCCGATCGAGGACCCGGCGGTCGCGCAGGCGCTTGGCATTGAACTCGACATCGACCCGTCGGCGGCCTCGCGATTGGACGAGGAACAGGTCTGGGCAGAAGGCGCGCGCGTCGGCGTGGACCCCGGCGTTGGACGGTGGCGGCCAGCGGATTGAACGCCTGATGCGTCGGGTATATTGACCGGCCAACGTCTCAGGGTCCACTACGCAGATGCCTTTTCCCTTTGCACGCCCGCTTTCGTTTCCGTTAGGCGCCTTGGCGCTGGCCATGCTGCTGCAGGCGCCGGTCCTGGCCGCCGAGCGCACCGTCTACACCGGCACGCTGCAAGGCGCGGGCGACATCGTGATGGAGCTGGACAGCGCGACAACCGATGGCGCGCTGACCGGACGCTACTTCTACCCCAAGAACGGTGTCGACATTCCGCTCAAAGGCACCGCCAAATCGCTGGCCGAGCCGCTGACGTACCCGGCCGCGAAGGAGCCGGGCGCGCTGCCTGCCGCCACCTGGCAAGGCACGCGCGACGCGCAAGGCTATCGCGGCGTCTGGATCGACATGCGCACGGGCAAGCAGCGCAGCTTCACGCTGCAACGGGTCGCGCAGTACGACGCGAGCGCGCTGACGCCCGACGGCGGCATCGGCTTCGACGTGGACATCGATGCGACCCGCGTCCCCTACGACACCCTCAAGCTCGCGGGCCATGCCGAGCCCGTGGGCGACGACATCGGCAGCGCCACGGCGGCCTATCGCATGTGGCGCGATCCGCGCACGCAGTTCAGCTATCCGCGTCTGTCGCGGCATCCGGACAAGGCGGTGATGGCGCGCGTCAATCATCTGCTGGAACAGCGCCACTGGCGCATGAGCCACGCGGCGCTGGCCTGCAAGGCCTCGGCCTACACCAGCGACGGCCCGTCCGCAGGCACGCTGGGCAACTACGAGGAAGAAATCGTCAACGTGCCGTGGCTATCCAGCGCGATGATGACGGTGACCGAATCCGGCAGCCTGGATTGCGGCGGCGCCCATCCCAACAACCACTTCGATCCCTACACGCTGGACCTGCTGCGCGGCGAAACCCTGGATTGGAATCGCGTGTTCGATGCCTACGCGCCGAACTCCCGCGAACCGCGCCCCGCGCTGAAGGAGCTTGTCGGCCAGGTACAGAAGACCCTGGCGGCGCGCGACGAGGCGGGCCTGACGGAAGACCGGTCCAAGGAAGGCTGCTGGGATCTGTGGCCCGGCTACCTGGCGTTGGGCGCGGCCGCGCCCGGCGCGCTGAGCCTGTCGGTGTCGGGCGTGGGTCACGCGTCGGGCGTGTGTCTTGGGACGCTGGCGCAGGTGCCGTTTGGCGATCTGACGGCGTATCTGAAGCCTGGCGGTCAGGCTTACCTGGTGCAGGACTGACCACAAGCACCGCGCGTGCCGGCCGCCGGACCGGCACGCGTTGCGCGCCACGCAAGCGCGCTGCCCGGACACGCCTAGCGCCGGAAGCCGCCGCCGCCCCTGAACCCGCCAAACCCGCCAAAGCTGCGCCCCTCCATCCCGCGGCCTTGCCAGCCGCCCTCCCCGCGTCCCTGCCACCCGCCTTCCCCGCGTCCCTGCCAGCCGCCATCGCTGCGGCCTTGCCAGCCTTCGGCGGACGCGTTCGTGCGGTTCTGCCAGCCGCCGCCATACGAATCGTCCGTGTGCGGCGTCGAATAATCGCGCGCCTGGCGCTGCGCGTTCAGGTAGTTTGACTGCGTGTTCGGCTGAACCGGCTGCCAGCCCGACGACGTGTGCTGCTGCCAGCCGTTGTCGTTGTGTTCGTAGACATTGCCGTTGTGGTCCGCATACACGTTGCCGTTGTTCCACGCCGCGCCGCTGCCGGTGTTGCGGTCGTACGTGGCGCCCCGCCGGTCGACGCTGTCGGCGCCCTGTCCCGCCGTGCCCGTCGCGCCTGCGGCGGAATACGTGGTGCGGCCGGTGTTGGGGTTGGTGCGCACGTTCTGCCGGCCGGCGGCCCATTGGCCATCGTCGTTCTCGACCGCGCCCGCCCGCCCCGCGCCCGACGCGCCCGTGACCGGGTCGGTATAGGCGCCGCGGCGTCCGGCGGCGGCGTTGCCGGTGTATTCGTTGTACGCCGCGCCGCGCGTGCCTTCGAACGCGGCGCCGGTTTGCGGGTTGTAGCCTTCGGCGTGCGCGCCCTGCCATTCGGTGCCCGTCCAGCCGTTCCAGCCGGCCGCGTGCGTGACCGTGCCGGAGCCGCCCCAAGCGCCGTAGACATCGACCTTGTTGACGTCCACGCCGCCCCAATGGGGCGCGCCATAGTACGGCCCCCAGTACGGCGCCGCGCCGCCCCAGGCCTCGGCGGCGGCAAACCCGAAGGCAAAGCCGGCGGCCGAATCGAAGGCGGCGTTGTAGCCATAACTGGGCGGATAGCCGACCCAGGTGTTCTGCACGATCGTGGGCGGATAGGAATAGCCCGTGCCGTAGACGACGGTGCCGTCGGGTGCGACCACGACGCCCATGTAGCCGGGTGAATAGCCGAACACCACGCTTTGCGGCGTGGCGCCGTAGACCTGCACATAGGTCACGTAATGCAGCGGGGAGCTGGCGGGGATGGTGTAGATGGCCGCCGGCACATGGTCGGCCACGCGCCACGGTCCGGTGGGCGAATCCGACACAAACCACACCGCGTTCGACAGCGCGAAATAGCGGCCGTCGGCCTGAATGACCGGCACCGGCGAGTTGGCCGCATAGTGCAGGGCAGTGCCGTCGATGGGCCGCAGCACGGGCGCCCCGCCGGCGTACTCGACCTGCAGCTTGGCCGCGCTGCGCGACACGGTGGCGGTCTGCGGAATGGTCGATGCAATGACGGCTTCGCGGGCCTGCGGCGTGCCGGGCACCGACACCAGCACTCCGCCCTGCGGATCCTGCGGCGGAATGCGCGCGAAGTCGCGCGGCAGGTCCTTGCCCGGCACATACGTCCACGGCCCTTCCAGCCGCGCGCCGCGGAACCAGCGGCCGGACACCAGCAGGTAGTAGCGGTTGTCGCCCGGGTTCATGAACACGGCATGGTCGGCGTTGGTGACCGACAGCAGCGACGTGCCGGACACCGGCCGCAACTCGGCCTGGCCGATCGTGATCAGCAGCTCCGCCGGCACGGTCGACACCTCGATGTCGGGCGCGCGATGCGGCGCCTTGCCGTCATGCGGCATCAAGGGGTCCGCCGCCGGGCCGCGGCGCGCGGCGTCGGCCGCCGAGAGCAGCGCGGGCGACGGTTGCGCAACGGTGCGCCAAGGTCCGTTGATGTCGCCCGCTTCGTACCAATGTCCCGCGGCCTGCAGGTACAACCGCCCGGCGTTGTCCCCCAGGATCAGCGCGCGCGAGTTGACGACGCGGCGCCAGCCCTGCGTGTCGGGCAGCGGCGTCCACGCGGGCGCGCCATCCACCAGCACCAGGATTGCCGGCACCGTGCGGTAGATGATGCGCGGCGGCGTGTTGTTCACGGGCACGGTCTTGGCGGCCGGGTTGTTCTGCGACAGCGCATAGCTCAGCTGCAGCGCGTCCAGCGGCGTGACCACGCCATTGGCGGGGATGCGGGCTTCGAGCGCGCTGCGCAGGCGCGCGGCCTCTTGCGGCGCGGTGGGCACCTGCACGCGTTCGACGCGGATATCGGACAGGCGCACCAGTCCGGCGGATTTGTTCACATCGGCGCGCGCGGAGAATTCGGCCACGCCATAGGTCGGGTTGCCCTTGGCCGGTCCCACCGCCACCGCCATGCGGCCAGTCAGACGGTCGGCGGTCCAGGTGTCGATCTGCGGCTGGTAAAGCTCCACGCGCTGGCCGTCGGGCGCGGAGAAGCTGCGCGGCCACTGCAGCGCGCGCGCGGCGGACGTGTCGGGCTGGCCGGCGCCGGACTGCGCGCTGGCGGACTGCGGCGCGGCGGCGGACTGGTTTGGCACCTGCGGCTGCGCCGCGGCGCCGAACGCCAGCGACGTTCCCGCCGCCACGCCCAGGACGATGCGCGAGAGGCGCAAGCGGCGGCCGGTGTTGCCGGAGGTGGCAGGCAAGCGGGAAAACCAGTCATGCAAATGCAGCAATCGGGACACGCAATTCATCTCACGCTCCTTGAGGTTCGGACCGCCTGCCTGGCCGGCTTGGGCGCACCGCCGCCCAATGGATAGCGGACGGCGCCGCTTCGGGTTATACGCCAGCGCGCCCTCGGGTTCAATTGCCGGAAGACCGGAGCTGACCGCCCCCTGAATAAGCAACAGATGGTTAATGCCGTTAAAAAGCTATTGATCGCATCAGGCAGAACTTCTATAACTCGTTCCTACCAGGGCTTGCTGCTTTTGCCCGATTGCCTTTCCGCTGCAATCCAACTAGAGCGGCGTAACGCCCGCCACCCCGCGCAAGCCTCGCGCGAATCGCCAGCCTTTTCCTGCCCCTCTCCCGTGGCGCGCTGGCGGCTCTCTAAGCCTCTCCTACGGCAAGGACACCACGTCCAGACCGCCGTCTGAAGGAGCAGCTCATGGCCCTTACCCTGTCCCATCCCGGGGTTTATATCCAGGAAATCCCCAGCGGCGTTCGCACGATCGCGGGGGTTGCGACCTCGGTTGCCGCCTTTCTTGGCGCGGCCCCGCGCGGTCCCGTCAACAAGGCGGTCCGGATATTCAGTTTCTCCGACTATGAACGCGCCTTTGGCGGGCTGGCCGACGATTCCGAGCTGGGCTATGCCGTGCGCCAGTTCTTCGTGAACGGCGGCACGGACGCCTGGGTCGTGCGCGTGGTCAAGGAAGCGTCACCCGCGCAGCGCACTTTGCGCAGCGCAACAGCGGTGGACGTGCTGACGGTGCGCGCGCTGGATCCGGGTGTGTCCGGCAACAGCATCCAGGTCCGCGTGGACCACGCCACCGCCGTGCCCTCCAGCACCTTCAATATTCAGTTCATCCGCGGCAGCGACGGGCGGGCGGAAAGCTACGCCAACGTTTCGTTGAACGCCAAGGATCCGCGGTATCTGCTGGATCTGGTGCAGGGCGTGTCGCAGCTCGTTCGCCTGGAGCGGATGCTGTCGCAGGGCGCGCTGGATGCGCTGCCGGCGGGCACCAGCGTCAGCGGCACGCTGGGCGACGTGCAGACGCTGCTGGATGCGACGCACACCGATTTCCGCGTGGCCGTGAACGGGCTGGAACCCGTGGGCGTCAGCATCGCGCTGCCCGGCGACATTGCCGGCGGCACCGCAACGCAGCGCCTGACCGCGCTGGCCGCGGCCATCCAGGCCAAGGTGCGGGCGCAGGCGCAGGGCCGGCCGGCGCTGGCCAACTTTACCGCCGCGCGCAACGGCAACACGCTGGTGATGACATCCGGCGCGGGCGGTGAAAACGCCAGCGTCCGCGTGCTGCCCGGCGCACGCAACAACGCCGCGGGCGTGCTGATGCTCGGGTCGCTGGCGGGCGGCATCGAAACCGACGGCGCGGCCATCATCCGCCCCGCGCCCACGCCCGACGCGGCCACGCTGACCAGCGACGCCTTTGGCGCGACCGACCTGGACGCACTGCCCGACGCCACGCACACCAGCCTGCGCATCACGCTGGACGGTCTGGGCCCGGAACTCGTGAGCCTGGGCGACGCGGGGGCTGCGGGCGGCTCGCTGGCGGCCAAGCTGGAAGACGTGGCGGCGCGCCTGCAGGCCGCCGTGCGCGCGCTGCGGCCGGGCACGCCCGCCTTCCGGGACTTCACGGCGCGTGTGCAGGGCAGCACGCTGGTGCTGGCAAGCGGCTCGCGCGGCCTGGGCTCGACCATCGCGGTGGCCGCTGCGCCGGCCAACGATCTCGCCGCTTCGCTGCACCTGGTGACGGGAGCCGTCGCCTCGCCGCCGCCGGTCGATGCGCTGCTCGAAGGCGGCACCGAAACGCCTTACGGACCGGACGACGTCTATGCCGCGTTCATCGGCAGCCGCGCGCTGCGGCAAGGTCTGTATGCGCTGGAAGACGCCGACATCTTCAACCTGCTCTGCCTGCCGGCCATCACGCACAGCGGCGTGCTGGCAGATGCCGCGTCGTACTGCGAAGAGCGGCGCGCCTTCATGATCGTGGACGCCCCGCCCTCCGCAACCGATCCGGCGGCGATGGTGGCGGTGGCCAACGGCACGGCGCTGCCCAAGTCGGATCACGCCGCCGTCTACTACCCGTGGACTTATGTGTCCGATCCGCTCAAGAACGGCAAGCCGCGTCTTGCGCCGCCGTGCGGCACCGTCGCCGGGGTGTATGCGCGCACCGACGGCAACCGGGGCGTGTGGAAGGCGCCCGCGGGCACCGACGCCAACCTGACCGGCGTCATCTCGCTGGCCACGACGCTGACCGATGGCGAGAACGGCAGCCTGAATCCGCTGGGGGTCAATTGCCTGCGCACGTTCCCGGTGTATGGCGCCGTGTGCTGGGGCGCGCGCACGCTGCGCGGCGCGGATCAGCTCACCTCGGAATACAAGTACGTGCCCGTGCGGCGCCTGGCCCTCTACCTGGAAGAATCGCTGTATCGCGGCACGCAGTGGGTAGTGTTCGAGCCCAATGACGAGCCGCTATGGGCGCAGATCCGCCTGAACATCGGCGCGTTCATGAACACGCTGTTCCGGCAGGGCGCGTTCCAGGGCAGTTCGCCGCGCGAGGCCTATCTGGTCAAGTGCGACCGGGAAACCACCACGCAGGACGACATCAATCGCGGCGTGGTCAACATCCTGGTGGGGTTTGCGCCACTCAAACCCGCCGAGTTCGTCGTCATCAGCATCCAGCAACTGGCCGGCCAGATACAGGCCTGAGCCCGGCCCGCGCCGGCGCCGCATGCGGCCCGGCGCGTTTGCCGACCACGGTTACCAGGAGATTGCCATGGCGCAGTTCACCGTCAATCCGCAGCGCTTCGACCCCTACAAGAACTTCAAATTCCGGGTGAAGTGGGATGGCCGCTACGTGGCCGGCGTCAGCAAGGTGTCGGCGCTCAAGCGCAGCACCGAAGTGGTCGAACACCGCGAAGGCGGCGACCCATCCAGCGGGCGCAAATCTCCCGGCCGCAGCAAGTTCGAAGCGGTGACGCTGGAGCGCGGCGTCACGCACGACCGCGAGTTCGAGCAGTGGGCCAACAAGGTGTGGAACTTTGGATCGGGCCTGGGCAGCGAAGTGTCGCTCAAGAATTTTCGCAAGGACCTCATCATCGAGGTCTACAACGAAGCCGGACAGCTCGTTCTGGCCTACAAGGTGTTCCGCTGCTGGGTGTCGGAATACCAGGCGATCCCCGATCTGGACGCGAACGCCAACGCCGTCGCGATCCAGACCATCAAGCTGGAAAACGAAGGATGGGAACGCGACTACGAAGTCGCCGAGCCATCCGAACCGAGTTTCGTCGAGCCGGCCTGATGGAGCGTCGCAATGACCGCCCTGATCGAATCGCAGATTCTGGCGCTGTGGGAGTCAGGTCGTGACTGCCACCCGATAGACCGCGGCCTGCGCGCGCTTGCCGTGGCGATGCCTGACGTGGATGCCGCGTCACGGCCGGTCGGATGGCGGACCCTGGCGTTGCTGCGCCTGCGGCAAGCCACGTTCGGGCCGCGGCTGGCGGCGTGCGCTGATTGCCCGGCGTGCGGCGCAGCGATGGCGTTCGACCTGGACGTGGCCGCGCTGCTGGAGACGGTGTCCGCGCCGCCGGAGCGCGCATCGGCCGAACCCATGTTCGACGCGCACGGCGCCGCCTGGCGTCTGCCCAGCAGCCGCGACCAGGTGCAGGCCGCGATGGCCGCCGACAGCGACGCGGCGCTTGCGCTGCTGCTGCGCGCGTGCCGGGTTGGCGCACCGCCCGACGCCCGCCTGCCGCAGGGCGCGGCGCTGGAGGACATCGAAGCGCGCATGGAAGCGCTGGACCCCGCCGCCAACATCGAACTGTCGCTGCGCTGCGCGGACTGCGCCCATGCGTGGACAGTGGCGCTGGACGCCGACGCCTGCGTGTGGGACGACATCAGCCTGTGTGCGCGCGGTCTGCTACGGGACGTGCATCGTCTGGCGCGCGCCTACGGCTGGACCGAGCCGCAGGTGCTGGCGCTGGGGCCCGAGCGGCGCGCCGCGTATCTGGAACTGGCCGACAGCGAGGCGCTGCCATGAGCGGCTTCCTGCGCCAGCTTGCTAGCCGCAGCGTGGGCACGGCGCCGCGCCTGCGTAGCGCACCGTCGCCGCGGGCGGTGGAGGTTCTTGGGGCCGGTCTGCGTGATGCCTGGCGGGGCGATGCGCGGGACGCGGCGGCCGCTGCGGAAGCGTTTGACCGAACCGCCCGCAACGACGCGGAATCCGGTGGCGCGCGCTCGTTGCAGACGCCGTCGCGCGCGCCGTGGTCTGCCGGGCTTGGATACGCTGAATGGAATGCGCAAGCGGCCGGTGCGAATGGACGCGGCGCTGCGGACGTCGCCAGCGTGCATGTTGTGCATGCCAGCGTGACGCCGCCGCTATCCGAAGCAGACCGGCTAACGCGCAGCGCGGAGCAGGCCGAGCGAGTCGCGCTTTCGCCGGAGCGCCACCTGCGCGCGCTTGGCCCCATCGAGGCCGACAACGACGCCGCCGAAGCTCAGCACACCCGCCCGGCAGCCGTGTCGCCAATCACACGGCCCTTGCCGGCGGCGGCACGCGGCGCGCATGACGTCACGGCCCTCGCCCGCCCGGCTACCGCGCCCGTCTCGGCCTTCGCCGCCGATGCACGTGTCCTCCCCGCACGCAATGCACGAAGCGCCCCCGCCGATGCCGCCTCCACCACCAATCGCCTCGCACAGCCGCCCTCCCCGCCCGACGTCCACATCACCATCGACCGCCTGGAAGTCGCCCCCCCGCCCCAGCGCGCGGTCCCGGCCGCCCCGCGCTCCTGCGCGCTGTCGCTGCGCGCCTACCTGACCGCCAGACGCACGGGGCTGCCATGAGCAACGCGCTGGCGATCGCGGCGGTGACCGCCGTCATCAAGGACCTGCTCGACTCGGGCATGATCGACCACGCCGTCACGGACGCGCTGGGCGCGGGCGTCAAGGTGTCCGCGCTGGCGCCCGACGCGGTGTCGCTGGACAACCAGGAAGACCCGCAACTGAACCTGTTCCTGCATCAGGTCACGCCCAACGCCGCGTGGCGCAACGCCGCGCTGCCGTCGCGCGATCCGGCAGGCGAGCGCATCGCCAATCCGCCGCTGGCCCTGGACCTGCACTATCTGCTGACCGCGTATGGCCGCGCCGAACTGCAAGCGGAAGTGCTGCTTGGCTATGCGCTGCAACTGCTGCACGAATCCGCCGTGCTGCCGCGCGAGGCCGTGCGCCGCGCGCTGGATCCGGACGTGGTCGATGGCGCCATCCTGCCCACCGTGTACCAAAGCCTGCGCAGCGCGGACCTGGCCAGCCAGATCGAGCTGTTGAAGATCACGCCGTCAGCGCTGGGCGCCGAAGAGATGTCGCGCCTGTGGTCCGCGCTGCAGGCGCACTACCGGCCAACCGCCGCGTTTCAAGTGTCGGTGGTGCTGATCGAATCCCGGCGGCCCGCACGCGGCGCGCTGCCCGTGCTGACACGCGGGGAAGCCATCCCCGGCACGCCGCGCGACCGGGGCGTGCTGGTGTTCCCGGGCCTCACGCCGCCGCTGCCCACGCTGTTGTCCGTGCAACCAGCCGGCAAGCAGCCGGTTGCCGTGCCGGGCGGCGCCGTGACGTTGCTGGGCCATCATCTGGACGGCCTGGCGCGCGCCGTGACGCTGCGCCATACGACGCTGGACGCCGAACGCACCATTGCCGTCGAGGCGGGTACGGACGCCTGGGTGCGGCTGACGATGCCCGCGGACCTGCCGGTCGGCATGTACCGCGTGCATGCCACGATGCAGGCCACCGATACCGGCCTGCGGCGCGACAGCAATCAGTTGGCCCTGGTGCTGGCGCCCGAGCCCGTGCTGCCGCCGGCAGCCGCGACGCGCAACGCGGGCACGGTGCGCTTCACGCTGGGGATCGCACCGCCCCTCCTGCCCGGCCAGACGGCCAGCCTGCTGCTGGGCGACCGGGAGCTGCCCGCTGAACCCGCCGCCGCGCCCGCCAGCGCGCTCATCTTCGAATGGCGCGACGCGCCGCCCGCCGGCACGCGCTTTCTGGCGCGGCTGCGGGTGGACGGCATCGAAAGCCCGCTGGTGGACCGCGAAGCGGTCCCCGTCCGATATCTAGACCGCCAGATCGAGCTGCCATGAACGCGCGCGCGCCCACCGACTGGATCGAAGCCAACCAGCAATTGATGGCCGCCGAGTTCGCGCGGCTGCGCACACGGCTGCGCAAGCCCGGCAGCCGGCCGCCGCGCCACGGCGCGCAGCAGCTTGCGCAGGCGCGCGCCGCGCTGGACGGCGACTCGGCCATCGACCAGTTGACGGCCACCTTCGGCCTGTCGGCGTTCGAGCGCGACCTGCTGCTGCTGTGCGCCGGCATCGAGATGGACGCAGTGCTGGCCGACCTCTGCGCCCACGCGAACGGACGGACCGGAAACCAGCGCCATGCCAGCTTTGCGCTGGCCCTGGCCGAGCTGGAAGGCGCGCATTGGAGCGCCCTGTCGCCGCAGCGTCCGCTGCGCCGCTGGCGCCTGCTGGACGTGGACGACACGGCGGATCTGAGCACCGCGCGGCTGCGCATCGACGAACGCGTGCTGCATTACCTGGCCGGCCTGAACGAACCTGACGCGCGTCTGCGCCCGCTGTTGCGGCCGGCGCTGCCCCTGCCGCACGCCGCGTCCGCGCACGAGGCGGCGGCGCAGCAGATCGCCGCGCAGGTCGCCGACGCGCAGGGCACGCCGCTGCCGGTGTTCGTGCTGGAAGGCGACGACCCCGGCGCGCAGGAAGACGTGGCGGCGCGCGCCGCGCATGCCGCGGGCCTCGCGTGTCTGACGCTGCAGGCCGAAGACGTCCCGGCGGACGCCGCCGAACGCAATGCGATCCTGACGCTCTGGCAGCGCGAGGCCGTGCTGCTGGGCGCCGCCCTGTACGTCGACGCCTCGGAGGGACTGACGCCGGCGGCGCGGCATCTGGTGGAACAGGCCGGCGGATTGTGCCTCGTGGGCGTGCGCGAGCCCGTCACGCTGCGCGTGGCCTCGCGTCCGTGCGCGGTGTCCCGGCCGCAAGAGGCCGACCGCAGAACCCTGTGGCGGCAGGCCTTGGGCCCGCAGGCAGCCGCGCGCGTGGGCGATGCCGTGGACCAGGCGGCCAGCCAGTTCGGCCTGGACTCGCGAACCTTGCAGCGCACCGCCGCCGCGCTGGCGCCGGCGTTGCAGGAGACCGGCGCCGATCCGGCCGCCTTACTGTGGCAGGGCTGCGCGCAGGCCAGCCGCCGCAAGCTGGACGGCTTGGCGCAGCGCCTGACACCGGCGGCAGGCTGGGACGACCTGGTGCTCCCCGAGCCGCAGCGCGCGGTGCTGCGCCAGATCGCGGCCCATCTGCGCCAGCGCTATCGCGTCCACCAGGATTGGGGCTTTGCGGCTGCGCAGTCGCGGGGCCTGGGCCTTGCCACCCTGTTCACCGGCGAAAGCGGCACGGGCAAGACCATGGCCGCCGAGGCCCTGGCCCGCGAGACCGGGCTGGACCTGTACCGCATCGATCTATCCGCCGTGGTCAGCAAGTACATCGGCGAGACCGAAAAGAATCTGCGGCGCCTGTTCGAGGCCGCGGAAGACGGCGGCGCGATCCTGCTGTTCGACGAGGCGGACGCGCTCTTCGGCAAGCGTTCGGAGGTCAAGGACAGCCACGACCGCTACGCCAACATCGAAATCAGCTACCTGCTGCAACGCATGGAGTCGTACCGGGGCCTCGCGGTGCTGACCACCAATCTGAAGTCCAACCTGGACAGCGCCTTCCTGCGACGGCTGCGCTTTGTCGTGCAGTTTCCGTTTCCTGACCTGGACCAGCGCGCGCGGATCTGGCGCGGCGTGTTCCCGGCCGCCACGCCGACTCGCGATCTCGATCCGCGCCAACTGGCGCGCCTGAACCTGACGGGCGGCAGCATCCGCAACGTCGCGCTGAACGCGGCCTTCCTGGCCGCCGATGCCGGCTCCGAAGTCACCATGGCTCACGTGCTGCAAGCCGCGCACGCCGAAGCCGCCAAACGGGAACGGCCGCTGGCCGACGCCGAAACGAGAGGATGGCCATGAAATCCGCAATTCACCTGCATATCCGCGCGCTCAGCCTGCCGAGCCATGACGCGGCTCAACGCAACGCGTTCGTTGCCGCCCTGGTCCACGAGCTGGTCCGGCGCGCGGCGCTGAACGGCGGCGCGGTCACCGATGCCAATGTGGAGCAGGTGCGCACCGTGGCGGACGGCGCGCAACCGGCGCAAACCGGCACGCAGGCGGGCCGCGCCATCGCCGACACGTTTCATCTGAAGCATTGAGCCGTGCCATGAGAACGTCTTTGTTCACGCCCCGGCCCGACACATCGCCGCCGCGCTCGCGCCTGGTGATGCGGCGATGCGCCTGCGGTTGCGGCGGCAAGTCGAAGTGCGCCTCGTTGGCTGCCGGCCGTGCAAGGACGGCCGTGCCCGAGCAGGTCGAAGACGTGCTGCGCAGCGCGGGCCAGCCGCTGGCCACCGCCGACCGGATGGAATTCGAGCGGCGCTACGGCCACGATTTCGGGCGCGTGCGCATCCACGCCGATGCGCGGGCGGCGGATTCGGCGCGCGCGCTGGATGCGCAGGCCTACACCGTCGGCCCGCATGTGGCCTTTGGCGCCGGCCGCTACGCGCCGGGCACACGCCAGGGCCGCGACCTGCTGGCGCACGAACTGGCGCACGTCGTGCAGCAGCAGGGGCGCTACCGCCCCGGGCTGCCGCTGGAACTGGGCCCGTCGCACTCGCCGCTGGAAGCGGAAGCCGACCGCGCCGCGCGCAGCCTGTCACGGCCCAATGCGGCGCCGGGCATGGCGCAGACCGTGCAGCGCGCCGGCATGGGAGACCTGCGCGTGGCCGAAGCCGAAGCGCGCAAATGTCCCACCACGCACACCATGCCGGATGACGTGTATGCCGCGGTCAACGAGGCCTGGTCCAAGTCCGGCCACGGCGGCGACACCGTGCAGGAGCACGGCGGGCGCATCGTGTCCGACAAGGACGGCAAGCGCGTCATCCGCACCGGCTCGGGCGGCGGCGGCAGCATCAGCCTGCCCGCCGAGAAAAAGGGCGACTACACCCTCGGCACGTATCACACGCATCCGTACAGCAGTTCCGAAGGGTCCAAGCTGGGCGTCGCATTCTCCGGCGCCGACGTGGCCAACTTCATGGCCGGCAGCCAGGGCTGGGTGAAGTACATCGGCGCCGGCAGTTGCAACTACGCGCTGAACATGCAGGACTACGAGGCCGTGTACGACTGCCGCAAGCGCAGCGTCGATTTCAAGACACGCTGGAACGACGCGTTTGCCGCGGCCACCGGCACGTTCCAGGCCAAGGTCGAGACCGCGGTGCGAGCCTCGGTCGACGGCTGCGGCATCTGCTTTTATCGGGCCTGCCGGCCGGATGAGGCCAGCGCCGTGCCCAAGAACATGAACCTGATCTAGGAGCCGCCATGGAAGACTGGATTGGCAAGACCGTGGGCGAGGTGCTGGATCTGTGCCAGACGCGCTACGCCGACGTCACGATGGTCGACGAACCGCCGGGCAAGCTGCGCGCCGTCGAACTGGACTGCGTGGCGCGGGTGCCGGTGTCACGCTTCGTGCTGGAATTCGACTACCGCCCCGACCTCTTCAGCGCGGCGCGCCACTGGCCGGAAGCGCTGGTGGGCGCGCAGCGCATCACCGCCGTGCGCAACGCCGCGGAACCGCAGGCCTACCCATGAGCGGACCGCTTTCGCCCCGCCTGCTGCGCGGCGGCATCATCCTGATCGATCCCGCCAGCGGGGCGGTGCAGCGCGTGATTTCGCTGCAATACAACCCCGAGACGCTCACGCGATCGCTTCAGCCGCAGAGCGTGGACGACGGCGGCGCGGCGGGCGAGCCGTTGCGCCTGAAAGGGCCGCCCGCGGAAACGATCCGGTTGGACGCCGAACTGGACGCCACCGATCAGCTCGAATTTCCCGACGACCATCCGCAGGCGCGCGACACCGGCATCCACGCGCAGCTGGCCGCGCTGGAAACAATTGTCTATCCGGACAGCGCTGCCCTCATTCGCAACAACCAGATTGCCAACCTGGGAACGCTGGAGATCGCGCCCACGGTCGCGCCGCTGAGCCTGTTCGTGTGGAGCCGCGAACGCGTGGTGCCGGTGCGCGTGACTGATTTCTCGATTACCGAAGAGGCCTTCGACGCGCGGCTCAATCCCATCCGCGCGAAGGTGTCGCTGGGCTTGCGCGTGCTGCACGTGGGCGATCTGGGCTTTGGCGACAAGGGTGGCCATCTGTACCTGGTGTATCAGCAGCGCAAGGAACGGCTGGCTGCGCTGGCCGGTCTTGGCGACCTGGGTTCCGTCGGACTGGAGTCCCTGCCATGAGCGTGCAGCGTTTTCCCGCCAACAGCCGGTACCACGACGTCCCCACGGCGGAAATGCCCGGGCCGGACGGCCGGCCGCTCGTCTACCTGCGCCGCCGCTTTCTGCCGGACCCGGCGGCGCTTACCGCGGTGGGCGAGGTCGCGGTGGCCCCGGGCGACCGGCTGGACCGGCTGGCGGCCGCCGCGCTGGGCGATCCGCTGCAGTTCTGGCGCCTGGCGGACGGCAATGACGCACCGCGTCCGGCAGCGCTGGAAGTGCCCGGGCGCAGCCTGCGCGTGACGCTTCCCGCCGCGTTGGGTGCTGCATTCGGCGCTCCATTCGGGGGCAGCGATGCTTAGCGGCGTACACCTGACGCTGCTTGTCGGCCCCGGCCTGCCGGTGCCCGCGCCCCGTCCCATCATGGACGGCCTGGAGCGCGTCGAGGTGTCGTCGTCCGCGGACGGCCCGGGCGGATTTCAGCTCACGTTCTCCGTCAGCAACCGTTCGCCGCTGCATACGCTGCTGGTGATCACCGGCGGCCAGGTGCCGTGGCTGCGCGTCATCCTGATCGCCACGCTGAATGGGCTGCCCACCGTGCTGATGGACGGGCTGGTCACGCGCCAGGAGATCACGGACGGCAACGCGCCCGGCCAATCGCGCCTGACCGTCACCGGCGAAGACCTGACCGTGGCGATGGACAAGCAGGACATGAGCGGCCTGCCCTACCCCGCCATGCCGCCGCCCGCGCGCGTCGCTGCGATCATCGGCCGCTACGCGCTGTACGGCATGCTGCCGCTGATCGTGCCGTCGCCCTTCACGGACGTGCCGATTCCGGTGGAACGCATTCCGCTGCACGAAGGCACGGACCTGGCGTACGTGCGCCAGCTTGCGCGGGAAGTGGGCCACGTGTTCTACATCGAGCCCGGTCCGCTGCCCGGCGCCAACGTGGCGTACTGGGGACCGGAGATCCGGCTGGGACCGGTGCAGCCCGCGCTCAACCTGGGCATGGACGTGCACAGCAATGTCGAGTCGCTGTCGTTCGCGGTGAACCAGTCGGATGCCGCGCTGCCGGTCATCTTTATCCAGAATCCGCTGACCAAGTTTCCGATTCCGCTGCCCGTCCCCGACGTCAGCCTGACCAGTCCGCCGCTGGGCCTGCTGCCGCCGCTGGCCAAGGGGCTGACGCTGCTCAAGGACACCGCCAAACTGTCGCCGGCCGCCGCGCTGGGCCGCGGCCTGGCCATGGCCGCCGGCACCACCGCCGACGCGGTGACCGCCGACGGATCGCTCAACGTGCTGCGCTACGGCCACGTGCTCAAGTCGCGCCAGCTGGTGGGCGTGCGCGGCGCGGGGCTCGCGTTCGATGGCCTGTACTACGTCAAGCGCGTCGACAGCTCGCTCAAGGCGGGCGAATTCCGGCAGCAATTTTCGCTGGCCCGCAACGGCCTGATCTCGACCCTGCCCCTGGTGCCCCCATGACAGAACCCCAACGCCACTACGGCAAATTCCGCGGTGTGGTGATCAACAACGTCGATCCCATGCAGATGGGCCGCATCCAGGTGCAGGTGCCCGACGTGCTGGGCCTGGGCGTCTCAAGCTGGGCGATGCCCTGCGTGCCGTTCGCCGGTCAGCAGAGCGGCGTGTTCGTCGTGCCGCAGGTCAGTTCGGGCGTGTGGGTGGAGTTTGAACAGGGCAAGCCCGACTACCCGATCTGGGTCGGCGGATTCTGGGGATCGGCCGCCGAAGTCCCCGCGTTGGCGCTGGCCGGCCTGCCTGTGTCGCCCAGCATCGTGCTGCAGACCGGCGGGCAGAACACGCTGATGATTTCCGATCTGCCGGGCCCCACTGGCGGCATCCTGCTCAAGACCAAGACGGGCGCGATGATCTCGATCAGCGATGTGGGCATCACGCTGTCCAACGGCCAGGGTGCGACGGTGATGCTTGCCGGCCCGGCCGTCAACATCAACCAGGGCGCCCTGACGGTGACCTGAGGAGGCTAAGAGCATGCCCGGACCCCTGCTGCATCTCGGCGCCACCGTGCAGTGTTCGCACGGCGGCCAGGCCATTCCGACGTCGCCCAATCCGCGTGTGCTGCTGTCGGGCCAGCCGGCCGTGACCATCCTGTCGACGTATTCCATCGCCGGCTGCACGTTTCCGCCGCCACCGTCGGGCAACGGCCCCTGCATCACCGGCATGTGGCTCGCCGGCGCGACGCGCGTGCTGATCGGCGGGCTGCCGGCCGCGCTGCAGGCGGGCTCGTCGATCTGCATGCCCACCGGCACGCCGATGCTGGCGCTGCAGGCGCAGGCGCGCGTCGTGGGCATCTAAGGACGAAGCGCCATGGCCATCCTGCGCTTTCCGTTCGAACCCGACGCGCGCGGCCGCAGCCGCAACGCCGACGACGCCACGCACGTGCGCGACATGATCGAGCAGGTGCTGTTCACCGTGCCGGGCGAGCGCGTCAACCGGCCGGACTTCGGCTGCGGGCTGCTGCAACTGGTGTTCGCGCCCAACAGCGACACCCTGGCCGCCGCCGTGCAGATGAGCGTGCAGGGCGCGTTGCAGCAGTGGCTGGGCGAGCGCATCGCGGTGGAATCCGTCAACGTCGCGCACCGCGATGCGACCCTGCAGGTCGACGTGCAGTACGTGCTGCGCCAGGGCCAGCAACGGCGGCTGGCGCGCTTTACGCGGGATCTGCCATGAACCGCCAGTTCCGCAGCGCCAACCCGCGCCGGCTGCAACTGCTGCGCGCCCAGCAGCCGCCCGGCGACAACGGCATTGCCTTCGTGGAGATCGACGCGGCCGACCAGCGCACGGTGCGCGTGGTGTGCGCGCATCCGGTGTCCGGCATCGGTCGCGCCCACGTGCGTATCGAAGGCGGCGCGCGCATCCGCGGCATCGCGCTGGCCGCGGACCCGGTGCTGTCGGGCAACGAGATCCGGCTGACCGTGGACAAGGCCGGCGACTTCTCTTGGTACACGCTCGCCCTCGTCAACCCGGCCGATCCCGATGCGCCGGCGCCGGGCTTTGACCTGTGCCTGTCCACCATCGAGATCAACTTCAAGGCGGGCTGCCCGTCGGAATTCGACTGCGCCGATGCGCACACGTGCGATGCGCCCGCGCAGCCAGAGCCGCTGCTCGATTACCTGGCCAAGGATTACGAGAGCTTCCGGCGGCTGATGCTGGACCGCCTGTCGCAGAGCATGCCCGACTTCACCGAGCGCAATCCCGCCGATTTCACCGTGGCGCTCGTGGAAACGCTGGCCTACGTGGCCGACCATCTTTCCTATGCGCAGGACGCCGCCGCCACCGAGGCCTATCTGGACACCGCGCGCCGCCGGACCTCGCTGCGGCGCCATGCGCGTCTCCTGGACTACCCATTGCATGACGGCTGCAACGCGCGCGTGTTCGTCGCCGTTGAAGCGAATGCGCAGGGCGACGGCAAGGTCATACCGGCAGGCACGCCGCTTTTGACCAGCGCGCCCGAAGCCGCGCTTGCCGCGCCCGTGCGCCGCCGCGACGCGCTGGACGGGCTGCCCGCGGCCGGCATCGAAGTGTTCGAGACGCTGCACGACCTGACGCTGCACGCCGCACACAGCCGCATATTTCTGCATGACTTCGCCGATCCCGCCTACTGCCTGCCGCGCGGCCAGACGCAGGCGGCGCTGATGAACGATCCGCCGCTGGCGCTTGCCCCCGGCGACGTGCTGGTGTTCGAGGAAACGATCGACCCGTTGACGGGCCGCAAGGCCGACGCGGACCGCACGCATCGCGTGGCCGTGCGCCTGACCGAAACCCGCGCCGGCCGCGACGACCTGACCGGCACCGACCTCCTGCTGATCGCCTGGCATCCGGACGACGCGCTGCCGTTTCCGCTGTGCGTCAGCCGCGAATTCGACGACGGCGGCGCGCTGGTCAAGCGGGCGGTATCCGTGGCGCGCGGCAACGTTGTCCTGGCCGACCACGGCATGCAGCGCGACTGGACGCCGTTGCAACCGGACACCGCGACCGCGCGCGACGCGCCCGCCTCGCGGCCCTACCGCCCCCGCCTGCCTGACCCGGGCCTGGCCTGCGCCGAACCCTACCGGCATGACCTCGCCGTGTCCGCCCTGCTGCCCGCCGGCGCGGCGCTGGCGCAGGACCCGCGCCGCGCGCTGCCCAGCGGCATGTCGCTGCAGGCGGACGACGCCAATCAGCCCGGCGACGTGCCCGCCCCCGCCAGCCCGGCGTGGTCGCCTCAGCGCAGCCTGCTGGCCAGCGCCCGTGACGCGCGCGAGTTCGTCGTCGAAACGGAGACCGACGGTGCGGCGTGGCTGCGGTTTGGCGACAACCGCTACGGCGCCACCCCCGTTGCGGGCGAACGCCTGCTGGCGCGCTACCGGCTGGGCGGCGGCTCGGAGGGCAACGTGGGTGCCGAGGCCATCGGCGCGCTCGTCACCGACGATGCGGACCTGATGCTGGGCGTGGCGCGCGTGCGCAATCCGCTCCCCGCGCAGGGCGGCGCGGCGCCGGAACCGGCCGACGCCATCAAGCTCAACGCGCCCGAGGCCTTCCGCGTGCAAGAGCGCGCGGTCACGGCCGACGACTACGCGCGCCTCGCGGAGCGCCATCCGCAAGTGCAGCGCGCGGCGGCCCGGCTGCGTTGGACGGGCAGTTGGCACACCGTGTTCCTGACCGTGGACCGGCGTGGCGGGCTCGCGGTGGACGCGCCCTTCCGCGCCACGCTGCGCGCCTTCATGGAGCGCTTCCGGCTGGCCGGGCAGGACCTGGAATTCTCCGATCCCGTGCACGTGCCGCTCGACATCCTGGTGCGCGTCTGCGCGGCGCCGGGCCACTTTGCCGCGGACGTCAAAGCGGCGCTGCGCGATGCCTTCACCGCGGGCTTTGACCGCGCGGGCCGGCCGGGCTTCTTTCATCCCGACCGCTACACCTTCGGCACGCCGCTGGCGCTGTCGGCGCTGATGCGCGCCGTCATGGCGGTGCCGGGCGTGGCATCTGCGCGGGCCGAACGCTTCCAGCGCTGGGGCCGCGACCCCGCGGGCGAGCTGGACACGGGCCGCCTGCTGGCCGCGCCACTGGAGGTGCTGCGCGCCGACGGCGACCCGAACTTTCCCGAGAACGGCCGCATCGACTTCATCGTGGAGGGCGGATCATGACAACCCCCGCCGATTGCGGCTGCTGCGCCGGCCAGCCTGCGCTGACGCCATCAGACCTGGACAACCCGCCGGGCCAGCCCGCCTTGCGCCTGCGCATCGGCACGCATGGCCGCTTTCTTGCCAGCCTGACGGCGGACCTGGCGCGATCGCCGGCGCTGGCCGCGCTGACCACACGCGACCGCGACGACCCCGTCATCGCCCTGTTCGACGCGTGGGCCGCGGTGCTGGACGTGCTGGCGTTCTATCAGGAGCGCATCGGCAACGAGGGCTATCTGCGGACCGCGACCGAGCGCCGCTCGGTGCAGTCGCTGGCGCGGGCCATTGGCTATGAACTGCGGCCCGGTGTGGCGGCAACGACGTGGCTCGCGTTCTCGCTGGAAACCGCGCCGGGCGCGCCGTTGCGCGCGCGGGTCGAGCCCTGGACGCGCGCGCAAAGCGTGCCCGCGCAGGACGAACGCGCGCAGACATTCGAGACCCTGCAGGCGGTCGAGGCGCGCGCCGCCTGGAACGCGCTGGAACTGGCGTGGCTCGAACCGGCGGCGCCGCGCTTCGGCGCGCGCACACTATGCCTGGCCGGCGCCGCCACGCGCCTGAAGGCCGGCGACGCCGTGGTGATCGTCGGCGACGAACGCGCGCGCGACCCGGGCAACGAAAACTGGGACTTCCGCCGCCTGACGCAGGTTCGCGAGTACGTGCCGGGCCCCGGCGAAGACGGAGCGCCCGCGTACACGCTGATCTCGCTGGAGCGCGGCTTGGGCAGCGCGGCCCCGCACGTGCAGCCCGCCCGCCGCAATCCTCGCTGCTACGCGCTGCGCGCGCAATCGCGGCTGTTCGGCTACAACGCGCCCGACTGGCGTGCCATGCCCGCCACCCTGCGCGCGGCCTATCTGGGCATGGCCGACGACGCAAAACCGTCCTTCGGCCAGTTCCCGCAATGGCCGGGCTACACGCTGGCCGAGATCTCCGATCCGCCGGGCGCAAGCGGCGCGGGGTCGGGACTGTACGGCGAGTATTACCGCGGCCGCAGCTTCAGCGAACGGGTAATGACGCGCACCGATCCGCAGCTGGATTTCCGGTGGGCCGCGGGCGGCCCCGGCGATGGCATGCCGGCGGACAACTTCTGCGTGCGCTGGACCGGATGGGTGCGCGCGCCGGGCAGCGGCAGCTACACCTTCCACGTCACGGCCGACGACGGCGTGCGACTGTGGGTGGACGGCAACCTGCTCATCGACCAGTGGCGCGAGCAATCGCCCACCGAATACAGCGCCAGCGTCCGGCTCACGGCGGGACGCAAGCACGACATCCGCATCGACTACTACGAAGCCAGCGGCGACGCCACCCTTGCGCTCGCATGGTCCGGGCCCGGCCTGGCGCGCCAGACGATACCCGCGGCCAGCCTGTTCCCCGGCGACGTGCACGGCGTGCATCTGGATGCCGTCTATCCGAAATGGGTGGCCGGCGGCTGGGCCGTGCTGTCCATGCCGGGGTATGAAGAGCTTTACCGCATTGCCGACGCCGGGCCCGACGCCCGGACGGGCTTTGCGCTTGCCGGACCGACCACCCGCCTGACCTTGCGGGGGGAACGCCTGCGCGAACAGTTCAACGACGCCGTGCGCGAGACCACCGCCTATGGCGAATCCGACGCGCTGGATTGGGGCGTGCGCCCCGCGTCCGGCCTGACGCAGGGCCATGCGCTGGTGCTGGCCTCGTACGAGCCCGACCTGCCGCACGAGCGCGTGCTGGCGGTGTCGGGGCTGATCCTGGACGAGAGCGACGCCGCCAACACCGCGCCGCGCGAGCGGCTGTTGCGCGGCGACGCGCTGGCCAGCGTGCGCGTGGCGCGCGACCGCGCCAGCGCGGATCTGGAATTCGAGGACGGTGCGCGCGCCACCGTCACGCTTTCTGACGCCAGCGACATCGTGCGCATCCAGCGCAACGACAGCGCCGGCGGCCGCACGTCGCTGCTCTTGGACGCCGATCTGGCGCACGCCTATCTGCCCGCCACGGTACGCATCAACGCCAACGTCGCGCCGGCCAGCCACGGCGACAGCCGGCAGATGCGCATCCAGCCCGAGGTGCTGGGCAGCGGCGCCGGCAACCGGGCCTTCCAGCGCTTCACGCTGCAGCAAAAGCCGCTGACGTTCGTGCCCGCGCCCACGGCGAGCGGCGCGGCGAGCAGCCTGGAGGTTCGCGTGGATGGCCTGCTGTGGACCGAGGCGCCGCGCATCACGGAACTGGCGCCGGACGATCGCGCCTATCTGCTGCGGCTGGACGACAGCGGCGGCGCCACCGTGCAGTTCGGCGACGGCCTGCACGGCGCGCGCCTGCCATCCGGCTCCGGCAACGTGGAGGCGCGCTATCGCGTCGGCCTGGGCCGCGAAGGAAACGTCGCGCCCGGCCAGTTGAGCGTGCTGCTCACGCGAGCGCCCGGCGTCAAGGCGGTCGTCAATCCGGCGCCCGCGACCGGCGGCGTGGATCCCGAAGCCGGCGACGCCGCCCGCCGCAATGCGCCGCTGCGCGTGCGCACGCTGGACCGCATCGTCTCGCTGCGCGACTTCGAGGATTTTGCCGCCGCGTTCACAGGCATCGGCAAGTCGCAGGCGGTGTGGCTGTGGGATGGGGAACAACGGCTCGTGCATCTGACCGTCGCCGGCGAGGATGGCGCCGCGCTGGACCCCGCCGGCGCGCTGTACCGCAACCTGCTCGCCGCCATCGACGGGGCGCGGCCGCCCTATCAGCCGCTGCGCGTGGCGCCGTGCCGCTACTTGGATTTCGGCCTGCGGGCCGGTCTGGGCATCGATCCCCGCTACGAGACGCCCAAGGTATTGCAGGCGGCAGGCGCCCGCGTGCTGGAGGCCTTTGGCTTTGCCGCGCGCGCATTCGGCCAGCCGGTGCACGGCGCGGAAGTGCTGTCCGTGCTGCAAGGCGTGCCGGGCGTGCAGTGGGTGGACCTGGATTCGCTGGTGCTCGATGGAGGACTGGATGCGGGGCTGAGCGCGGGGCCAGGTTCGGCGTTGTCCCGTTTCACCGCGCGGCGCAGCAACGGGCCCGACGCCACGCTGCCCGCCCGCACCGCGCGGTGGCAGCAAGACAGCCTGCAACCGGCCGAACTGCTGCGCCCGAACCCGGCTGGCATCCTGTTATCGGAGCGCACATGAACACCCGCCTGGATGCCGATGCGCTGATGGCCTTGCTGCCGGCCTTCTACCGCGAGCGCGACGCGGCGGCCGGCGGCCCGCTGCGCGCGCTGCTCGACGTGCTGGCGCGCCAGGGCGCGCTGGTGGACGCCGACGTGGACCGGCTCTACGACAACTGGTTCATCGAAACTTGCGACGACTGGGTGGTGCCGTACCTGGGCGATCTGCTCGGCGTGCGCGCGCTGTACCCCGTAGGCACCGCCTTCTCGCCTCGCGCGCTGGTGGCCAATACGCTGCGGCTGCGCCGCCGCAAGGGCACCGCGCTGGTGCTGGAAGAATTGGCGGCCGACGCCACGGGCTGGCGCAGCCGCGTGTCCGAGTGCTTCGAGCGCGTCGCCACCACGCAGCACGTCAACCACCCGCGCCCGCACGCGCTGCGCACACCGGACCTGCGCGATTCCCGGGCGATGGAGCGGGTCGATGGCCCCTTCGGCGCCGAGCTGCACACGGCCGACGTGCGCGCGCTGCCTGCGGGGCGCTACAACCTGCCCAACGTCGCGCTCTTTCTGTGGCGGCTGCAGTCGTACACCGTGCAGCGCGGCAACGCCGCCCCCGCCACGACGCGCGACGGCTTCTATACCATCGACCCTTTGGGCCGCGACCAGCCCCTGTTCAACCGGCCCCGCACCGAGACCGACATCGACCATCTGGCCGAGCCGGTCAACGTGCCCGAACCGCTGTCCTGGCGCGATCTGCATGCCGAACTGCAAGCGCGCCGCCAGGCCCTGACCGACGGCGACGCGCCGCCGCAAGGATGGTTTGCCGCGGGCGGCGGCGGCCCAGTTGTGCAGGTGTGGCTGGACGGACAGGCCGTGCCGCCCGAGCATCTGGTCCTCTGCAACCTGGCGCCCATTCCCGGCGTCGCCCCCGAGGACTGGCGCCGGCCCGACGCCTCCCTGCTGGTCAAGGCGCGCAAGCCCGGGCGCCCGGACCGCAGCTTTCCCGCTGCGGGCGGCGTGCTGGTGGGACTGGACCCGCGCCGCGGACGCCTTGCGCTGCCCGCCGGCGTCACGGCGCAATCGGTGCAGGTGCGTTATGCGTATGGCTTTCCCGGCGACATCGGCGCGGGCCCGTACGACCGCAGCGTGCCGGCTGGCGACGATGCAGACGCGGCATCCGAAGACGCCTTTGACATCGAACTGCGCGTGCCCTCGGCGGCAACGCCCACGCTGGCAACGGCGCTGGCCGCCGTGCAGGCGGGCCAGCGGATGCGCATCGTGATCGACCACGATGGCTCCGAAGACATCGCCCCGGATCTGGTGCTGCCCGACACGCATCTGTCGATCGAGGCAGCCCCGCTGCGCCGGCCCGTGCTGCGGGGGGATTGGCGGCTGCGCGGCAATGCCAGCACGCGCGTGCGACTTGACGGGCTGCTGGTGGACGGGCGCCTGCGGCTGGAAGGCGCGTTGCGTGCCGTGGCGCTGCGCCACTGCACGCTGGCGCCCGCGCGCGGCGGCGTGCGACACAGCGGCGCGGCACCTGAACTGGAGCTGAGCCTTACTCGCTGTCTCTGCGGGCCGGTGCGCTGCGCCACGCCGCTCGCCTCGGTCGAACTCGACGCGTGCCTGATCGACGCGCAAGGCAGCGCCGCGGCTGCCGTCGACGTGGACGACAGCGCCTTGCGCGTCCTGGCCTGCACACTGTTTGGGCGCGTGGCGGCCGGACGGCTCGACGCGTCCAACACGCTGTTCGGCGGGCCGCTCGCCATCAACCGTCGCCAGGAAGGGTGCGTGCGCTATTGCCACGTGCCCATGCCGTCAGTCACGCCGCGGCGCTACCGCTGCCAGCCGGACCTGGCCATGCAGGACCTGGGCGCCGCCGCCGCAAGACGCGCGGCGGCGCGCGTGGCCCCGTCGTTCACGTCCACGCAGTTCGGGTCGCCCGCGTACGGCCAACTGGCGCGCGGCTGCGCGCTTGAGATCCGCGAAGGCGCGGACAACGGCGCCGAAATGGGCGCCTGGAATTTCCTGCTGCAAGCCCAGCGCGAAGCCAATCTGCGGCAAGCGCTGGAAGAGTATCTGCGCTTCGGACTCGAAGCGGGATTGATCCCCGTGAACTGAGCCCCCTGTCTTCGGGAACAACACCATGAAAGCCGATCTCAGCCGCCTCACATTCGACCCCGTCCGGCGCTACCGGGCCGTCCGCATGCAGCAGGGCCGCGTGCAGATGGATTCGGACTGGAACGAGCAGCAGGACATCCTGAACCGCCGCATCGAAACCGAGACGGCGGACATCGTCGGCCCCGTGGGCGTGCCGCTGGAGGCGCCGGGCTTTGCGCTGGCCCCCGCGGGCAAGGACCTGTCGCTATCGGCCGGCCGCCTGTATCTGGACGGGCTGCTGTGCGAAAACCCGCAGCCCGCCACCGTGGCCAAGCAGCCCGACATGCCGCCGACGGCTTCGCCGGTGCTGCCGGCTGGCGCGTCCGTCCTGCCGCTGCCGCCGCCCGCCCTCACGCCGGCCGACATCGACGGCGTCGTCGTCTTCGGATCGGGCGGACAAGCCGCGCCGCCGCCGGAGGGCATGTACCTGGCCTACCTGGAAGCGTGGCAGCGCCACCTGTGCACGCTGGATCTGCCTGCCGGCGACACCAGCATGCGCGAAGTCGCGCTGGGCGGCCCCGACACCGCCACCCGCGAAAAGACGGTGTGGCAGGTCAAGCTGATGCAGGTGGGCGCGCCGGACGCCGCCCTCACCTGCCTGTCGGCGTTGCCGGCGTGGGATGCGCTGACCGCCCCGCCCGATGCGCGCATGGCCGCGCGCGCCGAAGCCAGCGTGCCGCCCAAGACACCCTGCCAGTTGCCGCCCGACGCGGGCTACCGGCTGCTGGAAAACCATCTTTACCGCATCGAGATCCACCACGACGGCGCCGGCGCGGGCAAGGCACGCTACAAGTGGTCGCGCGAGAACGGCAGCATCCTGTCGCGCGTCGTGCGCTGGCTGGACGACCCCGTGGCCAACGAATTCGAGGTCGCCAGCATCGGCCGCGACGACGTGCTGGCCATCACCGCGGGCTGCTGGGTCGAGTTCCTGGACGACACGCACGAGCTGCTGGGACAGCCGGGCCCGCTGGCGCAGGTGGTGCGCACCGACGGCAACACGGTCACCATCGACCCGGCCAGCCTGATTGGTCATCCGCTGGACGCGGCGCGTTTTCCGTCCAATCCGCGTGTGCGTCGTTGGGACGGCGTCGCGGAAATCACGCCCGCGCCCATCAACAGCGCCAACGCCGGCTGGGTGGAGCTGGAGCAGGACGGCGTCGAGATCAAGTTTTCCCCTGGCCGCCTGCGCGTGGGCGACTACTGGCTGATTCCCGCACGCACCGCCACCGCGTCGATCGAATGGCCGCAGATGCCCGACGGCAAGCCCGCCTTCAATGCGCCCGCCGGCGTCCTGCGGGCGTTTGCGCGGCTGGCCCTGCTGCGCTGGCAGGGCGGCGCATGGACCGCCGTCAGCGACTGCCGCCCGCTCTTTCCCGCGTTGACGGAACTGACGCAGCTTTACTACGCGGGCGGCGACGGACAGAGCGTCAAGCCCAATCCCGCCATGACGCCCGACGTGGTGCCGCTGCCCGCCGAATTGCGCGCGGGCGTGGCCAACGGCAGCGTGCCGGTGACAGGCGCCGTGGTGCGCTTCACCGTGGACGCCGGCCGCCTGCCCAATGGCACAGCCACACAGGACGTGGCCACCGGCGCGGATGGCGTGGCATCCATTGCCTGGTCGCTCGCCTGCGATGCCGCCCGCCCCGTGCAACGCGCCACCGCGCAACTGCTGCGCGCGGGCCTGCCCGTGTCCGACCGCTACCTGCCGCTGCGTTATACGGCGACCCTGGCGCTCGCATCCGAGGTGGCCTACGACCCCCGAAACTGCGCGGACCTGCTCGCGGAGCAAGCCTATTCGGTGCAAGAAGCATTGGATGCGCTGTGCCGGCGCACGCACGGCGGCGGATGCTGCCTCACCGTTGGCCCGGCAGGCGATTTCCCGACGCTGGACACCGCGCTGCGCACGCTCATCGGACAGGACCGCATGGACATCTGCCTGTGCCTGACGCCGGGCGAACACAAGCTGGATGACGACCTCATCATCAAGGGGCCGCGCGTGCGCCTGATGCTGCATGGGTGCGGAGCCGCCAGCCGGCTGTTGCTGGAAGAACGCATGTTCAGCCTGGACGGCTTTGCCAGCGTTTCCATCGCCGACCTGGTGATCACGCGGCGCGGCCAACCCGGCGCGATCGCCTTCAACCAGTGCGCCGATCTGCGGCTGTCGCGCGTCGATTGCGCGGGACCGGCCGGCCCCGGCAACAGCCTGGTGCGTGTCGACGGCAGCCGGCGCGTGCACATCGAGACCTGCCGTCTTTATGCCGCGGGCCGCGGCAATGCCGAACGCTTTGACCAGCTCTTCACCCGCGCCCCGACGCTGGCCGCGCTGAAGCGCGCGCTTTCCCCCGATACGGTGCTGGACGATGACGACGATCGCGCCGCCTCGGCGCTGTCGCGCCAGCCCATGGACGTGCGCAAGGCCATGACCACCGAGATCGCCGCGCTGTTGCGCGCCGGCGCCGCCGGCAATGCGTTGACGATGACGCCACGTATCCAGTCGGCGCTGACGACGCTGGCCACGCAACTTGGCCGCGAAACGCCCGCAGCCAAACGCTTGCGCCCCGCCATCGCCGCGCTTGCCGCCGCGCTGCTGGCCGATCCGCTGTCCTGCGCGCTGGCGCTGCTGGACAACGACGCCGACACCACGGTGCGCGACAACCGGCTGCGCGGCGGCATCGCGCTCTTTGCGGAGTCAGGGGATTTTCCGGAGCTGACGACAGATCAGTTGAAGCTGCTGGGCGGCGGCATCCGCACGGGCAAGATGGTGCCGGAAGGCGACGGCACGTTCATGCTGCAAAGCAACCAGCTGTCCAGCCTGCGGCTCGGGGCCGAGGCGGCGCGCGCCATGCTGAACATCATTCAGACAGGCGGCGAATTTGCCGCGTGGCGCTGCCTGCGCGCGGCCGACAACGCGCTGGAGGCCTACAGTCATTTCCCCGCGTTCGACGCCGCCGTCACCGGCAACAACCTGCTGACCAACGGCGACGCCGGCGCCCTCATCGCCACGCAGGCCAAGGTGATCGGCAACTTCGCGCATAACGATTTCCGGTTGTTCGTGTCGGGCGCGAATCCGGAAGTCCTGGCCAATGGCGGGTTGAATGTGGTGACGGTGTGATCCCGCGATCATCACCACTGCATCGAAGCCCCGATCCCCGCCGTGGGTCCGCCCGAGGCCATGCCCACGCCGGCCTTCAGCTTGACGCGGTCGTTGACACGCGCCGACGCGCCCACCGCAACCGCTTGATAGCCGCGATACGTGGCCGCGCCCACACCCAGTGCGAACCGCTTGCCCGGGTCGACTTCCGGAATCATGGTCAGCGCCGTGGTGGCCGCAATGCCCGAATAGGCGTTGCGCGCGACTTCGTCGATGGCGCGGTTGGTCTGGTCGATGCGGTTATCCAGGCGGGCCAGCCCTTCGCGGTTGCGCTGCACGGTGGTGTCCAGCGAGCCGAGCGCATCGCCGACGTTGTAGTACGTCTGGCCATCGAGCTGATACGCCGGGCCGGTGACGGCGCCGGTGGCCGCGTCGATATGAGCGCCGCCGCCCAGGCCGGCCACCACGGGGTTGAGTTGACCCACATTCACGGCATCGGTGCTTTGCGTGCCCGCGGACACGTTGGTCACCTGGCGCTCGGCGCCTTGCGCACCCACCGAGACCGAGTTGGCGCGGTCAGCCACCGAGCCCCCACCCAGCGCCACGCTGTTGGCCGCAGCCGCCGATGCGCTTGCGCCGATGGCCACGCCGTTGGACGCGGTAACCGTGGCGTTGGCTCCAACCGCCGTGCCCATCGTGCCCGCGCCTGCAGCGGCGTTGTCGCTGCCATCGCCCGCCCCATCGACGCTGACGTAGGCATTGGCGGCGTTCAGTTGGCCGACCTGTTGCGAAAGGGCGTAGAGCTGGCTGCCATTGACGGCGTCCGTGCTGGTCGCGGAGATGACCCCGCTGGCGACGCCCGTGATGGTGCGCGTGCCGTCCGTGCCCGCCATGTCGATGACATTGCCGCCCGTGGAGGCGGCCACGGAGATGGCGCCGGTGACCGCATCCTGCCGGACCAGGCCGACGGTGCCGTTGTTGAGGTTGGTGGTCAGCGTGTTCAGGTTGGCCGTGTTCTGCGCGACTGTTGTGCCCAACGTCGTGATGGCCGCGCTGTTGGACTGCACTTGCTGGTTGGTGGCGTAAAGCTGCGATCCATTCACCGCCTCCTGACTGGTGGAAGACAGCACACCCGCGCCAACCTGCGTGATCCGGTTTCCGTTCATGTTGACGCCGTTCAGCATGAAGATGCCGTTCTCGCCCTTCAGTTCCAGCGTGCCATCGGCGTAGCCGGTGATCCGGACCGTCGCGGCGGTCAAGCCTTCCTCCGTATTGAGGCTACGGATGTTTTGCAGGGTGAAGGACGGGCTGCCGTCGGGGCAGGGCAGCAAAGAGTTCGGGCTGCCGACATTCAGCGCGTTCCCGAACGCCGTGTCGGGACTGCATAGCTGCAATTGGCCGCTTGCGTGGGTATTCGTTGCCAATCCCAGGCTGCCCGCGCAGGCTAGCGCAACCGTTGCGACAGAGGCAGCGCACCGCGCCCTGCAGGGAGTGCCCCGTCGGCGCATGGCGGAAGACAAGGCCTGATGCGGGCTTTGCGCGGGGATCGGGGTTGTATTCGGTACGTACGTAAAGATGTCATTCATGACGATTCCACCCAGCGCCGGAGCGCGCTCATTGCCGAAAACGCGGCTTTAAGAAAGCCCCTTAACCACTTGAGGTATAAGGTTTTTTTCAATCTACTTTTCGACCAGCGACGCAACCATCGAAGCTTTCTTATTGTTTGGGCGAGCGATGCGACAAATATCAACAAACGTCAAGATCGTCACTCGCGCCCCCGACAAGACCTTTCCACGCATCGCCGTTCGCACTGGGTGACCATGTCCGGATTGCCCGACATGCAAATGACAGGTTCGGCCCTCTACAATGGCCCTGTTGCATCGCAGCATTCCGCAATCCTCTCTTCGTAGTCTCCATGTCCCATTCCGTTTCCGCGCAGCACCGGCCCGCCCTGGTGCTGCTGGCGCTTGCCGTTGGCAGCTTCGCGATCGGCACCACCGAATTCGCGACGATGAGCCTGCTTCCCTATTTCGCCCAATCGCTGGGCATCGACGCCCCCACCGCCGGCCACGTCATCAGCGCGTACGCGCTGGGCGTCGTGGTGGGCGCGCCCATCCTGGCCGTGCTGGGCGCGCGCATGCCGCGCCGACGCCTGCTGATCGCGCTGATGGGCCTGTTTGCCATCGGAAACGGCCTCAGTGCCATCGCGCCGAACTACCACTGGATGCTGTTTTTCCGGTTTCTTAGCGGCCTGCCGCATGGCGCCTACTTCGGCATCGCGTCGCTCGTGGCCAGTTCCATGGTGCCGGCCAACCGGCGCACCGTGGCCGTGGGCCGCGTGTTTCTGGGCCTGACCGTAGCCACCATCGTCGGCGTGCCGCTGGCCAACTGGCTGGGCCAGGTCATCGGCTGGCGCTGGAGCTTCGGCCTGGTGTCGCTGCTGGCGGTGCTGACCATGCTGAGCGTGCGCGCGTACGCCCCGGACACCGCCGCCGATCCCAACGCCAGTCCGCTGCGTGAACTGAGCGCGCTGGGCCGCGGCCAGGTCTGGATCACGCTGGCGATTGGCGCCGTCGGATTCGGCGGCCTGTTCTCCATCTATACGTATCTCGCCGACACGCTGACCGCCGTCACCCAGGTGACGCCCGCCATGGTGCCGCTGGTGCTGAGCGCCTTCGGCGTCGGTCTGACGGTGGGCAACATGGTCGTGCCGGTGTTTGCCGATCGGGCCGTCATGCGCACCGCGGGCCTGCTGCTGCTGTGGTCTGCCGTGGTGCTGGCCCTTTTCCCGTTCATGGCGCACAACGTCTGGCTGATCACGCTGAACGTGTTCCTGGTGGGCGTCGGCGGCGCGCTGGGCACCGTCTTGCAGACGCGCCTGATGGACGTCTCGGGCGATGCGCAGGGGCTGGCCGCGGCGCTCAACCATTCGGCCTTCAACACGGCCAACGCGCTCGGGCCGTTCCTGGGCGGCCTTGCGATTGCCGCCGGATTTGGATGGACGTCGACCGGCTGGGTCGGCAGCCTGCTTGCCATCGCCAGCATGCCGCTGTGGCTGTGGGCGGTGATGCTGGAACGCCGCACGCGTACGGCGCGGGCGGACAACCTGACGGTCAGCACCGAATCGGCTCGCTGAACGAATGGGGGACACCATCAACGGTGTCCCTTTTTTATTGGCCCGTTCCCCTCGGCGTCGCGCTCTGCAGGTCGTCTCCAAGGGGTATCAGACCCCCGCGCGAGACACCTGCGCGTGCTTGGAAGGTGTCTGACACCCAACGAGAGCAACGTCATCCTGCAATGTCGTCTCAAGGGTGTCAGACACCTTCTTAACGCGTCCCCCATTTATCCTGTCACAAACCGTCGGCCCCGCGCCACACCGGGCAAGCGCCTATTGCAGCCCGCGTCCGCGCGGCAGCTATACTTTCCGCACTCTTTACCACCTCAAGACGCGCTGCACCTTCAACATGCAGCGCTTTTTTTATGCCCGCTTTTACTGCCTTGCTGCGCCCGCTGTGCCAGGCGCTTTGCTGCCTGGCCGCAGCCCTGATCTCCACCCAATCCTTGGCCGCGCCGCCGTCGCTGGCCGAGTGCCACGGCATCAAGGACCTGGCCTTCGTCGCCCATCTGGATGACGACCTGCTCTTCATGAATCCGGACGTCGCCTCGAACATCGAGGCGGGCGGCTGCGTGCGCCTGGTGTACCTGACCGCCAGCGACGCTGGGGAAGGCGAAGGCTACATGCTGGGCCGCGAGCGGGGCGTGCGCGCTGCCTACGCCTACATGGCGCACCAGCCCGACGCATGGAAGGAAGACACCGGCATCGTCGCGGGCCGTCAGATTGCACGCTTCACGCTCACCGGCAACCCACGCGTGCAGCTCTGGCACATGCGCCTGAAGGATCCGTGGCTGGGCAAGGGCTGGGGCAGCCTGACGCCGCTGAGCCGCACGGAATCCGAACCCAACCAGAACGTGGACACGCTGGGTCCGCACGCCGAGGTCTACACCCGCGAGCAGCTGGTGGACACGATGGCCGAACTGATCCGCCAATACGGCCCCACCACCGTGCGGCACCTGGACGACACGATCAGCGTGCCGTACACCCAGCTCTGCTGGCGCTGCGCGGGCCACGGGCACCCCGACCACATCGCCAGCGCAAGGCTGGCGCGCGAAGCGATGCTGCGCGCGCCCGGCAACTATGCCGAGACCGGGTACATCGACTACCCCAGCCAGGAACGCGCCACCAACCTGGCCGACGCGGAAATCGCCAGCAAGTCGGTGATCTTCCAGCACTACGCCTGGAACGACTACCACTATTGCGCCGGCCCCAAGGGCTGCCAGGAACCCGCCGGCCCTGCGGCCGCGTGGGTGCAGCGCGCCTATTACGTGTCCCGCCACGACATCGCCCCGCAGCTTTACCCCGACGGACGCGGCGGACTCGTCGTGTTTGCCGCAGGCGAGACCAACGCCGCCGTGAACAGCTGGGATTCCGGCGAAAAGCGCTGGCACAGCCTGGGCGGCCGCACGACCGGTCCCGTGGTGTCGTTTGCCCACGCCGACGGCACGGCCGGCTTGATGGCGCGCGACCCGCTGGGCGGCGTCTGGGCCAACAAGCAGCGCCATGACGGCAGCTGGCAGGGCTGGCAGGCGCTGGGCGGCCTGCGTGTCACGCAAATTCCGGCCGTCGCCCCCCGCGGCGAGGCCGCCGCCGTCGCGCTGGGCTATGACGGCGTGCTGCACTGGATCGCGCCGTCCGGCATCGACGGCAGTTGGAGCACTTGGCAGGCGCTGCCGCCGCTGGAGGGCGCCTCGGGTTCCCCCGCCGCCGCGCGCGGTTCAGATGGGCGCTACGTCGTGTTTGCGATCGCCGCCAAGGGCGAACTCTTCTATACCCGCCAGCTCCCGGCCGCCAAGGGTCAGCGCTCGGAATGGCAAGGCTGGCGCCGCGTCGCCGCCCCCGAGGCCGCCGGCGGACTGGCTGCCATCCGCAACCACGAAGAGCGCGTCGAGCTTTACTTCCGCCAGCGCGCCAACAACCACCTGACCAAGCTGGTCGAAGCCGGCGACACCACCGATCTGGACATGGACTGGAGCGCACCCGCGGACCTGGGCGTGCCCTACATCGGCCGCCCCGCCATTCACGCCGACAACACCGGCAACGTCGTGCTCGCCATCCTGGAACGCGCGGGCGGACAGCTCTGGCTGCTGGAACACGGCAAGCTCGGCAAGCTGGACGCCGAAGCCGCATCGCCGCCCGCCATCAGCCTGGTGGACGGCACGCTGTACGTCGTTGCGCGTGCAGCGGGCGCGCCGCAGCGCTATCAGGTGCTGTCGCGCCGCAGCGGCACGTGGGCCGCCAACCTGACGCTGGACGGCGTCCCGGCCAGCGGCGGCGGTCCGTTTACTGCCGTGGCCGCGCGGCCGACCGACCTGCCCAATCTGGGCGCAACCAGCGCGAACAAGGCCGTGGTGGTCCGGCCGTCCACGGCTGAACCGGATGCGCTGACAGTCGAACGCATGCCCGCCCAGACCTCGCGCGTGGCAACACCGACCCGCGTGCAATGAACGGCGGCGTGGCCCCACCCGCGGGACCACGCCTTCAAGCCTTGTGACGCCCCTTGCGCGCCAGGAAAGGCGCCATGCACCGACGCGGTTCATCCGTGGTGAAAGCCTCACCAAAGGCCTCCACGCTACGGTCCAAACCCGCCTGGATCGACGATTCGGTCCAGTCACGCAGCAGGGCCTTTTGCGCGCGCACGGCGCGCGGGCCGCTGGCGGCAATCGGCGCCACGGTCCGCTCGACCAGCGCGTCCAGCCCGCCCGGCTCACACATGAATTCCAGAAAGCCCCAATCCCGCGCCTGCGCCGCATCCACCGTTTCGCCGGTAAGCAGCAGCCAGTTGGTCCGGCCCTGGCCGATCAGCGCGGGCAACAGCAGCGCATGGATCACCGAGGGAATGCCAACGCGCACCTCGGGCATGCCGAAAACACCGTCCGCCGAGCCCAGCCGGATGTCGCAGGCGGCCGCCAGCTCCATGCCGGCGCCCAGGCAGAAACCGGGCAAACGCGCGATGGTCGGCACGGGAATATCCGCCACCGCCTCGCACAGGTCGCGCAGCCGCGTGATGAACGCACGCGCGCCCGGCGGATCCAGCTCGGCCATTTCATAAATGTTCGCCCCGCCCACGAATGCCTTTTCGCCGGTCCCGCGGATCACCACCGCGCGGGCGTCATCCTGCGCCGCGATCCAGCGCGCCGCCTCGGTCAGGCTCAGCGTGACAGCGGACGCCAGGATGTTCAGGCTCTTGGCATCGTGGATCTGCAGGGTATAGACGCCGCGGGCGTCGCGCGTCACGACGGCATGGGTGAATTCAGGAATGGGCGCAGTCATGAAGTCTCCGGTTCTTTTTTTGGCGGGTAGCCGCCGATGCTAACGGCCGGGTCCGGACACGACAACCCATGGCCCGCTCGAACCGATCGAATACGGCCTCGCCTTCCAATGGCCGCGGGACGCGTTCCTCTCGTACACTTGCCGCATGCTACGCATCGAAAACCTCAGCAAGCGCTACGGCGACTACATCGTGTTCCAGGGCCTCACGCATACCTTTGCGCCGGGCTGCGTGGCGCTGTGCGAAGAAGACAGCACTGGCAAATCCAGCCTGCTGAACATCATCGCGGGGACCCTCGCGCCGGACAGCGGCGACGTGCTCATCGGCGGCCATTCGCTGCGCGACGCGCCGCAAGCCGCACAGTCCCGCCTGGCCTACGTGCCGGACAACTGCATGGCGTTTCCCGAGCAGACCGGACGCGGCCTGCTGGAACAGGCGGCCCAGGCCAAAGGCGTGACGCTGGACGACTCGATCTGGGAACTGGCCCGCCAGCTGGGTCTTGAGCCGCATCTGGACAAGCGTTTCGAACAGATGTCCACGGGCACGCGGCGCAAGGTCTATCTGACCGCGGCCGCGCTGGGCAATCCGGCGGTCGTCGTGGCCGACGGCCCCAGCAATGGGCTGGACGCGCAGGCGCGCGGCGTGCTGGCGGACGTGTTCAAGCGCTGGGCGCAAGATCGCGTCGTACTGTTTGCCAGCCACGACCCTGAACTCGTGCAGGCCTGCGGCGCCGCCACCGTCAACGTCGCCGACCTGCGCTGAGCGCACCGCGGGGCACGTTGCTCAAAACCGGATCGTCAGCCCCGCGATCGGTCCCTGCAGCACCACGTCGTACTTGAAGCCATTACGCTCGTAGTCGACGCCCATCGCGCGGTAACCCACCGTGGCCGAAACCGACTTGTTGAAGTTGTAGCCCACGCCAAGCCCCAGGTCCCAGTCGGCTTGAGCGCCCCCTGCCCCGATCATGCCCCAGCCCGTCAGATAGGCTTTGGAATGAAAGTTGTAGGTGCCGCGAACGCCCACCATGGCGTCCACCCACGTCGCGCTGTCGCTGTACTTTGTGCCGCGTGTCAGCCGGCCATTGAACGTGATGCTGTTGTCCACCGACCAGACCCGCAGCCCGCCCACCACGTCCAGGCTGTGTTCCGACCGGTCCAGCACCGAATAGCCCGCGCCGATCATGCCCGTGAACGACTCGTTCTTGACGTCCGCGCTGTCGGCCAGGATGCCCCGTGGCGTATTGCCTTGCGCGCCGACCTTCACGTACAGCAGGTCACCAAAGATGCTGTACCGGCCCTTGCGCGCATCGCCCATCAGCATGGCCGCGAAATCCAGGTTGTCGAAGATCTTGTCAAAGCTCGCATCGACGTCCACGGGCGGTAGCCGCCGATGCGTGATCTTTCCCGACAGCGCGGGTGCCCACAGATAGGGCGACACCGAGAACTTCCATTCGTCGGAAGCCCCCGCGTCGATGGCGGCTGCCGCCTGCGGCTCGGCCGCGATCGCGGTCCCGGCATGCAGCACCGTGCATGCCAAACAAACAATGACGTGCATTTTCATCGCGCACCCTCCGGCCCGAAGGCCTATCGAGACATGAGAGTGCGCCCCGGAAAGGCCCGGGGCGCACCCTGCCGCCATGACTGCGTCAGCTCACGCGCCGCACCGGCGGCACCGTCCACGAGCCATTGATGATGGAAGGATCGCTTTCATTGGGCCAATACAGACGCATCATCAGAATGAACCGCCCCTTGGGCGCCGGCAGCCAGTTCGACTCCATCTCCGGACCCGGCGATTCGTTCTGGATCAGCAGATCAATCGACCCATCCGGCTTGCGCTTGAGCGGCTGGCGTTCGCTGATGGAATAGCGGTTGAGCGGGTTGTCGACAAAGAAGTAGTTCTGGTCATACATGGTCAGCGACCAGAACCCCGACACGGGCGGCGCCATCCCCTTGCGGAAGGTCAGCACGTACTTTTCCGAGCCGTTGTACTCGCGCTGGATCGTGCCGTTGGATGACCGCAGCGAGGTCGGATAAACGGCGTCCTGCGGCCGGTTCGCGCCCAGCCCGATCGCGGTGACCAAGGCCCGCTGCAGATAGTTCGTGCCATAGATCCCCGTCTTGGTCGTGAAGCCCCAGCCGTCGATGTGCTGGATGTCGCCGTCGTTGGAACGGAAGTGCGCCATGATCCGCGCGAACCCGGTCTCGGGAACCCGCTTGGCAAAATCGGCGGGCAGTTTCGACTTGTCGAAATCCTGGCCCGGCACGATGCCGATCGTCGCCAGTTTCTCGACCATGGGCGCATCGGCCACGGTCGGCGGATTGCGCTTGAGCAACTGCGCGAACAGCGAGAAATACTCGGTCGCATCCATGTTGTTGACTTGGTCGCGCACCGGCGTCTTCATGTCGATCGCCGAATCGACCTTACCCTGCGGCGCCTTCCAATCCTTGCCCCACCCGCTGAGCGGCGCGAGCTTCACCTGGTCCTGCAGCTTGTGCACCTCGGCGTAGTCTTCGGGCGTGCCCGTGCAATAGATGCGGCCCAGCAGCCAGACGATGCTCGTCGGCGACTTGTACTGCTTCATCCCTTGCGGCACGGTCCCTTCCCAGCCGGGCCCCGTCACGATGAAGGTCTGCGCGCCCGTGCCCGTCGTGCGCTTGCCGGGCACGTCGAACACGGTGGTCCAGCCGTCCAGCAGCGGAAACAGCGCGTAGCGGCCGTTCAGGTCCGGCAGGCTGACCACCCAGGGCTCGTCGCCCACATCAAAGAATGCCGTCGTGTACAGCGTGTCGGCATTCGGCGCCGTCACGTCGCGGAACTTGGCGTCCGGATACTGACGCAGCTTGATGAGCTGGCCCATCGGCGCGCGCGTGCCCTTGGGTTCCGCGACGTTGGTGATCACCCGGCGGGTCATCTCCATGGTCACCAGCGGGTAGGCGTAGATGTAGGCGTCGGTGGCCAGGACGAAACGGTCATCGGCTTCGGGCAGATTGGCCACCAGCCCTTCAGAGGCGGCGGCCGAGGCCCGGAACGCCGGTCCCAGCGATCCTGCAGCCAGCAGGGCCAATCCCCCTGCGTTCAGTTTGCGGCGAGTTAGCTTCATTGTTGTCGCTCCCAATGGATGTGTTTGGCGAAGTTCACTAAGGGGACTTCCAACATGCACGACGATGTTTTTTCTAGCTAATGCGCATTCGGTGTCGTTGTGGCGGGCACGCTCCGTGGATCAAGGCCAGAGGGAAGAACGGGATTCGGGCGGCAGTCCGCCGCCACCGCACGAGGCGGCGGCATCATTTGGCGCGAACGGGGATAGACGGCTTGTGCATGAGGCGCACAGGTATGCAAGAAGGGGGGGGACGTCCAAGAATGGGCTCCCTGAAAAAGACAAAGGAAACGCACCACTGAAGGCATTCGACTGCGGACCACCCATGCGGCCATTCAGCACGAGGGCAAAAGGCCTTGGTCAATCTATGCGCAGTCATTCGGCTGCTCAAGTAGCCGGAATGACTACGACCATCCGCCGTTGGTAGCAATCCGGCAAACCGCCCGCGGCACTTGACCAGCGGCGCGCAGCTTTCGGAAGCGCCCTACTTCCCTTTGCCCAGCGACAGCGGCACACCCCACACCGGGTCCTGCATGCCCTGCTTTCCCAGCGGCGTGATCTGCATCGGCTTGAGCTTGGCCAACAGCTCGCGCTGCGCGTCGGTCAGGTTCGTGCGCTGCGCGAAATATTTCTGCGCAAAGTCCATCGGCGCCGGCCACGTGTACACCGTGAAGTCCTCCAGCGGGCACTCAATCATCTTCGGATCGACCGCGCGGCAGGCGGACTGCTTGAACTTGTAGCTGGGCGTCCTCATGTGCATGCGCTGGCTCAGCACCAGGTCGCCGCCCTTGAGCGTGAAGCTGGCCAACGCCAGCTTGGGCACCACGCGCGACTGCACCTTGATGGCAGGAATGTCGCGCGATGTGGTGTCTTCGTAGTAGCCGGCACGCGATCCCGGCGTGGTCTCGGTGATCTGCTGCTCGCCCCAGGCCACGCAGGCGCCGGACGCGCGGTGCACGGCCGTGCAGACCTTCTCGGTCCTGGTCTGGCTACCCGTCGTGCCTTCGTGCCAGTTGGTCTCTTTGTAGAACTCGCGATACAGCTCTGGCGACAGATACGTGGTGCCGTTGGCGCCTCGGCCCGAGCCAACCGGTCCGGCTTTCGCGCCGATCTGATTCAGCGTGGCATTGAGCTTGTAGTCGTCCCCGCCCGTCAGCAGGTACTTGCCGGGCGGCAGGATGTGGACCTCGAAGGCCTTGAACAGGTAGGTCGTGTCCTTGTCGCGTTGCAGCGAGTTGTTCTGGAACTTGCGGCCGAACGTGATGCGCGGATCGGGTTCGAACATCCAGACGGTGTTGCCGGTCCATGTCGTCATCTTCATGGCGTCCTTCAGCGTGGCATGCGGCATCAGGTCCGCCACCAGCACCACCGACATGCCGTCCTTCAGCGCCTCGCCGATCAGATCGACCAACTGCCCATAACGCTTGTCGTCCGCAGTGCCCTCGCCGTTCGAATCCGGAATCGTGACGCAGCCCGACAGGGTCAGGGCAAGCGTCAGGGCAGAGAGGGCAAGTCGCGAGCGCGGCAGGGACATGGGATCGATCCTTAAGGGATTGGACTGGAGCAATGTGCGCGCATCCTACCGGCTCTGGTACGGTTCGCAATATTCGGTTTGTCCGCTGAAACACATGGTGATGCGTCCAACACTGTGGGAAGCGCATCTGCTCGTCGATCCGGGACCAAACAGGCGTAATTTATTGTTGCGATTGTTTCTGACACCCGGAATGAAACCCGGTTATGCCCCAGGCAATGCGCGCGGCAGATCCGTGCCGTAATCGTCGTGGGCATAGACCATCGCCGGCAAGGGCGACACGAGGCGGCCGCACTGCGCCCATAGCGCTTGGACCCAATCGGCTGCCACGTCGGCAATCGCGTCCTGCACGCAGAACGCCGGCTCGCTGGAGAACATCGGCACCGGCGGCTCCAATCCTTCTTCGCCGTGCACGACGTCAAAGAGATCGCGATAGCCCTCGATGGCCTTGTTGAGCACATACAGATCCGGCCCTTCCAGGCCGATCACCACCGAGAAGGTCCCCTCGCCGCCCTGGTCGGGAAAGATGCCGAACTGGATTTCGCGCGCCTTCTCGGGCAACCGCGCGAACATGCCGGCCAGTGTGCGCAAAGCAGCCGCCGTGTGCGCGTCCAGGATGCGGCGCAGCGCGTCTTGATAGTCGTGTTTCGTCATCGCGCCAGGATAGCGCATCGCGGCACGGCATCACGCGTCGAACGGCATCTGCGCCAACAGCTTGTCCAGCGTCACCGGATAATCCCGCACACGCACGCCGGTCGCGTTGTAGACGGCATTGGCAATCGCCGCCGCCACGCCGCACAGGCCGAGTTCACCGACGCCCTTGGCTTTCATGGGCGACGACACAGGATCGTCTTCGTCAAGAAAGATCACCTCCTGACGCGGAATGTCGGCATGGACGGGGACCTCGTAGCTCGCCAGGTCGTGATTGACGAAGAACCCCGCGCGATGGTCAACCGCCAACTCCTCCATCAACGCCGCGCCCACGCCCATGGTCATGGCGCCGATGACCTGGCTGCGCGCCGTCTTGGGGTTGAGGATGCGGCCCGCGGCGCAGACGGCCAGCATGCGGCGCACGCGGGTCTCGCCGGTGGCGGCGTCCACGGCCACTTCCACGAAGTGCGCGCCGAACGTCGACTGCTGGAATTTCTTATCCAGGTCGCCGAACTCGATCGCATCCTCACCGATGAGCTCGCCGCCCGACACCGCACGTGTCAGCGGCGCGCTACGTCCGCTGGCGTCCGACACCGAGCCATTGGCAAACACCGCGCCCTGCGCGTCGAATCCCAATCGCTCCACGACCAGCGCCCGGAGCTTTTCACAGGCGGCATACACGCCCGCCGTGGAACTGTTCGCGCCCCACTGCCCCCCCGAGCCCGCGGACACGGGAAAGGCCGAGTCGCCCAGGCGCACCACCACGCGGGACAGCGGCACGCCCAGCATCTCGGCGGCCGTCTGCGCAATGACCGTGTAGGTGCCCGTGCCGATGTCGGTCATGTCGGTCTCGACAATGACGCGCCCCGCCGCGTCCAGCCGCACGCGTGCGGCAGACTTCATCACCAGGTTGTTGCGAAACGCGCTGGCCACGCCCAGCCCAATAAGCCAACGCCCATCGCGCCGAGCGCCGGGCTTGGAATCGCGCTGGTCCCAGTTGAAATGCCGGGCGCCCGTCTGCAGGCATTCGACGAAACGCCGCTGGGAGAACGGCCGCGACGGATCGGTGGGATCGACCTGCGTATCGTTGAGCACGCGAAACTGCACGGGATCCATGTCCAGCGCCTGCGCCATCTCGTCAATTGCGATCTCCAGCGCCATCATCCCGGGCGCCTCGCCAGGCGCGCGCATCGCATTGCCTTCGGGCAGATCCAGCGTCATCAGGTTCAGCGCGGTGCGCTGGTTGGCGCCCGCGTACAGCAGCTTGGTCTGCTGCACGGCCTCTTCGGGCTGGCCATCCGGCAGGTCGCCGGACCAGCTCTCGTGCGAAATCGCCGTCAGCTTGCCGTCGCGCGCCGCGCCCAGCCGGATGCGCTGGATGGTGGCCGGCCGGTGCGTCGTGTTGTTGATGATCAGCGGGCGCGGCAACGCCACCTTGACTGGCCTGCCGGCCGCGCGAGCGCCCAGCGCCGCCAGCAAGGCGTCCGCCCGCACGAACAGCTTGCCGCCAAAGCCGCCGCCGATGTAGGGCGAAATCAGCCTAACGTTCTCCTTCGGAATGCCCAACGTCCGGGCCACGTCGGACCGCCCCCACGCGATCATCTGATTGGAGGTCCACAGCGTGAGCTTGTCCCCCTTCCAGACCGCAAGCGATGCGTGCGGCTCCATCATGGCGTGCGATTGGTCGGGCGTGGTGTAGATGTGATCGACCGTAACCGGTGCCGCCGCAAACGCAGCGTCGAAATCGCCCGCATCCGTCTTCGGGATGTGCTTGCCGGACTCGCCGTGGTCCCGCTTCTGCGCTGCCAGATCGAACGCGCCGTGCTTGCGGGCATATTGCACGCGAATCAGCTTGGCGGCCGCGCGCGCCTGCTCGAACGTATTCGCCACCACCAGCGCAATCGCCTGGTGATAGTGCTGGATTTCCGGGCCGCCAAGCAGCGTGGCCGTGTTCATCTTGCCCTTGCCCAGCTTGCCGGCATTCTGCGCGGTGACGATGGCCAGGACGCCCGGGGCGATGCGCGCCGTTTCCGTATCAATGGCCGTGATGGCGCCCTTGGCAATCGCCGCGCCCACGATGTAGCCCACGGCGGGATTCGGCGCGACATCGTGGTGTTCATAGGCGTAGGCGGCCTGCCCGCTGGTCTTGAGCGGACCGTCGATGCGATCGACGGGCTGGCCGACGACCTTGAGCTGGTCGATGGGGTTCTGTGTCGCGGGAGTATCGAATTTCATGGGTTCACGTCCTCGCTTCCGTCAAGACGGAGCCCAGCGCGCGCCGGGCCAGCGTCAGCTTGAAGCCGTTGTCCGGCGTGGGCTTGGCGTCGGCCAGCAGCGCGTCGGTCACGCGCGCCGCGCCGTCCGGCAGATGCGCTTCCGCCGCCTCCACGCGCCACGGCTTTGGCGCCACGCCGCCCAGCGCCACGCGGCCGGTGCCGTCGTCCTGCACCACGGCGGCCACCGCCACCAGCGCAAAAGCGAACGACGCGCGGTCCCGCACCTTGCGGTAGATATGCTTGCCGCCCAGGGGTTTGGGCAACACCACCCCGGTGATCAACTCTCCGGCTTCCAGATTGGTCTCGATGTGCGGCGTATTGCCAGGCAACCGGTGGAAGTCGGCAATGGGAATCACGCGCCGAGTGGCATCGGGACGTACGGTCTCGACCTTGGCGTCCAGCAGACGCATGGCCACGGCCATGTCGCTGGGGTGCGTGGCGATGCAGGCGTCGCTGGCGCCGATCACCGCCAGTTGGCGCGACACCCCGCCGATCGCGGAACAGCCGCTGCCGGGCACGCGCTTGTTGCAGGGCTGATTGGTGTCGTAGAAATACGGGCAGCGCGTGCGTTGCAGCAGATTGCCCGCCGTCGTCGCGCGATTGCGGATCTGCGCCGATGCCCCGGCCAGCAGGGCGCGCGCCAGCACCTCGTAATCGCGGCGCACGGCTTCGTTGGCGGCAAGGTCCGCATTGCGCACCAGCGCGCCGATGCGCAGGCCGCCGTCGCCGGACGGTTCGATCCGATCCAATTCCAGGCCGTTGACGTCAACCAGATGGGCGGGCGTTTCGACCTCGATCTTCATCAGGTCCAGCAGGTTGGTGCCGCCCGCGATGAACCGCGTGCGCGGCTCGCGCGCGGCGCTGGCGGCCGCCTCGGCGTCGGTGCGGGGACGCTCGTAGGTGAAGGGTCTCATGCCTTGCCCTCCGCAACGTCTTCGATGGCATCGAGGATGTTGGAATACGCCCCGCAGCGGCAGATGTTGCCGCTCATGCGTTCGCGGATTTCCTCGGGGGTCAGCAGCGGGCGTTCGTTCAGTGACGCGGTGACATGGCTGGGCATCCCGCTTGCAGCCTCGTCCAGCATGCCGACGGCCGAGCAGATCTGCCCCGGCGTGCAGTAGCCGCACTGATAACCGTCATGTTTGACGAACGCGGCCTGCAGCGGATGCAGCGCGCCCGGCGTGCCCAGCCCCTCGATCGTGGTGATCTGCTGGCCATCGTGCATGATGGCCAGCGTCAGACAGGCGTTGATCCGTCTGCCGTCCAGCAGCACCGTACAGGCGCCGCATTGGCCATGATCGCAACCCTTCTTGGTGCCGGTCATGTGCAGGTGCTCGCGCAGCGCATCCAGCAGGCTGGTGCGCGGGTCCACGGACATCTCGTGGGACTTGCCGTTCACATTCAGCGTGAACGATGCGGTCATGCCTTGCGCCGGAGTGGCGTTCTGGGTGGCGGACATGGCGGTTGTCCCGATGGCGGTGGCGGAAGCGGCGCCCGCCTTCAGCAGATTGCGCCGGGATATCTTGATGTCGATGGAATTTTCCAAGGGTGGAACTCCTTTGAACGTCTGGCGGGCCGCGGCCTGCCATTCAGCGCCCGTTGCCAGCAAATGGTGTGCCTGGCCAGCGTGGCCCGAGGGCAAGGTTTCCCGATAAGATCGTCTTCGTCATCCGATGATAGTCACCCGGCTCGCCCGGCCGCCATGTCTTCCTGACAAGAAAATGTTCGATCTCGAAACCAATCCGGACAACGCCGCCCGCGCGCGCTGCATGGGCATCCTGCTTGCTGCCGGACGCGGCCGGCGCTATGCGGGCGCAGCCGCGGGGCAGGACAAGCTGCTTGCCCCGCTGCCTGACGGCACGCCCGTGGTGGTGGCCGCCGTGGCATCGCTGCGGGCCGTTGTGTCGCGCATCGTGGCGGTCACCCGCCCCGGCAACGAACGCGTCGCGGCGCTGCTGGCGCAGGCAGGGTGCGACGTGGTGGTGGCCGATCCCGATGCCGACGGCATGGGCGACAGCCTGGCCGCCGCCATGCGCCACGTCATGCAGACGGCGGATCACGGCATCGAAGCTTGCCTGGTGGCGTTGGGAGACATGCCCTGGATTCGCCCGGACACGTGCCTTCGGGTAGCCGCGGCGTCGCGCCAGCATGCAATTGTGGCGCCATTATGGAATGGCCAGCGCGGCCATCCGGTGGCCTTTCAGCGGACGATCTGGCCGGCGCTGGCGGTGCTGGCGGGCGATGTGGGCGCGCGGGCCGTGGTGGCCCGATACGGTGCGACCGAGCTCGCGGTTGATGACGCCGGGGTGTGCGCCGATGTGGATACGCCCGAAGACCTGATGACCGCCGGGCGTCGCGGCGAACCGGACTGAGCGCCCGGCCGAGCGCAAAGGGCGCCCGGCGTCAGCGGGGCGCCTGCTATGCGGGCGAGGCGTTGCCGATGGAGCGTCCGATCACCGGCGCGTCAGCCGCCGCCGTCTGCCGCGGCAAGACCACGCGGAAACGCGTCACGTCGTCGCGCGAGTCCGCGCTGATGCAGCCGCCATGCGACGCCACGATCTGCTGCGCAATGAAAAGTCCCAGGCCCAGCCCGTGATGCCCGCCGGGCCGCCGGGCGCCACTGCGGAACGGGTTGAACAGGTGGGGCAGCAGCTCTGGCGGGATCGAGCCGCCATTGGAAACGGTGACGACCACCTCGCCGGCGTCTTCGCCATTGACCTCGACCCGAACCGGGGCGGTCTTGCTGCCATGATGCAAGGCGTTGCCGACCAGATTGGCGATCACCTGCGAAATGCGCTGGCCGTCCCATGAACCGGCCGCGTCGCCACGGCAGTCCGATTCCACCTGGCGCTCGGGAAAGCCGGTGCGCACCTCGTCAAGCGTCCGCTCGACCAGCGCCCCCATGTCCAGTTCGGTGGGGGCCAGCGTCAGACCGCCCGCCTGGCGGATGCGCGTCACATCCAGCAGGTCTTCGATCAGGCACGACATGCGCTCACTGCTTTGCAGCATTCGCCGCGCCAGGTTCGACACGCGTTCGTCGTCGCCCTGGCGCTGCAACACGGTAGCGCCCATGATGATGGCCTGCAGGGGCGTGCGCAGATCGTGGCTCAGCACCGCCATGAACATCTCGTTGACCCGCAGCGCTTCGGTGCGCTCTTCCAGCTGCTGCGCCAGCGCGCGCTTGCGCTCGTGCAGCTCGAAGAACACGTTTGCCTTCGTGCGCAGCATGTACGGGTCGACGGGCTTGTACAGAAAATCCACCGCGCCGGTTTCGTAGCCGCGAAACTGCCAGTTCTGTTCCCGCGAGCCGGCGGTGATGAAGATCAGCGGAATGTGGCGCGTGCGCTCACTGCCGCGGATCAGTTCGGCCAGTTCAAAGCCGTTCATGTCGGGCATCTGCACGTCCAACAGCGCCAGCGCGACGTCGCCGTGGCGCAGCAGCAGTTCCAGCGCCTGCGGGCCGGATTGGGCCTTCAGCACCTCGACACGGTCGCTGGCCAGCAGCGCCTCGAGCGCAATCAGATTTTCCGGAACGTCGTCAACCAGCAGGCACTTGATGCGGTCGTCGTGGGAAGGGGCTGATGTCGAAATCATGGTGTCAATGCGTTTGGGTTTCAGGGCAGCCGCCTTGTGGGCAACTGCGCGAAGACGGCGGCAATTTCGTCGGGCGTCAGCGCCCTTGCCGCCGGAACCAGGGCCAGGGCGGCGTCGGGCATCGCGGGTACCGCGGCCGACGCCGGCGCCTGCACCAGCGCGTGGCCGCCGGCGGCATGGATGGCGGCCAGGCCTTCGGCCCCATCCTCGTTCGCCCCGGACAGCAGCACGCCAAGCAGCCGCTCGCCATAGCAATCGGCGGCGGACTGGAACAGCACATCAATGGATGGCCGCGAAAAATGCACTGGTGGGTCGATCGACAACGCCAGGCGCGGCCCCCGGTCCACCAGCAGGTGGTAGCCGGGCGGCCCGAAATACACGTGTCCCGGCTGTATCGTTTGCTGGTCCTGCGCTTCCTGCACCGGCAATGCGCAGCGATAGCTGAAGATGTCGCTCAGCAGGCTGCGGCGGTCGGCGGGCAAATGCAGCACCACGATCACGCTGGCCCGCAGGCCTGCGGGAAGCGCGGGCAGCAGAATGCTCAAGGCGTCGATGGCGCCCGACGAACCGCCGATGACGATCGCGTCCCAGGCGCAGTCCACGGCGGCGGCCCCCAGTGCTTCGGCCCCCGGCACATCACCCGGCAGATCTGGCCCGCGCGGCGTCACAGGTCGGCCTTTTTACGGTAGATGCGATCGGCCATCACGAATTCGTCGAAGCCGTCGGCCTGCGCCGTGAATCGCACCGATTCCTTGGACCCCAGGCCCAGAAATCCGCGATGGACCAGTGCCTCGTGAAAGAGGCCCAGCGCCCGGTCTTGCAGAGCGCGCTCGAAGTAGATGAGCACGTTGCGGCACGACACCAGATGCACTTCCGCAAACACGCTGTCGGTCGACAGGCTGTGGTCGGAGAACACCATGTGCTCGCGCAGCGTCTTGTCGAAAACCACGCGGCCATACCGCGCCGTGTAATAGTGCGACAGCGAATTGCGGCCCCCGGCCTGCGCATGATTGGCCGTGAAGGCCGCCGCGCGGTCCAGGTCGAAAACGCCCTGCTCGGCCGCGCGCAGCGCATGCGGATTGATGTCGGTGGCGTAGATCAGCGCGCGGTCCAGCAGCCCTTCCTCGTGCAGCAGGATCGCCATTGAATAGACTTCCTCGCCCGTGCTGCACCCGGCCACCCACACCTTGATCGAGGGATAGGTGCGCAGGATCGGCACCACCTCGTTGCGCAGCGCCAGGAAGTAGCTGGGATCGCGGAACATGTCGCTGACCTGCACCGTCAGGTACTGCAACAGGCCCGTGAACACGGCGGGTTCGTGCAGCACGCGGTCCTGAAGCTGCGACAGCGTCTTGCAGTGGAATTCGCCCAGCGCGGTGCGCAGGCGGCGTTTCAGCGAGGCCTGCGCATACTCCCGAAAGTCGTAGTGGTACCGGTGATAGATCGCATCGAGCAGCAACCGCTGCTCGATGTCTTCGATGTGCGCCTTGTTCTGAGTGGGCATGGGCGTGATCGCTGTGTCTTGATCCGGTCGGGCCTATTTGCGCATCCAGACGCGCACGAGCGACAGCAGGCGCTCGACGTCCAGCGGCTTGGCGATGTAGTCGTTGGCGCCCGCGGCCAGGCACTTTTCCTGATCGTCCTTCATGGCCTTGGCCGTCAGGGCGATGATGGGCAGGCGGCGCCACTCGGGCCGCGCGCGGATCTCGCGCATGGCCGTGTAGCCATCCATCTCCGGCATCATGATGTCCATCAGCACCAGGTCGACGGCGCGGTTGCCATTGACGCCGGCGCGGCCCAGGGCCTCCAGCGCCTCGCGTCCGTTGCGCGCAATCTCCACGTGCAGGCCGGTGGGCTCCAGGATGCTGGACAGCGCAAACACGTTGCGCACGTCGTCTTCCACCACCAGCACCGTGCGGCCCTCCAGCGTGGTGTCGCGGCTGCGCGCCAGCTCCAGCATCTGGCGCTGCTGAGGCGGCAGCTCGGCTTCCACCTGGTGCAGGAAGAGCGTTACCTCATCCAGCAGGCGCTCCGGCGAGCGTGCGTCCTTGATGATGATCGACTTGGAGAAGCGGCGAAGCTGCTGCTCCTCGTCGCGCGACAGCGCGCGGCCGGTGTACACAATCACGGGCGGGAACGACACGCTGTCCTGATCGGCCATTTCGCGCAAGAGTTCGTAGCCGCTCATGTCGGGCAGGTTCAGGTCCATCACCACGCAGTCATAGGTGGTGTCGCGCAGCAGCGCCAGGGCGTCGCCGGCATTGGCCGCGGGCACGATCTCGACGTCGTCGCGCGCCAGCAGTTCGCGCACGCTGTCGCGTTGGCGGTCGTCGTCCTCGACGACCAGCACGCGCCGCACGTTCTGCGTGAATTTGGCTTCCAGGCGCTGCAGCGCGTGAACCAGTTCCTCGCGCTTGACCGGCTTGAGCGCATAGCCCACCGCCCCCCGCACCAGCGCCTCTTGCGCGTAGTCGGCCACCGACACGATGTGCACCGGGATGTGGCGGGTGTTCGGATTGCGCTTGAGCTGATCGAGCACGCCCAGGCCGGAGAAGTCTGGCAGGTTCACGTCCAGCACGATGGCATCGGGCCGCCGCTGGGCCGCCAGCGCCAGGCCATCGGTCGCGGTGTGCGCGGCCAGGCAGCCAAAGCCCATCTCATGCGCCAGATCGGCCAGGATGGCGGCAAAGCGTTCGTCGTCCTCGATGACGAGGATGGTTCGGGCAAACGTCTCGCCCTGTTCCTGTTCGGCCGGCTCGGCTGGCTTGGACAGCGTGGCCGGTTCTGCACGCGCGACGGGCGGCGCGGCAATCGCGCCGCCCGGGCCCGCCAGCGTGACAGGGACATCGGTGCGCTCGCGCGGAGCCGGCGTGGTGGACACGACCAGCAGGTTCATCGGCAGCAGCAGTGTGAACACGCTGCCCTGCCCCGGCGTGCTGACCAGCGACAGCGTGCCGCCCAGCAGCTTGGCCAGGTCGCGCGAAATCGACAGGCCCAGCCCGGTGCCGCCGTGCTTGCGGTGCGAGCTGCCGTCGGCCTGGCGGAATGCCTCGAAAATCAGTTCGTGCTGGTCGGCGGCCACGCCGATGCCGGTGTCGTGCACCGCAAACGACAGCATGCGGCCCGGCGCGCGCGTCACGCGCAGCGCCACGAAACCCTGCTCGGTGAACTTGATCGCGTTGGACAGCAGGTTCTTGAGCACCTGGCCCAGCCGCTGCGGATCGGTCCGCAGGGAATCGGGCACGTCGCGCGCGATGTCCAGCTCCAGCGCCAGGCCCTTTTCCTGGGCCAGCGGCCGCAGCGGTTCCAGCAGACGCTGCAGCGCCGGGATCACGGCCACGTCGTCGACTTCGACCGTCGTCTGGCCTGCCTCGATCTTGGCCAGGTCCAGGATGTCGTTGATCAGCGCCAGCAGGTCGCGTCCGGCCGCATGAATGGTCTGCGCGTACTTCACCTGCTCGACGGACAGGTTGCCCGGCTTGTTGTCGGACAGCAGCTTGGCCAGGATCAGCGTGGAATTGAGCGGCGTGCGCAGCTCGTGGCTCATGTTGGCCAGGAATTCGCTCTTGTATTGGCTGGCTTGCGTCAGCAGACGCGCCTTGTCGGTCAGCGCGCTTTGCACCCGCAGCAACTGTTCGGTCTGCGATTCCAGATTGACGTTGGTCTGCTCCAGCTCGGTCTGCTGCAGTTCCATGCGCGCCTGCGATTCCTGCAGGATACGGCTCTGCTGCTCCAGTTCCTCGTTGCTGACGCGCAGCTCTTCCTGCTGGGTCTGCAGCTCTTCGGACTGGCGCTGCGTTTCCGCCAGCAGCGACTCCAGCCGCGTGCGGTCCATGCCGGCCCGGATCGCGGACGCAAGCATTTCCGATGCGCCTTCGAGCAGGCTGCGTTCGCCCTCGCTGACCGGATGGTTGAAGCCCAGCTCGATCACGGCGTACACGCGCTCGTATTGCATGGCGGGCGCGACCACCAGTTCGACCGGATTCGAGCGGCCCGTGGCGGACGAGACTTCCAGGTGGCCGGCGGGTACGTTGCGCACGTGCAGCAGCTTGCGCGACACGGCCGCCTGGCCGACGAGGCCTTGCGCCGTGGGAATCTTCTGGGGCAGCCTTTCGGGCGGCACCGCATAGCCGCCGAACAGCTCGAGTTCTTCGCCATTGACCACGTAGCCCGCGCCGACGCTGGCATTCAGGTATTCGGCCAGGTAGTCCAGGGCGCGCCTGCCAATCTCGTCCAAGCGATGGTCGCCCCGCAGCCGCAGGCTCAGGCCCGACAGGCCCGTCGTCACCCAGGCCTGCCGCGCCTTGGCGCGGTACTCGCGGATGTTCATCAGGGCCGACGCAAAGATCAGGACCAGCAACACCAGAGCGCCGCCCCAGGAATAGTAGGTCGAGGTCGTGGCCGCATCGCTCCAGGCGTCGCGCTCCTGCTCGACCCGGCTCATCTGCGACGTATAGAGTTCGCCGACCAGATCGCGCAGGCGGTCCATCGCCTCCTTGCCCGAATCGGTCCTCACCACCGCCAGCGCGCCTTCGACGTCTCCCGCCCGGCGCATCTCGACGGTGTTGTTCAACTCCGTAAGCTTTTGCTTCGTGATGCCCGCAATGTCATTGGCAATCCGGCGTTGCGTGGCGTCCTGCTGCGCGAATTCCTGCACCACGGCCAGGCGCTGCTCGATAAGCGGCACCGAACGCACGTAGGGTTCCAGATAGGCGGTGTCGCCCGTCAGCAGGTAACCCCTTTGCCCGATCTCGGCATCTTTCAGGGCCGAATTGAACAGGCTGAGCTGGCGCAGCGACTCGGTCGCGCGGTCCATGGACTGGACGGCACGCGTGCGCGTGTCCGCGGAGCGAACGTTGACAAAGGCGATGACCAGCGTGGCCACCGCGGCCAGGATGAATCCGGCCATCAGAGTGCGGGGAAAGGCCAGACGACTGGCCGCCTGCGGCGATTTCAGCATGAGATCGTTTACCAATTCAGGGAAAGCGCGCGGATTGCGCTAAGGCAGAGTGCGAAGAATTATAGGGACGGAGAAGCCTGCGGACCATCCTTCGCACGGGCGAACTATACAGGTATGCACGGTCCGGAGTTGCGTCTGGATACAACTACTACACCAACGCGGCGGCGGCATGCCCTAGGATTCGGCTTCCCGATCTGCAGACCGCCTTTCCGCGCGCCGCCCTTGGCCGGCGCGCCCTCCACCCAGCTTGAAGCGGCGGACAGCCGGCGGCGCAGACAACCGAATTCCCGCCGACAGTGGCACCCTATAAAAATGACGAAAATTCTTTTGGTGGACGACCAGCCCACGCTGGTTGCCCTGATGTGCGAGTTCCTGAGCAGCGAAGGCTATGACGTCACGACGCATACCGACGGACTCACCGCGCTGCAGCAGATGATCGACCTGCGCCCCGACCTCGTGATCACCGATCTGTCCATGCCCGGCATGGACGGCGCCGCCCTCCTGACCGCCATGCGGGATAACGCCTATCTGCACGAAACGCCTGTGCTGGTGCTGAGCGGCCGTCCCGAACATGAAATCCTGGAAGCCTGCGCGGGCCGCGCGATGCTGATGCGCAAACCGGCCAGCCCGGACGACGTGCTCAAAGCCGTGCGCGGCCTGATCCACGAACCCCAGCCGCAGTCCCGCCCGCGCACCGGCCCGTTTTCCGGCTCCCTGAGCCGCATCGGCGCCGCACCGCTCGCCCGCGCGGCATGAACGTCGCGCGCCCCCGCCGCAGGGCGGCCGCAAACAGAAAAGGCCGCTGCCATCAGGTAGCGGCCTTTCGTTTTGCGTCAACGGGTGTCTGACACCCCTCGTCTCCTCACCCCACATGCCCCCCCGCCACATACATCACTTGCCCCGTGATGTATGACGCCTCCGGCGCCGCCATAAAGCAGATGGCCGACGCCACCTCTTCCATGCTGCCCATGCGATGCATGGGCGTGCCGGCCAGGCAGTCCGTGTACATCTCGCCTTGCCAGATGCGGTCCTGGTCGGAGGGGGCTTCGGTGTTGCGCGGGATGGCGCGCACGCCGTTGTCCAGGGCGCCCGGCGCCACGCAATTGACGCGCACGCCGGATTCGGCCAGTTCCAGCGCCATGCAGACGGTGGCCGCGTGGACGCCGCCCTTGGAGGCGGAGTACGGCACGCGGTAGATGCCTCGCGTGGCGTTTGAGCCCACGTTGACGATGGCGCCGCGGCCTTGCTTTCTCATCACCGGGATCACCTCGCGGCACGACCACAGCGTCGGCCAGAGCGACCGGTTCACCTCGCGCTGCATCTCGTCCGGCGTGTATTCCCAGAATGGCTTCATCCAGATCGTGCCGCCCACGTTGTGCACGGACACGTCGATACGGCCGTGCGTGTCCAGCGTGTACTGCACCATCCGCTGCGCGCCCGCATGGGTTTCGAGATCGGCGTCGATGAACGACGCCTGCCCGCCCGCCTCGCGAATCTCGCGGGCCACGGCCTCGCCCAGTTCCGCGGCGCGATCGACCAGCACGACCGCAGCGCCTTCGGCGGCCAGGCGTTTGGCGGTGGCGCGGCCGACGCCCTGGGCGGCGCCGGTGACCAGCGCGATCTGATTGTCAAAGCGATTCATGCAACCTCCCGATCAATGTGCGCGCGACAGCTCGCCCGGCGCGGGTTGCGACGACTTGTTGTCCACAGCCAGCACGGCAAGCAGCGCCCCCGCCAGCGGCACGGCCAGCACCATGAAGAAGCCCGACGGGCCGAACCAGCCGAGGAAGCTGCCGCCGATGGCCGAGCCGATGATGGCGCCCGCGCGGCCAACGCCGATGGACCAGCCCGTCGCCGTGGCGCGCAGCGCCGTCGGATACGCGCCGATGACCAGGTAGTTCAGCGCCAGCTGCTGGCCACCGATGCCCAGGCCCGCAGCGCCAATCAGAATGAACACGAGCGTCCAGTCCGTTCCCGCGTACCCCAACCCCAGCGACACCGCGATGCCCAGCGCGAACATCGCGATCAGCAGCGTCCGCGTCGACACGCGCGGCATCAGGTACGACAACGGGAAGGCGCACACGATGAACACGAGATTCACGGTGAACGTGCCCATCGGCGCCTGGTCGGCCGGCAGGCCCGCGGCCTTCAGCACCGTGGGCAGCCACGACAGCAGCATGAACCACGCCACCCAGTTCAGCAGGTACACCGACCAGATCGCCAGCGTCTTGCGCGCATAGCCGTCGGTAAAAAGCGCTTTGACGCTGGCGCGGATGGTCGCGTCTTCCGGCACCGTGAAGCGTATGCCGGCCGGCAGCGGCTGGCGCGAGATCTTCGCGAGGATGCGGGCGACATACCCCTGCCCCGCCGCGTCGCCGCGCATGGCCTTGAACTGCAGCGACTCGGGCAGCAGCACCACCAGCGCCGCCAGCAGCAACAGCGGCGCCACCCCGCCCACGATGAAGATGCCTTGCCATCCGATCACGGGCAGCATTTTCGCGGCCAGCAGGCCACCCAGCATGGCGCCCGCCGGCAGGCCCAGCAGCACGCCGGTGATCACCGCGCCTCGATGGCGCGCCGGCGCGTATTCCGCCGCCAGCGCCAGCACGATCGGCGTGCAGCCGCCCATGCCCAGCCCCGCGATGAACCGCAGCGCCAGGATCTGCCACGTCTCCGTCGCGGCGGCCGTCAACAGCGTCGCCAGCCCGAAGACGGCCACGCCGATCAGCGCGGCGGGACGGCGGCCGATACGGTCGCCAACCAGGCCCAACGACATGGCGCCCACCGTCATGCCGACGATGCCGGCCGTCAAGATCGGCGCAAGGTCGCCGGCCTGCAGCTTGAATGCCGTCAGGATCGCGGGCCCGGTGAACGCCATTGCCTGCGTGTCGAAGCCATCAAACAGCGCGATCAGAAAACACAGGATCAGGACGCGCCATTGAAAGGCGCCCATCCGTTCCTGATCGATCAGGCTCGGGATGGAGATTGTTGAGGCCATGAGAGTCTCCCCGGGCTCGCGCGGAGCCCGTTATCGGTATGGGTATCGGGTGGCGGCATCGCGCGGTGGCGATGCCTGCCGGGTTCAGGCCTGGGCGGAAGCGCGCAGGCGATTGACGACCTGGTTGTCCTTGCCTTGCAGCAGGCCGGTCAGCACGACGTCGAATTCGATTTCCTTGTACGCGTCGGTCTTCAAGCCCAGCTCGGCGCCGCCCGTCTTGTCGGTCACCGGCGGGATCAGCGCTTCGCGGGTGGCGTAAGCGAAATCGTCCCAGATGAGGGGATCGCCCTCGATGTTGAATTGCGTCGTCAGCTTGCGGTGCTGGTCCGCGCTGACAAAAAGGTGCACGTGCGCCGGGCGGTTGCCATGACGGCCCAGCGCGTCCAGCAGCTGCTGCGTGGCGCCCTGCGGCGGACAGCCATAACCGACGGGCATCAGCGTGCGGAACTCATACTTGCCTTCCGAGTCGGTGCGGACCGCGCCGCGCAGGTTGAAGTCGGTCTGCGCGCCCGTCGGGTCGAAGTGCGAATAGAAGCCCTTGGAGTTGGCATGCCAGCACTCCACCACCGCATTGGCCAGCGGCGCGCCGCTCGTATCGCGCACAACGCCGCGGATCACCAGCGGGCCGGCGTCCGCGTCCGGATCGAGATCGATGCGGGCAACGCCGTCCAGGACGGGCGCGCCTGCGACATACAGCGGGCCTTCGATGGTGCGCGGCGTGCCGCCGTCCAGGCCGGCCAGCTTGTCCTCGTGGTCCATGCGCACGTCCAGAAATTTCTCCAGCCCCAACCCGGCGGCCAGCAGCGCGGCCTCGCCGTCGCGGCCAAGCTGGTTGAGGTAGTTGACGCCGGCCCACACCTCGTCGGGCGTGATGTCCAGGTCGTCGATGGCATTGAAAAGATCGCTCAACAGGCGGTTCAGGATCTGCTTGAAGCGCGGGTTGCCCTCGCTGCCTGCAATGTTGGTCGCGGCCTTCAGCAGGTCTTGCACTTCCGGGGTGTTGAATACGTCGAGGCTCATGTCTGTCTCCAGGGGTTGTCTATTTGTATGGGTACGGTGTGTGGGTACGGGCAATGCGGCGTTGCCTGCCGCCGCATCGCCTCTTTTTCAGTGTCTCTTGTCCGTGACCTTGATCAGCCCGTCGCGCGTAAAGCGCTTGACGCGGGCATCGTCGAGCTCGATACCGAGCCCCGGGCCGACGGGCACGGTCAATTCGAAGTCGCTGTAGTCCAGCGGCTGCGCAAGGATTTCCTCGGTGATCAGCAAGGGACCGAACAGCTCCGTGCCCCATTGCAGATGCGCAAAGCTGGCAAACAGGTGAGCCGACGCGACCGTGCTGACCGCGCCCTCCAGCATCGTGCCGCCATAGAGTTCGATGCCCGCCGCATCGGCAATCGCCGCCACGCGCTGCGCGGCAAAAAGGCCGCCATTCTGCTCGATCTTGATGGCAAAGACATCCGCGCCGTGCTGCCGCGCGATCTCGAACGCCGTGTCCGGACCTTGCAACACCTCATCGGCCATCAACGCCACCGAAAACCGGCGCATCAGCCGCGCCAGCGCCGCGGCGCTGGCCACCGGCTGCTCCACCAGCTCGCAACCGGCTTCTGCCAACGCCGGAATCGCCCACGCCGCCTGCGTCTCGCTCCACGCCATGTTCACGTCCACGCGCACCGCCCCGCGGTCGCCCAGCGCGCGCTTGATCGCAGCCACGTGCGCGATATCGACCTTCGGGTCCCGGGCGCCGATCTTCAGCTTGAAGATGCGATGGCGGCGCTCTTGCAGCATCTGCTCGGCCTCGGCAATGTCGCGATCCGTGTCGCCCGACGCCAGTGTCCAGGCCACCGGCACGCGATCCCGGCGCCGGCCGCCCAGCAGTTCGCTGACGGGCACACCCAGACGCTTGCCGTGCGCATCCAGCAGCGCAGTTTCCAGCGCGCTTTTGGCAAAGTGGTTCACCTTGACCAGCTTGCCCAGATGCGCCATCAACGCCTGCACGCGCGTCGCGTCCTGGCCGATCATCGCGGGCGCGAAATAAGCGTCGATAGACAGCTTCATGGCCTCGGGGCTTTCCGGCCCATACGCCATGCCGGCGATGGTGGTGCCCTCGCCGATCCCCACCACGCCGTCGCTGCAATACACCTTCACCAGCATCAGCGTCTGGCCATACATCGTGGCCACCGACAGCTTGTGCGGACGGATGGTGGGAAGGTCGACGAGACAGGTTTCGATGCGTTGGATGGTGGCTGCGGACATGGACGGCGTTGCGTAAAGGATGGTCACGAGGCGTTTATAAGACCCCGCGACTTTTCGCGTCCAATACTTTGGGAATCCGAATTGATACCTTTAAAGCATAAATGTTTTCGCCTTGCCCCAACAAGCGGCGCTCGTTTTTCGATACTTTCCGGGTCTGTCCGCAGGATTAGACGTTGAAAGCGTGCACGCGCGCGCTACCGCAGGTGCGCTTCGTGCAGGTCCAGCAGCCGCAACCGCAAAGCGAAACGCCACCAGGCCACTGGCGTCGTGGAACAGCGCCTCGCCTTCCAGGATGGCCATCATGCGGCGCGGGATGTGGACGCGCCGCGAGATCGCTTCGACCGCCACCGGGTCCGTCGGCGACACGATGGCGGCGATGGCGAACGCCACGAGCAACGGGACGCGAATGCCCGCGGATCGACGTGACCTTGGCTCAAAGGGGCGCGCAATCAATTCGCCGTGATCTTGCCCACTTCGATCACCTTCTTCCAGCGGGCAAATTCCTCGGCCTGGAATTTGGTGAATTCTGCCGGCGTGTTGCCGACGACCTCAAAGCCCAGTTCCAGCAGGCGCGGTTTCACCGACGGGTCATTCAGCGCGTCGGCGATGCCGGCGCGCAGCTTGTCGCGGATGTCGGCAGGCATGCCCTTCGGCCCGGCAAACGCCTGCCACGACGTCACGGTCACGCCCTTCAGACCCAGCTCTTCCATGGTGGGCACGTCGGGCAGCAGGGGCGAACGCTTTGCGCTCGTCACCGCGATGGCGCGCAGCTTGCCCGACTGGATGTGCGTGAGGCACGTGTTGATGTTGCTGAAACTGGCGTCGACCTGGCCGCCCAGCAGATCCACGATGGCCGGTGCGCCGCCCTTGTATGGCACATGAGTGGCCTGCGTGCCGGTCTCCTGCCAGAAGAGTTCCGCGGTCAGGTGATCCGAAGTGCCGTTGCCCGCCGAGGAAAACGTCATGCGGCCCGGGTTGGACTTCAGGTAATCCAGCACGCCCTTCATGTCGCGAAGCTGCGAATTCGCGTTGACCACCAGCACGTTCGGCGCCTGCACGGCCACCGTGATGTATTCGAAGTCCTTGAGCGCGTCGTAGCCCGGCTCTTTGACGAGGTGCGGGCCGATCACGAAGGGGCCCAGCGACGACACCAGCACCGTGTAGCCGTCGGGCGCGGCGCGCTTGGCTTGTCCCGCGCCCAGCGTGCCGCCCGCACCGGGCTTGTTCTCGATCACGAAGGTGCCGCCAAACTTGTCCTGCAGCTTGGGCGCAACCGTCCGGGCGATCAGGTCGGTCGAACCGCCCGGCGGAAACGGCACCAGCATCGTGACGGGTTTGGCGGGCCAGTTCTGCGCCTGGGCCGATGCCGTGACGGCCAGGCCGAGCGCAAGCGTGGTGAACCATTTTTTCATGCGAGTCTCCTTTGGATTGGCGTCTGTCGCGCCGTTGGTGGTGCATGTGGTCCCGCCGCAAGACGGCGGGACCGGAATGGGTCAGTTCCGCTTGCCGACCTCGACCGTGTCGCGCGTCCACGCGCGCGCCTGATCGCTGAGCGAGATGCCCAGGCCCGGGCGGTTCGGCACCAGCATGCGGCCGTCGCGGATCTCGAGCCGCTCATTGAAAAGCGGTTCCAGCCAGTCGAAATGCTCGACCCACGGTTCGGTCGGATAGGCGGCGGCCAAGTGCACGTGCAGTTCCATCGCAAAGTGCGGCGCCAGCATCGCGCCAGCCTGCTCCGCTTGCGAAAGGATCTTCAGGAACGGCGTGATGCCGCCCACGCGCGGCGCGTCGGGCTGCACGTAATCGGCGGCGCGGTGGCGGATCAGCTCGCTGTGCTCGGCCGCGCTGGTCAGCATTTCGCCGGTGGCGATCGGCGTGTCGAACTGGGCGGCAAGCGCGGCGTGGCCTTCGTGGTCGTAGGCGTCCAGCGGCTCCTCGATCCACACCAGATTGAACTGTTCAAAGATGCGGCACATGCGCTGCGCAGTCGGGCGGTCCCACTGCTGATTGGCATCGACCATCAGCGGCACGTCGTCGCCCAGGTGTTTGCGCACGGCTTCGACACGCCGGATGTCCAGTTGCCGGTCGGGCTGGCCGACCTTCAGCTTGATGCCGCCAATGCCGCGTTCGCGCGACGCGCTGGCGTTGACCAGCAGTTGCTCGAGCGGCGTGTGCAAAAAGCCGCCGGACGTGTTGTAGCAAGCGACCGAATCGCGATAGGCGCCCAGCAGCTTGGCAAGCGGCAGGTTGGCGCGGCGGGCCTTCAGGTCGTACAGCGCCACGTCGAAGGCGGCGATGGCCTGGGTCGACAAGCCGCTGCGGCCCACGGACGCGCCGGCCCAGCACAGCTTGGTCCAGAGCCGGCCGATGTCGCTGGGGTCTTCGCCGATCAGGACGGGCGCGATTTCCTTGGCGTGGGCAAATTGCCCCGGGCCGCCGGCGCGCTTGGAGTAGCTAAGGCCGATGCCCTCGTCGCCGTTTTCCGTCTGCACCTCGACAAACAGCATCGCGACCTCGGTCATCGGCTTTTGCCGGCCCGTCAGCACCTTGGCGTCGCTGATCGGGGTGGCCAGCGGCAGATAGCACGACGAGATGCGCAACCAGGCGATGCGGTCGGCGTGGGAAGTGGCGGTCATGGAAGTCTCCGGGTATTTAGGCGGTCCTGCATGGACCAAGCGAAAGAATCGTCACGTCATGAAGGGTCACGCCGACGAATGGACAACGTTGTCATTTGCGACCAAATAAAAAGCGCCGGTTATGCGGAGCCTGGCTGGCGGCGTGAGGAAAACGTTGCAGCTGAGGTTCATGATAACGTTGTCCACAACGCGCGGCAAGCCAGCACGCGATCCGTACAAACCCGCACTTTCCGGTTCCATGAAGCCCAAATCCATCACCTTGCATGACGTCGCCCGCGCGGCCGGCGTGTCGCTCATCACTGCGTCGCGCGCCCTCGGCAACCCGGGCCGCGTTTCCGAGGCCACCATCGCGCGCGTCCAGCAGGCCGTTGCGGAAACGGGGTACATCCCCAATTTGCTGGCGGGCGGTCTGAAGTCGCGGCGCAGCCGCACCGTGGCGGCGCTGGTGCCCATCATCTCGGTCCCGCAGTTCCTGCCCACCATCGAAGCGCTGACTGCCGAACTCGACCGCGAGGGCTACCAGCTCATCCTCGGGCAGATGGGCTATGACCGCGGCCGCGAGGAAGCCTTGCTCAACGCCATGGCGGGACGGCGCGTGGACGGCGTGGTCGTTGCCGGTCTGTTGAGCGACATCCCCGCCGCGCACCGCCTGCGGGAGATCGGCATCCCGGTTGTCGAGACTTGGGACCTGACCGAGCGCCCCCTCGACATGTTGGTCGGCTTCTCGCATCGGCAGGTGGGCAGCGCCGTCGCCGAATTCTTCCTGTCCAAGGGGTGGCGCAACGTGGGCCTGGCCACCGGCGACGACCAGCGCGCCGCGGTGCGCCGGGCGGCCTTCCTGGAAACCCTGGGCCATGACGTGCCCACGGCGGTCGTCCCGGCGCCCAGCAACGTGGCGTCCGGCCGGCGCGCCGCCGCCGAACTGTTCGATAGGTCGCCCGGCCTGCAGGCGATTTTCTGTAGCGCCGACGCGCTGGCCGAAGGCGTGCTGACCGAGGCACGCGTGCGCGGCCTGCGCGTGCCGCAAGACCTGGCGGTCTGTGGATTCGGCGGGGCCGACTTCGCCGCGCACCTGGCGCCGTCGCTGACCACCGTGCAGATCGACGGCGCAGACATCGGCACCCAGGCCGCGCACGTGCTGATGGCGCGTTGCCGCGGCGAGGCTCCACCAGAGCCCGTCATCGACGTGGGATTCCGGATCGTCGAACGCGAATCGACGGGCACGTCCGCTGCAACTTGAAAAGGTGTCTGACACCTGTTGAGACGGTGCGGCACGCTGACGATCCTCCCCAGAGGGTGTCAGACACCTAGCGGCGGATCGTCGAACGCGAACCGACGGGCACGTCCGCTGCAACTTGAAAAGGTGTCTGACACTCGTTGAGACGGTGCGGCACGCTGACGATCCTCTCCGGAGGGTGTCAGACACCTGGCGGCGGATCGTCGAACGCGAACCGACGGGCACGTCCGCTGCAACTTGAAAAGGTGTCTGACACCCGTTGAGACGGTGCCGCAAGCTGACGATCCTCTTCGGAGGGTGTCAGACACCTGGCGGCGGATCGTCGAACGCGAATCGACGGGCACGTCCGCTGCAACTTGAAAAGGTGTCTGACACCCGTTGAGACGGTGCGGCACGCTGACGATCGTCTCCGGAGGGTGTCAGACACCTAGCGGCGGATCGTCGGACGCGAACCGACGGGCACGTCCGCTGCAACTTGAAAAGGTGTCTGACACCCGTTGAGACGGTGCGGCACGCTGACGATCGTCTCCGGAGGGTGTCAGACACCTGGCGNCGACGGGCACGTCCGCTGCAACTTGAAAAGGTGTCTGACACCCGTTGAGACGGTGCGGCACGCTGACGATCGTCTCCGGAGGGTGTCAGACACCTGGCGGCGGATCGTCGAACGCGAACCGACGCACACGTCCGCTGCAACATGAAAAGGTGTCTGACACCCGTTGAGACGGTGCCGCAAGCTGACTATCGTCTCCGGAGGGTGTCAGACACCTGGCTGGCCGCCTATCGCAACAGGCGGTTGTCAGACCGCGCCGCCGGTAGGAAAATCCCGCCGAGCCGCGCGCGTTCGACAGCGCGTCCCGAAGCGCCCTGCCGCCTCAGAAGGAACCGCCCGTGAAGGATGATGTTGGCCAGTACCAGACTCACCCCGTCACCCTGCTCAACCCCAACCCGACGTCGGACTGGCTCTATCACTGCGCGATGAGCCTGCTCAAGCTGCCCGCGGACGATGCGATCTCGGCGCAGCTTGCGTACATGGGCGAAACCTCGGACATCGACCGGGCGTGGATGATCGAATACCGCCCCGACATGCTGCGGCTGCGCAATACCCACGAGTGGTGCCGCGGCCAGACCGAACCGTTCGTCGCCGAACTGCAGGACGTGCCGACCACGCTGATCGCCTGGCTGCACCGGTTCATGGTCAAAGGCCAGGCGGTCGCCATCCACGACGTCAACGACCTGCCGCGCACCGCGCGCGCCATCCAGGCCGAATTCCAGCGCCAGGGCAACAAGAGCGTGCTCAGCGTGCCGGTCTGCCATGACGGCAAGCTGCAAGGCATCATCGGTTTCGACACTACCGCGCGGCACCGGCGCTGGTCCGCCAGCGAGGTCGGCGCGCTGTACCAATGCGCCAACCTGATCGGACAAGCCAAATACGGAAGCGGCCGCACGCGGGCGCCGCTGGGCAACCCCGCTGCATCGGTCGTCTACCTGAGCATGCGCGGCGTGGTCCGGGGCGTTCAGCCGGAAGCCATCGTGGGCGTGCGCTCGGCGGGAAACTATAGCGAAATCTGGCTGGACGACGGCTCGATGGTGCTGGACTCGCGCGCGCTCGGCGTCTGGTCGACGCTATTGCCCGAGAAGACGTTCTTCCGCGTTCACCGCACCGCCATTGCCAACGCGTTGCATGTCATGGACGTGGACCGCAGAAGCGTCGACCGGTGGCAGATCCGGATGCGGGCCGTGGACGACGCGTGGCCGGTGTCCCGCGCGTACCGCAAGCCGCTGCGCGAACGCATGGGAATCTGAGCCCGGACCGCCGGCAGAAACGCCAGCAGAAACGCCAGCCAATATGCCATTCATCACGCCGGGATGTTGTTTCGTCCTGACGCTGGTGGCTACGCACCGGGATTTTGGGATCATCGCGGCATGCGGAGGGACACCCGTTCCTCGCCGTCTTCAGAGAGATCCGCATGCTGACGTCCCGCCTTCTCCCGCGCATCCCCGTTCTTGCCCTGAGCGCCGCCTGCGCACTGGGCGCAGGCCAGGCCCAGGCCGCCGACCTGGCCTTGCAGGATGCCGTGTCCATGGCCGGCATGCAGATGTATCTGAACGGCGGCGCGCCGGGCCTCATCATCGCGGCGGTCCGCGGCAATGAGGTGGTGGTCCAGGGTTACGGCGAAACCGCGCCGGGCAGCGGCATCGAACCCGACGGCCAGTCCATCTTCCGGATTGCGTCGGTGTCCAAGGTGTTCGCGGGCGACGTGCTGGCGTCGCTGGCAGCCAAGGGCAAGCTCAAGCTGACCGATCCCCTGTCGAAGTACGCACCCGACAACGCCAAGGTCGACGCCAACGGCCGCCCGATCACGCTGCTGGACCTGGCGACGCATTCCGCAGGCCTGCCGCGCGAACTGCCCAACCCCGACGCCAAGCCCTCCGACAATCCGTTTGCCGCCTTCGACCGCGCCTATTACTGGAAGTGGATGGGCAGCCACAAGCCCGCCTACGCGCCCGGCACCACGACACTGTATTCCAACCTGGGCTATGGCCTGCTGGGCGACGCGCTGGCCAAGGCCGGCGGCGCGGACTACTCGACCGTGCTTGCCAACGAGGTCTTCAAGCCCGCCGGCATGACCGATGCCACCAACGTGCTGAACGAAGCACAGAAAAAGCGCCTGATGACGGGCCTCGATCCCTTCGACAAGCCCGACCCCAATGCCGTGGCGCCCGACATCATGTATGCCAGCGCCGGCGTGTACGCCACGGCCGACGACATGGTGCACTGGATGCGCTGGCATCTGGATGGCGCCCAGCAGGCCCGCGAGAACGCCCTGCTGGCGCACACGATGTGGCTGCCGTACGACGGGCTTAAATCCGTTGTGGGCACCGAGGTCACGGACGCCGACGGCATGGGACTGGGATGGGTGGTCACCCTGCCGCGCAACGGCACGCCACTGCTGCTGGGCAAGAGCGGCGGCATTGGCGGCTTCATGTCGTACGTGGTGCTGTCACCCAACCGCGACCTGGGCGTGTTCGTCGTCGCCAGCCGCGTGAATTTCGGGATGTTCAACAACATCCATGCGCAGGTGCGCGAACTGGCAGCTGAGCTGGCGCGGTGAGGCGTCTGCATCGTGCGCGGCGCCAGGCCGCGGCGGCGCTGCTTGCCGCGGCCGCGCACGGCGCGTCGGCGCAAGAGGCAAGAGACATCTTCAAGACCGAGATCTTCCTCACGCCCTACAGCGATCTGGCCGACGGCGATGAGTCGTATCCGCGCCTGAACGGCAGGTTTCTGCTGATGACCGGCTACACCGGCTTTTTCGGCGTGCACGACGACAACGGCCAGCTTCCGCGCTCGCACTGGAGCAGCGTGCAGCCCACCGCCGAGGCCGCGCTGGTGCTGCAACTGACGCGCGAGTTCTCGATCCGCACCAAGGCCACGTTCAACTCGTCCACCAACGACACCAAGGACAACGCGTTCTCCGATCTGGGCGTGAACCTGGACAACCTGTTCGCGGCCTACACCGCCGACAACTACGCGCTGTACGGCGGCAAGATGGACCTGGGCTTTGGCGACGCCTGGCACGTGGTGGACGGCCTGTACTCGGGCTTTAACGAGAACTCGGAATTTCGCGGATCGATCGGCGTGGGCGGACGCTACACCCTGGGCACGTCGGGCCGCGGCACGCATTCCGTGGCCGCCCTGCTATTCAAGCGCGACAACACCGCCATGAACCGCAGGTTCAGCCTGGACGGCGGCCTGCTCGGTCCCGACGAGCCGCCAAGATTCAGCGACCAGTTCAAGTCGTTCATCCTTTCGTACGACTTCCGCGACCTGCCCGGCTTGCCCGGCATATCGGGCGGGGTGGACGCGGGCCGGCTGCACCTGGATCCGGATCAGGGCAAAAGCGCCAACACGATGTCGGCCCGCCTCAGTTACGACACGCCGCTGGGCAACGCATGGAACCTGAACTGGTTCAACGAGGCTACGTATTCCAGCGCCTTTCGTGGCGCGCCGGTTTCCAACGGCAATGGCGTAACCTCGGTGTCGTTGTCTCGAGACCGCTGGCAGATCACCGCAACGGCCGCCGTGCGCAAGCTGACCGGCGGCGGCCAGACGCTGGCCCGGCATGGCCTGCTGGACAGTACGGATTGGGGAGTATCGGGCGCAGTCACCTACGTCACGCCCGTGGGGTTGATCGTGCAGGCCGGGATCACGCACCAGCGCGACCAGGCCCTGCGCCTCAACCAGGGCGTCTTTCGCATCGCTTACCAAGCAGGATTCTGAGGCCAACATGCACAGCACAACCACGCGCATCACCGCAACGATCGTTCTTGCCCTGGGCGGCGTCACGTCAGCCTGGTCGCAGCCCGTGCCGATTACCCCCGCCGACTACCCGCCGGCTGACGCGGTCGCCATACCGGCCGGCAGCCGCGAGCGCGCCGTCGCGGAACTGCCCGGCGTCATCAAGGACATCATGGAACGCAGCCAGGTGCCGGGCCTGGCCGTGGCGGTTGTCATCGATGGCAAGACGGTGCTGACGCAAGGCTACGGCACGCGCGAAGTGGGCAAACAGGCGCCGGTGGATGCCAACACCGTGTTCCAGATCGCGTCCATTTCCAAGTCGCTGTCGGCAACGGTCGCCGCCATCGAGATCACCCAGCGCAAGGCCACGTGGGACGACCCCGCATCGCGTCATCTGCCCGGCTTTGCGCTCAGCAACGCCTATGTGTCCGAGCACGCCACCATCGGCGATTTCTTTGCGCACCGCACCGGGCTGCCGCCCACGGCGGGCGACGATCTGGAAGATCTGGGCTTTTCCCGCAATGACGTCATCGCGCGCCTGCGCCTCTTGCCGCTCACCCCCTTCCGCACCTCCTACCACTACGCCAACTTCAGCACCACGATCGGCGCCGAGGCCATCGCCCGTGCAGCAGGACGCCCGTGGGAGCAGCTGGCCGACGAACAGCTCTTCAAGCCGCTGGGCATGGCGTCGACCAGTTACCGCTATGCGGACTTCGAATCGCACGCCAACCGCGCCTTGTTGCACGCCTACCAGAATGGCCACTTCGTGCAGGCGGGCAAGCGCAACGCCGATGCGCAGGCGCCCGCGGGCGGCGTGTCCTCCACGGTGGTGGATCTGGCGCAGTGGCTGAAACTGCTGCTGGCTGATGGCCAACATCAGGGCAAACCGCTGGCCGCGCCCGGCGCGCTGCTGCCCGCGCTGTCGCCGCAGGCCTTCAGCGCCCCCGCGCCCGATCTGAAGTCGCGTTCCGGCTTCTACGGCTATGGCTTCAACGTCAACACCGAAACCGGCGGACGCCCTGCGATGGGGCATTCCGGCGCCTTCCTGGTGGGCACGGGAACCACCTTCCGCATCGTGCCCTCCGCAGGCATCGGCATCGTCGTGCTGACCAATGGCGCCCCGGTCGGCGCGGCGGAAGCCGTGGTGGCCACGTTCACCGACACGGCGTTGTACGGCAAGTCCACGCGCGACTGGTATGCGGCGTACCACGGCGCCATGAAGAAGCTGTTCGAACCGCAGGCGGACCTGACCGGAAAGCCCGATCCCGCCAAGCCCGCGGCACCCAAGGCGTTGTCGCAGTACACCGGCACGTTCGACAACCCTTACTACGGCCCCGCCCGGATCGAAGAAGCCTACGGCGCGCTGACGCTGGTGCTGGGCCCCAGGGACATGCGCTTTCCCGTGCGCCACTGGGACGGCGACACGTTCGCGTTTTCGCCGGCCGGCGAAGCCGAAATGATCGCGTCGCGGGCATCCATCGTCTTCAAGATGGACAAAGGGCAGGCCCAGGGCTTTGACATCAAGTACTACAACGACAGCGGGCTGGGGCACTGGGTCCGGAAATAGCGCCCCCCTGCCCGCGAGGCGCGCCGGACGCATCTACGACTAAAGGCGGATTTGCGGCGATTCGGGGTCCTTGAAGCTGGCGGTGCCGTTCTAGTCAACCTGACCGCAAACTGTCGTCGAGCAGGTTCCCGTCGCCCCCGCTTCGGGCTACAGTGCTCGTTCCTCGGGATCCCGAAAGGATTGAGCATGGCCGACGACAGTACGCTTCTCAACGACAACGCGGTGTACAGGACTTTGCTGGAATCGACCAAGGCGATTCCCTGGAAGATCGACTGGGCCACGATGAAGTTCGCCTATATCGGCCCCCAGATCGAGGCGCTGCTGGGCTGGCGCACGGATAGCTGGGTCACCGTCGAAGACTGGGCCATGCGCATGCACCCCGAGGACCGCGAGTACGTCGTGAACTTCTGCGTCTCGCAATCCCAGGCCGGCGTCGACCACGAAGCGGACTACCGCGCGCTGACCAAGGACAACGGCTACGTGTGGATCCGCGATGTGGTTCACGTCGTGCGCACGGAAAGCGGCGAACCCGAGGCCCTGATCGGCTTCATGTTCGACATCACCGAGCGCAAAAAGACCGAAGAAAAACTGCTCAGCCTACAGAAAGAACTGGAGGTGCTGTCCTTCAAGGACGGCCTGACCAATATCGCCAACCGGCGGCGCTTCGACAGCAGTTTCGAACTGGAATGGGAGCGCGCCCGCAGCGAGCGCCAGCCCTTGTCGGTCTTGCTCTTCGACGTCGACTTCTTCAAGCAATACAACGACCTGTATGGCCACACCCAGGGCGACAAGTGCCTGATCGAGATCGCCGAGACGCTGAGCCTGGCGCTCGATGGCCCGCGCGATCTGGTTGCCCGCTACGGCGGCGAAGAATTCGTCGTGCTCCTGCCCGAGGCCGATGCCGAGGTGGCCCGCAAAGTCGCCGAACGATGCCAGCGACAGCTCCAGAAGAAATCCATCGTGCACGCGCTGTCGCCGCACGGCCGGCGCGTCACGGTCAGTGTGGGTGCGAGCACGGTGGTGCCGGATGACCAGCATGCGCGCGGCAGCCTCATCAAGGCGGCGGATCAGCAGTTGTACCTGGCCAAGAACAACGGGCGCAACCGCGTGGAGCATGTGCAGTTGGGCGCGTAGCGTCCTCCTGGGAACGCGGCCGCGTCCGGTCACCCGCCGCGAAAAATCCCGCATATCGGAACAGGCAGCCGGCCAACACCGCCGACCCGCCTTTTTCGCCCGCAGTTCCCCGTATTGCACCGCAACATAATGTGCTGTAGTGCCCGGGTGGAGGGCGCATTCCGCGCCCCCGTCGCGTGCCCATCATGTCCAAACTCAGAAATCTCTCTCTCCGGAGCAGCCTGACCGCACTGGTACTGTTCTTCATCGTGATGCTGGTGGCCGTTGGCGCCATCGCCATGCAGCAGCTCTGGAGCATCAGCCAGAAGCAGCGCGCCATGTACACGGAAACCGTCATGCCGCTGCGCGTCGTCGTCGACGCCGCCCGCCAAGGCGCCACGCACTTCCGGCGCATGTATGTCTATATCTGGAACACCGACCCGCAAGGCCGCCAGAACGAGCTGCGTCTGAACGAAGAATCCGAAAAATCCGTGTTGCAGGCGCGTGACCGTCTGCAGCAGGAGCAGGACCCCGCCCTGCGCGCGCTCGGCGGCAAGCTGGCCGACACCTGGACCCGCTACAAGGCGGCCGTCAACGACGTGAAGGGTCTGGCCGACCGCAACGATCCGACCGCGATGACCGTGCTGCACAAGGACTCGGCCGAGCTGCATGTCGCCGCGCGCAACATCCTGATGGAAGCGGCCAAGCGCCAGGAAGAACTGGCCCGCCTCGACACCGAAGACGCGGCCGCGGCGGTCGAACGCACGTTCTGGACGCTGACCGCGCTGATCGTGCTGTGCGCGCTGATCGGCAGCATCCTGGGTCTGGGCCTCGTGCGCTCCGTCATGCGCCGCCTGGGTGGCGAACCCGCCTACGCCGCGCAGATCGCCCAGGAAGTCGCAAAGGGCAATCTGGCCGTGCGCGTGCAACGCCGTGAAGGCGATCAGACCAGCGTGCTGGCCAACATGGACGCCATGCGCGCGAACCTGGCGCAACTGGTGAGCCAGGTGCGCCAGTCCAGCGAGTCCATCGCCACGGGCGCCACGCAGATCTCGTCCGGCAACGCCGACCTCAGCCAGCGCACCGAAGAACAGGCCGCCAACGTCGAAGAGACGGCGGCCTCGATGGAAGAGATGAACTCGGCGGTAAAGCAGAACCTGGAATCCGTGCAGATGGCCGGCAGCCTGGCCGGCTCGGCCAGCGAAGCCGCCGCGCGCGGCGGCGAAGTGGTCGGCAACGTGGTCAGCACCATGGATGCCATCTCGGCCAGCTCACGCAAGATCGTCGACATCATCGCCGTCATCGACTCCATCGCGTTCCAGACCAACATCCTCGCCCTGAACGCCGCCGTCGAAGCGGCCCGTGCGGGCGAACAGGGCCGCGGCTTTGCGGTCGTGGCGAGCGAAGTGCGCGCGCTGGCCCAACGCAGCGCCAGCGCCGCCAAGGAAATCAAGCAGCTGATCAGCGACAGCGTGGGCAACGTCGAAGCCGGTTCGAACCTGGTCGGCGAAGCCGGCAGCACCATGAACGACATCGTGACGCAGGTGCGCCGTGTTGCCGACCTGATCGCCGAAATCGGCGCCGCCGCGCACGAGCAGGGACAAGGCATCTCGCAAGTGGGCGACGCCATCAACCAGCTCGACCAGACCACGCAGCAAAACGCCGCGCTGGTGGAGGAATCGGCCGCCGCCGCGCACAGCTTGAATTCGCAGGCTGCCACGCTGGTGAAGCTGGTCAGCGTCTTCCGTCTTGCTGAAGACGACGCGCCGCGTTTCGTGGCGCAGCCGCAGGTTGCTCAGGTGCGCGAGGTGCAGCCGGCAGCGCCACAGCCCGCAAAGCCGCAACGCGCGCTGGCCAAGCCGGCGTCTACCCGGCCGGCAGCCGCCAAGCCGGCGGACACTCGCCGCGCCCAAGCCAAGCCCGCCCCGCAATCCAAGAGCCCGCTGCGCGTGCCCGGCGACCACAAGCCCGCGCAGTCGAATGATGATTGGGAAAGCTTCTGATCGCCGTGGCGCGCCGGGGGTCGAACTGATGGTTGGTACGTCATTGACGCACCCTCAGTAGCGCTTCGCTACCGATTGGCGGCGTGCCGCGCTTAGCGCCCAACCGCGTATCGCCACGTTGCAAATCGAAGCGACCTCGCCCTGCCCGCTCACCTATGCTGGTCCTTCCGGCCCACGCGGCCGCCTTTCCGAGGAGCAGCGTATGTTGGACCACATCGAGATTCACGTCAGTGACTTCGCGCGCAGCCGGGCGTTCTACCTGAGTGCGCTGGCGGCGATGGGTTATGTGCCGCGCAAGGTGCTGGCGACGGGCATGGGCTTTGGCATCGGGGAGCCCGACGACGCGGGCGACCCGGGCGGCGAGTTCTGGATTCATCAGGGCACGCCCAGCACCCCGCGCGTGCATATGGCGTTCCGCGCGCGCAGCCGCGCCGAAGTCGATGCCTTCCACAGTGCGGCGCTGGCGGCCGGCGGCCGCGACAACGGCGCGCCCGGTTTACGCCCGCAATATCATCCGCACTACTACGGCGCCTTCATCCTGGACCCCGACGGCTACAACGTCGAGGCGGTGTACCATCGCCCCGCCTGATGCGCCTGACACGCCATACCCGCGCCGCCCCCGGGTTCAGGGCTGACCGGGCGGGCGCACACCCAGCGCGCGCATCCACGGGTTGTCCGCCATGCCTGGAATGGGCGCCATGCCCGGCATCGGAAAGCCGACGGGATTGAGCGCGGCGTCTTGCAGCACCTTGGCCCACTCGCGCGGATCGATCGGTTCGCCCATGCGCGCGCGGACGTCCAGCAGATCCAGCGCCGCGCGCCGGTGCCCCGCCTCGGCTGCATCGCGGAACAGTCGTTCGGCCACGGCGTAATTCTTGGGCACGCCCCGGCCCATGCCGGTCAGCTCGCCCAGATAGGTTTGCGCGGGCGCGAACCCCTGATCGGCGGCGCGCTGATACCAGCGGGCGGCCACGGGGTAGTTCTGCTGCACGTGCTCGCCATTTTCGGCGATCAGCCCCAAGGTGGTCATGGCGACCACATCGCCCGCCTTGGCGCGCGCCTGCAACGACGCCAGCCGGGGCTCGTCCACATACTGCGCGCCCCGCTCAATCTCGTATTCCCAGGCGCTCATGCGCGCCTTGATCAGATCGCGTCCCAGCGTGGGCGACGGGCCTCGGCCTTGAGCCGTCTGACCGGCGGATGCCCCCGGCGTCGCGGGCGTCTGGGCGTCCGCCAGCGTGGTGAAGGTGACGGTGCCGACCAGGCTGCTGGCGTAGTGCGGTATCTGCCGGTAGGCGGTGGCCACCTGCACGTCGGCGGTCAATTGCTTGAAGAAGGTCTCCACCGGCGCGGAGCCGGGCAGCGCGCGCAGCCCTTGCGCGAAGTAGTACGCGTAGGGGCTGTGGCGGGGGCCGTCGTTGCCGAAACCGTCCTCGGCGGTGGCTCCGGGCTGCGTGGAGAAGGCGATGAGCTCGCCGCCCGCGGGCACCGCGTGCACGAGCCCCGAGGCGGGCGCACCCCGCGTCAGGTTGGTGCGGCAGGCGTCCAGCACCATCAGGCGGGCGCGCACGTTGGCGCGCCGGAGCGCCTGCGACACGCGCTTGAGGCTCAGCGAGCTTTGCTGCGCCGTGCGGATGCGCACTTCACTCAGCGGCAGCGGCAGGTCCACGCCGAACAGATAGTTCACGTCGTCCACCGCGACGGCGTGTCCGGCGAAGTACATCAGCGCCAGGTCCCCGCCCGTGGCGCGAAGGGCAAAGTCGTCGACGGCGGCTTCCATCTGCGCCGTGGTCAGGTCCGTGAGCAGGGTCACGTCGATCTGGCGCTGGCGTAGCGAGTCGGCGATCAGGCGCGCGTCGTTGACCGGGTTGACCAGCGCGTTGGCCGGGACGGCGTAGCGCGCGTTGCCGATCACCAGCGCGTAACGGCGCTTGGCGGGTTCGGCTTGCGGGTCGGCCTTGGATTTGGTGTCCGATGCGGTCTTGGGATCCGACACATTGGCGGAGGGACCGTCCTCGGGCGCGGGCGCCGCCGTGGTCGGCTGGGGAGCCGGCGCGCCCGAGCGGGCTGGCTCCTCATCCATCATGTTCCGGTTGTTCAGCCCCCGCGCATTGGCGCCCGCCGCAAACACGGCGCCAGCATGCCCCCCGCACAGCCCCGCGCCGATCAGCGCGGCCAGCAAGCGCCGCCGCAGGAGGGGTTGCGCGGGCGCGTCCGCCACGTTGGCGTCTGCGAGTTCGTTGATGGGCTTCATAGGAAACTTTGGGTCTGACGTGGTGGTGGGCTTTGCGTTGGGATTGACGGCGGGCTTGCGCCAGCGCCTCACGGCTTGGGACACGCGCCGGCCGGCGCACCGGTGGCAGACAGCGCGCCCAGCGCCGTCGCGGCATCGCGCAGCGACGACTCACGCGCAGCAGCCAGGACGTATCGCCCGTCCGCATCGGGTCCATCGACGATGGACACGGCGTACTGGGACAAGGTATTGCGCAACTGCCGCGCCGTCAGGGCGTCGGGAAGATCCACCACCAGCCGCGGACATGACGCACCGCCGCGCGACAACACATCGTCGGACATGACTACCTCGGGTCCTTCCACCGGCGCCTGCTGCACCACCACGACGGACAGCATGATCGCCAGCGCCCAGCCCAGCGGCATCAAGGGGCTGGCGGGCGTGGGCCACAGCCACTGCCACAAGCGCCGCAGGCGCGACACCGGCGCAGGCACAGGCGCAGGTGCAGGTGCAGGTGCAGGCACAGGTTCGGAAGCAGGCGCGGGTGCCGACTCGTGCGCCGGCGCGGCCTCCACGCGCTGCCCCAGCGCACGCAAGAACGCAGCCTCGCGCTCGCCCCGCCCGATCTCGTTATGCGCAAGCTGCCGCGCCTCGGCCAGGTTGCGCCACGCCTCCAGCTCCTCCCGCAATGCGGGATCGCGCGCGAGATCGGCTTCAAAGGCCCGGCGGGCATCGGCGTCCAGCTCGCCGGACAGATAGGACAGCACTCGGTCTTCAGCCATCATCAGTCCATCCCCTTGCGGGTGCATTCCGTCACCAGCTTGCGCGCGGCATGCAGGCGGCTCTTCACGGTTGGCACGTGCAGGTCCTGCTGCCGGGCGATCTGTTCCATCGGCATGTCGTCCAGATACAGGAACATGGTGGTTTTCAGCGTATCGCTGAGTTTGTTGAGGCAGTCGCGCATGCGCTTGACCACCGACAGGTGCTCGTACGCATGCGCGGGGTCGGCAAAGGGCGAGGCATCCGCCACCTCCCGGGCGTCGTCAAACGCCACGTCGTCCAGATCCCCGCCATCCTCGGAACCCGACCACTGCACCTCATGCCGCGTGCGGCGGTGAAACTGGATCAGCTCGTGCAGCGATCCGCGGTACAGGTAGCCGCCCAGCTTGCTGACGGCCAGTTCATGCGCCGTCCATCCGCCCTCGGGCTGGCCGTGCAGAAAGCCCTCGTCCTTGAACGTGCGCGTCTGCAGAAACTTCATGAGCGCGTTGTTGAACGCGTCCACCACGCCTTCGGGCGGGACATTGAAGAATTTTCTGCGCAGTTTCAGCGTGATGTGCTGCTCGGCCTTGTTCCGAAACTCCAGCGCATAGCGCGGGTCGGTGTGCATGATGCGCAGCAGCGCGTCGACGTTGTTGATGACGTAGCGCTTGGATTCGAGCGTGTTCATGGTTCAGGTTCTTGGGGCTGCGGCACCTTAGCTGCGCAGACGCGGAAAATCAAGCGCGGCGGCGCAACGCGGCGACCCCGCGGACAGTGAAGGCCAGCGCGATGGCGGCAGACAGATAGAAACCGAATCCGAACGACAGACCGCTCCACAGGTTGGATGCCATGTCGCCCGCCAGGCTGCGGCCGGCGCGCGAATTGCCCATGATGCCCGCAAACTGCCGCGTCGCATTCATGAACTCCTGCACCTGCGAGACCACGCCCGCCAACGCAATGACCCACAACACCAGCGGCGCGAAATAACCCAGGCGCGCCGCGCGATGGTCCAGCAGCGAAGGCAGCAGCGGCCCCACGACGGCCAGCAGCCAGAGCAAGGCATAAAAGCCCGCGCCGGACCCCTGCCCTGCCATCGCGCCCTGCACGCTGCCGCCGTTCTGCAGGCGCAAGAGGTCGTAGAAGCTCAGGCTGGCGCTCGATCCCATCATGCGCACGGACACCACCGCGAACAGCGTGGTGCCCAGAAGGAACAGCAACGCGCCCGCCGCGTCGCCCCGGTTGACGCGCTGAACCGCGATGGCCCCCAGCCGTGCCGCGTGGGTCTTGGCCTGCGTCAATACGTCTTGTGCTTTGTCCTGCATGGTGTGTTTCCTTATTTGGGTGAGGCGGGTGCCAATATGGTCGGCCGGTATGGACGCCGATACTGAGCCCTACGCGCAGCGGCGCAAAAGGTTCGATTTTTTTTCTGCCCTTTCTTCGGCCGATTGATTTGCCGGGTTCGGTTTATCCTTCGTCGCTAAATTTTTTCCGAACCTTTTTCAAGACGGCGCGTAGCAAGGAGCAAGGGCTCGCCATTTCAGCCCCGCACGCTGGAATGCCCCCCGCGTCTTCCACGTGCCGATATTTCCCACTTATCAAGAACGGAGCGTTGAATCATGTCCACCCCCACCCCGCTGTCCGCCCTGTACCAGACCGTGGTGCAAGAAGAACTGGGCCTGGTCGCCAGCTTTGACGAGCAAGGCGATGTGGTCTTCAAGCATCCCGACATGGGCATCATGTACTTCAGCCTGAGCGATTCGGACCCGGAATTCCTGCGCCTCGTCTACCCCAGCTTCGTGCAGGCCGACGAACTGGAACTGACCCGCGAGCAATTCCTTGAAGTCATCAACGTCGTGAACAACCGCTGCAAAGCCATCAAGCTGACGCTGCCGCAAGAGGACGCCGGTCGCCCCGCGCGCGTGTCGGCGTCGGTGGAGAGCTTCGTGGCTGCTCCCGACACCCTGCCCGACCTTGCGCTGCTGCGCGCCATCGTGGCCCGCTGCGTGTCCGCCGTCCGTCACGGGGCGCACGAGCTGGTGAAACAGTCGATGGAACTGAAGCAGGGCAATTGAAACAAGTCTGGCCCTGCGTTGTAACTGTGAGATACATTGCAGGGCTTTGACAAAAATGGCGCCCGCGAGGCGCCAGGTTTTTAGCCTTCCCATGATGTCATTGCGCCTGCACGTCTCTCGTTCGTTGATCCTTCGCCTTGGGGCCAGTTTCCTGTTGCTGGCGGGCTTGTCCGCCTGCGCGGTCAAGACCAATTCGAGGGGCAACCTCGTGTACGGCGTGGACACCGCCGCCCTCTTCGGCACCGAGATCGGCCAGTTTCCGCTGCAAGACGGCGGACAGGGCACGCTGCGCCGCGAAGGCAAGAACTTCTCGGTGAAGCTGTCGGGCAACCAGCGCGTGGTGCCCCTGAACAACGTGGAATCCGCGCGCATCGCGCGTACCGAGAACATCGGCCCACGCACCGTGGTCGTCATCGAGACCCAGCGCCGCAACTGCGATTACCGCTATACCGTGCTGGCCATCCAGGGGTCCGACGTGCTGTCGTGGGACGTGGGAAATTGCCGCGACCGGCCAGTCGTGCTGGTCCAAAATGACGGCAGCGCCCTGACTTTCGACTTTCCCAAGGGCTCGGCGATCGAGCGCTTTGTCTACACGCAGGATGGCCGGATGCGCCGCGGCGACGTGAAGAGCGTCGCCGGCTTGAATCCGCGCGCCAAGCCGTTTGCCGACGAGTCGCTGTATCCGCCCGGGTATATGGATTCGATCCGGCTGCATGGCGTCTATCCGCCGCCCTCGGCGCCGGCAGCTCGATCGGGCAAGGCGGCAAAGCCCGCCAACAGCGGCCGCCGTGCCGCCCCCAATGCCCCCGCTGCGGTTCAGACGCAAGCGGCGGGCAGCTCCGCTGGGCGCGTCGCGCCACCACAGCAGCAGCGCGTGCCCGCCGGCGATGCGCCGGCCGCACCACGCTCGGGCGCGGCCTCGCGCGTGCCGGCCAAGCTGGATCTGCCCGACGAGGAAATCACGTCGACCCGTCTGGATCTGAGGGATTGATCGTGCGCCAAGCCCAGATTCGCCAGATTCTCTTCCTGATCGTCCTGACGGTCATCTACCTCAGTTTTGAACTGGGCTTTAACGCCCGGCTGCTCGATGTCATTGGCAGCCGCGCGACGCCCCACGATATCGAGGAACTGGAGTTCTTCGGCCGCACCCTGTCCGGCATCGCCGCCGCGCTGGTGGTGCTGCAGTTCATGCTGGCCCGGCGGCTCGCCACCGGCGGCCGGCCGTCGTACCTGAAGATCGCCGTTGCCTGCGCCGTGACCGCGCTGCTCGTTTTCAGCGCCATCAAGATGATGGTGAACGTGCTGGTCGACTCGCGCGACGGCGAGTTCCGCCGCATTGCCACCAACGCCGGCCTGCTGCAACGCTCGCTGGTGCAGGGCGACCTGCATCTGGATGGACTGGTCGACGACGGCGTCTACGCGCGTCCCGAGGGCAAGGCATTCCTGGCGGTATTCCAGGTGCTGCTGTCCAACATCGACAATCTGGACGACAAGGTCGAACCCAAGAAGCGCCAGGTCATCCGCACCGACCTGCAGCGCCAGATGAAGACCTTCACCTTCGATGACCGCGAAGTGCGCATGACGTCGCCGGGCATCCGTGGCTATCACCAGGTCTACACGAGCGTGATGCAGTCCGTGGCCGAGCGCTGGAAGCAGTACGCCGGCGTGCCGGTCGCGTCGGATATCGGCCTGGCGCGCGAACAGGATCGTGCGTGGGGCGACTACCGCCGCAACCTGTCGCGCCGCGGCTGGACCCCGGAAAGCGTGCCCGCGCGCTATCAAGGCCGCGTGGTGCAGGACGTGCGCAAGCGCATCCCCGTGCCGGCTGGCTGGCAGCCACACGACCGCGCCACCTTCAATGAGGCGGTCGCGCAGCAATACTGGAAGACCATGCGCAGCCGCACCGTGCATGTCGAGGGCGACGCCATCCCGCCCGGCCTGTCGTACGAAGACTTCGTGGCGCGCCCCGGCGTCCAACGGCTGCTGCGCCAGACCTTGATGGTGCCGGCCACCATGAACGTCGCGCCCAACTACACCGACGCCGCCGGCTTCAAGCGCCTGTACGACGGCATGCTGGACCGGGCGGTGGACGAAGCCATGCCGCGCTTTTCCGCCAGCAGCGCGGACTTTGCGCGCGGCGGGCAGCATCACAAGCTGGGAGAGGACGCCGCGCGCGCGGCCATCGTGCCGCCGGTCGCGCTGCTGTTTTCGCTGCTGGGCGCGGTGGGCCACTTCGGCAAGCTGCTTTACCTCATCGTCAAACTTGTCGTCTGGCTGCGCACGCCGGCCGGCCAGCGGCCGGGGCGCACCGCCACGCGCGCGGCGGGCCTGGCGCTGGTGTTGACGCTGGCCTGCGTCTGGACCGCATTCTCTTTCATGCAGAACGGCGTAACGCAAAGCGAACTCTTCCAGCAGATGTCGCGCGTGGAAGCCGGCCGCCATGACGAATCGATAGGCCAGGCGCTGCGCCGCCGCGTGCTGGCCAACGTGGCGCACGTGATCGTGGTGGGCCAGGCCTATACCTACCCCTTCAACGAAGCCGTGCGCACATATTTGCTGGGCGGCTTCCGATTCGGATACCACGGCAATGCGGGCTAGCCGTCAATAGGCGGGCGGCTTCGCCTCGCGTCCGGCAGAAGCGGCGTGCGCCAGCGCGCGGGTGATGATGCTGGTCGACACGTTGGCAAAATAGCGCGCGCCCATTGCCCCGTACTTCTCCTCGTCCTGCGGCGTCAGCGCGATGATCCCTGAGCACTTGCCTGCCCCGGCGATCGCGCGCAGCCCGGCCTCGATGGCGCGTTGCACGGGTTCGGCGTTCCAGTCGCTGCCGTGACCCATTGCGTGCGCCAGGTCGTTGGGGCCGATGAACACCGCATCCACGCCGTCCACCGCCGCAATCTCGCCCGCCGCCGCAATGGCCTCGGGCGTTTCGATCATGGCGATGAAGCCGATGCCGTCGTTGCTGCGCTGCGTATGCCCAGCGCCGCCGAAGGCCCCGTAACCCGCCGCGCGCGTGCTGAACGCGCTGCCGCGTCGGCCCAGCGGCGGATAGTGGATCATGCCGGCGAGGCGCCGCGCCTGCTCGGCGCTTTCGACCATGGGCACCTGCACGGCGCTCGCGCCCATGTCCAGGATGCGCGGCAAGTCCTGCTCGAAACAGCGCACGATGGGCACGATGCCCGTGGCCCGCGCGGCGCGCAGCATGTGTTCGGTCATGCCGAAGTCCGCGCTGCCGTGCTCGTTGTCCAGAATGATGAAATCGAAGCCGGCATACGCGCACATCTCGACGATGGCTGGGCTGGGCAATCCGTTGAACAGGCCGCGCAGCGGCTTGCCGCTGCGCAACATGTCCGGCAGGCGGCCGTCCAGCGGGAGGCGGGGATCGGTCATGAAAGTCTCCTGTGTCGGGGCGGGATCAGTCGGCCTGGATGCCGGCGTCCTTGATCACCTTGCCCCATTTTTCTATTTCACTGCGTTGGAACTTCGAGAATTCTGCCGACCCGCGGCCGTCGGGCGCCACGCCCAGCGTCAACAGCTTGGCGCGCACGTCGGGGGTGTTGACGATGGCCGCAATCTCGCGCTCCAAGCGCTCCACCACCGGCGCGGGCGTGCCCGCCGGCGCAAAGATGCCTTGCCACGATTGCATCGCAAAGCCCGGCAATCCCAGCTCGGCAAGCGGTTTGACGCCCGGCAGGTCCGCCAGCGGCGCACTTGATGTGACGCCCAGCACCTTGACCCGCTTGGCATCGATCATCGGCCGCGCGGCCGCGACCGTTTCAAACACCATGTCGATCTGTCCGCCGATCAAATCCACCATCGACTGGGATCCACCCTTGTAAACGATCTGGCGCAACCGCGTGTCCGAAATCGACTGGAAGAGCTGTCCCGACAAATGCTGCGACGTGCCCGCGCCGGCCGTGCCGTACGTCAGCCCGTCCGGGTCGGCGCGCGCGGCGTCGATCACCTGCTGCACCGTATCGAAGCGGCTGTCGGCGCGCACCACCAACGCGTTGCTGACCATGCCCACCAGCCCGACGGGCGTGAAGTCCTTGACCGGGTCATAGCCCAGCGACTTGATGAAGAACGGGTTGACGGCATGCGTGGTGATGGTGCCGCCCACGATGGTGTAGCCATCGGGCTCGGCGCGCGCCACCTGCTGCGTGCCAACAATGCCGGAAACGCCCGGCTTGTTCTCGACGATGACCGATTGCCCGAGACGAGCGCTCAATTGCTCGGCCATCAACCGTGCCACGCCGTCGGACACGCCGCCCGGCGAAAACGGCACGATGTACCGGATATTTTTGGTCGGCCAGGCGGGCGCGCCGCCTTGGGCGTGGGCCATGCTGGCGGTCAGTCCGATGGCCGCTACGGCGGTCAGGGTGCGTACAAAAATGCTGCGCATGCGTTTGTCTCCTGGTGTCAATGAGCGCGGTCTGCGCGCGCTTTTTTTGGTAATGCCGGAAAAAAAGAAAAGCGTGTCGTCAGGGCCCCGCCCGGACCGTCGCGCGTTCGACGAGACCGCAGGGCACGACGATGTCGCGCGGCCGCAGTTCGGCCTGCATCTGTTCGCGCAACAGCGCGACGGTGGCGTCCACCATGGGCTCGACCTGCTGACGCACGGTGGTCAGGCGATACGCGCCCCAGGCTGCTTGCGGCACGTCGTCAAAGCCCACGACGGCCACGTCCTCGGGCACGCGTACGCCCAGCTCCTGACGCAGCACGTCCAGCGCCGCAATCGCCATGTGATCGTTGCCGGCAAACAGCGCGTCCGGCGGCTCCGTGGCAAACATCTTCCGCACGGCGGCCTGCGCCAGATCGAAGTCGTAGTGGCCCACTTCGCGGCAGGAGACGTCGTGGCCGAGTTCCCGCAAGGCATCGCGGTAACCGCGTTCGCGTTCGATGCTGGTGGAAGAATCCTCCAGCCCCGCCAGGTAGCCAAAGCGCCGGTAGCCGCGTGCCGCCAGCAGGCGCGCCACCAGTTGGCCGCCCGCATAGTTGTCGGACGTGACCGAGCTGCTGGCGTGACGCGCCAGCCCGCCCAGAATGGACACCCGATTGAATTGCACGACCGGTACGCCGACTTCGGCACAACTGCGCGCCACGTTGGACGACAGCATGGCGGACGCCATGACGATGCCATCGACCTGATACTGCAGGATCTCGGCCAGCACGCCGTCGGCCGCCTCGTCCACCTCGGCGATGAACATCAGCACGTGGTATCCCTCTTTCTGCAGCTTCTGTGATAGCTGCTCGATCACCAGCGGGTAGAACTGGTTTTCAAGATAGCTCATCACCAGCGCCACGATGCGGCTGCGTCGAGTGATCAGGCTGCGTGCCAGCGCATTGGGCCGATAGCCCAGCTTTTGCGCGGCCGCCAGCACCTTGCGCCGCGTCTCTTCCGACACGCTGGCGCCGGGGGTGAACGTTCGGCTGACGGCCGACTGCGACACCTGCGCCAGATCCGCCACGTCCTGCGCGCGGGGCGCGGTCCTCATGCCGCGGTCCATCCTGCATCCAGCATCAGGGCGCTGCCCGTCATCAGACTGGACGCGTCACTGGCCAGGAAGACGATGGCGCCCATCACCTCGTCCAGACGGCCGACGCGGCCCAGCGCGTTGCGCGCACAGACCCAGTCCCGGAACCCAGGCTGCGCCAGCATGCCCGCCGTCATGGGCGTTTCGATGAAGGTCGGGCACACGGTGTTCACGCGGATGTTGGCGGCGCCCAGCTCCCACGCCAGCGCGCGCGTCATGCCTTCCAGCGCGTGCTTGCTGGCGCAATACAGCGTGCGCCGGGGACTGCCCACGTGCCCCATCTGCGACGACACATTCACGATGGATCCGGCGCGGCCTTCCATGATCAGACGGCGCGCCACGGCCCGGCAGGTGTAGAAGGCTGCCTTTACATTCAGGTCCAGCACGGCGTCGATGTCCTCGTCGGACTGATCGACGAGCGGCTTGGGGCGATTCATGCCCGCGTTATTGACCAGAATGTCAAAGGGCTCCGCGCGTGCGACCGCCTGGTCCACGGCCGCGGAATCCGTCACGTCCAGCACCAGCGGCACACAGCCGATGCCCTCAAAGCGCAAGGCTTCGCACACTTGCAAAAGCTCAGCCTCGCGCCGGGCCGCCACCGTGACATGCGCGCCCGCACGGCCCAGCGCGGCGGCCGCCGCCAGCCCGATGCCGCCGCTGCCGCCCGTCACCAGGGCGCGGCGACCGTCCAGGCGGAAGTCCGGTCCTTTGGGCAGCGCCATCATGCCTGGGCCTTTACCGGCTGATACCACGGCAGGTCGGGGCGATTGCCATAACGGCGCACGCGGATGTTGGCCTGCTCGCCATGGCCCGCAAAATTCTCCATGTGGCACAGGCGCGAGCAATACTCGCCCATCGCCGCGCTGGCTTCGTCCGTCAGCACGCGCTGATACGTGCAGGTCTTGAGGAATTTGCCCACCCACAGGCCGCCGGTATAGCGGGCGTTGCGGTTCGTCGGCAGCGTGTGATTGGTGCCGATCACCTTGTCCCCAAAGCTGACGTTGGTGCGCGGCCCCAGGAACAGCGCGCCGTAGTTCGTCATCCGGTTCAGGAAGTAGTCGGGATCGCGCGTCATCACCTGCACGTGCTCGAACGCCAGCTCGTCGGCCACCTGCAGCATTTCCTCGTCGCTGTCGCAGACGATAACCTCGCCGCAATCGGCCCAGGCCTTGGCCGCGATGCCGGCCGTCGGCAGGATCGAAAGCTGGCGCTCGACTTCGGCCAGCGTGTCGCGCGCCAGTTGTTCGCTGGTGGTCAGCAGCACTGCGGGGGACGTGGGGCCGTGTTCCGCCTGGCCCAGCAGATCGACGGCGCACAGCTCGCCGTCCACGCTGTCGTCCGCGATCACCAGCGTCTCGGTGGGTCCTGCAAACAGGTCGATGCCCACCCGGCCGTACAACTGCCGCTTCGCTTCGGCCACAAACATGTTGCCCGGGCCGACCAGCATGTCCACGGGCGCAACGCTGGGCGTACCCACCGCCATCGCCACCACGGCCTGCACGCCGCCCAGCACCAGGATCTCGTCCGCGCCCGCCATGTCCATGGCGGTCACGATGGCCGGATGCGGCTTGCCCTGATACGGCGGCGCCGTGGACACGATGCGTTTCACGCCCGCCACCTTGGCGGTCAGGACGCTCATGTGCGCCGAGGCCAGCAGCGGATATTTGCCGCCCGGGATGTAGCAGCCCACCGCATTCATCGGCACGTGCTTGTGGCCCAGGACCACACCCGGATACGTTTCCACTTCGACGTCGCGCATCGAATCGCGCTGGATCTGCGCAAAGTTGCGGACCTGGCTCTGAGCGAATGCGATGTCCTCGATCTCGCGCGCCGACAACTGCTTGCGCGCCGCCTCGATCTCGGCGCGCGACAGGCGGAAATCCGCCGGGTCCCAGTTGTCGAACTTGCGGCTGTAATCGCGCACGGCGTCGTCGCCACGGGTTTCGATGTCGCGGATGATGTCTTCGACGGTGGCGCGCACCTTGGCGTCGTCGTCGGTCTTGACGGCGGCGGTCCGGCCGCGCTTCAGATATCGGATCATGGTCTCGGGTCCTGCAAGCGTTGAAAGTTCTTCGATGGAGGGCACTTTCAAAGCCTTGCATACGTATGCAAATAGGGAGAAACCCGGAGAAACGCCAGCATTGCCGGGATGGCCGTATCGCCTCGATTGGCCAACTGGGCTGTCAGGCTGCCGACAGCCAGGCGCGAAGGGCTTTCGATACACTCTCGGGATCCCGCATCGATGACCGCCGCGCCGTCCGGCGCCCCACGTTCCCCTCATGTCGCATCCCGAATCGTTCAATCTGAAGCAGATCGCCGTGCCGGCGTTCGGCCCGTCGCTGCTTTACGGCATCAGCAACGGCGCCATCCTTCCCGTGATCGCGCTCACTGCGCGGGAACAAGGCGCGTCATTCGCGGCAGCCGGCCTCATCGCGGCCCTCATCGGCGTCGGCTCGCTGCTGTCGAACATTCCGTCCGCACTGATCACCGAGCGCTTCGGCGAGAAGCGCGCCATGGCCGGCGCCGCCTTGTTGAGCGTGGCGGGGCTGCTGCTCGTGATCGGCGTGCCGCATCTCTGGGTGCTCGCACTGGCCATGCTGATGCAGGGCTGCGCGCAATCGGTGTTCCAGCTGGCGCGCCAAAGCTACATGATCGAGGTCGTGCCGCTGACGTACCGCGCGCGCGCCCTGTCGACGCTGGGCGGGACGACGCGGATCGGCACCTTCATCGGCCCCTTCGCGGGCGCGGCACTGATTCATTTCATGGGGCTCGACGGCGCGTACTGGATTGCCGTCTGCGCCATGCTCGGCGCGGGATTCATCGCCATCAAGGCGCCGGACATCGAACCCTCGCACGCCAAGGCCTCAGGCGCGCCGCGCGCACGCATCGGCGAGGTCGCGCGCGACCATCGCGGCGTGTACGCCACGCTGGGCGTCGGCGTGATGCTGATCAGCGCGCTGCGCGCGTCGCGCCAGGTGGTGATTCCGCTGTGGGCAGACCATCTCGGTCTGGACGCCACCACCACGTCCCTCGTCTACGGCCTGGTCGCGGCGGTCGACATGTCGGTGTTCTATCCCGCGGGCAAGGTGATGGACCAGCGCGGCCGGTTGTGGGTGGCGCTGCCGTGCACGCTGCTGATGGGCTTGAGCCTGATGGCGATCCCGCTGACAGGCGGCGTGACGAGCTTCATCCTGGTGTCGCTGCTGCTGGGCTTTGGCAACGGCATCGGGTCGGGCATTGTGATGACGCTGGGCGCGGATGCCGCACCGCCCGGCGCGCGCACGCAGTTTCTGGGCATCTGGCGCTTCATGGCCGATCTGGGTGCAAGCGGCGGGCCGGTGGCGCTATCGGCGCTGACGGCACTGTTGTCGCTGGGCGGGGCATCGTTTGGCGTGGGGACGTTGGGCCTGGTCGCGGCTGGGGTGTTCTGGCGGTGGCTGCCGCGCCGGGCGTAGGCAGAACAGGCCGCGGCGAGCGGCATTGCCGCACTGCGTCATCGCAAAGCGCTGAACCTACCGCGTCGCGGCATCTCTGCTGCGGCACGCGGCACCCCTCAAAGGGTCCAAAATAAGTTCAAAAAATATCAACCAAATCTGTATTGCTTCAAGGATTCGCAAGTTCCAGAATTCTGTTCATGGGCGCAGCATGCCGCTTGAGGACGGAAAATGGATACGACGCATTCCACAAACCAGAGACAGCTAACGGTTCGCATCTCACGCGGCACGGAGGAAGGAAAGTTCTCCACCTACCTGGTCCCGTGGCGCGACAACCAGACCGTTCTGGACGTGGTGACGGAAGTCCAGCGAACGCAAGAGCCCGGCCTGTCGTACCGCTACGCCTGTCGCGTCGGCGTGTGCGGGTCCTGTGCGATGACCGTCAACGGCAAACCGCGTTGGACGTGCCGCACGCACGTGAGCCGCGTCGAAGAAGCGGGCGTGATCGTGATCGAGCCCTTGCGCAACATGCCGCGGATCAAGGATCTGGTCGTCGACATGCGCGAGTTCTTCCAGAAGTGGGCGCGCGCCGGCAATACCTTTGTCGGCACTGCCACGCGCAATGATCCGCCGGCGCTGGTGTCGCCCCAAAGCAAGCAACGCAAGCTCGCTGACGCGGCCATCGAATGCATCAACTGCGGCGTGTGCTACGCCGCCTGTGACGTGGTGTCGTGGGACAAGGACTACCTGGGTCCGGCGGCGCTGAATCGCGCGTGGACGCTCTATAACGACGAGCGGCACGCCGACCCCAAGGATGTTCTGCACAAGGCCACCTCCGGCAGCGGCTGCAATTCCTGTCACACGCAGGGCAGTTGCATGAAGCACTGTCCCGTCAGCCTGAGCCCGACCGGCAGCATCGCAGGCCTGAAACGCAGCGCCATCTTCAGCCTGCTCAAGGGAGGCTGACATGGAGGCCCGTCTGTTTGCACTCCAGCGCCTGACGGCAATGGTGATGGCGCCCTTCGTCCTGGTGCACGTCGGCCTCGTCATCTATGCGGTCCGCGGCGGCCTGACCGCCGGCGAAATCCTCTCGCGCACCGAGGGGAACTGGCTATGGATCGTCTTCTACGGCCTGTTCGTGCTCAGCGTATCGGTCCACGTTCCCATCGGCCTGCGCAACATCCTCATCGAGTGGCTGAAACTCGGCCGCGCGGCGGCGTCCGTCATCGGCCTGATGTTCGGCGCGGCGCTGCTCGTTCTGGGCATCCGCGCGGTCGCCGCGGTAGGCGGACTGGCATGAGAAAGTCCGCACGCAATCACCAGGCGTACTGGGCCTTTCTGGGACATCGGCTTTCCGGCCTGGCGCTGGCGCTGTTCCTTCCCGTCCATTTCTATGTGCTGGCCATGGCGCTGGACCAGGCCAGGCTTGACGCATTCCTGAAGCTGGCGGAGCTGCCGTGGATGAAAGCCGGTGAATGGGGGCTGGTGCTGCTTCTGACGCTGCATATGTTCTTCGGACTGCGCCTGCTTGCGCTTGAACTCCTGCCCTGGCGCACGCCGCGCGACGCGCGCGTCGCGTGGATCGGCTGGGGCTTTGCGATCTCGATGGCCACCGGACTGGCGTTCATCGCCGGAGTGATCTGACATGCGTATTGAAAACCACAAGACGGACATTCTGGTGCTGGGTACTGGCGGCGCGGGCCTCTTCGCGGCGCTGCACGCGAAGAAGGCAAACCCGTCGCTGCAGGTCACGGTGACCGTCAAAGGCCTGCTCGGCAAGTGCGGCTGTACCCGCATGGTCCAGGGCGGCTACAACGTCGCGCTGGCCGCGGGTGACTCGGTCGAGCGCCACTTCATGGACACGATCGAGGGCGGCAAATGGCTGCCGCGCCAGGATCTGGCCTGGCGGCTGGTCGAAGGCGCGGTCGAACGGGTTCGGGAGCTGGAAAACGAGATCGGCTGCTTCTTCGACCGCAATCCCGATGGATCGCTGCATTCCAAGGCGTTTGCCGGCCAAAGCTTTGACCGGACCGTGCACAAGGCGGACCTGACCGGCATCGAGATCATCAATCGGCTGATGGAGCAGGTTCGCGCGCTGGATGTGGAAGAACTTGAGGAGCACCGCGCCATCGAACTCATCCCGGCCGCCGACGGCTCGGGCATCTCGGGCGTACTGTTCATCGACATGCGGGCGGGTACCTATCGGTTCATCCAGGCCAAGGCAGTTCTTTTGGCCACCGGCGCCGGCCCGACGATGTACCGCTACCACACGCCTTCCGGCGACAAGACCTGCGACGGCCTGGCCATGGCATTGCGATACGGCCTGAAGCTCAGAGACATGGAGATGGTCCAGTTTCATCCGACAGGTCTGTTGGGCGGACCGGATACGCGGATGACCGGCACGGTGCTGGAAGAAGGCTTGCGCGGCGCCGGCGGTTACCTGCTCAACGGCGAAGGCGAGCGCTTCATGACGAACTACGACAAGCGCGGCGAACGGGCCACGCGCGACGTGGTCAGCCGCGGGATCTACGCCGAAATGCGCGCGGGGCGCACAGGTCCGATGGGCGGCGTCTACATCCAGATGAGCCATCTTGGTCCGGAGAAAGTGGCCAAGACCTTCCCCGGCATGGTCAACCGATGCAAGGACTGCGGATTCGACCTGGCCGGCGGAAAAGTCGAAGTGGTGCCGACCGCGCATTACCTGATGGGCGGCGTCGAATTCAATGTGGACGGGTCGACCGCCTCGCCCGGCCTGTATGCCGCGGGAGAGGACTGCGGCGGGGTGCACGGCGCGAACCGCCTGGGCGGAAACGGCGTCGCCAACTCCACGGTGTTCGGCGGCATCGCGGGCGACGCGATGGCCGCCTATGTCGCCAAGTCAGGCCAGTGGCGCGATCCGGACCAGCAGGTCATGGCGCGCGGTGTCGAACGCGCCGAGTTTCCGTTTTCGCGGCGTGCCGGACGCATCCACGAGCTGCGCGATGCGCTGTCGCAGACGATGTGGGACGACGTCGGCGTGCTGCGCAATCGGGACGCCATGGAACACGGCCTTGGGGCCATTTCCGGCCATCGCGCGGCCCTGCGCAACATCGGTGTCGCGGACGGCGACCGGCGTTTCAACCTGACCTGGCACGACTGGCTCAACCTTGAAAGCCTGGTCGACATCTCGAAGGTCATCACGGTGTCGGCGCTGGCACGCGAGAACAGCCGCGGCGCGCACTATCGCGAAGACTTCTCCGAACCCGGCGACCTGCACACCAGCTGCTACACCCGCGTCAGCGCGCAGGACGGCGAATTGCAGCTGGAGATGGTTCCGGTTTCCTTTGACATCGTCAAGCCGGGCGAATCGCTGATCGAAGGCGAAGCAGGCATCCCCCAAAGCTGAAGGCAACCCACCATGAGAATTCCCGTCCAGAAAATTGAAGAAGCCGCGCTGGAAATCATGCGCCGCGCTGCCATCGAGATACCCAAGGACTACAAGGAAGGCATTCAGGCCCTGCAGAAAAAGGAAACCGGCAAGCTGCCGCGATTCGTCATCCACGCCATGGTCGACAACTGGGAGGCCGCCGACCAGGACCGGCGCCCGATGTGCGCCGATACCGGATTGCCGCGGTATTACGTCAAGGTGGGCAACGAGGCCTGCGTGGACGCCGGTTTCGTCGCGGTGGAGCGCGCGCTGCGACACGCCACGGCCGAAGCCACCGTGACCATCCCGCTGCGGCCGAACCGCGTGCATCCGCTCTGGCGCACCGACCACAACAACAACGTCGGGATCAACGCGCCGGAAGTCGAATGGTCTTTCGAACCGGACGCCGACTGGATCGAAATCACCACCGTGCACAAGGGCGGCCTGTTCGGCACCGACTACCGGATGCTGTTTCCCGGCGATGGCATCGACGGCATCAAGCGCTTCGTGCTCGACACCCTGATCGCGTTCGGCAAGCGCGGCCTGGCGTGCCAGCCCGCCATCGTCGGCATCGGCCTGGGCGGGTCCAAGGACACGTGCATGCAGCTCGGCAAGCAGGCGGCCTGTCTGCGCACGGTTGGCGACCGGAATCCCGATCCCAAGGTGGCCGAACTGGAGCTTGAACTGATGAAGCTCGGCAACTCGATCGGCATGGGCGCCATGGGCTTCGTCGGCTCCGGCATGGTGGTCGATTGCCATATCGAATGCGGCTACACGCACACCGGCGGCATGCCCATCAGCCTGCATACGTTCTGCCTGTCTTCGCGCCGCGCCACCGCGCGGATCCACGCCAATGGGGAAATCCAGTACCGCACCGATCCTCAATGGTTCACGCCCTACCTGCGCCGGGAGACGGTCGAATGGTGAACAACGACGACGACATCAAGGTCTTTCATCTTGACCTGCCCGCCAAGACGGAAGACATCGCCAAGCTCGAACTCGGTTCGGCCGTGTACCTGAATGGACTGGTGTACACGGCCCGCGAGGGTGTCTACAAGAAGGTGCTGGATGAGGGCCTGCCGCTGCCGGTGGATCTGCGGTCCGTCAGCAACGTCAATTTCCATTGCTCGCCGGCCGCCGCCCCCGACGGCCACGGCGGCTACAACGTGGGCGCCGTCACCGCCACCGCGTCATTCCGGTTCTCCAAATGGATTCCCCGGTGGCTCAGCGAGACGGGCTGCCGCATCCTGATCGGCAAGGGCGGCATGCCCGCCGACGACTACAAGCAGGTGCTGGCGCCGGGCGGCGCCATCTACCTGACCACGGTCGGCTACGGCACGGGCGCCTTGCTGGGACGGGGCATCAAGCAGGTGCGCGAGGTGCATTGGCTGGATGAGCTGGGCATCGCGCAGGCGATGTGGCTGTTCGAGGTCAAGGATTTCGGCCCATTCATCGTCGAGAGCGACCTGGACGGCAACTCGCTTTTCGCGCAGCACGCGGAAGCGATCAACGCCGGCATCGAAAAGCTGTATGCCGGACTGAAGCCGCCCGCGCTGCACCGCTACGGCGAGACGGACGACCGCAAGGACGAAGTGATGTAGGCGCTGCGTCGCCACGCCCCGCAATCGGATTCCATTCAGAGAGACTGCGATGATCATCGACTTTCGGCTTCGGCCGCCCGTTGGCGGCTTCTTGAACACACTGATGTATTCAGCGGGAGAACGGCGCGACGGCTTCACGCGGACGGTGGGATTCGAACCATCCAAAGCGGCGCAGCAGCAGTCGATGGACCTGCTTCTGCAGGAGATGGACGCGGCCCGCATCGACCGCGGCGTGGTGGTGGGCAGACTGGCCGGCGTGCTGGGCAGCGTGTCCAACGACGATGTGCGCGGCATCGTGGCCGGGCACCCGGACCGGTTCATCGGTGCGGCCTCGATCGATCCCACCGACCGCCGCAAGGCATGTCAGACCATCAACCAGGCCATCGAAAACGGCTTCCGGCTGATCAACATCGAACCGGGTTCCTATCCCGTGCCCATGCACGCCGACGACCGGCGTCTCTATCCCATCTATGGCCATTGCGAGGACGTCGGCGTTCCCGTGATCATGATGGTCGGTGGCACGGCGGGGCCCGACCTGAGCTATTCCGATCCGATACGAACCGATCGCGTCCTGACGGATTTTCCCAACCTTAATGTCGTGGTCGCCCACGGCGGTTGGCCGTGGGTCAACGAAATCCTGCACCTGGGGCTCCGGCGGCCGAATCTGTGGCTGTCGCCCGACATGTACTTTTCCCGCATGCCCGGCTGGGAGGAATACGTAAAGGCGGCCGACAGCTTTCTGTCCGACCGGATGCTGTACGCCAGCTCGTTTCCCTTCTGTCCGGTGCAAGGGTACAAAGAATGGTTTGAGCGCTTGCCGATCCGTGAGGAAAACCTGAAGAAGGTCATGGGAGGCAACGCCCGGCGGCTGCTCGGGCTGTAGCGCCCGCATCCCGCGCGTTTCGCGACGCCCACCGACCAGGACGAATACTGCATGGACATCCGGACCCTCTACACGCTGATTGCGATCGCAGACCACGGCAGCTTCGCCGAGGCCGGGAACACCATCGGCCTGTCGTTGTCAGCCGTGAGCATGCAGGTCCGCGCGCTGGAGGATGAGCTGGGCATCACGATCTTCGATCGCAGCCGCCGCCCGCCGATCCTGACGGACACGGGCCTGGCGCTGGTCCACCGGGCGCGCGACCTGATCACGCATTGGGAAAGCATGAGCGCTTCGCTCAAGAAGGGGACGTCGGCCGGCCTGCTCAAACTGGGCAGCGTGCATACCTGTGTGTCGGGCGTGCTGCCGCTGGCCTTGCGCCACCTGCAAAAGCAGGGGCACGGGCTGGAGGTTCACGTCACCACGGGGCTGACGCACGACCTGGAGCGGGCCATCTATCACCGCCAGCTCGATGTCGCCATCGTGACCGAGCCGGACGCGCCGCGCTCGGGGCTGGACTTTCTGCCCTTCGTCGAGGAGGAGCTGGTCGTCATTGCGCACCGGTCGGTGCAAGGCGCCAGCGACCAGGAAATTCTGGAGCAGACACCCTATGTCCGATTCAACCGCTCAGCCCGCGTCGGCCATCTGGTGCAGGAAGAAATGGTGCGCAGGCGCATCACGGTGCGATCGACCATGGAGATCGACAACCTTGAAGGCGTCATCGCGATGGTGGCCAACGGCCTGGGCGCGTCCGTGGTGCCGGCCAGGCGCGGCCGCAACGAGTTCCCGCCGGGCATCCGAGTCATTCCGTTCGGCGCGCCGACGATCACCCGCCGCCTGGGCATCCTGGCGCCGCAGGAGAATCCCAGATCCCATCTTTCGCAGTTGCTGCTCGATGCGTTGAAGTCGGTTTGCGCCAGCCAGACCCGATGACGGCGCAGGCGCGTCCCAATCCCTGATCCGCAGTAAGTAGTCCAGCAGTCCCGCAGTCCGCAGCCCAGTAGTTCAGTAGTCCGCCAACAATCACCGCGACGTCCCAAAAAAATCGAGCCAATCGGCTTGAGGGGCAGTTGCTGCCTGGCGAAACCCGCCCTGCCCGCAGATCGGCGGGTCGCGCCTACCGCGAGCGAAAGGAGACAAACCCGTGAAAGACGACAATCAACTTGTGCATGGACGCCGCCGGCTCATCAAGGCCATGGGATACGGGCTGGCCCTATCACCGTTTCTTGCGACACCTGCCCGCGCGAATTGGCCATCGGACAAGGCCATCCGCATGGTCATCCCATTCTCGGCGGGCGGCGCCACCGACCTGCTCGGGCGCGCGCTGGCCTCCGAAATGGGCAAAGGCCTGAACCAGAGCATCGTCGTCGAAAACCGTGCGGGCGCCGGCGGCAGCGTCGGCGCGCAGGCCGTGGCCGGATCCCCCGCGGACGGCTATACGCTGATGCTCGCATCGGGCAGCATGTTCACCGTCAATCAGTTCATCTACAGCAAGCTGCCCTACTCGCTGAATGACTTCAGCCTCATCGCCAAGGTCGCCAGCGGACCGATGGTCATCACCGTCAATGCCGAACTGCCTGTCAACAACACGCGGGAACTCATCGCCTACGCGAAGGCCCGGCCCGGCAAACTCAGCTTTTCGTCCGCCGGTGTCGGGAGCCAGACACATATGGCTGGCGAAGCCTTTACCGACGCTGCCGGGATCGACCTCATGCATGTCCCGTACAAGGGCGAAGGGCCCGGCTACACGGACCTGATGGCCGGAATCATCCAGGTGGCCGTCGGCAACATCAATGCGATCGCGCCGCTGCTCAAGGGCGGCCGCCTGCGCGCGCTTTCCGTCACGGGCAAGGAGCGCGCGGCCTTGCTGCCCGGCGTGCCGACCACGGCCGAGGACGGCGTGCCCGGATTCGAGTTCACCGGCTGGTTCGCGCTGATGGCGCCTGCCGGCACGCCGCAAGGCGCGATAGACCGGCTGCTCGCCGTTGCCAAACAGGCCGTTGAACAACCGGGCTTGAAGCGCTACCTTCAGGACCAGGGCATGGCCCCCACCATCGTGCCTGCCGCGGCGCTGCAAAAGGAGATCGCCGCGGAGTCCGCCAAATGGCAGGCCCTCGTGCAAAAGAAGGGAATCACCGCCACCTGACCACCCGCCGGGCGCCGGCACGCCCCAGCCCTGTTTCACCCATCGAGGTCCCTTCCCGCCTATGCCCGCCGAATCGCTCGCGCTTGTCATCCCCGTCATATTCCTTGCCTACACGGTCTTCGGGATGACGGGATTCGGCGCGGCCATGGTCGCCGTGCCGGTCCTGGTGCAGTTCATTCCCCTGCAACTGGCCGTGCCGCTGGTGGTGCTGTTTGACCTGACCTGCACCGCCCTTGTCGGCGGACGGAACTGGAGACGCGTCAGCCTGGCCGAATTCAAGCGCCTGCTGCCCTGGATGCTGCTGGGCATCGCGCTGGGCGTCACGCTGTTGCGCGACGCCGGCGCCCGCTGGCCATTGATCCTTCTGGGCGCGTTTGTGCTGGTCGTGTGCATCCAGGGCCTGCGCGGCGCACGGGGTGGCGCCAAGGCGCCGCTCAAGCCCTTCTGGGCGTTTCCGTTCGGCATCGTTGGCGGCGTCTTCAGCGCGCTGTTCGGCACCGGCGGCCCCATCTACACGATCTATCTGTCGCGCCGGTTGGATGCGCTGGAGCAGTTCCGGGCAACCATTTCGGTCGTGATCCTGCTGAGCGGGATCGTGCGGGCGGCAGCCTTCGCGACCGCAGGGCTGTACTCCAACCCGGACATCCTGCGCGCCGCCGCGGTGCTCCTGCCCGTTGCGCTCATCGGCCTGTACGCGGGGTCGCGCGCCCGGACCCGGGTGTCTCCCGAACTGCTGAAGCGGTCCATCTTCGTGCTGCTCGCGATCGCGGGCGCGGGCGCGATCTACCGCGGGTGGATGTCTCCGGCATGAGCGGCATTGCGCCGCCCGCGCCAGTGAAACGCGGCGCGGGCTGGCGGCCGCCTTCCTGCCACCAGCCGCAACGGTCACTTCGCCGTTGGCATCGCAAACTCGGCGCCCTTGCCGATGCTCTCGGGCCAGCGCTGCATGATCGACTTCTGGCGGGTGTAGAAGCGCACGCCTTCTTCGCCGTAGGCGTGCATGTCGCCAAACAGGCTGCGCTTCCAGCCGCCAAAGCCGTGCCAGGCCATCGGGACCGGAATGGGCACATTGATGCCCACCATGCCCACTTCGATGCGCCGGCCAAATTCGCGCGCCACATTGCCATCCCGCGTAAAGCACGCGACGCCATTGCCGAACTCATGCGCGTTGATGAGGTCCACGGCCGCCTTCAGGTCCTTGACCCGCACGCAGCCCAGAACCGGGCCGAATATCTCTTCCTTGTAGATGCGCATGTCGGGCGTGACATGGTCGAACAACGTGCCGCCCATCCAGAAGCCGTCACCGCATCCCTCGCCCGCTTGCGTACCCCGGAATCCCCGGCCGTCGACCAGCAGCGTCGCACCCTCTGCCTCGCCCTGCGCGATGTAGCCGGTGATGCGCTCGTGCGCGGCGCGGGTCACGATCGGTCCCATTTCGGCGGCCGGGTTCTCGCCGTCCAGCACCTTCAATGCCTTCGTGCGCTCGATCAGCTTGGGCAGGAGGCGGTCGGCCACGTCGCCGACCAGCACGGCCACGCTGATCGCCATGCACCGCTCGCCCGCCGAACCGTAGCCGGCCCCGATCAAGGCGTCCACAGCCTGGTCGATATCGGCATCGGGCATCACCACCATATGGTTCTTGGCGCCGCCCAGCGCCTGCACACGCTTGCCAAGGCGGGCGCCCGTCTCATAGATGTAGTTGGCGATCGGCGTGGACCCGACAAAGCTCACCGCCTTCACGCCGGGATGCGTGAGCAGCGCGTCCACGGCGACCTTGTCGCCCTGCACCACGTTGAACACGCCATCCGGCAGCCCCGCCTCGCGCAGCAGTTCGGCGATGCGCAGCGACGGACTGGGATCCGTCGGGCTGGGCTTGAGCACAAAGGTATTGCCCGCGGCGATCGCCACCGGGAACATCCACATGGGCACCATCACCGGAAAATTGAACGGCGTGATGCCGGCCACGACACCCAGCGGCTGGCGCAGCGTCCAGTTGTCGATGCCCGTGGAGACCTGTTCGGTGTGCGCGCCCTTCAGCAGTTGCGGAATGCCGCAGGCGAACTCCACAATGTCGATGCCGCGCGCGACTTCGCCCTGCGCATCGCTGAACACCTTGCCGTGCTCGGCGGTGATCAAATGAGCGAGCTCGTCGCGGTGGCGGTTCAGCAATTCAAGAAACCTGAACAACACACGTGCACGTCGGATCGGCGGCGTGTCGGCCCACGCCGGAAAGGCGGCCTGCGCGCTGGCCACCGCGCGCTGCACCTCGTCGGGCGTGGCCAGCGTGACGTGCCGGGTGACGGCGCCCGTGGCCGGATTGAAGATGGGCTGGCGGGCGCCTGTCCCATCGACACGGGATCCGGCGATAAAGTGTCCGGCGATGGAATCGCTGGCGCTGCGCGTGGTGGCGTTCATGGGTTTCTCCTGTGCTCAAGCGTGATGTGCGGGTGCTGGCACTATGTCGCGCCGCCGGCCGCCCGTCGAGACCAGAAGGCTGGAATCAGTGTTTGCAGTTTTGAACAATGGGAAATGGCATGACAAAGACGAGACGCCTGGAAGACTTGTGGTCGCACATTCACTGCCTGGGCGTGCTGGCCGACACGGGTAGCTTCACGGCGGCCGCCCGCCGGCTGCAGATCAGCAAGGCATCGGTCAGCCAGCGCATCGTGGAACTGGAGCAGGCGGCCGGCGTTCCCCTCGTGCGGCGCACGACTCGCAGCGTCAGCCTGACCGAAGCCGGTGCAAGCCTGGTCGACCAGACGGCGTCGGCCTATCTGCGCATCGAGGAAGGTTTCTCCGCCGTCCGGGATCTTTCCGAAGGCCCGCGCGGCGTACTGTCCGTGACGGCTCCCGTCGCGTTGGGCCGCCAGGTCATTGCGCCGCTGATATCGGGCTTTCTTGCGCGCTTTCCGGACGTTCGGATTCAGCTTGAGCTCAGCGACCACCTGGCCTCGTTGGCGACCGAAGGATTCGACCTGGCGATCCGGCACGTCGCGGGCGTGCCCGACACCCATGTCGCCACGTTGATCTGCGAGACGCGCTCGGTGCTCGTGGCCACCCCGGAATACCTGTCGACACACGGCACGCCGCGAACGCCGGCGGACCTCGAGGGCCACAATTGCCTGCACTATCTGCGGCGCAGCGGCGGCGCCACCTGGTCATTCGAGTCTCAGGCGCGGGATAAACACGTGGCCGTGCCGGTGCGCGGGACCTTCACGGCCAACAACAGCGAAGTCTTGCGGGAAGCGGCCGCGGGCTCTGTCGGCATCGCGCTGCTTCCCGATTTCAGCGCTGGCGAGGCCCTGCGGCGCGGAACGCTGGTCGAGGTCCTGCCAGGGTGGCGCGTTGTCGGCGACTATGCCGAACGCCTCTACGCGGTGCGGCCCTATACGCCGCGCGTACCTCTTACCGTCACATCGTTCGTCCAGTATCTGCGCGACGCCATTCCGGCCGCCGAGGGCCTCGGCGGCCCGTCGGCCCCGCTTGCGAGCGGCTAGTTGACCTGCAACCCCGCCTTGGCCACCAACTCGGCATAGATCCTGGAACCCTGATCGACGTACTTTGCCGTATCGGCGGGCGACAACACGTGGGGGATGCCACCGAAATTGGCGTTCCCCTCGATCCACTTCGGGTCCTTTGATATCTGCTGGAGAGCAGAAGCCCACTTATCAACCGCTTCCGCGCTCATGCCCGGCGGCCCGAAGAGCCCGCTCCAGCCGATCACCGCCTCAAGCTGCGGGAGTTTGGATTCCCGTGCGGTCGGGATATCCGGAAACTGCGCAAGGCGCTCCGGCGTCGTCGTCAGCAATGCGCGCAACTTGCCGCCCGCAAGAATGCCCGTCATCGAACTGAGGTTGTTGCAGGCAAAATCCACATCGCGGCTCAGGACCGCCATCGCCACCTCGCTACCGCCCTTGTACGGAACACTGACGGCCGCATCCGGCTTCAATCCCAGGCTGCTCAGCAACAGTTGCGGCGCCAGATTCTGCACGGTCGCGGGGCCGGAATGGCTGTAGTTCAGTTTCCCGGGCCGGGCCTTCAACGCCTGGGACAGGTCGCCGATGGTCCGGTAGGCGCTGTCCGGATGGACCACACAGACAACGGGATTCAGCTCCAGCAATCCGATGAACGTGAAGTCCTTCGAGGTATACGGCGTCGTCTTGGGCTGCAAGGCGGGCAAGAGGACCTGGGAACCGATGCGGCCCATCAGCAGGGTGTACCCGTCGGGCGCCGCATTCTTGACCGCGGCAGATCCGATCGCGCCGTTCGCGCCCGCCTTGTTGACCACGACGACCGGCTGCCCCAGGACACCCTGCGCGGCGGCAGACAGATTGCGCGCCGCCATGTCGGCGTCGCCGCCCACGCTGAACGGCACGATGAGCTGGATGGGTTTCGCGGGGTAAGCCTGGGCAGCGGCCAGGCCGGGAAAGGTGAGAAGCAGGCAAAACGCGGCGCGAGCGGACCCGCCCGGGCGGATGCCGGTGAGGCTGATCATGGGATGTCTCCTGTTCGTTCTACGGGACGAAACCGGACTGCGGCGACGCTCGATGCCTTGAGGTCAATGACCGGTCGTGGACTGCGTGGATGCTGCGTGGAAAACCGGGGCGGCCTCGCCCGCGAGGGATACATTGATGCAGGCCGGCAGGCCGCTGTCGGCTGCCTGTCTCAACGCGGCGGTCAGCCCCGCGGCGTCGTGCGCCGCAAAACCCGCGCCCCCCAGCGCAGACGCAACGTCGTGATAGCGAGCCGTCGGTGCAAGCTCGCACCCGATCAGCCGCTGCGGTCCATAGGTGCGCATCTGGATCAGATGTTCGGCGTTCCAGCGCAAGTCGTTGCCGATCACCGCCGTCACCGCCGCACCTTCGCGCACCGCCGTATCCAGCTCCATCATGTGGAATCCGGCAGTGCCGTCTCCCATCATGACGACCACCGTCGCGCCGGGCCGCGCGATCTTCGCGGCGATCGCATAGCAGACCCCCGCCCCGATCGCGCCGGACATGCCATTGATGATGCGTACCGGCGCCTGGCAGAACGCCTGCGCCCACTGACCGAACTCGCCGCCGTCGCAGATCAGGATCGGGTCGGGCGCGGACGCCAGGAATGCCTGCACGGTCTCGCACAGCGCGCGCGGACCCATAGCGCCTTGCGCCGGCGCGGACGGCGTCTTCACCGTCCGGCTTTGCAGCGCTTCATCGACCTGGGCGCGCCACGCAAGGCGTTCGGCCGGCGGATGCGCCGCCGCCACCGCCGCCATCGCCGCCACCGCGTCGGCCTGGAACGTCAGGACCAGACGCGCGCCAAGAAGCCGGCCCGCGCGTTCCAGCATCGCGGGGTCCGGGTCGATGACCGCAACACGGGCGTTTTCCCCGAGCGCGCCCGTGCCGCCGAATCCCAGCGTGAAGTCCAGGCACTTTCCCGCCAGCACGATCAGATCGGCGCTTGGCATGATGCTGGCCAACGCGCCCAGCGACGGATCCTTCAGCCCGCGGGGGCTTTCCATCGGAATGATGCGCACCCCCAGCGCTTCTTCGGCTGCCGCGCGCGCGGAACGTCCCTGCGGCCGCGCGCTCGTCGGCCCGGCCAGCACCAGCGGGCGCTGAGCCGAATGCAACAGGTCAGCCAGTTGGCTCAGGCGCGTGGCATCCAGCGCGGCGACCGGCGGGGCCGCGGGCACGTCGGGTAGGTCTGCGATGCCCGATTCGGCTATCAGCAGGTCAAAGGGCAACGCGACGTGGACAGGGCCCCGCCGAGGCGCAAGCGCCTGCGTGATCGCGTTTTCAAGCGCGGGGCAAAGCTCGGCTGCGGATTGCGGACGGACCGACAACTTGGTCAACGGACGGGTGATGGCGACCTGATCCAGCTCCTGGAACGCACCAGTGCCATCTTCCGACACCGAGGAGTCGCCCGAAATCAGCAGAACCGGGCTTTCCGCCTGCGAGGCAGAATACAGCGGCGCGAGTCCATTGGTCAGGCCCGGCGCCGCGGTGATCATCGCCACCCCGAGTTCGCCAGTGATCTGCGACCACGCATCTGCCATGAAGACGGCGGCCGCTTCATGCCGCACGTGGATGATGCGGATGCCTGCGTCGATACAGGCATCGTAAAGCGGCATGATCTGGTTGCCCGAAAGGCTGAAAATGGTCTTGACGCCCCGCCGACGCAGCGAGCGAATGATCAACTCAGAACCAAGCACGTTTGTCTCCCCCAGAGGTTGCGCTTGGCTGTGCCGTGCAACCTTTTATTGATCCGACATGTTTCTTTGACCCATTTGCGGCTCAGTGTATCGGGTAACAGTGGCATTTAGGTTGATGTTTTTTGAACCAAGGATCACGCCCTCCGAGGCGTGGCGGCCTGCCCTCAGACACCGAAAGCGGAGACCTCTATGCAGATCGGCGCGCCTGTAGTTTCATACCGTCTTGGGGGTCCATGACATTGCGCGGCGGTCGCGCGGCCCACCTCGAAGGCGACACCATGGCAAAAAGACACCTTGGCGCGGCAGTTGGCCTCATGACCTGGATGATGACGATGACCCCCAGTTTTGCCGGTTCCATTGGTTACCTGGGGCCCGCGGGCTCCTGGACCCATCAGGCGTGCCTGGACCTGTTCGGGCCCCAGGAGCTTGTCCCGCTCTCGCGCGACGAACTCTTTTCCGGCTACGCATCGGGCAAGCTGACCCAGGCGTGCGTCCCCGTGACGACGTCGGTCGTTGGCGTCACACCGTATCTGGACGCGGTGCTGGATCTGCCCAATGCCGTGGTGGTCGGCGAATACCCAAAGATGCTGGGCTACAGCCTGCTGGCTCGGCCGGGCGCGAAGCTGCAAGACATCAAGGAAGTGTTCGCCCACCCGGTGGCATTTGAGGAAGTGAAACCCTGGCTGGACCGGGAAATGCCCGCCGTGAAGCGCACAGAGTCCGCAAGTGGCGGCGCCGCGGCCAAGACCGTCGCCGAAAGCGCCACCCTCGACAAGGCCTCGTTCGGTCCGAAGGTGGGCGCAAGCGTGTATTCGCTGGGCGCGCTGGTCGATGGGATCGAGGAAGGACCGCACAATGTGACGCGCTGGTGGGTGCTGGGCCGCGACGTGCCGGCGCCCACGGGGCATGACAAGACCTCGCTGGTCCTCTCGACCGCGGACGACAACTTGAATGATTCACTGCGCGCCCTCGTGCAGGCCAACGTTGCCGTGCTGACGATCTATGAGCGTCCCAGCAAAAAGACCCTGGACACGCATCGGTATGTCGTCGAGGTCGCGGGCCATGCCACGCAGGAACCCCTGGCCGGGCTTTTGAAGGCGCGTCCCGAATTCCGGTTGCTGGGTTCCTATCCGCGCAAGTGAGCCGGTGTTGATTCCCCATGCGGTGTTGCGCGCGCGCCGCGCCCCCGCCATCCGACAACTCTAATTAATAGTATTTCTTATTCGCATTCGGTAGACTGCTGGGCATCTTGCAATCTCCCGACTCCCTTTCTCTCCCCGTGGTCGAGCAGCTTTATCGCCATCACCATGGCTGGCTGCAAGGCTGGCTCCATCGCAAGCTGGGCGACAGCGGCGACGCGGCCGATCTGGCGCAGGACACGTTCGTGCGGCTGATGGCCGCGCGCCGGCCGCCCGTGCTGCGCGAAGAGCCGCGCGCGCTGATCACGCATATTGCCAAGGGCCTGCTGGTCGACCATTGGCGACGGCGCGCAGTGCAGCAGGCCTATCTGGATGCGATCGCGCACCTGCCCGAGCCGCAGGTGCCGTCTCCGGAAACAGGCCTCATGATCGTGCAGACGCTGGTCGCGATCGACGCCATGCTGCAGCGCCTGCCCGCCGCCACGCGCGACATGTTCCTGCTGGCGCAATTGGACGGGCTGACGCTCCAGGAAATCTCCCAGCAGACGGGCAAACCCGTGATCACGGTGCGGCGCCATCTGCGCAAGGCCTTGATGGCTTGCATGACGGCCGCCGCATGAGCGCGCCGGGCGACCTGTTGCTGGAGGAAGCGGCCGACTGGGTCATCCGGCTGCGCTACGAGCCCGCCGACGCGGCCACGCAACGGACATTTGAACGTTGGCTGGCGCAGGGCGAGGCCCACGCGCAGGCCTGGGCTCGTGCCGAGCAGGTGCTGGGCGCGTTCGACGGCCTGCCCGCCCCCATCGGACATCGTGTGCTTCGCGACACCCGCAAGCGCCAAGGCCGCCGCGCCGTGCTGCGCGCGGCGCTGGGACTGGGCGTGCTGGCGCCGGCCGGCTGGATGGCCTGGCGCGAGGCGCCGTCCTGGCGCGCCGACCTGCGCTCCGCGGCGGGCGAACAACTGACCCGCCGTCTCGACGATGGCACGCAACTGGTGTTGAACAGCGGCAGCGCCGTCGACCTGCGCTACGGCGCCGGCGAACGCCGTCTGGTGCTGGTGGCCGGCGAGGTGCTGGTCACCACCGGCCAGGAATCGCAGGCCGCGTACCGGCCCTTCGTGGTGCAGACCCCGCAGGGCGAGGTGCAGGCGCTGGGCACGCGCTTCTCGGTGCGTCTGATCGACGACCGCACCGAGGTCATGGTGTTCGAGCATGCGGTGCTGGCGCGCCCCGCCAGTGGCCCGCCCCTGCGCATCGACGCCGGGCAACGTGGCAGCTTCACGCTCGGCCAGACCGGCGCGCTGGCGCCCGTGGACGACAGCGCGGCACTCTGGGAGCAAGGCATGCTGGTCGTGCGCGATCAGCGCCTGGCCGACGTGGTGGCCGAGCTGGCGCGCCATCGCCCGGGTTTTCTGCGCTGCGCACCCGAGGTTGCCGACCTGCGGGTCTCGGGCGCCCTGTCGCTGCGCGACACTGATGCAGCGCTGCAGGCCTTGGCCGAACGCCTGCCGATCGCCGTGCAACGCGTCACTCGCTATTGGGTATCGGTCGGCCCGGCCGGCGCTTGAACCACCGCCCAGATAAATATTTTGCGTCGAGGTGATCACTTTTTCGTTGTCGTGCGGAGTAGGAAGTAAGACCGCATCAAGGGGATGCGGGCGCTTCTTGCTTGACGATGAAAGGATGAAAGAGTGATGGCACGTGTACGCGCAGCGCGGGGCAGAGGATCCCGCAAGGCAATGATCTGGACGGCGCTCTGGTGCACGGCCATGGCAAGCGCCACCGCGGGCGCACAGTCCGCGGCCCAGACCGGCGCGGCGCCGGCCGCCCAGGTGCGCTCCGTCGCAATCGGCGCGGGCTCGCTCGACGCCGTGCTGGCGCGCTACGCGGCCGCCGCCGGCGTACAGATCGTCTACGACCCCGCGTGGCTCGCCGGCCGCCAGAGCCCTGGCATCTCGGGCGAGATGAACGTGCAGCAAGGCTTTGACCGCCTGCTCGCGGGCACCGGTTACCGCGCCGTGCCAAGCGCGGCCGGCACCTACGCGCTGCAGGCCATGCCGCAAGGCGGCATCACGCAACTGGCGCCCGTCACCGTCACCGGCGCGGCCGAGCGCGCCACCAGCGAAGGCACGGGCTCGTACACCAGCAATGCCGTCACCATCGGCAAGGGCACGCAGACGCTCAAGGAAATTCCGCAATCGGTGTCCGTCGTCACGCGCCAGCAGCTCGACGACCAGAACCTGAACAGCCTGTCGGACGCGATGCGCAACGTCACCGGCATGACCGTCGAAACGCTGTCCAGCGGCGGCAATATTTCCGGGTTCATCTCCCGCGGCTATTCTCTCGATTCGATCCAGGTGGACGGCATGCGCGCCCCGGCCGGCGCGGGCAACCTGTCGGCGGGCTTCGACCTCGCCATCTACGATCGCATTGAAGTGCTGCGCGGGCCGTCCGGGCTTTACCAAGGGACCGGCGAGCCCGGCGGCAGCGTGAATCTGGTGCGCAAGCGCCCCATGCAGGAATTCGCCTTTGGCGCACAGGCCAGCGTCGGGTCGTGGGATTACTACCGCGCCGTGGCCGACCTGAGCACGCCGTTCGATAGCGAAGGCAAGGTCCGCGGCCGCTTCATCGCCGCCTACGAAGACCGCGGGTCCTTCGTCGACCGCGTCAGTTCCGAGCGGCCCACACTCTACGGCATCGTCGAGGCCGACCTGACATCGAGCACGACGCTGGCGGCGGGCATCACGCACCAACGCTCCCGCGTCACGCCGGCATTCGGCCTGCCCGCGTACGCCGACGGCTCGCTGCTCGACGTGCGCCGCGGCACCAATCTCAGCGCCGAATGGAACCGCATCGAAGAAGAAACCACCGAGGTCTTTGCCGACCTGGAACACCGGCTGGATGGCGGCGGCTCCATGAAGGCAAGCGTCTTTCATCGCGACACCGACACGCCGACGCGCGTGACCACCTGGCCCAACCGCGCCGTCGATCCGGTCACCGGCGACACCAACCTCATCGCCTGGTCGTACCGCAACCACTGGAAGACCACCGGCGCGGACGCGCACGTGAACCTGCCGTTCGAGGCCTTTGGCCGCGAGCACAGCGTGCTCGTGGGGGCCGACTACAGCTACACGCGCAAGCAATTCAACTACGGCGGCGGCACGATCTTCCCGACCAACGTGAATGACCCGGTCATCAACATGCCGCAGCCCGAGATGGAACAGGTCAACGGCAACGACGGCCGCACCAGCGAATTCGGTCTGTACACGCGCGCGAACATCCAGGCGACCGATCACTTGAAGGTCATTGCGGGCGCGCGCCTGTCCTGGTGGAAGAACGATGCACGCAACGCCAATCAGTACTTCGGCGACTTCAGCCAGGCGACCACGCGCATCGACGCACGCCCCTCGCCCTATGCCGGACTGGTATACGAACTGACGCCGCAGTTGTCCGCCTATGCCAGCTACACCAGCATCTTCCAGCCGCAAACCGAGATCGATGCGCAAGGCAGCACGCTGTCGCCGCGCGTGGGACGCCAGATCGAAACGGGCCTGAAAGGCGCGTTCATGGATGGCGCGCTCAACGCGCACGCCGCCCTGTTCCAGATCGTGGACCGCAACCGGGCGATGAGCGACCTGAACAATCCGATGTATTCGGTGGCCGCGGGCAAGGTGCGCAGCCAGGGCTTCGAGACCGAGATCAGCGGATCGCCGTTGCCGAACTGGGACATCGTGGCCGGCTACGCCTACACACAGACCAAGTATCTGGAAGCGAGCCAAGCCCAGGAGGGACTTTCGTACAGCACCATCACCCCGCGTCACGCCATCAACCTCTGGACCCGCTACCGCTTCACCCAGCCGGCGCTGGAAGGATTCAGCGTGGGCACGGGCGTTCGCTGGAACAGCGGCAACTATCTGCAAAGCGGCAACGTGCGTTGGGATCAGGGCAGCTACGCGCTCGTCTCGGCCCAGATCGGCTACCGCTACAACCGCCACGTCGAAGGCACGCTCACCGTCGACAACCTGTTTGACCGCAAGTATTACGAAAAGCTTGGCGGCGCCTCGCGGCAGAACTACTACGGCCAGCCGCGCAGCGTGATGCTGACGCTGCGCTATCAGTATTGAGGCAGGGCGGCGGGCGGACGTGCTGAACATCCCCCCTGCCGCACCTCGCTAACCTTCGGCGACCGCCGTCTCCCGCGCCTGTGCTTCGGGCGCGTCGTCGCTGGCGGGCAGCGCCAGGATGCGGTAGCAGACCGACATCGTCGTCACGGAGATCACAGTGGTTACCAGCACCATCAAAGCGCCGTAGAGATAGGAGCCAACACCCGGTTCAAGCGGCATCCGCAGCAAAAAACTCCTGACCGCTTCCATCAGGAGCAGTAGCGGAATGGGCAGCAACGACACAGCCACGAATCGCCACTTGTTGCCGCGGGTCAACGCAGTGATGCGCCGAACGTCCACAGTACCCGTCAACGCAGCTTGCGGCAGAGCCAGAAAGAAATGGCCCACAAAGTACGCCGGCAACAGCACCAGGACCAGCTGCAGCGCGTTGCCCAGCGGGGACACCCCCTCCGGACCAGACATCAACGCGGCGACCACGATGCGCGCGATCGTCAGGACGAAAACAGAGGCTGAAAGGATCACCGCAACGATGAAGTACATCCGTTCAGGTTTGCCCGCGGCAATGCCCGCGCGCGCGTACTCGTTCAGCAGGATGCGGCGATGCCATGCGACTGCCAGCATCACCGGACACGCCGTGGTCACGAGCCACCCCGCCAGTTGCAGCAGCATGCTATGCCGCGCAACCGCCATCTGGTCCAGGTAAACGCCCAGCCAAACGCCGAAGATCAGGATGGCCACCAGTTGCGGCGCCATCGCAAGCGTGCGCCCGCCATGGTCTCCCAAGTAGTCGAAGGTTTCGCGGATGACCCGCCATACCGGTAGTTTCTGCTGCACGCGACGCTCCCGTTTCTATTTGCTGTCCGGCGCGATGCCGGAACCGCCGCGCCGTGGGCGCGCAGCGGTCTGTGGATGTGTATATACCGGCTAAGTAACGGCCATCTTGACCCACATCTAAAATGCCATGCGCCGGGCATGCCCCGGCGAGGCACTAGAATCTCCGCTTCACGTTCCTCTCCTGCCCGGCCTTGGCGCCGGCCGCTGGTATCTCCATGGCCCACGAGCCCGCAACGCCAACGCCGAAGGCAGACAAGCTGCTTTCCCTTTCCCAGGCCATGCATCAGGCCCACGCCCATTGGAATGCCGGCCAGGCAAACCAGGCCGAAATCCTGTGCCGCCGCATACTCGACGCATCGCCCGGACAGGCCGATGCGTCGCACCTTCTGGGCCTGATCGCGCACGCCTACGGCCAGCCGGCGCTCGCGCTGGATCTGCTGCGTCAGGCATGCCGGACCGACGCCGCGCCTGCGGTCTACCTCGGCAACCTGGCCGAGGTCTGCCGGCAGCAGGGCCTGCTCGCTGACGGCGAGGCCGCCGCGCGGCGAGCCACGAAGCAGGACCCCGGGCTGGTCATGGCGTGGAACAACCTGGGGATCATCCTGCAGGAAGCGGGGCGCTCGGCCGAAAGCGTCAATTGTCTTGAACGGGTGGTGGAACTTCAGCCGCACAGCCCGGAAGCGCTCAACAACCTCGGCAACGCGTATGTGGGCGTGAATCGCCTGGAAGAGGCGCGCCGGCTGTATGTCCAGGCGCTCGCATTGCGAAGCGACTACGCCGAAGGACACAGCAACCTCGCCTTCGTGCTGGGAGAGCTGGGTGACTACGATGCGGCGGCAGATGCGGCGCATCGCGCCATCGCGTGCAACCCACGCCTGGCGAACGCGTACATCAATCTCGCGGGCATCGAAGCGGCGCGGTTGCGGCCTCGCGAGGCGCTGCAGTGGACCGAAGCGCTGCTGGCCTTCGCGCCCACCCACCCAGAGGCGCTTGAATTGCGCACGCGATTGCGGACCGCGTGCAGCTCGCAGGCTGCCACAGCCGAAGCGCCAGCGACGTCAACGGACACGGCATCAGTCGGGGCGCACCCGGCCGCAGCAACAGCCCCAGCCGCAGCGCAGGCGCAAGACGTTCACGACTTGGCGCAACGCGTCCGCGCGCTGCTGACTGAGCGACAAAACGCCGAAGCCGAGCGGCTGCTGCGCGATAACATGGACCCACGCGGCGCGCCCGCCGCACTATGGCGGCTTCTCGGCTTGACGATGAAGTTTCAAGGGCGCGTCCAGGAAGCCGCCGACATTCAGACCATGCTCGCCACAGCCATGCCGGGCAACCTGTCCGCCCGATTCGACCTGGCCGAAACGCTCTTGCTGCAAGGGGATTTCGAGCGCGGCTGGCTGGAATACCGTTGGCGCTACAGCCTGTCCCATACCGCGGCGATGGACCGCAAGGTGCAGCGGCCGCGCTGGGACGGCAGCCGCATCACGGGTCAGACGCTGCTCATTCATGACGAACAGGGGTACGGCGACACGCTGCAATTCATGCGCCTGATCGACGCGGCCCGTGCCCGCAGCGGCGCGCGCGTCGTGCTGGAAGTCCATCCCGACCTGCTGCCCTTCGCCCGGCGCCTCCTCGGCCCGGACGCCTTCCCGCGCGGCCAGATCCCCCCGCCGTTCGACCAGCACTGCGAACTGATGTCCCTGCCCATGGCGATCGGCCTGCGCGTGGCCGACCTGCCGGGCCAGGTCGGCTACCTGTCGGCCGATGCTGCCCGCGTCGAGAAATGGCGCAAGCGGCTGGCCGGCTTGCCACGGCCGTGGGTGGCGCTGGCCTGGGCGGGCAGACCCACGCATTCCAACGATGCCAACCGGTCTCTTGCCTTGGCGGACATGGCGCCGCTGGCCTTGACCGGGATCACGTATCTCGCCATTCAGAAAGGGCCGGCCGCCGCTCAGGCCACCGCAGCACCGCACGGCATGAACATCGTGCCGCTGGACGCAGAGATCGCTGATTTCGACGACACGGCTGCCATCCTGTCGCTGGCCGACCTGCTCATCTCCGTGGATTCCTCGCCGGTGCATCTGGCGGGCGGCCTGAATCGCCCCGCCTGGGTGATGCTGCCCTTCCTGCCCGACTGGCGCTGGTTGCTGCACCGGTCCGACACACCCTGGTATCCGTCGCTGCGCCTGTTCCGCCAGCCCGCTCCGGGCGATTGGAAGGCGGTCCTGCACGACGTCGGGCAGGCGCTGGCAAAGCGCTTTCCGGGGTCTCAGGCCTGACCAGCAGGGTTCAGCGGCTGGCCGAGCCGACGCGCCGACCGCGCAAAGCGAAATAAAGGCCTGTATTTCCCCCTTGTTGCACGCTTTGAGGATGCGCCTTCGCCGGTAGTGTTCGGGGTGAGATCGTGCGCCTACCGAACGGCCGCCAGTCCGAATCCATAATCTGGCGCCTACCGCGTGGATTGCCGCTGCTCCCCCGGTTGCCGCCTGATATCCCATGACATCGCCCCTGCCGGGAGCTTGCCTTGAAGCTGAAACACCAAAAAAAGCGTACCAACTTCGTTCCCGTGGCATCCGCGCGGGCCGGCTCGACGGCGGCCTTTGCCCGGTCGACGCAAATTCTGTCGGGTGTTTCTCTCGTGGCCGCAGGCCTGCTTCCCGGCATGGTCCATGCAGCGCCGTGCATCAGCGTTGGGAGCAACACGACGCTCTTCGGCTCCACCGACTGCATCGAATGGACGGGCGGTAACTTTTTGGCCAACGGGACCGGCACGCTCTCCGGCGCCGACATCGGTCTGCACGCCTCCGGCACCGGTCCCGGCCGCACGCTGACGAACCTCGGCACCATCGTTGGCACACTGGCGGGCCTGCAGAACGACGCCATTTTGTATGAAGTGACCAACAACGGCTTGATCTCCTCCACCGGAACGGGTGTCACCGTAGCGGGCATCGTGAACGCCAGCGGCGCAAGCATCACCCGCGTGGTCAACAACGCCGGCGCCACCGTCGCCGGCGCACGTGCCGGGATATTCAATGAAAGCAGCATCGGCACGATCAGCAATGCCGGGATGATCAGCAGCAACAGTTCCTTCGGCGGGACGATTGCAGCCATCTGGAACAATGGCGGAACGATCACCAACCTGACCAACACCGGCACCTTGCAAAGCGCCAACATTGGCGGTGTCCTTGCGGGGTTCGGTGTGGTCACCGAAAACGGCGCCATCGAAACGCTGGAGAACACCGGGGCCATCGTGGGCCAGCTCGGCTTGCTTGCGCAGGGCAACGGGCGGGTGGGCACGCTCACCAATTCCGGGACCATCTCTGGCGACATCGCAGGCATCTTCATGGATGCCAGCACGGCCGGCACCATCACGAACACGGGCCTGATAGTGGGTGCGCCCAGCAGCGCCATGGGCGGATCGTACGATACCGGCATCTACCTGTCCGGCGCCAGCACCGTGGGCCTGCTCGCCAACAGCGGCACCATCACTGGCCGGAATGCGGCGATCCAGCTCGACGGCAACAGCTATATCAGTACGATCACCAACAGCGGTCTCATCGCGGGCGACCTGACCTCCGCCAGCACCATCCCCCTCGCCATCGCAGGCGGCAGCGGCAACGTCGTCGGCACCCTTACCGGCGCGAGCGGCGGCCTGGGCGTGGCCGACAAAGGCCTCATCAAGGTGACGGGCGCAAACCTGGTGTTTTCGCGCGGAAACCTGCTGCTGAACGACGACATCGCTGCGGTGGGCCGTTCCGTCATCAACCACGGGGCGACCCTTCAGATCAACAACCCCATCACTGTCACAGGCAACTACTCGCAGACCGGCGGCGGACTGGCCTTCAATGTCGTCGACCCCAGCAGCTACGGCTACCTGGACGTGAACGGCACGGCGGCCATCAGCGGCGCCGCGATCAGCCTTGCCGGCACCGGTTTGGCGAACGGTCAATCCTATACCGTCGTGCGCCCCACTGGGTTGGGCACGTACGGCAACAACACGGCCTTCGTCTCCGTCAACAATGGCCTGCTCGCACGACTGAGCAATGTGAACGGTGCGCTGACCGTGACACTCGCCCCCGACGCCAGCACCCACTACTGGGACGGCGCCAACACCGTGGCCGACGGCACAATTGCTGGCGGCTCCGGCACCTGGACGGCCAACGGCACAAACTGGACCACGACCAACGGCGCCACCAACTACCAGCTCGACCAGACCGATGTGCGCCCCGTGTTCGGCGGGACGGCGGGTACGGTGACGGTCGATAGCAGCCAAGGCGCAATCGCTGTAAACGGCATGCAGTTCTCCACCGACGGCTACCGCGTCACCGGCGACGACATCGGGCTGGCGGCGGCCTCCTCGGCCATTGAAGTCGATGGCAATGCCACCGCCATCATCGATTCCAGACTGACCGGGACCGGCGCGCTGGCCAAGACCGGCAGCGGCATGCTGATCCTGAACGGCGTGAACACCTACTCGGGCGGCACCTCGGTGTCGGCGGGCACGCTGGAAATCGGCGATGCCGCCCATCCCACCGCCAGCATTCTGGGTGACGTTGCCGTCGGCAGCGCCGGGACGCTGCGCGGACACGGTTCGATCGGTGGCAATGTGACCAACGACGGCGTCGTGCGTCCCGGCGGCTCCATCGGCACGCTGACGATCCTCGGCAACTACACGCAGTCCCCCACCGGCACGCTGTTCATCGACGTCAGCCCCACCGCCGCTTCGCAACTGAAGGTCGGCGGCACCGCCACCCTCGCCGGCACGCTGAACGTGCTGTACGGCCCCGGCACCTACAGCGCGACGTCGTTCCGCATCGTCGACGCAGCAAGTGTCACGGGCCGGTTCGCTTCCGTCACGAGCAACGCGCCGGCCGACCTGGCGCAGAGCGTGCAGAACCTGGCCGACGGCAGCACCCTCACCCTGGCCCCCGGCAGCAGTGCCGGCGCCGGGCCGGTCGTTATCGCCCCCACCAACGCCACGATCTTCGGCGCGGTCGCCTCGGCCGCCATTCGCGAAGGGCAGCGTGTGAACGACACGCTGCTCGCACGGCTGGGCCAGGAGTGCGCCGACGCCGCGACGGACGCCAATTGCGCGCGCCCGGGCCGCCAGGCGTGGGCCCAGATCGTCTCCAATACCGCGAACGTGCGGGGCAACGATGACGCCCCCAGCTACAAGGATCGCCATTACGGCTTTCTGGCCGGCCTGGATCAGCAGGTTGGCGCGTGGACGGTGGGCGTCGCGGGCGGCTACAGCCACGTCGATGTGACCGAAGACGAGGCCACCGGCAAGATCGACACCCTGCGCATCGCGGGCTACGGCAGCCGCCGCGTGGGCGCGGTCACCATCGCCGCGACGGTCGGCGCCGCCTACGACTTCCTCCAGACGCGCCGCTCCTTCCCCGGCCCGGGCAAGGCCCGGGACGACTCGGATGGACAGGAGATCACTGCCGGCCTGCAAGCCAGTCTGCCGCTGGCTGCGGGACCCGTCACGATCACGCCGCGTCTCGGCCTGCGCTATCAGTACCTGCATACCGAACGCTTCAGCGAAACGGGCCCGACCAGCCAGAACCTGGATGTCGGCGCACAGGACTTCAACAGCTTGCAGCCCTATGCGCAACTCGTCGTGGGCCTTCCCTTCAGCATGAAGTCGGACAAGCCTGCCATCGTTGAGGCCCGCGTGGGTTACGCCTACGAAACCCTCGACACCAACCGCCAATACCGCGCAACGGCGGGCGATGGCACCGGCTTCACGCTGCCCGGCGTGGCGCCGTCGCGCGGCATGTTCTCGGCGGGCCTGGGTTTGACGCTGCCCGTCAGCAAGGCGATGGATCTGACCGCCAGCTACGACCGCCTGTTCGACACCGGCAACGTGTCGGGGCAGACGTTCCAGCTGCAAGCGGCGTACCGGTTCTAAAGCGCGGCAGCATTCGCGCTTTCAGCCGCGGTAAGAAACAAGGCCCACGCAATGGCGTGGGCCTTTTCTTTGAACTCAGGCAAACGGCTGCTTCGCCGTCCGCCGCCCCCAGCGGCGATACCACCACGTCAGCCCCGCCCATACCAATACCCACGCGCCCAGCAGCGCGGCATAGAAGGGCCAGAAAATAAACGCGGAAACGTCCTGCCACCCTGGCGCCGTACGCTTCAACCCGATGGGCGCGCTGACTTCCAGTTCGATCTGCTCGCCCTGAAGCGCCGGCCCCGCCTCTTCCACCGTGAAGGTCAGATTCGACGACCCCTTAGCCAGCATCGGAAAGCCCAGCGCGGTCTCCAGCTGCGCGTCGTCGGCAGGGCTTTCAGGCCAGAGCTTGCGATAGAAATGCGTGGCGCTGGCGCCGCTGCGCGGCGCCGCGCTCACCACGACGTCCAGCTCCTTGCCATCGCGCACACGGATTCGCACTGGATCTCCGGGGTTGATGATGCGCGGCTTCGCGTCCGGCGCGTCGATTCGCGTTGCGGAGTCTCCCAGTTCAGGCCGCTCCCGGCCCATCGGACCGCCAAAACGCGCCTCCATCCACAACGGCGCTTCGCGGATGCGGTAAACCTCGGCCCGCGCCGTTTGGCCGGGTGTCAGCGTAATGGGCGTCAGCGTCGCGTCGGCCGACGGTATGTACCGCGCCATGCCCACCGCAAACCACGCCATGGCGGCCAGCCAAAGCACCCAACCCACCGTCAACGACATCTTGAAGAACGTGCGCCACATATCGAGTCTTCCCGGATTTGCGAGCGTCAGAGCGTACCCGATTTACAGGGAACCGTTTGACGCGCAAATCGGACGATGCATGCGCTGCCCCCCCGCCACTTCGCTGGTCACGCCCGGCGTGTACCGCAGCGCCTGCGTCACGGTCTTGGGTTGCTGGGCCTCGATCTGCTCGCTGGTCACGATCGACACCGACGCGGGATCTTCAATCAGTGGCGTGTCCGTTTTGGTCGCCGTCGCGCTGCGATACGGAGGACGGGAAAGGCCGCAATTGTAAATGACAATGATTTCAGTTTCCAAAACTCGCCCATCGAGTCGTTCTGCCGCCACAGACGCCCGCCGATGCACGATCGCGCCCGCCATCCGGTGTCACCGCTCGCAGCGTTGCGGCACCTTGCGCGGCGCTTCCGTATAACCCAACGCGGTCACCCTGCTCAGCAGATCGGCATAGACGGCGTCGTCCAGGCACGGCGTCCTTGCCATGATCCACACGTAATCGCGCTTGGAGCGGCCGATGATGGTGGTCTGGTACGACTCGTCCAGATAAGCGATGACGTACTCGGCCTTGATGGGCCAGATGAACTGCATGCCCCACACCGCGTTGCCGGTGCCTGGCCGCACGGTGGCCACCGGGTGCATGGTGTCGATGGGCGCCTCGAAGCTGCCATCGCGGTAGCGGAAATCGGTCTGCACGCGGCCGTCCGGCAACAGCCGGTAGCCTTCCACTGCGTCATAGGCATTGCGCTCGGGCCAGCTGGGAATATGCGCGATCACAAACCAGTCGCCCATGAAACGGTCCAGGTCCACGTGGGCCACCGGCGGCATGGCCGGCGGCGACGCGCAACCGGCCAGTAGGGCCGTCACGCCGATGCACAGGGTTCGAAACATGATCGTTCTCCTCAGGGCCGCGTGTAGCGGTAGTGCGCCACGCCCCACTGCTGGCCGTCCTCGTAGCCGAAGAGCTCGGCGCATGCCATCCAGAACATGCGCCAGCGCTGGTGCCACAAGCGGGCCAAGGACGGGCCGTAAGCCTCTGCCAACGCCGCGCGCGCCGGTTCCCGGCGGGCGTCCTGGTTGGCGAGCCAATGATTGGCGGTGCGGGCGTAATGCGTGCCGTCGAGAAACCAGCGCTCCTCAAGCCTCAGGTCTCGCTGAAAGTGCAGCAACGTCTGAGCCGACGGCATGATGCCGCCGGTGAAGAAGTGCCGTCCCATCCAGTTGCCGGCACCGTCCGTCTCGAACGGGTAGGCGCGTTCGCGGTGCGCGAAGATGTGCACGAACAGCTTGCCGCCGGGCCGCAGCCACTGCGCGATGCGCGCCATCAGGTCCTGGTAGTTGCGCATGTGCTCGAACATTTCCACCGACACGCAGCGGTCGAAAGCGGCGGCGGGCAACGCCAGCACATTGACGTCGCAGGTCACGACGCGCACGTGCGACCAGCCGCGCTCGCGGCAGCGCGCCTCGATGTGCTGGCGCTGGGTGGCTGAGTTCGACACCGCGGTGATGCGGGCGTTGGGAAAGCGTTCGGCCATCCACAGCGTTAACGACCCCCAGCCGCAACCCAGCTCCAGGATGTCCTGGCCGTCAGCCAGCTCGGCGCGCTCGCCGTACAGGCGCAGCATGGCGGTTTCGGCCTGGTCCAGGGTTTCACCGCCAGTCGGGTAATAGCAGCTTGAATACTTCATGCGCGCGCCCAGGCAAAGCTGGAAGAACGCGGTCGGCAACTCGTAGTGCTGGGTGTTCGCGGCGTCGGTATGGATGGCAACCGCGCTGGTGCGCAGGCCGGCGATAAGCTGGCGGTCGCGCTCGGTCCATGCCTCGATGCCGCCCGCGTATTCCTGCGCCAGACGCTCGGCGCAGAGGCGCCGCATGCCCAGGCGCAGCAACGCATCGGGCAGCAGGCCACGCTCAGCCAGGCCGAGCAGGCCGGGCGCGGGGCGGTCGGCAGGCAACGAAGTGTCGTGCAGAATGGCGGTCGTCATGGCATGCCTCGTCAGGATTTCGGAAACCAGGGAAAGAAGGCCGGTGTGCGGCGTTGGTAGTCGCGATAGTCGTCGCCGCGCGTGCGCAGCGCCTGTTGCTCGGTAAACGGAATGCCGCTGATCCAGCGCAGGAACACATACATCAGCACCGGCCCCAGCCAGGCCATCCACGCCAGTGGTGATCCCCACGCCAGGGCGACGTAGGCGAACCAATGGCACCACTCAAAGAAATAGTTAGGATGCCGCGAATAGCGCCACACGCCGTGCCGGCAGGTCAGGCCACGATGATTGGGGTTGTCGCGGAAGCGGTCGAGCTGGCGGTCGGCAATCACCTCGCCCGACAGGGCGGCCAGCCAGATCAGCAGGCCCAGCGCCACGGGCCAGCCTTGCGCCGGGCTGGCGCCCGCCGCAAGGAAGGGCAGGCAGAACAGCATCACCAGCCCGGCCTGGAGCATGAACAGGCCGAAGAACTTTCCCTGGTGGCCCTGCCAGTGTTCGCGCAGCGCGTGATAACGGCCGTCCTCGCCGGCGCGCACGCGGCGCCACAGATGACATGCAAGCCGCAGCGACCAGACACCCGCCATCACCGCAAGGGCGAGCCTGACGGCCAGGCTGCCCTCGCCGGTGGCGGCGATCAGCCAGGCGGCCCCGCCCATGCCCAGCGCCCACACCACGTCGACAATGCCCGCGTTGGCGTGGCGCCGCTGCCAGCGCCAGGCCAGCGCCATCGCGGCGATCATGACGACCGCGATGCAAACCCATTGCTGCCAGATCGTCATGATCCCTCCCCTACCCAGCGAGCGCCCTCGGCGCGCGCCTGCGGATGCGTCAGCAGCAGGTGCGCGACACCGATGGAGCGCTCACGAAAACCGCCTTCGCAGTACGCCAGGTAGAACTCCCACAAGCGGCAGAAGCGCGCATCGAATCCTTGGGCCCGCACCTCGGGCTGCCGCGCCAGGAAACGCTCACGCCAGACGTGCAGCGTGCGCGCGTACGACAGGCCGAAGTCCTCCAGGTGCACCAGCGCCAGATCGCAGGCGCGGGTCTTGGCGCGCAGCATGGCCTCGATGGACGGAATGAAGCTGCCCGGAAAGATGTGGCGTTTGATGAAATCGACCGATGCCAACGCCTGCGCATAGCGGTGGTCTTCAATGGTGATCGCCTGGATCAGCGCACGGCCATGTGGGCTTAGCAGACTGGCGACCTTGGCGAAATACGCCTCCAGGAAATTCGCGCCGACGGCTTCGATCATTTCCACCGACACCACCTTGTCGTACTGGCCCTGCAGGTCGCGATAGTCGCGCAGCACGACGCTGACGCGGTCCTGCAGGCCGGCGGCGCGCACCCGTTCGACCGCCAGGTCGTGCTGCTCGCGCGACAGCGTCGCGGTTGTGACGTGGCAGCCGTGATGACGCGCCGCGTGGATGGCCAAACCGCCCCAGCCGCTGCCGATCTCCACCACGCGGTCCGCGGGACGCAGTGCCAGCTTGCGGCAGATCGTCTCCAGCTTGCGATGGGACGCCGCCTCCAGCGTGTCATCGCCGTCGGCCCACAGCGCCGACGAATACATCAGGTCGTCCGATAAAAACAGCGCAAAAAAGGGATTGCCGAGGTCGTAGTGGGCGGCGATGTTGCGGCGGCTGCCATCGCGGGTATTGCGGTTGCCGGCATGCCAGCGCCGCAGCGCCCAGCCGGCCAGCCGCGCCAACCCCGACTCCATGGCGTCCAGCGTCTCGCGGTTGCGCACGAGCAGGCGCACCAGCCCGACCAGGTCGTCGCAGCGCCAAAGACCGTCGCCGTAGGCCTCGCCCGCGCCAACGCTGCCTTGCGCGGCCACCAGCCGGTAGAAGCCAAGATCGCTGACGCTCAGGCGCACGCACGGCTCGCCGCGGCCCAGCGTGGCGCTGCCCAGGCAATCCTCGATCAGCAGCCGGCCGTGATCCAGCGCCGCCAGGCTGGCAAACAGGCGCTGGCGCAGCAGCCGGTCTAGCGCCGTAGTGCGGCGGCTGGCCGCGACCGAGGCGTGTTCCGAGGGCGTCATGGGTTTCATCGCGGTTCTCCGTTGGGCGTGCGGGGATGGTCGTAGACGGGATTGCGCTTGAGCCACAGCCGCAGCGCCTGCCAATGAATGGCGCCGATGACTTGCAGCGTCATCAACGGATAGCGCCACAGCAGGCGCGCCAGCGCCGCGCCGTCCAGGGCGCGGCGCTGCAGATCCAGGCGCGCGTCAAACTGCGCCACGCCCTCCCGGCTGACCCGCATATGCACCCGCAGGTCGTCGGCGGGCAGGTTGAAGCGCCAGTCGTACGCGCAGTCCATGGGCATGAAGGGCGATACGTGAAAGCGCTTGTCGAAACGCCACGCCATCGCGTCGCCCTTGCGCTCGGCGGCGGCGGCCGGCAGCACCACGCAATGGCGCTGCTTCCAAGGCGTATTGGTGATCTCCGCCACGATCGCCGCCAGCGTCCGGCCGTCGGCCTCAAAGCAGTAATAGAAGCTCACGGGATTGAAGACATAGCCGGCGTAGCGGGGGTGCGCCAGCAGGCGGATGGGACCGTCCGGCACGTCTCCCAACTGCGCCCGCAGGCGTTGCCGCACCGCCTGCGCCAGCGGCAGCCCTTCACCGGCGTCGAGATAATCCGCGCGACGCCACTGCGCCAGGTTGGGCCGGTCCACCGACCACAGCCAGCGGCCCTGGAATACCGAGTCGATCTCGTCGAGGTCCAGGTAAAGTTGCGCCATGCGGTAGCCGAAGCCATGCGGGTGCGGGTGGTGGCGCCGATGCGTCACTCGGCCCTCGTAGACGGCGCTTTGCACGTTCATGCCGCCTCCCTCGCCCAGACCCGCGGCTGTTCCAGGATGCCGCGCACCACGTCCAGCGCGCTGGCCACGCCGTCTTCATGAAAGCCCCAGCCCCAGTAGGCGCCGGCGAACCAGCTGCGCCGGCGACCGGATATCTCGGTGCGGCGCGCCTGCGCGGCCACGGATTCGTGGGTGTACACGGGGTGGTGATAACGCATGCGCGCCAACACCTTGCCCGGCTCGATGGCATCGCTGCGATTCAGCGTCACGATGAAGGGCTGCGGCGACCTGATGCCCTGCAGCAGGTTCATGCAATAACTGACCGAACACGGCGCGTAGGGATCGGCCGGCACGTAGGCGTTCCAGGCGGCCCAGGCCTTGCGCTGGCGCGGCAACAGGCGTGCGTCGGTATGCAACACCACGTCGTTGTCCTGGTAGGCGATGGCGCCCAGGACCTCCCGTTCCTGCGGCGACGGGTCGGCCAGTAGCGCCAGCGCCTGATCGCTGTGGCAGGCGAAGATCACTTCGTCATGGTGGTCCTGGCCATCGCGCGTCATCACCTGCACGCTGCCCGGCAGGCGCCTGACGGCGCGCACGGCGCAGTTCAGCCGCTCGCGCACCGTCCATTGCCGGCGCATGGCGTCGATGTAGCGGCTCGATCCACCCTGCACCACACGCCACTGCGGCCGACCGCCAAGGCGCAGCATCTGGTGGTTCGCCATGAACCGCACCAGGTATCGCGCAGGAAACTCCAGGATACGCGAGGCCGGCGACGACCACAGCGCCGACGCCATCGGAATCAGGTGGTCGGTGCGGAACGCCTCGCCGTAACGGTGTTGCGCCAGATATTCGCCCAGCGTGGGGCCTGGTTCCGGCGCGCGCAACAGCGCGGGCGCCTCCCGGTAAAAGCGCATCAGGTCGCGCACCATGCCCAGGAATCGCGGCGACAGCAGATTGCGCCGCTGGCAGAACAGCGTGTCCAGCGAGGTGGCGTTATAGGCAAGATCGTCCGCCTGCTTGTGCACCGAAAAGCTCATGGTGGTGGGCTGCGACGACACGCCCAGCTCCGCCAGCAATGCCGTGAAATGCGGGTAATTGAGCGGGTTGTGGACGATGAATCCGCTGTCCACCGTATAGCGCCGGCCACCCTGCTCGACCCTGTGCGTATGGGTATGCCCGCCCAGGTAATCGTTGGCCTCGTACAGCGTGACGTCGTGATCGCGGCTTAGCTTCCAGGCACAGACCAGCCCCGCGATGCCCGAACCGATGATGGCGATGCGCATGTTCACTCCTTGGCAGCGGCCAGCGCCCAGGCCGGCACCGCCTTGAGGTCCCAGATGAGGCCGGTGGCAGCCAGCAGGCGCAGGCCGTACCAGGTGATGTCGATCTCGTGCGCACGAAAACCTTGGCGCGCCGATCCCGGATAGAAGTGATGGTTGTTGTGCCAGCCCTCGCCGAACGTCATCAGCGCCAGCCAGGCGTTGTTGCGGCTATCGTCGGCGGTGTCGTAGCGCCGCTTGCCGTAGCGGTGCGCCAGCGAGTTGATCGTCACAGTGGCGTGGAACAGGGCCACGGTTGAGATGAAGAAGCCCCACACCAGCATCTGCGGCCCGTCGGTGCCCAGGCCGGGCGCCACGCGTGCCAACAGCGCGCCCAGCCCGTAGCACCCCAACGCCAGCGCCAGCGGCACCGCCGCGTCGAAGCGGTCGAGCCACCGCAGTTCGGCGTAGCCGCGCAGGTCCGGCACCCGAGTGAGGTCGGTGGCGAAGGCGCGGCGCGTCAGGAACCAGCCCATGTGGCTCCACCAGAAGCCGTGACGGCGCGGCGAGTGCAGATCAAGCGCATCGTCGGCATGGCGATGGTGGTGACGATGATGGGCTGCCCACCACAGCGGACCGCGCTGCGCGCACGATGCCCCCAGCACGGCAAACACCAACTGCGCGCCGCGCGAGGTGCGGAACGTGCGATGCGAGAAGTAGCGGTGATAGAAGCCGGTCAAAGCGAACATGCGCACCGCGTAGAGCGCCCCCGCCAGCGCCAGTGCAACCGGCGACACGCCGGTCCACAGCACACCCAGGCAGCCGGCGTGCAGCAAGGCGAAAGGCAAGGCGCGAGTCCAGTCGATGTGATCGGAGTCGATGCGATCGGAGTCGAAGCGCGGCGCGTCCTGCGCCTGCGTATCGACCCAGCGCCGAATCGAAGCGGTCCAGCCGGTAAGAACGGAGCGCATCATGCTGTCCTGTGGGAAACGTGTAGGGATATACGGGCGCGGCGTTGCATCGGATGCGTAAGTGAATACCCTTACTTTTCCTATGGGGATGCGCAGGGGCGAGCGACGAACGCGCTGACGTCGTCGAGCACCGGTGCGCGCCAGCGCAGCGGCCGCGACAGCGCTCCCACCAGCAGCTTGTGGCCCAGATCGGGGTACTGCACCAAGTGCGCACACGCGCCCGCATCCTGCAGGGCGTGCGCCAGGCTGACGCTGTTGCGGCGCGGATCGACCGTCGTGTCAGCGGTGCCTGTCAGCAGCAGACCGGGTGGCGCGTGGCTACTGACATGGTGCATGGGTTGGGAGTCGGCCGGCGTGTCCGGATAGCCGAACACCGGCCGCACGCCGCGAGCCACGATGGGAAGGAAGTCATAGGGGCCGGCCAGCCCGATCCATCCGGCCAGGGTCGCGGGGCTGGAACCGGCGCCGCCCAGCCAGCGCCCATCCAGCGCCAGCATGGCCGCGATGTACCCGCCGGCACTGTGGCCTGCGACGAATACGCGCTCAGGATCTCCGCCATAGGCCCCAATATGGCGCTGGGTCCACGCGACCGCCATGGCGGCATCATGCAGGAATGCGGGAAAGCCGGCTTCGGGATAGAGGCGGTAGTCGGCGACCACGGCCACCATGCCGCGTGCCGCCAGCGCGTCGCCCACGAACCGGTAGTCCGCGCGTTCACCGCTGCGCCAGCCACCGCCGTAGAAGAAAACCACCACGGGCGCGCCCGTCGCGCCGGGTGGCCGGTAGACGTCCAGGCGCTGACGCGGCAATGTGCCGTAGGCAATGTCCGCGGTGACGCCGCTGGCGTCCTCAGGTACAGCGCCGTTGAGCAGCGTCAACGGTGAACAGGCGGCCAGCAGGCCCAGGGCCAGCGCTGCCACGGCCATGATGGCGAGCAACCCACGCGGGCTGGCGTCGATCCAGGAAGACATGGGGGGACTCCGCAACGGAACACCCCTCTATACGCGGCCCGCCCCGATTTGGATGCGGCTCAGATCTTGAGCACGTCACCCTTCATGATGACCGGTCCGGTGGGCTTGCCCGTCGGTGACCCTCCCGGCGGTTCGAGCGTGATGGCCAGGGTCTGCCCCCCTTCCAGGCCTTGGGCGCGGGGCGGCAACGCCGTCAAGCCCTCGGGCGCCACCACCCCGACGGATATCGGCGCCTGTCCCGGCGGAATCACCCAGAGCTCCAGCGCTTTGCCGTCGGCGCGCGAGGCCAGATCCTGCAAGGCGTGCACGTGCAGGCCGCCGCGCTCGTCGGCGCGCACCACCAGCATGGCCTGCGCCTCGGGGCTTTGCAGCACCGCCATCAATTGCGAGCGCGCAGCACGGTCAACCTGCATCGGGTAGATCACCACCCCTGCCACCAGCAAGGCCGCCAGCGCGCCGCTCACCACGCGCCAAAATGCCAGGCCCTGCCAGCCGCGGCCGCCGCCTGGCTTCAGGCGCGCCTCGATGGCGCGCCACACGCGGCGCGGCGGCACCCGGGCCGGCAGCGACCACAACAGGGGGTAGATGTCGTTCTCCCACTCGCGCACCTGGCGGCGCAGGTTGGCGTCGGCGGCCATCAAGCCCTCGAAACGGCGGCGTGCGCCCCCGCGCATGGCGCCGGCCACGTAATCCGCGGCAAGCCGCTCGCGCAGTTGAGGATTGGTGTAGTTCATGACAGACACCTCTTGAGCCGGTCCATGCCGCGCCGCACCCAGCTCTTGATCGTGCCCAGCGGGGCCTGCAGGCGGCGGGCGATCTCGCTGTGACTGAGGTCGTCGAAAAAGGACAGCGCGATGGCAGCGCGTTGCTGCCCCTCGAGCTGTTTCAGGCAGTCCGCCAGGCGCTGGCCGTCCTGGTCGCGTTGCAAGCGTTCGAACGGGCCGGGCGCGTCATCGGCCCAGGCCTGCGTCAATGCGCCGTCGGCATCGGGACGTTCCAGGTCCGGCCGGCGGAGCAGGTCGATGCAGCGGTTGCGCACGATGCGCGTCATCCAGGTCATGACTTGGCTCTGCTCCGATGAATAACGGGCGGCGTTGCGCCAGATATTGATGAAGCTGTCCTGGAGGACTTCCTCGGCCCAGTCGCTTCGCCGCAATATACGTACCGCGAGGGCAAACAGATGCGGGGAAGTCTGACGATAGAGTTCCGCCAGCGCGGACTCCTGGCCGCGAGCGCATTCCTGTATCAAAGCCTGCAGACGAAGCGGATCGGGCATGGCGGCTATCCGGGGTCACTGCGATCAGGCCGCGCGACAGAAATAAGCCGCTCGGAGGACGGATGTCTTGCAGCGGATGATACAGGCAAGTCCAAGCCGCGAAATATTTCCCGCGGCCTGCATCCGATCACGGCTCGCGCGTGTAGTACCTGCAACGGCGCACATTCCGTGCGCCGTATCCGCAGCGTTTTACTGCGCAGGAGACCGCTCATGATGATTCGCCACACCCCCGCCAACGGCCTTTTCGCGGCCGCTCTGCTGGCCGCTTGCGGCATGCTGCACACCTCCCCGGCTCTGGCCGCCTCGCAGGACACCCTGCCCGCTTCTGTTCAGGTACCCGCCGGCCACAAAGTGGCCTGGGAAACCGTGGGCACGGGCGACATCACCTATGAATGCCGCGCCAAGGCCGACGCCAAGGACCAGATGGAATGGGTATTCGCCGGTCCGAAGGCGGTGCTGAAAGACCGCCAGGGCAAGCAGGTCGGCACCTATTACGGCCCGCCCGCCACCTGGGAAGCCGCGGACGGCTCCAAGCTGACCGGCACGCAGGTCGCCGTGGCGCCGGCTGGCGCGGGCAACTTGCCCTATCAACTGGTCAAGGCCAATCCCGCCATGGGCGCCGGCGCCCTGACCGGCGTCACGTACATCCAGCGCACGGCGCTCAAGGGCGGCGTGGCGCCGCAGACGCCTTGCACCAAGGCCGGCGAACGCAGCCAGGTGTCGTACCAGGCCGACTACCTCTTCTGGAAGGCGGACTGACACCGGGCGGGCCGCGGCGGCGGGAGTCCGGTAACATGCCTGGATCCGCCGCCGCCCGGGGCTTGTCAGCCCGGTCCGTGCCCACCCCTTCCTGCTCTGCGCGCATGCCGAACCGACCTGATCCGGATTTCGATTACAACGCCGCCCTCGAGCAGTGCGCCGCGGGGCGCCGCTCGGCGCTGGAAGCCCTGTACCGCCACGAAGGCCCCCGCCTGCTGGGCGTCGCGCAGCGCATCGTGCGCGACCGCGCCCGGGCCGAAGACATCGTGCACGACGCCTTCGTCAATATCTGGCACCGTGCCGGCAGCTTCGACGCCACGCGCGGCTCGGCCCGCGGCTGGCTCTACAGCGTCGCGCGCAACCTGGCGCTGAACGCCGTGCGGGACGGCCGCCACGAAACCGCCGTCGACGACGACACCGCCGCCGCGCTCGACGCCCGCGACGCGATCGACGCCTGGCACGACACGCGCGACGCGTTCGACTGGCGCGACAGCGCCGGCCGCATCGGCCCGTGCCTCGAGCAACTGGAACCCGTGCGCCGCAACTGCGTGCTGCATGCCTATGTGGAAGGCCTGTCGCACAGTGAGATTGCGCAGCGCCTGGGCGCACCGCTGGGCACCGTCAAAGCCTGGATCAAGCGCAGCCTGAAAGCGCTGAAGGAATGCCTGGCATGAGCGCCCCATCCCCTTCCCCCGACAACCTGGACGAACTGGCCGGCGAATACGTGCTGGGCACCTTGTCCGCCGCGCGCCGGCGCGACGTCAACGCCCGCCTGCCGCATGATGCCGCCCTGCGCGCCGCCGTCGACCGCTGGGAAGAACGCCTGCTGCCGCTCAGCAGCCTGGCCACTCCCGTGGAGCCGTCGCCCGCCCTGTGGCCTCGCATCGCGGAAACGCTGGATCGCCAGAGCGCGGCCCGCCAAGCCGCGCAGCCGACGCGCCCGGGTTGGTGGGACAGCCTGTTTTTCTGGCGCGGCGCGGCCGCCAGCGGTCTGGCCGCCGCCCTGGTGCTGGCCGGAACGCTTACGCTGCGGCCCACGCCAGCGCCGGGTCCCGTGCAGTACATGGTGGTCCTGGTCGCGCCGCAGTCGCAAACGCCGGGCTGGGTCGTGCAGGCCAGTGCCGGTCAGCGCGAGGTGCAACTGGTGCCCATCGCGGCCATGCAGGTCCCGGCCGATCGTGCGCTGGAATTCTGGACCAAGGCCGACGGCTGGGCCGGCCCGGTCTCGCTGGGTCTGATCAAACCCGGAGAGCCCGTGCGCATCGCGCTGGACAAGCTGCCCCCGTTGGAGCCGAACCAGTTGTTTGAACTGACGCTGGAACCGGCCACCGGCTCGCCCACCGGCAAGCCGACCGGACCGATCCAGTTCATCGGGCGGGCGGTAAAGGTGATGTAGCGCAGATTCAAATACAGCGGAGGTTTTTCATGCGCCATGCAGAAGCCGTTCGTCGTTTCATCCACCCGTTGCGGCACGTCGCCCCGTGGCTGGCGTTGGGACTGTTGGGTTTGACGTTGTATGGCTGTGCCGCGACGACGCCGCCCAAGGGCGTGAGACCCGTTGGCTCCTTCGACGTGCATCGTTATGAAGGACGCTGGTTTGAAATCGCGCGGCTGGACCACAGCTTCGAACGCGGCATGACGGACGTCACCGCCCACTACACGCTGCAGGATGACGGCACCGTCCGTGTCGTCAACCGCGGGTTCGACCCGGCCAAGGGTTCGCAAGGCGATTGGCGTTCGGCGCAGGGGCGAGCCCGCTTCACGGGTGACCCGTCGGTGGCATCGCTGAAAGTGTCGTTCTTCGGCCCCTTCTATGGCGGATACCATGTGGCCGCATTGGACCCGGATTATCGTTGGGCCCTGGTCGTTGGCCCGGATCGCAGCTACGCCTGGATTCTCGCGCGTGACAAGACGCTTGACCGCGATACGCGCGACGACATCCTGCGCCGCGCCAAGGCATTGGGCCTGGACACCGACGCATTCATCTGGGTCAGCCAGGATCGCGAACAGCCGTCACTGGGACCGGCCTCCTGATGCGGGACCGCGCGCCATGACATCCAAGCGCGAGGGCGCACACCCTGCGCCTGATTCTCGGCGATCAGCTGAATCCGCTGCACAGCTGGTTCGCCCGGACCGACCCGGACGTCGTGTATGGGCTGATGGAAGTGCGTCAAGAGACGGACTACGTGCTGCACCACGCACAAAAAATCCTGGCGATATTCGCCGCCTTCGCCTTGAACACCAAGATGCTGCACCCAGACGAGCTGGCGCGGCAGGCGCAGGCCGCCTACGAAACGGGGCGCGCGCACTTGGCAGCGGTCGAGGGCTTCATCCGGCAAATCCTGGGGCGATTACTGCCGTGGATGCTCGTACGACAGGAAACAGAAAACAGGCGAGCACGCGGCGCTGACCTTGACACGCCTGGACGAGCTTGAAGAGACGTTCCACATCAGAAGCGGTCTGCCCGCCCGGCTGGATGTGGCAGGTATCAACCTGCCGCGCCCCCCATAGACTCCCCATTCAAGTCCGGCCTGCGGCCGGGCGCCCCTTGAATGCGGAGTGATTCATGACAGCACCTCGGGCGGATATCCGACTCGCCGACTTCCTATCCCCGACCGTCGCGGCACTGATATCGGTTTTGGTGAACTACGGCGGCACGTTTGTCCTGGTGTTTCAGGCGGCAGAGCTGGCCCGCTTGTCGCCGGCGCAGACCACCTCCTGGGTGTGGGCGGTATCCATCGGGGTGGGCGCCACCGGCGCGCTGCTCAGCTGGCGCTACAAGGCGCCCATCATTACGGCGTGGTCCACGCCCGGCGCCGCGTTCCTGGCCACGGTCATGCCCTTCACGCCTTATCAAGAAGTCATCGGCGCGTACATGTTATCGGCGCTGGGTTTTATCGTGCTGGGGCTGTCGGGTGCTTTCGAAAAGCTTGTGCGCAGGATCCCGGGGGGCATCGCCGCCGGTCTGCTGGCGGGCATCCTGCTGCAGTTTGGCGTCAATGCCTTTGGCGGCGCCAGCGCCGACCCCCTGCTGGTGATCGTTCTGGTGGTGTCCTACGCGCTGCTCAAGCGCTTCTCCTCGCGCTTCGCCGTGATCGGCATCCTGGCCATCGGCCTCGCATTGCTCATCGCGCAGGGCCGGATCGACTTCTCGGCTGTCCATCTGCGCCTGGCGGCGCCCGTGTTCGAAATGCCCGGCTTCTCGCTGCAGGCCGCGCTGGGCGTTGCCTTGCCCCTTTTCATCATCACACTCACGGGTCAGTACATGCCCGGCATGCTGGTGCTGCGCAACGATGGCTACCGGACCAGCGCGAATCCGATCCTGACCGTGACGGGACTGGGCTCGCTCCTCATGGCGCCTTTCGGGGCGCACGCATTCAATGTCGCGGCGATCACCGCCGCCATCTGCACCGGCAAGGACGCCCATGAAGATCCCGCCAAGCGTTACATCGCGGGTCTAGCCTGCGGTGCGTTCTACATCCTGGTCGGCACCTTCGGCGTTACGTTGGCGACACTTTTCATGGTGCTGCCCAAGGCATTCATCACCACGCTGGCCGGCCTTGCCTTGCTTGGCGCGATTGGCGGCAGCCTGGCCAACGCCATGGCCGACGTGCGCACGCGTGAGACGGCGCTCATCACTTTTCTGGCCACCGCCGCGAACGTCACGATGCTGGGCGTGGGCGGCGCATTCTGGGGGCTGGTGGCCGGCCTGACTGCGCATCTGCTGATGCACGGCGGCCCTCAGGCACGGCGCTCCATGCTGCCCCTTCAAGGCAGGTCAGGCCCTTGACAGCGCGTTCTCCAGACGCAGCACGGCGTCCTCGATCTCGTAGGCCGTCAACGACGCATAGCCCAACAGCCAGCCCGGTTGCTTGTACGCGCCGGCATACAGCCGGCTGAGGCCGGGCAGGCGCAGGCCGGCGCGCTCTGCCAAAAGCAGGGTCCTTTCCTCGGACCAGCCTGGCTCGAGCAGGCACGGGATCTGCAGGCCGCCGGGGGGACGCACGGCCTGCGCGACGTGGCCGAGCCGCTTTACCAGCGACGCCAGCAGAACCTCGCGGCGCCCCGCGTACAGCTTGCGCATCGCCCGAACGTGCGAATGGTAATGACCGTCTTCCATGAAGCGGGCCAGTGTCAACTGCAGTATCTGCGGCGTGTGTCCGTCCATGATGCTGCGCGCCCGTGAAAAGGCGTCGACCAGTTCCGGCGGCAGCGCCATGTATCCCATCCTCAGGCCGGGATACAGCGTCTTGCTGAACGTACCCAGGTACAAGGTTCGTTGATGCCGGTCCAGGCCCTGCACGCAGGCGGTCGGCAAATCGTCGTAATGGAATTCGCTATCGTAGTCGTCCTCGATGATCCACTTGCCATGGTCGGCTGCCCAACCGACCAGCTCCAGCCTGCGTTCCAGTGACAACGTCACGCCCGTCGGATACTGGTGCGACGGCGTCACATACACGCAACTGGCGCCGCTGCGGTCCGCGCGCAGGAGGTCCATGCGTATGCCCTGCGCATCGACGTCTATCGGCACGATCCGCGTTTCGGCGGCCTCGAACGACTTGCGGGCGCCGAAGTAACCGGGATTCTCCATCAGGATGGGCGTGTCGGCGTCGGCCAGCAGTTGCGCGCACAGGAAGAGCGCTTGCCGGGTGCTGCTGAGCACCAGGACCTGCTCGGGCACGACCTTGGCGCCACGCTCCAGATTCAGATAGGCAGCGATGGCTCGGCGCAGCGGTTCAGCGCCCTGCGGTTCGCCATGCAGCAGCACGTGGCTGCGGCTGTCCTTCATGACTTGGCGCTGCAGGCGTTCCCAGACGCCGGTGGGAAACGTGCGCGTCTCGGGCAGCCCGGTGGCGAACGCCTTGATGACCTGCTGGTCTGAAACGCCGCCGCTATCCAGGATCGCCCGCCCGCGGCGGCTCAGACCCGCACCCGGTTGCGCCGCGCCGGGCTTGCGCTCCAGCCTTGTCCGCTTGCGCGTCGCGCCCCGCAGTTCGATTCCCACCGTCTCGGACACATAGCTACCCGAGCCCTCGCGACGCACGATGTAGCCATCGCGATGCAGTTGCACGTAGGCGTTTTCGACGGTGTCGCGCGACACGCCCAGCGACTTGGCCAAGCCGCGCGTCGCGGGCAGCTTGACCCGCGCTCCCAGCGCGCCGTCCAAGATCAGCGCGCGGAGCGCCCGCTGGATGCGCTGATGCAGGTCCAACCGCTGGAGCGCCGCCTCGTTCATCTGAATCTTGAGCGTATCCAGCTGGAATGTCGTTGCCATACGGTTGTTGAACGGTCTGCTGATCGGCGCGGAAATAGCCGGTCTTGACCGGCAATTCTAAGTCACTGTCGGGCGATGCCAGTGAAGGTGATGCGTCGGGCCTGCACACGCCGCAGTATGATTTCAACGACTAAGCCATCAGCCATGGCGCCGCATTCTGGGTCAGGCTGGTACAGGATCGAACCGCACTCTGAGTTTTCCGCATGGCACGTACACGTCACCCCTCGCTCGCGCATTGGGGCGCCTTCACGGCAATCACCGAAGCCGGCCGCCTGGTCGGCTGCGAGCCTTTTGGGCCGGATCCGGCGCCCTCGCCCATGCTGGACTCCATTCCCGAGATGGTGCATTCGCCACTGCGCGTGCGCCGTCCGGCGGTGCGGCGCGGCTGGCTGGAAGGCCGCCGCGACCGCGAGGGCGACGACTACATCGAAATTTCCTGGGACCGTGCGCTGGAGCTGGTGTCGGGCGAGCTGGCGCGCGTGCGCGCCAAGCATGGCGCGGCCGGCGTGTTTGGCGGCTCGTATGGCTGGTCCTCGGCCGGGCGGGTCCACCATGCGCGCAGCCTGATCCGGCGGTTCCTGTTTCTGGGCGGCGGCTGCGTCGACCAGATCGGCAACTACAGCTGGGGCGCGGCGCAGTTTCTGCTGCCGTATGTCATTGGCACCACCTCGCCTGTCAGCGGCGACGTGACGGATTGGGATAGCGTGCTGGAGCACACCCGGGTGCTGATTGCCTTTGGCGGCATTCCGGTCAAGAACAGCCAGGTGACTTCAGGCGGCTCGGGCCTGCACAACCTGCCGCGCTGGCTGGGCGAGGCACAGCGGCGCGGCATCAAATTGGTGGTGATCAGCCCGACACGCGCCGACATTCCCGCCGAGATGGCGGCCGAGTGGCTGCCGATACGGCCCAACACCGACACGGCGTTGATGCTGGGCATGGCGCATACCCTGCTGACCGAAAATCTTCACGACGCGGCATTTCTGGCCAGCCATTGCACCGGGTTTGAGCGCTGGGCCGCGTACTTGCGTGGCGAAACCGATGGCCAGCCCAAGGATGCGGCGTGGGCCGCAGCCATTACCGGCATTCCGGCAGAACGCATCGCTGCGCTGGCGCGCGAGGCGGCGCAGCAGCGCAGCCTGTTGACGGCCGCCTGGGCCTTGCAGCGCGCGCAGCATGGCGAGCAGCCGTATTGGGCGGTGATCGGGCTGGCGGCGATGCTGGGCCAGATCGGCATGCCCGGCGGCGGCTTTGCCTTTGGGCATGCCTCGTTGAACGGCATCGGCCAGCCGCGCCGTCAGGTCCCCGGGCCGGAGATTCCGGTGCCCAAGAATCCCTCGGGCCTGGCGATTCCCGTCGCGCGCATCGCCGACATGCTGCTGGCGCCGGGCGCAGAGTACGAGTTCAACGGCGGACGGCATGTCTACCCGGACGTGAAGCTGATCTACTGGGCCGGCGGCAATCCGTTTCATCACCATCAGGACCAGAATCGCTTGCGGCAGGCCTGGAGCAAGCCCGAGACGGTGATCGTGCACGAGTCATTCTGGACACCATTGGCACGACGCGCGGATATCGTGCTGCCCGCCACAACGGCGCTGGAGCGCGAGGACGTGGGCGGATCGTCGCGTGATCCTTATGTGTTCGCCATGCATCGCGCCGTCGAGCCGCAGGGCGAGGCGCGAAACGATTTCGATATCTTCGCGGAACTCGCTCGGCGCGCCGGGTTTGGCGAGGCGTTCACGGCGGGGCGCGATGTGCCCGGCTGGTGCCGGCATGTTTATGACGGCATGCGCGCGGGATGTCAGGCGCGGGGCGTCGAACTGCCTGACTTTGACACCTTCTGGGCGCACTGGCATGCCGAAGTGCCCCCGCCCGAAACGCCTTATGTGCTGTTTGAGCGCTTTCGGCAGGATCCGGCCGCCAACCCGCTGTACACGAAGTCGGGGCGCATCGAGCTGTATTCCGAAGCGGTGGCCGGATATGGGTATGACGATTGCCCCGGTTATCCGGCCTGGCTGGCGCCCACGGAATGGCTGGGCGCGCCCGCGGCAAAACAATGGCCGCTGCATCTGCTGACCAATCAACCGCGCACGCGCTTGCACAGCCAGTTGGATCCCGCCAGCCTGTCGCGCGCCGGCAAAGTGTCCGGCCATGAACCCATTGCGATCAATCCGCTGGATGCCGCCGAGCGAGGCATCAGCAACGGCGATGTGCTGCGGGTTTTCAACGACCGTGGCGCATGTCTGGCTGGCGCGGTGCTGGACGACGGGCTGTCGCGCGGGGTGGTGATCATGGCGACGGGCGCCTGGTCGGATCCCGACGGCAACCTGGACAGGCATGGCAATCCGAACGCACTGACCGCGGACATCGGGACCTCGCGGCTGACGCAGGGGCCCAGCGCGCAGACCGCCTTGGTGCAGGTGGAAAAACATCTGGGCGAGCCGGTGCGGCATCGGGCTTGGGAACTGCCCGTGTTGCTGTCCGGAGCGGCTTAATACCTCAACCCTCCCCGCCTCAGTCAAGTATTTCCGCGACATATCCTTAGAACGGCACGTTTGATTTTCTGGCGGCAAACTTCGTTTTCCTTATTTACGATGGATCCGGAGTGCGCCATGCGCCTTAACCAGTTTTTGGGTTTGCTGCTTTCTGCGTCGGTGCTGAGCGCCGCGCAGGCGGCTGATATCACGTTGGCGCTGGGCACCGAGCCCTCGACGCTGGATCCGCAGACGGCGCAGGATGGCTCTGAGCGCGCCGTCTCGCGCAACATCTTCGAAACCCTGCTGACCCGCACGCCCACGGGCGATCTGGTGCCGCAATTGGCTACGGGCTTGCCGCGTCAGATCGACGCGACAACCTGGGAAGTGACGCTGCGTCCGGACCTCAAGTTCAGCGACGGCAAGCCCCTGGACGCCGCTGCCGTGGCGACCAGCATCAACCGCATCGTCGATCCCAAGACCGCCTCGCGCCAGCGTCCGTTCTTTCTCGGCATCAAGCAGGCCGAGGCCGTGGACGCCGTGACCGTCAAGGTGCACACCAATGGCGCGGATCCGGCGCTGCCGGCGCGCCTGTCCTGGCTGACCATCGTGTCGCCCGCCGCGGCCGCCGATGGCAGCTTGAGCCAGAAGCCGGTGGGCAGCGGCCCCTATGTGCTGACGGAATGGTCCAAGGGCAATCGCATCGTCCTCACCAAGAACCCGAATTACTGGAACCCCAAGGCAGTCGGCAATGTCGACCGCGCCACCTATCGCTTCGTCGCCGAACCCGGCACGCGCCTGTCGGGCCTGCGCGCCGGCGATTTCGACTTCATCACCAATCTGCTGCCGGAAGACACCAAGCGCGTGGCCAAGGCCGTGACTCTCAAGGGCACCGACCTGCCCTTTGTGTCGCTCAACGCCTTGAAAGGCCTGACGGCCGACGTGCGCGTGCGCCAGGCCTTGAACTACGCGGTGGACAAGGAAGCGCTGGCCAACGACCTCTATGGTGGCTACGCTTCGGTGTCGCACGGCCAATTGCTGGCGCCGGGCTGGTTTGGCTATGACGCTTCCATCAAGCCCTATCCCTACGATCCCAAGCGCGCGACCGAGCTGCTGAAGGCCGCTGGCGCCCACGGCAAAAGCATCGATCTCTACGCGCCCTCGGGCCGCTGGCTGAAAGACAAGGAACTGGCGGAAACCATTGCCGCCTACTGGGAGGCCGCGGGCCTGAAGGTCAACTTCCGCGTCCTGGCCTGGGCCGAATATCTGGACGCGCTGAACAAGAATCGCGTGCCGACCGAAGCGCAGATCAGCAGCAGCCATTCGAATCAATTGCTGGACGCGGATCGTACGCTGAGCGCCTATTACGCGGAAGGCGGTGTCGCGGCCGCCAACGACAATGCCGAACTGAAGAAGCTGATCGAAGACGCGCGCCAGGAAGCCGATCCCGCCAAGCGTCAGGCCTTGTATTCCAAGGCCCTGCAGATCGGCCGCGATCAGGCCTATCTGGTCTTCCTGCTCGATGGCGGAGAAATTTTCGGTTTGTCCAAGCGGGTGGAATTCTCGCCGCGCGTTGATGGCCTGATCCCGCTCAAGGACTTCCGTGTCACCGACTAATCAGGGCGGGCGCGGCTTGCCGCGCTTTTTGCTGGGCCGCTTTCTGCAAGGCTTGCTGGTCGTGGTGGGCGTGACGACGATCGTGTTCGTCGTCACGCGTCTTATCGGCGATCCGGTGCAAGCCATGCTGCCGGTCGATGCCTCGGCCGAAGACCGCGCCGTGCTGGCGCGCGCGCTGGGCATGGATGGCCCGATCTGGCTGCAGTACGTGCACTATCTGCGCGATATCGCCAGCTTTCAGTTTGGCGACTCCCTCTGGCAACACCGGCCCGCCGTGGACATCGTGCTCGAACGCCTGTCCGGCACCCTCACCTTGTGTCTGGGCGCGCTGGCAGTCGCCGTGCTGCTGGGCGTGCCGCTGGCCATTGCCGCAGCCCTGAAACCCGGGCAATGGGCGGATCGGATTTCGGTGCTGCTGAGCTTGAGCGGCCTGTCCCTGCCGCAATTCTGGCTGGGCTTGCTGCTGATCCTGCTGTTTGCCGTGACCTTGAACTGGTTGCCCTCATCGGGATCGGACACCGCAGCCAGCGCCGTGCTGCCCATCGTGACGCTGGCTTTACCGGCCTTGGGACGCATCGCCATGATGTTGCGCTCGGCCTTGATCGACGAACTCAATTCGCAATACGTGCGCACGGCGCGCGCCAAGGGATTGCGCTCGCGGCGCATCGTGCTGGTGCATGCCCTGCGCAATGCCGCCGTGCCGACGGTCGCGCTGCTGGGCTGGGAGTTCGCCGCCATGCTGGCCGGCCATACCGTCGTGGTCGAAACCGTGTTCGCCTGGCCGGGGCTGGGCCAGACAGCGGTGCAGGCCATCGAGCGCCAGGACCTGGTGCTCTTGCAAGCCGTGGTCTTCTTCATCGCCTTCCTGATCGTGATTCTGAATTTTTGCCTGGACATCGTGTACCGGCTGCTGGACCGGAGAATCGCGGTATGAGCGCGCCTGTCTGGGAATTGCCGGTGCCCGCACCGGCGGCAAGCGGCTGGCGTGCCCTGTCGGATCGTCAACGCGGCTGGATCCTGGCCCTGGTGCTGCTGCTGGCGCTGGCAGCGGTTGCCATCGTCCTGCCGTGGCTGGCGCCTTATGACCCCGCCACGATCAAGTTGTCCGCGCGCCTGCGTCCGCCGGCCTGGGAGGAACGCGGCAGCCTGGCGAATCTGCTGGGCACGGACAACCTGGGACGCGATGTGCTGAGCCGGGTGCTGCATGGCGCGCGGCTGTCGATATTCATCGGCGCCGCCGTGGTGGCGATCTCGGCCGGTGTAGGCGTGCTGGTGGGTTTGATTGCCGGTTTCGCCGGTGGCCGGGTGGACGCGGTGCTGATGCGCTGGGTCGATATCCATGTGGCCTTCCCCGGCCTGCTGCTGTCCCTGGTGATCCTCGTGATTCTGGGACCGGGCCCCGGCACGGTCATTCTGGCCTTGGCCTTGAATGGCTGGATGGTTTACGCGCGGCAGATCCGCAGCGTGGTGCTGTCGGTGCGTCAGCTGCCTTACATCGAAAGCGCCGAGATGGCCGGCGCGCGGCCGGCTCGCATCCTGCTGCGCCACGTCTTGCCCAATCTGGCGGCGCCGCTTATCACCTTGATGGTGCTGGAGTTTGCCCGCGTCGTGCTGGCCGAGGCGGCGCTGTCGTTTCTGGGCGTCGGCGTGCAACCGCCCGGCGTGTCATGGGGTCTGGACGTGGCCAATGGCCGCAACTATCTGACCAGCGCCTGGTGGCTGGCGACCTTTCCCGGTCTATCCATCGCGCTGACCGTGCTGGGCGTCAATCTGGCTGCCAGCCGCCTGCGCCTGGCGCTGGACCCGCGGGAACGCGAAAAGGACTTCGCGCGCAAATTGCTGGCCAAGGAGGCGCGATGACGACGCAGCCTCTATTGAGCGTTCGTGATCTGAGCGTTGAATTCCTGACCCGCCAGGGCAGCGTCAACGCGGTCGATCGCGTCTCCTTTGATCTGCATGCCGGCGAGACCCTGGCCCTGGTGGGCGAAAGCGGCTCCGGCAAGAGCGCCTGCGCCTTGGCGTTGATGGGTTTGACCACCCTGCCCGGCCGGGTGGCGGGGGGCAGCGTGCTGTTCGACGGCCAAGACCTGCTCAGCCTGCCGGAACGGGCGCTGGAAGACATCCGCGGGCGGCGCATCGCCATGGTGTTTCAAGACCCCATGAGTGCGCTGAATCCGCTCCTGACCATCGGCACGCAGATCGATGAAGTGTTGGAGCGCCATACCGCGCTGAATGCCGCAGCGCGCCGTGCGCGCACCATCAGTCTGCTGGAGCAGGTGGGCATCCCCAAACCGGCCGAACGCCTGGCGCGCCTGCCCCATGAGTTTTCCGGGGGCCAGCGGCAACGCATTCTGATCGCCATGGCGCTGGCCTGCGATCCGCAGATCTTGATAGCCGACGAGCCGACCACCGCATTGGACGTCACAATCCAGGCGCAGATCCTGGCGCTATTGGCCGAACTGAAAACCCGCCTTAAGCTGGCGGTGCTGCTGGTGACGCACGATCTGGGCGTGGTGGCGCAGGTGGCTGATCGCGTCGCGGTGATGTATGCCGGCCGTCTGGTCGAGGTCGGCGATGCCGATGCCTTGTTTGCCCAGCCTGCCCATCCCTATACCGCGGGCTTGCTGCGCGCCACCCCACGGCTGTCGGATAACCAGCACCGCATGACGGCAATCGAAGGCGTGCCGCCCGATCCCCGTGTGCGGCGCAGCTATTGTGATTTTGCGCCGCGTTGCCCCGGCGCCGATGCGGCATGCGCCGCGCGGCCGCCGTTGCAGTCGCTGTCGCCGGGACGCCTGGCTGCCTGTGTGCGGCCGTTTGCACCGGTCTGGAAGGAGGTGGCATGACGCCCCCGTTGTTGCAGGTAGCGGATTTGCGCGTGCATTACCCGGTGCGCTCGGCGGGCTGGTTCAGCCGGCCCATGACCGCGCGCGCGGTCGATGGCGTCTCGCTGGAACTGGCGCGCGGTGAAACCTTGGGCCTGGTGGGCGAGTCCGGTTCGGGCAAGACGACGTTGGGCCGCGCGGTCCTGCGCCGCACGCCATTGACCTCGGGCTCCATCCGGTTTCGGGGTGAAGACATCAGCACCGCAGGCACCGCGCAATTGCGCGAACTGCGGCGGCACATGCAGCTCGTGTTTCAGGACCCGTCCACCAGTTTGAATCCGCGGCACACGGTGTTCGATGCGATTGCCGAGCCCTTGATCGTGCATGGCTGGTCGGCAGGACGGCGTGCGCTGGAAGAACGCGTGGCGCAGTTGATCGCCCAGGTCGGCCTGCCGGCCGACACCGCCAGGCGCTATCCGCATGCCTTCTCCGGCGGTCAGCGCCAGCGGGTCGGCATTGCCCGCGCGCTGGCGATTCAGCCTGAGCTGATCGTGGCCGATGAGCCCGTGTCGGCGCTGGACGTCTCGGTGCGGGCGCAGATCATCAATCTGTTCCAGGACTTGCAGCAGGAACTGGGACTGTCCTTCCTGCTGATCGCGCACGATCTGGCCGTGGTGCGGCATATCTCGCATCGCATCGCCATCATGTATGCCGGCCAGGTTGTCGAGACCGGTCGTCGTGACGATGTCTATGACCGGCCGCTGCATCCGTATACGCGCGGCCTGCTGGCTGCCGTGCCCGAGCCGGAACGCCATCGCGATGGCCGGCGGACGTTTCCGGTGGCGCTGGGTGAACCGCCCAGCCCGATGTCCCCGCCCTCAGGCTGCCGCTATCACCCGCGCTGCCCGCTGGCGGTTGAACGTTGCCGCCAGGAAGCGCCGACGCTGACGGCAATGGCGGGCGAACACAAAGTGGCTTGCTGGTTTCCTGGCGCCGCGCCGATTTCCTCGTAATTTTTCATGGAGAAACCATGTCTGTTAAAGCTCTGACCCCTGTTGCGCCGGCCGATGCCGACGCGGTGCGTGCCTGGTTCAAGGAACTGTCCGACCATGTCCAAGCCGTGGATTACGCGGCGGCACGCCATCTGTTCGCAGAAGACTTTGTCGCGTTTGGCACGTACACCAACTTCGTGCACGGCCGCGATCACACCGAGAAGAACCAGTGGCGCAATGTGTGGTTCAGCATCGATAAGTTCTTGTGGCGTCTGGACGACGTGCAGACCTTTGTGTCGCCGGATCGCCTGTTCGCCGTCGGTGCGGCGGTGTGGGACTCGATCGGCTATCACCCCGACGGCAAGACCTTCGACCGCCTGGGACGCGCCACCGTGTCGTTCGCGCGCGAAAACGTCGGCGATCCGTGGGTGGCGACGCACACGCACATGTCGCTGTTCCGCGATACACCCAGCGTGTCGCACGGGAACAAGCCGGTTCGGAGTTAAGTAAGCGAGGCGCTCAGGCCAGCAGCAGACGCAACTGCTGCACCAGATCCGATCGGGCTTCCCGCGCTTGCGGCAGGATGCGGGTCATGCCGATGAAGCTGTGCGGCACGCCGGGGTAGATTTTCAACCACGGCTGCGCGCCCGCCTCGCGTAGCGCCTGCGCCAGATCCTTGGTGTCGTCCAGCAAGGGATCAAGCTCTGCGGCTTGCAGAATGACAGACGGCAGACCCTGCACGCTGCTCAAGAGCGGCGCAACGCCAGGATCCTGCAATTGCGCCTCATCCGCCACATACTGGCGCCAGAACCAATCCAGCTTGTCGGTCGACAACCCAAAGCGGCCATCGCCCAGCTCCTGCTGCGCCGGCGTATCCCGGCGCGCCGACAGCATGCCGTAAATCAACGCAATCGCGCGGAGCAACGGCTCGCCCGCATCACGCAGCCTTTGCGCCGCCGCCAGCGTCAGATTGCCGCCGGCAGATTCTCCGCCCAAGCTCAAACGCCCCGCATCCAGACCCAGCGTTGCCGCATTGCCATGCAACCAGCGCACCGTTCCCAACACCTGCTCCACGGCGACCGGATAGCGCGCCTCAGGCGACAGCGCATAGTCCAACCCGCCCGTCACCACACCGGCCTCATTGGCGATCTCGCGCTTCCAGCGATCCAGGGTTTCCAGATCCCCGTGCGCAAACCCGCCGCCGTGCAGATGCAGATACAGCGGCAGCGCCTTGCCCTCCGAGCCCGCCGGATAGTAAAGCCGCAAGGTCGCCGGCACCGGCAGATGATCCAACCGATGCTCCACCACCCGCCCGACTTCAGGCACGTCCCCCGCCAACCAGACCTGATAGCCGCGCGCCTGCCGGCGCACTTGATCCAGCGGGGTGGTCAGCACATTGGGCGTGCCTACGCCTGCCTCACGGCCTAGGGCCTGGGCGGCTTGAACTTCGGGTGACAGGGTGCTCATGATGCGTCCGATGCAAGAATGGCAAGCCGATGGCGGCGGCCAAAACCGCTGAGTATGGACACGGGAGGCTCAGGAGACCAAATACGAATGGGGAATATGCTTCTTACCCCTTACTGTTCCTTCAGCCCCAACGATTTCATCAACGGCGCGAACAGTTTCTTTTCTTCCTGCACGCGCGCGGCATAGTCGGCCGCACTCAGCGGTATTGCCTCGGCGCCCGCATCCAGAAAGCGCTTCTGGATCTCCGGCCTCGCAAGCACTTTGTTGATCTCAGCGTTCATACGATCGACCACGTCGTCGCGGGTGCCAGCGGCGGCATACACGCCGAACAGGCTGTCCGCGAAAACACCGTCGATGCCGGCCTCGGTAAAGGTTCGGATGTCGGGGGCCACGGCCGCGCGTTGCCGGCTCGCCACCGCCAGCACCTTCAGTTTGCCCGCTTCCACCATCGGAAATACCGTGGCGGGCCCAAACGCGAAGTCGATCTGGCCCGCTGCCAGGTCTTGTATCGCCGGCGCCACGCCGCGATACGGCGCATGGGTGGCCTGCATGCCCGTCGCCTGCTTGAGCAGCTCGCCGGCCAAGTGCGGCGTCGTGCCGTTGCCGGCGGATCCGTAGTTCAGCGGATCGGCCCGCTTGCGCGCATATTCCACGAACTCCTCAAGCGTATTGACGCCCAGCGAAGACCGGACAAACAGGAACAGTTGGCTGTTGGCCAGCAAGCCAACCGGCCGCAAATCTTGCTGCGGATCGAACGGCATGCTCACGAACATCAGCGGGTTGACCGATTCAGTAGTCGATGGATTGAGCAGGAACGTATGGTTGTCTTTACCGTTGCGCGCCACCTCGGCGCCCGCCACGTTGCCGCCCGCGCCGCCCCGATTCTCCACGATGACGGTCTGCTTCAAGGCCTCTGCCAAGTGCGGCTGCACGGTGCGCGCCAGCACGTCGACCAGCCCGCCGGGCGCCAACCCGACGACCAGACGCACGGGCTTGCCGGGCCAGGCCTGAGACGGCGTCTGCGCATGGCTGCCCGTCGTCCAGCCAACCATCGCCAGCATCATCATGGCCAGACAACGTCTACGCAGCAGCATGCAATTCTCCATATGGGGTCACCCGTCGATCCCGCGAACGGTGCGTCACATGCCGCACCACGGTGAACCGCCTTGATGCCTCATCGGCGGCGGCCCTGCATCCGCCGCTCATTCTTCACAAAAGTTTAAGCATAAAGAATCCCGGAATAACCCTAATCTGCCGACGACACGCGCGGCGCCTAGTCGGTGGTGTGCGACAACTCATGCACCAGGCCCGCCTCGAGCTGACGTGCCACGCGCCCCAGCCCCCGGTTCAGGGGCCACACGATGTCAAGGTCAAGACCGCCTTCCACATCGACGGGCACGACACTCAGTCCATGACGCCGCGCATACAGGCCGCTCATGCTATCCAGGATGGCCACACCCAGGCCGCGTTCCGCGAAGGCGCAGGCGGCCGAGTACTGATTCACCTCGATCACCGGCAGAAACGGCAAGCGCTCCTGTTCGAACTGCCGCGCCGTCAGCGCCCCCACCTGCAAGTGCCGGCTGAGCGAGATGTAGGGGATGTCCGCCAGGTCGGCCAAAGCAAGACGGTGGCGATCTGCCAGCGCGTGGCCCACCGGCATCACGGCCTGCAGGCTCAGCCGCGCCAGCGTCCGCCGGCCCACATTCGGCAGCGCGGCCAAGCCGATCACGATGCCGATATCGATGCGCTGATCGGCCGCCAGCCCCGCCACCCCTAGCGTCATGTCCGTGCGCACGCTGACCCGCACGCCGGGCTCGCGGGCCTGCAACCAGGCCATCGCACCGGGCAGGATGCTCGCGCCCACGGCCGCCACCGCCCCCACGTCCAGCCGCGCGTGCGCCCCGCCCCGCATGCTGGCCGCCATACGTTCGGCGCTGTCCATCGCCGCCAGAGCATGGACGATCTCCGGCAGCAGCATGCGCGCCTCGGCGGTCAGCGCTAGACGGCGCCTTTCGCGACTGAACAGCGCGAAGCCCAGCTTGTCTTCCAACGACTTCAACATCGCGCTCGCCGCGGGCTGCGACATGCCGGTGGCAGCCGCCGCCAATGTGACGGATCCGGTGCGCCCCACGGCTTCGAACAGCGCCATCTCGCGTTTATTCATCTGAACCTCGCTGTTCATACAAATCAATGTATGAAATGACTCAATATATATATTTGACTATATCAATCTGGGTGCCGGACACTGGCTCCACATCACAACAGCCGGCGCGGCTTCGATGCGGCGCACGGCAATATCGCGAGGAGACACCGATGCAAACGAAACCTGGCGCACACCCACGCAGGCTCCTGGCCAGACTGCTCGCACCGCTGCTCGGCAGCGCGTTGCTGGCTTGCGGGGCGCCCGCGCTGTCCGAGACCCCGGCGGGCGGCACGATCCGGATCGTCGTCGGTGCGCCGCCGGGTGGCGCGCCCGACACCGTGGCCCGCATCGTGGCGCAGCACATGCAGGTGGGCGGGCGCGCCGTGATGGTCGAAAACAAGAACGGCGCCGCCTCCATGATCGCGGCGGCCTACGTGGCCCGCGCGCGGCCCGACGGCAACACTCTGCTGCTCGCCAGCCAGACGACTGTCGCCGTCGCGCCCACGCTGCAGAACGTGACAACGTTCGACCCCATGAAGGACTTCACCGGCGTGGCGCTGGTGGGCAGCGCGCCGCAAGTGCTGCTGGCCGGACCGAAGCTGCGCGCCAACTCCGTCCAGGAACTCATCGCCCAGGCCAAGGCCGCGCCGGGCGAGATCGATTTCTGCTCGGGAGGCATCGGCACCTCGCCCTACATGGCGGCCGTGCTGTTTGCGCAGACGGCGGGCATCGAGTTGCACAGCATCCCGTTTGCCGGCGAACAGGCCTGCATCACCGAAATGCTGGCGGGCCGGTTGCCGTTCATGTTTGCCAATGCCTCGACGGCCCTGCCGTACATGAAGGACCGCCGAACAGGTTGCCGACCTGGGCTGGCACGTGCAGATCTACACCACGCTGCCGGTCGTCACTGCGCTGGCGCCCGCGCTGCGCGACTGCCCCGTGCCCGTGGTGATTGATCATTTCGCACTGGCAAGCGCCGTGGCCGGCACGGGCCAGCCCGGCTTCGATGCGCTGCTGGAGATGGTTGCGACAGGCAATGTGTACGTGAAGCTCTCTGCGCCTTATCGCCTCACGGTCTGGCAGGACGGCCGCCCTCCCATCGAGGCGCGCGAGATCGCCCGTGCCCTGATCGATACGCGGCTTGATCGCATGCTGTGGGGCACGGACTGGCCACACTCGGGCGCCTGGCCCGGCGTGGCGCGCACGCGCGATCGCAGCGAACCGCTGCATCCGATTGACGATGGCGAACAATTGTCGGCCTTCTGCGCGTGGGTAAGCGAGACGGAGAAGCAGGCGATCCTGGTCGATAACGCGTCGCGGCTTTATGGCTTCTGAGTGCGGCGCCGAAGTCTCGCATCGACGCTTTGGCCCGGCGCGGCCACCTGCCCGAAGTGCTCGACCCGGTACATCACACCCCCGATGCGATCGTTGTGAGCCAGCGCAGTGACCGGCAACGATCTGCTGGGGCATCCTGACAGCTCGCAAGGGCGATGGGAGCTGTTAATGAGCAACTTCTACTTGCGAGGGCAGGGTTATGACCTCAAGAAAAGCTACGCCGAATTCAGGAGTGAATTCGACCGCCACATCGCTCACGTCAGCGCGGATGACGCGGCATTGCCGTGGGATCGCCTGGGCCATTGGGCGCAGGAGAACGGGGACTGGGCGGAGGCTGAACGCTGTTTCCGCAAGGCCTACGATCTGGAAGGCGGCCACTATGGCTATTGCCTTGGAACAGCGCTGAACTTTTTAGACCGCTTTGACGAAAGTCTACCGATTCTCTTAGAGCAGGCCAAAACGCTCCAGCCGGACGCAATGAGTTGGTTTCAGGTCGGCGTGGCATACGCGCATCTTGGGCAGACGGAACAGGCGATCGACGCCTTACATCGGGCGGTCACTCTAGATCCCGAATATGCTGTGGCAATGTTCGAGCTCGGCGGAGTGCACTGGAACAACGGCGACCATGCAAAGGCGAAGCAGGCTTGGTCGGTGGCCTGTGAACGCTTTCCTAACCACGAGCTCGTCTGTCAAGTGAAGGCACTGTTGCAGTGAGAAAACTCTATCGCTCGCGAAAAACTGGCGAAAAGGGAAGTTTTTTGAAAACGGGAATGCGCAGCGGGATCTGGCGTTATGTCACAGAACACCATGCCTCGGCGTGCGGACTAGTGTCAGAGCATCTGCATAGCGGTCGCTACATCGAATTGGCGTCTTGTATGCCCCTCCCGGCAAGAGCGAGAGCAATACTAGCCTCAGCGCACAGACTCATCCAGCGCTAACATCGACACACCATCATTTGTCAGGTTCACAGGTTCGCTGCCAACCGCCGTTTGACCCCAGAAAGCGGTCATGTCTGCATCCGTGGTGAGGAACCACCTCGGGTCGGAGGCGGCGGTTGCCAACAACGGAGTGGGTCGAGAGCGACCATCGTTGGGCAGCTGTACCAGCCGGCATGGCCAATACCGAATCAGGCGTGCGTCGTGTGCTGGTCAGGCACCTCGCGTCGCCAGCAGCAGGCAACGACTCCATTCGGGGGAGAACGGCGCGTCGCCCTGAACTTGACACAGGAAATCGGACCTCCAGAGGTGAAATCGGGCTGGAGGCCTCGCCACTGCTCGCATATCGAAAATTATCGATTCCCAAACTGGATGACGTAAATCTCAAGTTAGATGAATTTCGACACCCGGGACAAGTAGCGCCCCAATATGTAACAGCGCCCCGCCCCCCCTTGAACCTCAGAACATCATCCCTATAATTAGCACTCGACTCCGGTGAGTGCTAACACCTCCCGGGCAAACCGACCACCCCTTTCATTTAGTTAACAGGAGTTCCTCATGGCCTTGCGTCCCCTGGGCGATCGCGTGATCGTCAAACGCCTCGAAAACGAGCGCAAGACTGCCTCGGGTATCGTCATCCCCGACAGCGCCGCTGAAAAGCCCGACCAGGGTGAAGTCGTGGCCGTCGGCCCCGGCAAGAAGACCGAAGACGGCAAGATCCTGCCGGTCGACCTGAAGGCTGGTGACAAGGTTCTGTTCGGCAAGTACGCCGGCCAGTCCGTGAAGGTTGATGGCGAAGAACTGCTCGTCATCCGCGAGGACGAAATCCTCGCCGTGGTTCAGTAAATCTCCCGCCTCAAACGAATTTTCGAAGGAAGCTAACAAATGGCTGCCAAGCAAGTATTGTTCGGTGATGACGCTCGCGTGCGCATCGTCCGTGGCGTGAACGTTCTCGCCAACGCTGTTAAGACCACCCTGGGCCCCAAGGGTCGCAACGTCGTGCTGGAGCGCTCGTTCGGCGCCCCGACCGTGACCAAGGACGGCGTGTCCGTCGCCAAGGAAATCGAACTGAAGGACAAGTTCGAAAACATCGGCGCCCAACTCGTCAAGGACGTCGCGTCCAAGACCTCCGACAACGCCGGTGACGGCACCACGACCGCCACCGTGCTGGCCCAGGCCATCGTTCAGGAAGGCCTGAAGTACGTTGCCGCCGGTTTCAACCCGATCGACCTGAAGCGCGGCATCGACAAGGCTGTCGCCGCCGCCGTCGCCGAACTGAAGAAGCAATCCAAGCCGGTCACGACCAGCAAGGAAATCGCTCAAGTCGGTTCCATCTCGGCCAACAGCGACACCTCCATCGGCCAGATCATCGCTGACGCGATGGACAAGGTCGGCAAGGAAGGCGTCATCACCGTCGAAGACGGCAAGTCGCTGGAAAACGAGCTGGACGTCGTCGAAGGCATGCAATTCGACCGCGGCTACCTGTCGCCCTACTTCATCAACAACCCGGACAAGCAAGTTGCCGTTCTGGACGACCCGTTCGTCCTGATCTTCGACAAGAAGATCAGCAACATCCGCGACCTGCTGCCCGTGCTGGAACAAGTTGCCAAGTCGAGCCGTCCCCTGCTGATCATCGCGGAAGACGTCGAAGGCGAAGCGCTGGCCACCCTGGTTGTGAACAACATCCGTGGCATCCTGAAGACCACCGCCGTCAAGGCTCCGGGCTTCGGCGACCGCCGCAAGGCCATGCTGGAAGACATCGCCATCCTGACGGGCGGCACGGTGATCTCCGAAGAAACCGGCATGTCGCTGGAAAAGGCCGGTCTGGCTGAACTGGGCCAAGCCAAGCGCATCGAAGTGGGCAAGGAAAACACCACGATCATCGACGGCGCTGGCGACAGCAAGTCCATCGAAGCCCGCGTCAAGCAAGTGCGCGTGCAGATCGAAGAAGCCACGTCCGACTACGACCGTGAAAAGCTGCAAGAACGCGTGGCCAAGCTGGCCGGCGGCGTTGCCGTGATTCGCGTTGGCGCTGCCACCGAAGTCGAAATGAAGGAAAAGAAGGCTCGCGTCGAAGACGCCCTGCACGCCACCCGCGCTGCAGTGGAAGAAGGCGTTGTGGCTGGCGGCGGCGTTGCGCTGCTGCGCGCCAAGCAAGCCATCGCTGACCTGAAGGGCGACACGCCTGACCAGAACGCCGGCATCAAGCTGATCCTGCGCGCTGTGGAAGAGCCCCTGCGCACCATCGTCACGAACGCCGGCGAAGAAGCCAGCGTCGTGGTCAGCAACGTGCTGAACGGCAAGGGCAACTACGGCTACAACGCCGCGACCGGCGAGTACACCGACCTGGTCGAGCAAGGCGTGCTGGATCCCACCAAGGTGACCCGCACCGCCCTGCAAAACGCTGCCTCCGTCGCCAGCCTGCTGCTGACGGCCGAAGCCGCCGTTGTTGAACTGGCTGAAGACAAGCCCGCTGCTCCGGCCATGCCCGGCGGCATGGGCGGCATGGGCGGCATGGACTTCTAAGTCCCGCTGTTCTTGCAAGGCCTCCCCGGCTTCGGCCGGGGAATGCAGTATCCGAAAGACCCCCGGACCTTCGCCCCGGGGGTTTTTCTTTTTGAGGCCCGGAAACGGTGCCCGAAACTTTGCGTGTTGTTTCAGTAGCGGCAAATTTTCCGGCGTTTGAAAACTTTTGCCAACAATCTGGCCGTATCTGGGGCTTGTACGCGTCCCTACAATGAAGGCTCGCCCCACCGAGACATTGCCCCATGCGACTGCCCAGAACCGTCCTGCAAGTACTGCGACCCTCACAGATCGGCGGTTTGCTGATGGACTCCGCCAAGCAATGGTCGAGCCATCGCGCGTCCAGCAAGGGTGCCGCGCTGGCGTTGTACATGGTGTTTTCGCTGGCCCCGATGCTGCTGCTGGTGATCGCGGTGGCGGGCGCGTTCTTTGGCGAAGAGGCCGTGCGGTCCGAGTTGTTTGCGCAGTTGCGCGACTTGATCGGCGAGCGCGGCGCCGAGGTGATCCAGACGGTGCTTGCCAGCGCGCACGAATCTGGCAGCGGCTGGATTGCGGCCATGGTGTCGATCGGCGTGTTGATCTTCAGCGCCACCACCGCCTTTGCGGAATTGCAGGCCAGCCTGGATGAATTGTGGGAAGTGCGGGCCAATCAGAAAAGCGGCATAAAGGGCCTGGTGCGAAGCCGCCTGCTGTCGTTCGGGCTGGTGCTGGTGCTGGCGCTGTTCCTGCTGGTGTCCCTGACCGTGAACGCAGGCTTGGCGGCTGCGCGGGGCATCTATGGCTCGCTCTGGGCCAACTCGACCTTCTCGATTGTGGCGGAGTGGGCGTCCAACCTGTTTTCGTTTTCCGTGGTGGCAGCGCTGTTTGCCGTGATCTTCAAGCTGCTGCCCAGCGCCAGGATCTCGTGGCCGGACGTCATCCCGGGCGCCGTCGTGACGGCCGCCCTGTTCCTGCTGGGCAAGTGGGGCATCGGGCTGTATTTGAGCCGCGGCGCCGCGGTGTCCGCCTACGGGGCGGCGGGTTCGCTGATCGCGTTGCTGCTGTGGATCTGGTATTCCGCGCAGATCTTCTTCTTTGGCGCCGTTTTTACGCGCCAATTTGCGTTGCGCTTTGGAAAGGTGGAACGGCCTTCGCAACCGTCTGCTCAAACGCCCCCGCCTGCGCCAGTACCCAAAAGCGAGAGCTGAACCGCTTCAATACCGGCGGCGGCAGCGTCAAGGCGCGGGCGGGGTTTCCAAACCTGCCATCAGACGCAGGCACTGAAGGAACACAGGCCGCAATTCCTCCGGGATTGGAGCCAGCACCTGCGCCTCGACCTCAGCGTCTCGCGGCAGAATGCGGGCGAGCAGCGCCGCCCCTTCCGGCGTGATTTGCAGCGCATAGGCGCGTCCATCCTCCACCGACCGCGTGCGGCGCACGTACCCCTTCTTCGTCATGCGCGCGATCATTTCCGCAAAGGAATTGCGGTCCAGCGCGATCAACTCGGCGATGCGGTTCTGCGTCGCGCCGGGATTCTGATAGACCGTGACCAGCAACGCCTTCTGGCGCGGGGTCAGATCCTCGTCCGGAAACGCCTGTGTGAACAGCGCCTCGGCCCGGAAATGGGCGCGGCGCAGCAGGTGGGACGCCACGTGCGTCAGGTCGAATTCCTTCAGGGTCCGGGCGGAAGCCGGGCGGGCGGATCGGGAAGCGGCGGTCATCTGGCGTCCATGGAATGTGCCTGGCGATTGTAGGCGCAGCCGTTCTCGCAAATGCGCATTGACTTGGATTCGCCCACTGCCTAATATCCGCCAATATAGTACGTATACGTATTTATCTGAACCGCCCTAACTGACTTCACGGGAACGACGCCGATGCCGACTCGCCAACTGCGCAACTACCTGGACGGCCGCTTCGAAGACGGCGCGTCCACCTTTGACAAACATAGCCCGGTGGATGGGCAACTGATCGCGCAGGTCCATGAAGCCAGCCGCGATCAAGTCGACCGCGCGGTCATCGCGGCGCGGCGCGCCCTGCCCGCCTGGGCGGCGTTGCCCGTTGCGGCGCGCACCGATTACCTGCTGGCGCTGGCAGACGGCATCGAGCGCCGGTTCGACGACTTCCTGCAGGCCGAGATCGGCGACACCGGCAAGCCCATCGGCTGGGCCGGCAAGATCGACATCCCGCGCGGCGCGGCCAATTTCCGCACCTTCGCGGAACTGGCGCGCACGCTGGACATGGAAAGCTACATGACCGACACGCCCGACGGCCGCCAGGCGTTGAACTACGCCTACCGCAAGCCGCTCGGCGTGGTCGGCGTGATTTCGCCCTGGAACCTGCCGCTCTTGCTGCTGACCTGGAAAGTCGCGCCCGCGCTGGCCTTTGGCAATACGGTCATCATGAAGCCGTCCGAAGTCACGCCGTCCACCGCCACCCTGCTGGCGGAAGTCGCGCACGACGCCGGCCTGCCGCCCGGCGTCCTGAACCTGACGCACGGCTTCGGCCCAAATTCGGCCGGCGAATTCATGACCACGCATCCCGACATCGACGGCATCACCTTCACCGGCGAATCCTCCACCGGCGCCGCCATCATGCGCGCCGTGGCGCCCGGCGTGAAACCCGTGTCCTTCGAACTCGGCGGCAAGAACGCCGCGCTGGTCTTCGCCGATGCCGACTTCGACGCGGCGGTCGACGGCGTCACGCGTTCGGTCTTCGCCAACTGCGGGCAGGTCTGCCTGTGCACCGAGCGCGTCTACGTCGAGCGCCCGATCTACGACCGCTTCGTCGCCGCGCTGGCCGAGCGCGCGCGCGCCCTGCGAATCGGCTGGCCGCTGGACCCCGACACCGAGATGGGACCGCTCGTCTCGCGCGAGCACCGCGAAAAAGTGCTGTCGTACTTCGCCCTCGCCCGTGAGGAAGGCGCCACCGTCGTCACCGGCGGCGGCATACCCGTCTTCGGCGACGCGCGCGACGAAGGCGCCTACGTGCAGCCCACCATCTGGACCGGCCTGCCCGAAGACGCCCGCTGCATCAAGGAAGAAGTCTTCGGCCCCGTCTGCCACATCGCCCCCTTCGACACCGAGGACGAAGCTATCCGCCTGGCCAACGACACCCGCTACGGCCTCGCTGCCGCCGTCTGGACCCAGAACCTCACGCGCGGCCACCGCGTCGCCCAGGCCATGCAGGTCGGCCTGGCGTGGGTCAACTGCTGGTTCCTGCGCGACTTGCGCACGCCGTTCGGCGGCAGCGGCCTGTCCGGCATCGGCCGCGAAGGCGGACGCCACTCGCTGCACTTCTACACCGAACCCACCAACGTCTGCATCAAGCTCTGACACCTATACACAAGGACCGCACGATGAACCAGCCCACCGCCAGCGCCACCGTTGTCCCCGGCAAGGCCACGCCCCGCGGCAAGTATCCCCACATCAAACGCGCCGGCGACTTCCTGTACGTCTCCGGCACCAGCTCGCGCCTGCCCGACAACCGCATCGCTGGGGCCGAAGTCGACGCCATGGGCACCACCACGCTCGACATCCGGGAGCAAACCCGCGCCGTAATCGAGAACATCCGCGACATCCTCGCCACCGCCGGCGCCACGCTTGCCGACGTCGTCGAGATCAGCACTTTCCTGGTCAACATGAACGACTTCGGTGGATACAATCAGGTCTACGGCGAGTTCTTCGACGCCGACGGTCCGGCGCGCACCACGGTTGCGGTGCACCAGTTGCCGCACCCGCATTTGCTGATCGAAATAAAGGCCGTCGCCTACAAGCCTGCCGCCCGCTAGCCGATCCCCGGCGATCCGGATAGCGCACCATGGGCGGCGGCATGTCGGACTCACCCAGGGAACAGGACCATCGTCCGCGGCCACGCGCCGGGGCGGCCGCACGGATGTCGAACTTCCGCATAACGCCCAACGCGCTGAGCCACAAGCTCAAGCTGCACCAGCTTCAGATCTTCGAACGCGTCCTGGCGCGCCGCTCGCTATCGCGCGCCGCCAGCGAACTGCACCTGACGCAACCCACCGTCACCAAGGCCATCCACGACCTCGAAGCTTTCTTCGGCTCAACGCTGTTCGAACGCTCCAACCGCGGCGTCACACCCACCGAACTTGCCCTCGTGCTGGGCAGGCGCGTGCACGCCATGATGGCCGAAGTGCGCTACATGGCCGACGACATCGACGCTGTTCTTGGCGGCGCCAGCGGTCACGTCGTCGTCGGCACCTTGATTGCCGCCTCCGCCAAACTCCTGCCCGAAGCCATCGCTCGCCTCATGACCGAACACCCCGGCATCCAGGTCACCGTCCGCGAAGGCCCCTCCGCGCAATTGCTGCCCGCGCTCGCCACCGGCGACGTGGATATCGTCGTCGGCCGCCTGCCCGGCGCCGACATGGCTTCGATCTCCGGCGTCGCTGTCGATCATCACAAGCTCTACCACGAAGACCTGTGTTTGGTCGTCGGCGCCCGTCACCCGATGGCTGGTGCAACCGACGTCGCGTTGGCGGACCTGATGGATCACATCTGGATCCTGCCCGCGCCGACGTCGCCGCTGCGAGCGTCGATAGAACGCACGTTCTTTGACGCCGGATTGCGTTTGCCGGCCCGGCATGTCGAGTCGCTGTCTCTCTTGACCAACATCGGCGTGCTGATGCATAGCGATGCGCTGGCGCTTATTCCCTATGACGCTGCGGCGCAGTTTCTTTCGATGGGCATCCTGGCACGCCTGCCTACGAATGTGTTTGGCGCGTTTGGCGACGTGGGATATTCGATCAGAGCTGATCGTCCACTGACGCCTGCATGTCAGCGGCTGGTGGATTACTTGAAGCAGATTACAGCGCAGCGGCTAGCGCCCGCGGAAGATTCGTCGACCGGCGTCTAAGACTGGAGCCGCGCGATGGCTGATGAAGACCGAGCTTCGTAGGCCGGTGTCAGACACCAGGGAGGCGTCGGCTCAGTGCGGCAGGGCAATGCTGGGGTGTCAGACACCTACGTATGCGACACCGACGCACTCCTAATCGCAGCCACTCGCGAAGCGTCATCACCACGACGCAAGACGCCGCGTAAGCCCCGCCAGGCCGCCCGCGCGGCCGCTGCGGGGCGGGCACCGCAAGCCGCTCCAAACACGCGCTGACCCCAGCAAGAACCTTAAAAACCCAACTCGCCCCACCGGCCGCCAAGCTGAATTCATCGCAGCCGGGTGCGGCGTCGGCCTGGGGTGCGCGGGGCGTGTAGATGCGCCCGAGGGAAACCGAAGGGAGCCGAAGGCGTACGAGGTTGACGAAGGGGAAGTCCGGAGCGAAGGCTCCGGACCGCAATCGTAGCCCCGCGCACCCCAGGCCGACGACGCGCCCGGCGTCTTAAGAACCAACCCCCCAAAAGAAAACAAGGGAAACCCCGCGATAGATAACGCGCATATCCACCCCCACAATTTCTATTGTGCAGCCCCCCGCTCGCCCGCCTAGACTCTCCCTCATCAAGCGACACCCACGGAGTTCCTCATGCCTGCCTACGGCCCGCCGTTGAATTTCCAGCGCTGGATCCAAGACCACGCTCATCTGCTGAAGCCCCCCGTCGGCAACCAGCAAATCTGGCAGGACAGCGACTTCATCGTCACCGTCGTCGGCGGTCCCAATCACCGCACCGACTATCACGACGATCCGCTTGAGGAATTCTTCTATCAAGTCCGCGGCAACGCCTGGCTCTCCCTGTGGATCGACGGCAAACCCGAACGCGTCGACCTGAAGGAAGGCGACATCTTCCTCTTGCCCCCGCACGTCCGCCACTCCCCCCAGCGCCCCGAAACCGACAGCGCCTGTCTCGTCATCGAACGCCAGCGCCCTCAAGGCCTGCTCGACGGATTCGAGTGGTACTGCCCACATTGCGGCCACCTCGTCCATCGCGTCGAAGTCCAGCTCAAAAGCATCGTCACCGACCTGCCTCCCCTCTTCCAGGCCTTCTACGAAAGCCAGGAAAAACGCACCTGCCCCGGCTGCGGCGAAATCCATCCGGGCAAGGGCCAAGCCCCGACCGCGCAACCCACACCCGCCCAGGCATCCACTTAAGATGATCCAGAAAATCGACATGCACGCGCACTTCTTCCCGCCGATCACCCGGCAGGAAGCCGCCGCGCTTGACCCCGTCAACGCGCCCTGGCTGCGTCCTGACGAAAACGGCACGACCGGGCAGATCATGGCTGGCGACCGCCCCTTCCGGCCTGTCAACGCCACCCTCTGGGACCCCGCGCTGCGCATCGAACAGATGGACCGCCACGGCGTCGATGTCCAGATCCTGTGCGCCACGCCCATCATGTTCGGCTACACCTACCCCGCGCAGGCTGCCGCCGATTGGGCCGCGCGCATGAACGATCTTGCGCTCGAACATTGCGCCCACGCGCCCACGCGCCTCAAATCCCTGGCCCAAGTCCCCCTGCAGGACCTCGACCTCGCTTGCCGCGAAGCATCGCGATCACGCGCGGCCGGCCACCTGGGCGTGCAGATCGGCAACCACGTCGGCCCGCGCGACCTTGACGACGACACGCTTGTCCAGTTCCTCGTCCACTGCGCCAACGACGACATTCCCGTCCTCGTCCATCCGTGGGACATGATGACCGACGGCCGCATGAAGAAATGGATGCTGCCGTGGCTCGTCGCCATGCCCGCAGAAACCCAGCTCGGCATTCTGTCCCTGATCCTGTCCGGCGCCTTCGAACGCATTCCCCGCAGCCTAAAGCTGTGCTTTGCTCACGGCGGCGGCAGCTTTGCGTACCTGCTCGGCAGAGTCGACAACGCCTGGCGCCATCGCGACATCGTCCGCGAAGACTGCCCGCATCCGCCCTCCTCGTACACCGACCGCTTCTACACCGACAGCGCCGTCTTCGACCCCCGCTCCCTGCGTCTGCTCATCGACGTCATGGGCGAAGACCGCGTCCTGCTCGGCTCCGACTATCCCTATCCCTTGGGCGAGCAAGAAGTCGGCAAGCTCGTCACGCACGCCGACCTCGTGCCCGGCGTGCAGCAGAAGATTTTGTTCCGCAACACGATGACCTTCTTTGGCTTGCAGGCGCAGCAATGACACGCGCTGCAGTGAACCAACGCGCCAGCGAATCCACGCCACCGCGCGCATCACATCCACGACCGTGACACACGGCATAGCAAGGGGAATCACCATGAAACGCATCCATACGCTGGCCGCCGCCGCGGTGCTCGGGCTGTCGCTGAACGCGGCCGCGCAAGCAGACGTCAAGATCGGCCTGCTGACCACGCTGACCGGCCCCGGCTCCGTGCTCGGCCAGGACCAGCTCGACGGCTTCATGCTCGCCGTCGAACAAGGCGGCGGCAAGCTCGGCGGCGTGGCCGTGCAGGTCATCAAGGAAGACGACCAGTTCAAGCCTGAAGTCGGCGTCCAGGCCGCGCGCAAGCTCGTGCAAAGCGACAAGGTGCCCATCATCACCGGCGTCGTCTACTCCAACGTCATGCTCGCCGTCGTGCGGCCCGTGACCAGCGCCGGCGTCTTCCTGGTTGGCTCCAACGCCGGTCCCACCAATCTCGCCGGCAAGGACTGTTCGCCGTATTTCTTCTCCACGTCCTGGAACAACACCCAGCGCCACGAAGGCAGCGGCGAAATGGCCAACCAGATGGGCTTCAAGAAGGTCTATCTGCTGGCCCCCAACTACCAGGCCGGCAAAGACGCCATGGCCGGCTTCAAGCGCTTCTACAAGGGCGATGTCGTCAACGAAGTATTCACGCAGGTCAACCAGCCCGACTATTCCGTCGAACTGGCCGCGCTGGCCGACGCCAAGCCCGACGCCGCGTACGTATTCTTTCCCGGCGGCATGGGGGTGAACTTCATCAAGCAGTATCGCCAGGCCGGGCTCTTCGGCAAGATCCCGCTGCTGTCGGTGGACACCATCGACGGCGCCACGTTGCCCGCGTTGCAAAAGGACGCGCTGGGAGCCGTCACCAACGTGCCGTATTCGCCCGACCTGGACAACGCCGCCAACAAGGCCTTTGCTGAAGCGTTCCGCCAGAAATACGGCCGCGAGCCGTCCAGCTACGCCGCGCAGTCCTATGACGCCGCCCAGTTGATCGGCTCCGCGCTCAAGAAGACCGGCGGCAAGACCGACGACAAGGACGCGTTGCGCAAGGCCCTGGAAGCCGCCGACTTCCAATCGGTGCGCGGCGAGTTCCGCTATCAGCCCAACCACTTCCCCGTGGCCGGATTCTTCCGGGCAGACGTGGCCGAGAACGCCGACGGCAAGGTCGCGTTTGTCAACAAGGGCCCCATCTTCCCCGACCTGTCCAAGGTCTCCGACCAGTACGCCGCCCAGTGCGTCATGAAGTGAAGCGGGCGGCCCAGCCGGCCGCCAGCAAGGGGGTGTAGCCATGTCCACGACGCTGCTGCTGGTGCAGGCCTTGAACGGCCTGCAACTCGGCATCCTGCTGTTTCTGCTGGCCGCCGGTCTGACACTGGTGTTCGGCATCATGAATTTCATCAACCTGGCGCACGGGTCGCTGTACATGATGGGTGCGTTCATCGCGGCCACCGTGTTCCGGCACACCGGCTCGTTCCTGCTGGCCGCCGCTGCGGTCGTCGCGGGCATGGCCGCGCTGGGGCTGTTGCTGGACCGGATCGCGCTGGCGCGGCTATATCCGCGCGATCACCTGGACCAGGTGCTGGCCACGTTCGGTTTCATCCTGTTCTTCAACGAGCTCACCCGCATTCTGTGGGGACCCGCGCCGATCAGCATGGGGCTGCCGTCCTGGCTGTCCGGCACCATCGACATCCTGGGCGTCACGTATCCGCTGTACCGGTTTCTCATCATCGTGGTCGGGCTGGTGGTCGCGGCGGGGTGTTACCTGCTCATCCATCGCACTCGGCTCGGCATGCTGATCCGCGCCGGGTCCACCGACCGCATGATGGTCGGCGCGCTGGGTGTGAACATCGCGCGCCTGAACACGCTGCTGTTCGTGCTGGGCGCCGTGCTGGCGGGCCTGGCCGGGCTGATGGCCGGCCCCATCCTGTCCGCGCAGACCGGCATGGGCGAACCCATCCTGATCCTGACGCTGGTGGTCATCGTGATCGGCGGCATCGGCTCCGTGCGCGGCGCATTCCTGGCCGCGTTGATGGTCGGGCTGATCGACACGCTGGGACGCGCGCTGCTGCCGACGCTGCTGCGCGCAGCCCTGCCCCCGGCAGCGGCCAATGCCGCAGGCCCCGCCATCGCGTCGATGCTGATCTACATCGTCATGGCGCTGGTGCTGGCGATGCGGCCGCAGGGCCTCTTTCCCGTCAGGCACGGATAAGGACGCCGACGCCATGTTCACGCTATCTCCCCGCACGCTGGCCGCCGCCGCGCTGCTGTTCTTGTTCGCCCTGGTGCCCGTGTATGCGCAGTGGCAGGGCGAACCGTTTCTGCTGGCGCTGTTCGGCCGCGTGCTGGTTTACGGCATCGCGGCGCTGGCGCTGAATCTGCTGCTGGGCTACGGCGGCATGGTGAGCTTCGGCCATGCGCTGTATCTGGGCCTGGGCGCGTATTCCGTCGGCGTGCTGTCGCACTACGGCATCGAAAGCGGCTGGCTGCATTTGGCCGGCGCCATCGGCGCGTGCGCGGCCGTCGGGCTGGTCAGCGGCTATGTGGTCATGCGCACCAACGGCATCGCGTTCATCATGATCACGCTGGCCTTCGCGCAGATGTTCTATTTTCTGGCGACGGGGCTAGAAGGCTTTGGCGGCGACGACGGCATGTCGCTCTTTGCCGGCAGCGACTTTGGCCTCTTCCGGCTGGACACGCCGCTCGCGCTGTATTGCACGGCCTTCGGCGTGCTGCTGCTGGTGCTGTGGCTGATGCACCGGCTGATCCACGCGCCCTTCGGCATGGCCCTGCGCGGCTGCCAGGCCAACGAGCGCCGCATGCGCGCGCTGGGCTTTCCCACGCTGCGCTACCGGCTTGCCGCCTATGTGATTTCCGCCGTCATCTGCGGCGTGGCGGGCGTGCTGCTGGCGAACCTCACCATGTACGTCTCGCCGTCCTACCTGGCGTGGACCACGTCGGGCGAACTGATTGTGATGGTCGCGCTGGGCGGCCTGGGCACGCTGTTCGGTCCGGTGGCCGGCGCGCTGGCGTTTCTGCTGCTGGAAGAAGGCTTGAAGCTCATCACCGATCACTGGATGCTGGTCATGGGCCTGTTGATCGTCGGCGTGGTGCTCGCCTCGCGGCGCGGCGTCTACGGCAGTCTGTCGGCAACACCGTGGTGCATGCCTCGCCGGGCGGCGCGCCATCCCTCCGGAGAGCCGCAATGAGCGCCCTGCGCATCGAAAACCTGGAAAAGCGCTACGGCGGGCTGACGGTCACCGACAAGCTATCGCTGGACGTGGCCAGCGGCGAGCTGCACGCCGTGATCGGCCCCAACGGCGCCGGCAAGACCACGCTGATCGGGCAACTGAGCGGCGAACTGCGGCCCGACGCCGGACGCGTGCTGCTCGACGGCAAGGACGTCACGCGCATGCCGGTGGAAAAGCGCGTGCGCCACGGCCTGGCGCGCTCTTATCAGATCACCTCGGTCTTCAAGCCCTTCACCGCGCTGGAGAACGTGGCGATGGCAGTGCAGGCGCGGCGCGGCCACAGCTTCCGGTTCTGGCGGCCCGTGCTGTCCACACCGGCGTTGACCGGCCCCGCCCGCGAGGCGCTGGCCCTGGCCGGCCTGTCGGCGCGTGAGAACACGCCGGCCAGCGACCTTGCCCACGGCGAACTGCGCCAGCTCGAACTGGCGATGGTGCTGGCATGCCAGCCGTCGCTGCTGCTGCTGGACGAACCCATGGCGGGCATGAGCCAGCACGAGTCCGAGGCCATGACCCGGTTGCTGCTGTCGCTGCGCGGCCGCTACACGATATTGCTGGTGGAGCACGACATGCAGGCCGTCTTTGCCCTGTCCGACCGCATCACGGTGCTGGTGTACGGCCGCGCGCTCGCGTGCGGCACTGCGGACCAGATCCGCGACGATCCGCAGGTCCGTGAATGCTATCTGGGCAGCGAGCGCGGCCGCCCCCGGGAGGCGCGCGCATGACCGCCCTGCTCTCGCTGCGCGGTGTCACCGCGCACTACGGCGCCAGCCAGGCGCTCTTCGGCATCGACCTGGACATCGCGCCCGGCGAATTCGTGACCCTGCTCGGACGCAACGGCATGGGCAAGTCCACCACCGTCAAGGCGGTGATGGGCCTGAACCCCGCCTCGCGCGGCGCCATCAGCTTCGACGGCGCGGACATCAGCCGCCTGCCGTCCTACAAGGTGGCGCAGTGCGGCATCGGGCTGGTGCCTGAAGGCCGCCATGTCTTTCCCAATCTGTCCGTGCGCGAGAACCTGGTGGCCACCGCGCACAACCGGCAAGGCGCGGCGCAGCCCTGGACGCTGGAGCGCGTGTACGCGCTGTTCCCGCGCCTGTCCGAACGCGCCAAGCACCTGGGCAGCCACTTGTCGGGCGGAGAACAGCAGATGCTGGCCATCGGCCGCGCACTGCTCACCAATCCCCGGCTGCTGATTCTGGATGAGGCCACCGAAGGGCTCGCGCCCGTGGTGCGTGAAGAAATCTGGGCCGCGCTGGATACGCTGAAGCAGACCGGTTTGGCCGTGCTGTGCATCGATAAGAACCTGGAGCCGCTGCTGGCCACTGCCGACCGCCACGCCATCGTGGAGAAGGGGCGTGTGGCGTGGACCGGCACGTCGCGGGAGTTCCTGGACGACGAGGCGCGGCTGCTGCAGTACCTGGGGGTGTAGGAGCAGGCCCGAGGATTGCGCAGCTACGCCTGACGAGTCGCCGGCAGCGCCACGCCCAGCCGGCGGCTCCAGTCCGCCATCTCGTCCCACAGCGCGGGCGGCACGGGCAGGCCAAGCCGCTGCCGTTCCCGCTCATGCTCCGCCTCCGGATCGCCAGGCATGCGGGGCGCGCCCGGCGCCTGTGACAGCTCGACCGCCATCCCCGCCACCACCGCGGCCAGCGCCGCCCCTCCGGCAAAGCGCGCCGGGTCGATGACGATGAAGAACGCGCCCAGCTCGCGCGGCTGGTCCAGCGCCTCGTACATCGACGAGATATGCGGGCCGAATGGATTGCCGTTGAGCGGTCCGCACAGCAACTCGACCATCATCGCAAGGCCATACCCCTTGTAGCCGTATTCCTCGCCACCCAGCGGGCGCAAAGCGCGCGCGGCCTGCGCGTCGGTGCAGTCCGCTCCGTTCTCGTCCAGCGCCACGCCCGCCGGCAACGCCAAGCCATCGCGCCGCGCGTTCATGACACGGTTCCAAGGGATGGAGGTCGTGGCCATGTCCAGGCACAACGGCGCCCCGTCCGCGCGCGGAAACGCCAGCGATAGGGGATTGGTGCCGAAGAAGGCTTCGCGCCCGCCAAAGGGCGCGGCGACCGAGTCCGAATGCGTGAAGGCGATGCCGATCAAACCCTGCCCGGCTGCCGCGCGGCTGTAGAGCCCAATCGCCCCGCAATGCGAGGAGTCGCTGACGCCGACCGCCGCCACGCCGGCGTCGCGGGCCAGCTCGATGGCCAGCGCATTGGCCCGATGCGCCACCACGATGCCCTGCCCCCGGCCCCCGTGGACCTGTGCCGTGCCCGGCCCCGAGCGCGCGACGCGGACGTCGGGCCTGGCGAGGATCGAGCCGTGCGCCACACGATTCAGGTAATGCGGCAGCCGCGCGATGCCGTGCGAATCGATGCCCCACAGGCTGGTCTGCGCCAAGCTGTGCGCCAGGCAGCGCGCATCGTCCTCGGGAAAATCCTGCGCAAGCAGGCACGCCTCGGCCCAGCGTTCCCATTCGTCGGCGGTCACGCGGCTGTCGGCGTCCATGCTTGTCTCCTAGGTGGCCGCCTGCACGGCGTGGAGCACGCCGTGTTCGCGCAGCGTTTCAAGATGTTTGGTCAGGCATTCGACGAACGCGGGCGAATCGCCCAGGTCGCCGAACACGGGTTTGAAGCGCGCCAGCACCGTCGCGCGACGCTGCGCCGCCTGCGACGGCTTGGCGGCATGCGCGGCCACCTCGGCGCGCGACAGCAGGCGGTCCAGCCGCGCCGCGATCGGATCCTGGATGGCGTAAGCGCTGCCCTGTTCGTCTTCGCCGCGCAGGTAGTTCAGCCACGCGGCCACCGCCAGACACAGGCGATCGATGCCATGGCCAGCGCGCAGGCGGTCTCGGATCGTGTCCAGCAGGCGTTGCGGCAGCTTCTGCGACCCGTCCATGGCGATCTGCGGCAGCGGATGCGGCAGCGCAGGGTTGGAAATCCGCTCCAGGAACCGCAGGCGGTACTCCACCAGCCCCGCATCGGGAATGCCGCGCAACGTCGGCGCAATTTCCTCGCGCATCATGGCTTCGACGAACGCGCGCAGCGCCGGGGTATTGGCGGCGTCGGCCATCGTATGCAGGCCCAGCGCCGCGCCCAGATACGCCAGAGCCGAATGCGGCCCGCTGACCATTCGCAGCTTCAGGCGTTCGTAGGGCGCCGCGTTGCGCACGAAGGTCGCGCCGCCCTGCGCGTCCCAGGCGGGGCGGCCGGCGGCAAACTTGTCTTCGATCACCCAGTTCAGATAGGGCTCGCCCAGCACCGGCCAGGCGTCCTCGACGCCCAGGCGCTCGGCGATCCGCTGGCGGTCCTGGTCTTCGGTGGCCGGCACGATGCGGTCGACCATGGAGTTCGGGAACGTGCAGTTGCGGTCGATCCAGTCGGCCAGCGTCACGTCCACCCGCAGCGCAAACGCCAGGACCAGGCTGCGCAGCGTATCGCCGTTGCCCCGCAGGTTGTCGCACGACATCAGCGTGATCGGCGGCAGGCCGCGCTCGCGGCGCAGGGCCAAACCATGGACCAGGATGCCGATGGTGCTGCGTGGCCGGATGGGGTTTTCCAGGTCGTGCAGGATGTCCGGATCGTCCCAGCGCAGGTGGCCGGTGGCCGGTTCGTGGCTGTAGCCCTTTTCCGTGACGGTCAGACTGACGATGCGGGTCTGCGGGTACGCGATGCGTTCCAGGACCGCGTTGGGGTCCTCGTCGGCCACCATCACGCGCAGCACGGAACCCACGATGCGCAGTTGTTCCCGGTCCTGGCCGTCCGGGCCGGCGTCGCGCACGGCAAGGGTGTACAGGCCGTCCTGCGGCGTCAGCGCATCGCGCGTGGCCGAGTGACGCAGGGATACGCCCAGGATGCCCCAGCTGAGGTCGCCGCTGGACTGCATGGCCTGGTCCGTGACCACCGCCTGATGCGCCCGGTGAAAGGCGCCCAGTCCCAGGTGGACGATGCCCGGCGTCAACCGGCTGCGGTCGTAGCTGGGCTTTTCCACGTCAGCGGGCAGACGCGGCAATGACTCGGAATTCAGACGTTCAAGCATGGGTGCGCAATGCCTAAAAGGGGCGACGCCAGGGTATAGCACGCCCCGAGCCGTCTTCGCTACATCACCGCGCCAAGTTGCCACGGAACGAATTCGTTTTGCCCGTAGCCGTGCGTCTCGCTGCGGGTGCGCCGGCCCGACGCCGTCTGCAGCATGAGCTGGAAAATGCGTTCGCCCATCTGCGCCACGCTTTGCGCGCCGTCGACCACTTCACCGCAATTGATGTCAATGTCGTCAGCCTGGCGTTGCCACAGCGCCGTGTTGGTGGACAGCTTGAGCGACGGTGCGGGCGCGCAGCCATAGGCGGACCCGCGGCCGGTGGTAAAGCAGATCAGGTTGGCCCCCCCGGCCACCTGCCCGGTGGCCGACACCGGGTCGTAGCCCGGCGTGTCCATGAAGACCAACCCGCGGGTGTGCACGGGTTCGGCGTATTCGTAAACGTCGGTGAGGTTGGTCGTGCCGCTCTTGGCGATGGCGCCAAGCGATTTTTCCAGGATGGTGGTCAGGCCGCCCGCCTTGTTGCCGGCCGAGGGGTTGTTGTCCATCTCGGCGTCGTTGCGGGCGCAATAGTCTTCCCACCAGCGCACGCGCGCCAGCAGCTTTTCGGCCACGGCGGGCGTCTGCGCCCGGCGCGTCAAAAGGTGTTCGCCGCCGTAGATCTCGGGCGTCTCGGACAGGATCGCCGTGCCGCCGTGGCGCACCAGCAGGTCCACCGCCGCGCCCAGCGCCGGGTTGGCGCTGATGCCGGAATAGCCGTCCGACCCGCCGCACTGCAGGCCCACGGTCAGGTGGCTGGCGGGCACGGCCTGGCGTTCGACGCGGTTGGCCTGCTCCAGCATGCGCTCCACAAGTTCGATCCCGCGCGCCACCGTCTTGCGCGTGCCGCCCGTGTCCTGGATGTTGAACGTATGCAGCATGCCGCTTTCGCGCAGATGCTCCTGTTCCATCAGCCCGCCAATCTGGTTGGTCTCGCAGCCCAGCCCCACGACCATCAGCCCGCCAAAGTTGGCATGGCGCGCGTAGCCGCCCAGCGTGCGCCGCAGCACGCGCAGCGGTTCGCCGTCGCTGCCGGTGGCACAGCCCGCGCCGTGGGTCAGCGCCACGACGCCGTCCACATTCGGACAGGCGGCCAACGCCTCGGGCCGGATGTCGCGCCGGAAGTGGTCCGCGATGGCGCGGGCCACCGTGGCCGAACAATTCACGCTGGTCAGGATGCCGATGTAGTTGCGGGTGGCGATGCGGCCGTCGGCGCGCACGATGCCGTCGAACATGGCCGGCGCGTCCACGAAATCGGTCGGCCGCGCGTCCTGCCCAACGGCGTAGTCGCGCTCGAAATCCGAGAACTCCAGATTCTGGCTATGCACGTGCTGGCCGGGCGCGATGTCCTGCCGCGCCACGCCAATGATCTGGTTGTAGCGGCGCACCGGCTCGCCGGCCGCGATGGCGCGCACCGCCACCTTGTGGCCGGGGGGCACCAGCCCCACGACCGTCACGCCCTCGCCTTCCAGCCGCGTGCCGCTGACAAGCTGGCGCCGGGCGATCACCACGTTGTCCGCCGGGTGGATGCGTATGACTGCGGTATCGGTCTGCGACATGAGGACTCCGGAAGGCAAGAAGGCGCAGGGATCAGCCGTCGATCAGCGCGGGATCCCAGGCATGGACGCGCTGACGCTGTTCGCCCAGCCCGGCGATGCCGAGTTTCATTTCGTCGCCCGCCTGCAGGTAGACGGGCGCGGGCTTCTGGCCCATGCCCACGCCGGGCGGCGTACCGGTGCTGATGAGGTCACCCGGATACAGCGTCATGAAGCGGCTGACGTACGACACCAGTTGCGCCACGCCGAACACCATGGTGCGGGTGCTGCCGTTCTGGTAGCGCTTGCCGTTGACCTCAAGCCACATCTCCAGGTCCTGCGGATTCGGCACTTCATCGGCCGTCGCCAGCCACGGGCCGATCGGGCCGAACGTGTCGCAGCCCTTGCCCTTGTCCCAGGTGCCGCCGCGTTCGATCTGGTACTCGCGCTCGGACACATCATTGACCACGCAGTAGCCGGCCACGTGCTTCATGGCGTCGGCTTCGCTGACATAGCGAGCCTTCTCGCCGATCACCACGCCCAGCTCGACCTCCCAGTCGGTCTTGACCGAGTCCTGCGGCAGCACGACCGCATCGTTGCAGCCCACCACGGCCGACGTCGTCTTCATGAAGACGACGGGTTCGGCCGGCACAGGCAGCCCGGACTCGGCGGCGTGATCCGCGTAGTTCAGGCCGATGCAGATGAACTTGCCCATGCCCGACCACGGCGGGGCCACACGGCCCGGTTGCGCCACCAGCGGCAGCGACGCCGGATCCAGCGCGCGCAGTTCCGCCAGCGTGGCGGGCACGAGCGTCTGCGCAGTGATGTCGGCAATGACGGACGACAGGTCGCGGACCTGGCCCTGCGCATCGATCAGCGCGGGCTTTTCTGCGCCCTTGGCGCCATATCGCATCAGTTTCATAGCGGTTTCCTTGTTGCTGGAAAAGAAGATTTCAATTGGACCAGCCGCCGTCGATGACTTGCGCGGTGCCGGTGGTGAAGGCGGATTCGTCGCTGGCAAGATACACCGCCAGCGCGGCGATCTCTTCGGCCCGGCCGATGCGGCCCATCGGCTGGCGCGCGGTGAAGGCGGCCTCGACCGCCGCGACCGGCTGTCCGCTGGCCAGCGCCTGCGCGTCGATGCGCTGGCGAAGAGACGGCGACTCGACCGTGCCCGGGCAGATCGCGTTGCAGCGGATGCCCTGGCCCACGTAGTCGGCGGCGACCGCCTTGGTCAGCCCGATGACGGCTGCCTTGGTGGCGCCGTAAGCGCAGCGGTTGGGCGCGCCCTTGATGCTGCCGGCCACGGACGCCATGTTGACGATCGACCCCGAGCCGCGCGCCAGCATGGCCGGCAGGCACGACCGGATCAGCAGATACATGGATCGCACGTTCAGGTTGAACGAAAAGTCCCAGGCATCTTCGTCGCAATCCAGGATGGTGCCGGCATGCACGAAGCCCGCGCCATTGAACAGCACATCGACCGCGCCCGCGTCCTGCGCCAGCGCGCGCACCGCACGGGCGTCGGTCACGTCCAGCACCTGCGTGCGGCAACCGGACAGGGTTTCCAACGCGGCGCCGTTCAGATCCACGGCCAGCACGTCGGCGCCCTCGTGTACGTAGGCCAGCGCCACGGCGCGGCCGATGCCCTGCCCGGCGGCGGTGACGATGGCGGTCTTGCCTTGCAGTCTTCCTGACATGTTCGCGGTTCCTTATTTGCCGGCCATGCCCATTGCGGTGGGCAGCCACAGGGTGATCTGGGGGATGTAGGTGATGGCGATCAGGGCCACGAACAGCGGCACCAGCCACGGCAGGATGGCCATCGTGGTGCGCTCGACCGACAGCTTGGCCACCCGCGCCAGCACGAACAGCACCATGCCCATGGGCGGATGCAACAGGCCGATCATCAGGTTCAGCGTCATGATCAGCCCGAAGTGGATCGGGTCGATGCCCAGCTTCAGGACGATCGGCAGCAGGATCGGCACCAGGATGGTGATGGCCGCGATGGTGTCGATGAAGCAGCCCACGATCAGGATCAGGATGTTCGCCATCAGCAGGAACACCCACTTGTTCTGCGTCACGCTCAGGATCGCGTCCGTCAGCGCCTGCGCCGCCTGCGTCGTGGTCAGCAGCCACGCAAACACCGAGGCGGCCGTCACGATGAACAGAACCGATGCGGTGGTCTCGATGGTGTCGAACGAGGCCTTGGCCAGCGTCTTGAACGTCATGGACCGATAGCGCACCAGCCCCAGGAACAGCGCCCAGATCACGGCGGCCACTGCGGCTTCCGTGGGCGTGAACCAACCCAGCGTCATGCCGCCGATCAGGATCACGGGCGCCATCAGCGCCATGACGGCCGAGAAGTTGAACTTCCAATCCAGCAGCAGCAAGGCCGCGAACGAAATGCCGGTGGCGACGTTGGGCGACACGCCCGCCAGCGTCATCAGCCAGATCGACAGCGGAAACGCCAGCACGATCAGCACTTCCAGTCCCGCGCCGCCCAGCCGCTTCCAGTTGAACGCCACGTCGCCGCCCCAGTTGTTGCGGCGCGCGTAGTACGCAACGGTGAGCATCATCAGGATGGTCAGCACCAGGCCGGGGATCAGGCCGGCCAGGAACAGCGATCCGATCGACACGTTGGCCATCATGCCGTAGATGACGAACGGCAGCGACGGCGGAATGATGGGACCCAGCGTGGCCGACGCGGCCGTCACCCCGACCGCGAACTCGGTCTGGTAGCCGTGGTCCTTCATGGCCTTGATCTCGATGGTTCCCAGGCCCGCGGCGTCGGCAATGGCGGTGCCGGACATGCCGGCAAACACGACCGAGCCGATGATGTTCACCTGCCCCAGCCCGCCGCGCATCCAGCCCACCAGCGCCACCGCGAAGTTGTAAATGCGGCCCGTGATGCCGGCGATGTTCATCAGATTGCCGGCCAGGATGAAGAACGGCACGGCCAGCAGCGGAAACGACTCGACGCCCGCGATCATGCGCTGCGCGATGACCACGTCCGGCACGCTGCCGGAAATCAGGATGAACAGCAGGGACGCGCCCGCCATCGAGACCGCCACCGGCAGCCCCATGATCATCAACAGCAGAAAGGTTCCTATCAGGGTGCCCATGTATCGCTCCTGGCAAGGCACTGCGGATTCGGGGAAGTTCTGTCCAGCGATTCAGTGCAGCGCTTCAATCCAGCGACTCATAGGCCGCCGGATTCTCCAGGATCGAATAGCCCTGCCGCCAGTTCTGCACAGACACCTGCAGCGACCGCAGGAACATCATCGCGAACCCCGCCAGCGCCACCCAGTACACGTAGGACTTGTTCCAGAACAGCGTGGTCATGGGCTCGTCGCCCACCAGCACGATGTAGCGGTACGTCAGCCACACTGCATAGCCGAAGAAGGCCGTGCGCAGGATGTCGATCAGCGTGGACAGCACGCGGCCGATGGGCTTGGGCAGGTAGCGGTAAAGAAAGTCCACCTGGATATGGCGGCAGGCGCGCACGCACATGGCCGATCCCAGAAACACCACGCCGATCAGGCAGTACACCGCCAGTTCCTCGGTCCAGGCGTACGAGTCGTTCAGCACATAGCGCGAAAAGAACTGCAGGAAGACCAGCAGCGCCATCGCCCAGAACATGGCCAGACAGATCCAGTCTTCCGGCTGGTAGCCGACCAGGCTGACTTCGTGGTGATCGGCTTCCTCGAAGCTCTGGACGATCTCGTCCACCGAGGCGACGTGATGCGGGCCGGGCGGCTCGTCCGGCTGATGGCTGACGGCCGCCATCGTCGCGGCCTTCGCGTTGGTGTGCATGGAGTTCCCCTCGTACGGGATCGGTCAAGCGATCGGGTCAGGCGATTGCCGGAAGCGATGCGGTCAGGCGCTGCATTCAGGCGATGCATTCAGGCGCAGCGGGCCGCGGCGGCGGCCCGCCCGCCGGGGCTCACTTCACCGCCTGGATCTTTTCCCAGTCCGATTGCTCGTAGCCGTACTGCTTGAACGGCACCTTCTCCAGCACGGTGGTGCGGAAGTCGTCGATGTTGACCTCGGCCACCGTCAGGCCGCGCTGCTTGAACACGTCAACCATCTTTTTCTCGGACGCGGCCACCTCGGCCGATGCCTTTTCCGCGGCCTGCTGCGCGACCTCGGCGAAGATCTTCTTGTCCTCGTCCGACAGGCTCTTCCAGAGCTTGCCGGAGATCACGGTGTTCAGGTGATCGACAATGTGGCCCGTGAGGATGATGTTCTTCTGCACCTCGTAGAACTTCTTGGCCTCAATCGTGGTCAGCGGATTCTCCTGCGCCTCGACCGTGCCGTTCTGCAGGGCCAGGTAGACCTCGGCAAACGCGATGGGCGCGGTGTTGGCGCCACAGGCACGCGGCATGGCCAGGTAGGCGGCCACGTCCGGCACGCGGATCTTCAGGCCCTTCATCTCGCTGCACTTGGTGAACGGTTTGTTGGACGTCGTCTGCCGCGTACCGTAGTACGTGGTCGCGACGATGTGATTGCCGCTCTTTTCGTCGTAGCCGCGCGTGAGCTCCTTGTAGATGTCGCTCTTGGTGTAGGCGATCAGGTGCTCGGGGCTGCGGAAGGTGTAGGGATAGTAGGTGACTCCGATGCGCGGAAAACTCTTGGCCGCGAAGCTGGACCCGGAAATGATCATGTCGACCGTGCCGAGCGTCAGGCCCTGGTTGATGTCGTTTTCCTTGCCCAGTTGCGAGGCCGGATAGACATCGATGTGATAGCGCCCGTTGGTGCGCTTCTCGATCTCCTGGGCGGCCCACACCGACGAGGTATGGAACGGCTCGGACGTCTCGTACACGTGCGCCCATTTCAGTTTGGTCTGCGCCAGTGCAGAGCCGCTGACGGCTAGCGCGACGGCGGCAAACAGCACTTTGATAGCGTTGCTCGGCTTCATGTTGTCTCCTCTCTTTGAGGTGGCGGGCTCGGCGGCCTCGCGTCATGTTTTACATATGGAGTTCACCTACTGGAGCTGCACCTTCGTACTGCGACTGCGATTTGCCATCGGCGCCCGTCGCGGGCGCCGGCAGCCATTGCTATTCAGCGCGCAACGCTTCGGCCGCGCCGGGCCAGCTGGCCATCAGGCGGTCGTACGAGCAGGAAAGATGGTCACGCATAGCGGCCCGCGCGCCTTGTTCATCACCGGCCGCGATGGCGTCGATGACGCGGCGGTGTTCCGTGATGGCGACGGCCCAGCTGTCGGAATTTTCGAAGTAATCGCCCAGCTTCACGGAAAGCGGGTTGTGGCGTTCGTCGAAGAGTTCGCCCACGACGCGCACCAGCACGGCGTTGTTGGCCATTTCAGCCACCCGCAGGTGAAACAGGCGGTCGCCGCGGATGGGCACGCTGCCTGCCCGCGCCTCCTCTTCCATGGCGTCGACGGCTTCGCGCAGGCCTTCCACCAGCGCGGGCACCGGATGGAGCGCGGCCTGCGCGGCCAGCTCGCTTTCGATGGTGCGGCGGGCGCGGATGGTTTCAAGAGGGCTTTCGGCGGTCAGGCTGGCGCGCGGCGCGCCGCCCGGGCTTTGCACATACACACCCGAGCCCATGCGCACTTCCACCCAGCCTTCGACCTCAAGGGCGATCAACGCCTCGCGCACCGATGGCCGCGACACGCCCAGCTTCAGCGCAAGGTCGCGCTCGGGCGGCAGGCGCGCACCGGCCGGAAACTCGCCGGCCTCGATCAGCAGGCGAAGCTGATCGGCGATCTGGCGATACAGGCGGCGAGGTTCGATAGTCTGAATCGGCATGAAAGAAGACAGCTCGATGACAGGACGAAACGGTAAAGTGGCCTTACCAATTGACCAGAATCCTGCGCCTGCTGCCGTTGGGTCACAATTAGGGTTTGCCCATAGGCACGCGGTGTGCCACGCGGGCAACCCTTATCTGTTAAAAAGCCGCCACCACGGCTTTCTTCCGATTCCATGACCCACGATCCGCAACACTCGCCCTTCAAGAGCACCGGCGGCGCGCGCCGCATCCTCAATGCGCTGCGCTATTCCTGGCAGGGCCTGAAGGCGGCCGTCAAATATGAGGCGGCCTTCCGGCAGGAACTGGCCCTGGCCGTGCTGATGATTCCGGCGGCGTTCTTTCTGGGCCGCACCACGGTCGAAGTGTTCTTCCTGGTGGGCGTGGTGGTCATGGTGCTGGCGGCGGAACTGCTCAATTCCGCCATCGAAGCGCTAGCCGATGCGCTGTCCGTCGAACGCCACCCCCTTTTGGGGCGGGCCAAGGACCTGGGCAGCGCGGCGGTGATGCTGCTGCTGATATTCGCCGGAACGGTCTGGGTGGGGGTGGCCATCAGCCGTTTCGTCATGCATTGACACGGGTTCGCACCGCGACGGGGATGCGACTCTATTTATACTGGGAGCCATGATGCCTCAATCGACGTCAGCACCCTCCAAGCGCATCGTCATCGTCGGCGGTGGCGCAGGCGGCCTCGAACTGGCCGCCAAACTTGGCCGCACGCACGGCCGTCAACACATCACCCTGGTCGACAGCCGCCCCTTCCATATCTGGAAGCCTTCGCTGCATGAAGCGGCGGCGGGTACGCTGGACATCCACCAGGAAGGCCTTTCCTACCTGATGCTGGCCCACCTGGACGGTTTCTCGTTCACCCAGGGCCGCCTTGAAAGCGTCGACCGCGAACGCCGGTTGATCACGATAGACGCCGTCAACGACGCCCAGGGCCAGGAAGTCCTGCCGCGCCGCGAACTGGCGTACGACACGCTGGTGCTGGCGCTGGGCAGCACGTCCAACTTCTTCAACACGCCGGGCGCGGCCGAACATGCGGTCACGCTGGACACCACCGAAAACGCCGAGCAATTCCGCCTGACCATGCTCAAGGCCATGGCGTTGGTCGATCAGGCCAAGGTACGCAATCCGTCCGCGCGGCTGGACCTCGTGATCGTCGGCGGCGGCGCCACCGGCGTGGAACTGGCGGTGGAACTGACCGAAGCCAGCCACGTCGTCAGCGCCTATGGCCTGCCGAACTTCCGCGCCGACCGCGACCTGGCGATCACGCTGGTCGAGGGCGCGCCGCGCATCCTGTCCGCCCTGCCCGAGAAGATTTCGGTGGCGGCGACCAAGCGCCTGACCGAACTGGGCATCCGCGTCGAGACCGCCTGCCGTGTTTCCGAAGTGACGGGCGACTCCGTGCGCACCGCCGACGGCCGCGAATTTCCTGCTCAGCTGTGCATGTGGGCCGCGGGCATCAAAGGCCCGGCGCTGCTGGCCGACCTGGGGTTGCCGCTGAACAAGCTGGGGCAGCTCGAAGTCAACGAGCGGCTCGAAACGCCCGACCCGCACATCGTGGCGCTGGGCGACTGCTGCGCGGCGCCGTGGCGCGAGGACCGCACCGTGCCGGCCCGCGCCCAGGCCGCGCACCAGCAGGCCGACTACCTGACCAAGAAGCTGACTGCCCGGCTGCGCAACAACCCCGAGCCCACCGACCCCTACGTCTACCAGGACCACGGGTCGCTGGTGTCGCTGGGCCAGGACGCCGGGGTGGGCAGCCTGATGGGCAAGCTCGCCGGACGGGGACTGTTCGTAAGCGGTACACTGGCGCGCCTGATGTACATGAGCCTGCACCTGATGCACCACCGCGCGGTGCTGGGCGCCTCGCGTACCGTCTCCCTCGCCCTGGCTCGCCTCCTCATGCGGCGCACGCGCCCGCGGGTCAAACTGCACTGAATCCCATGAATTTCCTGCAAAAACTCGAACACGCCTGGACCACCAGCAACTCGCTCCTGCAAGTCGGGCTGGATCCCGACCCGCAGCGCTTTCCGCGCGAATTGCAGGACAAGCCGGACGCCATCTTCCAGTTCTGCCGCGACATCGTCGACGCGACCGCGCCATATGCGTGCAGCTTCAAGCCGCAGATCGCGTACTTTGCCGCGCACCGCGCCGAAGATCAGCTCGAAGCGCTGTGCCAGCACATCCGCGACAAGCACCCGGATCTGCCCATCGTGCTGGACGCCAAGCGCGGCGACATCGGCTCCACCGCCGAAAACTACGCCCGCGAAGCCTACGAGCGCTATCAGGCGCACGCGCTCACCGTCAGCCCCTACATGGGCCTGGATTCGGTCGAGCCTTACCTGGCCTGGCGCGACCGCGGCGTGATCGTCCTGTGCCGCACGTCCAATCCCGGCGGCTCGGACCTGCAATTCCTGAAGATGGACAACGGCGAGCCGCTGTACCTGCACGTCGCGGGGCTGGTGGCCGACAAATGGAATGCCAACGGCCAATGCGGTCTGGTGGTGGGCGCCACGTTCCCGAATGAACTGGCCGCCGTGCGCCAGCGCATCGGCGACGCCCTGCCCCTGCTGGTGCCGGGCATCGGCGCACAGGGCGGCGACATCACCGCCACCGTGAATGCCGGCGCCAACGCGGCGCGCAACGGCATGATGATCAATTCGTCGCGCGCCATCATCTACGCCAGCGGCGGCGACGACTGGCGCGAAGCCGCCGCCGAAGCCGCCAAGGGCCTGCGCGACGCGATCAACGCGGTACGCTGATTCGTCAAAAGCGGCAAAAGCCGCTGCACGGTGCGCGAACGCACGGTGCAGCGGCTTTTTTCATTTTGAGCGGTCTTGGTTTGGCACGGTGTCAGACACCCTCGCGGCGCCTGACCAACTTGGTGGTCACTTCGGACGGGTGTCAGACACCTGGAAGTGGCGGCTGGCCAAAGTGGCTGGAGCGCAGGTGTCAGACACTGTCTGCACCGCTGTGACCCAGGTGTCTGACACCCCTGAACGGCGGTCACACGCCGAAGACCCGCTCCCTGGGTGTCTGACACCGGCCAGGATGCGGGCCGTCCTCAGAGGGTCTCAGACAAACGAGCCATCTCCCCAAATATCAGCGCCAGCGTTTCATCGCCGATTGATAGGCACGCCCGCAAACTCCAGCACGGCCCGCAGCGCGAACTCCACCGCGGCCTGGCGCACCTGCCCGCGGTCACCCGAGAACACATGCGTCACTGCGCGGCTGCTGATGCCGTCGCCCACCCGCATGGCAAAGCCAAAGCACACCATGCCCACCGGCTTGCCTGGCGTGGCGCCGCCCGGACCGGCGATGCCGGTGGTCGACATGGCCACGTGCGCGTTGGGCACGGCCAGCAGCACGCCGTTGGCCATTTCCAGCGCGACGGGTTCGCTGACCGCGCCAAAGTGATGCAGCGTTTCAGGCGACACCTCCAGCTCGGTAACTTTGGCGTCGTTGCTGTAAGTGACGAAGCCGCGCTCGAACCATTCGCTGGAACCGGCCACCGCGGTGACGGCCCCGGCCAGCAGGCCGCCGGTGCAGGATTCGGCGGTGCCCAGCATCCACCCCTGCTGCCGCAGCACGTCGCCCAATCGTTCGGACAGGCCGAGTATGGTCGCTTCCGACAACTGCGCGGCAGACAGGTTGGTCCGCGCGCCTTCAAGCTGATCGTTCATCCCAAGACTCCTGTGCGGGCCACCAGCGCCATTACCAGCAAGGCGTAGCCGGCAGCCACGATATCGTCCCACATGACTCCGAAGCCGCCCTTGATATGGGCGTCGAAGAACTTGATGGGTGGCGGCTTGACGATGTCGAACGTGCGAAACAGCACGAACGCCAGCGCCTGCGACAACCAGCCGGCCGGCGTCAGCCACAGCACCAGCCAGAACGCCACCATCTCATCCCAGACCATTCCGACATGATCCGGCTGCTGGAGTTCTCGGCCGACGCGATGGCAGGCCCAGCATCCGTACAAAAACGCCAGGGCCAGGAACACGCCGATGGCCAAATCCGACGCCGCAGGCGCCGCCGCCACCCAGATGCCCCAAGCAAGCAGCGTGCCCCACGTGCCGGAGGCGGGACGGATCAGCCCGCTGCCAAAGCCGAACGCGATCAGCCGGCCGGGATCGCGGCATACCCAGGACACCGCCGGGTACGCGGCCCGGCTGCGATCGCGCATGGAAGTGGAGTGCTTATCAGTGGAAGACATGGGTGTTGGGTCTGCAAACGACAGGAGGCCGCGGATCAGTCCGCGGGAAAGTGATCGAAGCCTGCGGGCAATTCGGCCAGCGGCTGGCCCTGCGCATCAAGGACGGCCACGCCCGGCTGCGGCAGGATCTCGCCCACGCGGGTCACACGGGCGCCCGCAGACGCGGCGGCCGCCAGCACGGCCTCGCGCCGCGCGGGTGGCGCGGTGAAACACAGTTGATAGACATCACCCCCGCCCAGCAGGGCTCGGCGCAGCGGCGAGGCATCCAGACCGGCCAGCGCGGGCGCCATCGGCAGGTCCGCAAACCGCAGGCAGGCGCCCGCGCGGCTGGCGGCCAGAATGTGGCCCAAATCCTGCAACAGGCCGTCGGACAGGTCGATGGCTGAATGTGCGATGCCGCGCAGCGCAAGGCCCAGCGCAACTTGCGGCTCGGGCCACTCCAGCGCGCCGCGTGTGGCGGCCAGCAGCGCGGCGTCGGCCGGGAACTGCCCGTCCAGCAGCCGGTAAGCCACGTCGGCCGCGCCCAGTTCGCCAGACACCCAGATGTCGTCGCCACTTCGCGCGCCATCGCGGCGCAGCGCCTGTCCGGCCGGCACCGAGCCGAACACGGTCACACTGATCGCAAGATCGTGCGCGCTGCGCGTGGTGTCGCCACCAATGAGCGGACATCCATGTGCCGCCGCCAGCGCGTGAAAGCCTTCGGCAAAGGCGGCCAACCAAGGCTCATGGAGGTGGGGCAGCGCCAGCCCCAGCACGCAGCCGATCGGCCGCGCGCCCATGGCGGCGAGATCAGACAGATTCACCGCCAGAGCCTTGTGGCCCAGCGCTTTGGGATCAACGTCGGGAAAGAAATGCCGGCCTTCCAGCAGCAGATCCGTGCTGGTGGCCACCTGTTCACCGGGCGGAACAGGAAACAGCGCGCAGTCGTCGCCAACACCTAACAGGCCGGCCGGCGCGGCACGCGTGAAGTAGCGCGCAATCAGATCAAATTCGGACGCCACCGCGCCTCCACTATGCGGCGTTCAAGAATCGCCGTCGCACTTCTAACGGGTGCCCCACAGCGGGGCCGCGCGGATCCGGGCTCCGCCGGTCCGCAGCGGCGCCCCCTGGGGGGAAGCGCGAAGCGCTGCGGGGGGGGCTCGCTATCGGCGTTGTTGCGCCGCGGATTGGACCTCGTGCGCGCGCACGTCGGCGGCCAGCTTGTCGAGCACGCCGTTGACGAACTTGAAGCCGTCGGTGCCGCCAAACGACTTGGCCAGTTCCACGGCTTCGTTGATGGCGACCTTGTACGGAACTTCGACGTGATGAATCAGTTCGAAGCTGCCGATCAGCAGGATGCCATGCTCAACGGGCGACAACTCGGCCAGCGGGCGGTCAACGTAAGGTGTGAAGCGTTCGCGCAAGGCGGGCGCTTCGCGCAGCACGCCGTGCAGCAAGGTCTTGAACCACTGCGCGTCTGCCTCGGAGAAGTCCTCGGTGTCGCGCAGATGGGCGTCGATCTCGCCGGCGTCCTGCGTGCCTTCGCCGCCGCGCAGCAGCCACGCGTACACGCCCTGCAGCGCGAATTCGCGCGCACGGCGGCGCGCGCTGCGCGCGTTGGCGCGGGCCTGCGCCGCGCTATCAGCGCTGGTCGTCGTCTTCTTCGTCGTCAAAATCTTCGTCCTCGTCGTCTTCGTCTTCGTCTTCTTCCTCGGGTTCCAGCGCTGCCACCAGATTGGCCATTTCGACGGCCACCTGGGCGCAGTCGCGGCCCTTGCCGGCAGCGCGGGCCTGCGCCTGCTCGTCGGTGTCGACGGTCAGAACGCCGTTCGCGACGGGGACGCCGGTTTCGAGGGAGATGCGGGTGATTGCAGTGGCCGTTTCATTGCTGACCACTTCAAAGTGATAGGTTTCGCCGCGGATGACCGCGCCCAGCGCGATCAGGGCGTCGAACTCGAACGTTTCGGCCATGTGGGACAGGGCCACGCCCAGTTCCAGCGCGCCGGGCACGGTGGCGACCATCACGTCGCGCTCGTCCACGCCCAGTTCGGCCAGTTCCTTCAGACACGCTTCGAGTTCGGCCTGGCCGATTTCTTCATTGAAGCGGGCGCGTACGATGCCGATGTGCAGCCCTTCGCCGTTCAGGTCGGGGGTAAGGATGTAAGGGTTCATGTGTCGGCCTTCAGTGTGTTGCGGGAGTGTTCTGCGGGTCGCAATCGTAACCCGTAATGGTGAGCGAGAAGCCCGCCATGCTGGGCATCTTGCGCGGCCGGGCCAGGAGCCTCATTTGCCCCACGTTCAGGTCGCGCAGAATCTGGGCGCCGATCCCGTAGGTGCGCAGACCGAAGCGGTCGGCGTTCGCAGGATTGGCCTGCGCCTTCGGGTCGTTCCAACCTGCAATCTGGCCAAACAGATGTTCCGTGGAAGACTGGCAGTTCATCAGCACCAGCACGCCGGCCGGGGCGGCCGCGATGGCCTCGAGCGCCTGGGCCACGCCCCAGCTATGCGGACTTGCGCCGGTATCCAGCACATCCAGCACGGACGCGGGCTCGTGCACGCGCACCAGCGTCTCGGCGTCGGGAGTCACATTACCATGCACCAGCGCCAAATGGGCGGAGCCGGTGGCGGCGTCTTCGTAGGCCACGGCCTCGAACGTGCCCCAGGCCGTCTGCATGGCGCGCTTGCCCACGCGTTTGACGATGGACTCGTGCTCGCTGCGGTATTGGATCAGGTCGGCGATGGTGCCGATCTTCAGGTCGTGCTGGCGGGCGAATTCCACCAGATCCGGCAGGCGGGCCATCGTGCCGTCAGGCTTGAGGATTTCGCAGATGACGGCGGCGGGCGTCAGGCCCGCCATGGCGGTCAGGTCGCAGCCGGCCTCGGTATGGCCGGCGCGGACCAGCACGCCGCCGGGCACAGCCCGCACCGGGAAGATATGGCCCGGCTGGACCAGATCGGCCGGCTTGGCGTCGCGCGCCACGGCCACCTGGATGGTGCGGGCGCGGTCGGCGGCCGAAATGCCGGTCTCGACGCCTTCGGCAGCTTCGATGGACTGCGTGAAATTAGTACCGTAACGGGTGCCGTTGCGGGCAGCCATCATCGGCAATTCGAGCTGGCGGCAGCGTTCTTCAGTCAACGTCAGGCACACCAGGCCGCGGCCGTGGGTAACCATGAAGTTGATGGCTTCCGGCGTGACGAATTCGGCCGCCATGACGAGGTCACCCTCGTTTTCGCGGTCTTCTTCATCAACCAGAATGACGATGCGGCCGGCGCGCAGCTCGGCAATGATCTCGGCAACCGAAGCGATGCCGAAGGATTCCGGCTCGGAGCCGGACAAGGAGGACAACTGGACGGACATGGCGTGACACGTAAACCAGGCGGGAAAGCCCGGATTTTACCGCTCTCCCGCGCCGAACCCCTATTGGCGTCATGCCGCCCCGTCCGGACGGGGGCATCCGGTTAAACTTTCGCCCGGAGATCCCCCAGAAAAACGAAGGAAAAACCTCATGCAAGCCCTTGCGGCCATGCCTTTGAACGTCGCGGCAGCCGTCCGCGTCGTGCTGACCGATATCGACGACACGCTGACCACCGAAGGCCGCCTGCCGGCCGATGCGTACGCCGCGCTTGAACGCCTGGAACAGGCCGGCATCCAGGTCGTGCCGATCACCGGCCGCCCGGCCGGCTGGTGCGATCACATCGCCCGCATGTGGCCGGTGCGCGCCGTGGTCGGCGAGAACGGCGCTTTCTATTACGCCTACGACCGCCAGGCCCGCCGCATGACCACGCATTACTGGACCGACGCCGCCTCGCGCCAGGAAAGCCGCAAGCGGCTGGACGCCATCCGCGACCGCGTCCTGGCCGAGGTGCCGGGCAGCGCCGTCGCCAGCGACCAGGACTATCGCGTGGCCGACCTGGCCATCGATTTCTGCGAAGACGTGCCCGCCCTGCCCGACGCGGCGATCAGCCGCATCGTCCAGATCTTTCAGGAAGCGGGCGCGCAGGCCAAGGTCAGCTCCATTCACGTCAACGGCTGGTTCGGCGACTACGACAAGCTCACCATGACGCGCACGATGTTCCAGCGCGAGTTCGGCATGGACGTGGCCAGCGCCCTGGACAGCACGCTGTTCATCGGCGATTCGCCCAACGACGAGCCGATGTTCGCCTACTTCCCGATCTCGGTCGGCGTCGCCAACATCCAGGCCCAGCTACACCGCCTGACGCACCGCCCCGCGTTTGTCGCCGCCTTTCATGGCGGCGGCGGTTTCGTTGAAATGGCCGACCGGCTGCTCGCCGCACGTCAGCCCTCCCAAGTCCAGCCGGCCTGAGGTCAGTACACCGTGGCAACTTCCAAGACTGCGGCGCCCGCCGCCAACGACGGCCGCCGCAGCATCCAGTCCATCGAGGTGGGCGTGCCGCTCCTGGCCGCGCTTGTCGACGCGGGCAAGCCCCTGACGCTGCGCGACCTGGCGGCCGGCGCGGGCATGACGTCCGCCAAGGCGCACCCCTACCTGGTCAGCTTCATCCGCGTCGGACTGGTGCAGCAGGACGCTGTCACCGGCCAGTACGAGCTGGGTCCCTTCGCCCTGCAGATGGGGCTGGTCAGTCTGCAGCGCCTGGATCCCGTGCGCGTCGCCATGCCGGAAATCGCCAAGCTGCAGTCCGACATCGGCCACACGCTGGGCATCGCGGTGCTGGGCTCGCACGGCCCCACGATGATCCACATGACCGAAGCCAGCTATCCGGTCCACGTGAACATGCGCAAGGGCACGGTGATGTCGATGCTGCACACCGCCACCGGGCTGGTGTTCGCGGCCTGGCTGCCGCCCAAGGTCAGCGAGCACTACATCGCGCGCGAAGAAGGCGACACCGCCGTCATCGCCAGCGTGCCGCCGCCGCGCAAGGCATCGCGCGCCAACATTGACGCGCAACTGGCCGACATCCGCGTGCACGGCATGGCCCGCGCGCTGGGCAACCCGCTGCCGGGCGTGGATGCGCTGTCGGTGCCGGTGTTCGACAACACGGGCAGCATCGTCCTGGCCCTGACCAGCCTGGGTCCCACCGGCCTGTTCGACGTGTCCTGGGACGGCGCGATCGCGCGTCCGCTCATCGCATGCGCCCAAGAAATCTCCCGCAAGCTGGGCTTTCGCGGCTGAGCGCGTTTTCGCGCAAAAACGAACACAAAGCGAACAAAACGAACAAAAGACGAAAAGAAAGGCAGGGACTTTCCCGAGTGTGCCGTCCCCGGTTGTGTGTTTGAATTCAGCAAAGATTCAATTCATACCTACACGAGGAGACACACGATGCAAGCCTTGCGTCTTATGCAGGCGGCCGCGCTGGCCGCATTCGCTTTTGGAGCTTCCGCCGCCCAGGCCGCCGACACCTGCTCAAACCGCGGCGATCTTGATCAGATGTATTGCGACTCGAACAAGGACCTGGTGGCCGACACGCCCACCGACGCGTCCAAGCTCAAGACGCCTTCCACGCTGGTGTTCACCTACACGCCGGTCGAAGACCCGGCCGTGTACGAAGACATCTTCAAGCCCTTCACCAAGCACTTGTCCGAATGCACGGGCAAGCGCGTCGTGTTCTACCAGGTGCAGAGCAACGCGGCTGAAATCGAAGCCATGCGCTCGGGCCGCCTGCACGTCGGCGGCTTCTCGACCGGCCCCACCGCATTCGCCGTGAACATCGCCGGCGCCGTGCCGTTTGCCGTCAAGGGTTACGCCGACGGCTTCCAGGGCTACAACCTGATCGTCATCGTCAAGAAGGACAGCCCGTACCAGAAGCTGACCGACCTGAAGGGCAAGAAGCTCGCGCACACCGCACCCTCGTCGAACTCCGGCCACATGGCGCCCGTCGCCCTGTTCCCGAAGGAAGGCCTGACGCCCGACAAGGACTACAAGGTCATCTTTTCCGGCAAGCACGACCAATCGGTCATGGGCGTGAATTCCGGCGACTACGACGCCGCCGCCGTGGCATCGGACGTCTTCAAGCGCATGGTCGAACGCGGCCAGGTCAAGGAAGCCGATTTCCGCATCATCTACACCAGCGAAAAATTCCCGACCTCGTCGTTCGCCTACGCGCATGACCTGGAACCGAAGTTCCGCGACCAGATGCTCAAGTGCTTCTACGACTACCGCTTCCCGCCGGAAATGTCCAAGGCCTTCGACAACGCCGACCGCTTCTACCCGGTGACGTACGAGAAGGACTGGGCCATCGTCCGCCAGGTCGCTGAATCCGGCGGCGAGAGCTTCAATCGCGCGGCCTACGACCGCGAATCCGCAAAGAGCAAGAAGTAATCCAGCATGACGACGTCGCTACGCATTTCCGGCCTGGTCAAGGAATACCGGGCCGGCCGGCCGGTACTGAACGGCATTGACCTGCAGATCGCCGGTCAGGGGCTCACCGCCATCATCGGTCCTTCGGGCACCGGTAAAAGCACGCTCCTGCGCTGCATCAACCGGCTGATCGAACCCACGAAGGGCGAGATCGTGCTGCAGTCCGAGGACGGCACCGTGGACTTGGCGCAAGTGCGCGGCGCGTCGCTGCGCCGCGCACGCCGCCGCATCGGCATGGTGTTTCAGGAATACAACCTGGTCGAACGCCTGACCGTGATGGAAAACCTGCTGACCGGCCGGCTGGGGTACACCTCGGCCATGAAGGCCTGGATGCGCCGCTTCGATCCCGAGGACATCGAGCACGCCTACAAGCTGCTCGACACCGTGGGCCTTGCCGGATTCGCCGACCAGCGCGCCGATGCGCTGTCGGGCGGCCAGCGCCAGCGCGTGGGCATTGCCCGCGCGCTGATGCAGCGCCCGCAGGTGCTGCTGGCCGACGAGCCGACGTCGTCGCTTGATCCCAAGACCTCCGTCGAGATCATGGAACTGCTGTCCGCGCAGGGCAGCGCCACGGGCATTCCCGTCATCGTCAACATCCACGACGTCGAACTGGCGCGCCGCTATGCCACGCGCATCGTTGGCATGTCGGGCGGCCACGTGGTCTATGACGGCGACGGCCAGGGCCTGGACGCCACCATGCTCAAGACCATCTACGGAGGCGAGTCTTGGCTGGAATGACGCAACCCCGGGGCGGCATCCGCCCCTTCGCCATGTCAGGGCGCGCCAAGGCCGGCGTGCTGCTGCTGGTGCTCTACACCATCTACGCCGCCGCGCAGCTGGACTTCAGCTGGTCGCGCTTTGAAAGCGGCATGGGCCACGCGTCGACGTTCCTCGCGCGCATGTTCCCGCCCAACTTCGAGAAGCCCGCCACCTTGTGGAAGGGCATCGCCGAAAGCCTGGAGATTGCCGTCCTGGCATCGATGCTGGGCATCATCCTGGCGCTGCCGGTGGGCCTCCTGGGTGCACGCAACCTGATGCCCGCGTGGATCTCGTGGCCCGCGCGGTCGATTGTCGCGCTGTGCCGCGCGCTGCACCCGGTCATCGTCGCCATCCTGTTCGTCAAGGCCGTGGGCTTTGGCGCACTGGCCGGCATTCTGGCACTGACCGTCGCGTCCATCGGCTTCATCGGCAAGCTCTTCACCGAGGCCATCGAGGAAATCTCGCTCAAGCAGGTGGAAGCGGTGCGCGCGACCGGCGCCTCGTTTGCCAACGTCATCGTCTTCGGCGTGCTGCCGCAGGTGTTCGCGCGTTTCATCGGCTTTGCCACCTACCAGTTCGACTCCAACCTGCGCAACTCCACCATGGTGGGGATCGTGGGCGCGGGCGGCGTGGGCGGCACGCTGTTCTCGGCCTTCCAGCGCTTCGATTACGACTTCGTCAGCGCCATCCTGCTGACCCTGATCGCCATCATCATGCTGGGTGAAATCCTGGCCAGCTTCGTGCGGGCGGTGTTCCTGGACAACCTGGGTTTCGACCGCATCCTGCAAAGCCGCTTCGCGGGCGCCCGCGGCATCGGCAGCAGCAAGCCGGCGGCCGCGCGCAAGGCGGAGGTGGAAGAATGAACGCCCACGTCTCCCCCTTGAACCCCGCCGGCCAGCCGCGTGTCTGGCAACGCTACAGCATGGGCCAGCGCCTGCTGCGCTTCGCGCTGTACCTGCTGCTGGTGGCGGCCATCGTGCAGGCGATCCGCGGCGTGGAGGTCATCCCCGAGTTCCTGTACGACGCGCCGGAACAGATGGCCGACCTCTTTCGCCGTATGTGGCCGATCGACTGGGCCTACTACCCGGGCGGCGTGCATGATGCGCTGATCGAAACGCTGCACATTGCCACGCTGGGCACCATTCTTTCGGTGTTCATGGCCGTGCCGGTGGGTCTGCTGGCGGCCAACAACCTCACGCCCAGCAAGACCATCAACATGCTGGCCCGGCTGATTCTGGTGTCCAGCCGGTCGGTCAACTCGCTGGTGTGGGCGCTGCTGTTCATCGCCATCTTCGGACCGGGCGCACTGGCCGGCACGCTGGCCATCGCTTTTCGCTCGATCGGTTTTGTCGGCAAGCTGGTCGGCGAAGCCATCGAGGAAGCACAGCGCGGCCCCATCGAAGCCGTCACCGCCACCGGCGCCAGCAAGGCCTCGGTCATCTGGTACGCCTACTGGCCGCAGATACGCCCGGCGTTCTGGTCCATCGTGCTGCTGCGCTGGGACATCAACGTGCGCGAATCCGCCGTGCTGGGCCTGGTCGGCGCCGGCGGAATCGGCATGGCGCTGGACACCGCGCTGAACCTGTTCCAGTGGGACCGCGTCGCCCTCGTGCTGGCCGCCATCTTCGTGGTTGTCGTGCTGGCCGAAGTCGTCATCACCCAGGCGCGCAAACGCATCCTGTAGCGCCGTCGCCTCGCTTTACGCCTGTCGGTTTCCCCTGACACGCGCTCCCTTCGCCGCCCCATGGGGCGGCGTTTTCTTTGGCGTAGGACTGATTCCGGTGTCTGACACCTCTAATCGTCTTACGCCAATGCCCGGGTGTCTGACACCCTGGAGACATGCCCTACGCCCCTCGCCGCCGCATGCAGGGTGTCAGACACCCAGCGCGATTCATGGGCCGCCTTGTTTTTGCGCCGCGATCGCGTCTATGCTCAATGTGAACAAAATATGAACGGTCATCAAAACGCACCCCCGGCTTGATTAACATCTTGGCTTTTGCCGTTGGACATCCGCTGCCATGTCGGAACAGGAATTGAAACTGCACGTGCCCACGGCTTCGCGCCAGGCCGTGCTGCGTGAAGTCAAGCAACGCGAGGCCACGCGCATTCGCTTGCATGCCATGTATTTCGACACGCCGGAGCGCGAGCTTGCGCGAGCGCGCATCGCGATCCGGCTGCGGCAGGAAGGCCCCGATTGGGTGCAGACGCTGAAGATGCCCGGCGCCGATGCGATCTCGCGCATCGAGATGAACCATCCGCGGCCGGGTCCCGTGCTCGACCTGTCGGTCTATGCCGGTACCGACGTCGAGGGCCCGCTGTCTTCCATCAAGGGCGAACTGGGCCTGCGCTACGAAACCGACGTGCAGCGCCTCTTGCGCAAGATCCGCACGCGCTTCGGCACGGTGGAGCTGGCCTACGACACCGGCATCCTGCGCGCCGGCGCGCTGGAATTGCCGATCTCCGAACTGGAATTCGAACTGGTGTCGGGCCGTCCCGCCGCCATCTTCGCCGCAGCGCGCGGCTGGCAGCAGCGCCATGCCCTGATCCTGGATCCCCGCAGCAAGTCCGAACGCGGCGACGCCCTGGCCCAGCTGGCGCATCGCCTGGCCGAGGTCGACGCCGCTGCCGGCGATGACCTCGAAGCACACCGTGCGCAGGCCATTGCGCAATTCTGGGCGCCGCGCGGCGCATCGTCCGTTAAGCTGCGCGACGGCATGACGCCGCCGCAGGCGATGGGCGCGATCGCCGCCGAATGCCTGGACCAGGTCTGCCGCAATGCGGCGGTGCTGGCCGAGGTCGACACCGAAGGCGTGTACCGCGCCGGCAACTCCGAACACGTGCACCAGTTGCGCGTGGGCGTGCGCCGGCTGCGATCGGCCTGGAAGCTGTTCGATGGCTGGATCGCACCGGTGCCGGCCTCGCTGCTGCAGGGCGTGCGCACGCACTTCGCGGCGTTCGGCGCCAATCGGGACCAGGACGTGCTGAACGAAACCGTCGCGCCCGCCCTGCTGCGCGCCGGGATGCCCGTGATCCCCATGGAAGCCGCGCCCCCAGAAGCAGATGCGCAGACCATCGCGGGCGGCCAGGCGTTTCAAGCATGGCTGCTGGAGCTGCTGGAATGGTCGCTCGACGTGCCGCCCGTGCAGCCCGACGCGGACGGCCAGACCATCGCCAACGGCACGCCCAGCGACGCCGCGCCCGAGCCTGCCATCCGGCTCGAAGGCGGCGTGACCGGTCCCATCGTCAAGCCCACGATCATCCCGATGCTGACGCCGGAGCCCGAACCGCAGCACCTGCACAAGCTCCTTGCCCGCCGCCTGCACCGCTGGCACGGCAAGGTCGCCGATCAGGGCACGCATTTCGCGGCATTGGACATCCCCGCCCGCCACGATCTGCGCAAGCGCGGCAAGCGCCTGCGCTATGGCCTGTCGTTCGCCGAATCGCTGCTGCCCGCCAGCAAGCTGCGCGGCTACCGCAAGCTGCTGTCCCGCGTGCAGGACGTGCTGGGCGAAATCAACGACCTCGCGATGGCCAAGGGCTACTACCAGTCGTGTACGGCCACGCATCCGCAAGCCTGGTTCGCGCTGGGCTGGATCAGCGCGCGCCTGGAAGAACTGGTCGTCGAGGCACAGCAGGCCTTTGACGATCTCGCGCGCAGCAAACCGTTCTGGAAGTAGCGCGCATCGCGCGCGTCTACCTCATGCGAAAGTCCCGCGTTGAATTCGATTTCACCTGGACACGCATCTAGCATGGCGTTTCAAAAAAGGGCCGCCTGACAGCTCCCCGTCAGGCCCCTGTCAATGCATCGACATCCGGCGTGCCAATACTCATTGGCTGTCGTCCGGCCCCACCGCCGGGCGCATTCGTGGCCCGCCAGCATCCGCCCGACACTCGTCCTGTGTGACGGCGCAACGGCCAGCGCGGGCCGTTCGCCCATCCACGCACACAGACTCATGGAAACCACTTCCCCCCTGCTGGTCCTTGCACGACGCGGCCTCGCGGCCTGCTGCGCGCTAACGCTGGCGCTCGCGCTCGGCGCTTGCGGCGGCGACGACGACATCGACGAACCGGCTCCGCCTCCCCCCACCACGACGCCCACCACGCCCGCCCCGCCTACCTGCGCGGCGCATTGTGCGCCATGATGCCGGCAGTGCTGCCCTTTCCTGCAAACTCCAGACAGACCAGCCAATGACGATCGACGCCTCCAAGAGAAAGTTCTTCACGACCACGCTCGGCGCCACCGCGGCCATGAGCGCGTTGTCGATGTTTCCGCCCAGCATCCGCCGCGCCCTCGCGATCGAGGCCGACAGCCCCACCGGCACCATCCAGGACGTCAAGCACGTCGTGATGCTGATGCTGGAGAACCGTTCATTCGACGGCTACTTCGGCACGTTCCCCGGCGTGCGCGGCTTCGGCGACCGCTTCCCGATTCCGCTCGCCAACGGCAAGTCGGTATTCCATCAGACGCGCAGCGACGGCACGCTGGAACTGCCCTATCACCTGGACGCGCGGCTGGGCAACGCGCAGCGCGCGGGCAGCACGCCGCACTCGTGGCCGAACTGCCAGGCCGCCTGGGACCACGGCCGCATGAACCGCTGGCCCAGCGCCAAGCAGCCGTTGTCGATGGGCTACTACGAAACCGCTGAAGTGCCGTTCCACCGCGCACTGGCCGACGCCTTCACGCTGTGCGACAGCTACCACTGTGCGATGCACGCGGGCACCATTCCCAACCGCCTCTTCTTCTGGACCGGCACCAACGGCCCCAGCGGCGACAACGTGTCCGTCGTGATGAATGAAATGAACGAGGGCGCCGACGTCGGGCCGTCCACCGAGGGCTGGACCTGGACCACCTACGCCGACCGCCTGCAACAAGCCGGCGTGAGCTGGAAGGTCTACCAGAACATCCCTGACAACTACGGCTGCAACGAGATGATGAGCTTTCGGCACTGGCGCGCCGAGATCGAAAAAATGCCCGCGGACCGCCAGGTCACGAACCAGGGCGGTCCCGCGTACAACCCGGCCATCGACGACCAGTTCAGCGCCTTTGCCAAGGGCTTCGGCAACACCATGCCGGACGGCGGCCTGCTGCAAAGCCTGCGCGACGACGTGATGAACGGCACGCTGCCCGAGGTGTCGTGGATCATCCCGCCGGCGGCGTACAGCGAGCACCCCGGCCCCTCCAGCCCCGCCAAGGGCGCGTGGTACATCCAGGCCGCGCTGGACGCGCTGACGCAGTCGCCCGAGGTTTGGAGCAAGACCGTGTTCCTGGTCACGTACGACGAGAATGACGGCTTCTTCGACCACATGCCCACGCCCAGCGCACCCTCGCGCAACGACGACGGCACGCTGGCCGGCGGGTCCACGCTGACTGACGCCGACATGGCCTTCGAGTACTACACCTATCCGCCCGCCACGCCCAAGCAGCTGACCGCGGACGGCAAACCCTACGGGCCCGGCATGCGTGTGCCGATGTGGGTGATCTCGCCGTGGAGCCGCGGCGGCTGGGTCAACTCGCAGGTGTTCGACCATACCTCGGCGTTGCGCTTTCTGGAGCAGCGCTTCGGCGTCATGGAGCCCAACATCAGCGCATTCCGCCGCGCCGTGTGCGGCGACCTCACGTCCACGCTGAACTTCGTGTCGCCCAACAGCGCCCCGCTGCCCACGCTGTCCGGCCGCAGCACCAAGACCGACGCCGACGGCCTGACGACCTGGCAGGAAGCGCAGCCGGCCATCGCCATCCCGGCGCAACAGACGCTTGCCGCGCAGGTCAAAGGCACACGGCCCTCGCGCGCACTGCCGTACGAACTGCACGCCAGCGCCCGCGAAGACGCCCGTGAAAGCCGAGTTCGGCTCCTGTTCGCCAACGCCAGCTCGGCCAAGACCGGCGCCGTCTTCCACGTGTACGACAAGCTGCATCTGCACCGCATTCCGCGCCGTTACGTCGTGGAAGCGGGCAAGTCGCTGGACGACGCGTGGGACGTGGGTGGCGACGCGGGCAAGTACGACCTGTGGGTGCTCGGGCCCAACGGCTTTCACCGCGCCTTCGCGGGCGACCTGATGCAGGCGGGCGGCGCCCAGCCGGAGATCCAGGTCTGCTACGTGCCTTGTGATGATCCGCAGGTGCAGGTCAAACTGCACAACACCGGCGCGAAGGCTTGCACGTTCAGCGTCAAAGCGCTGGCGTATCACGGCGACGGCCCGTGGACGGCAACCGTCGAACCCGGACAGACCGGCGAACTTGCCTGGCCGATCAGCGACAGCGGTCATTGGTATGACTTTGCCGTTGCTTGCGAAGGCTATGCGGCGTTTCAGCGGCGCTTTGCCGGACGGATGGAGACGGGCAAGGATCTGATCAGCGATCCGGCGATGGGACAGGCCGGGTAAGGCTGGCGCCAGTTCTACTGCTATTTCCGGCGCGGAAAGGAAAACGGGACGACGCTTGCGCGTCGTCCCGTTTTGTCGGCTATGGGCAGCTGCTCGATGGACGCGTTCAGTCAGCCAGCAACGCCGCCGCGAACTCGTCCGCCACGAAGGGCTGCAGATCCTCCAGGCTTTCGCCGACACCGATCCAGTAGACAGGCACCGGACGCACGCCCTGGCTGCCAGCTGCAACGGCGGCCAGCGTGCCGCCCTTGGCGGTGCCGTCCAGCTTGGTCACGACCAGGCCGGTCAGGTTGATCGCGGCGTCAAACGCGCGGATCTGCGCCAGCGCGTTCTGGCCGGTATTGCCATCCACCACCAGCAGCACCTCGTGCGGCGCCGTGGCATCCGCCTTGCCGATGACGCGGCGGATCTTCTTCAGTTCTTCCATCAGGTGCAGCTGCGTGGGCAGGCGGCCGGCCGTATCCACCATCACCACGCCCATGCCGCGCGCGCGGCCTGCATTTACGGAATCGAACGCCACGGCGGCCGGGTCGCCGCCGTCCTGCGAAATCACGCTGACGTTGTTGCGGCTGCCCCACTCCACCAGTTGCTCGCGCGCGGCCGCCCGGAACGTGTCGCCGGCGGCCAGCAGCACGCTGGCGCCCTGGCGCTGAAACGTATGCGCCAGCTTGCCGATGGACGTGGTCTTGCCCGCGCCGTTCACGCCGGCAATCATGACCACCAGCGGCTTCGTGCGCTTCAGATCGAAGTCGCGTTCCAGCGGACGCAGATGATCGGCCAGAAGTTCACGCAGGGCAGTCTTGACCTTGGCCGGGTCTTCGATGCGTTCCTTCTTGACGCGCGCGCGCAGCGCGGTCAGGAGCTTCTCGGTGGCCTCAAGGCCCGCATCGGCCATAATGAGGGCCGATTCGAGCTCCTCGAACAGGTTCTCGTCGACCTTCACGCCGACGAAGATGCCGCCAATGCTCTGCCCGGTGCGGGACAGGCCTTGCTTCAGGCGCGACAGCCAGGAGGCCTTCTTGGGGGCTTCGGCGGGTGCGGGTTCTGGCACGGCAGGGACGGCCGGCGCGGGTGCCGCGACAGGCGCTGGCGTCGATACTGGCGCAGGTGCCGGGACCACGGGTTCGGGCGCGGCGACGGGCGCGACGACGGGTGCAGGCGCCGGGACGGGCGGCTGCGGTGCGCGGAATGGCTCCACTGCTGGCGCGGCGGCAGCGGCTGCTGCGGGCGCCGCGACCGGTGCGGCAACTGGCGCCGTACGCGTGAGAGACGGCGCGGCGGGTGTCGAGGACGGCGCGGGCTGCGGGGGCGTCGCTACTGGCGTAGGTGCCACCGAGACGGACGGCGCTGGCGTAGGCACCGCCGGGGCCGGCGGGGTCACTGGCGCCGTCACAGGCGCGGCGACCGGCGCAGAAACCGGGGTAGAAACCGGCGCAGCAACCGGCGCAACCGGTTCCTGGCGAAGCTCGGGAGCAGGCGATGAAGGCGCCGTGCTGGACGGAGTCGAAGACGGCTCCGCGGGCGCGACTGGCGCGTCGGCAACCTCCGGCGGCGACGCAGGCTGAGCCGGCGTGGCGGGCGGAGGGGATTTTTTCTTGAAGAAGCGGCTAAACATGGGTAACAAGTATATTCGTATCGTCGGGGGCCAATACAGGCGCACCCCCATCGCCGTGCCCGACGTGGAGACGCTGCGTCCCACGCCCGACCGGGTCCGCGAAACGCTTTTCAACTGGCTTACGCACCTGTGGGGCGGCGAGTTCGCCGACAAGCAGGTGCTGGATCTTTTTGCCGGCAGCGGCGCCCTGGGCTTCGAGGCGGCCTCGCGCGGCGTGGCGCATGTGCAGATGGTCGAGCGGGACAAGACCGCCGCGTCCGCGCTGCGGACACTGCGCGACAAGCTCAAAGCCGACATGATACGCATCCATGTGGGCGATGCGATGCAGGTCGCCGAACGGATGGATGCGTCCCGGTTTGACCTCATTCTGCTGGATCCGCCCTTTGGACAGGGCTGGCTGCCGCGCCTGTGGCCGATCCTGCCAGGCATTCTGACCGATCATGGACTAGTCTATGTCGAGGCGGAATCCGCCATCGAAGCTCCCGAAGGATTCCAGATTCTGAGGCAGGACAAGGCCGGCGCCGTCCACTTCCATCTTCTGGAATTTGCTGCGTTGCGGAAATAGATCAATAATCCGGGCTTCGGAGGATGGTGTACACCACTAATAACGGTACGGAGCTCGCATGATCATCGCTGTTTATCCCGGCACTTTCGACCCGCTGACCAGGGGCCACGAGGACCTGGTTCGCCGTGCAGCCACGCTTTTCGACAAAGTCGTGGTGGGGATCGCCATTAGCCGCAACAAGAAGCCCTTTTTCAGTATCGACGAACGCGTGGACATCGCGCGCGAAGTGCTGGGCCACTACCCCAACGTGGAAGTGCAAAGCTTCGGCGGCCTGCTCAAGGATTTCGTGCGCGAACAGAATGGCCGCGTCATCGTGCGCGGGCTGCGCGCCGTGTCCGACTTTGAATACGAATTCCAGATGGCCGGCATGAACCGCCATCTGCTTCCCGACGTTGAGACGCTGTTCATGACGCCGTCCGACCAGTACCAGTTCATCTCGGGCACCATCGTTCGCGAAATCGCCCAGCTTGGCGGCGACGTCAGCAAGTTCGTGTTCCCTTCCGTGGAGCGCTGGCTCCAGGAAAAGGCCAAGGAACGCCGCGAACAGTCCTGGCCGGGCTGAAGCCCCGTCCGCAACCTCCCCGAAGGGGCGCGCAGGCGCCCTTTTCGCGCTTTTCGGGCCCCGGCCGCCCGGCGCTACAATGGCCGGGCCAATCGCCTTTTCGCAGCCCATCATGGCCCTGACCATCACCGAAGAATGCATCAATTGCGACGTTTGCGAGCCCCAGTGCCCGAACGACGCGATCTCCATGGGCGAGGACTACTACGTCATCGACCCCGACCGGTGCACGGAATGCGTCGGCCATCATGACGAGCCCCAATGCAAGGTCGTCTGTCCGGTGGAATGCATCGAGCTGCACCCGCAATGGAATGAAGGCCAGGAGCAGCTCATGGCCAAGTACCGCCGTCTTACCGGTGCCGCATGAGCGACGCGGCGCCGCCCAGCATCAACCTTTCCCCCTCCCCGCACCACGCCCGACGCGACATCTCCGCGTCCGCGGTCGCTGCCGGGCTGGTGGCCGTTCTGGTCAGTTTTGGCGGCACAGCCGTGCTGATGGTGCAGGCCGGCCACGCCGCGGGCCTGGATGCCGCGCGCATCGGCTCGTGGATCGGCTCGCTGAGCCTGGTGCTGGGTCTGGGCGGCGCGTTCTACAGCCTTCGCACGGGCCTGCCCGTGGTCATGGCCTGGTCCACGCCCGGCGCGGCGCTGCTCGTCACCGCGCTGGCGGGCGTCCCCTTCAATGAAGCCGTCGGCGCCTTTGTACTGGCGGCCGGACTGACGCTGGCCTGCGGGCTGTTCGGCTGGATCGATCCCATCCTGCGCCGCATTCCCGGCGAGGTCGCCGCCGCCATGCTGGCCGGCGTGCTGCTCAATTTCGGCATGGGCATCTTCAGCAACATCAACAAGCAGCCCGCGCTGGTGCTGGCCATGTGCGCCGCGTACCTGCTGTGCCGCCGCTTGGCGCCGCGCTACGCCGTGCTGGTGGTGATGGCCGTGGCGGTGGCCATGGCGGCCGGGATGGGCCTCATGCAGGTCGACCAGCTGGATTGGCGCCTGACCGAATTCGTGTGGACGACGCCCGCCTTCAGCGCGCAGGCAGCGGTCAGCCTGGGCATTCCTCTTTTCGTCGTCGCCATGGCGTCGCAGAACCTGCCCGGCCTGGCCATCCTGCAGGCCGCAGGCTACCGTCCCCCGGCGTCACGCCTGGTCGCGGCCACCGGCCTGCTGGGCCTTGTAGCCGCCCCCTTCGGCGCGCACAGCGTCACCATGGGCGCCATCAGCGCGGCTATCTGCACCGGCCCCGAGGCACATCCTGATCCGGGCAAGCGCTACATCGCCGCTGCCACCTACGGCGTCAGCTACGTCGCGCTCAGCATCGTCGCGGGCGCGGTTGCGGTCTTCTTCCAGGCCCTGCCCGCCGCCCTGCTCGCAGCGCTGGCCGGCCTGGCGCTGCTGGGCACGATCATGGGCGGCATGGCGGCGGCCATGGCCAACCCGCAACGGCGCGAGGCCGCGCTCATCACGCTGCTGGCGACGGCGTCGGGATTCAGTTTCTGGGGAATTGGGTCGGCCTTCTGGGGCCTCACGGCGGGCCTCTTGGCTCACACCGCTTTCGAATACAAGCGCGCCCGCGCCGGCGCTTGAAAACCGGCGCCGGCCGCGTTCAGGCCGGCCAGGCGGACACGGGCGTGTCCGGGTGCACCTTCATGATGCGGCAAGGCACCTGCACAAAATTTGAAATCCAGGCCGCGGCCAGTTCGCCTTCGTCAACGACGTCGATGGTTTGATCACCCACCAACATGCTGTAGCGCACGCTGTCGTCGTCTTCGATCACGTCCAGCGGAATGTCCATGCGCAGCATGCCCGGCGCCTTCAGCACCAGGTACCCGAGGCGCAGCTCTACCGACACCTCAGCCAGCCTGGGGCATAGCTCGCGGTTCAACCACTGCCCCGAATCATTGGCCACCAGCCATTGGCGGTGGTAGCCGGCCGCTTGCGTCTGCGTCGTCACGCCGCATTCGGCGATCGGTTGGAATTGGCCGTCGGTCATTTGCCCAGGAGTCCTTTCAAGGCCTTGTCCACTGCGGCGCCGCTCTTGCCCTTGCCGGTGACCGCTTCCCTGAGCTTGTTCTCCAGGCTGCGCTTCAAAATGCCGCCAATGGCGTCCTTCCAGAGCAACGTGTACGAGGGGTTGTCGAACGGGCCCTTGAAATGGACGGGAATGGTCACGTCCTTCAGGTCGATCAGTTCCTTGCCGTCGGGATTAGCCGCCGGGTTGATGACGCGCGCGCGCGCCACCAGATCCAGCTCACTCTTGACGAAGTCGATGGTGGCCGGATCGCCTTGCGTGACGCGCAGCAGCGGCGACACGAAGTTCAGGCGCTTCACCGTGGCGATGCCCTTGGCGATGGCGAAGTCCGCGTCCAGTTCCGAGAACTGCGTCTGCTTGGCAGTGTCGGCGTGAACCGTTTCGTTCTGCGCATCCGGCGAAAAGCGCGCCTTCAGGTCGCGCAACGTCTGCGTCAGGTCGATGCCCTTGACGGCGCCATCACGCAGCTTCAATTGCAGCGTGCCGCCCAGGCCGCTCTTCATCGCGTAGACGTTGGCGCCGCCAGTCTTCAGGTCCAGCGTCAGGTTGCCCGTGCCGCTCAGGACGTTGCGCTTGGCCAGGTCCACCAGCAGGGGTTCGATCGCGATGCCGGCCAGCGTCATCTTGGTGGCGATCTGATTGCCCTGCGCCGCGTCCACCGACAGCGCCCCCGCCAGCTTGCCGCCGTACAGGCCTGCCGCGAGATCGGAGATGTCGAGCTTGCCCTTGTCCAGCTTGACCGCCGCCGAGACTTCATCGGCCTTCAGGCCGCGCACGACCAGCTTGCCCACCTTCAGCGTGCCGTTGACGCTGGGGCCGACCAGCGCCGACAGGTTGATCGTATCGTCGACGGGCGCGGCGGGCGCCGGAGCCGGCGCGGGCTTGCTGTCGTCCTTCTTGCCGTCCGCGGGCGGCTTGGGCGGCGCGGCCACCACGGGCGGCACCAGCTTGTCCAGATCCAGCGTATCCACGGCCAGCGCAAACTTCATCTGCGGCGCCTCCGACAGCTTCGTGATGTCGGCGCTGAGGTCGAACTTGCCGCCTTCCAGCACGGCGTTGATCTTGCTGGTGGCCTGATCCTTGAGCAGGTCCACCGTCAGGCTGCCGATCACCGGAATCTGCAGGCTGCCCTTGGGCAGGCCGGGATCGGTGATGTTCACGTCGCCACGCAGCGCCGACATGGCGCCGCTGCGCATCAGCAAATTCAGGCTGAGCGGCGAGGCAAAGTTCAGCTTCACCACGCGTTCGCCCTTTTTGGACGTGCTGTCCAGCTTGGCTTCCTTGATGTCCAGTTCGCCGGCGTTGCCGCTGATGCCGTTCAGGCCGAAGCTGGCGTCCAGCCCGCTGATCCGCACCCGGCCGGTCAGGGCCTCGCCGGTGGCCGACGCGGGCGAGATATTGAGCGCCGGCGCATCGACAGCCAGTTCGAAGGGGCCATCGGCCACGCCGCCCTTGGCGCGCACGGCCAATTTTTCGATCTGGAGCTGGCTCTTGTGCGGGTCGATCGCCAGCTTGGGGATCGCCACGCTGGCTTCCACATTGGTCGCCTTGGCCGAGGGTTCGGTCACGTCGCCCTGGAACAGCAGTTCCAGGCCGCCCACGTCCAGCGCGGACTTTTGCCCGTTGAACGCCAGGTTGCCGCGCATCACCAGGCTCTTGGCCTCGGCGCCCGGCAGCTTGCCGTCCATGCGCAGGTCCAGCCGCTGGGCGGCATAGCGCTTGGCCGAAGGATCCAGCGTCAGCAATGCCTGGCCCGTCAGGTTGGCATCCACGCGCGGATAGCCGCCTTCGACGCGCGCGGTCATGCGCACATCGAACGGCTGATTGAACGTGACGCGGCCGGTGTTGGCGTTGATACGGGTAACCGCCACAGCCATGCCCGTTATCGCGTCCTGCATCTGCACTTCGCCGTCCTTCAGGTCCAGCCCGGCGATGTCGATCTGCATGTTGTTGCGCGACGGCGGCATGTTGCCGCTGGTGATCGCCTGCGCGGCGGTCTGGGCCGCGCCCACCAGGGCCTCGGCCGGATTGCTGGGCGCATCGGTGACCGGCTGCGTGCCGCCCACCAGATTGCTGAAATTGAACTGGCCCTGCTTGTCCCGCACCACGCGCGCTTTCAGCCCGCTGATGGCGACGTGGTCCACGACAAAGCTGTTGGACAGCAGCGGCCACACGGCCACGGCAAGCCGCGTGCTCTCGATGGAGGCAAACGTGTCCGTGCTATTGGGTTCGGACAGGGATACGCCCTGCACGTACAGGCCGATCCGCGGGAAGAGCGATAGCTCGATCTCGCCGTCGATCGTCAGCGTGCGCTGATAGCGTTCCTGGACAAGCTCTTCCAGCTTGTACTTGTACGCGTTGGGGTCGAATGTCAGCAAGAAGATGGCCAGGCCGACGACGGCCACGACAACCAACACTACCAGGCCTATCAAAATGCGCTTGAACCACGTTTTCATTGCTGCCCCGTCGGTACCTCGACTGGAAATCCTTGATACCGCCCACCGCGCGACGCGCGGGGAAGGTGCGTTGCCGGCGGAAGACCGCTGGCCTATTGAACTGTCTGCATTGCAGGGCTTGCCTTGCTGGCTTGCCTTTTCGGGCATGCCTTTGGGGCGTGTCCTCGCTCCTGCCGAGCCTGCGGCATTGGCGCCAAAGGAAGGTGCTACCGAGGAAGGCCTGCTGAGGACGCCGGTAATCCAGCGTGCAGATAACCGCTATCGTAACAAATCAGGCCGACAAGCGGGATCGGCCAAGCTGACGGCTTCCTGATCGACGGATTGTAGGGCTAGAATGATTGATCTATCAATTATTGATGCGTCCAACAATGTCCGCCCCCGCCCCCACTCCGCCACACTCGCCCGGCCAGATCCTGCCCTTTCGGCAAACCCTGCTGGCCATGCTGGGCATGTGCTTCGTGATGATGCTGGTCGCCATCGACCAGACCGTGGTGGGCACCGCGCTGCCGACCATCGTGGCGGAACTCCGGGGCTTCGAGCTTTACGCCTGGGTCGCCACGTCCTACCTGCTGACCTCGGTCATCACCGTGCCCATCTTCGGGCGGCTGGGCGATTACTACGGACGCAAACCCTTTGTCGTGGCCGCCATCGTGCTGTTCACCCTGGCCTCGGTCCTGTGCGGCGCGGCCGACACGATGCTCGAACTGGTGCTGGCGCGGGCGCTGCAAGGCATCGGCGGCGGCATGCTCGTCGGCACCGCTTTCGCCTGTATTCCCGATCTTTTCCCGGATCCCCACGTCCGGCTGCGCTGGCAGGTCATGCTCAGCGCCGCCTTCGGCATCGCCAACGCCGTGGGTCCCACCCTGGGCGGCGCCCTGACGGAACACTACGGCTGGCGCTCCGTCTTCTACGTCAACCTGCCCATCGGCATCCTGGGCCTCTGGTTCGTCGCCCGCTACCTGCCCCACCTGCGCAACCAGAGTCCCGGCAAGGTCCGGCTGGATTGGCAAGGCGCGATTTTGATCGCCGTGGCGCTGGGGACCATGCAGCTGCTCGTGGAACTCCTGCCCAAGGACGGTTTCACGCCATCCCTCGTGATGCTTGGCGCCGGCAGCATCGCCGCCTTCGCTGCTCTGATCTGGTGGGAGCGCCGCTGTCCCCATCCGCTGTTGCCGCTGGACATGTTCCGCAACCGCGGCCTGGCCATGCTCTTCACCCTGGCCCTGCTGGTCGGCGTGACGATGTATTCCCTGCTCTTCTACGCGCCCCTGCTCCTGCAAGGCGGCTTCGGGCTGTCGCCTCAGCAGGCGGGCCTGCTCATCACGCCCATGGTCGTCTTCATCACCGTCGGCAGCATCGTCAACGGCCGCATCATCACGCGCATCCGCAATCCCAACCGCATGCTGTACGCCGGCTTCCTCCTCATGGCGTTCTCGTGCCTGGGTATCGTCACTACCCACAGCTACACGTCGCACCTGCTGATCGGCGCCTACATGACGATGGCGGGCCTAGGGATGGGCTTCATCATGCCCAATCTCACCGTGTTCGCCCAACAGACCGCCGGCCGCAGCCACCTGGGCATCGCCACCGCGCTTCTGCAATCCTTGCGCATGATCGGCGGCATGCTGGGCACTGCCATCGTCGGCACCATGGTCAGCCACAGCTACTTCAGCGGCGTCGAGTCCACCCTGCGCGGCGCCTCCGCGCAGTGGCTGCCCAAGCTCAACGACCCGCAGATGCTGGTCAACCCGGCGGCCCAGACCGAGTTCCTGGCACAATTGGCCCATCAAGGCCAGGATGGAACGTCACTCATCGAGATCGCGCGCGTCGCGCTGGTGGGCGCCATTCACGAAGGGCAACTCATCGCCCTCGCCGTCGCCGTCTTCGCACTCTGGTGCGTGCGGCGCGTGCCCCTGGTGCAACTGGTCCGGCCATCCAAACCGGAGCCCGCCGGCGTCGGAGAGTAGCTTTTGCCCAAACAACAACAAGGCCTGCAAGTCATCCAGCACATGGGCCAGACGTATCGCGTGATGCAAAGCGCCTTCAGCAGCAAGGTGGGTCATGCGTTGCCGCGGTGGCGGATATTGCTGGCGCTGCATGAGAACGGGCAGTGCTCGCAGAAGCACCTGGCCGAGCGCTGCCGGCTGGACCCGGCGTCATTGACGCGGCAATTGCAGGCGATGCAGAAGCTGGGGTGGATTTCCCGGGCGGTGGATGCGGACGATAACCGGCTGACAAATGCCACGTTGACGGCTGCCGGACAGGCGGTGGTGAACGAGGCGTTGCCGAAGCGGGCTCAGTTTTTTGAGGAGTCGCTTAAAGGGCTGTCAGCGGCGGACGTGGATACGCTGAATCGGGTGTTGAGCGTGTTGGAGGAGAATTTTGTAAGGGCGGCGGGGGATCGAGGCAATTAGGTGCGGCCTTCGGTCACGAGATCAGCGGCAACCCGCCTCCATCCAAAAACAAAAACCCTCGGCCGGCCGGCGCGAGGGTTTTTGTTTTTGGCATTGCCCATCAGAGCGGGCTACACAGATTCTGTGTCCTGGCGGAATCAGACGAAGAACAGGAAGCCGACATCAAGGTCGAGACAGGCGAGGAAATCGAAGTCCTGCAACGGCTGATTGTCCGGCTGGAGCGGCTGCAAGTCGATCCGAAGATGGAGGCCGTCGTTCACTTTCTCGACAAGGAGAAGTGGCTGGAATTGGGTGTCATCATCTTCAGCCAGTACTACGACACGGCGAAGTGGCTGGCAGATTCGCTGGCGGCGCGCTACCCGGAAGAAGCGGTCGGCCTGTACGCAGGCGCGGGCCGTAGCCGCCTGTACCAGCGTGGCGACAGCGTGAGCGTCGAGCGCGAAACCTTGAAGCGCATGGTGGCCGAGCACCAGATTCGCGTGATGGTGGCGACCGATGCCGCGTGCGAGGGCTTGAATCTGCAAACCCTTGGCACGCTGATCAACGTCGATCTACCGTGGAACCCCACGCGGCTCGAACAGCGCATTGGCCGCATCAAACGCTTCGGCCAGCGGCGCGAAACCGTGGACATGCTGAACCTAGTGTTCGAGCAGACCGTGGACGAAAAAATCTACGAACGCCTGTCCGAGCGTATGAAGAACCGCTACGACCTCTTTGGCTCGCTACCCGACACCATCAAGGACGAGTGGATCGACGACATCGAAACACTCGGCGAGCGACTGGACGAGTACATCAACGCGCAGAAAACCGCGACAGGCTTCGACCTGCGCTACACCGGCACGATGATGCCGCCGGAGAAGGATTGGCGTGAGTTCACCGAAGTGCTATCGCGGCGTGATCTGGTAACGCTCATGAGTGCCGCATGGGGATAGCTCTCATCGCCAAGCATTGAGCTTCAAACGCTTACAGAGATTCGCCTCAGAGGCCCCGGCTGTCTACCGTACTGGGGGAAGTCCACACTGGGAGTCTGTTAGGTACGGGAAAACAGGGTAACCAGCGAACAATTACCCTGTTTATCCCATCATTTACCCCATTTCCAGGTCCAGCCTTCGGCAAAAGGCAAACGGCAAACGGCAAGGGAACGGCACTCAAGGGACAACGGCCCTATCCAGAAAAGGAAAAGGCCGTTCTGCCCACTCGCTGCTGCGATACCCGGCCAAATCGTCCCTATGCCGCGCCACTGCCCTCCGCTGCCTTCAGATAGTCCGCCCAGTCCTGCAACAACGTCCTTCTCTGATCCAGCAGCAGCGCCTTGTTGTACGTCGCCCGCACCTTGTTGCTTTCCACGTGGGCAAGCTGCCGCTCAATCGCATCAGGCCGGTATCCGTTCTCATTGGCCCAGGTTGAAAAGGTCGTCCGCCAGCAATGCGGCGTCGTGCCCCGGCCCAGGTTCATGTCGCGCATCGCGTAGGTGAGCCGGTTGGGCGTAGTGAAGCCCTTTCCGCTTCGGTGTGGAAACAGATAGCGCCCGCCACCCGTGATGTGCTGCAAGTCTTTCAGCACCGCTATGGCCTGCGTGGACAACGGACTGACATGGTCACGCCGCGCCTTCATCTTCGCCGCAGGCCGACGCCACAGTGCATCCTCAAAGTCGAACTCGTCCCATTCGGCATCCGCCGCTTCCCCTGGACGGCAGGCGGTCAGCGCAATCAGCCGCAGACACAACGAGGTTTCCGGATAGCCCCGGTAGCCGCGCAACTCCTGATAGAACTTCTGGATTTGCTCTCGCGTCATCGCTGCCTTGCTCTCGCTGAACGGCACGCGTAGCAGCCCGCGCAGGCTGGGAATTGGATTTGCCTCGACCAGCCCCCGCACCACCGCAAACTCAAAGATCGCCGAAAGATCACCTTTGACATGGATGGCCGCCCACGCGCCATGAGCCTTGCATTCCTCCAGTAACGGGCGAATCTGCTTCACGCCGATATCGCACATCGGCATCCCGTCGAACTTGGGCGACAGGTACTTCCTGAGGCGGGATTCTTTCGTGCGGTAGGAACTGAGCGCAAAGACAGGCTTGATCTCCGCCAGGTAAGCCTGCGCCACCTTGGCGAACGAGCTTTCCTTTGCGCGCTTGCGTTCCTCCAGCACTTCCAAGTTGCGCTGCTTGACCTGCTGCCGATCATGCGCAGGGTGGATACCTTGCTTGACCAAGGCACGCGCTTTCTCGCGGGCAGCGCGAGCCTCCGCAAGGCTTACTTGAGGAAAGCCGCCAATGGCAAAGAGGTTCTCCTTGCCTTGCAGGCGGTACTTCCACCGCCAAAGCTTGCCGCCGGTGGGCTTGACCAGCAGGAACAGGCCCCCGCCGTCTGAAAGTTTCCAGTCTCGATCAGTCGATTTGGCCGACCTGACCTTGAGGTCGGTGAGTAGATTTTCGGGCATCGTTGGACTCCACTGCGGGGAGATGTACCCCCACGGTTGAACACGAGTACCCCCAACGCTACCCCCGGATTTTTCAGACCTCGATGAACAATAGGAACGCTCAGCAGACCGTATTGTTTACGCAACCCATTGATTTCAAATGGGCCAACCTGTCCACCAAGCGCTACTGAGCGCCACCGAGATCCAGCAAAAATCGTCAGACGTTAAACAAGAAATTCATCACATCGCCATCCTGCACGATGTATTCCTTGCCTTCCGCGCGCATCTTCCCGGCTTCCTTTGCGCCCTGCTCGCCCTTGTACGTGATGTAGTCCTCGTACGAGATCGTTTGCGCGCGGATGAAGCCGCGTTCGAAGTCGGTGTGGATGACGCCGGCGGCCTGGGGGCCGGTGGCGCCGATCGGCACGGTCCAGGCGCGGACTTCCTTTACGCCGGCGGTGAAGTAGGTTTGCAGGCCCAGCAGTTTGAAGGCGGCGCGGATCAGGCGGTTCAGGCCCGGTTCTTCCATGCCCATGTCCTTCAGGAAGGCTTCGCGGTCGGCGTCGTCGAGGTCGACGATCTCGGATTCGATCGCGGCGCAGATGGCCACGACGGGCGCGTTGCGGGCGGCGGCGAATTCGGTCAGGCGGTCGAGCAGCGGGTTGTTGGTGAAGCCGTCGTCGGCGACGTTGCCCACGTACATCGCGCGCTTGGCGGTGATGAAGCAGAGCTGGGCGATGTCGGCCTTTTCTTCGGTGGTCAGGTCCAGCGCGCGAATGGGCTTGGCTTCGTTGAGCTGGGCGATGCACTTTTCCAGCACGGCGACGAGGCGTTGCGATTCCTTGTCGCCCGAGCGCGCGGTCTTCTGGTGGCGCTGCAGGGCCTTTTCGGCGGTCTGCAGATCGGCCAGGGCCAGTTCGGTTTCGATGACTTCGATGTCGGCGATCGGGTCGACCTTGCCGGCAACGTGGATCACGTTGGGATCTTCGAAGCAACGCACGACGTTGACGATGGCGTCGGTCTCGCGGATGTGCGAAAGGAACTGGTTGCCCAGGCCTTCGCCCTTGCTCGCGCCGGCGACCAGGCCCGCGATGTCGACGAATTCGACGGTGGCGGACAGGATGCGTTCGGGCTTGACGATTTCAGCCAGCTTCTGCAGGCGCGGATCCGGCACTTCGACAACGCCGACGTTGGGCTCGATGGTGCAGAACGGATAGTTCTCGGCGGCGATGCCGGCGCGGGTCAGAGCGTTGAAGAGTGTCGATTTGCCAACGTTGGGCAGGCCGACGATGCCGCATTGCAGAGCCATGGGAATCCTGTGTAAGTACGGTATTGAGCGTTAACGGCGTAGTTTACCCCGGCAGGGTGAAACGACGCCTGATGGGCGGGGGTGATGCGGCCCCAAAGTGGCCCCGATGTGGCGGCGCCGCGAGACTTAACCAGCCGCCGTCGGCGCGTAGCGCATGACCAGCCAGATCATCAGGATTGGCCCGGCATTGAAGACCGAATGCAGCAGGATCGCGGCCCCGATGCCCCGGCGAATGCGGATCCAGCCCAGCACCAGCCCTGTCAGCCACTGCGGCAGCACCAGCAGCGGCAGCAGCCAGTACGGGGTCTTGCTGTAGACGAAGTTGGTAAGGTGAACCGCTGCAAACGTCAGCGCGATCAGATGGAACACCACGCCGAAGTGCTGCAGGTAATACCTGCGCCAGCTCGTATCCCAGCCTTTCAGCGGCTCGGGACGCCGGCGCAGGCCCCACACCGCCAGCAGGATGAACGCAGCCAGCAGCAGGCCCGTCCAGAGCTTTGGCCCCCACAGCACGACGGGCACCAGCGCGGGAATGAGCCACAGCGCCTGGCGCGGCCGACGCAGGCCGTAGCGGAACAGCATCTCTTCGACCAGCGGCGCCCACAGCACCGCGGTCAGCCACGGAATGTTGTGGGGATCCAGGCGATGCGAGACGCCGCCCAATCCAGCCGCGACAACGGCCACTGGCCCGAGCGCAAAAAGATTGATGGCCCACAGCACCGCGGCCCAGGCCAACAGACGTCCCGGTCCGATGCCAGGCCACCAGTCGGCAAGCAGCCCGCTGCCCCCGGCGCGGTTCGGCAGGCGCGACAGCGGATGCGGACGGCGGAGGAAGCGCCAGAAGTCGGCGATCTCGCTGCGAAAGCGCATCTTTCCGGTGGGCTGGCCTTGTTTCATCAGGACTCGTTGCCGCTATGCAGCTGCCGGGTGGCGAGTGCGAAGTCGCCGGCCAGCATCGACGGCACGACGGCGCGGCAGCGGTCGATGACGGCTTCGATTTCCTTTTGCTCCTCGCGGCGCGGCGGGTGCAGGACGAAGTCGGCGACCTGTTGCGCCAGACCCAGCGTGCGCGGGTGGCCGATGCCGATGCGCAGGCGCCAGAAGTTGGGGCTGCCGAGCGCGGCCTGGATGTCCTTCAGGCCGTTGTGGCCGGCATGGCCGCCGCCTTGCTTGAGCTTGACCTGACCGGGCATGAGGTCCAGTTCGTCATGCAGCACCAGCACTTCCTCGGGCGTCAGCTTGTAGAAGCGCGCCAGCGCGCCGACCGCCTGGCCGGAACGGTTCATGTAGGTGTTGGGCTTGAGCAGCAGGATGTTGTCCGCGCCCAGGCGCGCTTTGGCGACCATGCCGAAAAAGGACTTCTCGAGCGCAAAAGAAGTGCGCAGATCGTCCGCCAGATGGTCGGCCAGCCAGAAGCCAGCGTTGTGCCGGGTGGTTTCGTAGTCGGGACCTGGATTACCCAGTCCCACGATGAGGCGTATGGGAGTAGACATGATGGGGGTGTTTAAACCAAAAAACCCTGCGCATGCAAATGCACACGCAGGGTTTCGGGCGTAAGCCGCGGGAAAGCCGCAAGGGCTTTCCTGCAGGACTTAGGCAGCCGGAGCAGCTTCTTCGGCGTCGTCGGCAGCGGCAGCGCCACCCTTGGTGACCGCGGCGGCCAGCAGGGGGTTGTCTTCACCGCCGTGGGGGACGTACGTCACGCCCATGGGCAGCTTGATGTCGGCCAGGTGGACCGAACCGCCAGCCAGCACGTCAGCCAGGTTGACTTCGATGAACTGGGGCAGAGCCGACGGCAGGCAGGTGATTTCCAGTTCGGTCGTCACGTGGCTGATGATGGCGCCGCTCAGCTTCACAGCCGGCGAGATTTCAGCGTTCACGAAGTGCAGCGGCACCTTGGTACGCAGGGCTTGGTTGGCGTCAACGCGCTGGAAGTCAACGTGCAGGACTTGCGGCTTGTAGGCGTGCCATTGAACCGAACGCAGCAGAACTTGCTCATCCTTGGCGCCTTCGAGCTGCATTTGCAGGATCGATGCGTGGAATTCTTCCTTACGCAGCGCGTGGTAGATCTCGTTGTGGTCGAGTTCGATGTTCAGGGGGGCAGCCGTACCACCATAAACAATGGCGGGAACGCGGCCCGCGCGGCGCAGGCGGCGGCTCGCACTCGAACCCTGGACGCTACGCGCAGTGGCAGTAAATTTCATGGATAACTCCGAAACAATAAAGGTGAAGCAACTTCACCGGTTGAATTCACGGCGCGCAAAGGGCGCGACGTGCTTGCTTGCGCCTTGCCGCGACCAGCGAGGCGCAAAGAACTGCAAATTTGGGCTGTGGCCCGATCAACGCCTACGCGTCAATCGACGAACAGCGAGCTGACCGATTCGGCGTTGGAAATACGCAGGATGGTCTCGCCCAACAGCGCGGCGCACGACAGCTGGCGGATCTTGCTGCTGGCCTGGCCTTGCTCGGAGAGCGGAATGGTGTCGGTGACGACGAGTTCGTCGAGTTCCGACGCTTCAATGCGGTCGATGGCGCCGCCCGAGAGCACGGGGTGCGTGCAATAGGCGTAGACGGCGCCGGCGCCGCGGTCCTTCAGGGCCTGGGCCGCCTTGCACAGCGTGCCGGCGGTGTCGACCATGTCGTCCATGATGATGCAGGTGCGGCCGTCGACTTCACCGATGATGTTCATCACTTCCGACACGTTGGCGCGCGGACGGCGCTTGTCGATGATGGCCAGGTCGGCTTCGAGCTGCTTGGCCAGCGCGCGGGCGCGAACCACGCCGCCGATGTCCGGGGACACCACGACCAGGTTCGAGAAATTGCGGCGCCAGATGTCGCCCAGCAAGATCGGACCGGCGTAGATGTTGTCCACGGGAATGTCGAAGAAACCCTGGATCTGGTCAGCGTGCAGGTCCATGGTCAGGACGCGGTCAACGCCAGCCACTTGCAGCATGTTGGCCACGACCTTGGCCGAGATGGCCACGCGCGCCGAACGCGGGCGGCGGTCCTGGCGGGCATAACCAAAGTAGGGAATCGCGGCGGTGATGCGGCCGGCCGACGCGCGGCGCAGGGCATCGACCATCACCATGATTTCCATCAGGTTGTCATTGGTGGGAGCACAGGTGGGCTGCAGGACGAAGACGTCCTTGCCGCGCACGTTCTCGTTGATCTCGACCATCACCTCGCCGTCCGAAAAACGACCGACGGTCATCTTTCCCAGGGACATGTCGAGGTGGTTGACTACGTCCACGGCCAGCCGAGTGTTGGCGGTGCCCGTGAAAATCATGAAGCTATCGTTTGCCATGATGGATGATGCGATGGTCGTTTGAGACACTAACGATTGATGCGGGTGAGACACCTGCGGGGTGATACCTGGTGCAGCGCGTTCAACTTGCACCAGCGAATCCGGAAAATAAAAAAGCTGCTGAACCCGGGCCAGTGTCTTACAGGCGTGTTCAACAGCTTTTTTATGTATTCGGTTGGCTGGGGAGGAAGGATTCGAACCTTCGCATGCCGGAATCAAAATCCGGTGCCTTAACCAGCTTGGCGACTCCCCAACTATCTTGCAATCCAATTCCGCAACGGATGTTCAGCTAACCCAGTACATGCCTGCACTAACCGAAACCGTGGATGCGTTTGGCTGAATGTTTTATCAGCGCCGCGCATTATAGCGGTAATTTCTTGTTCTGCCAAAAGAGCCTGCGATGTTTCGGAAAATTCGGCGAATAAACATGCGCCCGATCCCGACATGCGAACAGGAAAACCCCGTTCACCAAGCCACCGCGATGCCCCAAGCACTTCAGGATAAAGACGGTAGACCACCGGCTCCAAATCATTTTTTCCGTAAAGCGCGCATCCTTTGGCAAACTCACCGCTGGATTCGCTTGGCAAAAATGTTTGCGAAGCAAGAAAGTCCGCTATTGTGATGTAAGAAGAATCCCTTGTCAAATCGGGTGCGGAAAATATTCCAACAGTCGGCACGCTGGCATCAGGTTGCGCCACCAGATAGGCGCGTTCGGGCAGCGTCACGGCGGTGAGATCTTCGCCGATGCCTTGCGCAAATGCCGACTGGCCGAAGACAAAGACAGGCACATCCGCGCCCAGCGGCAGGGCCAGCGCCATCAGCTCCTGACGCGAGAGTCCCGTGTTCCACAACTTGTTCAAGGCGATCAGCACGGATGCCGCATCGCTGGACCCGCCGCCCAATCCGCCGCCTTGCGGAATGCGCTTTTCAAGGCTGATCTGCGCGCCCTGGCGCGTGCCAGTGGCCTTCTGCAGGGCGCGCGCGGCGCGCACGGTGAGGTCCTGGTCTTCGGGAACGCCCGGCAGGTCGGTGGCGCGGCTGATGACGCCATCGGACCGCACATCGAAGTGCAGCGTGTCGCACAGGTCGATGAAGCGAAACACTGTCTGCAGCAGGTGATAGCCGTCAGCGCGGCGGCCCACGACGTGCAGAAAGAGATTCAGCTTGGCGGGAGCGGGAACGTCGTAGAGGGTCACGAAAGACAACCGGAGCGGATCAATCCGTCATTCTAGCGAGACGGGCCGGCGCGCCGTGAAAAGCGGCGGGCCGGCCCGTGAGAGAACACGCGTGAGGACGCGTGTGAGGACGCGTCGGATTGGCGCGCCCGCGGCGGACCGAGGCGCTATGCGATGCGTGGCATTACGCGAGCGGTAGCGCCACGCACCGGCGGCATTACGCCAATTGCGGCGTCACACTGCCGCCAAGGCGGGCAGCGGGCGCGTCGATGACCTGTCCGTCCGGCAGCTTGAACACCGAAACGGCGCCGGCCAGTTGGCGCGCCTGCTCTTCCAGTGCGCCAGCCGCGGCGGCGGCCTCTTCGACGAGGGCGGCGTTCTGCTGCGTCACGCTGTCCATCTGCGAGACGGCGCGATTGACCTGGTCGATGCCGGTGGCCTGCTCTTCCGAGGCTGCCGAGATCTCGGCCATCAGGCTGGTCACGCGCTGCACGGATTCGACGATCTCGCGCATCGTGGCGCCGGCGTTTTCAACCTGCTCCGAGCCCACGCCGACCTTCTGCGCGGAGTCTTCGATGAGCTGCTTGATTTCCTTGGCGGCGGCGGCGCTGCGCTGCGCGAGCGTGCGCACTTCGCTGGCCACGACCGCAAAGCCCTTGCCCTGCTCGCCGGCGCGCGCGGCTTCGACCGCGGCGTTGAGCGCCAGGATGTTGGTCTGGAACGCAATGCCATCGATCACGCCCACGATGTCGGCGATACGCGACGAGCTGCCCGAAATCGCGTGCATGGTTTCCACCACGCTGGACACGGCCTCACCGCCGCGCTGTGCAACCGCCTGCGACGCGGCCACCATGCGGTTGGCTTCGCGTGCGGTGTCGGCGTTCTGCTTCACGGTCGTGGCCAGCTCTTCCATGCTGGCCGCGGTTTCTTCGAGCGAAGCGGCCTGCTCTTCGGTGCGGCTGGACAGATCGGCGTTGCCGGACGAGATTTCGCGTGCGCCGACGTTGATCTCGTCAACGCCGCGGCGCACGGCCGACACGGTACGCACCAGGCTGTCCTGCATGGCCTTGAGGGCTCCGATCAGCGCACCGATTTCGTTCTTGCCCAGATCCGCCACACGGCGCGTCAGGTCCCCTTCGGCGATGCGGCGGAAGACCTCGCCCGCTTCCAGCAGCGGACGCACGATCATGCGGCGGATGAGGACGTGCGCACCCACGGCCATCAAGAGGCCCAACGCAAGCAACCCGGCCAGCAGCGAGCTGAACAGGGTGTGGAACATGGAGATTTCGTCCATGACCGTCTGTCCGGCGCCCTCGGCGCGCAGGACGAACGCGTCGCGTTCGCTCATCAGGCGCTCTTGCACGGACTGGGTGCCCTGCTTGAAGTAGGCGTCCATGTCGCCGGCCTCAAGCACGCGGCCCACGTTCTGCAGGTTGGTGCTGAGCTTGGTGTAGGCGTCGATGATGGCGGCGGATTCGGCCTTTTCTTCAGCGGACAGGCTGCCGGAGAAGCCCTGGAAGGCGCGGTCGGCCGACACGATGCGCTGGCGCGCGGCTTGAAGCGAGCTCTTGTCGTCGGTGTTGCCCTGCGCGACGCGCGTGGCGTAGCGGCTCAGGTCCGTACGGGCCGCGACGAGCGACAGCGACGCGGCATTTACCGCGTTGACCTGCTGCGCCGACAGGCGATAGAGCTGCTCGACATCGTGGTTGGTCTGCCGCAGGGCAACGAAGCCCATGCCGCCAATCACCAACTGGAAGGTGAAAAAGATCGCGATGATTCCCAACAGCACCGTCGCGATGCGTGTGTTCCTGAACATTGGCCATTCTCCAAAAGGGTGGCGGCAGACGAGCGTCGACCCCGAATTGCTGCGCCGCGCGCGAACTGGGCGCGGCGCAGGGAGAATTATTCAGTCAAGTCAATATATTTCAAGCGGTAACACGGCCCAATTTGCGGCGGTTGTTTGCTTGATTGAAATTGCATGGATGTGATAGGGGTTTACCCTTAAGCACAACGCGCGGCGCTTGGCGGCGCGCGGCGTCACGACTGGTTGACGACAAGCCGCACCAGGATGCGGCGTCCCGGCTCCTGGCGTTCCAGCACCAGCAGTTGCGGGCCCTTCGCGTCGTAACGGGAGAGCTTGGCGCGCCAGCCGCCCTGTTCGAATGCCACGGGACGGCCCAGTTCGTCGCGGGTCACGTCGGTGGCTTCGGGATCTGCGGGCAGTTTGCCGCGCAGCCAGTCGCGCAGCCCGGAGACCGGCATGCTGCTGCCCAGCGCGTCTTCAGCCAGCGCATCGGGGTTGTCGGCGACCAGCCGGGTGCCGTCCGCCTTGGTCAGGCTGGCGGCGCCGGGCGTGCCTTCCACGCGCGCTTCGGTCGAGCCCAGCGGGTTGGTCAGGTCCAGCACATACCGGCGGCCATCGTCGGACCAGGAAAAACCGCCCTGCACCGCGTTCTGGTTGCCGCTTTCTTCGTTGACGGTGATGGCAAAGCGCCCAATGCGCGAAAACGCGTCGGCGCTGGCGCCTTCGATCGGCTTGGGCAAGGACGTGCACGCCGCCAGCGTAAAGGCCAACAACGCCAGCGCCATCCAGCGCAAGCCGCCCACGGCCCCGCGCAACCCTGCAAATACTGCCGTCACAGACTGACTCCGAGGCGCTTCACGACATCTTGAACCGTCTTGTTCTTGGGATCCTTGCGCAGGGCCGCGCGAAGCAGGTCCGTGGCCTGATCGCGCTTGCCTTGCGCCCATAGCACTTCGGCCAGATGCGCGGCGATGTCGGCTTCGGGACGCACGCTGTAGGCGCGGCGCAGATAATCCGCGGCGGCGGTCGTGTCGCCCATGCGGAATTTGACCCAGCCCATGCTGTCCAGAATGAACGGATCGTTGGGCGACAACTCCAGCGCCTGCGTGATCAGGTCCAGGGCCTCGGGCAGGCGCTGATTGTGGTCCGCCAGCGTGTAGCCCAGCGCGTTGTACGCATGGGCGTGGTCGGGATCCAGCGCGATGACCTGGCGCAGCATGCGCTCCAGGTCGGCCAGGCGGTTCTGGCGTTCGTACAGCATCGCCAGTTCGTATTTGATTTCGACCGTGTCCGGCAGCGCCTGGTCCGCGGCTTCCAGGGCGGTGACCGCCTGGCCGATGCGGTCGGCGTCGCGCAGGATCTGCGCCTTGGTCAGCGCGCCCAGGGCGCGTTCTTCTTCGTCCTGCGGACCGGCCGAGTCGATCATGGCCAGCGCGTCATCCACGCGGCCGCTCTTGGCGCGCAGCGCGGCCTGGCGCATGCGCACGGAATAGCGCAGCGTGGGGTCGTCGATGCGGCCGAGTTCTGCGATGGCTTCGTCGTAATTGCCCTGATCTTCGGCAATGCGCGCCAGCAGCACGTGGGCATCGGCGGCGGCCGCGCCGGCATCGGTGGCGCCCGGGACCGTGGCCCGCTGGCGCTGGTTCTGGACATCCAGGTACTGCTGCAGCAGGGTCTTGGCCTGCGGGAGCTGTCCGGACTTGTAGGCCAGTTGCGCCTGCATGAAGAGCAGGTCGAAATCTTCGGGCGACCGGCGCGACATGGCTTGCAGTTCGGCCAGGGCGGCGTCGTAATCGCCGCTGTCGGCCAGTTGGCCGGCCAGCATCAGGCGCACCTTGCGGGCGCCCGGGTTGCGGTTGATGAATGCGCGGGCCTCGGTTTGGGCGCGCTTGGGGTCGACCTTGGAACCGTACTCCAGCACGCGCTGGGCGGCGCCTTCGGATTTGGGATCGGCGGCCAGCGCGGCGCGGGATTCCTGCGCGGCGCGTTCGTAGTCGCCGGCGGCCGAGGCCACGTCGGCCAACGCCAGGTGCGCCGCGGGCAGCTTGCGCACGCTGTCGCTCAGGGACTCGTCCAGGATGCGGAGCGCGAGGCGGCGGTCGTTAAGGCGGCTGAGCACGGCAAGCGCCTGGCCAATGGCGGCCGGCTTGTCGCGCGAGGAATCGATGCGTTTGCGCAGCGCCTGGGCCAGGCCCTTGGTCTGACCATTGGCGGCCGCCAGCGCCAGCTCGGTGGAGCTGGCTTCGACGTCGTTGGGAGCCAAGCGGGCCCAGACGCGGGCCGCGTCCAGCGCGCCGGGCAGGTTGCCGCCGGCAAGCTGGAACTCAAGGCCGCGGCGGGCCAGGCGGGGATCGCCGGTGTCACGGGCCAGACCGACCATGGTGGTGGCGGCGGTGCCGTACATGCCCCGCTGGGCGGCGATTTCGGAAGCCAGTACGCGGTAGAAGATATCGCCGGTCAGCGATACATAAGGAAGCTGGCCTGGGCGCAGGCGGATGACTTCGGTTTCAGGTTGGCGGCTTTGCGGGGCCATCCGGGGCCCCGTCGCGTCACGCGTCCGGCCGTCGGCGGCCTGGGCCGGCGGGGCCATGATTGCTGCCAGCGCAAGCCCCAACGCGGCGATCCCGATATTCATTTGTTTAAAAGACGACTTCACGCGGCCCGTCCGGTTGATGGCACAATCTTCGTACACGCAATTGATGATCTTACACTGGCTCATGCCGGAACTGCCTGAAGTCGAAACCACGCGCCGAGGAATCGACGCCATCATCACCGGCCAGACGCTGTCGCGACTGGTTGTCCACGAACCCCGCATGCGTTGGCCCATCCCGCCGGAGCTGCCGTCCCTGATCGGCGGACGCACGGTGCTGGAATGCGCGCGGCGCGGCAAGTACCTGCTCCTGCGCTTCGAACATGGCACCCAGATCGTGCATCTGGGCATGTCGGGCTCGCTGCGCAGCGTGTCGCCCGGGGAATTCCTGCGCAAGCACGATCATGTCGAATGGATCTTTGACGGCGCGGTGCTGCGCCTGCACGACCCGCGGCGCTTTGGCGCGGTGCTGTGGCACGACGCCGCCGCCGGCCCCATCGAGGCGCACCCGCTGCTGGCCAAGCTGGGCATCGAACCCTTCGACCCGCGGTTCGACGGGGCCTGGCTGCACCGGCATTTCCAGAACCATTCCGCCGCCATCAAGCAGGTGCTGCTGGCCGGCATGGCGGTGGTCGGCGTGGGCAACATCTATGCGTCGGAAAGCCTGTTTCGCGCCCGCATCAATCCCAAGACACCCGCCAACAAGCTGTCGCTGGCCCGATGCGAGCGGCTGGCCGACATGGTGCGAGCCACGCTGGCCGACGCGCTGACCTCCGGCGGCAGCACGCTGCGCGACTACGTGGGCGCCAGCGGCGAGCCGGGCGCTTACTTTGAGATCCACGCGGCCGTGTACGAGCGCGAAGGACTGCCGTGCCGGGTCTGCGCCACCCCGATCCGCCGATTCGTCCAGGGGCAGCGCGCCACCTACTACTGCCCGAAATGCCAGCGGAATTGACTTCTGCCGGTCCGCCGCGCCTGGGGAAATCACCGTTACAACTCGGGAATTCGTTTATAGCAAACGTATTGCACGAAAACTAACGCAGGGCTATATTTCCTTCCACACACCCTATTCCTATAAAAGTGGAAGGAGCCTCCATGAGCAAGCAATTCGCCTCGCACGCGGACATGGACGACAAGGTCGTCTCGTTCGAAAAACTGTCCGACAACGCCTATGCCTACACGGCCGAAGGCGACCCCAACACGGGCGTGATCATTGGCGACGAGGCCGTCATGGTGATCGACACCCAGGCCACGCCGGTCATGGCCCAGGACGTGATCCGCCGCATCCGCGAAGTCACGGACAAGCCCATCAAGTACATCCTGCTGTCGCACTACCACGCCGTGCGCGTGTTCGGCGCGTCGGCCTACAACGCCCAGGAAATCCTGGCCAGCCGCGACACCTATGACCTGATCGCCGAGCGTGGCGAACAGGACAAGGCCAGCGAGATCGGCCGCTTCCCCCGCCTGTTCCGCAACGCCGAATCGATTCCCCCGGGTCTCGTCTGGCCGACCATGACATTCAAGGGCGAAATGACGGTCAACCTGGGCAACCTGGAAGTCAAGCTGCTGCAGGTCGGCCGCGGCCACACCAAGGGCGACACCATCGCCTGGCTGCCCGAACAGAAGATCCTGTTCGCGGGCGACTTGGTCGAATACCAGTCCACGCCCTACTGCGGCGACGCCTACTTCCGCGATTGGCCCACCACGCTGGACGCGCTGTCGGGCTTTGAAGCCGAAAAGATGGTGCCCGGCCGAGGCCCGGCACTGAAGAACGCCACCGAAGTTCGCCAGGGTCTGGCCGGCACGCGCGCCTTCCTGACGGACCTGTACGGCGCGGTGAACCGCGGCGTGGCCGAGGGCAAGGACCTGAAGACGATCTACCGCGAGGTCTACGACTTCATGAAGCCGCGCTACAGCGACTGGGTCATCTTCGACCACTGCATGCCGTTCGACGTGTCGCGCGCCTTTGACGAGGCCTCGGGCCACACGCATCCGCGCATCTGGACGGATAAGCGCGACCTGGAGATGTGGGCCCAGCTGGAAGGCTGACCCCCTCCCTGACCTGACAAGCAGGAACCGGACACGCGCGCCCCTTGCGGCGCAGCGTGTCCGCATAACTAGAAAATGACCCACACAGGAGACAACCGTGGGAGACATCGACTTTCAGGCGATGGAGTTCGCCTATGAAAAGCACGCGGACCAGACGGCAGCCGACCCGGCCCGCCATCAGGTCGTGGTGGTGGGCGCCGGCCCTGTCGGCCTGACCACGGCGCTGGACCTGGCGCGCCAGGGCGTGCGTGTGGTGGTGCTGGACGACGACTACCGCTTGTCCACAGGATCACGCGCCATCTGCTTTTCGAAGCGCACGCTCGAGATCTGGGATCGCCTGGGCGTCGGCCAGCGCATGATCGACAAGGGCGTGTCGTGGAACGTGGGCAAGATTTTTTTCCGCGAACAGGAAGTCTGGCGTTTCGACCTGCTGCCTGAACCCGGCCACCGCCGACCGGCCTTCATCAATCTTCAGCAGTATTACGCCGAAGGCTATCTCTACGAGCAGGCCCGCCAGCAGCCCAACATCGAGCTGCGCTGGAAGAACAAGGTTGCCGGCGTCATGCAGGGCGATGACGGCGTAACGCTGACCGTCGAAACGCCCGAAGGGCCTTACACGCTGCATGCCGATTGGCTGATCGCCTGCGACGGTGCGCGCTCGCCGGTGCGCAAGCTGATCGGCCAGGAAAGCCACGGCCGCATCTTCCGCGACCGCTTCCTGATCGCCGACGTCAAGATGACGGCGGATTTTCCGTCCGAACGCTGGTTCTGGTTCGATCCGCCCTTTCATCCGAACCAGTCCGTGCTCCTGCACCGCCAGCCCGACAACGTCTGGCGCATCGACTTCCAGCTTGGCTGGAACGCCGACCCCGTCGAAGCCGTAAAGCCTGAAAACGTGCTGCCTCGCATCCGCGCGCTGCTGGGTCCGGACGCGCAATTCGAACTGGAATGGGTCAGCGTGTACACGTTTGCGTGCGAACGCATGGACAAGTTCCGCCATGGCCGCATCGTGTTCGCGGGGGATTCCGCGCACCGCGTGTCGCCGTTCGGTGCGCGCGGCGCCAATAGCGGCGTGCAGGATGCCGAGAACCTGGCCTGGAAGCTCAAGCTCGTCGTGGCCGGCCTGGCGCCCGACACGCTGATCGACAGCTACAGCGCCGAACGTGAATTCGCGGCCGACGAGAACATTCTGAACTCGTCGCGCGCCACTGACTTCATCACGCCCAAGAGCGACATCAGCCGCAGCTTCCGTAACGCGGTGCTCAACCTGGCCAAGGACCACCCGTTTGCGCGGTCGCTCGTAAACAGTGGCCGGCTTTCGCTGCCGGCCACGTATGCCGCATCGCCGCTGAACACGCCGGATGCCGACGCCTTTACCGGCCGCATGGCGCCGGGCGCGGTGGCGCTGGATGCGCCGATGCAGATTCGGGGCGAAGCGGGCTGGTGGCTGTCGCAACTGGATGGCGAGTTCGTGCTGGCGGTGTTCTGCGGCGGCGAGCTGCCGGGCCGCGACACGCTGCTGGCGTTGCAGGCGCTGCGGATGGCGCCGGTGCCTGTCAAGGCCGTGCTGGTGGCCGATACCCAGTGCGACCTGTCCGCCGTGGCCGCGGACGTGGCCGTGGTGCGCGACAGCGAGGGGTGCCTGGCCAAGCGCTACGACGCGCAGGACGGCACCGCCTACCTGATCCGCCCCGACCAGCACATCGCCGCGCGCTGGCGCGCCTTCAATGCCGACGCCGTTGCCGCCGCTGTACAGCGCGCGACGGGCCGCACGTGATTCCAAAGGTTGTCACCATGCTTATCACCGAAACCAACCTGAGCGCGCCGGACGACTTCTATGAAGCGCTGATCGACGCCCATCGCGACCTGACGAACGAGCAGAGCCAGGAGCTGAACGCGGCGCTGATTTTGCTGCTGGCGAACCACCTGGGCGACCTGCCTCTGCTGAAGGAAGCGTTGCAGCATGCCCGCGCGTCCGTGACGCAGACCGCTTAAGGACCGCGGCCGCGATCGAGGCAGCGCGGCTCCGGCCGCCTCGGCGTCAACGCGCCGCGCGGGCCCTCATGAACCGACCGCGAAGGTATTGACGATCAATGCGCGCAGCCACTGGTTGCCGCCGTCGCGATCCACCCTGCGCTGCCAGTACATATTGGTCTGCAGTGCGGGCACCTTGAGCGGCGGCGTCATGAAGCGCAGGCCGAACGGCGCGGCGGCGCTGGCCGCCAGCTTCTCCGGCACGGTGGCCAGCAGGTCGGTCGCGCTGACGATGTAGGGCACCGCCGAAAAATGCGGCACGCTGAAGTGCTCGGCCAGGTCCACGCCCGCGCGCTCCATCGACTGATTGACCTGTCCATAAGGCGCCGCGCGCGACACGATCAGGTGACGCTCGGCGCGAAACGCCTTGATCCCCATGCCCGCATGCGCGGTGGGATGCGCCTGGCGGAACAGCGTGGCGTAGCCTTGCCGAAACAGCATCCGCTGCAGCGTGCCGGCCCCCATTTCATCGAACGCGCCGATCGCCAGATCCACCCTGCCCGACTCCATCTCGCGCGGCAGATCCGGCCCCAGCACCCGCACCGAGTCGATGCGCACCTGCGGCGCCTTCTGCACGCAGACTTCCATGAGGCGCGGCATGAAGTGGATTTCACCGACGTCCGTCATGGCGACGCGAAAACGCCGGCTGCTGGTTGCGGCATCGAACACGTCCTGGTCCTGCAACGCCTGCGACAGCAGACCCAGCGCCTCGCTGACGGGCCCGGCCAGGCGCTGGGCGCGCGGCGTCGGCAGCATGCCCTGCGCCGTGCGCACGAAGAGCTCGTCGCCGAACGCGACGCGCAGACGCCGCAGCGCATTGCTGACGGCGGGCTGCGACAGGTCCATGCGCCGGGCCACCGCGGACAGGTTGCGGTCTTCCAGCAGGTGTTGAAACAGCAGCAGCAGGTTCAGATCCACGTCGCGCAGTTCGGCCATCGGCGCCCCTTACTATTCACGAAATTTATAGTCGCTATTTTTGCATTCCCGTAGCCGCAACAGGAATTTTTTCCGACAATGGCACATCGGCTCGGGCGGCGCCCGTCCCGCCACCACATCAAGCTGCGCGGCCAAGCACCGCGCCCGCCACCCAGGAGGATTCCATGGAACTGCAATATCAGACCGGCTTCGGCAACGAATGTGCCACCGAGGCCTTGCCCGGTGCCCTGCCCGCCGGTCGCAATTCGCCGCAGCAATGTCCGTACGGCCTGTACGCCGAGCAATTGTCCGGCACCGCCTTCACGGCGCCGCGCGTGGAAAACCGCCGTTCGTGGCTGTACCGCATCCGTCCGGGCGCGCAGCACAAGCCCTTTGAAGCGTTCGACGGCGCAACGGGTTGGCTGAGCACCTTCGGCCACGGTCCGGTCACGCCGAACCAGCTGCGCTGGAGCCCGATGCCGATTCCCGACGCCCCCACCGACTTCCTGGAAGGCGTGAAGACGTGGGGCGGCAATGGCGGCCCCGACGAACAGGGCGGCGTGGGCATCCATCTGTATGCCGCCAACCGCTCGATGCAGGGCCGCTATTTCTACAACGCCGACGGCGAACTGCTGCTGGTGCCGCAAGAGGGCCGGCTGCGTCTGGCCACCGAACTGGGCCTCATCGACCTGGAACCGCTGGAGATCGCCGTCATCCCCCGCGGTGTGCGATTCCGCGTGGAGCTGCTGGACGGCACGGCGCGCGGCTACATGCTCGAGAACTTCGGCGCGGCGCTGCGCCTGCCGGAACTGGGTCCCATCGGCTCGAACTGTCTGGCCAACGCGCGCGACTTCAAGACGCCGGTGGCCTGGTATGAAGACGTGGACGGCGATTTTGAATTGATCGCGAAGTTCACGGGCGGCTTCTGGCGCGCGTCGATCGACCATTCGCCGCTGAACGTGGTGGCCTGGCACGGCACGCATGCGCCCTACAAGTACGACCTGCGCCACTTCAACACCATCGGATCGATCAGCTTCGACCACCCCGATCCCTCGATCTTCACGGTGCTGACCGCGCCGTCGGACACCCCGGGCACGGCCAACATGGACTTCGCGATCTTCCCGCCGCGCGTCCTGGCCATGGAAAACACGTTCCGTCCGCCCTGGTTCCACCGCAATATCGCCAGCGAATTCATGGGCCTGATCCAGGGCGTGTACGACGCCAAGGCCGACGGGTTCGCGCCCGGCGGCGCCAGTCTGCACAACTGCATGAGCGGCCACGGCCCCGATGCAGAGACCTTCGAAAAGGCGTCGCACGCGGATACCAGCAAGGCGCATTACATCCGCGACACGATGGCGTTCATGTTCGAGACCCGCCGCGTTATCCGCCCGACGGAGCAGGCGCTGGCGTCGGTAGAATTGCAGGGCGATTACTACCGGTGCTGGCAGGGCATCGCAAAGCACTTTGATCCCACGAAGGCGTGACGCAACCGCGTCAGCCTTTGTTGCCGGCGGCGATGCGCGATAAGCGCATCGCCGTTTGGCGTTTGATTCATCCGGCGCATGCAGGCGCATGCGCCGGGCCGGCCCCTCATAAACACACCGAAAGAGACACGCAGCCATGACCACCACGATCAACGAAACCCACGACCCGTCCTTGAAGAGCTGGGTCGCCAGCGCCAATTCGGACACGTCGGATTTCCCCGTGCAGAACCTGCCGTACGGCGCATTCCGCCGCCAGGGCACGCAGGAATCCTTCCGGCCCGGCGTGGCCATCGGCGACCAGATCCTGGACCTGTCCGCGCTGGCCGCCAAGCAGCCGTTCGAAGGACTGGCCGCGGACGCGTTGGCCGCCTGCGCCACCGACAGCCTGAATGCGCTGATGGCCCTGGGCCAATCGCACTGGAGCGCGCTGCGCCTGGCCCTGTCGCGCGCGCTGCGCGAAGGCGCCGCCCTACGCGCCACCGTGGAACCGCTGCTGGTCGCGCAGGCCGACGCCGAATACACCACGCCCGCCCGCATCGGCGACTACACCGACTTCTATATCTCGGTGCACCACGCCACCGCCGTGGGCAAGCAGTTCCGTCCCGACAATCCCCTGCTGCCCAACTACAAGTGGGTGCCGATCGGCTATCACGGTCGCGCCTCCAGCATCGGCGTGGACCAGAAATTCCCGCGCCCCGTGGGCCAGACGCGCCCCGCCAACGAAGGCGAAGCGCCGCAATTCGGCCCGTGCGCACGTCTGGACTACGAACTGGAACTGGGCATCTTCGTGGGCACCGGCAACGCCCAGGGCGAACGCATCACGCTGGCTGAAGCGGACTCGCACGTGTTTGGCCTGTGCATCCTGAACGATTGGTCGGCTCGCGACATCCAGGCCTGGGAATACCAGCCGCTTGGCCCCTTCCTGTCCAAGAACTTCGCGTCCACGATATCACCGTGGATCGTCACGATGGAGGCGCTGGAACCGTTCCGCACGCAGTGGAACCGTGGCGCGGGCGAGCCGCAGCCCATGCCTTACCTGGCTTCGGATGCCAACCGGGCCAAGGGCGCGTACGACGTGCAAATGCAGGTGCTGATGACCACCGAGCAATCGCGCGCCGCCAGCAAGCCGCCGGTGAAGCTGTCCAGCAGCAATTTCCGCGACGCCTACTGGAACATCGCGCAGCTCATCACGCATCACACGGTCAATGGTTGCAACCTGCAGCCGGGCGACATGCTGGGCACCGGCACGCTGTCCGGCCCGCAGCCTTCGGAAGCGGGGTCGCTGCTGGAACTGAGCAATGGCGGCAAAACCGCGTTCGATCTGCCGTGGGGCGAAAAGCGCACCTTCCTGCAGGACGGCGACCAGATCATCATCCGCGCCGAATGCGTGAAGGCGGGCTATCCACGTATTGGCTTCGGCGAGTGCTCGGGCGTGGTGCTGCCCGCGCGCGTCTGAGGCGTAGACGGCATAGACAAAGCCACGCAGCGGCGCGCCCGCTGCGTGGCTTTTTTAGTTGACGGGCGGGTTTGTGGAGGCGGGCGAACCCGCGGCGGGCGCCCCCGGACGCGCAACCAGCGCCTCGATCTCGTCGTCCTTGGCCTGCCATTGCTGGCCGAGCCATTGGTGGAATGTGGTGCGGAACGCCTTGTCGCGCGAGTAATCGGCCTCGCAGAAGGCGGGCGGCACGGGCAATTGCCGCATGCGCACCACCACCTGCCCTGCGCGCCCGCAGGCAAAATCCCAGAAGCTCGGCGCACCATCCGGATAAGCGATGGTGACGTCGATCATCGAGCGGAACCGCGCGCCCATCGCATTCAGCGACACCGCCAGCCCGCCCGCCTTGGGCTTGAGCAGATGGCGGTAAGGCGAGTTCTGCGCCGCGCGCTTGGCTTCGCTGAAACGCGTGCCTTCGGCAAACAGCATCACGCTGGTGGGCACCAGTGAAAACTTGGCGCAGGCGCGGCGCGCGGCCTCTTGGTCCTGGCGCCCGAGGTCCGGGTTCTTGCGCAGGGCTGCCTTGCCGTGCCGTTTCATGAAGGGAAAGTCCAGCGCCCACCACGCCAGTCCGATGACCGGCACGTAGAGGAGCTGCTGTTTGAGAAAGAACTTGAGCAGCGGGATGCGCCGGTTCAGCGAGTACTGCAACACGAAGATGTCGACCCACGACTGGTGGTTGCAGTTGACCAGATACCAGTCGGCGTAACGCAGGTCCTTGTTGCCCTGGATGTCCCAGGCCTGCGGCTGGATGCGCACGAACCAGCCCGTGTTGCACGACACCCACGCGGTGGCGATGCCGTTCAGGAAGGGATCGATGCGCCGCCTGACCGCGGCAAAGGGCAACGCCAGTTTCAGCAGCGAGACCGGCAACAGCAGCAGGCACCAGAACAGCGTGTTGGCGGCGAGCCAGACGGAACTGAATACGCCGGTGATCCATGCCAGGCGGCCCCGCGGCACGGGGATCGCCTGACGGGGCCGCTGGCGCGGCGCGGCTTGTGGGGCACTGGAAAGCGCCGGGGATGCGCTGCGGGGAGCTCCCGAGGAAGGGTTGGGCGTTGTCATGGCCGCCAGTGTGCTATTGGCCCGCGGAATGCGGATTGAGCAGGATCAAGGCAGGCGGCCGGGGTAGCCGCTCTGATCGTCATCGGCTTCATGGCAGGCGGTACTTCTCTTCGCGATACGCCCAGCTTGCCCACAACGCGTGCGCCAGCGCCTCCTGCGTCAGCGCCGGATCGGCCGGCTCCACCGGCGCATACGTTTCGTCCTTGCCGACCGGCGCCGCCTGGTATCGGAACTGGCGCGGCGCCTTGGAGGGCTCCAGCACCAGCAGTTGATCACCCCGCAGATAGCCAAAGTTGTCCGCGTACTGCATCATCGCGCGGTTCGGATCGCGTTGCGTCAGGTCCGCGCCCAGCATGGGGTTCACGTTGTCCAGGCCGATCAGCGACAGCAGCGTCGGCGCCATGTCGATCTGGCTGACCAGGCGATCGTCCTGCCGCGGCGCAATGCCAGCACCCAGGATCAGCGCGGGGATCTGGAAATGGCGCACCGGCACAGGAATGGAACCGTAGACGCGCGAGTCATGGTCGGCGATGACCAGGAACACCGTGTTGTCCCAATACGGCGCCTTGCGCGCCTTGTCGAAGAACTGGCCCAACGCCCAATCCGCGTAGCGCACCGTGTTGTCCACCGTGGCCGGATCGCCCACGGGCTGGATGCGCCCGGGCGGGTATTCCCACGGCGAATGGTTGGTCACCGAGAACGCCAGCGTAAACACCGGCTTGTCGCCGTCCGCGCGCAGCAGGCGGTCGACCTGGTTGAACATGTCCTCGTCCGAGGCGCCCCAGGATCCTTCAAACACGGGGTCGACAAACTTGGGACGGTCCACGATCTCGTCAAAGCCGTTGCCCAGGAAGAAGGCGCGCATGTTGTCGAAGTGGGACTCGCCGCCATACACGAAGCGCGAGTGATAGCCGTGCTTGCCCAGCAACTGCGCCAGCGTGAAAAAGCCCGTCTGCGAGCGCGGCAGCTTGACCACGGCATCGGCCACGCTGGGCAAAAAGCCCGCCGTGACGGCTTCGATGCCGCGCACCGAGCGCGTGCCGGTGGCGTAGGCGCGGTGGAACATCCAGCCCTCCTTGCCCAGCCGGTCGATGTTTGGCGTGAGGTCGCGGCCGCCCAGGCTGCCGACGTACTGCGCGCCCAGGCTTTCCTGCAGGATGATCACCACATTCAGCGGCTTGTCCCGCCGCACGGTTGCCTTCTGCTCATGCAGGCTGGGCAGCTTCGAATCCAGGGGCGCGCCGGTCATGCCGGCCTTCTCGCGCACGATGGCGTTCATCTCTTCAACCGCCATCTTCGGATACATCGCCGCCGACGAACGCTCATCGCGCATGCGATACGCCGCATCGAACACGCTATACAGCGAATTGAGCGCCAGCGCGTTCACCATGGCGTCCGAACTGAAGGCCACTTTGGCGGGATTGATGGGGCGGTGTTCCAGCGTGCCGCGCGCACCCAGGAACACCAGCGCAAGAATCACGAAGGACGCGACGGGCCGTTTCCACCAACCCATGAACGGATCGCGCGTGCGCGTCGGGAACAGTTTGACCGCCAGCCAGGCCGCCAGGACAAGCACCACGAAGGCGGCAAGCAGGACTCCCTTGTAGCCCTGCCACAGCATCGAGCCCACTTCCTTCGGATTGAGCAGATAGATGAAGTAAAGGCGGTTGGGCCGGGTGTCGTATTCGGCAATGAACTGCGGGGTCGACACTTCCAGCAGGACATACAGCATCCACCAGACGCGGAACCACCACGCGGTGATGCGCGCGGCAAGCGGACGGTGACCGAACCATGGCGAAAACACCGCCGGCAACGCAATCACCATCGACAGCAGGCACACGTCGATGCGCAGTCCGCCGAAAAGGAGCGGCCCGAGGCCGCCGGCCGCTTCGACACGGTCCCACATCCAGAAGGCCAGGCCCAGCCGCGACAGAGTCAGCAGCGCGAGGATCGCAACGATGAATCGAAGTGTCAGGCGACGCATGCCAGGGCCCTCCGCGCGTGGGGAAATGCCTGTGCCGATGAAGAATGCGTATTGCCTGATGTGCCGCGCTGAACCATGCCGTTTCGATAGCCAAAAAAATAACCGCGCCAAGAGTAACGCGGTTTTCAGGTTTGCCGATGGCGGCGCAAGCGCCTCAAACGTTGTACGACATCACACGTGAACCATTACCCCTGCGAGAGCGCTACTGCGCACGCCGCAGGCGTTCGCGGCTATTGCTCAGGTGCGTGCGCATCGCGGCGCGGGCAGCCTCGGGATCCTGGCGCGTGATCGCGCTGTAAATGTCTTCGTGCTCAAGGTTCACGCGGGCCAGATAGGCTGCGCGGTCTTCGAGCGCGAACTTGGCGGAGTTGATGCGGGTGCGGGGGATGATGGCCGAACCCAGGTGCGCCATCAGGTCCGCGAAGTAACGGTTGTCGGTGGACTGCGCCACCAGCAGATGGAATTGAAAATCCGGCGTGATGGTGTCTCCGCCCGTGTCCAGCGCCTGTTTGAAGGCATCGAGCGCCCGGCGCATCGCCTGCAATTGTTCGTCGCTGCGGCGAATGGCGGCCAGACCTGCGGCCTCGCTTTCCAGACAGATGCGCAGCTCCAGCAGGACCAGCACATCGCGCACGGTGGCAATGTCGGCCGGATCCACGCGGAAATCGCCGCCGCCGCTGGGCTCCAGCGCATAAGTGCCCACGCCGTGATGCGTTTCGACCAGGCCCGAGGCCTGCAAACGCGACAGCGCCTCGCGCACGACGGTGCGGCTGACGCCGAACTGACGCATGATGGCGGATTCGGTGGGGAGCTTGTCGCCGGGGCGGATTTCACCGCTGCGGATGCGTTCGGAAATATTTTCGACCAGGCCTTGCGCCAGGTTGCGGGGACGACGCTGCGGCAAGACAGGGGTATCGGCGGGAGCGTTCATCAGGGATTATCCGAAAGCGGTTGTTCAGCGCTTGACGCTGAAAAATGGCGTTCATTATACTTTGCGACAGTTGTACGATAACGTACCAGACAAGTCCACTCCACCGCGCCAATCACAGAGCGTTGCGTCATGAGCCGAGCTGTCAACAACATGCCTGCATCCTATCGGTGTCATCGTTTGTTATTGACCGGCGCCGCCGGCAACCTGGGCCTGGTACTACGTCCCCGATTGAAAGCCCATGCGGATATCCTGCGCGTCTCCGACGTAGCGGCGATGGCCCCCGCGGAAGACGGCGAAGAGGTCGTCCAATGCAACCTGGCCGACGCGTCTGCGGTATCGGAACTGGTGCGCGGCACGGACGCCATCGTGCATCTTGGCGGCGTGTCGGTCGAGCGCCCCTTCGAGGAAATCCTTCCCGCCAACATCCAGGGCGTCTACAACGTCTACGAGGCGGCTCGCCTGCACGGCGTGCGGCGCGTGGTGTTTGCCAGCTCGAACCACGTCATCGGCTTTTATGAACAGGGACAGACCTTGGACGCCGGCGTGCCGTTGCGGCCGGACGGCTATTACGGGCTGAGCAAGGCCTACGGCGAAAACCTGTCGCGCTTCTATTTCGACCGCTACGGCATCCAGACCGTGTGCCTGCGCATCGGCTCGTCGTTTCCCGAACCCAAGGACCGGCGCATGCTGGTCACGTGGCTCAGCCATGACGACCTGACCGACCTGGTCATCCGCTCGCTCTTCACCCCCGACGTCGGCCACCTCATCGTGTATGGCGCGTCGGCCAACCGCGACAGTTGGTGGGACAACAGCGGCGCAGCCCTGCTGGGCTTTGCGCCCAAGGATTCTTCCGAGCGGTTCCGCGCGCAGGTCGAGGCGCAGCCCCCACTGGCCGCGGACGATCCCGCGGCGCGCTATCAGGGCGGCGCCTTCGTCAAGGCCGGCCCCTTCCCCTTCCCGAACGCCTGAAGCCTTTCATGTCCATCACCGCCGAACGTCTTGGAACCTTGTTGTGCGGCGTCGGAGAAAGCCCCCTCTGGCGGCCCGCGGACAAGGCGTTCTACTGGACCGACATCCCGGGCAAGACGCTGTGGCGCTGGACACCTGAAACCGGCGCGTTTGCGCACTGGGCGCTGCCGCAGATGGCAGGCAGCATTGCGATGCGCGGCGACGGCTGGCTGCTGGCCATGGAAGACGGCCTTTACGCCTGCGACGCCCTGCGCGAGGGCGAGGCCTGCCTACCCCGGCAACTCGCCGCCGTGGCCCACACCGCCCCCGGCATGCGGTTCAACGACGGCCGCTGTGACCGGCAGGGCCGGTTCCTGGCGGGCACCATGGTGATGGACATGAGCCTTGCCCGGCCCGCGGGCGCGCTGTACCGCCACGATGCGCGCGGCACGTCCGTGCTGCTCGACGACCTGATCGTGCCCAACGGCCTGGCCTTCAGTCCCGATGGCCGGACCATGTACCTGTCCGATTCGCACCCGTCGCGCGCGACCGTCTGGGCTTTTGACTACGACACCGATTCCGGCGTGCCATCCAATCGCCGCGTCTTCATCCCCGCCCTGCCCGCCGGCCGCCCCGACGGCGCCGCCGTGGACGCGGCGGGCTGCTACTGGATCTGCGGCAACGACGCCGGCAAGGTGTACCGCTACACCCCCGACGGACGCCTGGACCGCACCCTGGACGTGCCCGCCGCGAAGATTGCCATGTGCGCCTTCGGCGGCGCCGGCATGGACACCCTTTTCGTCACGTCGATCCGCCCCGCGAACGCCGCAATCGGCGCGCTGGATGGCGCGGTATTTGCCCTGCACCCCGGCGTGCAGGGCCTGGAGGAAACCGCCAGCGCCGGTTAGCACCCGACGGGCGGCTTCGCGCGCGCCCACCCCGAGCAGGCAGTGCATATCAAAGAGCTTCGGGGCCATCACGGCCCTCAACGAAACGCCGTACCCCATCCGGAGGTAGACATGCTGCACCCTCACCTGAGCCGCGCCGTTCTGGCCGCGGCCGCCTTGCTGACGCTGATTCCCGCCACCCACGCCGCCGAGCTGCGCTCCGCGGACATTCATCCCGACGATTACCCCACTGTGCAGGCCGTGCGCCACTTCGGCGAACTGGTCAAGCAACGGACCAACGGCCGCATCACCGTGAAGGTGTTTGCCGGCGGTGCGCTCGGCAACGAAGACGACTCGATCGAACAGGTGAAACTGGGCGCGCTGGCCATGTCCCGCGTGTCGAGCGCGGCGATGCACAACATCTGCCAGACCACGCGCGTGCCGTCGCTGCCGTTCCTGTTCCGCTCCAAAGAGCACCTGCACAAGGTGCTGGACAGCGAGATCGGCGACCAGATCCTGCGCTCGTGCGAGGCCGCGGGGTTCGTCGGACTGGCGTGGTACGACAGCGGGTCGCGTTCCATGTACACGACCAAGAAGCCGATCAAGACGCTGGCCGACGCCAAGGGCCTGAAGATCCGCGTGCAGCAGTCGGACCTGTCCGTCGCGATGGTGGAGGCCATGGGCGGCAACGCCACGCCGATGCCCATGGGCGAGGTCTACACGTCGCTCAAGACCGGACTGGTGGACGCGGCCGAGAACAACTTTCCCAGCTACGAGAGCGCGCATCACTACGAGGTCGCCAAGTTCTATTCGCTGACCGAGCACACCATGACGCCCGAGATCCTGATCTTCTCCAAGCGCCAGTGGGACAAGCTGCCGCCGGAGGACCAGAAGATCCTGCGCGAGGCCGCGCGCGAATCGGTGCCGTACATGCGCAAGCTGTGGGACGAACGCGAGCAGAAGTCGCGCGCGGTGGTCGAGAAGGCCGGTTCGCAGATCTCGCAGGTCGACAAGCCGTCCTTCCAGGGTGCGATGAAGCCGGTGTACGAACGCTTCGTCACCACCCCTGAGATGAAGGACCTGGTCTCGAAGATCCAGGCCGTGCAGTGAGGACATCATGTTGGCCACACCCACGAATGAACCAGATGTCGCCGCGGGGGGCCGGGCGCAAGCCCTGGCTGCCCCGCTGGATGCCTACTCCCGCGCCTGCGCCCGGCTGGCGCGGGCTTGCATGTGGACCAGCGTCTTCGGGCTGATCTGCCTGATCATCGCTGTCTCTTTGCAGATCTTCGGCCGCCACGTCCTGAACAGCACGCCGACCTGGGCGGAAAGCCTCGCCCTGCTGCTCGTGCTGTACGTCACCATGCTGGGCGCCGCGGTCGGCGTGCGCGATGCCGGACACATCGGCTTCGAGTCCCTGCTGGACGCCCTGCCCGCCGCCGGGCAGCGGCGGCTGCGCATCTTCATCCATCTGCTCGTGCTGCTGTTCGGCGTGCTGATGGCCTGGAATTGCGGCGTGCTGGCCGAGTCCGTCGCGGCCTACAAGATTCCCAATTTGGGCATCTCCAATGCGTGGAAGTACATCCCTGCAACCCTGTCGGGCACCTTGATCGCGCTCTTTTCCATCGAGCACATCATCGCGATCCTGCGCAACCAGAAGGTGGTCCCGGCATGGCGCTGACATTGCTTTCCTTCACCTTCATGGGGTTCCTCGTGATCGGCGTGCCGGTGGCCTTTGCCATCGGCCTGTCGTCCATCACGGCCATCATGTACGAGGACCTGCCGCTGGCGGTGGCCTTCCAGCAGATGACCTCGGGCATGAACGCGTTTTCGTTCCTGGCCATCCCCTTCTTCATCTTCACCGGCGAGCTGATGCTGTACGGGGGCATCGCCGACCGCATCGTGAACTTCGCCAAATCGCTGGTGGGCCATGTACGGGGCGGCCTGGGCATGTCCAACGTGGTGGCCTGCACGCTGTTCGGCGGCGTGTCCGGATCGCCGGTGGCGGACGTGTCGGCGATGGGCTCGGTGATGATCCCGATGATGAAGCGCGAGGGCTATCACGCCGACTACGCGGTGAACGTCACGACGCACGCGGCGCTGGTGGGCGCGCTGATGCCGACCAGCCACAACATCATCATCTACACGCTGGCCGCGGGCGGCAAGGTGTCCATCGCGGCGCTGATCGCGGCAGGCGTGGTTCCCGCCCTGATCCTGACCGCGTGCAACCTGGCCGCCGCCTACTTCGTGGCGCGCAGCCGCGGCTATCCGGCGGGCACCTTCCCGGGTTGGCACATCGTGTTCCGCTCGCTGGTTGCGGCGGCGCCAGGGCTGTTCGTGGTGGTGCTGATCATCGCGGGCATCCTGAGCGGCGTCTTCACCGCGACGGAATCCGCGGCCGTGGCGGTGCTGTACGCGCTGGCGCTGACGATCTTCGTCTACCGATCGCTGACGTGGGATCAGTTTGTGCGCGCGGCCAGCAAGGCTGTGAAGACCACCGGCGTGGTGCTGCTGCTGATCGGTATCTCGGCGACGTTCGGCTACCTGATCAGCTTCTATGGCGTGGCCGAAAAGACCGGGCAACTGATGGCATCCATATCGACGGAGCCGTGGGCCATCTTCCTGATGGTCAACATCATCCTGTTCGTGCTGGGCACGTTCCTGGACATGGCCGCCACCATCCTGATCTGCACGCCGATCTTCCTGCCGATCTGCATGCAGTACGGCATGGGGCCGGTGCAGTTCGGCATGGTGCTGCTGCTGAATTGCGCCCTGGGGCTGAACACGCCACCGGTGGGCACCACGCAATTCGTGGGGTGCGCCATCGGCGGGGTCTCCGTGGGCACAGTGATGCGCACCATCTGGCCGTTCTACGGCGCGCTGCTGGCCGCGCTGGCGCTGGTGACGTACGTGCCGGCGTTCTCGCTGTGGCTGCCGGGCGTGCTGCTCAACTGATGCGGCACGCGCGGGGTGAGCGGCTGGCCGCCCGCCCCGCGATCAACGGATAGAAGAAGACCGCCGCCAGCAGCCACATCAAGGCGGCGGACCAGATCGTCTGGCTGAGGAAATGCGCGCCCTGCAGGATGCGCACCACGGAAAACCCCACACCGGCCCCCAAGCCGATCGCCAGTCCGCTCCAGCGCCATGCCGGGCGGCCCAGCGCCCATCCGGCGAAGTACAGGCTCAGCAACGCGTAGCCCGCGCCGGCATGGCCGCTGGGCAAAGCGCCTCCGGCGCGCGCACGCGCCCAGGTCCACCAGTGCAACGGATACGGCGTGTAGCCGCCCAGTGTTTCCAGATCGTAGGGACGCGGCAGCATGGTGTGATGCTTGAGCTGCGTGATGAGCAGTTGCCCGGACAGGCACGTGGCCGCGACGGCCAGCGCCACGCCGCGCCAGCGCCGCCAGGCCGCGATACGGTAACTGGCCGCCGCCACGCCGGCCGCGGCAAGGCCCACGCTGACCGGCAAGGCCAGCACCAGGCGGTGGCCCAGCAGTTCAAGCCAGCGGCTGCCATGCAGCGGAAAGTCATCGAGCAGCGGGTCGAACAGGCCTCGCGCAATTCGCATGTCCAGTCCCGATACCTGGATCCACCACGCCAGGCAAGCCAGCAGCAGCGTCACGCCCGCAACGTGGGTGAGCAGATAACCGGCTCGCGTCGGCGCGTGCGGCGCGGGCAGCACTGGAGACAGTGGCAAAGTGGACGGCATGGACGGGATTTCCGGACGATACGGGCCAGCGCACTTTACGGGCCCGGCAGTCGAAAATTCGTCAAATTTGCGCGGCAGGCGCTGGCGACGCAGCCGGCTCGAAACGCAGCAAAAAGCGCGTGCCGCGCGCCGGGCCTTCGGCTTGCGAGGATTCGACGCTGAGCGACCAGCCCTGCATGTCGCAGACGCGCTTGGCGATCGCCAGGCCCAGCCCGCGCGCCGTTTCGTCGCCGCCCGCCACGCCCGAGTCGCGCAGGCGGCCGCTGAAATAGCGGCGGAACAGGAACGGCAGGTCGCTCGCGGCAATGCCCTTGCCGTCATCGCGCAATTCCAGGCCGCCCTGCGCGTCCAGCGCCACGGTCAGCGTGGCTGGCGCGGCGTGTTCGATGGCATTGCGCACGAGATTTCGCAGCACGGTCAGCAAGGCGTAGCGGTCTAGCGTCAGCACCTGCCCGGCGGGAAGCCGGTTGTCTAAGCGCAAGTCGGCCACCCGGGCCTGCGCGGCGTACCCGCGCCACGCATCTTCCATGCACTCGGCGATGTCCACCGCTTCCGGCGCGCGCAATTGGTCGCGCGCCATCGCCCGCGCGCTTTCCAGGCTGACGATGACGTCGTCCACGTTGTCGACCACGCGAGTCAGGCGCTGGTGCTGATCCGGCGTCAACGCCTGCGTCAGCAGCATGAGCTCGCTGTCCGAGCGGATCGCCGCCAGCGGCGTGCGCACCTCGTGGCTCAGGTTGCCCGCGAATTCGCGCTCGCGGGCGATGGACCGGTCCACCTGGTTCTGCACGCGGTTGAAGGCCTCGATAAGGCGACCGGCCTCGTCGTCGCGCGTGACCGCCATGTCCGGCGACCCCGGCGCCCACGTCGACAGCCGGTCCGTCAATTCCAGCAGCGGTCCGACCGCCACCGCCGCCACGCGCCGCGACAGCGCATACGCCAGCACCACGCAGATCGCGCCCACGCCCAGCACGATCAGCCCGAAGTCGTGCACCCGCTCTTCGTTGTCGGTCGCGTCGTACAGCAGGTACACCGTGCCGCGGCCGGTCTCCGCCACCATCACGTGCCAGGTGTAGGAGCCGGGTTCGATGAGGTGCAGGCCGTTTTCCAGCGCCAGCAGTTCGGGCGGCATGCCGGCAGGCGGCTGGCCATCGACGCTCAACCACGCGCGCATGGACCCGCCCAGCTCGCGCGCGCCATGGCGCGGCAGGAACTCGTCGCTGGTGCGCGCGTGCTGGACCAGGCGGTCCATTTCGGTGTTCAGGATGTCGTTGACCAGGTCGTCTTCCATCTGGTCGAACGTCAGGTAGGCCAGGAGGGCAAGCGCCGTGACGAACAGCGCAACCGTGCCCGTCAGCGCCCAGACGACGCGCTGGGTCAGTGTGCCGGCGGCGGCGCGGCTCATGATGCGGCGCCGGGCAGCGCCAGGCGCCAGCCGGTGCCGTGCACGGTCTCGATGCCGTCAAAGCCGGCATCGGCCAGCGCGCGCCTGAGCAGGTGGACCTGGCTGCGCAGGGCATCGGACGAGGGCGGCTCGTTGCCCCACAGCACCGATTCCAGTTCTTCGCGCGTCACCACGCGGCCTGGATCGCGCAGCAGCACTTCGATGATGAGGCTCGCCTTGCGGGTCAGGTGCACCGGCACGCCGCTGACCGACACGACGCGGCTGCGCGCGTCGAACTGAAGCGGGCCGAAGGTGCGAGCGGCGTCCACCGTCGCCCCCTTGGAACGCTGGATCAGCGCCAGCAGGCGCGCTTCCACTTCCAGCAACGCGAAGGGCTTGGTGAGGTAATCGTCGGCGCCGTGCGAGAAGCCCGCCAGCTTGTCTTCGAGGCTGTCGCGCGCGGTCAGCATCAGCACCGGCACATCCAGCCGCCGTTCCGTGCGCATGGCGTGGAGCACGGCGTTGCCGTCCATGCCGGGCAGCCCGATGTCCAGCAGCACGGCGTCAAAGCGCCGTTCTTGCAACCGTTGCAGGGCCGCGGGTCCGCTGTAGGCCACGTCGGGCAGAAAGCCCCGCGCCTCCAGGAAGCTGTACAGGTTGCCGGCGATGATGTGGTCGTCCTCGACGATCAGCACCCGGTGATTCGCGCCCGCTGCGGGAGGGGTTGCCATGGTCTGCGATCCTGCCCGCGTTATGCCTGCAGCACCTTGCCGGGGTTCATGAGTCCCTGGGGATCCAGCGCGTGCTTGATCCGGCGCATCAGCGCAAGTTCGACGGGGTTCTTGTAGCGCGGCAGTTCGTCGCGTTTGAGCTGGCCCACGCCGTGTTCGGCGCTGATGGATCCCTTGTGCGCGTGCACGCTGTCATGCACGACGCCATAGATCTCGCCTTGCAGCGCCAGCAGCTCGGCTTCGGTCTGGCCGGGCGCATGCGCCACGTTGTAGTGCAGGTTGCCGTCGCCCAGATGGCCGAAGATCACGTGGCGCACGCCCGGAAAGCGCGCCTGCAGCAAGGCGTTGGTCTTGTGCACGAATCCGGCGATCGACGAGATGGGAATGGACACGTCATGCTTGACCGACTTGCCCAGCTCGGCCTCGGCCAGCGGAATGCTTTCGCGCAGGTGCCACAGCGCCTTGCTCTGCGAGACATTGGCGGCGATGGCGGCGTCGTTCACCAGGCCGGCCTCGATGGCGTCGCCCAGCACGGCCTCGAAGCGCTCGCGGGCGTGCGTCTCGCTTTCGCTGTCGGACAGCTCCAGCAGCGCGAACCACGGCGAGGCGGCCGACTCGCCCTCGAAGGGCAGGCGCTGCTGCGGGAACAGGCGCACCACGCCTTGCAGGCAGGCGCCGCTCATGAGTTCGAATCCGGTCAGCGAGGCGCCGAAGCCGGAACGGGCGCGGGACAGGACCTCCACGGCGTTGTCGATACTGTCCAGCGTCAGCAGCGCCGTGCAGGATGCCACGGGGCGCGGATACAACTTGAGCGTCGCGGCCGTGATGATGCCCAGGGTGCCTTCGCTGCCGATGTACAGGTCGCGCAGGTCGTAGCCGGTGTTGTCCTTGCGCAGGCCGCGCAGCCCGTCCCAGATCTCGCCTTCGGCGGTCACGACTTCCAGGCCCAGTGTCAGGTCGCGCGTATTGCCATAGCGCAGCACCTGCGTGCCGCCGGCGTTGGTGGCCAGGTTGCCGCCGATGGTGCAGCTGCCCTCGGCCGCCAGGCTCAGCGGGAACAGCCGGTTCGCGGCGGCGGCGGCCTCCTGCACGGCCTGCAGGATGCAGCCGGCCTCGACAGTGATGGTGTCGTTGTCGGTATCCAGCGCGCGCACCGCGGTGAGCCGGGCGGTGGAGAGGACGACGGCGGTGCCGGTGTCGTCCGGCGTGGCGCCGCCGCACAGGCCGGTATTGCCGCCTTGCGGCACCACGGGCACGCCGTGCCGCGCGCACAGTTTGATGGCGTCGGCCACTTCAGCCGTGGAGCCCGGGCGGATCACCGCCAAGGCCGCGCCGCGATAGCGGCGGCGCCAATCCAGCACATAGGAATCCGCATCCGCGCCGGTCAGCACGTGGGAGTCGCCCAAGAGGGCCTGGAGATCGGTCAGCAGAGTCATGGATGCCGCACAGAAAGTCGGCCCGGCCGCCAGGACCGGGCGCTGTTCATGGGATGTGCGGACTATTGTAGGGGCTGGGCGGCGCCTGCCGAAGCCCCCTTGCGGGTGTCTGTTGGGCCTGTCTAGCCGACGGCCTGGTCCAGCCGGGTGCCCGTCATGCCCGAGCAGAAGGCGCGGGAGGCGATGCGCTCCATCAGGAAGGCGCGGTCCACGCCGGCGGGGCCGGGCAATTCGGACAAGGCGCGGTAGGCGCGGCGCAGGACTTCGCCGCGGGTGGCGCCGCAGACCATGAGATGGGTGCACGGCAGGCGGCGATCGCCGCAGCCGTCGATGCGCACTTCCAGCACGTGCGGCGCGATGGGATCGTGTTCGGCGACCGGCATGTCCGGCGTGCGGGCCCGCGCCTGCGCGTCGATGACGCGGAAGACGCCGCTGCGGTCGTCGAGCGAGAAGGACACGGTGCCGGCGGCCGGCCAGCCGCGGTCACGCGCCACACTGGCGGCGACCGTGCGCAATGCGCTTTCGATCGAGGCCGCCAGATGCGGCGCCGGGCACTCGGCGATCAGGACGCGCGCATCGCGCCAGACGCTGCGTTCCCAGGCGCGGCCAGTTGCCAGTTCGCCCGTTGCCGCGGCAAAGACGTGGATATCGAGCCTGCGTTCGCGGCCGGCCGCCGGACCGGCAAAGTCCGTGGGTGGTCCCCGCCTGCTTGTGGCGCCGCCCGATGACATGACTGTGGATACTTTGGCGCCCATGGCCCCTCCTGGTCTTTCTGCTTGCCCGGCAAGCGTATCACCTTCGGATGACGAGCAACTTTTGTGCCATGCGCGGCAGCCCGGGAAGCGGCTGTCTTGAGCGCGGGTGTGCACCGGAAACAGGCGGCGCCGCCCTGTGCGCCGCACCATGGCGGGGCAGGCCGGCACCGGGTAAACGCTCTACTCCGCGCCCTACTCCGCCTGAAGGATGAAGCCCCCCTCGCCGATGGGGGATAATCCAGCTTTGACCCTTGCCATAGCGGTTTGGATGTACGGGTTTACCATTACCCGGCAGCCGCCGCGCTGTCCCCCTCAACAAGGAACCGTCGTGGGCAACCATACACAATTTCCGGCCTCCGTTTTCAAGGCGTATGACATTCGCGGCACGGTGCCGGACCTGATCGACGCCGCCTTCGCGCGTTCGCTCGGTGTGGCGCTTGCCGCCCGCGCCCGCGAGCAAGGCGTGCAGACGCTCGTGGTCGGCCGCGATGGACGCCTCAGCAGCGAAATGCTGTCGCTTGCGCTGCAGGAAGGGATGCTCGAAGGCGGCGTGGACACGCTGGACGTTGGCATGGTCCCGACCCCGCTTGTGTACTTTGCGGCCAACATCATGCAGACCGGGTCGGGGGTAGCCATCACCGGCAGCCACAACCCGCCCAAGTACAACGGATTCAAGATGATGATGGGCGGCCGCGCGCTGTACGGCGACGACGTCCAGCAACTGGCGCAGACCATGAACGGCGACGCGCCGGCGCCCGCTTCCGAGGCCGGCACGCGCCGCCAGCTCGACCTGGCGCAAACCTACATTGCGCGCGTGGCCGCCGGCGTCAAGCTGGCGCGCCCCATGAAGATCGCCATCGACTGCGGCAACGGCGTGGCCGGCGCGGTCGCGCCGCAGCTCTTCCGCGCGCTGGGCTGCGAGGTCGACGAACTGTTCTGCGAGGTCGACGGCAACTTCCCCAACCACCACCCCGATCCCGCCGAACCCAAGAACCTGCAGGACCTGATCAAGCACGTCGCCGAGACCGATTGCGAGCTTGGCCTGGCCTTCGACGGCGACGGCGACCGCCTGGGCGTGGTCACCAAGTCCGGCCAGATCATCTGGCCCGACCGCCAACTCGTCCTGTTTGCGCGCGACGTGCTCGAGCGCAACCCCGGCGCCACCATCATCTATGACGTGAAGTGCAGCCGCCACGTCGGCCTGTCGGTCGAAGCGGCCGGCGGCACCGCCCTGATGTGGAAGACGGGCCACTCCCTGGTCAAGGCCAAGCTGGCCGAAACCGGCGCGCCCCTGGCCGGCGAAATGAGCGGCCACATCTTCTTCAAGGAGCGTTGGTACGGCTTTGACGATGGCCTGTACACCGGCGCCCGCCTGCTCGAAATCGTGTCGCGCTTCGCCGACGCCTGCGCCCCGCTGGAAGCCCTGCCGCAGGACGTGTCCACGCCCGAACTCAAACTGGAAATGGAAGAAGGCCAGCCTTTCTCGCTGGTCAAGGCCTTGCAGGACCAGGGCCAGTTCCCCGGCGCCGAGCGCGTGATCACGATCGACGGCGTGCGCGCCGAATACGCCGACGGCTTTGGCCTGGCGCGGCCGTCGAACACCACGCCGGTCGTCGTGCTGCGTTTTGAAGCGCAAAGCGAAGCGGCGCTTGCGCGCATCCAGGCCGACTTCCGCCGCGAACTCGGCAAGCTCGCCCCGAACGCCACACTGCCTTTCTGATCCGCCCATGTCGTTAGCCAACAGCCCCGCGTGGCAGCAGTTCATCGCCGCAACACGCACGGCATCCCGGGACGGCCAAAAGCTGCGCCTTATCAATGCGCCCGGACTGCGCCTGGATCTAAGCGCCCAGGCGCAGTCGCCCGAACTGCTGGCCGCCTCGCAGGCACTGCTGGAGCAGCAGGACTTCGAGGCCTGCCGCGCGCGGCTCTTTGACGGCGGCCAGGCCAACTGGACGGAAGGACGCGCCGCCTGGCACACCGCCTTGCGCGCGGCCGAGCCGCCCGCCATGGTGGCGAAAGCGGTGCTGGCCGAGCGCGAACGCCTGCGCGACTTCGTGCGCACCGCCGACGCGGCCGGCCGCTACAGCGGCGTGCTGCATCTGGGCATCGGCGGCAGCGACTGGGGACCGCGCCTGGTCACCCGCGCCTTGCGCCACGAGGGCGCGCGCCGCGACGTGCGATTTGCCTCCAATGTGGATTCGCATTCGGTCGCTGAAGCCATGAGCCACCTGGACCCGCACAACACGCTGGTCATCGTCGCCTCCAAATCTTTCACCACGACCGAGCCGCTGGCCAACGCCGAGGTCGCGATGAACTGGCTGCGCGAGGCCGGCGTTGCCGATCCCATCAAACAGGTCGTGGCAATCACCTGCAACGTCGAGGCAGCGCTCAACCTGGGCATCCTGCCCGACCACATCTTCCAGATCTGGGATTGGGTGGGCGGGCGCTATTCGCTGTGGTCCGCCATCGGCCTGCCGATCGCCCTGGCGTTCGGCAACGACACCTTCGACCGGCTCCTGGCCGGCGCGGCGGCCATGGACGACCATTTCCGCACCGCGCCGCCTGCCGAAAACGCGCCCGTGCAGCTGGCGCTGGCCGGCGTGGCCAACCGCAGCGTGCTGGGCTACGACTCGCTGGTCATCGCGCCCTACGATTCCCGGTTGCATCACATCGTGCCTTGGGCCCAGCAGCTTGAAATGGAATCGCTGGGCAAGGTCGCCACGGCCGACGGCAGTCCCGCCGGCGTGCCGACCGGACCGGCGGTGTGGGGAATGCCGGGCACGGATTGCCAGCACACGTTCTTCCAATGGCTGCACCAAGACGCGGCCGGCGCGCCGGTGGACTTCATCCTGTGCGAACAGCCGGACCATGCCTACGCCCGGCATCACGAGCTGCTGGTCGCCAACTGCCTGGCGCAGCGCTCGGCGCTTCTGCGCGGCAAGACCTTCGAAGAAGCCCTGGCCGAGACCTCCGCCACGGAACGCGATCCGGCGCGCGCGCGTTTGCTGGCGCAGCACCGCGTGCATCCGGGCGGACGGCCGTCGTCGCTGATCGTGCTGCCGCGTCTTGAGGCCTACACGCTGGGCGCGCTGCTGGCCTTGTACGAGCACAAGGTGTTCACGCAGGGCGTGATCTGGGGCATCAACCCGTTCGATCAGTGGGGCGTGGAGTTCGGCAAGGTGTTGGCCAAGAACATCATGCGCGAGCTGGACGCGCCCCAGCCCAGCCAGCAGGATCCGTCCACGCGCTTCTGGATCGACGCGATCAGGCGCTGAGCGCGTCGTACAGCGCGACGTGGATGCGCGCGACCTGATTGATGTCGAACTCGCGCTCCGCAAGCACCCTGCCCGCAGTGCCCATCGCCTGACGCAACGTGGCGTCGTCGGCCAGGCGCGCAATGGCGTCAGCCAGCGCTGCGGCGTCGCGCACCGGCACCAGGAGGCCGGTCACGTTGGGTTCGATGGCGTCGCGGCAACCTGGCACGTCGGTCGTGACGACCGCCCGCCCGCAGGCCGCGGCCTCTATCAAGGATTTCGGCAGGCCCTCCCGGTAGGACGGCAGCACCGCAATGTGCGCGGCCGCATACAGCGCCGCCACGTCCGAACGCTCGCCCAGCGCCTGCACGCAGCCGTCCTGCTGCCAGGCATCGACATCGGCCTGCGTGGCGGACGCCGGGTTGCCCGGGTCCAGCCCGCCCACCAGTTGCATCGTCACCGGCACGCCGCGTTCGCGCAGCAGCCTGGCCGCCTGCACGAACTCCTGCACGCCCTTGTCGCGTAGCAGGCGCGCCACCATCGTGACGACGACGGGCGGCGCGGACGGCTCCGGCGCCGGACGGTAAGCGTCCAGGTCCACGCCCGCACCGCGGATGATGACCACCTGATCCTCGCGCACCGCGCCCAGCGACTTGAGCAGGTCGCGGTCGTTGGCGTTCTGGAAGATCACCCGGCTGTTCGGATGGCCGAGCGCAATGCGGTACAGGCGCGCCACCACGGCGCGCACCAGCCGCATCTTCAGCGAGCTGGACAGGAACACGAAGCCCAATCCGGAGATCGCCGCGACCATGCCCGGCACGCGTGCGATGCGCGCAGCGATGCCGCCGTACAGCACGGGCTTGATGGTGACCAGGTGCACCACATCGGGGCGCAGCCGGCGGAAGAGGCGCACCAGCGCCAGCAGCGTGCCCAGCTCCTGCAACGGATGCTTGCCGCTACGCGTCATCGGAATGGGGTGATGGGTCATGCCCAGCGCCTGAATGTCAGCCACGGCGGGCCCCTCCATCGTCGCGACATGGACGTCGTAGCCCGCCTTCTGTGCGGCCAAGGCGACCGGGACGCGGTGCGACATGAAGAACGCCGGGTTGTTGACGACAAACAGCAGGCAGCGTCCGGCGCTCATGCTTGGACTCCAGAAATGCGGCGCCAGACGGCGATATAGCTTTGCACCATGCGTGCAAGATCAAAGTGTTCCAGGACGCGGGCGCGTCCTGCCTCGCCCGCGCGCTCGCGGCCGCGCGCAGCCACGTCGCCCAGCGCGGATTCGATGCCGCGGGCCAGAGCCTCGGCCTGCTCGGGCGGCACCACCACACCCGTGTCGCCGACGATGTAGGCGGCGTCGCCCACGTCGGTCACCACGCAATACACGCCACACGCCATGGCCTCGGCCACCACGTTCGGAAAGCCTTCGGCGCAGCTCGAGAGCACATGCAGGTCCAGCCCGTTCATGACGGCGGGCACGTCGTCGCTGGGGCCGCTGAGCACCACGCGGTCGCGCAAGTCCAGCTTGTCGAGCAAGGCGCCCAGTTGGGCGTTGCCGTCCGTCATGTCGCGGCCGATCAGCACGCAGCGCAGCCCCGCATCGCGCCCATCGCGCACCAGCGCGGCCACGGCGCGCAGCAGGTTGGCGTGGTCCTTGAGCGGATCCCAGCGCGCCACGCATCCGATCACCGGCACGTCTTCGGACAGCCCCCATGCGGCGCGAACGCGCGAGCGCGCCTGCGGATCCGGCGCGTAGCGCGACAGGTCGTAGCCGTTGGGGATCACGACCATGCGGTCGCGGCGGTAGCCTTTTTCGGCGTGGCGCTCGGCGGCATTCTGCGCCGCGCAGACGATCGCGCGCGGCACGCTGCCGGACAGCATCGCGCACGCGCGCAGCACCAGCCGCGCCGAGCGGCTGCTGCGTTCAAGGTGCGCGCCAGAATTACGGATGCCCCAGGCGATGGCGCGAACGCCCGCCAGGCGGGCGGCCAGGCCGCCGATCAGGTCGGCGTGGTACATCCAGGTTTGCACGGCATCCGGGCGGGACGTGGCGATCAGGCGCCGCAGCGCCAGGAAGCCGCCCAGGCTGACGCGGCCGCGCTTCATGCCCAGGGCATGCACCGCGACGCCCGCCGCGCGCAGGCGCTCGCCGTACAGGCCTTCATCGGTCAGCGACACGACGGTGTGCTCGACATCCACCTGCGGCCAGGTCGCCAGGCGCGTCAGCACCGATTCGGCGCCGCCCTGGCCCAGCCCCGTGATGACGTGCAGAATGCGCAGCGGCCGGGTGCTCATCGCCCCTCCCGCACCGCTTCAAACAGTTCATCCCATTCGGTCAGCACGCTGGACAGCGCATAACGCTGGCGCACGGCGGCGGCGGCGCGCGCGCCCAGCTGCTCGCGCAGGGACACGTCGCCCATCAGCCGATGCAGGGCATCGGTCATCGCGACCCGGTCGCCCGCCGGCACCAGCAGCGCATCCTGGCCGTCTCGCGTCATCTCGCGCGGACCGCTGGGGCAATCGAACGCCACGCAGGGCAAGCCCAGCGACATGGCTTCGAGCAACACATTGGGAAAGCCTTCGACCAGCGAACTGAGCACGAAGGCCTGGCCGCGCGCCAGTTCTTCCCAAGGCGCTTCGGTGCGCCCAGGCAAACTGATGCGCGATTGCAGGCGCAGACGCGCCACCTGCTGCTGCAGCGCTTCGCGCTCGGGGCCTTCGCCCCAGATGCGCAGGTTCCAGTCCGGGAATTCCGGCGCAATCTGCGCAAAGATGTCGATCAGGAGGCCGAACTGCTTGTCGGGCACCAGCCGCCCCATCGCGATCAGCTCGCGCGGACCGGCCTCGTGGCGCTGCTGCACCAGCGGCGCATCGAGCAGCGGCGCGGGCAGCGGATTCGGGATGACGGCCAGGCGCCGGATGCCGGGCACCTGGCGCGCAAACGGACCTGCGGTGTCTTCCGCCTGCACCGTCACCATGTCGGCGCGCGGATACAGCACGCGGCGCAGCTTGCGCCAGACGGAGCCCGTGGTGGTTTCGGCGACCGGATTGGTGCGTTCGCAGACGATGAGCGGAACGTTCAGGCCGCGCGTGGCCAGAATGGCGGCCACGTTGACGTTGGTCAGGAACGACACCACCACGTCGGGCCGTGAATCGCGAATGTGCTTGCGCAGGGCCAGCAACCGCTTAAAGGCCGCCATCGCACCCGACGCCCGGGTGCCGGCCAGATCAGCCAGCCACGAAAGCTGGACCTTGTCCGACAGGGGATAAAAGCAGGTGCCCTTGGACGAGTAGGTGGGCGTCAGGATGACGGTGTCTCCGCGCTCGGACCATGCGTTGACCAGGGTCGCCGCGACGCGTTCCGCGCCGCCGGCGTGCATGGAGCTGACCAGCATCAGTATTTTCATTCGTCAACGGTCCTCAATCGGTCCCCCTTGGTCCATGCCCGCGCGGTAGCGGTCCAGCCAGGCCTGCATCATCAGCACGCCCCACAGATGGCTGTCCCAATTGCGATGCCCCGACGTGTGTTCACGCCATTTGCGCAGGATGGGCTCGGGTTCGAACCAGCCCTCCTGGCGCAGGCGCGCCGGATCCAGCAGCGCATCGGCCCATTCGCGCAAGGGACCGCGCAGCCATGCGGCCAGCGGCACGGCAAAGCCGCGCTTGGGGCGGTCGACCAGCGCCTGGGGCACGTGGCGATGCAGCACCTGCCGCAGCAGCCACTTGCCCGTGTTGCCGCGCACCTTGTACTGGTGCGGCAGGCTCCAGGCGAATTCATAGACGCGGTGGTCGATCAGCGGCACGCGGGTTTCCAGGCTGACAGCCATCGCCGCGCGGTCCACCTTGACCAGGATGTCGTCGGGCAGGTAGGTCACCGTGTCGAGCTTCATCATCGACTCGAAGAACGATCCCTGCATGGCGCGTTCGAACACCGACTCGGGTTCGACGCCCCCCTTCACGACGCGGGCGGGGTCCGCCCAGTACGACACGAACAGGCGGTAGAACTCGCCGCGCGTATCGGCGCGCAGCAGTTCGCCCAGCTTGCCGACCTTGCCGCGCCAGGCGCCACGGCCGGGTAGATGTGTGGAGGCGCTGAGCATCGCGCCGGCCGGCTTGCGCAGCAGGCCTGGCACGCGCTCGAACTGGCGCCACCAGTTGTCCACGCGGAAGTAACGCGAATAGCCGCCGAAGAGTTCGTCGCCGCCGTCGCCCGACAAGGCCACGGTCACGTGCTGGCGCGCCATGCGCGTGACCAGCGACGTGGGGATCTGCGACGAGTCGGCAAAGGGTTCGTCGTACATGTCGGCCAGTGACGGCACGACCGCCAGCGCGTCGTCCGCGGTGACGTAGAGTTCGGTGTGATCGGTGCCCAGGTGCGTGGCCACGGCCTTTGCGTGCTGCGCCTCGTCGTAGCCCTTTTCGTGAAAGCCGATGGCAAAGGTGCGCACCGGCTGCGAGCTTTGCGCCTGCATCAGCGCCACGATGGTCGACGAATCGATGCCGCCGGACAGGAAGGCGCCCAGGCTCACGTCGGACAGCATCTGGCCGCCCACGGCCTTGGACAGCACCTTTTCCAGCGCGTCGGTGGCCTGCGCGTCCGAGTCGAACGAGAGGCGCGATTGCCCTGCGGCATCCGCGGCCTCGCGGGCCGACCAGTACACGCGCGGCTCGGGCATGTGGCGGTTGCGCGTGTCGTCGGCCGAGAACTCGACCCACGTGCCGGGCGGCAGCTTGGCGATGCCTTCGTAAATGGATTGCGGCGCGGGAATGTAGTTGTGCCGCATGAACGACGCAAGCGCGTTGCGGTTCAGGTTGCGCCCGAAGCCCGGAATCGGCATCAGGCCCTTGAGTTCCGATGCGAACACCAGCTCGGCGTTGGAGTAGCCGTAGTAGAGCGGCTTTTCGCCCATGCGGTCGCGCGCCAGCACGAGCTTGCGCGAGGCCTTGTCCCACAATGCGATGGCGAACATGCCGACCGAGGCTTGCAGCGTGGCTTCGATGCCCAGCGCGGTAAAGCCGGCAAGCAGGGTTTCGGTGTCCGAATGTCCGCGCCACACCGGCGCCAGCGCCGATTCCTCGAGCTGCTTGCGGATGTCCAGGTGGTTGTAGACCTCGCCGTTGAACACCATGACGTAGCGGCCGCAGGCGGACGTCATGGGCTGGTGGCCCGCTTCAGTCAGGTCCAGGATCGCCAGGCGCACATGCGCCAGCGCGATTCCCGCATCCGCGTCTTCCCAGAAGCCATTGCTGTCCGGCCCGCGGTGGCGGATGCGCCGGCAGCTATCTGCCAGCACCTGCGCCTTATTCCCCAGGGGGCCCCAAATTCCGACTATTCCACACATGATGTTGTTCTCGTGGTCACCGTGGCAACGGCGCGCGGGGGGCCCTAGCGGCCCGTCGCCCGCACGCCGTCAAAAAGTTCCTGCCATTTCTGCAGCACGCGCGCGGCCGAGAATCGGTCGCGCACGTCGGTCGCCGCCTGCGCCATGCGCGCGCGGCCATTGTCATCGCCCATGACCGCGTCCAGCGCCTTGCACAGCGCGGGCACGTCGCCATTGGGCCGCACCAGCACGCCGTCGATGCCTTCGCGCACGATCTCGCGCGGGCCCGTATCGCAATCGAACGACACCGCCGCCAGGCCGCTGGCCATGGATTCGAGCAGGGTATTGGACAAGCCTTCGAAGCGCGAGGTCAGTACATAAAGATCGGCGCTGTCGTACCAGTCGCCCACATTGCCGGCGCGTCCCGGCATCGAGATGCGCGATTCCAGGCCGGCCTCGCGCACCTGCGCTTCGAGCGCCCGGCGTTCGCTGCCTTCGCCCAGAATAACCAAGTCCCAGCCGGGATGCGACGGCGCCAGACGCGCGAAGGCCTGAATCAGCAGATCGAAGCCCTTGTCGCCATGCAGCCGTCCGACCGCCAGCAGCCGCTTGCGGCCATCCCGCGCGGCAGGCGGCACGATGGGCTCGGCGCGCGGCAAGGGAAAGTGGACGGGATTGGGAATGACCGCCAGCCGCGAGCCCGGCACGTGCTGTGCCAGCCAGTCGGCGGTGCCGCGCGTCAAGGCGACCACGCGCGCGGCACGCGGATACGTCAGCCGGCGCAGCCGCTGCCAGAAGCCCGACAGGGTCTGCGACGGTGGATGGGTATGTTCGGTGGCGATGACGCGGCAGTTCAGCCCCGCGCAGGCCAGCACGGACAGCACGGATGCCGTGGTCATCATGCCCAGCACGATGTCTGGCCGGAACGACTTGACGACGCGGCGCAGCGCGCGCACGCGCTGCAGGTTGCTGAGGATGCCGCGCAGCCCGCCGCCCTCGCCCGCCGTGTGCAGGACCTCGCGCCGGACCTTGGGATGCAGCGCGTACACGTCGCCGTCGGCGCTGGCCTGCGTGACCACCATGACCTCGCTGCCCTCAGCGGCCCAATGAGCGCTCAGGTCCGCGGCGACGCGCTCAGCGCCCCCGCCATGCAGAGAATGGATGAACAGCAACACGCGCGCCGGACGGACGGAGTCGGCTACGGACATTCAATCGGTCCCCTTGGGTTCGGCCTTGCGCATCGCCACCACCAGGTAGCACGCGAAGGACAGCACATACATGAGGCTGGTGGCCAGCATGATGCCGGCCGCGCCCATGCGGGGCGCGAGCACGGTGTTCAGCACGGCCTTCAGCGCAAAATTGGCGACCGCGATGGCGGCCATGATGCGGTAGCGGTTCTGGCTGGCCAGAAGCTGCACCAGGATCAGCACGCCAAAGTAGAACGGCAACTGCAACAGGCCCCAGCGCAAGACGTGGGCGACGGCTTCGGTGTTTTCTGCGGTAAACGCGCCGCGCTGGAACAGCACCGACACGCCCCACGGCGCCAGGACCCAGCCCAGCGCCACGGCGGCGGCGCCCGCCCCCACCATCAGCAACGACCACTTGAGCGCCATGCTGCGCGCGCGCGCCGTATCGCCGCGCGCCTGCACGTCGGCCAGCACGGGAAGCGCGGCGCGCCCCACCGACACCGCTCCGATGCCCAGCAGCAGCGACAGCAGCCGGCTGGCGTAGCCCAGCGTGGCGTTGGCATTGGCGCCCAGGTTGGCGGCCGCATATTGGTCCAGCGGACCGACGAAGCTCATGGCGACCTGGCCGATCAGCATCACGCCGGCCGCGCTCATCAGCTCGGGCCAGTGCGGCGACGTCAGCGACAGGCGCGGCGCGCCCCAGAAGCCGCCATCGGCGCGGGCGGCCAGCCAAGCAAGCCAGACGGTCTGGATGGCGTAGCCGACCAGCGTGCCCCACAACAGGGGGCCGACGCTCTCGGCGCTGGCGGCCAGCATGACCCAGGCCAGCGTCGCCACGGCCGGAACACTGTCCAGCAGCGTATTGACGTGGCGCTCCTGCGCGCGCAGCCGCGCGGCGCTGATGCCCGCGATCAGCAGCAAGGCCGACACGGGCGCGAAGGCGACAAGCAGGTCGCCCGTCATGGCGCGCACTTGCGCCGACAGGCCCTGCCCCAGCCAATCCACCACGTACGGCCAGCCAAACCACGTGAGCAAGGCCAGTGCGACGCCGGCGGCGGCGACCCAGCCCTGAAGCTCGCGGATGAAGAGTTCTTTCTCGGCCCCGCCGGTGCGCGCCAGGCGCACCAGCACGGGGATCAGCACCACCGACAGCACGCCCACGATCGTGACCGGCAGCCAGGTGCCCATCGTCATCGTGAACTGGTAGGCGTCCACGGCGTCGCTGACGCCGTAGCGGTACGCCACCGCCATCTCCTTGATGGCGCCGGCTGCCTTGCCCAGCAGCAGAAACACCGCCACCCGGAACGCGCCCTTGAAGATGCGCTGATGATCCGGGTGGATGTTGCCGAGTTTTCGGACGAGTGCTTTCAACGCAGGAATTGCGTGTACCAGGGCATGGCGACTTCCAGGCCTTGCAGCACCGTATGCGTGGGCGCGTAGCCCAGCAGGCGGCTGGCCTTGCCGATGTCGGCCTGCGAGTGGCGCACATCGCCCGCGCGGAAATCACCGTAAACCGGCTGCTTGCCGTAGTCCACGCCCTGGTTGCCCAGGGCCTGCACCAGGAAGCTGTACAGCTGGTTCAGGGTGCTGCGGCCGCTGACGGCCACGTTGTAGACCTGGTTGCGGGCCTCGGGTGCGGCCAGCGCGCCCAGGATGTTGGCCTGCACCGCGTTGTCCACAAAGCAGAAGTCGCGGCTGGTCTCGCCGTCGCCATTGATGGTGACGTCTTCGCCCTGGATCATCGCGGCGGTCCACTTCGGGATCACGGCGGCGTAGGCGCCGTCCGGATCCTGCCGCTTGCCGAACACGTTGAAGTAACGCAGGCCCACGGTCTCAAAGCCATACGAACGCGCGAACACGTCGGCGTACAGCTCGTTGACGTACTTGGTCACGGCGTACGGCGACAGCGGCTTGCCGATGTTTTCCTCGACCTTGGGCAGCGCCGGATGGTCGCCATAGGTGGAGCTGGACGCCGCATAGACGAACGACTTCACCTTGGCGTCGCGCGCCGCCACCAGCATGTTCAGGAAACCGCCGATGTTGACGTCGTTGGTCGTGATGGGGTCGTTGAGCGAACGCGGCACCGAACCCAGCGCGGCCTGGTGCAGCACGTAGTCCATGCCTTCAGCGGCGCGGCGGCACGCATCCAGATCGCGGATGTCGCCTTCGATGAACGTGAAGCGCGACCATTGCTCCGGCGAAACGGAAGCCTGGACTTCGTCCAGGTTGCGTTGGTGGCCGGTGGCGAAGTTGTCAAGGCCGGTCACGGACTGGCCGAGCTTGAGCAGGGTCTCGAGCAGGTTCGAGCCGATGAAGCCGGCGCAGCCGGTCACCAGCCATTTGCGCGGCGCGGCGGCCAGTTCCTGGGTGACAGTCTCGAATCGTGTGGTCATGGCGAAATCCTTTTACAGACGCAGGTCGGATTCAGCGGGCGACAACACGTACTTCAGGTCGTACAGGATATGTTGCGGCTTGCCGAGCTTGCGGATGCCTTCGGCGCCCATGTCCTTGAACTGGTTGTGCGCCACGGCCAGGATCACGGCGTCGTACTTGCCTTCCTCGGGCTTGGACACGGGGGTCAGGCCGTACTCGTGCATGGCTTCGTCGGCGTCGACCCACGGATCGTAAATGTCCACGTCGACGTTGTAGTCGCCCAGTTCACGGACGATGTCCACGATGCGCGTGTTGCGCAGGTCGGGGCAGTTTTCCTTGAAGGCCAGGCCCATCACCAGCACGCGGGCGCCCTGCACGTGGATGCGGCGCTTGGTCATGCACTTAACCAGCTGCGACACCACGTAGCTGCCCATGGAGTCGTTCAGGCGGCGGCCCGCCAGGATGATCTCGGGGTGGTAGCCGATGGATTGCGCCTTGTGCGTCAGGTAGTAGGGGTCCACGCCGATGCAGTGACCGCCGACCAGGCCCGGCCGGAACGGCAGAAAGTTCCACTTGGTGCCGGCAGCCTGCAGCACGGCTTCGGTGTCGATGCCCATCTTGTTGAAGATCAGGGCCAGTTCGTTGATCAGCGCGATGTTCACGTCGCGCTGCGTGTTTTCGATCACCTTGGCGGCCTCGGCCACGCGGATGCTGGACGCCTTGTGCGTGCCGGCGGTGATGATTTCCTTGTACAACTGGTCCACCAGCGTGGCGATTTCGGGCGTGGAACCCGACGTGACCTTCTTGATCGTGCTGACGCGGTGTTCCTTGTCGCCCGGGTTGATGCGCTCGGGGCTGTAGCCGGCAAAGAAGTCCACGTTGTACTTCAGGCCCGACACGCGCTCCAGAACCGGCACGCAGTCTTCTTCGGTGGCGCCAGGGTAGACGGTGGATTCATAGATGACGATGTCGCCGCGCTTGAGCACCGCGCCGATCGTTTCGCTGGCCTTGACCAGCGGGGTCAGGTCCGGCTGCTTGTACTCGTCGATGGGGGTGGGCACGGTCACGATGAACACGTTGGCCTCGCCCAGTTCGGCGCGTTCGGCGGTGTAGCTCAACTGCTTGGCTTCGGCCAGCTCGGCGTCGCTGACTTCCAGCGTATGGTCGTGACCCGCCTTCAGCGCGTCGATGCGGCGCGTGTTGATGTCAAAGCCAATGACGGCGCGCTTCTTGCCGAATTCAACGGCCAGGGGCAGCCCGACGTAGCCTAGGCCGACGACAGCGAGTTTCACATCCTGGATTCGCAACATAACTCTCCCTTCACCGTAGAACGTGTACGGCATTTTAAAGATGAACTGGTGATGGATACCGAGCCCCCGGCGGCGATCGCCGGGGCACTCAAACTAATCGGTGGTTCGCAGCACGGATGGCAACAACAGCCAGCCCGGGCGGCGCCAGGAGACCAGGCGCGCGTACAGCCAGATATAGACGCTGGCAAAGACAACGAGGCTGGCGCTCAGGGCCCAGGCGTTGTCCCACCAGATCGTGGCCGGCACCAGCCCGATCAGCGCCAGGACCCACATGTACGGGGACGCCAGCGCATTGCAAAGCGCGGGAACGGCATGGCGCCGGCCGCGGCTGAAGGTAACGCGGACCAGCCGGCGGAACACAAGCTGGTGCAAGTGCAGCGCATCGGGCTGGTCGACCGGCACGCCACGCTTGAAGCGGCGGCGCCAGATCGAGAAACCGGTTTCGAATACGGGGTAGAACAGGACCGCCAAGGCGTAGAACGGCGACACGGACGGGTTGCGCACGACCAGCAGCACGGCCAGTTCGGCCAGCATGAAGCCCAGGAAGTACGCGCCGCCATCGCCCAGGAATACGCGTCCGAACGGGAAGTTCCACACCAGGAAGCCCAACGTTGCAGACGCCAGCGCCGCAGCCACCAGGAAGATCGGCACGTCGCCGACCTGCAGGGCAACGAGGCTGATCGACACCGCCATCAGGGTGGCGACCATGCCGGCCAGGCCATTCATGCCGTCAACGATATTCAGGGCATGGGTACAGCCGCCCACCGCGAACATGGTGAACAGCAGCGACACCGGCCAGAACGACAGCACGTAATCCACAGGGGCCATGCCAACGCGGCTGACGCCGCCCAGCAGCCACCACGCGATGGCCGCGGAAAGAAAAGCGGCCAGCAAACGCTTGCTGGCGCCGATGTCCTTGGTAATGTCTTCAAGCAGGCCGGCCACGAAAACGGGCAACGCCGCGACGAAGAGCGCGGGCCACAGCCAGGTAAGGGTCATGTTGCTGGGTCCGAGGACCAGCAGGCCAGCCAGCGTTCCGGCAAGCACCGCCAGACCGCCGACGCGAGGCGTCGCGCGGGAATGATTGGCTTGGGGCTTGTTGAGGTCGCTATCGCCGGTAAAGGCGCCATGCCAGCGCTCGGACGCCACGATGAGTCCCCCCACCATGAACGCGACCACGCATATATACAGCCAGGTCACTGGATCACCTCTGGTTGGTCTATCGAGACAGGCCCGCCATTATCGGAGGCAGGTGTAACGCCCATATATGGGAGGGATAAGGAAGTGCAATTCCGAGGCACAGAACGTAACGCGCGCAGGCGGGCTATCCGTCCGCCGCGCATGTGTCTGGAACGCGCTGGCGCGAGAGCGCCTGGCAGTGCTGGTTTCATGTGGGGATTGTAGAGCGTTCCGCCTCTGGGCACGCGAAATATGCAAGGGAAAACACGAAGGCCCGGGGGACCGCGCGGCGTCGCGCTGCGCAGGCTTTTGCCGTCATCGCTTACAAATAGGGACGCAACGATTCGGGGCAAAAAAAAGCCCGAGATCGTGAGATCTCGGGCTAAATCCACCAAAGGAGGAGGGTGGAGGAGACAACCGTGGCATGTTGGGAGCGGGACTTCAGCTCGCTGCGCTTCCGGGGTTTTCACCGCGCCGTCTGCGTTTCAACATCCAATGACTGAATAGTACCTACGTTTTTTGTGCGTTGCAAGATTTTTTTTGATCTATTTTTTGAGCGGCCCGTCGCGTTGCTTTTTCGCTGCAAGAATCCCGCCCGCCCTCTGGAAACCCGCGCCAGTCAATGCCCTGGCCAAAAACGGGGTTTTTGCCGAACGGGTTTTCCCCTTGCGGAATAACCCTGTATGACAGCGGGTAATCCCACCCTGGCCTTCGCACCAAAACAGTGCATCACGCACCACGAGGCGGCCAAATTTGCGCATTGCAACATTTCTTGCAGACGCGGTTTCAGTCCATCGCTCAGATCCAATACGCGGTGGTCGTCATCACCTTGGACATGGCGCGCATGGCCAGTTTCACGGGCGCGGGCAGCGGTACGCCGCCCGCCTGCTCGGCGCTGGCGCGATGCTGGGCCTCGTCGTCTTTCATCTTTTTGACGATCTGGCGCGAGCGTTCGTCCTGCACCGGCAAGGTGCGCAGGTGTTCGTTCAGATGGGCCTCGACCTGTTTTTCGGTTTCAGCCATGAAGCCCAGATTGCGCGGCACGCCGGCCACGCTGGCCATCACGCCCAGGGCGAACGAACCCGCGTACCAGACGGGATTGAGCAGGCTGGGCCGGCTGCCCAGTTCGTTCAGGCGCTCGTGGCACCACACCAAGTGGTCGACTTCTTCGGCGGCGGCATTGAGCAGCAGCGCGCGCGGGGCGGGTTCCTTGCACACCGACGCCTGGCCACGGTAGAGCGCCTGGGCGCAGACCTCGCCGACGTGGTTGACCCGCATGAGGCCGGCCGCATGGCGCTTTTCCTGGGCGGACAGGGCTTGCGGCGATTCCTGTGCGGTGGCGGGGTAGGCCCGGCCAGCGCTGGCGTTGCCCGAGAGCACGCGCAACGCACGGTCGGTCTCGGCCAGCAGGGCATCCAGGGGACCGTGGCGGCGCCGCAGGGAAACGGGGCCGGATTTGGACAACGTGGTGGACATGGCAACTCCTAGGCAAAGCGGACGCGCCGCACCCCTGATGCGGGGTGGGGTTCTCCTGCCCGGGATTGTACGCAACGGGTATCATCAGCCATTGACTGCGCTCAAGCTCAAGGACTCACTGAAATGGAATGCACGATCGACTGGGGCGGCCCCACCGGCATGCTCTTCACCGCCAGCACGGGTAGCGGCCACGTGGCCGTGATGGACGGCGCCGTGGACGGCGGCGGCCACAACCTGGCGCCCCGCCCCATGGAAATGCTGCTGGCCGGCACGGGCGGCTGCACGGCCTATGACGTGGTGCTGATCCTCAAGCGCGGCCGCCATGCGGTCACGGGTTGCAGCGTCAAGCTGCAGGCCGAGCGCGCCGGCACCGATCCCAAGGTCTTCACGAAGATTCACTTCGCGTTCACCGTCACCGGCGCCAATCTGCCACGCGCGGCCGTCGAACGCGCCGTGCAGCTTTCTCACGAGAAATACTGCTCGGCGTCGGCCATGCTGGAAAAAACCGCCGAAATGACGTTCTCGGTCGACATCGTCGACACACAGGAAGCCGCCGCTACCGCCTGAGCCGCCCGCGCGGCCGTGGTGTAATTCGGCATTCACCATATATAGGCGCCGCCGCGGCACGTCCGCGGCGGCGCGCTTGCTTCCCGGACCGGGACCGCAGGCACAAGGATCGTCATGAAACAATACCTGGACCTCGTTCAATCCATCCTCGACACCGGCTCGTGGCAGGAAAACCGGACCGGCATCCGCACCCTCAGCATGCCGGGCGCCTCGCTGCGGTTCGACCTGCAGCAGGGCTTTCCCGCCGTCACCACCAAGAAGCTGGCGTTCAAGTCGGCCATTGGCGAAATGGTGGGATTCCTGCGCGCCTCGCGCAGCGCGGCGGAATTCCGCGAGCTTGGCTGCAAGGTCTGGGACCAGAACGCCAACGAAAACGCGCAGTGGCTGGCCAACCCCTACCGCGAAGGTCCCGACGATCTGGGACCGGTCTACGGCGTGCAGTGGCGCCAATGGCCGGCCTACAAGATGCTGGATGCCAGCCGCCCCGGGCAGATCGAGGACGCGCTGTCGCGCGGCTACGCCAAGGTGGCCGACCTTGAAGAAGGCGGTGAGCCGAAGGTGCTGCTGTACAAGGCGGTCGACCAGTTGCGGCAATGCCTGGACACCATTCACGAACGTCCGGGCGACCGGCGCATCCTGTTCCACGGCTGGAACTGGGCGCAGATCGAGGAAATGGCGCTGCCGCCTTGCCACCTGCTCTATCAGTTCCTGCCCAACGCGACGACGCGCGAGATCTCGCTTTGCCTGTACATCCGCTCCAATGACGTGGGCCTGGGCACGCCGTTCAACCTGACCGAAGGCGCGGCGCTGCTGCATCTGGTCGGGCGCCTGACCGGCTATACCCCGCGCTGGTTCACCTATTTCATCGGCGATGCGCATATCTATGAGAATCACCTGCCGATGCTGCGCGAGCAATTGACGCGAACGCCGTATGAATCGCCCCGTCTCGTGTTGTCGGACCGCATTCCCGATTTCGCCGTGACCGGCCGCTACGAACCCGAGTGGCTCGAGAAGGTCGAGCCCGGCGACTTTTCGTTGTCGGGTTACACGCACCACGCGCCCCTGACGGCCGCGATGGCCGTCTGACCCTTCCGCCGGCCGCGCCGGCGCCCGCTTTTCAGGGCAGATCAGCAACACGCCGGACGCCGTCCGGCGTCCGATTCCTCGCACGCCCCGCCGCAGGTGAAGATTGGTGAGCTTCTGGAAGCGCGATTTCGGTATAACCCATCCCTTAGCCACGGACGCGCGTCCAGCATGCCGCGCGCCCCGTTGCTTTCGACCGGCCCTCTGGACGCGCCACGCCGAGCGCCCGAACCGTGCCGACCGCTGGCGTTGCCGCGCCCAATTCCCCATCCCTATAAATAGAGTGTGAGAAAAGCCAGCGACGAGAGCAGGATCCTCCTTGCGACCGGACTGCAACTGTTGACTACCAATTGAATTGAATATCGTGCCCCGCGCCGCGGCTGTATGCGCTTAGGACAGGACCCCACAAATGCTCGTTGGAACTTATAACCCTTCGCTCGTCCTCGTATCCTTAGGGGTCGCCATCCTGGCGTCGTATACGGCGTTGGGCATGGCCAACCGCGTAAAGGCGTCGAGCGGCCTGCCTGCCGCGAAGTTCTGGCTGGCGGGCGGCGCGTTCGCGATGGGCATCGGGATCTGGTCGATGCACTTCGTGGGCATGCTGGCGTTCAGCCTGCCCATTCCCATGGGCTACGACCTGCCCCTGACCGTGCTGTCCCTGGCCATCGCCATCGGTTGCTCGGCCTTCGCGCTGTGGATGGTCTGCAAGGACGAACTGCCGTGGGGCCGGCTGACCGCGGGCGCGCTGCTGATGGGATCGGGCATCGCGGCGATGCACTACATCGGCATGGCCGCGATGCGCATGTCGCCGGGCATCGACTACGACCCGGCTTGGTTCTCGCTATCCGTGGTGATCGCGATTGCCGCGTCCGGCGCTGCGCTGTGGATCACCTACCGGCTGCGGCAGGACGCGCCGCGTGTGGCGCTGTCGCGCCCGTTGGCCGCTGGGGTCATGGGGCTGGCGATCGTGGGCATGCACTATACGGGCATGGAAGCCGCGAGTTTTCCGGCGGGCAGCATCTGCATGGCGGCCGACGCCGGCATCTCGGCGGGCTGGCTCGCGATCGCCGTGACCGCGGTCACGCTGAGCGTGCTGGCGATCGCGCTGGTGGTGGCCGTGCTGGACAACCGACTTGAGGCGCGCACGTCCGCGCTGGCCTCGTCGCTGGCCGAAGCCAATGAAGAGCTGGTGCAACTGGCGCTGCACGACACGCTGACCAAGTTGCCCAACCGCATCCTGCTGGAAGACCGGATGGAACAGGCCATCGAAAGCGCCAGCCGCCGCCGAGGCTATTTCGCGGTGCTGTTCTTTGACCTGGACGGCTTCAAGGCCGTCAACGACGCGTACGGACACCACACCGGCGACGCGCTCCTGATCGACCTGGCGCAGCGCATCCGCCTGGCGTTGCGCACGCAGGACACCGTCGCCCGCCTGGGCGGTGACGAGTTCATCGTGCTGAGCGAGGTGCTGGAACCCACCGACGCGGCCAACGTGGCGGACCGGCTGATCGACGCCATCGCGCGCCCCGTCACGGTCTACGGCCACGAAGTGCTGGTGACGTCCAGCGTGGGCATTGCCGTCTATCCGAACGACGGCCGTGACACCCACGCCTTGCTGACCAATGCGGACGCGGCGATGTACCACGCCAAGCGGCTGGGCGGCACGGGCTACAGCTTTTTCGAACCGTCCATGAACGCGGACGCGCACGAGCAGATCGAGCTGCTGCACGACCTGCGGCTGGCGCAGGAGCGCGGCCAGTTCGTCCTGCATTACCAGCCGAAGTACGAAGCGCCGGCCGGCCCCATCATGGGCGCCGAGGCGCTGCTGCGCTGGAACCACCCGACGCGCGGCCTGGTCGGCCCGGACCAGTTCATTCCCACCGCGGAAAAGACCGGCCTGATCCTGTCCATCGGCGATTGGGTCATCAACGAGGCCTGCCGCCAGATGCGCGAATGGATCGACGTCGGCCAAGGCCACTGGACCATCGCCGTCAACATCTCGGCGCTGCAGTTTTCGCATGCCAGCCTGGTCGAGACGGTGCGCTCCGCGTTGGCGCGGCATGCCGTCCCGCCCGCCTGCCTGACGATCGAAGTGACCGAGTCGACCGCCATGCGCGACGCGGAAGCCAGCCTGACGGTGCTCAAGCGCCTGTCCGAGCTGGGCGTCACGATTTCCATCGACGACTTCGGCACCGGCTATTCCAGTCTGCTTTATCTCAAGCGGCTGCCCGCGACCGAACTGAAGATCGATCGCGGCTTCGTGAATCAGCTGGACAACGACAACGAGGATGCGGCCATCGTGTCGGCCATCGTGGCGCTCGCGCAGCAGCTCAACCTGCGCATCGTGGCCGAAGGCGTCGAGACCGCCGCGCAGCAGAAATTCCTGACCGGGCTGGGCTGCGACTCGCTGCAGGGCTTTCTGCTGGGCAAGCCCATGCCGGCCACCGAATTCCTGGAACACGCGGCAACCTGACAGGCGGGGCGGTCTCTCGCAATTTGCTACGCTTACGGGGTCGTTCCGGCTCAACCCTTACCCTTGCAAGCACGCATGCCCGCCAGCCTTACCCTGATCGTCGCCTATTCCACCAACCGCGCCATTGGCCGCGACAACGCCCTGCCCTGGAAACTGCCGGGTGACCTGGCGCATTTCAAGCGCAGCACACTGGGCCATCCCATCATCATGGGCCGCAAGACGTGGGACTCGCTGGGCCGTCCCCTGCCCGGCCGCAGCAATATCGTCATCAGCCGCAATCCCGATTTCAGCGCCGCCGGCGCCATCCTGGCGCCCACGCTGGAGGCTGCCGTGGCCGCCTGCGGCGACATCGACGAAGCCTTCGTGATCGGCGGCGCGCAGATCTACGCGCAGGCCCTGCCGCTGGCCCGGCGCGTGCTGGCCACCGAGGTCCATGCGGACGTCGAGGGCGACGCGTTCTTTCCGCTTTTGCCGTCGTTCCAGTGGCAGGAAACGGCGCGCCAGCCGCAGCCTGCCGAGAACGGCTACGACTACGACTTCGTCACGTACGAACGCGCCTGAAGCACTGAGCTGACCTACGCCGCCCCCGCGTTGCGCATGAAGCGCCACAGCGCGGGCGCCGCCGAATACGCCACGTTAAACCGCACCCACGCCGTGTCGGCCTCGTCCGCGTCAAAGTAGGAACCGGGCGCCAGCCAGATGCCGTCCTTGAGCGCCAGCTCCGCCAGCCCATTGGCGCCGCGTTCGCGCCACTGTCCCGCCACCTGCGCCCACAGGAACAGGCCACCCTGCGGCTTTCCATAAATGTCGAATCCGTGCTGGCGCATCTGCTCGGCCACTTCGGTGTGCGCCTGCGCCAGCCGCTCGCGCGTGCGGGCAATGTGGGCGCGGTAGCGGCCCTCGCGGATGACCTGGTGCACGATGCGCTCCATGATCTCTGGCGTTGTCAGCCCCACCGCCATCTTGGTGCGCGCGATGTCGCGCACCAGATCGCGGTGCGCCACCACGTAGCCCACCCGCACCGACGGACTGATGACCTTCGAATAGCCGCCCAGGTAGACGACCCGGCGCGCCCCATCCAGCGCTGCCAGCATCGGCGTCACGCCCGGCGCCAGTTCGCGCGAGATGTCGTCTTCCACCACCCACAGCCCGTGCCGCTCCGCCGCCTGCATGATGCGGAACGCGTTGGCCATGGTGATGCTGGCGCCCGATGGGTTCTGCAAGGCGGTATTGATGAAGAGCGCGCGCGGCCGGTGCTGGGCCGCCACCCGCTCGAGCGCGTCGCAGTCCAGGCCATCGACCGTGCGCGGCACCGCGATGACGCGTAGACCTGCCAGGCGCAGCAACTGCAGAAGGTTGGCGTAGGCCGGCTGCTCGACGACCACCGTGTCGCCCGGCCGCAGCAGCGTGCGGATCACGGTGTCCAGCCCGTGGGTCACGCCCTGCGTCAGCAGCACCTGCGACGCTTCGACCTCCATGCCCTGCGCGCTCAGGCTGGCCGCGATGGTCTCGCGCAGCGGCGCATAGCCGTACGGATGGCCATAGTTGGCGATCCGCATCGCGGGCACGCGCCCCATGTGGCGCAGCGCCATGTGAAGGCCTTCTTCGTTCAGCCATTCGCCGGGCAGCCACCCGCACCCCGATTTGATGGGGATGGAGTGGTCGGCAAATATGTCCGACAGCAGCCATCCGGCGTTCAGCCGCGGCGGCTCCCAGGACAGGGGTTCGGCCCGGCGGGCGGGCGCGTCGGGCGATGCCACCCGGTAGCCCGCGCCGGGCCGCGCCGCCAGCCACCCCTGCGACACCAGCCGGCTATAGGCGCTGGCCACGGTGAAGGTGCTGACGCCGTACTGGCGCGCGAACTCGCGGACCGAGGGTAGGGACATACCCGGACGCAGCGTCTGCGCCTCGACGGCGCGCAGGATGGCCGCGACGAGCTGTTCGACAAGGGTGGGCGCGGCGCCGCGGCCGCGGACGGGTTGGAAGTCGATCACGGACTAACTGTACAGTTGCGACGATCTCAACTATACAGTTAGCGGCAAATGCGCGGATTGTATATTTTCATTCCCTGCGGGACGTTCCAGAATCGTCCGAATCCCGCTGCCCGCGCGCGTTTCGCGGCGGCTGCGGTTGTCCCCCTTCTGGAGTCACCATGAACGCCCCCGCCCAGTTGCCCGACCTGTCCCATCTCTGGATGCCCTTTACGGCCAACAAGCAGTTCAAGGCCCAACCGCGCATGCTGGCCAAGGCCAAAGGCATGTACTACACGTCCACGGACGGCCGCCAGATCCTGGACGGCACGGCGGGCCTGTGGTGCGTCAATGCCGGCCACGGCCGCGAAGAGATTGTCGAGGCCATCGCCCGTCAGGCCGGCGTCATGGATTACGCCCCGGGCTTCCAGCTGGGCCACCCGCTGGCCTTCGAGGCCGCGACCGCCGTCGCGGGCCTGATGCCGCAGGGGATGGACCGCGTGTTCTTCACAAACTCGGGCTCCGAATCGGTCGACACCACGTTGAAGATCGCCCTGGCCTACCACCGCGCGCGCGGCGAAGGCCAGCGCACCCGCCTGATCGGCCGCGAGCGCGGCTATCACGGTGTGGGCTTTGGCGGCATCTCGGTGGGCGGCATCTCGGCCAACCGCAAGACGTTCTCGGGCGCCCTGCTGCCCGCCGTGGACCACCTGCCCCACACCCACAACATTGAACAGAACGCCTACTCGAAGGGCCAGCCCGCGTGGGGCGCGCACCTGGCCGAAGAGCTGGAGCGCATCATCGCCCTGCACGATGCGTCGACCATCGCCGCCGTGATCGTCGAGCCCATGGCCGGCTCCACCGGCGTGCTGATTCCGCCCAAGGGGTATCTGGAAAAACTGCGCGAGATCACCGCCAAGCACGGCATCCTGCTGATTTTCGATGAAGTCATCACCGCCTACGGCCGCCTGGGCGCCGCCACGGCCTCCGAATTCTTTGGCGTGACGCCGGACATCATCGCCATGGCCAAGGGCGTCAGCAATGCCGCCGTTCCCGCCGGCGCCGTGGCCGTCAAGCGCGAAGTGCACGACGCCATCGTCAACGGACCGGCGGGCGGCATCGAGTTCTTCCACGGCTACACGTATTCGGCACACCCGCTGGCCGCCGCCGCCATCCTGGCCACGCTGGACATCTACCGACGCGAAGACCTCTTTGGCCGCGCCCGCAAGCTGTCGGGTGCGTTCCAGGAAGCCGCGCACAGCCTGAAGGGCGCGCCCAACGTCATCGACGTGCGCAACCTGGGACTGGTGTCCGGCATTGAACTGGCGCCGCGCGCGGGCGCCCCCGGCGCACGCGCCGCCGAAGTCTTCCAGCGCTGCTTCGACAGCGGCCTGATGGTGCGGTATACCGGCGACATCATCGCTGTCTCGCCGCCGCTCATCATCGACGAAGCACAGATCGGCCAGATCTTCGAACAGATCGGCAAGATCCTGAAAGAGGTTGCCTGATCCTTCCTTATCCGCGCGCCCGCTCGGCGCGCGGCGCGACAACCGCACATGGGCGGCCCCAGGCCGCCCTGCCGCATTTTTGACGAATCACCGAGCCTTGCATCCATGAAGAAGATTCCCCATTTCATCAACGGCCAACCCTACGAGGGCGGCAACAGCCGCTACACCGACGGCTTCAACCCGGCCACCGGCGAAATCGCCTCGTCGATCCCGCTGGCGTCCAACGACGACGTGGGGCTGGCCGTGGCCGCCGCCAAGGCGGCCTTTCCGGCTTGGTCCGAGACGCCGGCGCTCAAGCGCGCCCGCATCCTCTTCAACTTCAAGGCGCTGCTGGACCAGCACCAGGACGAACTGGCCGAATTGATCACGCGCGAACACGGCAAGGTATTCTCGGACGCCAAGGGCGAAGTGATGCGCGGCATCGAGATCGTCGAGTTCGCTTGCGGCATTCCGCAACTGCTCAAGGGCCAGTATTCCGACCAGATCGGCGGCGGCATCGATAACTGGAGCATGCGTCAGGCGCTGGGCGTCGTGGCCGGCATCACGCCGTTCAACTTCCCGATGATGGTGCCGTGCTGGATGTTCCCCGTCGCCATCGCTTGCGGCAACACCTTCGTGCTCAAGCCGTCGGAACGCGATCCGTCCGCGTCCGTGCGCCTCGCGGAACTGCTCACCGAAGCGGGTCTGCCCCCCGGCGTCTTCAACGTCGTCCACGGCGACAAGCTGGCGGTTGACGCGCTGATCTCGCACCCCGACGTCGAGGCCCTGTCTTTCGTCGGCTCCACGCCGATCGCCGAATACATCTACGCCGAAGGCACCAAGCGCGGCAAGCGCGTGCAGGCGCTGGGCGGCGCCAAGAACCACCTGGTGGTCATGCCCGATGCGGACCTGGATCAGGTGACCGACGCGCTGATGGGCGCGGCCTATGGTTCCGCGGGCGAGCGCTGCATGGCCATCTCGGTGGCCGTTGCGGTGGGCGACGTGGCCGACAAGGTTGTCGAACGCCTGACGCCGCGCGTGAAGGCGCTGGTGGTCAAGGACGGCATGCAATCCGACGCCGAAATGGGTCCGCTGGTGACCGCGCAGCACCGCAAGAAGGTGATGGGCTACATCGAGGACGGCATCGCCAGCGGCGCCGATCTGGTGGTGGACGGCCGCGACCTGAAGGTGCCGGGCAACGAGAAAGGATTTTTCCTGGGCGGCACGCTGTTCGATAACGTGAAGCCCGCCATGAACATCTACCGCGAAGAGATTTTCGGACCGGTACTGTGCATCGTGCGCGTGCCGGATTTCGCCAGCGCGGTGGAACTCATCAATGCGCATGAGTTCGGCAACGGCGTGGCGTGCTTTACGTCCGACGGCGGCGTGGCGCGCGCGTTCGCCCGCCAGATCAAGGTCGGCATGGTGGGCATCAACGTGCCGATCCCCGTGCCCATGGCGTGGCATTCGTTCGGCGGCTGGAAGCGCTCGCTGTTCGGCGACCACCATGCGTACGGCGAGGAAGGCATCCGTTTTTACTCGCGCTACAAGAGCGTGATGCAACGCTGGCCCGACAGCATCGCCAAGGGCGCCGAATTCACGATGCCCGTCGCGAAGTGACGCCCCCCCCGAGGCGCGTAGCGCCTCCCCCGAGGCGCGTAGCGCCTCCCCCCAGGGGGCGTCGCAGCGGACCGGCGGAGCCCGGATCCGCGCGACCCCGCTTGGGGAGGGCGTGCATGAATTGGGGCGCGTCGTTCTTGCCTCGGGATTGAGGGGCGTGGCTTGAAGCATTGACACTGCGCGGCGCCTCGCCGCGCCTTCCGAATATCTGTACGACAAGGGGAAACCTGATGCGCATCGGGATCGGCGGCTTTCAGCATGAGACGAATACGTTCGCGCCATCGCGCGCGGCGTGGGAAGATTTTGCGGACAAGGGTGGGGGGTGGCCGAAGCTGGTCAGTGGCCCCGCAATGTTCGAGGCGGTGGCGGGCGCCAACATTCCGGTGGCGGGATTTATCGAGGCCATGGGGCAGCATGCGTTGATTCCCACGACGTGGGCCGCGGCGAGTCCTTCGGGGCATGTGACCCGGGATGCGTTCGAGCGTATCAGCGCGATGATTTTGCAAGGGTTGTCGCAGGCCATGCCGCTGGATGGCGTGTATCTGGATCTGCACGGCGCCATGGTCACCGAGCATCTGGATGATGGCGAGGGCGAACTGCTCAAGCGTGTGCGCGAACTGGTGGGTCCCAACGTGCCGATCGTTGCCAGCCTGGACCTGCACGCCAACGTGACCCGCGCGATGGTGCGCCATGCCGACGCATTGGTCTGTTATCGCACCTATCCCCACATCGACATGGCCGAGACCGGGCAGCGCGCCGCCGGCCTGCTGGCGCAGCGGCTGGGCGGCATGCCGCGTCATTATGCGGCCCTGCGCAGCCTGCCGTTTTTGATTCCTCTGTGCTGGCAGTCCACCGACATCGAGCCGGCGCGCAGCCTGTATCAGCTGGTGGGCGATCTTGAGGCGCGTGGCGCGGCCAGCGTTTCCTTTGCGACCGGGTTTCCGGCAGCGGACTTTCCCGAATGCGCGCCCACGGTCTGGGCTTACGGCATGACGCAGGCTGAAGCGGACGCCGCCGCAGACGAGATGACGCGCGCGGTCATGAATGCCGAACAGGACTTCGGCGGCAAGCTCTACACGCCGGACGAAGCCGTGCAGGAAGCGTTGCGGCTGGCACGCGATGCATCCAAGCCGGTGGTCATCGCCGATGCGCAGGACAACCCCGGCGCGGGCGGCAGTTCCGACACCACCGGCGTACTGCGCGCCCTGATCCGCCACGATGCGCGCGATACGGCCATTGGTCTGATTGTTGACCCCGCCGCCGCGCTGGCCGCCCATCGAGCCGGTGCAGGCAACACGGTGCGGATTGCACTGGGTGGACACTCGGGTATTCCCCACGACGAACCGCTGGACACCGAGTTCATCGTCGAGAAAACTTCGGAAGGACGCTTCGATACGCATGGCGCGTTCTATCGCGGCTTTCACATGGATCTGGGCCCCAGCGCGTGCCTTCGCATCGGCGGCGTGCGCATCATCCTGGCCTCGAACAAGGTGCAGATGGCCGACCAGGAGATGTTCCGGTTTGCCGGCGTTGAGCCCACGCGCGCCGCGATTCTGGTGGTCAAGAGTTCGGCGCACTTTCGCGCCGATTTCACGCCCATCGCGCACACGATTCTGGTCTGCGCGGCGCCCGGCTCCATGCTGATGGATGCGGCAAAACAACCATGGACACGGTTGCGTCCCGGCATCAGAATGGCGCCTTGCGGGCCGGTGTTTGACGGCCGGACCGCAGCGACAGCCTGACCCTCGCGCGCCGCTTCACCGCGGCGCGTCAACGACGTAGCGGCCCACGCGCCGCTCACTACGCTTCAAGGGGAAATACATGCTCAAGTTTGTCCGAGCGGCCGCGCTCGCCGGCGTCACGCTCGCCATGGCGCATGGCGCCTATGCCGAGACCGTCATCAAGACGGTGATGCACTCGCCGCTGCGCCTCACCGATCCGCACGCCACCACCGCCTACATCACGACGTGGCACGGTTACATGATCTACGACACCTTGCTGGCCACCGATGCCGACAACAAGGTCCAGCCGCAGATGCTTGAGAAGTGGGAAGTCTCGCCCGACGGCAAGACCTACACCATGACGCTGCGCCCGGGCCAGAAATGGCATGACGGCCAGCCGGTGACTGCCGAGGATTGCGTGGCGTCGATCAAGCGCTGGGCCGGCGGCGACGGCATGGGCCGCACCCTGCTGAAGTTCACCGACAAGATCGAAGTCATCGACGACAAGAGCTTTCGCATCGTCATGAAGGAACCCACGGACCTGGCGCTGCGCGCCCTGTCCAAGCCCACTGGCACCGCGCCGTTCATGATGCCCAAGCGCATCGCCGAACAGGCCATTGGCAAGCCCATCACCGACATGACCGGCTCCGGCCCGTTCAAGGTCGCCGAGTTCAAGCCGGGCGTGAAGACCGTGTACGTCAAGAACGCCGACTACGTGCCGCGCAAAGAACCCGTCAGCGGTCTGGCCGGCGGCAAGGTCGTCCATGTCGACAAGGTCGAATGGGACGTGATGCCCGACGCGCTGACCACCGCCAACGCGCTGCTCGGCGGCGAAATCGACTTCGTCGAGCAATTCCCGTACGACCTGCTGCCAATGATCGAAGGCAACCCGGACCTGAAGGAAGAGTCGCTCAGCCCGGTCGGCTACTTCACGATGTACCGCTTCAACTTCAAGTACCCGCCCTTCAACAACAAGAAGATCCGCCAGGCCGCCATGTACGCGATCGGCCAGGAAGACGTGATGAAGGCGCTGGTCGGCAATCCCAAGTACTGGAAGACCTGCGCCTCGCTGTGGGGCTGCGGCACGCCGCTGGAAAGCGATATCGGCAAGGACATGGTCGTGCCGTCGAACATCGAGAAGGCCAAGGCGCTGCTCAAGGAAGCGGGTTACGACAACACGCCCATCCTCGTCATGCACGCCACCGACGTGGGCACGCTGTCCGCGCAACCCGTCGTGATGGCCGCGGCGCTGCGCAAGGCGGGCTTCAACGTCAACCTGGCGGCGATGGACTGGCAAAGCGTGGCCACGCGCCGCGCCTCGAAGGCCGCGCCGGCCGAAGGCGGCTGGAACGTCCACAACACCAACTGGTACGCCACCGACGTGATGGACCCCGTGCGTTCCGCCCCCGCGGCCGCCAACGGCGACAACGCGTGGTTCGGCTGGCCCGAGTTCCCGCAAATCGAGGAACTGCGCACCAAGATGGCGTTGACGTCGGATCCGGCCGAGCAGAAGAAGATCTCCGAGGAAGTGCAGCGCATCGGCATCGACGAGGGCCTGTACGTGCCGCTGGGCCAGATGTCCGTGCCCACCGTCTACTCGACCAAGCTGTCGGGTTTGGTGCACGCGCCGGTCTTCGCGTTCTGGAACGTCAAAAAGGCCCCTTGATGGGCTCCGGGCCTGCGCGCCGCGGCATGCAGTCCGCGCAGGCCTAATTAGTACTGGGGGAATTACATGCTGGCATTTGTCTCACGCCGGCTCCTCGCGACCATCCCGGTTCTGGTGATGGTCGCGGTGGTGGTCTTTGCGATATTGCGTTTCAGTCCCGGGGATCCGGCCATCATCATGGCGGGCGATGGCGCCACGCCCGAACGTATCGTCCAGATACGGCAGACGATGGGCCTGGACCAGCCGGTGGTCAAACAGTTCTTCATCTGGGGCGGCAAGCTCCTGCAGGGCGACCTGGGCACCTCGCTCATGTCCGGCGTGCCGGTCACGAAACTCATCGCGCAGCGCCTTGAGCCTTCGCTCAGCCTGGCAGTGCTCACGCTGGTCTTCACGCTGCTCGTCGCCATTCCGCTGGGCGTGCTGGCCGCATGGCGCCAGGGCAAGCTGCTGGACCGCGCCGTCATGGGCTTTTCGGTGCTGGGGTTCTCGGTGCCGGTGTTCGTCACCGGCTACCTGCTGATCTGGGCCTTCGCCATCAAGCTCGGCTGGTTCAACGTGCAGGGCTATACGCCGCTTGAGAAGGGATTCTGGCTGTTCCTGCATCGGCTCATCCTGCCCTCGCTCGCGCTGTCCACCGTGTACGTGGCGCTCATCGCGCGCATCACGCGCACCAGCGTCATCGAGGTCATGGGTGAGGACTTCATCCGCACCGCCCGCTCCAAGGGCCTGGGCGAAACCGGCGTGCTGCTTGGCCACGCGCTGCGCAATGCCGCCGTACCCATCGCCACCGTCGTGGGCGTGGGCATCGCGCTCTTGATCAGCGGCGTCGTCGTCACCGAATCGGTGTTCAACATCCCGGGCCTCGGCCGGCTGGTGGTGGAAGCCGTGCTGGCGCGCGACTACCCGGTCATCCAGGGCCTGACGCTTTTCTTCGCGTTCGTCTACGTGTTCATCAATCTGGTTGTCGATTGCGCCTACACGGTGTTCGACCCGCGTATCCGGTACTGACGCCATGAGCATGCAAACGCCAACCGATGCCGCCGCACAGGCGGCCGCCGACCTCCCCGGAGGCGGCACGCCCCACATCACCGCCTGGCGGCAGATCCGCCAGGGACTCAAGAGCTGGCCCGTCATGCTGGCGCTTGTGGTGCTGGCGGCGATCGTCTTCATCGCCCTCTTCGCGCCGCTGCTGGGCACGGTCGATCCCACTCTCCTCAACCCGGGCGCACGGCTCAAGCAGCCCTTCACGGACTATTTCCTGGGCACCGACGCGTTCGGCCGCGACGTGTGGTCGCGCGTGGCCTACGGCGCACGCATCTCGCTGATCGCGGGTCTGGGCGCCGCCGTGGTCAGCGTGGCCCTCGGGCTGGTCATTGGCGTCATCGCCGGCTGGTTCCGGTCGCTGGACGGCCCCATCATGCGCACCATGGACGCCATCATGGCGATTCCCGGCATCCTGCTGGCGATCGCGCTGGTGTCGGTCACCGGCGCCAGCATCACGACCGTGCTCGTGGCCATCACCATTCCGGAAATCCCGCGGGTGGTGCGGCTGGTGCGCGGCCAGATCCTGAGCGTGCGGGGCGAACCCTACGTGGAGGCCGCGCTGGCGCTGGGCACGCCGCTGCCGCTGCTGCTGTGGCGGCACATGGTGCCCAGCACCATCGCGCCGCTGACCGTGCAGGGAACCTATGTCTTCGCGTCCGCCATGCTGACCGAGGCCATCCTCAGCTTCCTGGGCGCGGGCATCCCGCCCGAGATCGCGTCCTGGGGCAACATCATGTCCGAAGGCCGCATGTACTTCCGCATGCTGCCCGGCCTGATCCTGTTCCCCGGACTGTTCCTGTCGCTGACCGTGCTCAGCGTGAACATCCTGGGCGACGCCTTGCGCGACGCGCTGGACCCGAAAATGGTGCGCAGGATCTGATGCCGATGAACTATTCCCCCAATCCCCCCGCGGGCGATACCTCGTCCGCCATCCTGGCCATCCGCAACCTGTCGGTCGAAGTCGGCGGCGCGGGCAACCGCGTCGTGCGCAACCTGAGCCTGGACGTACACGCCGGCGAAACGGTGTGCGTGGTGGGCGAGTCCGGTTCGGGCAAGTCCGTCACGTCGCTGGCCGTCATGGGCCTGTTGCCGCAAGGCATCCTGAACATCAGCGCGGGCTCCATCCGCGTCGAGGGCGAAGACGTCGCCACGGCCACGCAGCGGCGCCTGCGCGAGCTGCGGGCCACGCGCATGGCCATGGTCTTTCAAGAACCCATGACCGCGCTGAACCCGGTGCATACGGTGGGCAAGCAGGTCGACGAGGTGCTGCGGCTGCACCGCAAGAACATGTCGGCCGCCGAGCGCCGCACTAAGGTGCTGGACATGTTCCAGTCCGTGCACCTGCCCGACATCGAACGCATCTACGACGCTTATCCGCACCAGCTCTCGGGCGGCCAGCGCCAGCGCATCGTCATCGCGATGGCTCTGATTCTGGAACCCAAGCTGCTGATCGCCGACGAGCCCACCACGGCGCTGGATGTCACCACGCAGAAGCAGATCCTGGCGCTCATCAAGGAGCTGCAGGTCAAGCACCAGACGGCCGTGCTGTTCATCACGCACGACTTTGGCGTGGTGGCCGAGATCGCGGACCGCATCGTCGTCATGAACCGCGGCGACCTGATCGAAAGCGGCACGCGCCACGAGATCCTGGCCGAGCCCAAGCAGTCCTACACTCGCCGCCTGGTGTCGTCGGTGCCCAGCCTCGTGCCGTCGCGCCGCGAACCCCCAACCGGCACGCCGGTGCTGCACGTCAAGGGGCTGGGCCGCACCTACGGCGGCAAGGGCTCGCTGTTTTCGCGCAAGGCGGCGCAGCACGTCGTCGCCGCCACGGACGTCAACCTGACGCTGCGCAAGGGCGAGATCCTGGGCATCGTCGGTGAATCCGGATCGGGAAAATCGACGGTCGCGCGCTGCATCGTGCGGCTCATCGAACCCACCGCTGGCCACATGATGATGGGCGGCGAAGACTTGAGCACGCTGTCCGGCTCGGCGCTGCGCCCGGTGCGCCGCCGCATCCAGATCGTGTTCCAGGATCCGTACCGGTCATTGAACCCGCGCCGCACGGTGGGCGAATCCATCATCGAGGGCCTGCTGAACTTTGGCGTGGGCCGTGAACAGGCGCTCAAACGCGCCAGCGAGACGCTCAGCGTGGTGGGCCTGAGCCCCGATGCCATGCGGCGTTATCCGCACCAGTTTTCGGGCGGCCAGCGCCAGCGCATCTGCATCGCGCGCGCGCTGGTCATGGACCCCGAAATCCTCGTGGCCGACGAGGCCGTCTCGGCGCTGGACGTGTCCGTGCAGGCGCAGGTGCTGGAGCTGCTGGAACAGGTGCGCGAGCGCACGGGCGTAGGCGTGCTGTTCATCACCCACGATCTGCGCGTGGCCGCGCAGATCTGCGACACCATCATGGTGATGCAACGCGGCCAGGTGGTCGAAACTGGGTCCGCCGAAACTGTGCTGACCGAGCCGCGCCACGCCTACACGCGGGCCCTGATCGACGCCGCCCCCGGCCGCGACTGGGACTTCCGCAATTTCCGGCCCATTGCGCCCGGCTTGTTGCCAGCTTCATCCCCGGCCACCTCCCCGGCCGCCTGACGCCTTTTCCGACCCACTGGAACCGAGATGCCGCAACCGCATGAAATGTCCGCCCAGGAACTCCTCGAGGCGTATCGCAGCAAGACCCTGTCGCCCGTCGAGGCGACACGGTCGGTGCTGGACCATATCGAGCGCTGGGAGCCCCGGCTGAAAGCCACCTACGCGCTGGATCCGGAAGGCGCGCTGGCCATGGCCCGCGCATCCGAGGCCCGCTGGATGAAGGGCGAACCGCAAGCCTGCGGCGGGTATACGCTGGATGGCGTGCCCGCCACCATCAAGGAAAACATCGCCACGCGCGGCGTGCCCGTGCCGCTGGGCACTGCGGCCACCGACCTGACTCCAGCGGCAGGCGACGCCCCGCCCGCCGCGCGCATGCGCGAATCCGGCGCCGTGCTGCTGGGCAAGACCACGATGCCCGACTACGGCATGCTGTCGTCCGGGCTGTCGAGCTTTCATGAACTGACGCGCAATCCGTGGGATCTGACCAAGAACCCCGGCGGCTCCAGCGCGGGCGCCGGCGCCGCGGCAGCAGCCGGCTATGGCCCGCTGCACATCGGCACCGACATCGGCGGCTCGGTCCGCCTGCCGGCCGCCTGGTGCGGCATCGCCACGCTCAAGCCCAGCCTGGGCCGCATTCCCATCGATCCGCCCTTCATGGGCCGCTGCGCCGGCCCGATGACGCGCACCATCACCGACACGGCGCTGATGATGGGCGTGCTGTCGCAGCCCGACGCGCGCGACCACATGAGCCTGCCGTTCCAGGAGATCGACTGGCTGAACCTGGAGCACGACGTGCGCGGCCTGCGCATCGGGCTGCTGCTGGACGCGGGCTGCGGTCTGCCGCTGGATCCCGAGACCCGCGATGCGGTGGAAGCCGCCGCGCGCGCCTTCGAGGCGGCAGGCGCCATCGTCACGCCCATGCAACCCTGGATGACGCCCGGCATGCTCGACGGCGTCGATCAGTTCTGGCGCACGCGCTCGGCCATCGACCTTGGCGCGCTGTCCGAGGAACGCCGCGCGAAGATCCTGCCCTTCATCCGCGCCTGGGCCGAGAGCGGCGGCGGGCATAGCGGCGAAGACGTCTTCCGCAGCTACTACGAAACGCTGAACGTGCGGGCGCGCACCGTCGCGGCCTGCGCGCCGTATGACTACGTGCTGTCGCCGGTCGCGCCCGTCGTGGCCTACAACGCCGAATGGCCCTCGCCCACCAACGAGGTCGCCACGACGATGCACCACATCGGGTTCACGCTGCCCTTCAACATGAGCGAGCAGCCGGCGGCCTCGGTCAATTGCGGCTACACGAAGGCGGGCCTGCCCATCGGCCTGCAGATCGCGGGCGCGCGCTTTGACGACCTGGGCGTGCTGCGCGTGGCGCGCGCCTGGGAACGGATGCGCCCCGCACAGCGCCCCTGGCCTCAGCCGCCCGCGGCACACTGAATTTCCACGGCAACCCACAGGAATTCCCCATGCGTTGGCTTCTGGCAATGATCAAGCACGAGACGAATACGTTTTCGCCCGTGCCCACCCCTCTTGAACGTTTCTTTCGCGGCAGTCCCGAGATCCTGGCCGGCGACCGCGCCATCAAGGCCTACGAAAGCACCGACAGCGGCCTGGGTGGCTACATCGAGGTCGCCCGCCGCGAGGGCGCGGAGATCGTGCTGCCGGTGGCGGCCGAGTCGTGGCCCAGCGGCCCCACCAGCGCGCAGACGCACGAACGCCTGTGCACGCTGATCCTGGACGAGGTCAAGCGGGGCGGCTTCGACGCCATCCTGCTGGACCTGCACGGCGCGATGGTGGCCGAGGGCGTGGAGGACGCCGAGGGCGACCTGCTGCGCCGCCTGCGCGAGATCGATCCCACGACGCCCGTTGCCGTGACGCTGGACATGCACGCCAACATCTACGATGACATCGTGCGCAACGCCACCGTCATCAGCGGCTTTCACACCTATCCGCACGTGGATATCCGCGATGCGGGCGTGCGCGCCGCAAACGTCATCGTCCGCACGTTAAAAGGCGAGATCAAGCCGGTGATGACGTGGGCCAACAAGCCCATGCTGCCGCACATCATGTGCCAGGGCACGCACGCCGCGCCCAACAAACCGCTGCAGGAGCGGTGCAAGGAACTTGAGGCCAGCGGTGTGCTGGCGGCGTCCGTCTTCGTGGGATTTCCCCATGCGGACATTCGCGAAGCCGGCCTGAGCGCCGTCGTCTGTACAGACGGCAACCTGGCCGCCGCCGAGCAGCATCGCGACGAATTGCTGGACCGCGCGTGGAACGGCCGCGCCGACTGGGTGTTTCATTCGGAACCGCTGGCGCCCACCATCGCGCGCGCCAAGGCCATCGAACAAGGCCCGGTCGTGCTGCTGGACCATTACGACAACACGGGCTCGGGCGGCACGATGGACACGACGGCCGTGCTGGCCGAAGTGCTGCGCCAGGAATTGGACAACGTGGTCTTCTACGCGATCTGCGACCCGCAGGCCGCAAAGGAAGCCGCCGCCGCGGGCGTGGGCAACACCATCACGCTCAAGCTGGGCGGCAAGCTGCCCATGCCGGCCATCAAGCAGCCCAGCAACCCGCTTGAAGTCACCGGCCGCGTCAAACTGGTGTTCGACGGCGTCTATCTGAACCGCGGCCCGATGTACCGCGGCGTGCGCAACGACACCGGCCTGACTGTGGTGATCGACACCGGCCGCGTGGAGATCGTGGTGGTCTCGCGCCACCAGGAACCCTTCGACATCAACTGCCTGCTGTCGGCCGGCATCGACCCCCTGCAAAAGCGCTACGTGGTCCTGAAGAGCCGCATCCACTGGCGCGCGGGCTTCTCGGACATGGCGACCGAGATCATCGAATGTACCGGCGTGGGCGTCACGACTTCCGACTACAGCCAGGTCGAGTTCAAGCACGTGCGCCGTCCGATCTATCCGCTTGATCCGCTTTGAGGCCAGGCCTTTTGTCGACAAAAGCCGGCGCCTCGAGCGCCGGCTTTCATTTTGAAATCTTCGGTAACTGCGCGCGCGTTCAGCGGGACACGCGTCTCGGTATACTCCGCCGCGGGCCTGACAGGCCGATGAATACGTGTATCCCGGACGGTTCCGCTCGCACGGACGAGCGTGGCGCCATAAGCCGCTGCCGGATATGACTCGACAATCAACGATACAAGCAGAACGATGAAAAAGAGCGTAGCGATCACCCTGGGCGTGGTCATAGTGGGAGCGGGAAGCTGGGTCGGGGCCACGTGGTACACCGGCAAGCGCATCGAAGAGGACGCGCAGCGTCATCTGGCACAGGCCAACGAAAAGCTCGCCAAGATCACGCCGCTGTTCGGCCTGCGCATCGATCAGCTCAAGTACGAGCGCGGCCTGTTCTCGACGCAGGCGCGTTATGGCGTGTCGCTCGTCAAGAACGACAAGGGCCTGGACGATCTGCCCGCCGGCATGATCGAGTTCGACGCGAACATCGAGCACGGCCCCTTCCCCAAGAGCGCCCTGTCGCGCGGCGCCATTGCTCCGAAGCTGGCGTTCATCCACACCGAGATCGCCAAGACGGACAACATCAAGCCCGTCTTCGAACTGACCAAGGACGTCTCCCCGCTGATGGGCGACGCCATCGTCAGCTACAGCGGCAACGCCACGTCCACCGCCGCAATCGCACCGATCGTCGTCACGCATGACGGCAATGCGCTCGACTTCAGCGGCATGCGGATGGAAGGCACCTTCGACCGCGCCACGCAGGCCGTCACCGCGCACGGCGTGATGGACAAGCTGGCCGTCGACGGCACCAAGAGCCGCGACCCCGTCAAGATGACCATCGCGGGCCTGACCATGGACGTCGACAGCCGCATGGGCAAGTTCGGCATCTCGATGGGCAATTCGGACCTGAAGATCAAGCGCGTGGACGTGCTGCGCCCGACGGACAACATGAAGGTTGCGCTGGACAACTTCAGCTACGGCGTGAAGCTGTCCGAGGACGACAAGGCCATCAACGTGCAGGCCGCGTACCAGACGGGCGACCTGACTGTGAACGATGTGGTGCTGGGCAACGGCCAAGCCGTGATCAAGCTGGCCCGGCTGGATGGCCAGGCCGTCAAGCAGCTCTCGGACACGTACAACCAGCTCATGCGCCAGTACATGCTGGGCGCAAGCGACGAAGGCCTGAAGGACGAGCAGTTCGACGTCCTGCTGGATAACGCCGGCAAGCTGCTGGCGGGCAATCCGTCGTTCAGCATCGATCCGCTGAGCTGGAAGACGGCCAAGGGCGAAAGCAAGCTGACCTTCACGCTTGACCTGGCCAACCCGGCCAATGCCAAGGATCTGACCCCGCAGGAAATCGCGGTGCAGGCGATCAAGAAGATCGACGCCTCGCTGGTGATCTCCAAGCCCATGGTGAAGGACCTGATGGTGCAGTACGCCATCAAGACCGAAGGCGTGCCCGCCGAGAAAGCCGCGGCCGACGCCGACGAAAACATCCGCCAGATGGCCGGCATGGCCGAAATGATGAATGTCGGCAAGAACGACGGCGACAACATCGTCGGCAAGTTCACCTTTGCCGACGGCATGGGCGACCTGAACGGCCAGAAGATTCCTGCCGAGGAATTGTTCAGCGGCCTCTTGGGCGCGACCGGCATGGGCGCGATGGACGATGACGACGAGCTGTCCGGCATCGGCATGGATCCGGACGCCGAACCCGCCGCCCCCGCGCCGGTCGCGGGCGTCATGCAGGACTTCAACCTGGACGACGTCGCCAGCATGCTGGACGACATGGGCTACACGGTCACCCGCAGCGACGGCACCGACGGCCCCGTGCTGGTCCTGAACCCGGGCACCACCGGCGCCACCGACCTGCGCCTGGAGTTCCTGTGCAATGACTTCACGGAAAAGTGCCTGGACCTGGTCGCGACCGCCACGTACGCCACCAAGAAGCCGATGACGCTCAAGGCCATCAACGCCTGGAACCAGGAGTACCGCTGGAGCCGCGCCTACCTGGATGACAAGAACCAGGCCGTGCTGCAGATGGACATGAACGCCGAAGGCGGCCTGGGCAAGGACAACCTGCAGATCCTGCTCAACACGTTCATCAGCATCGCCGAAGACTTCAGCGCCGCGGCGAAGGCGCCTGCGAAGTAATGCGCGGCCGGCTTGACACCGGCCCCAAGAAAAAGCCCCCGCCTGTACAGGTCGGGGGCTTTTTTCATGGTGCTGACATGGTGTCAGACACTTTCCACTACCAAGGTGTCTGACACCCGCTGAAACGCTGCGACAAACTGAAGCGCGTCTCCCGAGGGTGTCAGACACCTTCCAACCGTTGCCAAGGTGTCTGACACCCGCTGAGACGCCGCGACAGGCTGAAGCGCATCTCCCTAGGGTGTCAGACACCTTCCAATGCCAAGGTGTCTGACACCCGCTGAAACGCTGCGACAAGCTGAAGCGCATCTCCCTAGGGTGTCAGACACCTTCCAATGCCAAGGTGTCTGACACCCGCTGAGACGCCGCGACAGGCTGAAGCGCATCTCCCTAGGGTGTCAGACACCTTCCAACCGCAACCTTACGCGTACGCCTCGATCGGCAGGCACGCGCAGACCAGGTTGCGGTCGCCGTAGGCGTTGTCCACGCGGGCGACCGGCGGCCAGTACTTGCCGTCGCGCAGGGTCGCCACCGGGTAGGCGGCCTGCTGGCGCGGGTAGTCGTGCAGCCATTCCTCGGCCAGCAGCATCTGCGCGGTATGCGGCGCATTCTTCAGGACGTTGTCGTCACGGTCGCGTTCGCCGCGTTCGACCTGGGCGATCTCTTCGCGGATGGCGATCATCGCGTCGATGAAGCGGTCCAGCTCGGCCACGCCTTCGGATTCCGTGGGTTCGACCATCAGCGTACCCGCGACCGGGAAGCTCATGGTGGGCGCGTGGAAGCCGTAGTCCATCAGGCGCTTGGCGATGTCTTCGGCGCTGATGCCGCTGGTTTCCTTGAGCGGACGCACGTCCAGGATGCACTCGTGCGCCACGCGGCCGTTGCGGCCCGCGTACAGGACCTCGTAGTGGCCGCGCAGGCGGGTGGCAATGTAGTTGGCGTTCAGGATGGCGACTTCGGTGGCGCGGCGCAAGCCGTCCGCGCCCATCAGCGCGATGTACACGAACGGGATCGGCAGGATGCCGGCCGAGCCGAAAGGCGCGGCCGAAACCGGGCCGACCTTGGCGTCGCCGGGCAGCTTGCCCTGCTCGTTCACGACGCCCGGCAGGTAAGGCGCCAGGTGCGAGCGCACCGCCACGGGGCCCACGCCGGGTCCGCCGCCGCCGTGCGGGATGCAGAACGTCTTGTGCAGGTTCAGGTGGGACACGTCCGAGCCGAACTTGCCGGGCTTGGCCACGCCGACCATCGCGTTCATGTTGGCGCCGTCCAGGTACACCTGGCCGCCGGCCTGGTGGACCAGATCGCAGATTTCGGTGACGGCTTCTTCGAACACGCCGTGCGTCGACGGGTACGTGATCATCAGCGCGGCCAGCTTGTCGCCGACCTGTTCGATCTTGGCGCGCAGGTCCGCGAGGTCCACGTTGCCGTTGGCGTCGGACGCCACCACCACCACGTCCATGCCGGCGAGCTGCGCCGAGGCGGGGTTGGTGCCGTGCGCCGAAGACGGGATCAGGCAGATGTTGCGCTGATGCTGGCCGTTGGCCTGGTGGTAACCGCGAATGGCGAGCAGGCCCGCGTATTCGCCCTGCGCGCCCGAGTTGGGCTGCAGGCTGATGTTGTCGTAGCCGGTGATTTCGCACAGCGCGGCGGACAGACGATCGATCAGTTCCACGTAGCCCTGGCTTTGCGAGGCCGGCGCGAACGGGTGGATCAGTGCGAATTCCGGCCAGGTGATGGGGATCATCTCGGCCGTGGCGTTGAGCTTCATGGTGCACGAGCCCAGCGGGATCATCGTGCGGTCCAGCGCCAGATCCTTGTCGGCCAGCTTGCGCAGGTAGCGCAGCATGTCGGTTTCGGACTGGATGCTGGAGAAGATGGGATGCTTCAGGATGGCGCTTTCGCGCGCGACCGCGGCGGGAATGCCGCTGGGGGCCGCGGCGTCGAGCGCGTCGATGTCCAGTTCGACGTCATCGCGTTCAAGGCCCGAGGCGAAGACGTTGACCAGCGCTTGCAGGTCGGCCGCGGTGACGGTTTCGTCCAGCGAGATGGCCAGGCGGGCGCCATCGACGCGGCGCAGGTTGATGTGCGCGCAGTCGGCGGCCGTCAGAATGGCGGGCGTCGCGGCGCCGGTTTCCACCAGCAGCGTGTCGAAGAACGTGTCGCTGGCGACCTTGACGTCCAGCTTGATGAGCTCGGCGCGCAGGATGGCGGTGGCGCGCTGCACGCGCTCGGCGATGCGGCGGATGCCGGCGGGGCCGTGCCACACCGCGTACATGCCGGCCATCACGGCCAGCAGCACCTGCGCGGTGCAGATGTTGGAGGTAGCCTTCTCGCGGCGGATGTGCTGTTCGCGCGTCTGCAGCGCCAGGCGCAGCGCGGGATTGCCTTGCGCGTCCTTGGACACGCCGACCAGGCGGCCGGCCATGTTGCGCTTGAATGCGTCCTTGCAGGCCATGAAGCCGGCGTGCGGGCCGCCGAAGCCGAACGGCACGCCAAAGCGCTGGGCCGAACCGACGGCGATGTCGGCACCCCACTCGCCCGGCGCGGCCAGCACGGCCAGCGCCAGCAGGTCGGTCGCGCATGCGACCACGGCGCCTTGCGCGTGGGCGGCTTCGGCCAGCTTGCGGTAGTCGGACACCGAACCCGTGCTGTGCGGGTACTGCAGCAGCACGCCAAAGCACTCGGGCAGGCCTTCGGCTTCGTCGCCGATGCGGATCTCGATGTCCAGGCCCTCGGCGCGCGTGCGCACGACTTCGATGGTCTGCGGATGCACGTGGCGCGAGATGAAGAACACCGGGCTCTTGGACTTGGCGCTGCGGCGCGCGAGCGTCATCGCTTCGGCGGCGGCGGTGCTTTCGTCAAGCAGCGAGGCGTTGGAGATGTCCAGCCCGGTCAGGTCGGCGACCATGGTCTGGTAATTGAGCAGGGCTTCGAGGCGGCCCTGCGAGATCTCGGGCTGGTAGGGCGTGTAGGCCGTGTACCAGGCGGGATTCTCAAGAATGTTGCGCAACACCACGTTCGGCGTCTGCGTGCCGTAGTACCCCTGCCCGATGTAGCTGCGGTAGACCTTGTTGCGGCCCGCCACCTGCTTCAGTTCGGCCAGCACGTCGGCTTCGCTGCGCGATGCGGGTAGCGCCAGCGGCTCCTTGCTGCGGATCTTGGGAGGCACGACTTCTTCGATCAGGGCGTCCAGGCTATCGCTGCCGATCACGGCAAGCATGGCGGCCTGGTCGGCGTCGGAGGGGCCGATGTGGCGGGGGATGAAGTCGGTATGGGTGTCTAGGGCGCGCGACATGGGGGGATCTCGGGGTAGCGGGTGTCGTCCTGCGAACGGACGGTATTGCGTCTGGCGGAGGAGGCGGCGCCGCGCAGCGGCCCGCCCTCCCCGCGTGCGGCATCAGCCGTTGGCGACGGCTTCGTAGCCGGCGGCGTCCAGCAGCTTGTCGGCGTCGGCGGCGTTGTCCGGCTTGATCTTGAAGATCCAGGCGGTGAAGGCCGATTCGTTGATCAGGTTGGGGTTGCTTTCCAGTTCTTCGTTGAAGGCAACGATTTCGCCGGACACGGGCGCGTAGATGTCCGAGGCGGCCTTGACCGACTCGACCACGCCGGCGGTCTCGCCCGCGCTCAGCTTGGCGCCGACGTTCACGTCGCCAACAAAGACCAGATCGCCCAGTTGTTCCTGGGCGGTGTCGGTGATGCCGACGACGAACACGTCGCCCTCGGCTTTGACCCATTCATGGGACTCGGTGTACTTGCGATCGGTGGGCAGACTCATGGGAACTCCTGAGGGAATGCGGGTAGATGAATGGTGTTGCGCGCCTCGCGCGGGCGGCCGTTGCCCAGAACGGGCCGGCGCACGCGCGAAGCTTCGAGTTTACGAGTGTTCGACGGCTTTGCCGTTACGCACGAAAGGCAGCTTGCACGCCACGGCGGGCACCCACTTGCCGCGGATGTCGACCTCGACCGTATCGCCCGCTGCCACGCCTTGCGGCAGGCGGGCAAAGCCGATCGACACGCCCAGCGTGGGCGACATGGTGCCGCTGGTCAGTTCGCCCACCCCTTGCGCGGTGCGCACGGCCATGTGCGCGCGCATGACGCCGCGTTCCTGCAACTTCAGGCCAATGAAGGTGGCGGGCTTGGCGAACTGCTCGATCGCGTCGCGGCCGATAAAGCGGCGCTCGGCGTTCTTGCCGGACACGGTCCAGGTCAGGCCGGCTTCGCCGGGCTGCGTCAGTTCGTCCATGTCCTGGCCGTACAGGTTCATACCGGCTTCCAGGCGCAGGGTGTCGCGCGCGCCCAGGCCCGCCGGACGCACGCCCTGGGCGATCAGGTCGCGCCACAGTTGCACGACTTCGGAGGCGGGCAGGACGATTTCGAAACCGTCTTCGCCGGTGTAGCCCGTGCGGGCGACCAGCGTGTCGCCGCCCACGCGGGCGGCAACGAAGGGGGTCAGCGGTTCGCTGGCGGCTTGCCAGGCCGGGCGGGCAGCCCAGACCTTGGCGCGGGCGTTGGGGCCCTGCACGGCCACCATGGCCAGATCGCGGCGCGGGGCAATGGTCACGTCGAACGCGCCTGCCTGCTTGACGCGCTGCATCCAGGCCACGTCCTTGTCGGCCGTGCCGGCGTTGACCACCACGCGCCATTCGTCGGCAGCGAAGAAATAGATGATGAGGTCGTCGATGACGCCGCCCTGCGGGTTCAGCATGCAGCTGTAGAGCGCCTTGCCCGGCACCGTCAGCTTGGCGACGTCGTTGGCGACCAGGCGCTGCAGGAAGGCGAAGGCATCGGGGCCCGTCACATCGACGTTGAGCATGTGCGAGACGTCGAACATGCCGGCGTCCTGGCGCACGACATGGTGCTCTTCGAGCTGCGAGCCGTAGGCCAGCGGCATGTCCCAGCCGCCGAAATCGACCATGCGGGCGCCGGCGGCGATGTGTTCTTCGGCGAGCGGGGTGCGTTTGAGGGATGCGGACATGCGGGGGAACTCCGGGACGGCAGCGATGCCAGGGTTACGGAATGCCGCTGGTTGCGGACGGACGGCGCCCGCGCAACGGCTGAATCTTCCGCCCCTCTGTCCTTTTGCCTGAGAGTTGCCCCGCGTGGCGGGTTTGCACCTTCGGCGCCTGGGCTGCTCGCAGTGTCCCTGTTTTGGGTGCGGCGCCAGGTCTCTCCAGAGTGCTGTTTTGCCACGTCCGCATGGCCGGCAATGGCGGCAAATGCGGGACGGGACAAGCCTGCGCGGTATCGGTTACCTGAGCGATTCTGGGCGAATTGCGCCTTCGGCGGCGGCCGGGCTTGACGCCTTCGGCCGCTCTCTCCCGCAGCATGCGTGACAGCGCCGAAAGCATACAACGAAAGCCCGGGGTAAGCCTAGGCCTGTTGCATGCCTGCCGGCGCTATCCCAGCGCGGTATCCAGCAGCATCATCAGCACGAAACCGATCATCAGGCCGCAGGTGGCGTAGACCTCGTGCCCCTTGCGGTGCGATTCCGGAATGATTTCGTGGCTGATGACAAACAGCATGGCGCCCGCGGCAAAGCCCAGGCCCCACGGCAGGAGCGGCGCCGACCAGCCGACGACGGCAGCGCCCAGCACGGCGCCCACGGGCTCGATCAGCCCCGACAGCATGCCCAACGCCACGGCAAACGTGCGCTTGTAGCCGGCCGCCAGCAGGGCCACCGCCACAACCAGCCCCTCGGGAATGTCCTGGATCGCAATGCCGGTGGCCAGCGCCGTGCCGCGCACGGGATCTCCCGCCGCGTAGCCCACGCCGATCGCCAGGCCCTCGGGCAGGTTGTGCAGCATGATCGCGAACACGAACAGCCAAGTGCGGCGCAGGCGGTGCGCCTCCATCCCTTCCCTGCCCTTGATGAAATGCTCGTGCGGCAGGACCCGGTCCATCAGCAGCAGCACGGCTGCGCCCAATAGCAAGGCGGCGCCGACCGTCAGACCGGCGCCCCAGGGACCGTAGCCCAGCTCCTCGCCCGCGGCGATGCCCGGCGCGACCAGCGAAAACGCGCTGGCGGCCAGCATGACGCCGGCGCCAAAGCCGAACATGCTGTCCTGCGCCTTCTGCGGAATGGTGCGGGCAAAGAGAATGGGCAGGGTGCCGAGCGCGGTGGCCGCGGCCGCAACAAGACCGCCCAGCAGCGCGTCGGCCACGTGCGGCGCCCGCACGTCCAGGTAGACCCAGAGCTGGTACAGGGCCAGGCAGGACACCATCACGGCCAGCGTCCAGACGCTGATGCTGGTGGCCGCCGGCCGCACGCGATGACGGCTGAAGGTATTCATATGCGGCTGCGCTCCTTTCGGGAGATTCGCTCAGCCCTTTGCCGCAGCGTAGCGGCGCGAGACCTCGGGCCAGTTCACCACGTTGTAGAAAGCGCCGATGTATTCCGGCCGGCGGTTCTGGTACTTCAGATAATAAGCGTGTTCCCAGACATCCAGGCCCAGGATCGGCGTGTTGCCTTCCATCAGCGGGCTGTCCTGGTTGGCGCTGCTCTCGACCACCAGCTTGCCGGCCGGCGTCACGCTCAGCCAGGCCCAGCCGCTGCCGAAGCGGGTCAGCGCCGCCTTGGTGAAGGCTTCCTTGAAGGCAGGCAGCCCGCCCAGCTCGGCGTCGATGGCCGCGGCCAGCGCGCCATCCGGCTCGCCGCCGCCCTGCGGCGACATGACGGACCAGAACAGGCTGTGATTGGCGTGGCCGCCGCCGTGGTTGCGCACGGCGCCGCGCACGGCTTCGGGCAACTCCTTGATGCGGGAGACGAGCGCTTCCACGGGTTCGTCCGTCGCGATGCCGGCGCCTTCCAGCGCGGTGTTCAGGCCGTTGACGTAGGTCTGGTGATGCTTGGTGTAGTGGATCTCCATCGTCATCGCGTCGATGTGGGGTTCCAGCGCGTCATAGGCGTACGGCAGGGGCGGAAGGGTGTAGGCCATGCGAGTCTCCGGCTGATCCGTCCCTGGCGGGACAGGCTTGATAAAGATCAAAACATAAATGATATGTATTTTTATTTGATATCACAATGCCGGATTGGCCGAAATGTGCCCAGGCGGGCGACTTCAGGACGTTGCGGATGTGCGGACGAAAACGGCCGGCGGCCTACAGCGCTTGCCCGCAGGCCACGCCCGAGGCCCACGCCCATTGGAAGTTGTAGCCGCCCAGCCACCCCGTGACGTCAACGGCCTCGCCGATGAAGTACAGGCCCGGCGCGGCCTTGGCCTGCATGGACTTCTGATCCAGGCCGCGCGTATCCACGCCGCCACGCATGACTTCGGCCTTCTTGTAGCCCGCCGTGCCGCTGGGCACGAGCGTCCACTGATGGATGTCCTGCGCCAGCCCGCGCAGCGTCTTGTCCGGCGCGTCGGCCAGGCGCAGCGCGGCCAGGCCCGGCTTTCCGCCCTGCTCGGCCAGCTGCAGCCAGCGGTCGGCCAGCCGCTTGGGCCATAGCCCGCCCAGCACGGTGTGCAACTGCTGGCGATTGCCGGACTTGGACGCCAGCAGTTCCTGCGCCAGGTCGCGGCCCGGCGCCAGGTCGATCACGATGGGCTCGCCCGGCTTCCAGTAGCTGGAGATTTGCAGGATCGCCGGCCCTGACAGCCCGCGATGCGTGAACAGCAGGTCTTCCAGGAATTCGCCGCGCGCCTTGCCCTGCCCGGTCTGCAGGTTCACTTCCAGCGCCACGCCAGACAGCTCAGACAGCGGCTGCCACTGCGCCGGGTCGAAGGTCAGCGGCACCAGCGCGGGGCGCGGCTCGACGACCTTCAGGCCGAACTGGCGGGCGATCTTCAGGCCGAAGTCGGTGGCGCCCAGTTGCGGAATCGCCATGCCGCCGGTCGCGATGACCAGCTTGGCGGCCCGGATGACGCCCTGGCTGGTGCGCAGTTCGAAACCTTCGGCCCCGTGCGCGACCTCGGCCACCGAACAGCCCATGCGCCATTGCACATTGCCCGCGTCGCACTCGGCGCGCAGCATGTCGATGATGTTTTCGCTGGAGTCATCGCAGAACAGCTGGCCGCGATGCTTCTCGTGCCAGGCGATGCGGTGGCGCTTCATGAGCGCCAGGAAGTCCTGCGGCGTGTAGGCCGACAGTGCCGACCGGCAGAAATGGGGATTGTCGGACAGAAAATTGGCGGGCCCGGCGCCGATGTTCGTGAAGTTGCAGCGCCCGCCGCCCGAGATGCGGATCTTCTCGGCCAGGCGCTGCGCGTGGTCGACCAGCACCACGCGCAGGCCGCGCTGGCCGGTGACCGCCGCGCACATCATTCCGGCGGCGCCCGCGCCAAGCACTGCAACATCGAACATCAAGATTTCCGGCCCGCCCGTGCTTACTCTTCGATCAGGCAATCAACGTAGTAACGCTTCTCGCCATCCGGACCCACTTCGTCGGCCAGGCCGTGGATGTAGGTTTCAAAGCCCGGGAAGCGTTCGTTGAACTCGCGCGCGAATTGCAGGTACTGCACGATGGTGCGGTTGAAGCGTTCGCCCGGGATCAGCAGCGGAATGCCCGGAGGATACGGCGTCAGCAGCACACCCGTGACGCGGCCTTCCAGCTTGTCGATGTCGACACGCTCGACTTCGCGGTGCGCCATGCGGGCAAAGGCGTCCGACGGCTTCAGCGCGGGCACCATGTCGCTCAGGTACATCTCGGTCGTCAGGCGGGCGACGTCGCGCTCGCGGTAGGCCTCGTGGATTTGCTGGCAGAGGTCGCGCAGGCCCATGCGCTCGTAGCGGCGATGGTCGCGGCAGAACTCCGGCAGGATGCGCCACAGCGGCTGATTGCGGTCGTAGTCGTCCTTGAACTGCTGCAGGGCGGTCAACAGCGTGTTCCAGCGGCCCTTGGTGATGCCGATGGTGAACAGGATGAAGAACGAGTACAGGCCGGTCTTCTCGACCACCACGCCGTGCTCGGTCAGGTACTTGGAGACCAGCGCGGCGGGAATGCCGGTTTCACCGAAGCTGCCCGACATGTCCAGCCCCGGCGTGATGACCGTGGCCTTGATGGGGTCCAGCATGTTGAAGCCTTCGGCCATTTCGCCGAAGCCGTGCCAGTGGTCGTTGGCCTCGAGGATCCATTCGTCGCGATTGCCGATGCCTTCGGACACCAGGCGGTTCGGACCCCAGACCTTGAACCACCAGTCGTTCTTGCCGAACTCGGATTCCACCTTGCGCATGGCGCGGCGGAAGTCCAGGGCTTCGCGGATGCTTTCCTCGACCAGCGCGGTGCCCCCCGGGGGCTCCATCATGGCCGCGGCCACGTCGCAGGACGCGATGATCGCGTACTGCGGCGACGTGGACGTGTGCATCAGATACGCCTCGTTGAAGACGTTGCGGTCGAGTTTGCGGGTCTCGGACTCTTGCACGATGATCTGCGAGGCCTGCGAAATGCCGGCCAGCAGCTTGTGCGTGGAGTGCGTGGCAAACACCATGGCGTCCTGGCTGCGCGGGCGGTCCTGGCCGATTGCGTGCATGTCCTGGTAGAACTCGTGGAACGACGCGTGCGGCAGCCAGGCTTCGTCAAAGTGCAGCGTGTCGACATAGCTGCCGAGCTGCTGCTTGATCATTTCGACGTTGTAGATGACGCCGTCGTACGTGCTCTGCGTCAGCGTCAGGATGCGCGGATTCTTGTTCACTGCTTCGCGCGCGAAGGGGTTGGCTTCGATCTTCTTGCGGATGTTGTCCGGGTGGAACTCTTCCAGCGGAATCGGACCGATGATGCCCAGGTGGTTGCGCGTGGGGCGCAGGAACACGGGAATCGCGCCCGTCATCGTGATGGCGTGCAGGATCGACTTGTGACAGTTGCGGTCCACCACCACGACGTCGCCGGCGGCGACGTTGGCGTGCCACACGACCTTGTTCGAGGTCGACGTGCCGTTGGTCACGAAAAAGCAATGGTCCGCGTGGAAGATGCGCGCGGCGTTCAGTTCGGATTCGGCGACCGGGCCGGTGTGGTCCAGCAGCTGGCCCAGTTCGTCCACGGCGTTGCAGACGTCGGCGCGCAGCATGTTTTCACCGAAGAACTGGTGGAACATCCGGCCGACCGGGCTTTTCAGGAACGCCACGCCGCCCGAGTGTCCCGGGCAGTGCCACGAATACGAACCGTCCTGCGCGTACTTCACCAGCTCGCGGAAGAACGGCGGCGGCAGGCTGTCGACGTAGCTGCGGGCCTCGCGGATGATGTGGCGCGCCACGAACTCCGGCGTGTCCTCGAACATGTGGATGAAGCCGTGCAGCTCGCGCAGGATGTCGTTCGGAATGTGTTCCGACGTGCGCGTTTCGCCGTACAGGTAGATCGGGATGTCCGCGTTGCGGAAGCGCAGCTCGCCGATGAAGGCGCGCAGGTTCTTGATCGCGCCGGCCACGTCCTCGGGCGAGTCCACGTCGAACTCTTCATCGTCGATCGACAGGATGAAGGCGCTGGCGCGGCTTTGCTGCTGCGCGAACGAGCTCAGGTCGCCGTAACTGGTTACCCCGATCACCTCGACGCCCTCGGCCTCGATTGCTGCGGACAAGGCACGGATACCCAAACCGGACGCGTTCTCGGAACGGTAGTCCTCGTCGATGATGAAGATGGGGAAGCGGAATTTCATGCAGGCGCTCCTGGGGGCATGGCGGATCGGACGCGTATCGCGGCGCGAATGTACTGCGAGTAAAAAACCGTCTGATGACAGACGGCACGAGCACCCGCCGGCCGGCGGGAATTGCGGAATTGTAGGGCTGTTTTTCGTACAGCCCTAAGGGAAATCCCCAGAAGCGTCAGATCGGCCTAGCGGATGGTCTGGGCTTCGCCCGTCTGCAGGGCTGTCATGAAGAGGTCAAAGTAGGCGGGGATGGCCTCGGCGGCCCCGTAGCGGATGCGCCGTTCGACCTTGGCGATCGCGCCAAAACACACTTCCGACCCGGGTTCTCCGCAGACGAGGACCACGGGGTCTTCGTCGTCGCAGACCTCGTACAGGCCGCCGTGCGCGCGCCGGCCCACTTCATAGAGATAGGCGGCAGCACCGACGGTTTGCATGGGGGTCAGAGGCAGCGTGCCCAGATGGGCGGCCTCCAGTGCATCATCAAGCGCATGGACGCTGGACGGGGAGTAGTCCAGTACGGCGCCGGTTGAACCGGCCGCCTCCACGAAGTCCTGCGCGGCACCCGCGACACGAGCCACGAATTCTTCCTGTACTTCGTGGCGCGTCGCATCCTGGTTTGTCTTGAGGAAACCGAACATCAGTGGCTCCTTGTTGAAAACCGCAAGCGGCGTTGGGGCCATTATAGGCAAGGCCATCCCCCTATACTCCTCAAACGTTACCTAATCCCAACACTCTCAAAGCCGCCATGAACGAGCCTGTCGTCCGACGACTGATCGCTGCCGACGCCGCGCCCCTGCGGCAATTGCGCTTGAACGCGCTGGTGGAAACGCCGGAGTCCTTCGGATCGAGTTACGAAGAGGAACACACGCTGACATTGGCGGACATCCGAGAATGGATTTCGCCGGCTAACGACGGCGCGATGTATGGCGTGTTTTTGGGCGACGCGCTGGCCGGCATCGTGGGCGTGGGGCGCCAGCGCAAACTGAAGGTGCGGCACAAGGCTCACATCTGGAGCATGTATGTGGCGCCCGCCGAGCGCGGCCGGGGCTTGGGCCGGCTGCTGATGCGCGCGGCGATCGACCACGCGCGGACGATGCGAGGGATCCGGCAGGTGCAGTTGAGCGTAACCGCCAACAACGTCGCGGCGTCGGCGCTTTACGCCAGCCTGGGATTCACCGTGTATGGCCACGAGCGCGAGGCGCTGCTCGTCAACGGCAAGCTGTACGACGAAGCGCTGATGGCGATGACGCTGCCCGACCGGTAGGCCCTGGCGTCAGGCAGCGCCCGCGCGGCGGCGCGCGCCAAAAGCCCACACCTGATTGCGTCCGCCGTCCTTGGCCTTGTAGAGCGCCTGGTCGGCCGCCTTGATGACGGCGTCCGGAGCGCGCAGGGCATCGCTGCGTTCGGCCACGCCAATGCTGACCGTCACGCGCAGGGGCCGGGCGCCACGCGCGCCCCGTCCGCCACGGCGGCGCTGGCCGATCTGGTCCGCCTTGGGCCGGGCCGGTTTGTCGCGCAAGCGCATCTGGTAGGCCTCGATCGCGCGCCGCACCGTTTCCAGGTGCGGCATGGCCTCGGCCGCGGTCTTGCCCGGAAACACCAGCGTGAATTCCTCGCCGCCATAGCGGTAGGCCTGGCCGCCGCCCGGCACGCGCCGCAACTGCGAGGCGACCATGCGCAGCACCTGGTCGCCCACGTCATGGCCGTGCGTGTCGTTGAATGCCTTGAAATGGTCCACGTCGGCCATCGCCAGCGTATAGACGCGGCCCATGCGCTGCAGCCGTTCGTTCAGCGCGCGGCGGCCGGGCAGACCCGTGAGCTCGTCACGGAATGCCATGTGAAAGCCTTCATGCGCCAACGAGATGCACAGGGCCGTCAGCGCCGCGGCGGACATCAGCGCCAATTCAAGCGGATGCGCCGCGCCGCGCGGCAGCGCCCACGCCATGCACACAAAGCCCAGCCACTGGCCCGCCTGCTGCGGGCGTCCGTAGCGCAACAGCAGTAGCGTCAACGTCAGGCCCGTGCCCAGCAGCGCGATCAGCGCCTCGGCCGCCACGCCCAGGCGCGCCAGCATGCCCTGCAGCGCGATGGTGCTGAAGATGTCGCCCACGCCGTCCTTGCCGACTAGCGCGATCACCGCCACGCCCGCAGCCATCAAGCCGATGCGCAGCACCACGTCGATCAGCATGCTGGATCGTTCGGACCACAAGGCATTGATGGTGTACACGAGCGACCACCAGGCCAGCACGGGGCCCATGGCCCATGGCACCTCACGCGCCAGCGTCGGCCACGCCGCCGTGACGGCCAGCACGCACAGCATCAGCGCCATCGTTTGCGAGCGTTGATACATCAGGCAGATGGCCGATCCAATCAGCGCCATCACCCACGGCACAAACGGCACGATCAGGCTGAGCGCGGGCGGCCATTCCCGCCAGAACAGCAGCCCGACCGCGGCGGCCACCGGCAACGCGGGATAGAACAACAGGGGCAGCCAGGGAATATGGGGGTAACGCACGGATTGGGCCTTGCTAACGCTTGCAGAAATGACGTCGCCAAATCGGCAAACACATGTAATCTTTTTACGGACGCGGCATGAGGTTCTTTAGCGCAGGCCGCATAACAACGGGGTTCGCCCCTCTGCCCGCTGGCGCTCCACCACCAAAATGCCCCCATGAGAATCCTGGTCAATATCGATGTCCCCGATCTCGAACACGCTATCGGTTTCTACCAGTCGGCCTTTGGTCTGACGCTGAACCGCCGCCTGGGTTCGACAGGGGCCGAACTGCTGGGCGCCGACGCCCCCATCTATCTGCTCGAAAAGGCGTCCGGCACCCCGGCTGCTGGCGCCGTGCGCCAGCCCCGCGACTACGCGCGGCATTGGACCCCGGTGCATCTGGACGTGGTGGTGGACGACGTGGACCAGGCGGTGGCCAGGGCGGTCGCCGCCGGCGCGCGTCTGGAGGACCCGCCCGCCACGCACGACTGGGGCCGCATTGCGCACCTGGCCGATCCGTACGGGCACGGCATCTGCATCCTGCAGTTTCTTGGCCGGGGTTATGACGAGCTGGCGCCTGGAACTGCCCGTGGAGCCGCTGCTGAAACGGCCAGCGATATCGCCAAAGAGGCCGCCAGCGACGCTTCCAAAGATGCTGCACCGCTGCGTTTCACGCCCGCCGCCGAGTCCGATTTCGAAGCGCTTTTGGCGCTGCGGATCGCCGCCATGCGCGACAGCCTGGAACGGCTGGGCCGCTTTGACCCGGACCGGGCGCGCGAGCGGCTGCGCGGCACCTTCCGTCCCGAGTGCACCTGGCATATCGAAGCAGACGGCGAGCGCGTCGGGTTCTATTGCTTGCGGCCGGACGGCGACGGGTTGCGGCTGGATCATCTGTACGTGCATCCCTCTGCGCAGGGGCGAGGCTTGGGCGGCCAGGTGCTGCGCCGGATCTTGCGGGACGCAGACCGCCGCCGCGCGAAGGTGACATTGAGCGCGTTGCGCGGCAGCGATTCGAACCGCTTCTATCGCCGGCACGGCTTTGTGCCGACCGGCGAAGGCGAGTGGGATATTGACTACGTGCGCGACTACGTGCCCGTCGACCTGCACGACGACCCACGTCCAGCGCAAGCCGGCTGAGGAATCAGGTGCGCGGCAGCGTGACGCCGCGTTGGCCCTGGTACTTGCCGCCACGGTCGCGGTACGAGGTCTCGCAGACCTCGTCACTTTCCAGGAACAGCATCTGCGCGCAGCCTTCGCCGGCGTAGATCTTGGCGGGCAGCGGCGTGGTGTTGGAGAATTCCAGCGTGACGTGGCCTTCCCATTCGGGTTCCAGCGGAGTCACGTTGACGATGATGCCGCAGCGCGCGTACGTGCTCTTGCCCAGGCAGACCGTCAGCACGCTGCGCGGGATGCGGAAGTATTCGACCGTGCGCGCCAGGGCGAAGGAATTCGGCGGAATGATGCAGACGTCGCCCTTGAAATCCACGAACGAGCCTTCGTCGAAGTTCTTGGGATCGACGATCGTCGAATTGATGTTGGTGAAGATCTTGAATTCGTCGGCGCAACGCACGTCGTAGCCGTAGCTGCTGGTGCCGTAGCTGACGATGCGCCCGCCATTGGCCGTACGGACCTGCCCCGGTTCGAAGGGTTCGATCATGCCGGCTTCGGCCTGGCGGCGGATCCAGCGGTCGCTTTTGATGCTCATGGTGGGTGTGGTGCTAGGGATTTGAATGGGAGTCATTTTATCCCGAGCGCGCCGGACCCGCCCCCCGGCCCGGCGAGACACACTTGTCCCGCCTCAAGCCGGGCGCCGGCTCAATTGCCAAAGAGGGTGCGGTACACCAGCGAGATCCCGTTGACCGACCCGCCCTTCAAATCCAGGGACAGACCACGGGCCAGCCGGTAACTGGCGCGGCCAACGGTATCGCTGCCGGAGAGCGCCTGCTCGACGCTCAGCGTGATGCCATTGGCGAAGTTCTTGCTGGCCACCAGGAACTGCGTGGACAGGTCGCTGCCGATATCACGGTTGACGTTACCGGCCACCGTGCGGTCAGGCAGGATGCTGCCCGAGCTGCCCATGTTGCCGGTGCGCACCGCCACATCGTCCAGGCCGAACTGCTTGTAGAACGGCTGCCCGCCGCCCAGCAGCGCGGTGCCGATCGACACGAGCAGGGCCGCGTCGCCGCCGCTTTCGTCCGGCCCGCGGCCCAGCAGCAGCCACGACAGCTTTTCGACGTCGCTGACTTCCGGATAGGACACCAGGTCAATGCGCGGACGCTGGGCCGTGCCCACCACCCGCACGCCGGCCTCGACCAGTTCGCCCGTGCGCAGCGCCTCGATGTCCAGGATGGGATTGTCCAGCCGGCCCTGGAAGGTCAGGGTCCCGCGGCTCAGGCGCAGCCGCTGGCCATAGGCCTCGATGCCGCCGCCGCGCGTGCGCAACTGGCCCCAGCCCGTCAGCCGGCCGTCGTTCAGGCGGATCTGGATGGCGCCGAGCAGGCCCGCGTCCAGCCCCATGCCCGTAATGTAGAAGCGCGGTCCCATGTCGAATCTCAGGTCCATGCTGGTCTGCAGCGGCGTCGAGACCTTGTCGGGATCGTCGCCCGCGCGGATCACGCGCACGTCGTCATCCAGCGTCGGCACGCCCTGCAGGATCTCCAGGCTGAACCAGCCGGCGTCGGCGCTCAGGTTGCCCACGATTTCCAGGCGCGGCATGGCTGCCCGCACCTCGACCGTGCCGGACACCATGGCGTAGCGGTCCGAGCGCTGCAGGGCGGGAAAGCGGAACAGCGTCAGCTTGATCGCGCCGCCGCCGTCCACGATGTTCCAGTCGCCCTTGGCTTCGGCGAAACCGCCCTTGGCGCCCGCGTTGGTCGTGATCCATTCCTTGGTGCGCCATTCGGCGGGCATGACGCGCAGCGACGCCGGAAAGCGAAGGCTGTCCAGAATCAGCCGCTGGCCGTCCAGGCGGGCGGACAGCGTGCCGTCGATCAGCCGCACGCCATCGTCGATGCGCACCAGCCGCAGTTTGTCGCCCTGGATCGCGCCGGTGGCGCCCCATTGGCCGGCGAGCGTGCCCTGCACGTCGATATTGGCCTTGAGCGTGCCGCCCACTTCCATAGCGTCGCCCACGAACAGGCCGACCCACGCCAGGTCGGCGATGTCCGCATTGAGGCGCGCCCGAAGCGGCTGACGCGAATCCAGCGACATGCCGCCTTGTGCGTCGACCAGCAAGACCGCCGTGCCGGTGCCGTTGATCGACCCCATCTTTTCCGTCGCCAGATCCAGGCGGGCGTCCAGCCGGCTGGCGTTGGCCGACGTGGGCGTGGCGGTCACGTCGACGACCAGCGCCTTCACGCCCAGCGGGACCGGCGGATCGCCCGGAATCAGCAGGTCGCCCGCCCGGCGCGCGATCCGGGCCCGGCCGGCCAGGCGTCCATCGAATTTCAAGTCCCACAGCAGGTCCAGCGCGATGCGGCGCTGGCCGTCCGGCACCATCGCGTTCACGCGGCCGGCGTTGCGGCCCAGCTTGGCCGCGGCTTCCGGATCGAACGCGCCGACCACCTGGCGCGCCACGGCGGCCGTGATGACCAGATTGTCCGACTGCCCAGCGGTTTCCCAGCGCTTGCCGCCGCCGCGCGAGCCCTGGTGCGCCACGGAAAGGCGCTCCTTGCCCGGCAGGATCAGGCTCACGGCGGTCTGGCCGACTTGCCATTGCCATTGCGGCGCAACCGCAGAAGGCAGGAAGGACAGCGTGACCGGGCGATCCAGGGAGACGGCAAATCCGGCTGTGTCAGCGCTCAGCCGCGAGAACGTGCCGCGCCAGCCCACCAGCGTCGCGTCCGGCTGGCCCGCAGGTCCCCTCCCCCACCCGCCGTTGAAGGTCAGATTGGCCTGCGCGCGGGACTGCCCGATGATCCCCGGCCGGGGCCGGGGCGGCGTGTAACTACCGGAGATCTCGCCGCGATGCGCGGCCACCGTGCCGTCGATGCGGGCTTTCACGTCGGCGCCGCCGGGCACGTCGGGCCAAAAGGCATCCAGTTGCGGCGCCTGGGCATCGAGGGTGATGGCGCCGCTCGCGGCGCCCAGTTCGCCCGTCGCGCGAACGCGGTTGCGGCCCAACCGCAGGTCCACGTCCAGGCCGTGGATGCGCAGGCCGGCAAGCGGGTCCGCCATTGGGTCAGCCGCAGCCGTCCCGGCCGGCGCCGCGGCACCGGCTGCCGCAGCACCGGCTGCCGCAGCATCGGCTGCCGCAGCACCGGCTGCCGCAGCCACATCCACCTGCGCCTTCAGATTCCCGCTCAGCGGCTGGCGGTTCCAGCGGCTGCCCTCTTCAAAGCGCAGGTTGACGGCGGCATGCCGCAGCGCGCTCAGGTTTTCGATATCGGCCTGCACGTCGGCGCGCACGGTCAGCAGTGCTGGCGGAATGGCGTTGCCCGTCCAGGGCGCCAGGTCCAGGCGCTGCGCGTCCAGCGAGCCGACGATGCGGTCGCGGCCGGGTGCGTCGCCTGGCTGCAGGTCGAACTGCGCGGCCAGCGTGGACTTGTCCGGCAACTGTGCGCGCGCCCGGGCGCTGCGCAGCACCAGCGCCGTGCGCGGCGCCAGATCGGCCACCACGTCGAGCACGAGATTGGATCCGGTGCCGTCAATCTTGGCCTGGATGCCGTCAAGCGATCCCGCGGCGTCGGCGTGCAGCACGACCAGGCACGCGGGCACGGGCGGCCCCATCGGCGCGGCCGCGCTGGGGGCAGGCTCTGCCTTGCCCTTGGAGGCCACCGCGGCGTCGGCGCGGCCCTTGGCCGCCTCCGCTGGCTTGGAGGTATTTGCGCCCTTGCCGGCGGCTTCGATCTTGCGCCGGTCGGCGCGATTGGCCGCTTCCTGTGCCTTGGACGCAGCGGGTTGCTTGGCCGATTCTTCAGCCTTGTCCTTGACGGGCGCCTGCCCCGCCACTGGACCGAACACGCCGCTCAGCCGGTCGGCCTGGCAAAGCGGGGAATCTGGCCCCGCGCCCCGCGCCGTCACGTCCAGACGCGCCGCGAAGGGCCAGGGGTCGGCCAGCCCCTGCAGATCGGCCTGGCCGGTCACGTCGGCCTCGCCCACCGCGTGCCCGACGCGCAGGCTGGCGATGCGCAGTTGCGCGCCCTGCTGGCTGGCGGCAAAGGTGGCGTTCAGATCATTCAACGTGACGGGCAGAGGCTCGCCGTCCTGGGTGAACTGGAAGTCGCCCAGCGCCAGCCGGTCCACGGCGATGGTCACCGGCAGCTCGGGGAGCGTGAAGGGTTCGCTGCTTTCCTCGGCGGGCGGCGTCTCGGGCGAGGACGCCATGTCCACGCGGACCGCGCCGGCCGACAGGTTGCGCACGTGCAGCAGCCGATCGCCGAGGGCGCTCCAGCGCACGGACAGGTCCAGGTCGTGGATGTCGACGTGCGTGCCGCCGGCCGTCAACTCCAGCCGCCCCACGGTCACGCCGCGCAGCAGCGAGCCGTTCACGTCCAGCGCCTGGCCCTCGAGCTGCTGCGCGGCGGTGGTCAGCAACAGGCGGGTGCCGCTCTGCGAGGCCACCAGCCAGAAGATGAAACCGGCCGCCAACGCGGCCAGCATGGCAAGCCCAGGCAGCCACCACACCAGCACATGGCGCAGGAATTTACGCACGAACTTCAAAACGCGATCCCCAGCGAGAAATGCAGGCGCAGGTCGCGTTCGCGCTGGCCGTAAGCCACGTCCAGGAACAGCGGCCCGGCGGGCGTGCGCACGCGCGCGCCGACACCGTAGCCCACGGACATCTTCATGTCGCCGAAGGATTCGGCGGCATCGCCCGCGTCCACGAATACGCCCATGCCCCAGCGCTCGTCAAAATAATGGTCGTACTCGATACTGCCCACGAGCAGCGTGGGCGCGCCCACCACGGCGTTGTCGCGGTGCACGCCGATACTTTGGTAGCGATAGCCGCGGATCGACCGCGCGCCGCCCGTCCGGAAGCCGAAGTCGTCCGGGACCTGCACGTCACCGTTGGACCAGACGCGGCCGACCTCGCCACGGATCGTCAGCACGTCCCACTTGCCGACCGGCCACCATTTCTGGCCGCGCAGCCGCAGACGCGTGTAGGGCTCGCCGGTGTCCAGCGTCACGCCGACACCGCCGCCCACCGAAATCAGGTTGCCCTCGCGCGGATCGTATTTGTTGTCCACGTCGCGCCGCAGCCATTCGGCCGTGGTGGTAATGGTGGGCAGCGTGTAGCTGTCGCCGCCGTCGATCTTGACGTGGTCTTGCGCCAGCAGCACGCCATAGCGCGTTTCGTATTCGACGCGGCTGTCGCCCGCGCCCTTGCGCTCTTGCGTGCGCGTGGCGCCCAGCGCGTAGCGGGTCACTTCCAGCCCCTGGATGTCGGAGCGATCCGCCAGGATCCCGACGGAATCGCGGTAGCCGCGCTCGGAGGGAGGTAGAAGGATGTCCATGAAGGCACGCTGACGCAGCCGGTCCACGCCGAAGCCGGTTTCCATGGTGACCGGCTGGCCGAACACCACGTTCTGGCGATACACGGATTCCACCCGCACGCCGGCCTCGTCGTCCACGCCGATCGACGCGGAAAACCGCTTGGGCGGCGCCTCGACCACGCGCACCTGCACCGGCAGCGTGATCTCGCCGTCCGAATCGAACTGCGCCGGCGGCGGGGGCATGCCGCCCGACACGGTGGGATCGCCCGCTGACGCCGCTGCCGCGGCGTCCTCGGATCCGGGTCCGCGGGCGCGGTCAGAAATGGGATCGGTGGGCTGATCGTTCGCGCTGGGCGGCTCCTGCAGCGAAACGAACGCACCACGGAAAAATGCGGTCGATTGCAGGTCCTGCTGCCACTGGTCCAGCCGGTTCTGGTCGAACGCGGCGCCCACGTTGTAGCGCACGTAGCGGTCGATCAAGGTTTCCGGCACGCGCTTCAAACCCTGCGTGTTGAGCTCGCCCATGCGCACCTGCGGTCCGCTGTCGATGGTGACGTGCAGATGCGCGGCCGCGTTGTCGGCGTCGATGTCCGCGCGCGAGGACGTCATGCGCGCCAGCAGAAAATCGCGCGTGGAGACGTCGTCCAGCAGCGTGGCCTTGGCGCGGTTCCAGTCGCTGTTGATGAAGGGCTGCCCCTTTCTCAGGCTCCAGTCGTCGCGCAGCCTCTGCACACGCTGCGCGTACTCCGGGCGCGTGATGCGGCCCGAGAATTCCAGGTTCACGGTTTCGACGGTAGTACGCTTGCCCGGCACGATCGCGATGTCCCAGGTTTCCCCGCCGATATCGGTGCCGGCCTCGAGCGTGACCTTGGGTGAGAAATACCCCTGCGTGGCCAACGCCGCCAGCGTCGCGTCGCGCGCGCGCCGACGCAGGCGGTTGATTTCACCGCCGTCCTGGTCTTCGGCCAGACGCGCGATCGCATCGACCGCCTGGGTGATCGCCTGGAGCGCGGCCGGGGGCACGCCCCCGGGGTCGACAATGACCTCCGGGCGCTTGGCCAACGCCTCGCCCGCCATCATGCAAAGTCCTGCCAATAAGGCTCGGGCAGCCCACCGCATGCGTCAGGTCGGTTGTTGAACGACGATGGAGGGAAACTTTCCGGCCATGTCGCGCGGAAGCGCCGCAACGCCCGCGGCCAGCTTTCGAGCGATCGCGCGGTACAGCGACGCGGCTTCGCTGCCCGCGTCCGACACGACCGTCGGCGTGCCGGCGTCGGTCTGCTCGCGAATCGCAAGGGTCAGCGGCAGGCTGCCCAGCCACGGCGTCTGGTATTGCTCGGCCATGCGCTGGCCGCCGCCTTCACCGAAGATGTGCTCGGCGTGACCGCACTGCGAGCAGATGTGGATGGCCATGTTCTCGACCACGCCCAGAATCGGCACGTCCACCTTCTGGAACATTCGCAGGCCTTTGCGCGCATCCAGCAGCGCCACGTCCTGCGGCGTGGTCACGATGACCGCACCGACGACCGGCACCTTCTGCGCCAGCGTCAGCGCCACGTCGCCCGTGCCGGGCGGCATGTCGACGATCAGGTAATCCAGATCGCGCCAATTGGTCTGGCGCAGCAATTGTTCCAGCGCCTGCGTCACCATCGGGCCGCGCCAGATGGCGGGCGAATCGGCGTCGATCAGAAAGCCGATGGAATTGGCCTGCAGGCCGTGGCCGGTCAGCGGCTCCATGCTTTTGTTGTCCCGGCTTTCGGGACGGCCGGAGATGCCCAGCATGGTCGGCACGCTGGGGCCGTAGATGTCGGCGTCCAGCAGGCCGACCGTTGCGCCTTCGGCGGCCAGCGCCAGGGCCAGGTTCACGGCGGTAGTGCTCTTGCCCACGCCGCCCTTGCCGGAAGCGACCGCAATAATGTTGCGCACGTTGGGCAGCGGCTTCAGGCCTTTCTGCACCGCGTGCGCGGCAACCTTCCAGGTGACGGTGACTTGCGCATCGGGCGCGCCGGCTTGCGCAAGCGCGCGTACGGCGATGTCGCGGATCTGCTCGCGGACGGCGTCGGCGGGATAGCCCAGCTCCAGCGTCAACGCGACGCGGCCGCCGGCCAGTTGAATGTCACGATCTTTTACAGAAACACCCAAATCCAAACCGGTATTCGGGTCTTGCGCGGCGCGCAGTGCGGCGCGGATGTTTTCTATCGTTATACTCATGTCACTATGGTTCCGTAGGCAGCGCGGCGTCTGCGGGCCGCCATCCCCTAAAGGATAGCGGATACACGGGAACCTTTCGCTGCGTTTTGCATCCGACATTCATGACCAACACACTTATCCGCTTCTTTCGTGCCGTCCTATTCGCCGCCCTGGCCTTGATCGGCATGGCGATGGCGCTGGTGTTCATGCTTTCCACGGCATTCGCCGTGGCGATCCTTTATGTGGTCGCCAAGGTCCGCGGCAAGCCCTTCGGCGTTCGCGCCTATTGGAGCCAGCGCCAAGGCGCCCGCCCTGGACCCTTCCAGTCCGCCACTGCCCCGTTCGCCACGCAACCGCGTGGCGACGTGATTGACGTCGAGGCCCGCGAAATCCGCTGACGGCGGCTTTCAACGTGGCTTGCGCGTAAATCCCGCGCAAGCCGGCCGATGCGTGTTGCGCTGAAATCGCACCAAACGCCCCGGCCACTCCCCTCTCAACCCGCCTGATTCGCATCAATGCGATGGGCGGGTTGTGCGCTTTCCGGCGCCACGTCAGGGGCAGGCGCTCGCGCTTGCCCTAAAATGGCCGCCAACTCTCCTTTTCCCCTCAACCTCAGTCGACAACCATGTCTCGCACCCTCTTTGTCACCACTGCGCTGCCCTACGCCAACGGATCCTTCCACATCGGCCACATCATGGAGTACATCCAGGCCGATATCTGGGTTCGTTCGATGCGAATGGCGGGCCACACGGTGCACTTTGTGGGCGCCGACGACGCGCACGGCGCGCCGATCATGCTGAAGGCCGAAAAGGAAGGCATCACGCCGCAGGCGCTGGTTGCGCGCTACGCGGCCGAGCGACCGCAATACCTGAACGGCTTTCACATCCGTTTCGACCACTGGCATTCCACCGATTCGGCGGAAAACGTCGCGCTGTCGCAGGACATCTACCGCGCGCTGAAGGCGCAGGACCTGATCGAAACGCGCTCCATCGAGCAGTTCTACGATCCGGTCAAGGGCATGTTCCTGGCCGACCGCTACATCAAGGGCGAGTGCCCCAAGTGCCATGCCAAGGACCAGTACGGCGATTCCTGCGAGGTTTGCGGCGCCGTCTACGCGCCCACCGAGCTGATCAATCCGTACTCCGCGCTGACGGGCGCGACGCCCGTCTTGAAGTCGTCCGACCACTTCTTCTTCAAGCTGTCCGACCCGCGCTGCGTGGAATTCCTGCAGCAGTGGACCACGGGTTCCAACAAGGCAGGCGTCAAGCACCTGCAACCCGAAATGCTTGCCAAGACGCGCGAGTGGCTGGGCGGCGAAGACGGCGAGGCCAAGCTGGGCGACTGGGACATCTCCCGCGACGCGCCGTATTTCGGCATCGAGATCCCGGACGCCCCGGGCAAGTATTTCTACGTCTGGCTGGACGCGCCGGTCGGCTACCTGGCCTCGCTCAAGTCGTATTGCGAGGTCAAAGGCATGGACTTCGACGCCCTGCTCGACCCCAACGGCGACACGGAACAGGTCCACTTCATCGGCAAGGACATCGTTTACTTCCACGCCCTGTTCTGGCCCGCCATGCTGAAATTCGCCGGCCGCAAGACGCCGGACGCGGTCAACGTGCACGGCTTCATCACCGTCAGCGGCGAAAAGATGTCCAAGAGCCGCGGCACCGGCATTTCGCCGCTGCGCTACCTGGAACTCGGCATGAATGCCGAATGGATGCGCTACTACATCGCCGCCAAGCTGAACGCGCGCGTCGAAGACATGGACTTCAACCCCGAGGACTTCATTGCCCGCGTGAACAGCGACCTGGTCGGCAAGTACGTCAACATCGCCAGCCGCGCCGCCAGCTTCATCACCAAGCACTTCGACGGCGTCCTCGGCTATTCGGGCGACACCAGCGCGTTGTCCGCGGAATACGCCGAGCAGGCCGAGTCCATCCGCGCCGCGTTCGAGGCCCGCGAGTACAACCGCGCCATCCGCGAGATCATGGCTTACGCCGACCGCATCAACCAGGCGTTCGACACCGCGCAGCCGTGGGTGCTGGCCAAGGGCATCGCCACCGCCGACGACGCGCAGAAAGCCGCGCTGCAGGACATCTGCTCGCGCTCGCTGGCTGGCTTCAAGGCCCTGTCGGTGATGCTGGCGCCGGTGCTGCCCCAGCTCGCCGAACGCGTCGCCCTGGAATTGTTCGGCGCGCAGGCGCCCTTCACCTGGGCCGACGCCTCGGTCCTGCCGCAGCGCGTGGCGCCGTTCAAGCACCTGATGCAGCGCGTGGAACCGCAGATGCTGGAAGACCTGTTCGAGCCGCCCGCCGCGCCCGTCGTGGTGCCCGGCGGCGAGCCGCTGGCCGAGACCATCTCCATCGACGACTTCGCGCGCGTCGACCTGCGCATCGCGCAGATCGTCAACTGCGAGCACGTCGAAGGCTCGACCAAGCTGCTGCGCCTGACGCTGGACGTGGGCGAAGGCCGCCACCGCAACGTGTTCTCGGGCATCAAGTCGGCCTACAAGCCGGAAGACCTGGTCGGCAAGCTGACCGTCATGGTCGCCAACCTGGCGCCGCGCAAGATGAAGTTCGGCGTGTCCGAAGGCATGGTGCTGGCCGCCAGCCATGCGGACGAAGCCGTCGACGCCGGCATCTACGTGCTGGAGCCGTTCCCCGGCGCCAAGCCCGGCATGCGCGTACGCTGATCCGCGTCGTTGCCAATGCAAAGCGCCCGCGAATGCGGGCGCTTTTTTTGTTGCAGCGATGAATCCGGTCAGGCGTGGCTGGGCGCCAGCGCCGGATCCAGCGAGACGCGCTCGTCGAACACGAAGCACTTGCCTTCGTAGCCGGGCCCGCCCGTTTCCTCGAAATATTTGAGAATGCCGCCGTCGAGCTGGTAGACGTTTTCGATGCCGGCCTCGTTCATGAAGATGGCGGCCTTCTCGCAGCGGATGCCGCCCGTGCAGAAGCTGACGACAGTCTTGCCCGCGAGCTGCGCGCGGTTCGCTTCCACCGCGGCGGGAAACTGCGTGAAGCGGTCGATGCGCCAGTCGATGGCGTTCTTGAACGTACCCTCGTCCACCTCGAAGGCGTTGCGCGTGTCCAGCATGACCACGGGCCGGCCATCGTCGTCGACGCCCGCATCAAGCCAGCGCGCCAGCGTGTGCGCGTCGACCCCGGGCGCACGGCCTGCCGCCGGCCGGATGGCGGGGTGGTTCATGCGGATGATCTCGCGCTTGATCTTGACCAGCAGCTTTCGGAACGGCACGTCGTTGCTGTGGCTGAACTTGACCTCCAGGTCCGCGAACCGCGCATCGGCGCGCAGGCCCAGCAGGAAGGTGTCGATGCCGCCGGCCGCCCCCGCGAGAAACAGGTTGATGCCTTCACCGGCCAGCAGGATCGTGCCCTTGAGCCCGGCGGCGCCGGCCTCGGCGAGCAGGCGCTCGCGCAGCTCGGGCAGGGCATCCAGCGAAACGAATTTGTAAGCGGCGATATTGACGACGGAAGTCATGGCAAAGCAATAAAAACGGGCGGCGAAGCCCGTAATCATAATCGCTGGGCGGTGGGCGCCGGCGCAGAGGCCATTGCAGGGCGGCCAGCGCCGCCCTCAGCCTGCGTGCCGCCACCCTCAGCGGGTGACGACGACCTGCTGTTCGACCACCGCGTCCAGCACCCAGTGCCGCGGCGCGGCGGCGACGGGATTCGGATCGTCAATCTCGACCACGCGCAGCCGGTAGCGCACACCGGACTGGTAATTGAAGCCGGTGATCTGGCCATGCCAGACCTGCCAGGGCTGGTAGGGGTCGTCGCGCACCAGGAAGCACAGGGCGCGGCCGGCGCCGGTGTCGCACGGCACACGCGTCGCATCGACGTAGATCAGCTTGGTTCCGCCCTGGCCGCCCGCCAGCGAGTCCGGCCTGCGCGTGAATTCCAGGGTGTCGCCCGTGCTGAGCTTCCAGGCCATGCGCTGCGGATTGTTGGCGTAGTCGAGCGAACTGGCGGTGATGCCGGTAAGCGCCGCCAGGAACTCGCGCTCGATCGCCATGGCTTGCGGCGCGCAGGCGATCTCGGTCGACACCGGATTGCCGCGCACGATCAGGATTCCGTTGGCAAAGGTGTACGGCGTGTTGAATGAATTGCAGCCGGAAAACCCCAGCATGCGCGGTGAGCCCTGGTCATGGATGAAGGTCACCGAGATGGCGCGCTGCGATGCCGACGGATGCGGCACGGGGCGCAGCGCACCGCCCGGCAGCACCCAGCGCACCAGATCCCAGTTCGTCTGCACCAGAATGTCGGAGGCGGAGGTCGGCTGGAACCGCGGATCCTGGCCATCGGCCGCGGTCGGCGGCGACGAGCAGGCAACGAGACCGGCGCACAGCAGGCCGGGCGCCAGGCGGCGCAGGAAAAGGGGTAAGCGCATGCGGGTCCTTGAAACGTTCAGCGAAGCGAATTCAGGGTGTCGAGGGATCCTGGCGACGCTCGAACTCCAGCACGTCGCCGCCACGCAGATTGAACGTCAGGTGACGCGGCGCGCCGCCGCTATCCAGCGTGAACGTGTCGATGGCGCGCAGCGCGCGCAGGTAATCGGCTTCCAGCTTTGCACGCTCGGGCGGCACGCAGGCCATGCGCGTGGTGGCGGGCGCGTCGATGACAAGCTTGTTGCGCTCAAGCTTGTACGTGCCCGTGTAACGGTTGCAGCCGGAGAATCCGTTGACCTGGTATTGCTTGCCCTGCGCGAGGAAGGTCAGGCGGATGGGTTCGCCGTTGTCGCCGTGCGGAATGTCGCGCAGCGCGCCGCCGGGTTGCGACCAGCGGACCAGTTCCCAGCTCGTCTGCGCCAGTGAGTCCTTGCTGGTGGCGGCGCTGGCGGCAGCGGCGCCTTCGGGACGCGCCCCGCCGGTCATGCCGGCGCATCCGGCCAGCGCCGCGGTCAACAGTCCCAGGCAGAGCACCCTGGTGGGCGTGGACAGGAAGTTGGGCATGAGCGAGCCTCCAATTGATGCGTATCGTCGTAATGTAACCGGCCTGTGGCGCGTCACGCGATTTTCTCCGTCCGTCAGCCGTATCCAAAAGATGCACGATTGAGCCGGAGGTTCTAGCTCCGATGATCTCGGGTTCTGCATCGAATGCCGCATGGCGGGGGTAAGTCGCCGCGAGCAGAATCAATGACAGTTGATGACTCCGGCCTAAAAAGTAATACAGGGAAAGAGGAGCGGAGCCCGCGACAACCGCATGCGCAGTGTCCGGCCCATCGGGCCTGAGAACAATATCGACCGGGGAGATGCGCGATGGGCTTCTTAAGAACCTTACTGGCGTTGTCAGTGGTGCTGGACCACCTGGGCGGAGGCTATGCCGATCAGCTTGTCGGCGGCAGGCTTGCCGTGCAGCTTTTCTACGTGATTTCCGGCTTCCTCATTTCATACGTGCTGACGGCGACGGACAACTACCAGGGCGCCACCGGCAAGTTCTACGCCAACCGCTTCCTGCGGCTGTTCCCGATCTATCTGGCGGTGGCGGCGCTGACGCTGACGGCCCACATCGTGAGCGGCGGTTCGTTCTTCCGCATCTACGAAGCGCTGCCCTTCAGCGCCGAAGTCTTCCTGTTCCTCTCCAACCTCTTCATCTTCGGTCAGGACTGGCTGATGTTCTTCGGCATCCGCGATTCGGCCCTCGCCTTCACCGGCAGCTTCGCCAACAGCGACGTGCCGCTGTACAAGGGCCTGCTGGTGCCGCAAGCCTGGACCCTCGGCGTCGAGATGAGCTTCTACCTGGTGGCGCCCTTCGTCCTGCGCTCGCCGCGCCGTCTGCTGGCGTTGCTGGCCGCCTCGCTTGCCCTGCGCGCGATCCTGATCTGGACCGGCGTCGGCCGCTCGGATCCCTGGACCTACCGCTTCTTCCCGACAGAATTGGCGCTGTTCCTGATCGGCTCGCTGTCGCACCAGGTGCTGCTGCCGCGCATGAAGGCCTGGACGCAGCGCGTCAAGCGCCTGCCCGAGCTGGGCACCGGCATCCTGTTCCTGTATGCGGTTGCGCACTTCTCGATCGGCATCAATCCCACCGTGCGCGATGGCCTGGCCGTCCTCTTGTTCGCCGCGCTGCTGCCGCTGGCGTTCCTGTTCCAGTCACGCCACAAGCTGGACAAGGCAATTGGTGAACTCAGCTATCCGCTGTACATCTGCCACATGCTGGTGATCATGGCGTTCAGCTGGCTCATGCACGACGTGCAGGAGCACCAGCCCATGCTGTTCGCCGCCATGGCGATCACCGGCTGCATCGGGGTCTCGGCGGTGCTGAACTACCTGATCGCGGATCCGGTGGAGCGCCTGCGCAGCCGCCTGCGCACCGATCCCCGCGGCACCGGGGCCAACGCCCCCGCCGATGTCCGGCTGCGCCCGCAGGTTCCCGCGCAACCGATGGGAACTATTCGCCGCGTGCCTTGATGTAGGCGCCCAGCACCAGCTCGATCTGCCGCTTTTCCTGGTGGGTGAGACGGGCGTAGGCCGCGTAGGAGATGGTTTCGAAGGGCCAGGCGGGCGGGTCGGGGATTTCGCCCAGCCTGCCCGCAGCAACATGGCCGGACGGCGTGTCGAGCATGGGACCTTCGCCCGTACTGAGCCACAGGGGATTGACGCGCAGGGCGCGCGTCAGCTTGATGAGCGCCTCGCTCGAAGGCTGCTGGCGCTGGCCGCTTTCGTAGTTGCCGATGGCGCTTTGCGACAGGTTGCTTGCGACCGCCAAGTCCTTTTGAGTCCACCCCTGAAGCACTCTTGCGTTGCGCAGACGATGGCTAAACGTGTCCAATCGATCAACTCGAGACATTAATTTGTATGGTTTTATTTGATTAAAGCATTTCAAATCCACGGCCAAACAAAGGGATTAGCCCCCAATTTCCGGGCTAATCCTTAAATCGCCGCATGGCCCCCCTGGCCTTGCACGCGTGCTGCTGCGCGCCGTCGCTTACCGCCACAAACCGCCCCATAAAAGTCATATCTTTCATCGGTTTGCAGCGTATTGCCCCGCGTTTCGCCCGCCGCCGTCACGCGGCGCTGCAGCAAAACCGACAGCAAAAAAAGCCGCATGAGTTTATGGGCATCGAATCGGCCGAAAGAGAAAATAATGTATCGGTAATACATAATATTTTTCTGACGCAAATCGGGGATCAAACGCTGTTTCAATCGATGCGAGGCCATTTCCCCGCGGACGACTGTTACCGTCCGAAACCATAGAAACGTATCTTCACAAAAAAACACGCCCGTGTTTAAATGCAACACAGGCGTGCTCTGGAAGGAAAAGCGCCGCAACGGCCGGCAACGGCATGGCTCTGCCAGACGTCCGGCTTTTTCAAGGCGCCAGCGCCCTACCGCGACGCCTCATTGGAAGCATCAATGAACAACACGCTGGATGTCATTTTTCTTGGCCGCGACGACGCCAGGCATGCCAGACTCGTCGAGTCCCTTTCACATCTGGGATTCAACGTCCGCCGCTGCCACGATCTCGTGGATGTCTACGACCGATACTCCCGCCGGCCCAGTCCGCTGGTCGTTCTGGAAGCCCCGCTTCCCGATGTGCATAACGCCGCCGTGCGCCTGCGCGCCATCGACCGCAGCCTGGGCCTCGTAGCCATCGCCCCATTCACCGATTCGGAAAGCCGCATCCGCACGTTGCTCTGCGGCGCTGACGCCTGTCTGCCGCCGGACGTGACCGGCCTGGAGCTTGCGGCGGTGCTGCAGGCGCTGGTACGGCGCGCGGTCGGTCTGGACGGGATGGACCCGGGAGCGGGCGCGGATTCGGGCGCATCGGAAGAACCGGCCCAGGAAGGCTGGCGGCTGGCGAACAAGGGATGGACGCTCATCAGCCCCAAGGGCAGGACGCTGGGTCTGACAACCGGTGAACGCGACTTCCTGTCGCGGCTGGTGAAGTCGCCCGACCGCAAGATCAGCCGCGACGCCTTTCTGGCCGATGGCGCGGACGAAGCCGACAGCGGCATCACGCGCCGCCGCTTCGTGGACGTGATGATCAGCCGCCTGCGCCGCAAGGCCGCGGCCAATCAGATGACGCTGCCGATACGCGCGGTCCACGGATGGGGCTACATGTTTGCAGCCGACATCACGCTGGATCTGGACTATCGGGTAACGGCGCCGTCCGCGCGCGCGGACGGGCAACAGGCCTGGCGCAGCGAAGAAGCGGACGCGAACGCGTCTGCCTGAAATCGCCCGGCGCAAGGCCGTCAGGCGAAAAAAACGCGGCGCTGCCCCCGAAGGGTAAGACGCCGCGCTAAAACAACACGTGAACCCGGAGTCATCGGCCGGCACCGATGCCTTCTACCTGGATCACGCGATTCCAACATTCGTGCCTCATACTACTCACGCACGGTCCGACCGTGGCCCGCGCCGGGTCTCTAGTCCCTGCACTGGCTGCAACGTGATCAACGCCTGGCAGTGCGTCCACCCTTGCTGCTGGGAGTGCGTTACTGCCATATCGGCGGTGTTCCTTCCGGATAGCCGCCTGATGAGGAAAGTTTAGGACCTCGGACGCGTTTCCAGTAATTCTTTGTTGATAGTCTTCCATACCAGATTGATATAGGAAGCCCGTGCCTTCCATGCCCCTGCCCCAGCCAACCCTGCGCCATCGCCTCCGCAAGATCCTGGCGTTTTTCCCGCCGAACTGGTGCCTTGCCATCCTGGTGGCCCTCGACGGATACGCCTTCATGCACCCGGTGCTGCGCGAAGTCCGCGCGCGCGAATATTCGTTCTGGCTCGCGCTGGACAACTGGCACGAGATCATGCGCGTGGTCGGCCTGCTGGAGATTCCGCGCCTGGTGCTCGGCGTGGGTCTGCAGGTGATTGCGCTGGGCTTGATACTCAAGGCGCGCATCGCCTGGGCGTTCTCGCTGGTGCTGCTGATCGGCATCGGCACGTTCGCCATATTGGGCGATGGCGGCCGCGCGGGACTGGGCATCTACACGCTGGTCCTGGTGATCGCGCTGGTGGCGTACTGGCGGCGCTTCGATCGCGCCAGCGTGACGGCCGGCTCGCTGTTTGCGCTGGTCAGCGTGCTGTCGCTGATGATCTACGCGGTGTTCGGCACGCTGTACCTGGGCAACGAATTCAATCCGCCCATCCTCGACGCCGGCACCGCGCTGTACTTCTCGATCGTCTCGATGTCCACGGTGGGGTACGGCGACATCGTGCCGCATAGCGGCACGGCGCGCCTGTTCACGGCGTCGATTATCATCCTCGGCATTACCGTGTTCGCCACCTCCGTCAGCGCGATCGCCGGACCGGTGATCGGCGGCAATCTGAAACGGCTCGTCAAAGGCAGGTTTTCTTCGGCCATGAGAAAGAACCACATCATCATCGCGGGCGCGACGCCCCTCGCGCTGAGCGTCTACCAGGGCCTGCGCAGCCGAAACGAAGAAGTCACCGTCATCGTGCCAACGGGCATGGCGCACGACTATCCCGCAGCCGCCGACCTGATCGAAGGCGATCCCTCGAGCGTCGACGTGCTGCACGTGGCGGGTGTCGCGCGGGCGCGCTATGTGCTGGCGCTGCGGGACGACGACGCGGAAAACGCATTCATCGTGCTGGCCGCGAAGGAAGCCACCGGCACGGACGGCGCCAAGACCGTGGCGCTGGTCAACACCAGCAAGCATCTGGAAAAGATCCGCCGGGTGCAGCCCGACCTGGTGTTTTCGGTGCAACTGCTGGGTGCGGAAATGCTGACGCGCGCGATCAACGGCGAACCCATGGACAGCCAGGCCATCACGGACCTGTTCTTTGCCAAGCCGTCAGCCAACGCCAAAACCACTTGAACGCGATTGGGGCTCGCCCACCGGTTCGCCCGGCGGCGCGTGCTCGGCATACCACGTCACGAACTGATCCGACGGCATGGGCCGCGCAAACAGGTAGCCCTGGATGAACGCGACGCCGCGCCCGGTGAGATAGCGGAACTGCAGGTCGGTTTCGACGCCTTCGGCCAGCACCGCCAGGCCCAGGCGATGCGCCAGCGTGATGATTACGTCCAGCACCGGCGCGTCTTCGCCGGTGGGTTCGATGGCATGCACGAAGCCCTTGTCGATCTTCAGGTAATCCACCGGAAAGCGCTGCAGATACGACAGCGAGCAGTGGCCGGTGCCGAAGTCGTCGATGGCCACGCGCACGCCTTGCGCGCGCAGCGCGTCGATGTTGCGCCGGGCCTGGCCGTCGTCGGTGATCAGGCTGCGCTCGGTGATCTCCAATACCAGGGTCGGCTCACGCTGGGCGATGTTGGCCGAGAAGCGCTCGATGTCGACCGCGAACTCGGCGCACGACAGATGCTCGGCGGCAATATTGACCCCGACATGAAAGCCCGGCGGAGTGGCCCAGCCGCGCATGTCGCGCTCGATCAGCGCGAACAGATGGCGCGTCAGCGGGACGATCATGCCATCGGCCTCGGCCGCGGCAATAAAGATGTCGGGCCGCACAAAGCCCACACCGGGCCGCTCCCAGCGCAGCAGCGCCTCGACGCCGCTGCACTGGCCCGTTGCATGACCGTACACGGGTTGGTAATGCACCCTGAATTCATCAGCCCTGATCGCGCGGCGCAACTGCTCCTTGAAGGAACGGCGGTTCGCCTGCTGGCGGTACGCAACCACGGCCAGGCCGAATCCGAGCAGCGCGGCGGCGGGCAGGTAGGTCATCATCAATTGCTGCCACGCCTGCACGACCGCTTCGGGCGGTGCATTGACGCGGATGATCAGGGGCGCGCCCCCATCGGGGTTTATGGTCTCGCTGAAGACGAGTTCTCGGGACGGCCCGTTCGCGCCGTTGGAATCATTGTGGATGGGTGTGCCGCCTTCGCCCACCTGCAGATCGATCCGGTAATCGCGCAGGCTGGCCACGGCGTTCAGCAGGTCCTGCACGTAGCGGCCGTCGACCACCACCACGCCGCTATGGCCTTCGATGCCGGGCCGGCCCAGAAGGATCGCCGGACGCTCGGGCGCGAGCGGCGTGCCGGCAACGGTGAAGAGCCAGCGGTCGGGTGACACGCCGGACGCCCACTTGCGAAAATCCGAGACCGGGAAATCGGACCTGCCGACCGCCGACGAGCAATAGATGCGATCGCCACGAACCAGGATGAGCGATCGGATATACGGATTGAGCGTGCCCCAGCGCTGCAGGTCGGGCAGCGCCTCTTCGCAGGTCAGGGCGGTCAGCGGGGCCATCCGGTCCAGCAGCTGCCAGGCCTGCGCCAGGATGTGCTGCGTCTGCACCCGCACGATGCGCGCGGCCGACTCGGCTTCGAAGCGCTGCTCTTTCTGCGCGTGCCACCACGTCCAGGCGACGCAGGCGATCACCGGCAGCACCAGCGCCAAGGCCACGGGCAGATAACGCCACGAGGGAACGCGTTCCATCAGGCCTGATGTCGGCAAGGGGTCTCCGCGGCAGTAGGGGGCCATTAGTGCAGGTGCATCGTTGCGATGGGACACCATGTGCGGCGCTGCGTCAAGAACTGCGTGTGTGCGTGCGCCTTGCGCAAGGATCGGGTCCGCAACGCTGGCCGTACCACCGCCCGCTGGGCTATCGTTGACTGGCAAGCCCCTCTGCCGACGGCATGAGGCTCGTGTGTATTCGTTTCCCCTTAGCACGCCATTTACAAGGACGGATGATGAAGAAAGCAAATGCCTCCCTGCCCGCCGGCCTGACCGGCGCCAACGTCGCCTTCTGCCAGCGCCTGGCCCAGCTTGCGCAGGAAAGCCAGCAGCGCTGGCTTGAAATGGGCCAGCGTCTGGCCGGCGACACCACCGGCCAATACCTGGCCACCCTCTCCCCCTTGAAACCCGCCGCCAACTGGCAGGATGTTGCGCCCGCCATGGGCGAGCTGGCGCGAAAGCGCTGGCAGACGCAACTGGAAGCCAGCCAGGCGCTTACCCACGCCGCGCTGCAGGAGCAGGCCACCCTGGCCGCCGGCGTGGGCGAAGCGATGTGCGAATGGTTCAAGCAGGCCAACAGCGCGGCGGCCGACAGCTCGCCCTTCGCGCAGATGTGGTCCACGATGACCAACCAGATGGCGGCCGCCTGCGCCGCCATGCAGGACGCGCACCAGCAGGGAGGCCGCCATGACCGTTAAACGAACCGCCCTCATCACGGGCGGGACGGGCTGCCTGGGCCGCGCCATCGCCGTCGCGCTGCACGATGCGGGCCACGATGTCATCGTCACCTACCATTCCAGCGAAAGCGCCACGCGCGAATGGGTCAAGGAAGAGGCCGCCAAAGGCCGGACCTTCGCCATGTACAAGGTCAACGTGGCGGACTTCGACGCCTGCCAGGCGCTGGCTCGCAAGCTTGAAGAAGACGGGCGCCAGATCGACATCCTGGTCAACAACGCCGGCATCACGCGCGACGCCAGCCTGCGCAAGATGAGCGCACAGAACTGGGCCGACGTCATGCACAGCAACCTGGATTCCATGTTCAACATGACGCAGCCGCTGTGCGGCCCGATGGCGGATCGGGGCTGGGGCCGCATCGTGAACATCTCGTCGGTGAACGGCAGCAAGGGCGCGTTCGGGCAGACCAACTACGCGGCTTCCAAGGCGGGCATCCACGGCTTCACCAAGTCGCTGGCGCTGGAAGTCGCCCGCAAGGGCGTGACGGTGAACACGGTGTCGCCCGGCTATCTGGCCACGCGCATGGTGCAGGCCGTGCCGCCGGAAGTCATGCAGGAAAAAATCCTGCCGCAGATCCCCGTGGGACGGCTGGGCGAGCCCGATGAGATCGGCGCGTTGATCGCGTTCATCTGCAGCGATGCGGCGGGATTCATGACAGGCAGCAATGTGGCCATGAACGGCGGCCAGCATATGTATTGATGGCGGTTTGCCGGCGCTGCACGCGCCGCGCCGGCAAACCGCATTTCCTTGATTCATGTCCCGCAACACCGACCTCTTCCTGACCGCGCTGGCCCCCGCCATCTGGGGCAGCACCTATGTAGTCACCACGCTGATGCTGCCGCCGGGCTATCCGCTGACGGTCGCCATGCTGCGCGCCCTGCCTGCGGGGATTCTGCTGCTGTTGTGGGTCCGTGCGCTGCCGCACGGCGTCTGGTGGCTGCGCGTGTTCGTGCTTGGAGCGCTGAATTTTTCGGTGTTCTGGGCGCTGCTGTTCGTCGCCGCCTATCGCCTGCCGGGCGGCGTGGCGGCCACGCTCGGCGCGATCCAGCCGCTGGTCGTGATCGCGCTGGCCCGGCTGCTGTTGGGGTTTCCGGTGCGCGGGCTGTCCGTCTTGGCGGCATTGGCCGGACTGGCCGGCGTGGCGCTGCTGGTGCTGACGCCGAAGGCGGCGCTCGACCCCGTGGGCGTTGGGGCGGGACTGGCCAGCGCCGTGTCGATGGCGCTGGGCACCGTGCTGAGCCGCCGATGGCAGCCGCCCGTCTCCGCGCTGGCGTTCACGTCGTGGCAGTTGACGGCGGGCGGCATCCTGCTGATTCCCGTCGCGCTGCTTGCCGAGTCGCCCCTGCCGCATTTCACGCTGGTCAACGTCATGGGCATCGCCTGGCTGGGGCTGATCGGCGCGGCGCTGACCTATGTGCTGTGGTTCCGCGGCGTGGCGCGGCTGGCACCTGCGGCGGTGTCGTCACTGGGCTTTCTGAGTCCGCTTTCCGCCACGGTGCTGGGCTGGGCGATCCTGGGCCAAAGCCTGTCGCCGCTGCAATTGGCGGGCATGGCGGTCGTGGTGGGCAGCGTCTGGCTGAGCCAGCGCGCGCAACGCCAAACCGAAGCGCCGATGGTGTCGCGGGCGACGCGCTGAGCTGGGTCCCTTGAAAGCGGGCGGCTGGCGTGTTGTCTTGCGCGGCGATCCAAGTTATAAATAAGAGTTATTCCCATTAACAATCTCGCCGCGCCGCCCGTCCATGGATTCCCCCGCGTACCAGAACATTCAACGGCTTTACGCGGAACACCACGACTGGCTGCTGGGCTGGCTGAACCGTCGCGTGAACAATCGCGCGGACGCCGCCGACCTGACGCAGGACACATTCTGCCGCGTGCTGACGTCGCCGTCGGCCACGCCCATTGCCGAACCCCGCGCCTACCTGCTGACGCTGGCGCGCCGCCTGACCATCGACCTGTGGCGCGCGCGCGACGTCGAGGCCCGCTATCTGGACGCGCTGGGGCACGAGCAGGAACCGGTTGCGGCCTCGCCCGAGTTGCTGATGATGCTGAAGCAGGCCGTGCAGGAGATCGATGCCCTGCTCGACGGCCTGCCCGTTCCGGTCAAGCACGCATTCCTGCTGAACCGGCTGGATGGCATGACGCATCCCGCCATTGCCCAGGTGCTTGGGCTGTCGCTGGCGACGGTCGAGCGTCACGTGAAGCGCGCCTTTCTGCACTGCCTGGCCGCGCGCCGCGCCGCGGACGCGCCATGAAGACGCTGTCCGCCGGTGACGCGCTGACCGATCGCGCGGTCGACTGGATCGTGCTGCTGACCTCGGGGCGGGCCTCCGACCGCGACCGCCAGCGCTTCGAACACTGGCTGGCCAGCCATCCCGACAACGCGCGCGCCTGGGCCGAGGTCGACGGCCTGATGCAGCAACCCCTGTCCCGGCTGCGTGACGCCACGCGCGACGCCCCGGGCCCGGCACGCGCGGCCCGCACCGCGCTGTTGCAGGCCAACGGGGTGAATCGCCGGCGCGTCTTGAAGCTGGCCATGCTGATGGCGGGCGTCGGCGTGGGCGCGCTGGTCACCGACCGCTACGTGCCGCTGGCCGGCCTGTCCGCCACCTATTCCACCCGCACGGGCGAACGCCGCACTTATGCGCTGGCCGACGGGTCCGTGCTGACGCTGAACGCGCGCTCGGCCGCCGACGTGCATTACGACGACGCGCAGCGCACGGTCGTGTTGCACCAGGGGGGGCTGTACGCGGACGCGCATGCCGATGCGCGCCCGTTTGTGGTGCGCACGCGGCATGGCGAGGTCACCGCCGCGGCAGCCCGCCTGAGCATCAGCCAGTTCGACGGCTACTCCGTCGCGGGCGCCCTCCAGGACGCGCTGACGCTGCGGCCCCGGCGCGGCGATGCCATGGAATTACTGCAAGGCGCCTCGGCCGCGTTTGACGGCGACCGCGCCTGGGCGCGCGAAGACACCGCGCAGGCCGGTTGGCGCAGCGGCATCCTGAGCGTGCGCGATACGCGGCTGGAAGAGGTGGTGGAACAGTTGCGCGCCTATCAGGCCGGTCTGATCCGGGTCTCTCCCGAGGTGGCGGCGCTGCGCGTCTTTGGCGTGTTTCCGCTGGACGATCCGCGCCGCGCGCTGGAAGCGCTGGGCGACACGCTGCCCATCCGGATACATCGCTACGGGCCCTGGATGACGCTGGTGGACGCCGCCTGAAAAAAATCGGCCGGCAATGAGGGGATTGCAGATCGGTAGCCGTCATGACTTGTGACGCAACCGAAATCCTCTCACTGCTTCCTCTGCCAACATGAAATTTCCCCTGCCCCCCGGCGCCGCGCTCGTCGCCTGCGCGTTGAGCGCCTGCGTGCTGACCCGACCGGTCCACGCCCAGACCACGCCGGCCGCCGCGCAACAAGCCACCCTGGCGTACGACCTTCCGGCCGCGCCCCTGGCCGACACCCTCAGCCGCATCTCGCTGCAAAGCGGCAAGCCCATTTCCGCCGGCGCCGAACTGGTGGCGGGCAAGCAGGCCGCACCCGTGCGCGGCGTCCTGAGCGCCGAAGCAGCCGCCAGACAGGCGCTGGCCGGCACCGGGCTGGAACTCGTCGTCACCCGCAGCGGCGTGTTGACCGTACGGCCGCTGCCGGCAGCCAGCGCGGTGACCGCGCTGGAACCCGTGGTGGTCACCGCCAACGGCGTGATTCCGCCCAGCGAAGGCACCGGCTCGTACACGATGCCGGAATCGTCGTCAGCCACGCGCATGCGCCTGACGATGCGCGAAACGCCGCAATCGGTCAGCGTCATCACGCGCCAGCAGATGGACGACCAAGGCATCGTGAGCGTCGCGGGCGCGCTGGAACAGACGCCCGGCATCACCGTCGTCCAGGACAACTCGGAAGGCTACAGCTTCTATTCGCGCGGCTTCCAGCTGCAGAACTTCCAGTTCGACGGGCTGCCCAGCCTGTCCAGCGACGGCGGCAACGTCCGCGACAACTACAGCATCACGAACACGGTCATCTATGACCGCATTGAAATCCTGAAAGGCGCAACCGGCCTGGTGAACGGCGCGGGCTATCCATCCGGCGTCGTCAACTTCATCCGCAAGCGGCCCACGCAGGAGTTTCAAGGCAGCCTGAGCGCGGGCGCCGGCTCATGGGACCGCTACCGCAGCGAAGTCGACCTGGGCGGACCGCTAAGCGAAAACGGCAAGATCCGCGGCCGCGTGGTCGGCGCGGCCGAAACCCGCGGCAGCTTCATGGATTACGCCAGCGGCAAGGAGTATGTTGGTTACGGCATCCTGGAAGCCGACCTGACGCCGCGCACCAAGGCGTCCATCGGCGTGGACTATCAGCAGAACAAGAACGACGGCACCAGCAACACCCATCTGCCGGCATTCTTCTCGGACGGATCGCAGGTCAGGTTCTCGCGGTCGACCAACCCCGCGGACAAATGGGCGTGGCGCAACCAGGACACGACCCGCGTCTTCGCGGACATCGACCACCAATTCGACAGCGGCTGGCGCGTCAAGCTGGCCGCGGCCCATCGCAACTACAGTTCGCGCGAATTGATCTCCGGCATGAGCAGCGCGCTCATCGACGTGGACACCCACAGCATCGACCACGGCTTCTACACGGGCGGCGCAGCCCGTTTCAACACCGACTCGCGCGAGAACACCATCGACTTCCAGGCGTCCGGTCCCTACACCCTGTTCGGCCGCCAGCACGAACTGGTGCTGGGCTACAACGCCGCGCGCACGCACTCGCAATCGAACCGCTACGACGGCAACACCGATTCGCTGATCGACGACGCCTTCAACTGGAACAACAACGCCGTCGAGCCCGACATGTACGAATGGTGGCTGACGCACAATATTCTGGTGAACCAGAAGATCCTGTACGGCGCGACCGTGCTGCGTCCCACGGATCGGCTTGGTGTCATCCTGGGCGGTCGCTGGACGGATTACGAATGGAGCCTGGACGGCAGTCTGGGTAACGGCCGCAGCTCGCATTACGCCACCACCGTCGACAACAAGTTCATTCCCTACGCGGGCATCACCTATGACCTGGATAGCCGGCACACGGTGTATGCCAGCTATACCGACGTGTTCAAGCCGCAGGCGTATAACTTCGACGCCAACGACCGCCAGTTGGACCCGCTGACCGGCAAGAGCTACGAAATCGGCGCCAAGGGCGAATATCTGGACGGCCGGTTGAATGCCAGCATCGCGCTGTTCCAGCTCAAGCAGGACAACGTCGCCGAACTGGATCCCAGCGGCGCATCCACGCCGTCGGGCGGCACCGCCTACATCGCGATTCCGGGCGTGACGACGCGCGGCGTCGAACTGGAGGCGTCCGGCGAAGTCATGCCGGGCTGGCAGGTGAATGCGGGCTACACGTACAGCCGCTCGCGCGACCGTGACGGCAAGCGCGTCAGCACCACGCAGCCCGAACACCTGTTCAAACTGGCCACCGCGTACCGCCTGCCGGGCGACTGGCACCGTCTGACCGTAGGCGCGAACATGCTTTGGCAGAGCAATACGTATTTCTCGCAGGAAATCGGCGAGAACAATCATCGGTTCACGCAGGACGCTTTCGGCGTGCTGGGGCTGATGGCGGGCTATGACTTCAGCAAGGACCTGCGCCTGACCGTGAACCTGAACAACGTGCTGGACAAGCACTATTACTCGGGCATGGGCAGCTATAACTCGGTCTTCTATGGCGCGCCGCGCAACGTGTACGCGCAGCTGCGCTACAAGTTCTAAGGCTGATCACGTGGGCGAGGCACGCCGCGTGCGGCCTCCATCTCGGCCCGCAACGACATCGCATCCGGCCGCATGGGCAGCGCCAGCCGCCCCTCGCGGTCGATGGCGCCCCATTCTCCGCCCGTGACGTAACTGTGTTCGCCGTCGCGCGTGCGTTCGATGCGGCAACCCTTGCACACCGCGGCCAGGCCGCCCTCGAAGCGGTCGACCCAATCGTAGGGCGTGGCCAGCACGCGGTTGAGCTGCTTGTCGTAGTAGGCCATGCCGCCGGCCCACGGACCGCGCGTCAGGCCATCCTCGAAATCGTCCGCGCCGTTGTCGTACGTGACCACCGGCACGGCGCGGCCGTCGGGGCGCACCCAGTGCCACGAGCCGATGGCCGTTGCGGGCGACAGGCCGTCATCGCCGAAATCCATGCGCGCCATCACCGCGGGGCGGAACTCGACACTGTCGTTCGTGGCGCGGGCGCAGTGCTCGACGCGTTCCAGGGAGCCTTCTGCTTCCTTGTCCGCGAAGAAGCACGAAAGGTCGTATTCGACGGCATGGCCCGAGGTCAAGGCCAGCGAGGTAAGCAGGGCGGCGATCAGCATGCGGGGCATCCTAGCATGGCGGTTGCCAGGCCTTTACCGGCCTGACGCCCCGCAGGCAATGCGATCCCGAAGGACCGCCTGCCGCATCAATTGGTCGTGGCGCCCGAGTCCTTGACCGCCTTGGCCCACGCCGCGATCTCAGTCTGGATGAACTTGCCGAATTCGGCGGTGTTCACGCTGGAGGCGCGCGCGCCCTCTTCCAGCAGGCGCTGCTTGACCTCGGGCGAGGCCAGCGCGCCCGTCAACGCCTGATTCAGCGTGGCCACCACCGCGTCCGGCGTGCCGGCCGGCGCAACGATGCCGTGCCAGGACACCGCCTGGAATCCGGGCAAGCCGGATTCAGCCATCGTCGGCACGTCGGGCATCGCGGACGAACGCTCGGGCGAAGTCACGGCCAATGCGCGCAGCGTGCCGGCCTTCACATGCGGCAGGACGCCCGGGATCGTGGTGAACATGAAGTCGATCTGCCCCCCGATCAGATCCGTGATCGCGGGGCTGCCGCCCTTGTAGGGCACGTGCGTGAATTGCAGCTTGGCTTCGCTCTTGAACATCTCGCCCGCCAGGTGCCCCGGCGTGCCGGCGCCCGCCGAGCCCATGTTGGTCTTGTCGCCTTGCGAACGGATGTACGCGATCAGCTCCTGCACATTCTTGGCCTTGACGTTGGGGCCGACGACCAGCACGTTCGGCACGGTGGCCAGCAGCGTGACGGGTGTGAAGTCCTTGACCGCATCGTAGGAAATTCGCGAGTACAGCGACGGATTGATGCCGTGCGTGCTGGCGGTTGCCAGCAGCAGCGTGTAGCCGTCCGGCGCGGCCGATGCCACCTGCTTGGCGGCGATGGTGCCGTTGGCGCCGCCCTTGTTGTCGATCACGATCGTCTGGCCGAGCGTCTTGGCGGCTTCGGCGGCCACGGTGCGCGCCAGGATGTCGGACGTGCCGCCCGCCGAATGCGGAACGGCCAGCGTGATCGGTTTGGCGGGAAAGGTCTGGGCGTGCGCCGCCGGCAGGGCTGGCGTCAGACAGGCTGCCAGCGCGCAGCGCGCCAGCAAACGAGTGCGGAACATGGATGTCTCCAGGGTTGTAGCCGGCTGCGGCGCCTCGCTCGGGCGCCGTCCGCAGGCAAAAGGGCTGGTCCGGTCAGTCCGAACCGAGCTGCAGCTTGTTGGGCTGGCGCTTTTCGATGGACCACTTCAAGAGCGCGGCCGAACGGTAGATGCCATGGGCGAACTTGCCGTAGGGCAAGGTCAAAAACAGCGCCATCACGACGCCAAGATGGATCGCCAGCAGCAGCGCCATCGCGCTGCCGTCGCGGCCGGCCAGCAGCGCCAGACCCGTCGCGCTGGTGAGGAACAACAGGACGATGAAGCCCCGGTCCATCGGCTTTTGCGCCGCGTCGCCCTGCAGGGGATGGCGCTTGAAATTCAGCCACAGCAACCCGGCCGGTCCGATCAGGAGCCCGATGCCGCCCGCGGTGCCCAGCAGCACCGGCGCGCTCAGGATCGGATACGGCGCCTGCTGGTTCAGCAGATAGTGATAAAGCGTGGCGACACACGTGGCCGCGAAACACAGCATGAAGCCGTAGAACGTGAAATGGTGAAACCGCCTGCGCCACAGCGTGAAGGCGTCGTCGGCGTTGTTGCAACCCTTGCCGTGGCCGCCGTCCAGATAGCGCAGGCGCAGCGCGTCGTGCGCCGCCTCGGCCACCGCCGCGCCCGATGCCGCCCCCGGGCTGACGTTGCGCCAGAAGCGCGTCACGCCCACCGCCAGCGCCAGCATCGAAAAGCCGAACACCACGCCAAACATCAGCGCCAGCGTGTTGTGCGGGAACACGGCGTAGAAGTTGCCCGCCATCGGCTCATGGAAAAGGTTGCCCGCCATCACCACCGCCAGCACCAGGAACAGCGCCAATCCCGCAGCCGTGGCCAGCGACAGCGCGAGGCCATTGCGCTTGTACAGCGTGCCCAGCGCGGCGGGCCACGCGTAGTCCGTGTATGTCTGCACCCGCACCTTGGCCATGGCCTGCGGCACGTTGACGGCAAACTCGTGCGGCGGCGCGTATTGGCACGCGTGCAGACAGGCGCCGCAGTTGTGACACAGGTTGGCCAGGTAGTTCAGGTCGGCCTTGCCGAATTCCAGACGGCGCGTCATGGCGGGGAACACCGCGCAGAAGCCTTCGCAGTAGCGGCAGGCGTTGCAGATCTGCATGACGCGCGCCACTTCGGTCTCGTCATCGGTCAGCGTTTCGGTCAGCGGCTTGACGCCCCTTGCATGAAAATGCACCGGTTGCTCGGCGGGAGCCGGAGCCGGAGCCGGAGCCGGGCTGGACTGACTGGTGGAAAAGGACTGCGCCTCGCGGGCCAGGGCTTCAAGCTGCTTCACGTTGTGCTCCCGCAGGATTCTGGCCGAGCGCCGCGGCGGCGGCGCGGGTGCCGGCAATACGGCCGAAGGCGGTGCCGATGGACATGCCCACGCCCGCCGTATAACCCTTGCCCAGCACGTTGCCGGCCATCATTTCGCCCGCGACAAAGAGGTTGGCGCTGGGCGTATCGTTGAACCGGACGGCGGCGGTGTCGTCCACCTTCAGGCCCAGATAGGTAAAGGTGATGCCGGGCCGCAGCGCGTAGCCGTAGAACGGCGCGGTGTCGATCGGCCGCGCCCAGTGCGTCTTGGCGGGCGTCACGCCTTCGGTATGGCAGTCATCCAGCGCGGTGTGATCGAACTTGCCCACGCGGCAGGCCGCGTTGTAGTCCCCGACCGTCTTCTCGAAATTGGCCGCATCCAGCCCCAGCTTTTGCGCCAACTCGGGCAGCGTGTCGGCCTGCACGCCCGGAAAGACCGGCGGCATGAAGCGCCCGATCGCCTTGGCGTCGATGATGGAATAGGCGATCTGGCCGGGCTGCATGGCGGTCAGGCGCCCCCAGATCGCGTAACGCTTGGGCCAGAAGTCCTCGCCCTCGTCGTAGAAGCGTTCGGCGTCGCGGTTGACGACCACGCCCAGCGACACGCAATCGATGCGCGTGCAGATGCCGCCGTCGTACAGCGGCGCGCGGGCGTCGATGGCCACGCAATGCGATTGGGACGGGTCGCCGATGCCGTCGGCGCCGGCGTCCAGCATGAATTTCAGCAGCACGCCCATGTTGAAGCGCGTGCCGCGGATCAAAAAGTTGTCGGCCGGCCATTCGCCGCGCTCGTTCTGGCCCCAGGCCTCGCGCAGCCATTCGCGGTTGGATTCGAAGCCGCCCGCGGCCAGCACGCAGGCGCGGGCCTCGATGCGTTCTTCGCCGATGCGCGCGGCCACAAAGCGGCCGTCGTCCAGTTCCAGCGCATCGACCGGCGCGTTGTAGCGGATCTGCACGCCCAGCGCTTCGGCGCTGCGGTAATAGGCGTTGACCAGCGCCTTGCCGCCGCCCATGAAGAACGCGTTGGTGCGCGCCACGTGCAGCGCGCCCGACAGCGGCGGCTGAAAATTCACGCCGTGGCGGCGCATCCAGTCGCGACAGGTGGAGGACTCGCGAATGACCAGCCGCGCCAGGTGTTCATTGGTCAGCCCGCCCGTCACCTTGAGCAGGTCCTGCCAGTATTCTTCCTCGGGATACGCGTCGATCAGCACGTCCTGCGGCGCATCGTGCATGCAGCGCAGGTTGCGCGTGTGCTGGGAGTTTCCGCCCCGCCATTCCTTTGGCGCCGCTTCCAGCAGCAGCACGCTGGCGCCGGCTTCGCGCGCCATCAGGGCCGCGCATAGCGCCGCGTTGCCCCCACCAATCACCAAGACGTCAACCATGCCATCTTCCCCAGTTCAAGGGGCAGACTCTACGCAGCGGCGCGCCGCTGCGATATCAGGCAGGCGTCAACGGGTATTCACGATTCGTGAAGAGCAACCACGGCCCACTTGCCCTCACGGGCCAGGGTGCGGGACACGTCCGCCAGGACCAGCCGGGCCGCCAGCGCCGCGGGCGACAGTTCCTCGTCCGACAGGCTCGCCAGCAGGTTGGAGCGGAACAAGTGCGCATCGTCGATGCGCACCATCTGCAACTGGCCCGGCGCGATGCGCGCGGTGGCCGAGCTGGGCTGGATCGTCGCCGCGCCGCCCTGCTGCACCACGTCCATCAGCAGCGACAGGCCGTCGACCTCGGCCACCACCCGGGGCGTGCGCCCCAGTTGCAGGAAGGCGTTGTTGACCAGCGCGCGCAGGCCGTGGCGGCCGCTGGGCAGCACCAGCGGCAGGTCCGCAATGGCCTCCAGCCGCGTCGTGCCGCCCGGAGGCACGCCCGGCATGCCGGGCCGGGCAAAGAGAAACAGGGGTTCGTCCAGCAGCGGCATCACGCTCCAGCGGCGCGCGGACTCGGCATGGAACACGATGGCCAGGTCCAGCAGGCGGCCGTTGAGCATGTCGGTCAGGTGCCCCGACAGCGCTTCGACCAGATGCAGCCGGATGTCGGGGTAACGCTCGTTCATGGCCTGCAGGAAGGGCGCGCCCAGCACCGCCGCCGTCGTGGACGGCAGGCCGACGCTGACGTGGCCGGCCAGCCGCGCCTGCTGGGCGGCCTGGACGGCGTCGTCGGCGTGGCGCAGGGCCAGCTGCGCCTGCCGGAAAAACGCCAACCCCGCGTCCGTGGGCACCACGCCGCTGGCGCTGCGCTGCAACAGCCGCGTGGACAGTTCGCCTTCAAGGCGGCTGATCTGCTGGCTGAGCGCTGACGTGACCATGCCGATCGACATGGCCGCCCGGCCGATGCTGCCGGCCTCGACCACGCGCACGAAGTAACGGAGCTGGCGCAGTTCCATTGGTCAGCCCGGAATGGTCAATCCCTTGGCGACAGCGGGCCGCGCGACGAACGCGTCCAGCACGCGCGCGACGTTCTTGAACGACGAGAAGCCGACGAGGTCGCCGGCGTCGTAAAAGCCCACCAGGTTGCGCACCCACGGGAAGATGGCGATGTCGGCGATGGTGTACTGGTCGCCCATCACCCAGTCACGCCCTTCCAGGCGCTGGTCCAGCACGGCGAGCAGGCGCTTGGACTCGTCCACGTAACGGTCGCGCGGACGCTTGTCTTCGTAGTCCTTGCCGGCAAACCGATGGAAAAAGCCCAGTTGGCCGAACATCGGTCCGATGCCACCCATCTGGAACATCACCCATTGCAGCGTCTCGAAGCGCCCTGCCGTATCCGCCGGGATGAACTGGCCGGTCTTGCTGGCCAGGTAGACCAGGATCGCGCCGGACTCGAACAGGCCCAGCGGCTTGCCGTCCGGCCCGTTCGGATCGAGGATGGCCGGAATCTTGTTGTTCGGGCTGAGCGACAGGAATTCGGGCGTGAACTGGTCCTTGGTATCGAAGGCGACGCGGTGGACCTCATAGGGCAGCCCGGTCTCCTCCAGCATGATCGAGGCCTTCACGCCATTGGGCGTCGGCAGCGAATAGAGCTGGATGCGGTCGGGATGCTGAGCGGGCCACTTCTTGGTGATGGCAAAGGCGTCTAGGGAGGACATGCGGGGTTTCTCCGGGGAGGCGGGTTGGGTGACGACAATCCTAGCGCAAAACCCGGTGCAAACCCCACCGCAGCGCGGTTGCCGCAAGCGCAATCGGCAGCACCATGCGCCATTGCGCCAGGAACAGTTCCCGCGTGGCTTCGCCGGGCGCCCAGGTATTGCCGAACACCTGCGGCGACGGCGGCGCCAGATACAGGGCCAGGAGCGCGGCGGCGAAGGTCGCAAGAAGGCGCCATGGCAACGATAGCCGCAGCCTGGCCGGGCGCTCGGCCAGCGTCAGCGCGATCACGCCGGCCAGCCCCGCCATGACGGCCTGGGCGTAGAAATCGCGGGGTTCGTAGATATAGGGCGCGTCCGGAATCATCCAGCCGTACGCGCCGGTCGACAGCACGGACGTCAGGCACGCGCCGAAAAGCGCGGCGGCCAAGGACAGGAGGAGCAGGTCCAGGGTACGCAGAAGGAGTTTGGGCATTCGGGGATGACGGGCATGGAAGGTGGCGGGAGGATGCCATAGGTTGACGCGGGGGGTGGGCAGCACGGCGCGCTTTCCGTTTGTGATGCACAATCCGCCTCGCGCCTGCAACGCGGCGCCCTGCCCTGGTGCAGGTCCTTCCCATTACCGACGTGGCGGCCCGCCGCGCCTGGCATCACCGGCAGTCCCCATGAAGCACCCGCAGCAACGTTCCGGGCAATCCGCCGCCCCCGATCTCGCTCACACGACGTCGCACGCAACCTGGCGCGCCTCGGCCTCGGCGCTATGCCTGACGGCCGCGCTGGGATTGACCGCCCCCGCCGCGCACGCCGCGGTCCAGGACACGGCGGCTGACGCAGACGCCCCGAGCCGCACGCGCAGCCTCACCCTGACCCTCATGGATGGCAAGGGCCCCGCCCCCGCGCCCAACATGCCGTACCGCGTCTTCGTGACCGGCTCGAACGACGAGATTCTGGACACGCCCTCCGGCGATGGCATCCTGCACGGCGTCACCGACGCCGAGGGCCGCACGGCGCAGTTCCAGACCTCGCTCCCGCATCTGGAAGAGGACTTCACCCTGATCCGCCGCATCGGCGACGGCCCCTGGGGTCACTTCTTCCAATTGCAAAGAAGCGGCACCACCGATCCCTTGCCCGCCTGGCCATACATCATGACCATGCACCAGCGCTGGGGCGAACAATGGGTGGACCTGGGTTACACCACCCGCCAGGGCGCGACGGCCTACTTCAGCCACGATGTGCCGGCGGGCTCGATTTCGCTGCACATCGACGCGCCGGTCACGCGTGAGGACACTTGCTTTGCCGAGCTGGACGCCGTCAACCGCAAGTTCGCGCAGCAGGACGCTGATGGCGCCCGCGCGCTGATCGGCGCCATGCGCTGCAATCGCAGCGCCGAGCAAAAGCTGGATCTGGCGCGGCTGCTGCTGGCCGCCGGCCAGACCGATCTGGCGCGCCACTGGGTGCTGCAGACCCGCCAGCGGCCGTTTCCGGACATGTTCAAGCCTGTAGCGCCGGCCGACCGGCGTAAGCGGCTGGAGGTGGAACGCCTGCTCGGCATGCCCGATCTGGTGCTGGAGGACTCCAACGCGCTGCAGACCCGGCAATCTCAAAAACGCGCCGCCGATGCCGCGGACCTGGCGAACAACACCGCCTACTACCTGGCGGACTTTCCGGACTACCTGCCGCAGGCGGAGGAACAGGCCCGCCGCTCGCTGGAGCGCGTTGGCCCGCGTCCGTACAACCAGGGCACGCTGGGCTGGATCCTGGCCCTGCGCGGTCAGACCGACGAAGGCCTGCGTTTGATGCACATCGCCTACCGCGACCTGCCGCGCGACGAAGAAATGGTGGCCGACTACGGCCTGGCGCTGTGGCGCAGCGGCCAAACAGCCCAGGCGACGCGGCTGTGGGACGAGGCGCAGCGCGAATGCGTGTGGGGCGTGCGCATGCACGCAGCATTGCGCGAAGCGGGATACCCCCACCCGTACTTTCAGCCCGCGGATTCCGACCCCGTGAATGAATATCGCGCGCGCTGCGCCAAACCACGCATCAAGGCCAAAACCGCAGGCCTATAATCCGCCCATACGCTGCGAGCCACGCGCCTGCTTAGGGGCAGACGCAGGAGACCTCCATGACATCCTCCCTGAAGCGCCTGCTTTCCCTTCTTGCCGCCACCCTGCTTCTGGCCGGCTGCGGCGCCGGCCCCGGCGGCCCGCCGCACCCCGGCGCGGCCAATCCATACAGCAACGGCGGTTTTCATGATGCCGGCCCCAACTATCCCAATACGGGACGCTGACGCCGGCGCTGCGGCGTCCCCAACCGCATAACAGCTTTGCGCTCGCGGGCCCCTCCCGCGGCGCCCGCCAACTCCTAGACTGCCTGCACATACCGCAGTCAAGGAGAAGGCTTTGCAGCCGCTGTTATCGAATCTCAAAGTGCTGGACCTGAGCCGCATCCTGGCCGGTCCCTGGGCCAGCCAGATCCTGGCCGACCTGGGCGCTGACGTCATCAAGGTCGAGCGGCCGGGCCAAGGCGACGACACCCGCACCTGGGGTCCGCCCTTCCTGAAGGATGAAGACGGCCAGGACACCCGCGACGGCGCCTACTTCATCGCCACCAACCGCGGCAAGCGCTCCATCACGATCGACCTGCAGACGCCCGAAGGCCAGGCGCTGGTCAAGGACCTGTGCCGCGACGCGGACGTGGTGCTGGAGAACTACAAGGTCGGCACGCTGGCGCGCATGGGGCTGGATTACGACGCGCTTTCCAAGATCAATCCGCGCCTGGTGTATTGCTCGGTCACTGGCTTCGGCCAGACCGGACCGCGCGCCGCCGAACCCGCGTACGACTTCCTGATCCAGGCGATGGGCGGCCTGATGAGCGTCACGGGCGAACGCGACGACCGGCCCGGCGGCGGTCCCCAGAAGGTGGGCGTGCCGATCGTGGACCTGACCACCGGGGTGTATGCCGCGCTGGGCATCGTGGCCGCGCTGCTGCGCCGCGCGCAGACCGGCAAGGGCGAATACATCGACGTTGCGATGCTGGACGTGCAGGTGGGCCTGCTGGCCAACCAGGCCATGAACTTCCTGCTGGGCAACAAGGTGCCGCGCCGCACAGGCACCGCGCACCCGAACATCCAGCCGCAGCGCACGTTCGCCTGCGCCGACGGCGACATCGTCATCGTGGTGGGCAACGACGGGCAGTTCGCCACGCTGTGCGGCATGCTGGGCAAGCCCGAACTGGCCCAGGACCCGCGCTACCTCACCAACAGCCAGCGCGTGAGAAACCAGGAAACGCTGGATCCCATCCTGGACGCGATCTTCGCCACCGAACCGCGCGCCCACTGGCTGGCGGCGCTGAAGGCGGCGGGCGTGCCGGCGGGATCGATCAATACCGTGCCCGAAGTGTTCGAAGACCCGCAGGTCGTGCACCGCGCCATGCTGCGGCGCCTGCCGCATCCGGCCGCGGGCTCGGTGCCGCAGGTGATGAACCCGTTGCGCTTCGGCAGCTCGGCGCTGCGCGCCGACGCCGCGCCACCGCTCCTGGGCCAGCACACCGCCGACGTGCTGGCGGAGCTGGGACTGTCCGCCGAGCAGATCCAGGACTACCGCGACCGCAAGATCATCTGAACAACAAAGGAGAGAGACATGAGCATGCCGGAGAACCTGGCCGGGCCCTATACGGCGCTGGACGTCACGATCGCCGACGGCGTCGCCACCATCCTGCTGGCCAACCCGCCCGTCAACGCGCTCAGCACCGAGATGATGAACGAGCTGTGCTGGGTGCTGGACCGCATTTCGGAGACGCCCGAGGTGCGCGCGGTGGTGCTATCGGGCCAGGGCAAGACCTTCTGCGCGGGCGCCGACCTGAAGAACCGCTCGGCCACCATCAAGGGCCCCGGTGATCTGCCGCAACACTCGCGCCGCACGCGGGAGTGCTTTCATGCGATCCGCGAATGCGCCAAGCCCGTGGTGGGCGCAATCAATGGCGCGGCGCTGGGCGCGGGACTGGCCATCGTGGCCTCCTGCGACATCCTGCTCGCCGCCTCCACCGCCGTCGTGGGTCTGCCGGAGATCAACGTTGGACTGCTGGGCGGCGGCCGCCACGGCATGCGGCTCTTTGGCCACTCGCGCCTGCGCCGGATGATGCTGACGGGTCTGCGCGTGGACGGCGGCGAGCTCTACCGGCTGGGCATCGTCGAAGCCAGCGTGCCCGCCGACGCACTGATGGACCATGCCATGGAACTGGCGCGCGAGCTGGCCTCCAAGAGTCCGCTGGCGACCGTGCTGGCCAAGCAGACGCTGAACGCCATCGAAGACATGAGCCTGCGTGACGGCTACCGCTACGAACAGGACATGACGGCGGCCATCGCCAAGACCGCGGATGCGCAGGAAGCGCGCCAGGCGTTCCTGGAAAAGCGCGCGCCGGTGTTCCAGGGCAAATAAGGAGGCCGACATGACTCGTGCATTGGAAGGCGTGAAGGTACTGGACCTAAGCCGCGTGTTTTCCGGGCCGTGGGCCGCGCAAATGCTGGCCGACTTCGGCGCCGACGTCATCAAGGTGGAGCGCCCGGGACGCGGCGACGACGTGCGGCACCAGGGCTATCCCATGCCGGACCGCGACGGCAAGCCCAGCCGCGAAACCTCTTCCTTCGTCGCGATGAATCGCGGCAAGAAGTCCCTGACGCTGGACATCTCGCGGCCCGAGGGCCAGGAGTTGGTTCGCCAGCTGGCGCAGAAGGCCGACATCGTCATCGAGAACTTCAAGGCGGGCGACCTGCGGCGCTACGGGCTGGACTACGCCTCGCTGTCCGCCCTGAATCCGCGGCTGGTGTATTGCTCCATCACCGGCTTCGGCCAAACCGGCCCCTACAGCCACCTGCCGGGCTACGACCCGATCTTCCAGTCGATGAGCGGCCTGATGAGCGTGACGGGTGTGCCGGACGGTGAGCCGGGCGCGGGGCCGGTCAAGGCCGGCTATTCCGTGTCCGACCTGACCGCGGGCTTTTACGCGGTGTCGGCCATCCTTGCCGCGCTGCGCCACCGCGACCAGATTTCGGGCGTGGGCCAGCACATCGATCTGGCGTTGCTCGATGCGCAGATCGCGGCCATCTCGCACATCGGCATGAACTACCTGGCCAGCGGCAAGCTGCCCGCACGCATGGGCTCGGCCTCGCAGATCACCGCGCCGTTTCGCGCCTTTGCCTGCCGCGACGGGCACTTGATGGTGGCCGTGGGCAATGACTCGCAGTTCCGCAGCTTCTGCAACGTGATCGGTTTGCCCGCGCTGGCGGACGACCCGCGCTTTGACACCAACCCCAAGCGCGCGGCGGCGCAGGCCGACCTGTCGCGGCTGATCGAGCCGGCGATGCTGGCGCGCACGGTCACCGATTGGAACCAGGCCCTGGCGGCCGCCAACGTGCCCTGCGGTCCGATCTACACCCTGGATCAGGTGTTCGAGGACCCGCAGGTGCGGCACCGCGAGGTGCTGGGCAGCGTCGACCATCCCGCGCTGGGCGCCATGCCTGTCGTCCGGAACCCGATTCACTTCTCCGCCACACCGATCGCCATCGGCCTGCCGCCGCCCATGCTGGGCGAACACACGGCCGACATCCTGCGTGGCGAGCTGGGCCTGTCCGATGCGGCCATCGAACGCCTGCATGCCGAGGGCATCGTATGAACGCCATCGACCACGAACTGATTGAAGAAATCCGCGACAGCGCGCGCGATTTCCTGCAGCGCCGCGACCAGCGGCAACGCAAGCGTCGCGCACCGGGCGGCGATCGCGCCTACTGGCAGGAAATCGCCGCGGTCGGCTGGCTGGGAATGAGCGTGCCGGAGGCGCTGGGCGGCCTGGGACTGGGCTGGCATGCGATGGCGGGCGTGCTGGAGGAAGCGGGCCGCGCCCAGCTCCCCGAACCGCTCGTCGGCGCAGGGGTGCTGAGCACCGCGCTGTTGGCTCGTATCACGCCGGCGGGCGACACCGCCTTCCGTGACCGGCTGCTGGCGGACTTGTGCAGTGGCGAGCGAAGGGTGGGCGTCGCGTGGCAGGAAACGGAAGGCCAGCTCGAAGCCGGAGAATCGGCAGGCGCCTTTGGCGTCACCGCGACCGCCCGCGAAGGCGCCTATGTGCTCAACGGCGAAAAGCGCCACGTCGTTGCGGGCGCAGACGTGGACGGCTGGCTGGTCACGGCCGACGGCGAAGCGGGTTCCGCCCTGTTCTATCTGCCGGCCGGCACGCCGGGCGTGCGAGTGCATGCGCACGAACGCGCGGACAGCACACCCGCCTACCACCTAGCGATCGAATCCGCCGTGGTGGCGCAGGACGCGCTGCTGGCGCGCGAGGGCGTGCTGGACGCCGTCGACGAAGCCCTCGACTACGGCCGCCTGATGCAATCCGCCGAGCTGGTGGGCATCGCGCGGCAGGTGCTGGCGGACTCGGTCGCCTACCTGAATACGCGCAAGCAATTCGGCCAGACGCTGTCGTCGTTCCAGGCCCTGCAGCACCGGCTGGTGGACGCCACGATGCAGGTGGAACTGGCGTCCAACAGCCTGCTCGATGCGCTGAACACCCTGGCGGCGGCGCCGGATGACGTGAAGGCGCGCAAGGCAGCGGCCAGCCGGGTCAAGGCCCGCGCGGCGCGCGCCGGCATCGGGGCGTCGCGCCTGGCCATCCAGTTTCATGGCGCCATCGGCTACACCGACGAATGCGATGTCAGCCTGTACTTTCGCAGTGCGTTGCACCTGGGCGCCTGGCTGGGCAACACCACGGCGCATCGCCAGCGCTACGCCGCGCTGGCGGCCGATCCCGCGCCCGAGGCGGACGATTCGATGGACCAGGCTTGCGGCACGGACTTCCCGCGAGATGCGGACTGGAACGCCATGCCGGAAGCAGAATTCCGCGCGCTGCTCCGCCGCTTCTTCCGCGCGCACTATCCCGACCACCTGCGGCACGTCCCCTGGCGGCTGCATTGGGATGAGATCAAGGCGTGGTACTTCACGTTGTCGCGCCAGGGATGGATTGCGCCGTCATGGCCGCGCGAGCACGGCGGCATGGCGCTGTCGCCGGCCCGGCAGATCGCGTTCATCGAGGAAGCCGAACGCTACGGCGTGGCGCGCGCGCCGGACCAGGGCCTCGTCATGCTGGGCCCCATCCTCATCCGCTACGGCACCGAGGCGCAGCGCGCGCGCTTTCTGCCCGGCATCCTGTCCGGCGAGGCGGTCTGGGCGCAGGGCTACTCCGAGCCGGACGCCGGCTCGGACCTGGCCGCATTGCGCTGCGAGGCGGTGATCGAGGGCGACGAGCTGGTCGTCACGGGCCAGAAGACCTGGTCGACACTGGCGCAGGACGCGACGCACATGTTCATGCTGGTTCGCACCGACAAGACCGTCAAGAAACAGGCGGGCATCAGCTTCCTGCTGGTCGATCTGAACAGCCCCGGCGTCAGCCGCCGGCCGATCCGCACGCTGTCGGGCCACGAGGAGTTCTGCGAGGTGTTCTTCGATCAGGTCCGCGTGCCGCGCGGCAACTTGGTGGGGGAACTGAACGCAGGGTGGGGCATCGCCAAGGCGCTGCTCGGCTTCGAGCGCCTGTTCAGCGGCAGCCCCAAGCATGCCAGCCATGCCTTGCAGCAGATCTTCAGCCTTGCACGGCAACGCGGACTGCTGGCCGATCCGGCGTTCACGGACCGGCTGGCCGAGTTGCGGCTCGATAGCGCCGACCTCACCGCCATGTACCGCGTCTTTGCGGACATGGCCAAGGCCGGCCGCCCGCTGCCGCCGGAACTGTCGCTGCTGAAGATCTGGGCGACCGAAACGCACGAGCGGCTGGGCGCCCTGCTGATTCAGATCGCCGAGGAATATGGCGGCGCGGCGATGCACCTGGGCTATGGCAACGGCAACGTGCAGGCGCTGGCGCCTTACGTCAACGCGCTGGCGGCCACCATCTTCAGCGGCACCAACGAGATCCAGCGCAACATCTACGCCAAGCAGGTCCTGGGCCTGCAAGGCGCCTGACAACGACAACGCGCCGGCCCCGAGCCGGCGCACCCGGAGAGAGACACATGAAGAAAGCAACCGCACTGACGGTGGCGGCAATGATCCTGGGCGGCGTCGCCGCGCCCGCCACGCACGCCGCGCAGCCCTGGCCCAGCCAGCCGATCCGCCTGATCGTGCCCTACCCGCCCGGCGGCTCGGTGGACAACCTGGCGCGCCTGCTGGCCCCATCGCTCGGCGAGCGCCTTGGCCAGACCATCGTCATCGAGAACAAGGCCGGCGCCAGCGGCACCATCGGTGTCGACGCCACCGTGCGTGCCGCGCCCGACGGCAATACCTTCGGCTTTGGCGTGCCGGGCGCGATCACCGGGTTGCCTCACGTCATGAAGGTGCCGTATGACGTCTCCAAGATCCAGTACGTGTCGCTGGTGGCGCGTATTCCGCAGGTCATCATGGTCAATCCGTCGTTGCCGGATACCACCCTGGCCGCCTTTGTCGAAAGCGCCAAAAAGCAGCCCGGCAAATACAACTACGGCTCGGCTGGCAATGTGACCACCCCGCATCTGGGCGGGGAACTGCTCAAGCAGCAGACCGGCATCGACATCATGCACGTGCCCTACAAGGGCGCCGCGCCCGCAGTGACGGCGCTGCTGTCCAACGAGGTGCAGATGTTCCCCGGCGACGCATCGGCCGCGCTGGGCTTCATCAAGGCGGGCAAGCTGCGCGCGCTGGCCGTGGCCAGCCCGGAACGATTCGAGGGCCTGCCCGACGTGCCCACCACCAAGGAGGCGGGCTTTCCCGGCATCATCGTGGAATCCAACTACGGCGTCATCGCGCCCACCGGCACGCCCAAGGACATCGTGGACAAGATGTCGGACGCGATCGCGAAATCGCTGGCCGACCCGGTGCTGCGGCAGAAGATGATCGACCAGGGCGCCATCCCTGTCGCGACCTCGCCCGATGCCTATCGCACCTTGATGGAGGCGGAATCGAAGAAGTGGGGCGAGGTGATCAAGCGCGGCAAGCTGGGACTGCAATAACGCCATGCCCGCGCGCTTTTGCCGTACGCTTATGCCGATTCCCAAGACCGCCGACCGCCGCCATCGACCATGCCATCAGCAAAAGCCACGGGCCTGAGCCTGGACCTGACCGCCGACCTGCACAAATGGCGAGCCTTCCTGGCCATCGCGGAACTCGGCAGCATCACGCGCGCGGCGCTGTACCTGGACCAGGACCAGTCGGTGCTGAGCCGCCGCATCAATGCGCTTGAACGCGAGTGCAATGCGCGGCTCTTTAACCGCACCGGGCGCGGCGTGAACCTGTCCGAAGTGGGCGAGCGCCTGTTCCCGCTGGTGCAGACGCTGCTGAGCGACGCCGAACGGCTGGAACTGGAGCTGAACGGCGAGGCCCGCGAACCGGCTGGCGAGGTCACGCTGGGCCTGTTGCCCTCGACCGCGCACCCGCTCATCCGCCGGCTGTTTTCCCGGCTGCGCCAGCAATTTCCCAAGGTGCATCTGAAGATCCTTGAAGGCTCGAGCGGCCAGATCGAGGAATGGCTGACCGACAGCCGCGTGGACATCGCCATCCTGTACCGCTACGGCGACAAATGCCCGCCCGGCGAACAGGCGTTGGCCTCTGTGGATTCATACCTGGTCGGCCCGGCAGGCGACGCGCGCACGCAGGCCGGCGAAGTGACGTTTGATCAACTGGACGGTCTGCCCTTCATCCTGCCTGGCGCGCCCAACGGTCTGCGCAATGCCCTGGACGGCCTGGCGCGGGCGCGCAAGATCACGATCGCGCCCCTCATCGAGGCCGACTCGCTTCCGCTGATGAAATCCATCGTGGAGCACGAAAAGATGTACACCGTGCTGCCGCTGCACGCCGTCTGGCAGGAGGTTCAGGAGGGCCGCCTGAGCATCGCCGCGCTGCGCGATCCCACGATGAGCCGCATCATCTCGATGGCGTTCTCGCGCACAAAGGGACCCGGACGCACGGTTACGGAAGTCGCCACGCAGATCGAGGCGCTGGTGCGCGAAATTGGCGGTGAAGGCGTCTGGCACGCCAGCCCATAAGGGCGCCTCGCGGGAAGTCACGCCGGCGCCCTTCAGGGCCCGGCGTGCGCCCGCCATTGGCTATTCGAAGCCGTACAGGCGCCCCGGATTGTCCACCCAGACCTTCCTGCGCAGCGCGTCGTTGTCCAGCCAGTCATGCGCCAGGTCGACCAGCGCATCGGCCGACGGCGCCGCCGCCCCCATGCGCACGAAAGGCCAGTCCGAGCCCCACAGCACCTGATCCGGATTGGCCGCCGTATAGGCGTCGTGGATGCCGCGCGCGTTGTCGTAGTCGGGCGCGGCGCCCACGCGGCATACCGTCAGCTTCATCCAGATCCGGCCCTCGGCCAGCAGCCCGCGCAGCATCTGAAACACCGGGTCCTCTTCGCCGTGCGCGGGGATCACGCTGCCCATGTGGTCGATCACCAGCGGCAGGTCCAGCTGCGCAAGCGCGGGCAGATGACGCAGATAGGTGTCGCACGGCGCCCACAGCTGCGCGTGCAGGCCGAACTGCTTCATGCGCGGCGCAAGCGCGGCGACCTGGTCAAAGCCCACGCTGCCGGGAAACAGGTTGCCGGCGGGATCGCGCGCCTCGACAAAGCGCAGGCCACGCACGCCGCCTTCGTACAGGGCCTGCAACTGCGCGTCGGTGACTCCCGGGTCCGCCACGGCGATGCCCCGCAGCCGCCCCCCGCCTTGCGCGACGGCATCCAGCAACGCGTCCGGGTTCGTGCCATAAGGGGCCGGCTGCACCAGCACGCCCCGCGCCGCGCCCAGCGTGTCCAGCATGCGCAGATAACGCGCGGCGGGCGCGTCCGGCGCGGCATAGGACGAGGGATGCTGCAGGGGAAATCGGTCATAGGGACCAAAAACGTGGCAGTGCGTGTCGCACGCCCCCGCCGGCAGCGCGTGACGGGGCGCCACGGGCATCCGCGGCGTCTCCACGTTATCCGGCACATAGGCGCGCGCCTGAGCGCCCGCTTTTGAATTGCCGTCGGCGCTCATGATGGGCTCCCGGCCAGCGGCGCCAGGCGGCTGAGCGCCGGCGCACCGTCCTGTTGCGGCGTATCGAGCGGCGGCGGCGCATCGTCCGGCATCGGAATCTCGTGCGCGTTCAGCGTCATGGACACCATCGTGTAATAGCCGATCACGGCGGTCAGCTCCACCACGCCGACGGCGGCCCAGCGTTCCACGGCCCGCGCATACAGCGTTGGTTCAACCTGTCCGGTTTCCTGGATCTGGCGGGCGAATTCGTAGACGATCTCGTCGTCGCGGTTGTCGAACACGGGCGTCGCGCGGGCCTGGATCGCATCCAGCACGGCATCCGCAATGCCGGCGGCGCGGGCCGCCTGCGCATGGATGTGCCATTCGATCTGGCTGTTCCAGCGGCGCGCCGTCACCACGATGGCAAGCTCGCTGACGCGCGCGGGCAGGCTCGTGCCAAAGCGCAGCAGCGCGCCCAGCGCCTGCCAGCGTTCGGCAAGCTCAGGGCTGTGCAGCGCGGCGCGCAAGGGGCCGACAAGGCGTCCGCGCGGACCGGAGACGATCTTCTCGTACACGCGCTTCTGGTCGTCGGTCATGCTGTCGGGCGTGGGCAGCGGGATACGGCTCATCATCGTCCTCTCTCTACGGGGTTTCGTCGGGCTGCGTGCGCATCACGGATGGCCGCGCGGCAAATCGTGCATGCCAGGCCGCCAACGCCGGATGATCGTCGCGCCAGGCGATGTCTGGGAAACGATAGTCCATGTATGACAGCGCGCAGCCAATGGCGATCAGGCCCAGGTCGAACCGGCTGGCCTGCAACGCCGGCGCTTCGGCCTCCAGCGCGGCCAGCACGGCTTTCGTCTTCAGCGCGAAGGCGTCCAGCCAGGCGGGCGTCTGGCGCTCGGCGGGCTTATTACGTTCCTGGCGGAACAGCAGCAGCGCATCCAGAAAGCCGTCTCCCAGGGCCTGCCGGCGTTCGGCGGTCAGCCGCAACGCCGGGTTGGCCGGCAACAGGCCGCAGCCCGTCAGCGCGTCCAGGTAGGCGCAGATGACGCGCGAGTCGTACAGCGCCGTGCCGTCATCCAGGACCAGCGTCGGCAGCTTGATCAGCGGATTATCGGGCACCAGATCCAGGTTGGACTTGTCCATCGCGACCGGCGTGCGCACGAGCGTCACGCGATCCTCGATGCCGGCCTCGTGAATGACGATCATCACCTTGCGCACGAAGGGCGATCGCGGCGACCAATGCAATTTCATCGACAGGCTCCAAAAGGGTTCAAGGTCTTCTCGGGCATTCAATGCCCCTGCGCGGGCCGCACGGCGGGATCGTTGGCCGCGTCGGGTGTGCGCATCTGAAAGAGATCGCTGGTGTGCGCGTACCAGCCTGCGCCGTGCATGCGGCCCAGCAGGCGCAGCGCGGGCGTGTCCACGTAGAATTTTTCGGCGTTGAGCAAGGCGTCGTCGCGCAGGTAAAGCGCCACCACGCGCGCCAGCACGATCACGCGCTGCGGTGCCGCATCCAGCACCTGCCAGACCTCGCATTCCAGCGCCGCTGGGCTTTGCGCGATGCGCGGCGGCGCCACGAGCAGCGACGGCTCGGTGGACAGGCCCGCACGCGCCAGTTCGTCGATGCCGGCGTCGTAGTCCAGGCTGGTGTGGTTCATCTGCTCGGCCAGTTCCGCCGACACCAGGTTGATCACGAACTGCCGCGTCTCAAGGATGTTGCGCGAGGTGTCCTTCAACTGCCCGCCGCGCGGACCGATGCCCAGCGCGACGATGGGCGGATCGCTGCTCACCACGTTGAAGAACGAGAACGGCGCCGCGTTGCGCGCGCCCTCTTTTGACTGGCTGACTACCCAGGCGATGGGCCGCGGCACGACCACGCTGGAAAGCAGCTTGAAGGCATCGGCCGAGGCCAGCTTGCTGAAATCGAAGTTCATGGCGCGGGATGGTGGATGTTCATTTGGCCAGCAGCCCCAATGTGCCGAGCAGCCGCTGCATGTCGGCGCGGTCCTTCTGCACGTAGGCGTCGGCGTCCTTGGGCGACAACGCCATCAACTCTATCGCCTGGTCCTGCATGACGCGGCGGTAGTCGGGATCGTCGTTCACGCTTCGGACGGTGTCGCTGAGCTTTTGCACGATGTCCGCCGGAGTGCCGGCCGGGGCGGCCAGGCTGTACCAGGTGGCGGCCTGCGCGCCTTTCACCCCGGCCTCGTCCAGCGTCGGCACGTCGGGCAACAGCGGCGAGCGCTTGTCGGCCGCATACGCCAACGGCACCAGCCGGCCCTGGCGGATGAACGGGAGGCTGGCCGACAGGTTCAGCATGGCCAGGTCGATCTGCCCGCCCACCGCGTCGTTGATCGCGGGCGACGCGCCGGCATAGGGAATGTGGTTGAGCTGCACGTGCGCGGCCTGCTGGAAGAGTTCGGCGCCCAGGTGCGTGGCGCCGCCCACGCCGGCCGAGCCATAGCTGAGCTTGCCCGGCTCGGCCTTGGCGCGGGCAATCAGGTCCGGCACCGTCTTGATGCCGCGCGACGGGTTCACGACCAGCATGATCGGCTGCACCGCCACCACCGAGCAGAACGCAAACCCGTCGACGCCGTCGTACACCGTCTTCTGCATCAACGGCGTCACGACGTGGCCAGCCGAGGTGCCCAGCAGCAGCGTATAGCCGTCCGGCTTGGCACGCGCCACGAACCCCGTGCCGATGGACGCGCCGCCGCCCGGCTTGTTCTCGACCACGACGGGCTGGCCCAGCCGCTTCTCCAGCGCCCGCGCCAGACTGCGCGCCACGACGTCGGCGGGGCCGCCGGCGGCATAGGGATTGACCAGCGTGATGGGGCGTTCGGGATAGGCGGCCGCGGCCGGCGCGGAGACGGACGCGATGGACAGGGCGGCTGCGGCCGCCAGCAGGGAGGAGATCATCGAGGGCATGGTCGTTCCATTCAAGAGACGGGACACGGGCGGGCCGGCGGTCAATCCGCGCGTGCCCCGGACGCTTCGATGATTCGCGCCCACTTCTGCGTATCGGCGCGGATCCGTTCGGAGAACGCCTCGGGCGTGCTGTATGTGGTCTGGATGCCGTACCCCGCCATGCGCTCGACCATCTGCGGCGCCGTCATCACGTCCTTGATATCCGCGTTGAGCCGGTCGATGATCGCGCGCGGCGTGCCCGCGGGCGCCAGCACGCCGGACCACAGGCTGACCTCGTAGGACTCGAAGCCCGGCGACTCCGCGATCGTGGGAACGTCGGGCAACGCCGCCAGCCGCTTCTGGCTTGTAACACCCAGCGCCTTGACCTTGCCCTGCTTGACCTGTTCGACGAAATTGGACGAGGTGTCGATCATCATCGAGATGCGACCGGCCATGAAGTCATTGATGGCCCCGGAGGTGCCCTTGTACGGAATGTGGCGGATATCCACCCCCGCGGTGGACTTGAACATCTCGCCCGCCAGATGGCTGGTGGTGCCGTTGCCCGAGGAGCTGAAGGTCAACTCGCCCGGCCGTTTGCGGGCCAGTTCCGCCAGCTCAGCCACGGAGTTCACGCCCAGTTCCGGATTCACCACGAGCAGGTTGGCCGTCAGGTTGGTCAGCGAGACCGGCGCAAAGCTCTTTTGCGGGTCGTAGCGCAGCTTGGTGTACAGCGACGGGTTGATGGTCAGCACGCCCATCGTGGAGTACAGCAAGGTGTAGCCGTCGGGCGCGGCGGTCGCCACCGCTTCCGCCCCGATCGAGCCGCCTGCCCCGCCCCGGTTTTCGACGACGACGGACTGGCCCAGCTTCTCGCCCAGCCCTTGCGCCAAGGCGCGGGCCATCAGGTCGGTGGCCCCGCCTGCCGGAAAGGGAACGACCAGCCGCAGGGGCCGGTCGGGATAGGAACCCGCGGCGCCCGCCGCGGAAATCAGGCCCATGCCGAGCCACAGGCCGACCGCGGTCAGCGCGCTTGCCATTCTCATGCTGTCTCCAAACGTCGTTCTTGTGTTTGAAGCATGGTAGGCGTGCGGCGGGGCCGGGGCTATGCGCGGGATCGCATATCTGTTTTGCGGACGGGCGGGACGGCGGGCTCAGCCGGGTTGCGCCAGCAGCCGCTGGATCTCCGCCTCGGTTTCCTTGTACCGGCCTTCACCAAAGTGGCTGTACACGATCTTGCCCTGCTTATCGATCAGGTAGGCGGCCGGCCAGTACTGGTTGCGATAGGCGGTCCAGGTGGCGTAGCGGTTGTCCTGCGCCACCGGATACGTGATGCCGAAGCGTTGCAGTGCCTTTTCGACATTCGGAGTGGACCGTTCGAACGGAAACTCCGGCGTATGCACGCCCACGACGACCAGGCCCTGGTCCTTGTACTTCTGATACCAGCTCGTGACGTACGGCAGCGTGCGGATGCAGTTGATGCAGGTGTAGGTCCAGAAATCCACCAGCACCACCTTGCCGCGCAGCGATTCCATCGTCAGCGGCTCGCTGTTGAGCCATTTTTCGATTCCGGTGAATTCCGGGGCCGGGGGTGCGGTGGCCGGCGCGGCCTGAGCGGCGCCTTGCATCAGGGAAGCGGCGATCAGCGCGCCCAGGGCAATCTTCTTGAACGTGGCAAACATGGTTTTCTCCTTGAGGGTCAGGCGAAGAGGTTGGCAATCCAGGCGTACGCCAGGACGTCGTACTGGAAGTAAATGGCGATGGCGGTCAGGACGAGCAGCACACCGAAGCCCTGCTGCAAGCGCTGCGTGTAGCGCGACAGGCCGCGCACCCGGGTGGCGATGGCCTGCCCGCCGTAGGCGATCACCAGCATCGGGACGCCGGCGCCGATGGCAAACACCAGCAGCAGCGTGCTGGACTGCACGAGGTCCTGCGCCTTGGCCGCCAGCACCAGGATCGAGGCCAGCACCGGCCCGGCGCATGGCGTCCACACGGCGCCCAGGGACAGGCCCAGGACAAAGCCGCCCGCATTGCCGCTGCCCGTGCCGCCCGCCGCCGCCAGGCGCTGCAACGGGCCGCCGACGCGGGCGATCAGCCGGTCGTAAGGTTCGGGCCAGATCCGCACCAGGCCGAACAGCGCCAGGAGGACGATCGAGGTCGAGCGCACGGCTTCGTGCACGTGTTCATTCAGGTTGGAAATCAGGCTGAGCGCGATGCCCAGGCCGGCGAACGCCAGCACGAAGCCGGACACGACGAACAAGGGGCGCAGGCGGTCTGACCGTTCCAGCGAGGTGCCGAGCAGCACGGGAAGCAGGGGCAGCACGCACGGAGACGCGATGGTCAGCATGCCGGCAAGCAGAGCAATGGGGGTGTTGATGAGGTCCATGGGGGTCGTCCTTTGGAAAGTGACCCCATTGCACCCGCGGCACGTATCCGGCATGTGCCGGATCGGCGGATTTTTTCAAGCGCGTGTATCCGCCGCCAGGGCGTATACAGTACGACACACTCCGCGGGCGGCCCGGCGCTATAACCCGATCACACCTTGCACCGGAGTTCCTCATGAAACGCTTTCTTGCCGTCCTGCTGCTGCTCTTTGGCGGCTTCACCGCCGAGGCCGCCAAGCCCTTCCAATGCCAGCTCATCTCCAACAGCCGCCCGCGCCGCGATCCCCTGCCCCCGGGCGAGCGCTAGGCCGATAGAATTCCGAAACCCGCTGGCGCGCCGGGCGCGCCATCACCCACCAAGAAGGCACCCGCAGATGGACCACATAGACCACGTCATGATCGTGGACGACGATCGGGAGATTCGCGAACTGGCCGGCGGCTTCCTGCGCAAGAACGGCCTGACCGTCACGCTGGCGGCCGACGGGCGGCAGATGCGGTCGCTGCTTGAGAATATGACGGTCGACCTGATCGTGCTGGACATCATGATGCCCGGCGACGACGGCCTGGTGCTGTGCCGCGAACTGCGCAGCGGCAAGCACCGGCGCATCCCGATCCTGATGCTGACCGCGCGCAGCGACGACATGGACCGCGTGCTGGGCCTGGAGATGGGCGCGGACGACTACCTGGTCAAGCCGTTCGTGGCGCGCGAGCTGCTGGCGCGCATCAAGGCCATCCTGCGCCGCACGCGCATGCTGCCGCCCAACTTTCAAGTCACCGAGCCGGGCCGCGAGATCGCCTTCGGCAACTGGCGGCTGGACACCACGGCGCGCCACCTGCTGGACGCCGAGGGGACCATCGTCGCGCTCAGCGGCGCGGAGTACCGGCTGCTGCGCGTCTTTCTGGACCACCCGCAGCGCGTGCTGAACCGCGACCAGCTGTTGAACCTGACGCAGGGCCGCGACGCCGACTTCTTCGGGCGTTCGATCGACCTCCTGGTCAGCCGCCTGCGCCAGCGTCTGCGCGAAGACGCGCGCGAACCCATGTACATCAAGACCGTGCGCAGCGAAGGCTATGTGTTTTCCGCCGCGGTCGACGTCTCGGAAGGCGGACAGTGACCACCGCCGCGCCCCGCCGCCCCGCCTGGCCCCGCACGCTGGTCGCGCGGCTGTTCCTGATCTTCGTGGCGGGATTGATCCTGGCGTACGGTCTGTCGTTCGCGTCGCTGTTCTACGAACGCTACAGCGCCACCCGCAACATGATGCTGGGCGACCTGGAACGCGACGTCGCCATCGCCATGGACATCCTGGACCGTCTGCCCGCCGACGAGCGCGCCGCCTGGCTGCCGCGCCTGTCCAGCAACAACCGCCAGTATCTGCTGGGCGACGGCAAGGCCGACCAGCCGCTTTCCTTAGATGCCGCGCGCACCGCCGCGCAGTCGATCGAGGCCGCGCTGGGCCCGGAGCGTCCCGTCACGGTGCGCGCCATGGCGGACGATCCGCGCCACATTCAGGCGCGCGTCGTGCTGTCCGACGGCCAGCCCGCGATCCTGGATATCGAACTATTGCGGATGCGGCCGGCGCCGTGGCTGTTTGGCGTGCTGGGCGTGCAACTGCTGCTGCTGGCCGGCTGCGCCTGGATGGCGGTGCGCCTGGCCGTGCGCCCACTGACCCGCCTGGCCCGCGCGGCCGAGGAACTGGATCCCGATCACAAGAGCCCCTTGCTCGACGAGGCGGGCCCCGCCGAAGTCTCGCACGCCGCCGTCGCCTTCAACGCCATGCAGGACCGCATCGCCGCGCATCTAGCCGAGCGCATGCAGATGCTGGGCGCCATCTCCCACGACCTGCAGACCCCCATTACCCGCATGAAGCTGCGCACGGAGTTCATGGATGCGTCTACCGACCGCGACAAGCTGGCACAGGACTTGAACGAAGTGGAGCGGCTGGTGCGCGAAGGCATCGACTACGCCCGCAGCGCGCACGGCAAGACCGAGCAGCCGGCGCGCATCGACCTGAATGCCTTTCTGGATAGCCTGGTGTGCGACTACCAGGACACGGGCAAGGATGTGTCCCTGTCGGGCGATACGGTGCCGCCGCTGTTGACGCGTCCTCATGCATTGCGGCGCATCCTGGGCAATCTCATCGACAACGCGCTGAAATTCGCGGGCGCCGCCGAGGTGCGCGTGGCGGCACTGCATGATTCGACGTTGTCCATCCACGTGCTGGATCGCGGGCCGGGCATCCCGGACGCCGAACTGGACGCCGTGCTGCAACCGTTTTACCGGCTGGAAAGCTCCCGCAACCGGGACACGGGCGGGACGGGCCTGGGCCTGGCGATCGCGCATCAGCTCGCTGAGGCGCTGGGCGGCAGGCTGATCCTGTGCAACCGCGAGGGCGGCGGCCTGTCGGCGGAGGTCAGGATCGCGCCGCTCGCCACGTAGTTTCAAACGTCAGGCGTCGCGCAGCGCGCCCGACTGCAGCAGCGGCTTCAGAATGCCGGCAGAGTACAGCCGCGCCAGGTTCACGAGGAAGTCCGTGAAATCCGTCTTGGCCGCGTGATCGGCGCTGTCGGAAATCACGCGCATCACGGCAAACGGCACGCCGAACTCGTGGCACACCTGCGCCATCGCCGCGCCTTCCATTTCCAGGCACAGCGCATCGGGCAGGCGATTTCGCAGCTCGTGCGCCAGATCGTTGTCGTTGACGAAGATGTCGCCGGTCGCGATCAGGCCATGATGGACCCGCGGCTGCGCGGCCGCGCCCGGCAAACCGCCCTTGGCCGCGAAGACACGCGCGCTATCCAGCAGCAATGCGCTCAGCGCGGCATCGGCGTCGAAGCGCTCGCGACCCAGCAAGGGAATTTCGTGCCGCCCGAACAGGGGCCGCGCGTCCATGTCGTGCTGCATCAGGGCATCGGCCACGACCACGTCGCCCACGCGCACCTGCGGATGCAGCCCGCCCGCCAGGCCCGTGAACAGCACGCGCGACACGCCGAATTCCTGGATGACGATGGACGCCGTGGCGGCCGCGGCCACCTTGCCGATACGGCTGAGCGCAATGACGCAGGGCGTGCCCCACAGCGTGCCCACCTGAAAATCGCGCATGGCGATGCGGCGCGTCTCCGCGCCGGGTTCCATGGCCGCCAGCAGGTCGGCAATTTCTTCGTGCAGCGCGCCCAGAATGGCGAGACGTCCCATGTGTGTGCTTTCCGTGGTTGTTGCTTGATCGTTGCTTGATCGTTGCTTGACGCAGCCCGTGCCGCCAGCGCGCAACATACTCCAATGCCGCCGCGCCCGCCAACGGCGGCGGTTTGTATCGCAGCGTATCTGGGCGGGCTCTGGATACGCGGTGATGCCATCCCGCCCCGGCGCCGACACATGACCGATACAGCCGCTTGATGCAATGCAGGCTCTCAACCCCCGGCACGGCCACGCCGCGCCAACCATCCTGGAGTCATCATGGCCAAGCAACTCGAGCAGGTCCTCTACACCGCCCACACCCACACCACCGCCGGCCGCGAAGGCGCGGGCCGCAGCAGCGACGGCGCGCTGGACGTCACGCTCAGCACGCCCGGATCCGGCAAGCCCGGCACCAATCCCGAACAGCTTTTTGGCGTGGGCTACTCGGCCTGCTTCATGGGCGCGATCAAGCGCGCCGGCGCCACCCACGGCATCACCGTGCCGCGCGACATCGCCATCGACGCCAGCGTGTCGCTGGGCAAGGTCGACAACGGCGCCAACTTCGCGCTGGGCGTCACGCTGGCCGTCTCGCTGCCGGGATTGACCGGCGAGCAGAAGCAGTTGCTGGTTGAATCGGCGCACCAACTGTGCCCGTACTCGCGCGCGATTCGCGACAACATCGATGTGCAGTTTCAGATTGTTTGACGCGGGTTTGAGCGTCTTGGGAGGCGGCCTGCGGGCCGCCTTTTTCTTGCGTCGGGCGGATACTTTTAGGCGCTGCATGGATACCATCCGTGGGCGTGTTGGTTTGCTACTGATTCCGTAGTAAGGGCGTACTCCAGAAATTGGGGCACGGGCCGTTTCGCCTTCAACGCACTTCTTTGACATCACAGAGCTAGGCAAAAAGGCGGTGTACGGATTTGCAGCAGGGAAACCCCGCGCCCTGACGAAATGCCCGCCCGTGCTAGCTTGCCTCACGCAGGCGTTGTGCCAGCCGGCAGCATGGGTATCGCAAGCCTTTATCTGTGTGTGGGGAGACGATCATGGTGAAGAACCTCGCCGTATTCTTCGACGGCACGTGGAACGAACCCAACGACCGCACCAACGTCTACGAGCTCTTCAAAGCCGCGCCCGAGACCAGCACCCAGGAAACGATCTACATCGAAGGCGTCGGCACGCAAGGCCAGGGCCTGTGGTCGGCCATCGACAAATTCATGGGCGGCGCGTTCGGCGCGGGCCTGTCGGCCAACATCCGCGAAGGCTACCGCTGGCTAAGCCAGCGCCACCAGCCCGGCGACCGCATCTTCCTCTTCGGCTTCAGCCGCGGCGCCTACTCCGCCCGCAGTCTGGCGGGCATGGTGCGCAAATGCGGTCTGCTCAACGAGGCCACCGAAGACCACGTCTCCGAGGCCTACGCGCTGTACCGCGACGACTGCGAACCCTCCTCGCCCGAGGCCGCCTCGTTCCGCGAACGGTTCTCCCGCGAAACCGACCTGCACTTCGTCGGCGTCTGGGACACCGTCGGCAGCCTGGGCATCCCCGTCGGCGGCGTATCCTTCCCCGGCTTCTCCAGCTTCTACAACTTCCACGACACGGAACTGAGCAACCACGTCCTGAACGCCTACCACGCCATCGCCACCAACGAATACCGCGAGCCCTACTTCCCGACCCTATGGACCCGCCGCGCGGGTTCGCCGCCACGGCCGGCGCACCTCCCCGTCGAGCAACGCTGGTTCATCGGCGCGCACTCCGATGTGGGTGGCGGATATCAGGATGGGAGCTTGCAGACGCTGCCGGCGTCGTGGCTGCAGGAAAAGGCAAGACAGGCGGGGCTGGAGACGGGGACGGTGCAGCGGATCTCGACCGATTACGAGCAATGTGAACCGCATGATTCGTACAAGGAGTTCGCGGAGAAGGTGCCGATTCCGGTGAAGAAGCGTCCGAGATTGTGGGACCGTGACACCGTGCTGAATCTGACGATCGATGATCGGCTGGTCCGGCGGTTCGAGCGCAATCAGGCGTTTCTAAAGGAGTATCCGGATTTCCGGGATGCGTTGGGGAAGTTGGAGGTGGGGAAGTAGATTCACTCGCCAAGACCATATTCACCAAACTGTCCAGTTTGAATAGTTGGATCCTGCCGCGCAGCAGATCGGCAATGCGACGCTGTGTCACGCCGAACAGCTGCGCAGCCTGCACCTGAGTGATTTCGGACTGCTTCACGCGATTTGTCAGCACCATCATCAAGGCAGAGCGCAACTTCATGCTTTCCGCTTCCATCGGCGTGTTCTCGATGGCGTCCCACACGCTTGAAAACAACAGGCGCTGCGCACCGGCAACACTTGATTCGTCGGACATGTAATCACTCTATTGACTGAAAAGTGAAAAATGTCGCCGGGCTCAACTTTAGTGTCGATGGGATTTGGTCTGAATCAGCGACCGTTCTGCGCAGGATCACCCCGCCACGTACCCCAACGCCACACTGGCTGCCAGCGCCTCGCGCTTTACCGCTGCCACCACCGCCCCACCCTCGGACACATCAAATCCGCCCGTCGCGCCCAGCGCGGTCAACACCGCGCAGACGCGTCCGGTGTGGTCATACAGCGGCGCCGACACGGCGCTGATGCCGCGCAGATTGGTGTCTTTCACCGTGGCGCACCCCGCCGCCCGTACATCGCGCCGCAAGACGCCGATGGGGTCGTCCCGATCCAGCAGCGCGCGCTGCTCGGCCGGTGCGCTGGCCAATTCGGCTTCCGCCAGCGCCCGCACCGGCGCCTCGTCCAGCAAACCCAGAAAAGCCCGACCCGTGGCGGACCACAGCATCGACAGCACCGAGCCGACGCGCACGTTCACGGTGACGGGCAAACCAGGCTCCTCGAAGCGCACGATGGTCGGGCCCTTGTTGCCCATGACGGCGATGAAGCACGTGACGGCCAGGCTTTCGCGCAGGCGCACGAGCGCGGGTTCGCCGATGCGTAGGGGGTCGGCCTGGCGCATGGCGGCCACGCCGACGTAAAGCGCTTCGAGGCCCAAGTGGTACTGCTGCGTCGCCACTTCCTGGTCGACCAGTCCTTCCGCGATGAGACTCATGAGGTAGCGGTGCACCTTGGCGGGGCTTTCGCCCACGTGGGCCGCCAAGGCCGTGAGGCTGGCGCGGCCGCCCAAGCGGGCCAACCCTTTCAGGACCGACATGCCGGTTTCCGCGGCCTGAACCCGCTGCCGGCGTTCGCGCGGCCGGACGGCCGGGGCTTCGGCGGATTCAAGATCAGACGCGAGGTCGGATTCGGGCGGCAAAGCGGCTTTGCTCATGGGGGAATACAACTCCGAGGGCAGGCGCTCGCCGGCAAACGAGGGACCGAAAGCCTGGAGCGGCACTAAGGTTAACCCTTCTTCAAAAATTACGCATTGCGTATATGCTTTACGCAAATAAGGAATGCACTTTTGACATTCCACAACGAGGAGACTTGTCCATGCGCAGTGTTAAACACCACATCCTGGCCGGCCTGATGGCCCTGCCCCTCTTGGCTTGTGCCAGCGCGTCCGCGCAGCAGGCGGCTGCCGATTACCCGTCCAAGCCCGTGCGCTGGATCGTGCCGTATGCCGCCGGCGGCGGGTCGGACTTCCTGGCGCGCAGCATCGGGCAAGGCTTGACCGGACGCCTGGGCCAGCCGGTGGTGATCGAGAACAAGCCGGGCGGCAACACGGCAATTGCGGCGTCGGAAACGGCGCGCGCCCCAGCCGACGGCTACACCATGTTGTCCGCCGACAACGGCACGCTGGTGTTCAACCCCGCCCTGTACAAGAAGCTGTCGTATGACCCGGCGAAGGATCTGGCGCCGGTCACGCTGATGGGACGGTTCCCGATGATCCTGGTGGTCGGCCCGGCCATGAAGGTCAACTCGGCCAAGGAGTTTCTGGCCGAAGCCAAGGGACGCAAGGAAGGCCTGGATTACGCCTCGGCCGGCGCCGGCAGCCCGCACCACCTGGCGATGGAATTGCTGAAGGTCGAGGCGGGCCTGACGATGACCCACGTGCCGTATCGCGGCGCCTCGCCAGCCCTGGCGGATGTCGCCGGCGGTCAGGTGCCCGCGATGATGGTGGACCTGGCCGCGGGCGCCGGTTTCATCAACGGCGGCAAGGTCAAGGCGCTGGCGGTCGCCAATCCGACGCGTCTGCCGCAATTGCCCGACGTGCCGACGTTCGCCGAGATCGGCCTGAAGAACGTGGAAGCCGCCGCGCAGGTCGGCGTGGTGGTGTCGGCCGCCACCCCCAAGCCGGTGATCGACGCCCTGAACAAGCAGGTGGTCGCGACCATCAATGACCCGGCCACGCGCCAGCGGCTGGTCGAGTTCGGCATCGAGCCTATCGGCAACACGCCCGCGCAGTACGCCGAGATGCTGACGGCCGAACGTGCCCGCTGGCAGAAGCTGATCAAGGATCTGGGCATCACGCTGGATTGAGCATTACGCGGCGATGAGCGTCATGCCGGCCTAGGCATCACGCTCGACCGCATCACGTTGAACCCAGCACCACCGGCCCGCCGCATGCATATGCCGCAAGCATGTGCCGCACTCAGCGGCGGGCCCGCAAGACGAACACACGGAACGACCTCATGAACCAAGCACCCGCCACCCCGCGCCCCTCGGGCTGTCCCATCGATCACGCCGCGTTGGCTGCGGCGCAGAGCCCGACGGGCTGTCCGATCAGCGCGCGCGCCGCCGAGTTCGACCCCTTTGGGGACGGCTATCAGCAGGACCCGCCGGAATACGTGCGCTGGGCGCGCGACCAGGAGCCGGTGTTCTATAGCCCGCAACTAGGCTATTGGGTCGTGACGCGCTACGACGACATCAAGGCCATCTTCCGCGACAACATCACGTTCAGCCCGTCGATCGCGCTGGAGAAGATCACGCCGACGGGGCCGGAGGCCAACGCGGTGCTGGCGTCGTATGGGTATGCGATGAACCGCACGCTGGTGAACGAGGACGAGCCCGCGCACATGCCGCGGCGCCGCGTGTTGATGGATCCGTTCACGCCCGAGGAATTGAAGCACCACGAACCGATGGTGCGCCGCCTGACGCGCGAGTATGTGGACCGCTTCATCGACGACGGCCGTGCCGACCTCGTCGATCAGATGCTGTGGGAAGTGCCGCTGACCGTGGCGCTGCATTTTTTGGGCGTCCCGGAAGAAGACATGGATCTGCTGCGGCAGTATTCCATCGCGCACACGGTGAACACCTGGGGCCGCCCGAAGCCGGAGGAACAGGTTGCCGTTGCGCATGCAGTCGGCAATTTCTGGCAGTTGGCCGGGAAGATCCTGGACAAGATGCGGCAGGATCCGTCCGGCCCGGGCTGGATGCAATACGGCTTGCGTAAACAGCAGACGCATCCGGACGTGGTGACCGATTCGTACCTGCATTCGATGATGATGGCCGGCATCGTGGCGGCGCACGAGACCACGGCCAACGCGTCGGCCAACGCGATCAAGCTGCTGCTGCAGCATCCGCAGGCCTGGCGCGAGATCTGCGAGGATCCGAACCTGATTCCCAATGCGGTCGAGGAATGCCTGCGCCACAACGGCTCGGTCGCGGCCTGGCGGCGGCTGGCCACGCGCGACGTGGAGATCGCGGGCGTCGCCATTCCCGCCGGATCGAAACTGCTGATCGTGACGTCGTCGGCCAATCATGACGAGCGCCAGTTCGGTGATGCCGATCTGTTTGATATCCGCCGCGAAAACGCGAGCGATCAGCTCACCTTTGGTTATGGCTCGCACCAGTGCATGGGCAAGAACCTGGCGCGCATGGAGATGCAGATCTTCCTGGAAGAGCTGACCCGCCGCCTGCCGCATTTGAAGCTGTCCGAGCAGGCCTTCACCTATGTGCCCAACACGTCATTCCGCGGGCCGGAACATCTGTGGGTGGAATGGGATCCGGCGCAGAACCCGGAGCGCGCGAACCCGTCGCTGCTGGAAAGCGGGCATCCGGTGCGCATCGGCGAACCGTCTTCGCACGCCATCACCCGCCCGGTCGTGGTGCAAAGCGCGGAAGCGGCGGCCGACGGCATTCTGCGGCTGCGCCTGGTGTCACCGGACGGCAAGCCCCTGCCCCGCTGGTCGCCCGGATCGCATATCGATGTGGAATGCGGCGATACCGGTCTGTCGCGTCAGTACTCGCTGTGCGGTGACCCGGCCGAGACCGGCGTGTTTGAAATTGCCGTGCTGCGCGAGGCGGATGGCCGCGGCGGGTCGGCATGGATGCACGCGAACGCCACGCCCGGTGCGCGCCTGCGTATTCGTGGTCCGCGCAATCACTTCCGGATGGACGAGTCGGCTTCGAAGCTCATCCTGATTGCGGGCGGCATCGGCATCACGCCGATCAGCGCCATGGCGCGGCGTGCGCGGGAGCTGGGGCTGGATTATGAATTGCATTACAGCGGGCGCTCGCGCGGTTGCATGGCGATGGCGGACGAACTGGCGGCGCTGCACGGCGACCGGCTGCATCTGCACGTCAAGGACGAAGGCAGCCGCGCCGATTATGCGGCCCTGCTTGCCGAACCGCGCGCGGGCGCACAGGTATATGCGTGCGGTCCGCAGGGGCTGCTGGATGCGCTGGCCGGCTGCTGCGCGGCTTGGCCGGAGGATGCGCTGCGGGTGGAGCACTTCCATTCCACACTTGGGACGTTGGATCCGTCGAAGGAACAGGCGTTTGAAGTTGTGCTCAAGGATTCGGGCATCGTCATCACCGTGCCTGCGGACCAGACGCTGCTGACGGCATTGCGTGGCGCCAATATTGATGTGCAGAGCGATTGCGAGGAAGGGTTGTGCGGCTCGTGCGAAGTGCGCGTTCTGGAAGGCGACATCGACCACCGCGACGTGGTGCTGACTCGGGCGGAACGCGAGGCGAATAACAAGATGATGGCGTGCTGCTCGCGGTCTTGCGGGGGGAAGAAGGTGGTGTTGGAGCTGTAGGCGGCTGGGGTGGGCTGATGGCGGTGTCAGACACCCGGGTGAGGTCATGCTGGGCTTGCCGAAGTGGTGCAAGGGTGTCAGACACCTGGAGACTGACTAAATGAGGTGTCTGACACCCTGGTGAGACGCTGCCGGGCTTGCCGCAGTGGTGCAAGGGTGTCAGACACCTGGCAACGCGCGCACCCGCCGCAAA
>NZ_LMGO01000001.1:452563-1015286 GCF_001427425.1 Achromobacter sp. Root565
AATGAGGTGTCTGACACCCTGGTGAGACGCTGCCGGGCTTGCCGCAGTGGTGCAAGGGTGTCAGACACCTGGCAACGCGCGCACCCGCCGCAAAAAAAACGCCCCGGCSTTTACGCCGGGGCTATCCCTGCACCACACACTGCTGCTTGCTCAGTCCGTCCCGATCAGTTCGGGAACACYTTGATCTGGTCGCTCTTCAACACMTCAGGCGTCAGGCTCTTTTCGATCCACGCCATCGACGTATCCGTCACCCCGGGCGTCACCAGCTCAGCCGGCACGATGGTGATGTCGGCCAGGACCTTGAACGGGTACTTGTCGCTCTTCTTGGTGACGCCGAACAGTTGCGCTTCCAAGGCCTGGCCGTCGGCGCGGTGCATTTTCACTTCGCGGCCGTAGCCCTTGAAGCTGACGTCGTGCATCGCGGCCGCGACCTGTTCAGGGGTGGGCCAGTTGCCGCCGTTGTCCTTGATGGCCTTTTCGTAGCCGGCCTTCAGGCCGTAGATGCCTTGCACCATGTGATAGACCGAGTAGATCGGATAGGCGCCGGTCTTGTCGTGGAATTTCTTCACGAAAGCCTGGTGCTTGGGATCGTCCTTGGTTTCCGGGTGAAGGAAGTAGTGATCGCCACGCGCGCCGACCAGGACGCCTTCAGGCAGCGCGTTACCCAGGCGTTCCAGCGAGCTTTCGGCCAGCGACAGCACGAAGGTGGAGTTCTTGAACAGGTTGCGCTGCGAGGCCTGGCGCACGAAGTTGTCCAGGTCGCCGCCCCACGAGGTGGAGACGATGACGTCGGGGCGCAGCGCCTGCAGGCGGCTGATTTCGGTGGAGAAGTCGGCGGCGCCGAACTTGGGGAACATCTCGGCGACGACCTTGACGTCGGGCTTGAACTTCTTGAGCGCGGCCAGGAAGATGTCGCGCGAATCGCGGCCCCAGGCGTAGTCCTGGTTGACGATGGCGATAGTCTTGAAGTCGGGCTTCACCTTCATCAGGTACAGCACCTGCGCGACCATTTCGGTGGTGGCGTTGGCCTGCGTGCGCACGACGTACTTGTATTTCTTGCCTTCCAACGCCTTTTCCGTGCCGCAGTCCCACAGCACGTTCAGCACCTTCAGGTCCTCGGCCACGGGCGCGACGATGTTGCAGTGGCCGCTGGAAATGGCCGACAGCATCACGCGCGTGCCGCCTTCGGCCAGGCGCCGGTATTCGGACAAGAGCTTTTCGCCGCCGCCGCCTTCGTCGATGTAGCTGGGCACGATCTTGACGCCGTCGATGCCGCCGCCCGCGTTGATCTCTTCGATCAGGATGTCGGCCGCATCGCGCGCCGGCACGCCGAACACGGACGCCGAGCCCGACAGGAAGGTCGAGATGCCGACGTTCAGTTCCTTGGGTTTGTCGGCGGCGATGGCCAGCGTGGCCAGGCCCGACAGCAGGGTGGCGCCCAGCAAGGCCGCCAGTCTTGAGGTCTTCATGGTGTTGTCTCCAGTGTTGTTGATCGGGTCTGTGCCCTTAGAAAACGATGGCGTCGCGCAGGCTGCCGCCGGTGGCGAGGTGATCGAACCCCTCGTTGATCTGGTCCAGCGAAAACGATTGGCCCATCATCCTGTCGACCGGCAGGCGGCCGGCCTTGTACAGGTCGATGTAGCGGCTGATGTCGATGGCGGGCACGCCCGAGCCCAGGTAGCTGCCCCGGATCTCGCGCTCTTCGCCCACCATTTGCGACAACGACAGCGGGAAGCTGAACTTGGGATTGGGCAGGCCGGACGTGACCGTGGCGCCGCCGCGGCGCGTGAGCTTGTAGGCGGTCTCGAAGGCGGGCACGGCGCCCGCCATGTCAAAGCCGAAGTCCACGCGGCCGCCGGCCAGATCCATGAGGTCGTCGTCGGTCTTGACCTGCTTCGGGTTGACGAGGTGCGTGGCGCCCAGCTCTTTCGCCAGCGCCAGTTTTTCGTCGCTGAGGTCGATGGCGACCACGCGGCGCGCGCCCGCGGCAACGGCGGCCAGCAGCGCGCTCAGGCCCACGCCGCCCAGCCCCACGATCGCGGCGGTGTCGCCCACCTTGATGCGCGCGCGGTTGATGACGGCGCCGGCGCCGGTCAGCACGGCGCATCCGAACAGCGCGGCCTCGCGGTGGGACAGTTCGACATTCACCTTGACGCACGAGCGCCGCGACACCACGGCGTATTCCGCGAAGCAGGACACGCCGGTGTGATGGTTGATGTATTCGTCGCCGATGTGCAGGCGGCGCTCGCCGCCCAGCAACGTTCCCTTGGTGTTGGCCACGGCGCCCGGTTCGCACAGCGCGGGCCGGCCTTCCATGCAGGGATTGCAGCAGCCGCAGCTGGGCACGAACACCATGGCAACGTGATCGCCGGCCTTCAGGTCCGTGACGCCCGGCCCGGTTTCCACGACTTCGCCGGAAGATTCATGGCCCAGCACGATCGGCACGCCGCGCGGCCGGTCGCCGTTGATGACGGACAGGTCCGAATGGCACAGGCCGGCCGCACGGATTCTGACCAGCACTTCGCCGAACCCGGGCGGGTCCAGCTCGATATCCGCGATGGTCAGGGGCCGGGTCTGCGCATACGGTCCTTCGACCCCCACTTGCCGCAATAACGCCGCTTTGATTTTCATGCGTCTTCATCCACAGAAGTGATCCGGACCGCGGGCGGTCGCGGCATCCGGCACGCCGCGACCCCGCGGCACGCCGGCGTCCAAACCTATACCGTGCGCCCGCCGTCGACGGGGAATTCCACGCCCGTGATGAACTCGGCGGCATCGCTGGCCAGAAACAGCGCGGCCGCGGCCACGTCGGACGGCTGGCAGAAGCGGCCGAGCGGAATGGTCGACACGAACTTCGCGCGGTTCTCGGGGGTGTCGGGCAAGCCCATGAAGAGTTCGAACATGCCGGTGACGCCCATGACCGGGCAGATGGCGTTGACGCGGATGCCCTCACCGCCCAGCTCCACGGCCATCGACTTGGACAGCACGTTGACCGCGCCCTTGGACGCGTTGTACCAACTGAGGCCCGGACGCGGACGGATTCCGGCCGTCGATCCTATATTCAGAATCACGCCGCGCTTCTGCTTGCGCATGACGGGCACGACGGCCTGGGCCATGTGATAGATCGACTTCACGTTGATGTCGAACATACGGTCGAAGGTAGCCTCGTCCACGTCCAGCATCGGCTGGTTCTTGTGGGTGATGGCAGCGTTGTTGACTACGATGTCCACAGTACCGAATTTGTCGAGCGCGGCGCGCACCACGTTGTCGATGTCGGCGCGGCTGGACACGTCGGCCTTCACGGCCAGCGCGGCGTCGCCGATTTCGGCCGCCACGCGGTCGGCGGCCTCTTTATTGATGTCCGCGATCACGACCTTGGCGCCTTCCTTGGCGTACAGCTTGACGATGCCCTCGCCGAAACCGTTACCGCCGCCCGTGACGATCGCAACCTTGCCTTGCAACTGGCTCATTTCTTGTCTCCGTATTGTGCGCGGCGATCACTCGCCATAGAACTGAATCAGAGTCTTGGTCGTGCTCATCTCTTCCAGCGCGATGAAGCCTTTTTCCCGGCCGTGGCCGCTTTTCTTGACGCCGCCGAATGGCAGTTCGACACCGCCGCCCGCGCCGAAGCCGTTGATGTAGACCTGGCCGCACTTGATGCCGCGCGCCACGCGCTGCTGGCGTCCGCCGTTCTCGGTCCAGACCGCGCCCAACAGGCCGTAGTCGGTGGCGTTGGCCAGACGGATAGCCTCGGCCTCGTCGGCGAACGGCAGCGCGACCAGCACCGGCCCGAAGATCTCCTGCGTCAGCAGGTCGCTGTCATGGCTGGTGGCCGCGAAGAGCGTGGGTTTGACGAAGTAGCCGCCCTGCGGCACGCCATCGGCAATGCCGCCTTCGGCCGCGACCTTCAGGCCTTCGGACAGGCCCTTGGCGATGTAGCGGTTGACGCGGTCGTACTGCGCCTTGTTGACGACGGGCCCGCACGTCAGGTCCATGTCCGGCGTGCCGGCGCGCACCTTTGCGAATTCCGCGCCCAGCGCCTTCATGAAGTCGTCGTAGATGCCCTTTTGCACCAGCAGCCGGCTGCCCGCCGTGCAGGTCTGGCCGGTGTTGTGGACGATGCCCTTGACGATGGCCGGAATTGCGAGCTTGTAGTTGGCGTCGTCAAAGACGATGTGCGCCGACTTGCCGCCCAGTTCCAGCACGCACTTGACCGCGTTGAGCGCGGCGGCCTGCTGGACCAGCACGCCGACTTCGTTCGAGCCGGTGAAGGTGATGAAGTTGATGCCGGGATGGCGCGACAGCGCAGCGCCGGCCTCTTCGCCCAGCCCCGAGACGATGTTCAGCGCGCCCGGCGGAAAGCCGACTTCCAGCGCCAGTTCGGCCACGCGGATGATCGACAGGCAGGCGTCCTCGGCGGGTTTGACGACGGCGGCGTTGCCCATGGCAAGCGCCGGCGCCACGCTGCGGCCGAACATCTGCGCGGGGTAGTTCCACGGAATGATGTGTGCGGTGACGCCCAGCGGCTCGCGGATGAGCTGCACCGAATAGTCCTTCTGGAACGGGATGGTCTGGCCGTGCACCTTGTCGGCCGCGCCGCCGTAGAACTCGAAGTAGCGAGCCAGCACGGTGATGTCGCCGCGCGCGGTGGACATGGGCTTGCCGGTATCGCGCGATTCCAGTTGCGCCAGTTCCTCGTGGTGCGCCAGCACGCTTTCGCCCAGGCGCATCAGCAGGCGGCCGCGTTCCAGCGCCGTCATGTCGCCCCAGGCGCCTTCCAGCGCGTCGCGGGCGGCTTGCACGGCCGCGTTGACGTCGGCCTGCTGGCCGCGCGGAATGGTGGTGAACACCTCGCCGTCTACGGGGGAAACGACCTCGATCGTGCGCCCGTCCTGGGCATCGACCTGGCGGCCGCCGATAATCATCTGCGTCATGGGAATGTCTCCGTGGGGTATCAGTTCAGCGTGATCGAGCCGCGCTCGATCGTCCATATCTGGTCGGGGATGTCGCCCAGCAGCTTCACGTTGGATTCGGTGATGACCACGCACAGGTCGGGCTGCATTTCCTTGAGCCGGCCCAGCGCCTCGGTGTAGTCGCGCGCCAGCTTGGGCGCGAGCCCCTGAAAGGGTTCATCCAGCATCAAGAGCCGCGTGCCGACCATGACGGCCCGTGCCAGCGCCACCATCTTGCCCTGCCCGCCCGACAGCGCGGAGCCGGACCGCTTGAGCATCGGCTCCAGCTGCGGCACCACCTTCAGCACGGTGTCCATGCGAGCCTGGATCTCAGCCTTGGACTGGCCCTGCACCTCGCACGGCAGGTGCAGGTTTTCCTCGACGGTCATGGTCGGGAAGATGACGCGGTCTTCGGGCGCGTAGCCCACCTTCATTGCGGCGCGCTTGTGGCCGGGCAACGCGGTGAGGTCGGTGCCGTCGAATGCAATCTTGCCGGAGCGGATACGCGTCAGACCCATGATGGTGCGCAGCAGCGTGGTCTTGCCCGCGCCGTTGCGCCCGACGATGCCGATGGTGCGGGACGCTTCGAAGCTGGCGCTGACGTCGCGCAGGATGCGATTGCCCGCCAGGTCGACGTTGATGGCCGATAGATTCAACATGGTTCAGGCCCCCAGCACTTCGCTTCTGATCTGCGGATTATTCAAGACTTCCTCGGGCGATCCGTCCGCGGCCACCTTGCCCGCGATCCAGGCCGCCACGCGGGTGGCGTAGCGCGACACGATGTCCACGTCGTGCTCGACGAACCAGCTTGTCACGCGGCGCTCGTCCAGCGCGTGCATCACGGTTTCCATCAACGCGAACTTGTCTTCCGACGCGACGCCGCTGGTGGGCTCGTCCATGATCAGCAGCTTGGGCTGCAGCGCCAGCGCCATCGCCACGTCCAGCAGCTTGCGCTTGCCTTCGGGCAGCTCGATGCAGGCTTCGTCGGCGTCGGGCAAGAGGCCCACCAGTTCCAGCGTCGCGTCCACCTCGCGCGCGTCGATGGTGCTTTCCAGCGACCGGAACCAGCTCAGTTCCTTGTTGCGGCGAGCGGCCGCGATCTGTACGCACTGGCGCACGGTGTGTTCGGTGAACAGCTGCGGCAGCTGGAACGAGCGCCCCATGCCCAGGCGCACGATCTTGCGCGGCGCCATGGCGGTGACGTCCTTGCCGTCGAAATAGACCTTGCCCTTGGCGGGCGTCAGGTACCCCGTGCAGATGTTGATGAACGTGGTCTTGCCCGCGCCGTTCTGGCCGATCACCGCCAGGCGTTCGCCTTCGTGCAACTCGAAGTTGATGTTGTCGGCGGCCACCACGCCGCCGAAGGCGAGGTACAGGTCGGTGGTTTGAATGAGGGGTTTCATCATCAGTTCCTTGCTGCGACCTGCACGGGCGCCTGCGCGCGGCGTTGCGCACGTTCACGCGATTTGATGCGCTTGGTGATCTGGCCCACGAAGCCCGTGGGGAACATGAAAATGACCAGGATCAGCGTGAGGCCCAACAGGAACTGCCAGAGACCGGGGAAGTAGGCGGCGGAAACGAGCTTTACGGATTCAAAGCCCACCGCGCCCAAGAATGCGCCGGCGGCATGGCCCGCGCCGCCCAGGATGGTGATGAAGACGAATTCGCCCGAGCGCAGCCACGAGCCGATTTCCGGCGTGACCAGCCCTTGCATCAGCGCAAGGATCGCGCCCGAAAAGCCCACCACCACCGCCGACAGCAGATAACCCTTCCACATGATGAAGTACGCGGAAAACCCCAGGTATTCGATCCGCGTTTCGTTGGTCTTGATGGCCGACAGCGCCTGGCCGCTGCCCGAGCGGAAGTAACGCTGCACCCACCACGCCAGCACCAGCGACAGGACCAGCGTCAGCACCAGCAGCGCGCGTTCGAAGGATTCGCGCTCCATCACGATGCCGGCCATGGTCGGGCGCACGATGCGCATGCCGTCGGAGCCGCCGGTCAGCGTGTAGAGCTTGCCCAAGAGCGCAAACAGCACCATGCTGAGCGCCAAATTCAACATGCCGAAGAAGATGCCGCGGTAACGCACCACGAACAGGCCGATGACGACGGCGGCGACAAAACTGGCGACAACGCCGGCCAGGATCAGCGCCAGCGCATCCAGGCCGGGCATGGCCTTGGCCAGAAACGCCACGGTGTACGCCGAGATGCAGGCAAACATGGCGTGGCCGAACGAGATCTGGCCAGCGCGCGCCATCACCGACACGCCCAGTGCGGCAATCGCATAGGTCAGGCCGATGACGATGGGCGTGATCGTCCAGGAATAGGTGTAGCCAAGGAACAGCGTGAACAGCGCGGCCAGCAGGCTGAGGACAGGGACTTTCATCAGATCGTCCTCGCTTGAGCAACGGTGAACAGACCGTGCGGGCGGATGATCAGCACCAGCACCATGATGATGTAGGGCACGGCAACTTCCAGCTCCGGCGCGGCGTACACGGCGATGGCGCGGATGATGCCGATGAGCAGCGCGGCGATCAGCGCGCCGGTGATCTGGCCCAGCCCGGCGGTGGCGACCACCGCGAATGACAGCACCGTCATGTCGGTGCCGGCGCCTGGCACGAGCGATGTGGTGGGCGAGGCCAGCGCTCCGCCCAAGGCGCCCAGGATGGTCGCGATCACGAAGGTAACGTAGCCGATCTTCTTGGCGTTGATGCCGAGCGACGTCGCGACTTCGCGGTGGTGTGTGGTTGCTACCGTCTGCTTGCCCAGCTTGGTGTGGCGCAGGAAGAATTCCAGGCACACGTAGGCCAGCAGCGCTGTGGCGGGCACCACCACCAGCTGATACGTGGTGTAGGTGATGTCCCCGATCTCGATGTTGCCCAGCCGGTTGACGACTTCGCTGGCGCTATAGGGCTGCGCGCCCCACAGCAGGCGCTGGATGTCTTCCAGCATCAGGAACGCGCCGAAGGTAAGCAGCAGCTTGAGGATGGGGTCGTAGTTCTGGGCGCGGCGGATCAGGACGAATTCCATGATGCTGCCCAGCAGCAGCCCGACGGCGATGGCCGCCACGAACAACGCCGCGAAAAGAAGAATGGGAGAGTCGGTCTTGGGGGCCACGAACATGACGAGGCTGGCCGCGGCATAACCGCCGAAGGCGTAGAACGCGCCGTGGGCGACGTTCAGTATCCCCATCACACCGAACACCAGGGTTAACCCCATCGATACCAGGAACAGCAGACTGGCGTATGCCACGCCGTCCACCAAGGCGAGAGGCAGTAGATCCAAGGTCAAGCGTCTTCTCCCAATACGCTGAGCACGGACGCGACGAACCGTCAGGAGCGCGCGGCGTGCGGGCTTGCGCCCGGGCGCGCCCGGCGCGCCCTTGTCTCGTTATCAACCTTTCCGTGCCGTCTTGCGCAGGCTGCGCAAGGTGCCGGAAGGCCCTTTTATTTCAGGCTGCAGACCCGTCCCGCTACCGCTTTGGGCCTGCCCGCCTGTCTATGTTTGCGAAGTATAGGTAGGGGTTTATCGGCGACCTATTTATCTTTGTGCAAGGCGGGTTTAACAAGCGGTGGAGTGGCGGCGGACGCCCCCAGCGCCGCCAGCGGCGCCCGGGTTTGATAGTCCGGGATAATCCGGATCTGCGCCTCATCCGGCAGTCGTACATAACGGCCTAATCCATCTGGCGCCAGCGCGCCGACGTCCAGCTTCGCCAAGCTCGCGCCCGTGGCATCGCGCACGTCGATGCGCAGTTGCGGCGGCGCGAGGCCATAGGTTTCGCCGTCCTGCGGGGGCAGCGTGCGGTCGCTGCGCGCCTGTGAAAAAAGCGCTATGAAGTCGGCCGCGTCAAAGCCTGCGGCGGCGCCTGGCGGCGTGGCGGTCCAGCCCTGCGGGCCGCGCGCCAATTGGACGGTTCCCGCGGGACCTGCCAACGTCACCTGCGCGGCCATGCCGGGCTCCCAGGCGTAAAGTCTGGCGGGCTTGCCGCGGTCGTCGTGCAGATGGGTATGACCGTCGTGATGCGCCGGCGATTCGGCGGCCTCGTGCCATTGCCACACCGACAGCGCAATGCCCGCTGCCAGCAGCGCCGGCCATAGCGCGCGGCGCGCGTTCAACGCCGCCTCCACCACAGCAGCAGCCCCGTCAGCAACGCAAGCAGCGGCAACGCGACCGTGCTGGTCCAGAACACCGCGCGCATCTGGCGGTTGGTCAGTTCCACGCGGCGGTTCTCGTAGTGACGGGGCCGGATCGTCAGGAGCGCGTCTTCGCCCGCCAGCAGGGTGACGGCATTGGTGAACAGCGCGCCGTTGCCCAGCGTGGCGAAATGCCGGTTTATCGCGAAATCGCTATCGCCCGCGACCAGCAGCGTGGGATGCGCGGCCCCGTCCGCATTGGCCGCCTGCGCGTTGCGCGTGGCCAGCGCCATCAGCGTGTAGCGTGACGGCGGCTGGCCGGGCACCTGCGCATCGGCGGAGGTCTGCGCCAGCGGCGTCACCACCACGCCGGGCGGCAGCGCGTCGCCCGCGGGTTCCAGGCCGGCCGCGCCCGGAAAGAAGCTAAGCGGCAAGCCGCGCGTCATCTTGTGCCGCGTGTAGTCGCTGACGGCGGGACTGCCGGGATCGTTGCGGTAATGGCTGCCCGCATCGGCCAGCGCGCCCGGCGCCAGCGCGATGCCGAAGTCGGACAGCAGACCGTCCAGGCCGTGCCGGGTATCGGGTTCCAGGAGCAACAGCGTCTTGCCCCCCGCGCCGGTCCAGCGGCGCAGCGCCTGGGCGTCATCGTCGCCAAACGGCGTGCGCGGGCCGGCCGCCACCACGACAGCGCAGCGCGGCAATGCCTGCGCCAGACTGCCCGCGCCCACCGCGCGCGTCGAAAACCCCAGCGTCTGCAACGCGTTGCGCGCCATCGCCATGCCGTGCTGTTCATGCACCTCGACACGCGCCACCAGGTTCTCGTCGTGATCGTGGTCTTCCAGGTCGTCCAGTGAAGTCAGGCTGTCGAGCGGCGCTTCGCGATGGCCCTGCGTGAAGCAGACGGTCTGCGCGCCGTTCTGGCTGATGCGGATGAGCGCATTGGTGAAGTCGGTTTCGGTGCCGCCGTTGATGGTAGTGCGCCGCTCGCCCGAGGCCAGCACGGCGCTGCCCGCAAACTGGATGCCGGCGGCGCGCGCTTCGGCCGGTCGCAGTGCGGGGTCGACCCCGCGCACGCGGATCAACGGATTTTCGCGTTCGTACTGGCGCAGCAGCTCCAGCGCGTCGACCATGCTTTTGTTGCGCAGGTCGTAGAACCAGGTCACCTCGACGGGCTGGCGCACCTGCCGCGCGACCTCCAGGCTTTCGGGGGCCAGGCTGTACACGCGCTGCGCGGTCAAATCGATGCGGCCCAGATTCCGCGACGCCCACAGGTTCAGCGCCAGCAGCAACGCGGCAACGGCCAGCACGGGCAGCCACAGCAACAGCCGCCGCCCGGCGCGGCGCAAGGCGGGGCTCATCGCAGCCTCCAGCGTTTCAGGTTGACCGATGCCACCATCAGCGCCAGCACCGCCACGCTGGCCAGCGTGACGGTGGCGGGACCGGGCAGCACGCCCCGGATGAAGTCCACGTGCTGCGCCGACAGCGACAAGGCCTGAAAGAACGGCGACAGCGCCGGAAACGTATCCAGCGCCGCCGGATAGTCGATGAACCACAGCAGCACAAGGATGCCCCACGTGGCGCTGGCGGCGACGATCTGGTTCGAGCAGGCGCTGGACACGGCAATGCCGATCGCCAGGAACAGCGCGCCGTACAGGAACACGCCGATGTACCCGCCCACGATCGGACCGTAGTCCGGTTGGCCGTACCAGGCCAGCGGCAGCACCGCCGACATCGTACCGGCCAACATCAGCGCCAGCATGGTCAGCCCCGCCGCGAACTTGGCGGCGACCAGCGTGACGTCCGACAGCGGCAGGGTCAGCAACAGCTCCAGCGTGCCCTGGCGCGCCTCTTCGGCGAAGGCTCGCATGCTGACCAGTGGCATCACCAACATCAGCAGGATGGTCATGTTGTGAAACGCCGTCACCATCTGCCCGGTGCTGACGAAGAACAGGTTGAAGCTGAACAGATAGCCCGACAGGGCCCAGAACACCGCCACGACGGCCAGCGCCACGGGCGAGCCGAAGTCGGTGCGCAGTTCCTTGCGGTACAACGCCGCGAAGCCCTTCATGCGCGTCTCCGTAATGGGGGATCGTTGGGCGCCAGCGCCGCCAACAGGCGGGCTTCGACCGCTTCGTGCGCGGGCAGCACGGCGCGCAGTTCCGCGTGCGCCAGCGCGGTGCGCATCACGGCGTCGCAGGCGGCCGCGCTGGTGGTCGCGTGGGTGGCCACATTTGCACCGGGCGGGTCCCACGTGACGCGCCACTTGCTGGTGCCGGCATCCAGCAGCGTGATGTCCACGGCCTTCACGCCCGGGCACGCGGACAACGCCGCGTGCAATGCGGCATGCCCGGCGGTGGGCAGGGACAGCTGCAATTGCAGCGCGGCCCGCGATTCGCCCAGCGGCTGGTCCTCGATCAGCCGGCCTTGCCGCAGGATGGCGATGCGCGAGCACAGCGCCTCGACCTCCTGCATCAAGTGGCTGCTGAACACCACTGCGCGGCCTTCGGCGCAGCGCCGGATCATTGCGCGCGCTTCCACGATCTGCACGGGATCCAGGCCGTTGGTGGCTTCGTCCAGCAACAGCACCGGCGGGTCGTTCAGCACCGCCTGCGCCAGCCCCACGCGCTGGCGCTGCCCCTTGGACAGGCGGCCGATCACCGAGCGCGCCACGCCTTGCAGATCGAAGCCGTCAATGGCGCGTTCGATGGCCAGGCGGCGCGCGCTGGCGCCGCCCTGCACTTTGACGCCCGCGCCAAATTCCAGGTATTGCGTGACCGTCAGCGCGTCATAGAGCGGCGCGCGTTCGGGCAGATAGCCGATGTCGACGTTGCCGCGGCCCGGTGCGGGCTCGCGCCCCCGGATCGTGATGCGCCCGCTGTCGGGTGTGTAGAAGCCCGCCATCAGGCGCAGCGTGGTGGTCTTGCCGCTGCCGTTCGGTCCCAGCAGGCCCAGGATCTCCCCCGGCCTGACGGACAGGCTGAGGGATTCCAGGACCTGGCGGGATCCGAACGACTTGCAGACCTGGTGCAAGGCGACGGCGGGCTCCATGGCGCGCCTTAGTCGAACACTTTGGTTTTCGCGTTCTGCGCGTGCTGCTCCGCGTCATGGCTGTACCAGAGCTGCCCCTGGCGCGCGTCGCGAATCTGCTTGAGGCGGTCGATGGCCTGCATGGACGCCGCCGTGTTCCAGGTGATGCCCGGAATGACGCCCGCTTCGTTTTCACCGGTATAGATGGCGTCGGCCGCCAGCAGCACGACGCCGGTCTTGGGCAGCTTGACCTGCAGCGATTGGTGGCCCTGCGTGTGGCCCTTGGTGTCCAGCAGCACGATGGTGCCGTCGCCGAACAGATCGAAGTCGCCCTCGACCTGGATGAAGTCATAGTCGCGCGTGGTGTCGAAGTCCTTCATGACGTAGGCCGCGCGCTGGAATTTCTCGGGCCACCAGGCGGCGCGCAGCTCGGCTTTCTGCACGACGTGCTTGGCCTTGGGGAACATCTTGATGTTGCCGGCGTGATCCAGATGGAAGTGCGAGTACACGACGTACTTCACGTCGCTCACGTCAAAGCCGGCGGCCTTGAGCTGGCGGTCGATGACCTCGTCGCGGCCCTGGATGGAATTGAACGCGCCGCACAGCCCCTGTCCCCAGTAATTGGCGCAGTTGCCGTCGGCCGTGGCCTGGTTCATGCCGGTGTCGAACAGCACCAGGCCGCGCGGATGCTGGATCACGTAGGCAGGCACCGGAATCTTGATCTTGGTGCCCACGTCGACCATGGCGGTCATGAAGCCTTTGTCCAGTTCGATCTTGCCCACCGACAGTTGCATCAGCTTCACGTCCACCGGCGGCGCATCGGCGGCGTGCGCCCATCCGCCCGCCATGACCGCCACCGCCCCAACCATTGCCTTCCAGCTCTTGCTCATTGTTGTCTCCTCGGACCAACAGGGGGAAGCCGCAGCCCGGACGGCGCGGCCGATCAGCAAGCTCCCGGTGTGTCCCGGGTTCACAACGTCGACAGGGTGTTTTCCGTGCGAAGGCGCCTTGCGGCGGGCCGCGATCAATGCGCGCGACCGGAAACGGCATCTGGCGGCCGTTTTCTCTGTTGCGCACTCTGACGCAGCCCGGTTTGGCTGCCAATTAAGGATTTGTGAAGCAGGGCTTCGCGGCGCGCGAAGTGGGGGGAACCCTAGTACCGCGCCTGCAGTTCGGCAAACGACGCCAGCTCTCCGGCCAGCGCGCTCGCCATGACCGTGGGCGGGCTGGCCAGCCAGACGCTGCCGGGCCCCGATCTGCCCGGAAAATTCCGGTTGATGGCGCTGATCGTCACCTGCGACGCCTCGGTCGACGACCCCGGCCCGCAATTCGCGCACGCGCCGCACGACGGCTGCAGGATGCGCGCGCCCACAGCGGCAAAGGTCTTGTCGTAGCCCTGCGCCACGCAGTAGTCGCGCACGGCCGTGGTGCCGTATTGCAGATACAGCGTCACGCCGTCCGGCAACCGCAGTCCGCGCGCCACGGCCCACGCCAGCACCTGGTGGTAGTAGTCGAAATCCTCGCGCTTGCCGGCGGTACAGGAGCCGCCATACGCAATGTCGATGCGCGGCCGCGCGGTCAGGCTGGACAACGGCACGCCGTTGCCGGGGTCTCCGGGCGATGCCACCAGCGGCGACAGCGTGGCGCAGTCCACGCGCAGGACGGCGGCGTAGCCGGCGTCCGGATCGCTGCGCATCCACGGTTCAATGCCGGCGTCCACCCCGCGGCGTTCACGCAGGAAGCGGGCGGTCTCGGCGTCTGGCGCGACGATGCCTGTCAGTCCGCCCAGTTCGGCGGTCATGTTGGTCAGCGTGGCGCGCTCGTCGATGGACAGACTGGCGATGGCCTCGCCCGCAAACTCGAACACCTTGCCCACGCCGGCGCCCGCGCGGATTTCGGGCAACGCCAGCAGGTGCAGCACGATGTCCTTGGCCGTCACCCCTTGCGCCGGCGCACCGTCCAGTTCGATGCGCAGCGAGGCCGGCAGCGTCAGCCGCACCGCGCCCGTGACGAACGCGTTCGCCATATCGGTGGTGCCCACGCCAAAGGCCACGCAACCCAGCGCTCCGCTGTGCGGGGTGTGCGAGTCGGTGCCGACCACGACCTGTCCCGGCAGCGCGTAGTGTTCGGCCATCATGGCGTGCGAGATGCCAGCCACGTTGGCGCCGGTGTCGCGCGCCGCCTCGGCCTCAGTCAGCGTGCGATGTTGGCGCAGCCCGTAAGCGTCGGCGAAGTCGCGCTGCGCCTGGCACATGGCGCGCACATTGGGCACGATGCCCGCGCGCACGTGGTTGGGGCTTTCCTCGACGTAGGAGGTGTGGTCCTCGAACACCACGATGCGATCCGGGTCCGCCAATCGCAGGGGCCGGCCGAACCGCGCATGCAGCATATGGGCGGCCATGCCGGAGTAGTACTCATGGATGAAGCGCCAGTCCGCGCGCAGGAAGACGCCGTCGCCTTGCTGCGGGTCCGCCGCGGTCGCGGGCGTTTGCAGGAGATGCCGCCGGACGATTTTTTCGAAGAGCGTGCGCGGCGGCGCGCCAGCCATGTCGGAAGATTCAGCGGCGGATTCGGCGGCGGGCGTCACATCGCGCAACTGCGCCTGCCCAAATGCCAGCAGACCGCCCGCCTTGACGATCGCCGCCGCCAACGCGTCGCGCCCAGCCACGATCTCATCAACCGTGATGCGCTCGCCCCCTTGCAGCCGCGCCACCAGTCCCATGTCGGTGCTGGTGTACAGCCCGATGTTGTCGGCGTTCTGGCGGTAGATGCGCTCGAAGCTTTCGGCGATCACCAGCCGCACGCCGGCGGACTTCTCGGCCATCGGGCTGTGCTCGCGCGACGAGCCCTTGCCGTACCGCTTGCCCGCGACGACGACGTTGATGCCCGACTGCCGGATGGCGTCGATGCCGATGGGCTGGGTGTCGCCCGCCCGAAAGCCCGTGTACGGATACCGGCCCAGTTTCTCGTCGAAGTGAGTCAGGATCGGGACCGGCGTGATCTCGTCGGTGGAGATGTCGTCGCGCAGTGGCGCGGCGTCAAGCAGAGTCAGCGCCGCGCCGCCCAGTTGCGCGGCCACGCGGGCCGGGTCCTGCGCCAGAAACAGCAGGCGGGCCGGGGCGTCGAGTAAAGATGCGGAAGTCATGGCAATCCGGTCATTCGATGGTGACGCCCGCCGCCTTGACGAGCGTCTGGCTCTTGGTGATCTCGGCGGCCAGCGTCTGCGCCGCCTGTTCCGCCGTGGTGCCCTGCGCCACAAAGCCCTGCGGCGACAGCGCCTTGAGCACCGCCGGCTCTTGCATGGTCTTGCGCGTGGCGGCCTGCAGCTTCTGCACGACATCGGCGGGCAGCCCGGCCGGTCCGATCAGCGAGATCCAGGCGTCGTACGAATAGCCCTTCACCCCGGCCTCGTCCAGCGTGGGCACGTTGGGCAGGATGGGCAGGCGCTCGGGCGTGCTGACGGCAAGCGCGCGCAGCTTGCCCGCCTGCACTTGCGCCAGCACGGACGGGGAGGCCAGGAAGGCGACCTGGATCTGTCCCGACATCACGTCGGTGATCAGCGCGTTGCCGCCCTTGTACGGGATGTGCATCATGTCCACGCCCGCCTTGGACTTGAGCAGCTCGCCGGCCAGGTGCAGCACGCTGCCCGTCCCGGACGAGCCGTAGTTGATCTTGCCCGGCTGCGCGCGGGCGGCCTTCAGCAGGTCGTCCATCGTCCTGTACGGAGAGTTCTCCGCCACCACGACCACGAGCGGCGTCGTGCCGATGACGGAAATCGGCGTGATGTCCTTGACCGTGTCGTAGGGCAAGCTCTTGTACAGGCTGGGATTGATGGCATGGTTGGACGACACGATGGCCAGCGTATAGCCGTCGGGCTTGGCGGACACCAGTTGGCGCGTGCCCGGAATGCCCGCCGCGCCGGCCAGGTTTTCCACGATCATGGGCTGGGCCAGCGTCTTGCCCAGGTTCTCGGCCACGACGCGCGCGACCACGTCGGCGGTCGAGCCGGGCGAGGTCGGCACGATCAGGCGGATGGGGCGGTCCGGGTAGCCGGCGGCCGACGCGGCGGCAGCCGCACACACGGCGCCAAGCGCGAGAGCACAGCTCGCGAGCAATCTGGTGGGGGTCATGATGTCTCCGTATAGGACGCAGCGGGGTCTGGATGCCCCGTACCGGCGATGAACGCGCTTTGACTATACGAAGACGGCCGTCAATGGCGAAGTGTCATATCGGCAGCCCCGCCATCGCGAATGGCGACGACGGGTTGCGACGGCGGGTCCCGACGAAGCCGGCCGTCAGCCCTGCTGCGCCAAAAACCGGACCAGCTTGCTAGCGGTCGCCGACAACTGCGCCTGGTTCGGAAACACGATGCAAAGGTGGCGCCGGGCCCACTCATCGGAAAGGGGACGCACCACTACGTCCAGCGCCTGCAGATACAGCTCGGCGACCTGCTGCGGCATCACGGCGATGCCCAGGCCCGCGTGCGTCATGCGGCACAGCGCGTCCAGGCTGGCCACACGGATCTTCACGGACAGCGTCTTGCCGAGCGCCGCGGCCCGCGCCGCCAGCAGCTGCGTCAACGCGCTGTTCTCGCGCAGGCCCACGAATGTTTCGTCGGCGATGTCCTGCAGGCTGAGCTGGCGCGCCGAGGCCTTGGGGTGCGTGGAGGGCAGCATGACCGCCAGCCGGTCGCGGCGGTAGGGCAATTGTTCCAGCTCGTCGGCGCCCGCGATCTGGTTGCAGATGCCGAAGTCTGCCGCCCGCTCGCGCACCAGGCGCAGGACGTCGGGACTGTGCTGCTCTTCCAGGTCGATATCCACGTCGGGAAACAGGCGCTGAAACGCCGCCACGTCCTCGGGCAGGAACTGCACGATGGCCGACAGGTTGGCCACCACCCGCACGTGCCCTTTCACGCCCTCATAGAAGCGCGACAGCTCCGCCCCCATCGCCTCGACGTCGCCGATGATCTGGCGCGCGTGGCGCAGGACGGTCTGCCCGGCGGGCGTCACCGAGACGCCGCGGGTGTGCCGGGCGATCAGCGGCAGGCCGATCAGCGCTTCCATGTCGGCGATGCGCCGGCTGACGGCGGAGGGCGCAATGAACTCGCGCTCGGCCGCCCGCGCGATGCTGTTCTCCTGACAGACCGCCACAAAGAGGCGCAGCGAGGTCAGGTCGAGTTTGCGGAGGATGCTTTCCATGGCGGATCCAACGGGCGGCGGGGACCGGCCCCCGCATTGACGGGGGATCGTACACCACGCCTCCCGCGATCAGGCCGCCAGCCGCGCCGCGTTACCGCCGCGATACCGCTCCCACAGCGCCGCCTGTTTGCCGCGCGCCTGTTCCACGCTCTTTTCTTTCACATGCCCATAGCCGCGGATCGCATCCGGCACGTTGGCCAACTCCAGCGCCGCGTCGCGGTTGCCGGCGTCCAGTGAGCGGGCGAACTCCTCGGCCAGCGCCAGATAATCGGCCGCAAGCTGGCGTTCCATGCGGCGCTCGGCCGTCCTGCCGAATACGTCCAGCCAGGTGCCGCGCACGCGCTTCATCGGCGCGAGCAGCCGGAACGCCGATTCCATCCACGCCCCGTACGCACGCTTTTGCGGCCGGCCCCGCGCGTCGCGGCGCGCAAACGCCGGCGGCGCCAGGTAATAGCGCAGCGCGTAGTCGCGGCCCGGCTCGCCCTCGAACTGCGCGCGCAGCCGGTCCTTGAACGCCGGGTCGGCATGCAGCCGCGCCACCTCGTACTCGTCCTTGTAGGTCATGAGCTTGGCCAGATTGCGAGCCACGGCGCGCGTGACGTCGTGACGCTTGTCGCCCAGCGCGGCCTCACGCGAGCGCACCGCCGCCACGGCCGCCAGATAGCGCTGCGCGTACGCGTCGTCCTGGTAATCGCGCACGTGCGCCGCCAGCCGGTTGACGAGCGCGTCCAGGGTTTCCGGCAAAGCCACCACGTGCTCGGCCGCCGCCGGGCGCAGCGCGTCGGCGCCGCGGTGCGCGGCCTGGCGGCCCAGTTCGAAGGCGGCCAGGTTCTTGTCCACCGACACGCCGTTGATCTCGATCGCGCGGCGCAGGCTGTCCAGCGACAGCGGCAGGCCGCCCTTTTGCCACGCATAGCCCAACAGCAGGGGATTGGCGTAGATGCTGTCGCCCAGCAGCGCCTCGGCAAGCGGTCCGGCCTCCAGGAAATCGCAATGGCCGCCGGTGCTCTGCGTCAGCGCGGCCTGCGCCTGCGCCCCCGGAAAGCGCCAGGCCGGCTGCGACAGGAACGCGGCGGTCGGCGCGGCGCTGCTGTTGACCACCGCGCGGCCATGGTCGGGCCGCAGGCGCGACAGCACCTCGGGCGACGCCGACACCAGCGCGTCGCAGCCGATGACCAGATCCGCCTCGCCCAGCGCGACGCGCGTGGCGTGCAGGTCCTCGGGCCGGTTGGCCAGCTGCACGTGGCTGAGCACCGCGCCGCCCTTTTGCGCCAGCCCGGCCATGTCCAGCACGGTCACGCCCTTGCCCTCGATGTGCGCGGCCGCGCCGATCAGCGCGCCGACCGTCACCACACCCGTGCCGCCCACGCCGGCCACCACCACGCGATACGCGGCGCCCGGCGCGATATCGGCGGGCTCGGGCAGCGGTGCCTCGGGCAGCGCGGGCGCGCCGCCCTGCTTGCCGGGCTTGCGCGGCACCGCGCCTTCGGCCGTCACGAAGCTGGGGCAGAAACCCTCAACGCAGGAAAAGTCCTTGTTGCACGACGACTGGTTGATGCGCCGCTTCGTGCCCAGCGGCGTATCCAGCGGTTCCACCGACAGGCAGTTCGACTGCACCGAGCAATCGCCGCAGCCTTCGCAGACCGCTTCGTTGATGAAGGCGCGCTTGGCCGGGTCGGGATACTCGCCGCGCTTGCGGCGGCGGCGCTTCTCGGTGGCGCAGGTCTGGTCGTAGATCAGCACGGTAGCGCCGTCGATGTCGCGCAGCGCGCGCTGCACGTCGTCCAGCGCCTTGCGGTGCTGGACCTCCACGCCCGGCGGCAACGTCTGCGCGCCCGTGTACTTGTCGGGTTCGTCAGTCACGACCACCGTCTTGACGATGCCTTCAGCCAGCATCTGTGCCGCGATCTGCGGCACGGTCAGCACGCCGTCCACGGGCTGCCCGCCCGTCATGGCGACGGCGTCGTTATAGAGGATCTTGTAGGTGATGCGGGCGCGCGCCGCGATGGCCGCGCGGATGGCAAGCAGGCCCGAATGAAAATAAGTGCCGTCGCCCAGGTTCGCGAAGATGTGGCGCTCGGACGTGAAGTCTTTCTGGCCCAGCCACGCCACGCCCTCCCCGCCCATCTGGCTGAAGGTGTCGGTATTGCGGTCCATCCACATCGCCATGTAGTGGCAGCCGATGCCGGCGACCGCGCGCGACCCCTCCGGCACGCGTGTCGACGTATTGTGCGGACAGCCGGAACAGAACCAGGGCTTGCGCTCTTCGACCAGCGTGGGTCGGCTGGCCTCGCGTTCTTTGGCGTCGATCACGGCCAGGCGCGCCGCGATGCGGGCACGCAGTGCGTCGGACAGGTGGGCCTTCTCCAGCCGCGCGGCAATGGCGCGGGCGATCAGCGCGGGCGACAGCTCATAGCGCGCCGGCAGCAGCCACCCGCCGCGCGGCGTGGACCATTCGCCGCCGCCGTTCTCGCGTTCGTCGAACTTGCCGTACACGCGCGGCCGCACGTCGTCGCGCCAGTTGTAGAGTTCTTCCTTGAGCGCGTACTCCAGGATCTGGCGCTTTTCCTCGACGACCAGAATTTCCTTGAGCCCGGTGGCGAACTCACGCGCGTCCTGCGCATCCAGCGGCCAGATGCAGCCCACCTTCAGCACGCGGATGCCGGCCTGCGCACAGGCCGCCTCGTCCAGCCCCAGGTCGTTCAGCGCCTGTCGCACGTCCAGATAGGCCTTGCCGGCCGTCATGATGCCGAAGTGTGCGTTGGGCGAATCCAGCACCACGCGGTTCAGCTTGTTGGCGCGCACGTAAGCCAGTGCCGCGTACCATTTGTGGTCCAGCAGCCGCGCCTCCTGCGCCAGCGGAGAATCCGGCCAGCGGATGTTCAGGCCCCCCTGCGGCATGCCGTCTTCGGGCAGCACAATTTGCACGCGCGACGGGTCCACGTCGACCGACGCGCTGGACTCCACCACATCCGTCACGCATTTCATCGCCACCCACAGGCCCGTGTGACGGCTCATGGCCCACCCGTGCAGGCCGTAGTCCAGGTATTCCTGCACGTTGGACGGGTACAGCACCGGAATGCCGCTGGCGATCAGCACGTGTTCCGACTGGTGCGCCACCGACGAAGACTTGGCGGCGTGGTCGTCGCCCGCCAGCATCAGCACCCCTCCGTGCGCGGACGTGCCAGCCGAATTGGCGTGCTTGAGCACGTCCACCGACCTGTCCACCCCCGGCCCCTTGCCGTACCACATGCCAAAGACGCCATCGCGCTGCGCGCCGGGGAACAGATTGAGCTGCTGCGAGCCCCAGACGGCGGTTGCCGCCAGATCCTCGTTCAGGCCGGGCTGGAACACCACATCGTTCGCTTTCAAGTGGCGCTTGGCCTTCCACAGCGCCTGATCCAGCCCGCCCAGCGGAGAACCCCGGTAGCCGGACACATAGCCCGCGGTGTTCAGGCCGGCCTGCGCATCGCGCTGCTTCTGCATGAGGGGCAGGCGCACCAGCGCCTGCGTGCCGCTGAGGTACACGCGGCCGGTGGGCTGCGCATATTTGTCGTCGAGCGACAGGCCATGGGTGTCGGCCACGCCGGGGGGTAGAGGGGCGTTCATGGGGGTTGTCTCCTGCAATCTGCGGTGCGGGCATTTACGTGTTTTCCGCAGTGTAGGAAGGCGCGAAGCCATCGTATATTCATATATTCGACTAGCTGGTATGTGAAAAACACATGGCTAATGAAGTCACGCTCCGCCAACTCCGGTACTTCGCCGCGGCCGCCCGCACCGGACGGTTTTCCATGGCGGCAGCCGACGAACACGTGTCGCAATCGGCCGTCACCAATGCCGTCCTGGCGCTGGAAGCGCAACTGGGCGTGCGCCTGTTCGACCGCCACGCGCACGGGGTGACGCTGACGCCCGAGGGACACAACTTCCACCAGCGCGCGCGCGACGTCCTCGATTCGCTGGATGACGCGCTGCGCGAGCCGGGGTTTCAGCGCTATGCGCTGCGCGGGTCGGTGCGGATCGCGGCGTCGTACACGGTGCTGGGGTACTTCCTGCCCGATCTGCTGGCGCGCTTTCGGCGGCGCTATCCGGACGTCGTGCTGGACCTCGTCGACCTGGACCGCCCCGAGATCGAACAGGCGGTGGCCAGCGGCGACGTGGAGCTGGGCGTGGCCCTGCTGTCCAACGTGGACAAACGCGAGCGCTTCGGCCATCACGTGCTGGTGCGCTCGCGGCGCCAGTTGTGGACAGCCGCCGGGCATCCGTTGACGCAGGCGGCCGCGCCGTCGCTAGCCGACATTGCGCGCTATCCGTACATCCTGCTGGAAATGGATGAGGGCGAACGGTCCACCCTGGGCTACTGGCGCAGCCACGGCCTGCAGCCGGACATTGCCTTCAGGACGCGGTCGATGGAGGCGCTGCGGGGACTGGTCGCGCACGGGTTTGGCGTCACGATGCTGTCGGACATGGTCTACCGGCCGTGGTCGCTCGAAGGCCGCAAGATCGAAGCCGTGCCCATCACCGATGCCGTGCCGCCCATGGAAGCGGGCCTGCTGTGGCATCCGCGCGCGGCCATGGCCAAGCCGGCCGAAGCCTTCCGGCAATTCATGATCTACGCGTGCGGAGGGTGAGGCCGCACTACAACCAGGCTGACCGCTTTCCGCCTACACCAGCACCGCGCCCTTGCGGCGCGTGAACTGCGTCAGCGACCGCAGCGCCAGCGCGTGCATGGCGGCCACCGACGGCAGCAGGGTCTCTTCCTTGCGCGTCAGCACGCCGACGATGCGTTCGACCACCGGTTCGACCAGCGGCACAAAGACAAGACCACTGCCCGCCGCGGGCCGTGCCAGCACCGGCAGCACCGTCACGCCCAGGCCGCCCATTACGCTGGCCAATAGCGACGCGCGGTTGGAGACCACGATCGCCGGGTCGTCGATGGCGCTGCCCAGTTGGCGGTTCTTCAGCGTTTCGAAGGTGGCGTTGCCGATCAGGCGTTCATCCGCCAGCGCCGCCCAGGTCACCGGCCCGCGCCGCCGCGCAAGCGGATGACTCTTCTTGCAGACCAGACCAAAGGCGTCGCGCGCCACCGGGGTGAAGGCCACCTCGGCCGTGCGCGGGGATTGTCCAGCCACGCCCACCTGCACGTCGCCCGCCAGCACCAGCCGATGCACCTCGGGCGACGTTTCGTCCAACGCGCGGATGCGGATGTCCGGATGGCTGCGCGCATAACGTTCCAGCAGACGGGGCAGCCATTCGTCCGCCAGCGATGGCATGACGGCCAGCGCCACGGGTCCCTGGCTGCCCATGCCGTACTGCCGCGCCGCATCCAGCACACGGTCATGCGTGGCCAGCAGCTCGCGAAACAGCGGCGCCACCGCCTGGCCCAGCGCGGTCAACTGCGCGCGCTTGCCGGGTTCGAAGAGCGGCGCGCCTAGCTGCTGCTCCAGATCCTGCATGGCGGCGGATACGGCCGCCTGCGACCGGAACGTGCCCTGCGCGGCGACGCGAAAGCTGCCGTGGTCGGCGGCCATCAGGAACTGGCGCAGGTGCTGGATTTTCAAGGGCGTGGGCATGACAGGCGCCAGATCAAATTTGGATTTCCTGAAATTAGCTCACGTTAATTTGGATTGTCAAAAACGCGCGGGGCGTCGAACAATGGACCCGTCCTTTCATCCCCCAGCTTTCGGAGCAGCGCGTATGTCACTGCAAGTGCGCAAGGTAGTCAGTTATGTCGAGAAAACCCTTATCGAAGGCGGCCGCGCGGCCGATCGCCCGCTGGTGATGATCGTGGCCGCCGCCGTGATCCGCAATCCGTGGGCCGGCCTGCCGTTTCAGGAAGACCTGCGGCCCGGCATTCTGGAAGCCGCGCCCCCGTTGGGCGAACTGTTGGTCGGCGAAATCCTGCGCCAAGCCGGATCCGCGGACAACATCGAGGCCTACGGCAAGGCCGCCGTGGTGGGCACCGCCGGCGAGGTCGAACACGCGTCCGCGCTGATCCACACGCTGCGCTTCGGCAACTTCTACCGCAACGCAGTGGGCGGCTCCAGCTATCTCAGCTTCACCAACATGCGCGGCGGTCCCGGCTGCGTGATCTCGGTGCCGCTGATGCACAAGCTGGACGAGGGCCTGCGCTCGCATTACCTGACGGTGCAGACCACCATCAACGACGCGCCGGCGCCGGACGAGATCGTGATCGCGCTGGGCGCGGCCACGTCGGGCCGTCCGCATCACCGCATCGGCAACCGTTATTCGGACCTGAAGGAACTGGAACAGGAAGCGCAGGAGGCGCGCGCCAAATGACCACGCAACGGCGGCGCGCCGGCCGCGGCGAACCTCTGGTCCTCTTGCACGGCGTCGGCCTGGACCACACGCTGTGGGATGACCTGATTCCTTTGCTGGAACCGGACTTCGACGTGCTGCGCTATGACCTGCTGGGCCACGGCGCCGCTCCCGCGTTGCGCGGTACCGCGGACATCCAGGACTTCATCACGCAGCTGGACGCGGAGCTGGACGCCGCGGGCTGGCAGCAGGCGACTGTGCTGGGTTATTCCATGGGCGGCCTGATCGCGGGCGCCTATGCCGCGGCCCGGCCCGAACGCGTGGGCCGGCTGGTGCTGCTGAGCACCGTGTTTCGCCGCACGGAAGAAGAAGCCGCCGCGGTGCGCGCCCGGCTGGCGGCGGCCGCCACGCAGGATCCGCGGGAAGCCGCCAAGGTGTCCTTGACGCGCTGGTTCACGCCGGCGTTTCAAGCCGCGCGGCCCGCGCGCGTGGCACAGATCGAACAGCGCCTGCTCGACAACGACCGCGAGAGCTTTCTGTCCGCGTACTCGCTCTTCGCGCTGGGCGACCCGCTGCTGGCGCAGGCCGCGCCGGAGATCGCATGCCCCGTGCTGGTCATGACGGGCGAACACGATGTCGGCTCGAACCCGCGCATGACGCGGGAACTGGCGCGGGCGCTGCCCCGCGCCTGCGCTCGCGTGGTGCCTGAACAGCGTCATATGCTGCCGGTGGAGGAACCCGGCACGGTGGCGGCTGCGCTGCGCAGCTTTGTGTCGGCGCATCCGGCGCAGGCGCAATCAATGCAGGCGCAATCCGCAAAAGCCTAGCCGACGACATCGCATCAACCGCATTCCCCCGAACCCGAAATCGTCCGCCCTGACAGAGACGATGCACGACACCCCGCCACGAGGCGGGGACGGAGACAAGACACATGGACCGCAGAACCCTCATCAAGACGCTGGCGGCAATGTCGCTGGGCCCGCTGGGCGCCACCGCCACCCGCCTGGCCGCCGCGCGCGAAACGCCCCTGCGCGTGATCGTGCCGTTCCCGCCGGGCGGCGGCACCGACGTGCTGGGCCGCGTCATCGCCGCGTCGCTGGAAGGCGCGCTGGAGCGCTCGGTCATCGTCGAGAACAAGCCCGGCGCCAGCGGCATGTTGGGCGCGGACTACACGGCCAATGGCGCGAAGGACGGCAGCATGCTGCTGTTCGCAGGGCTCGTCCCGTCTGTGCGCTACTACGCCCGGCCGCCCGAAGACGTGCTCAAGCAACTGGCGCCGGTCTGCCCCATCGCGCGGTCGCCGTACATGGTGGCGGTCAACAGCGACCTGCCGGCCAAGACGATCGCCGAACTGGTGGCTCAGGCGCGGCGCGAACCCAAGGGGCTGACCTTCGGCACCCCGGGCAACGCCACGCCGCAGCACCTGGCCACCGAGCTGCTGCAGGCCGCGTGCGGGATGGAGATGCTGCACGTGCCGTATCGCGGCACCGGCCCGATGATGACCGACCTGCTGGGCGGCCAGATCCAGGTGGTGGTGGCCACCATCGCCGCCGTCGAGCCCTACCTGAAGAGCGGCCGCCTGCGCGTGCTGGCCGTGACCAGCCCGCAGCGTCTGCCAAAGTATCCGGAGATCCCCACCGTTGCCGAAAGTGGCTTTGCGGGATTCTCGGCGCAGATCCAGTTCGGCACCTACTGCGCGGCAGGCACGCCCGAAGCGACGATCGCCGCGCTGAATCAAGGCATCAACCGCGCCCTGAAGACCGAGTCCGTGCACGCGAAGCTGGCCGAGCAGGGTTTCGAACCCACCGGCGGCACGCCCGCGCAGTTGCAGGACGCGCTGCTGGCGGAGATCCGGGATGTCGCGGGGCTGGTGCAGGCCGGCAAGGTACGGGTGGACCTGTAAGCAAGCATACGACATCGAGATCGAGATCGAGATCGAGATCTCCGACTCCCCATTGCGCGGACCGTTCGCGGTGATCTGTAAAATCTGGCCCGCCAATCCTGACCTGCTGCTGGCAGCGATTCCGCTGATGCGGGATGGTCCCAGCCGGGACTTCGGCCACGATAGCGACCTTCGGATACTGGTGCTGGATCGCGCCACGCTGAAGGTGTTTGAGCACCTGCAGCTTGACGGACTGATGTCGGACGACGCCATGCGGATCAGCGACGTGTCCTTCGACACAGCCCGGTACGACGTCGCACCTGGCCGCCGCGCATTCGGATTGCGGATATCCCGCACGGGCTCTTCGCGCGCCAATCCGTTTTCCGAGACCAGCCTGCGGCTGTTCGACATCGGCCCCAAGGGGCTGAAAATGGTGCTGGACGGCCTGATCGCCGACAGTTCCGGCGGCGAGTGGGACACCAACTGCGCCGGCGAGTTCTCGAAGAGCAGCGTCAGCCTCGCCATCGGCGGCCGCGTCGCCAATGGATTCAGGGACCTTAACGCGACCGAATCCTACGAGACCAGCCGTTCGGCGCTACAGGAAGGCGATTGCGTGGAGAAGCTGCAAGACAGGGGCAGGACGGCGCACACGTTAACGTTTGACGGCCGGCGCTACCGGATCCCGGAAACCCTGCGTTCGATGGACGGAGAGTCTGCTGGATAAGCCAGCATTTGCCGCCGCGTCCGCGCCTGTGCACGCAACCGCGTGATCCGCCGTAGATTGAGCATGCACTCCCCGGAGACGGCACGCCCGATCAGCATCCCCCGCACGCTGCGCGCTCCGGGCTTTTCATGCGATCAGGCCGCTTGCACCCCCGCCCTTGCCGGGAGTAAATTGTTGACAATTCAGCACGCCAATCGCGCTTTATTCCGAAAACACCCCCTTTGACGGAACGAATTGTCAACACCATGAGCAAAGTGCTCACCTTGCCAGGCGGGCAGGCGGCCGATGGCGCCCCCGTTGGCGAACCCCTCGGCGAAACCCTCTCGGACCACATCTTTCGCAAGATCCAGTCCGCCATCGTCAAGGGCGAGATCGCCCCGGGCAGCAAGATCTCCGAGCCCGAGCTGGCGCGCATCCACGGCGTCAGCCGCGGTCCGCTGCGTGAGGCCCTGCACCGGCTGGAGGGCCAGAAGCTGCTGGTCCGCGTGCCGCACGCCGGCGCGCGCGTCGTTTCCCTGACGATCCAGGAACTGGTCGAACTCTACGAAATCCGCGAATCGCTGGAAGGCACCGCCTGCCGCCTGGCCGCCGACCGCATGCCGCCGTCGGAAATCGACGAACTGCGCGGCGTGCTGGAAGCGCACGAGCGCGACGAAGCCTTCCAGGCCGGGCTGGGCTACTACCAGCAGGAAGGGGATTACGATTTCCACTACCGCATCGTCAAGGGCAGCGGCAACCAGATGCTGTTCCGCATGCTCTGCGACGAGCTCTATCAGCTGGCGCGCATGTACCGCATCCAGTTTTCGACGACGCCCAACCGCCCGCGGCAGGCCTATGCCGAGCACCACCGGATTCTGGACGCCATCGCCGACGGCGACGGCGAGTTGGCTGAACTTCTGATGCGCCGGCACATCCGCGCATCCCGCATCAACATCGAACAACAGATCGCGCAAAGCACCCAACAGCGCACGGAGGCATGATGAACAAGTCGTACCGCAAGAACCTGCCCGGCACCCGCCTGGACTACTTCGATGCCCGCGCGGCCGTGGAGGCCATCGCGCCCGGCGCGTATGACGGCCTGCCCTACACGTCCCGCGTCCTGGCCGAAAACCTGGTGCGCCGGTGCGAGCCGGCACTGTTGACCGACGCGCTCAAGCAGTTGATCGAACGCCGCCGTGACCTGGACTTTCCGTGGTTTCCCGCGCGCGTGGTCTGTCATGACATCCTGGGCCAGACCGCGCTGGTGGACCTGGCGGGTCTGCGCGACGCCATCGCCGACAAAGGCGGCGACCCGGCCAAGGTCAACCCGGTGGTGCCGGTGCAGTTGATCGTGGACCACTCGCTGGCGGTGGAATACGATGGCAACGACCCGGACGCCTTCGCCAAAAACCGCGCGGTCGAAGACCGCCGCAACGAAGACCGCTTCCATTTCATCGACTGGACCAAGCAGGCCTTCGAGAACATCGAGGTCGTGCCGCCGGGCAACGGCATCATGCACCAGATCAACCTGGAGCGGATGTCGCCCGTCATTTACACGCAAAACGGCGTGGCCTTCCCCGACACGCTGGTCGGCACCGACAGCCACACCCCGCACGTGGACGCGCTGGGCGTCATCGCCATCGGCGTGGGCGGGCTGGAAGCCGAAAACGTCATGCTGGGCCGTGCGTCGTGGATGCGCCTGCCCGACATCGTCGGCGTCGAACTGTCCGGCCGCGCGCAACCCGGCATCACCGCCACCGACATCGTGCTGACGCTGACCGAATTCCTGCGCAAGGAAAAGGTGGTGGGCGCGTACCTGGAGTTCTACGGCGAAGGCGCGTCCAGCCTGACGCTGGGCGACCGCGCCACCATCTCGAACATGGCGCCCGAGTACGGCGCCACCGCGGCGATGTTCTCCATCGACCAGCAAACCATCGACTACCTGCGCCTGACCGGCCGCGAGGACGAGCAGATCGCCCTGGTGGAAAACTACGCCAAGACCGCTGGTCTGTGGTCCGACAGCCTGAAGACCGCCCAGTACGAGCGCGTGCTGCGCTTTGACCTGTCGACCGTCGTGCGCACGCTGGCCGGCCCGTCCAACCCGCATCGCCGCCTGCCGGTATCGGACCTGGCCGAGCGCGGCATCGCCGGCGTGGTCGAGAACCAGCCCGGCCTGATGCCCGACGGCGCCGTCATCATCGCCGCCATCACCAGCTGCACCAACACCAGCAACCCGCGCAACGTGATCGCCGCGGGCCTGTTGGCGCGCAACGCCAACCGCGCGGGCCTCGCGCGCAAGCCGTGGGTCAAGAGCTCGCTCGCGCCGGGATCCAAGGCCGTGCAGCTGTACCTGGAAGAAGCCGGCCTCACGCAGGATCTGGAACAGCTGGGCTTTGGCGTCGTGGCGTTTGCCTGTACCACGTGCAACGGCATGTCCGGCGCGCTGGACCCGAAGATCCAGCAGGAAATCATCGACCGCGATCTGTACGCGACCGCCGTGCTGTCCGGCAACCGCAACTTCGACGGCCGCATCCACCCGTACGCCAAGCAGGCCTTCCTGGCCTCGCCGCCGCTGGTCGTGGCGTACGCCATCGCCGGCACGATCCGCTTCGACATCGAGCGCGACGTGCTGGGTGTGGGCGCCGATGGCCGCGAGATCCGCCTGAAAGACATCTGGCCCAGCGACGAAGAGATCGACGCAATGGTCAAGTCGGCGGTCAAGCCCGAGCAGTTCCGCAAGGTCTACGCCCCCATGTTCGGCATCAAGGACGACCGCCAGGCCGCCGTCAGCCCGCTGTACGACTGGCGCCCGCAAAGCACGTACATCCGCCGTCCGCCGTACTGGGAAGGCGCGCTGGCCGGCGAGCGCACGCTGCGCGGCATGCTGCCCCTGGCCGTGCTGGGCGACAACATCACCACCGACCACCTGTCGCCGTCCAACGCCATCCTGATGGACAGCGCCGCGGGCGAATACCTGCACAAGATGGGCCTGCCGGAAGAAGACTTCAACTCGTACGCCACGCACCGCGGCGACCACCTGACCGCGCAGCGCGCCACGTTTGCCAATCCCAAGCTCTTTAACGAGATGGTCAAGAACGCCGACGGCGCGGTGCAGCAAGGTTCACTGGCGCGCGTGGAACCGGAAGGCCAGGTCATGCGCATGTGGGAAGCCATCGAGACCTACATGGACCGCAAGCAGCCGCTCATCATCGTGGCCGGCGCCGATTACGGCCAAGGCTCGTCGCGCGACTGGGCAGCCAAGGGCGTGCGCCTGGCCGGCGTGGAAGCCATCGTGGCCGAAGGCTTCGAGCGCATCCACCGCACCAACCTGATCGGCATGGGCGTGCTGCCGCTGGAGTTCAAGTCGGGCGTGAACCGCAAGACGCTGGCCCTGGACGGCACCGAAAGCTACGACGTCATCGGCGAGCGCAAGCCGCGCGCGGACATGACGCTTGTGATTCACCGCCGCAACGGCAGCACGGAGCAGGTGCCGGTGACGTGCCGCCTGGACACCGCCGAAGAAGTGTCCATCTACGAAGCCGGCGGCGTGCTGCAGCGCTTTGCGCAAGACTTCCTGGAAGCCGCCTCCGCGACGGACGCCGGCAAGCTGGCCTGACCGGCCGTTGTGCAGACCGGCGGGTGTGTGCAGCGCCCGCCGCCCTACTCCGATATTTCTGGACCGATATTTCAGGACGAAACATGGCACATGCACCCCAAACCAAGATCGCCGCCACCTACATGCGCGGCGGCACCAGCAAAGGCGTGTTCTTCAAGCTGGACGACCTGCCGGAATCGGCCCGCGTGCCGGGCGCCGCGCGTGACGCGCTGCTGCTTCGCGTGATCGGCAGCCCCGATCCCTACGGCAAGCAGATCGACGGCATGGGCGCCGCCACGTCCAGCACCAGCAAGACCGTCATCGTCGCCAAAAGCACGCGCCCGGATCATGACGTGGACTACCTGTTCGGCCAGGTCTCCATCGACCAGCCGTTCGTGGACTGGAGCGGCAACTGCGGCAACCTGTCCGCCGCGGTCGGCCCCTTTGCCATCACCAATGGCCTGGTCGACCCGGCCCGCATTCCCCAGGACGGCATCGCAGTGGTGCGGATCTGGCAGGCCAACATCCAGAAGACCATCGTCGCGCACGTGCCCATCACCGGCGGCGCGGTGCAGGAAACCGGCGACTTCGAACTGGACGGCGTGACCTTTCCCGCCGCGGAACTGCGTCTGGAATTCATGGACCCCGCCGAAGAAGGCGACGGCGGTTCCATGTTCCCCACCGGCAATCTGGTCGACAACCTGGAAGTGCCCGGCGTCGGCACGTTCAAGGCCACAATGATCAACTCCGGCATTCCCACGATCTTCCTGGAAGCCGACGCGCTGGGCTACAGCGGCACGGAACTGCAGGATGCCATCAACGGCGACGCCGCCGCCCTGTCGCGCTTCGAGACCATCCGCGCCCACGGCGCGCTGCGCATGGGCCTCATCAAGGACCTTGCCGAGGCCACCAGCCGCCAGCACACGCCCAAGATCGCCTTCGTCGCCCCAGCCAAGGAATACATTTCCTCCAGCGGCAAGAAGGTCGGCACGGGCGACATCGACGTGCTGGTGCGTGCGCTGTCCATGGGCAAGCTGCATCACGCCATGATGGGAACGGCGTCCGTCGCCATTGCCACTGCAGCAGCCGTGCCCGGCACGCTGGTGAACCTGGCGGCCGGCGGCGGCGAGCGCGACAACGTCTGCTTTGGTCATCCGTCGGGCACGTTGCGTGTCGGCGCGCAGGCGAAGCTGGTGGATGGTGACTGGAAGGTGACCAAGGCCATCATGAGCCGCAGCGCACGCGTGCTGATGGAAGGCCGGGTGCACGTGCCGCGCGAGGGGTTCTGATCAGAGGGGTTGGATAGACCTCTGCAATGCGATCCAGCGGCGGCAAGGCGCGCATCACTGCTTGTCCACGTCGGGTAGATCCGCACTGGGCGCTGAAGCAATGAACGCATCAAGCAACCGCTGTTCATACGCCACCTTGACCGGATCGATGTAGGGCTCGGGCGCGGGCTGGTTGCGCTGGCTCTCGCGCACCAGGCTGGCAAACTGCTCCTTGAATTCAGGCGACGGCGCTTCGCTGTACTTCGAGTGCTGCGGCCGCAGCTTGACGTCGAAGGGATCGCTTTCCGGCTTCTGGCCGGGCGTTGTCGAGGTGATCGCAATCACCGTGGCCTTGCCGCGCTGGCGCAGCGGCATCACCACGCTGGTGTCGGCGTTCAGATAGCTTCCCATCGTCGCCAGCGCAATGCCCACAAAAGGCGAGGAGGCGCCGGTGTCGCCCAATCGCTGCGTGAGGTCATAGCTCTGCATGGAGTCCAAGGGATCCAACGTGCTTTGCGCAGCGGCCAGCGCTGGCGCCAGGTCGGCCAGCCCGCCCGTCGGGCTGCCGGTGTCGTAGAACACGCGGGCGGGCGCACCGATGATCCCCATGGTGGCCCGCTGCCAAGCGCTGGCCAGCGCCGCCTGGCGAGCCTGATCTTTCAATGGCTTGCCGGTCCGGTCGTCCTCCATTAGAGAAACCTCCACCGGCCGATGCAGTTGCGCAAGCACTTGCAGCCGGTCCCACTGCTTGAAGCCCTGCTCCGTGATGGGTTCGGGAAACGAGGGCGTTGGCCTGAACGCCTTGGGCGGCTGGCGCTTCCAGCCGGTGAAGGCCGGATCGATCTCGTTTCGGGCGTTGGGTTTGGTGTACGGCGCATAGGCGCGCAACCAGTTCAATCGTTCGGGGCGCGCCACGATCATCGCGACCACCGCGTCGGTCACTTCGCCAGGCTGGCGCGGTCCCGTGCCTACGCCGATCGGAGGTTTGTGACGCTGGCTCAAGACGCGGGCGATGTTGTAGCCTTCTACCGAGTACACGAGCAGCGCGGGCATGTCCGGATTAGCCTCGAACAGTCGGAACAGATGTTCCACTACGAACTCCGGCGTAGTGTTGCAGACCCCCGCCGGATCCAATTGCCGGATTTTGTGCCAATGCATGCCGGCCGGGGCTCTTTGATTGTTCGCCATATTTTTCAGCATTCGAGAGACGCGATCTGGGGGAACCCGAAGGTCGTCCGCATTCGGGTCATAGTCTCGAACAACCGTCAGCGTCGGTATTGGCCAGCGTTCAGGAAAGCCCTGCAGCCCAAGTTCCAACGCGTGCGACATTCGCATCTCCCAAGCCATATCCTTGAGATCCGCCAGAACCGGATAACGCTCGGGGTCCATCGGCAAGATAGTTCCCACGTGCAAGGCCTGAGGCTGTGCATTGTTCTGCGCCTGCAGATGTGCCCACGCCTGGCCCTGGCGGTACACGTCAAGGCTAAGCCCAACGCGGACAATATCGAGTGTGGCCAGGCGTGCGCTTGGCAGAGGGGCTTGCGTGGTGGTCATGATGGATCCCTGCGTGGATGTTGGAGCCTGTTGATCGAGGACGTGGTAATCATTCGGCACGGGCGGCAACGGACACGCGATGTCGGCAAGTGGCCAAGCCTGCAGCGGCGGCGCGCCAACCACGGGTGTGCCGGACAGTGCGGCGAGCAACAAGGGAATGACGGTGACAGGTTTGAAATGCTTCATGCCGCGTTCTCTTTGCAGGACTGGGATTGGCGGCCGAAGAGGACATCGCCCACCGTCTGACTTATCACTGCAGTCGGGCGTTGCGCGCTAGCGGCAACCGTCGGCAAAAGACCCGTCTTCCGATATTCGTCCGTGTCGTTTATCAAAGCCCTTCGATCGGTAGGCTCTTCGTTGTAGAAGCGAAGCGACACGGCATCTGGCGGCTGCTCGTCGGACATTTCTTGATTGCGCTGACCGCCAAACTCCTCCCACCCCAACCGCCAATCCGCCACCCGACACAAATACGTATAAAACTCCTCATCATCGATGCTGCGCGCCTGACCCAATGCCAGGTCATAGGCCAGCGCGCGCCGGCTGTGCTCCTTGTTCATCGGGATGGCGGAATGAAACGAGTACGCGTTTTGCTCGGCCCTGTTGGCATTCATGCGACGCCGGCGCGCCTCGTTCGGGCTCTCCTGGTAGTTCACCCAAAAGCGCCGGCCGCCCTTATAGGACGCGAAGGTGATTCGGTGCCAGTCGGCGGCCCATTCGTTGTTGTCCGGCGCCTTATAAGGATTACGCGCGGGATCGTTCAAGCCGGTCAGTTGCGCCTCCAATTCCGGGGCTAACGCCATGGCCCGCGCCTGATTTCGATGCGCCGCCGTCAGGGGCCCAGCGCTTTCCGGCAGGTCGACCAAACGCGATCCCAGATGGTTGATGCCTCCATTGGTCACGGCAATCGAGGCGTCGATCGGATCATCCGGTGCGTAGACAGGCGCGATTCCGCCTGACGCCTGACTGGAATCGCGCGCCCCGTGTGCGCCAAAGTCTGCGTCGAAAGCACGTGGTAGCGCAGGCGCGTTGATTTGGATCGCCTGCCCGGTCGCGAAACTTGCCTGGGCCATCTTCTGAACGCCTCCCAGCGCCGTGCCTTCCCACGTCGACTCACCGTTCGCGAGCAATTCATAGGTATAAGCCGGCGGCATTCCCACCCGGTGCCGACCAGCCTCGCGTTCGCGGATGGTGAAGACCCGCTGGAAGAATCTGGACCCGAGTGCCGCGAGCGCCGGCACGGTTCTTTCAAGGGCACGCCTTTTCTCGGGGAGGATCTGGCGCGACGTCTCGGCCGTGCAAGTGAGCTGGGAGCGCTCTGGCACAAGCTCCATAATCGACACCATGTTCGCAACACCCTGCCAACCGATTCCTTGCACACTGCTCATGCCCACGGTTTGATCTTCGGGCGAGAAGTACAAGTAGACATTGCCGCGGTTGTCCCGCTCGGTAAAACTCACCGCCAGGCCATCCAACGTGGTCCCGCATTGGTCGCCCGTCCAGCGCAGCCCCCCAATGCACGCGGACTTGACCGGGTCCGCCATGTCCGCCATGGCGGGCATCGTGTTGGGCCGGCTGCCCAAGAATTGCGTAATGTTGGCGAGCGTCTGCAGACGGGCGAGCGTGTTCTGCTGGTTGTGGTACACGAGCGTGTTTTCAAGAAAGGTCTCGACGAGGCTGTAGGGCGAACTCATCATCACCAGTGCATCGATCGGCCGCTCGCCCTCATCCTTGAGAAACGCATTGGCCAGCAACGTGATCAAGGTTCCCTGGCTGTGGCCCACGACATTGATGGAGTCGTTCAAGCCGTCGCTTCCGCTCTGACCCTTGTAGCCGCGAATGGACTTCACCAGCGCCGTAAGTCGCAACGCGGCCAGCACCATGTATCGGCGGGCTGGCGCGGGCATCAGCGGGTGGCCGGGTGATCCGAAAACCGGATTGACCGGCATGGCCCCGAGTAGCCTTCCCGAGAATCCGGGCCCAAACATGTCAGGAATATTTGTCGTGGCATTGGCGAACATCCCGCCTTGCTTGATGCCGTCCTTGTCCAGCCGGTTGCCGAAGCGGTCCAGCCATTCGCCATGCGTCGTTCTTTTGTTGATGGCTCGCTCTTCCTCGCGGAAACCCCAGTAAAAAGGAATGACCACGCTGCGCGAGCGACCACCCAGCTTGCCTGCCAACGGCAGGCGGCGGTAGTACGCCACGTCGGGTAAATCGGCTGCGCCATTGTCATCCTTCGGCGATGTGTACATCGCCGGATTCAGCGCCGCCATGTTGCGTCCGCCCCGCGCCGAGGTCAGATGATCCAGCCGTTCGTTCAGCCCCTCGCATATTCCCTCCTCCTGGTCGGCATACGAGCCCGCCAGATCGTTGACGCCATGGATCAGGATGACAATGCAGGGCTTGGGTTGCTGTATCTGCGCATAGGCCGGGCCCGCGTCGGGGGCCACCAACGCTTTGGTTTGCCCCGTCAGGGGAATGTGGTGGATCATCGACCTGCTTTCCTCGAGTGGCGATAGCGAGTTGAGTAGAGAGACGACCACGCGCCTGCTCGTCGACTCTTCTGTAAGGGCGGGTAGACGGCTTTGGTTGGCCGCGTCGAGTTCAGGAGGCCGTGGGGCGAATTCCGGCCGGCAACAGAAAAGTTTCCGTTAAACGGGGTCTGTTGAACCTAACGAATTTTCGAAAGTGCGGTGTTCGTCGTTGATTGCGACGGGTCGGATCAAAGTTCTTGATCCCATCCCTAAAGTCGCCGCTTCCGCCTGCCGTTAGCGGATTGCGGCCGGGGATTTCCAGGCCGACTAGCAACCCGCTGGCCCTCCGGCCCGCGTATCCAGTAAACGAGCATGAAGATAACGTCGCTGCGCAACCGCATTTTGCTTATTACCTGCTTTACGGTGGTGGGAGCGCTTACGCTCTCGGGCCTCATCACCTACCAGATCGTGCGCGACAACATGATGTCAACCATCGCCGCGACCCTGAACGCCGTGGCCTCCGGCAACGCCAGCGCCATCGAGCGCTGGTCGGCGGACAAGGCGCAGGCCGTCGACGCCACGGCGAAGGTGGTCGAAAAAGGCGATCCCCGGGGCCTGACCAAGCTCATGGGCGAGACCAACGGCTTTCCCATCACCACCGTCGGCTGGTCCGACAAGACCTTCTTTTCCACCACCAAGACCGCGGCGGATTACGACCCGACCGCGCGGCCCTGGTACAAAAGCGCCGTGTCCGCCGGCAAGCTGACGATCACCAAGCCCTACGGGGACTCCAGCACCGGGGTGCTGTACGTGGCGTTCACCGCCCCGATGATCCGCGACGGCCAGACGACTGGCGTGCTGAGCGGCGCCGTGCCGCTGGATGGCGTGAAGGACATCATCAAGGCCATCCACCCCACTCCGTCCAGCAGCGCGTTTGTGCTGGGCACGGACGGCCAGGTGATTTCGCACCTGAACGACAAGCTGGCCCTGAAACCGTCGACCGACATCGCCCCGGGCCTGAACACCGACGCGATCGCGGCAATGGCCCGCGACGGCGCCGCGCCTGTCGAGATCGTGCTGGACGGCGCGCAGAAACTGCTGAAGGCGCGCCGCATTCCCGGCACGGACTGGTATCTGGTCGTGGCGCTGGACAAGACCGAAGCCACCGTCGGCCTGACGCAGGTGCTGCACGCGACGCTGATCTCGCTGGTGGTCCTGACGCTGGTGGCCGTGGCCATCGCCAGCGTGATCACGTCGCGCGCCTTCAAGCGCCTGTCCGCCGTGCGCGACGCCATGGACACGATCGGCTCGGGCGACGGTGACATGACGCACCGCCTGGCCGTGGTCGGCCACGACGAAGTCGCGCAGATTTCGGCCTCGTTCAACGCCTTCGTGGAGAAGATCACCCACGTCATGCGCGAAGTGCGCAGCGGCGTGCATTCGATGAGCGCCGCCACGCGCGAGATCGACATGGGCAACCGCGACCTGTCGCAGCGCACGGAAACGTCGGCCGCATCCCTGGAAGAGACATCCTCTGCGCTGACCGAGCTGGCCTCCAGCGTGCGCCAGACCGAGGAAACCGCCGAGCACGCGACGCGACTGGCCGACGAGGCCAGCGCGGTTGCCGCCCGCGGCGGCCAGGTGGTGAAGGACGCCGTCACCACCATGGACGAGATCTCGCAATCGTCGCAGCGCATCACCGAGATCATTCGCGTGATCGACGGCATCGCGTTCCAGACCAACATCCTGGCGCTGAACGCGGCGGTCGAGGCCGCGCGTGCCGGCGAACAGGGCCGCGGCTTTGCGGTCGTGGCGGGCGAAGTGCGCACGCTGGCGCAACGCAGCGCGTCGTCCGCGCAAGAGATCAAGACGCTGATCGAGGCGTCGGTGCAGAACGTGAAGAGCGGCACGCAACGCGTGCAGGCCGCCGGTTCGACCATGACCGAGATCGTTGACGGCATCAACCGCGTGCAGCGGATGGTGAGCGAGATCCACGGCGCCATGGCCGAGCAAAGCACGGGGCTGGGGCAGATCGACCGCTCGGTCGCCGACATGGACCAGGCCACGCAGCAGAATGCCGCGCTGGTCGAGCAATCGACGGCGGCTTCCGGCATGTTGAGCGATCAGGCGCGTGTGTTGGCCGATGCGGTTGCGCGATTCAAGCTGCGCGAGGAAGAGACGGCCAGCGTAGGCCGCCTGATCGCGCTGCCGCAGGGTTGATCTGAATAGTCCGGCGCGGGGTTACCCAGCCGCCGGACCGATCTGCTTGAGGACGGCCACAGCAGTCGCAATGACCTGCCCGTCCGTGCTCAAGTCCCCCTGCATGAACACCAGCGACGACGTGGCCCGCACCACGCGGCCGCGCACTTCCAGAAACTGTCCTTCGCGCGCCGCCGCCAGAAAATGCGTGTCCAGCTGCACGGTCACGCAGGCGCGGCGGCCCAGCGCTTCCCACGCGATGGCGCTGACGCCGTGGTCCAACAGCGCGGTCAGCAATCCGCCATGCACCACGCCGGCGGGATTCAGATGGTCCGCGGTGGTCTGAAGGCCATAGGCCCAACCGTCTTCCTCCTTGCGCACCCACAACGGGCCGATCAAGCCCGCAAATCCCGGCAGCGTGCGCTTGCGCCACCCGGGCGGGACGGCGGAATCGTCAGCGGAAGGCGTGTTCATGCGATCAGCTCCGGGCAGCCATCAGTTGCGACAACGCGCGCGCCTCGCCCTGCAGTTCCGCCGCCAGCGATTCCACGCGCGCGGCATCGAGCTGTTCGGCCAAACCCGCGGCAACCAAGGCATGCGTCAGGCGCGGATGGCTGTCAAACACCGGCACCGCGATCACGACGACGCCGTTGATGTAGTTGTTGCGGTCGACGCTGTAGCCCTGCCGGCGCACGGCATCTACGTCGGCTTTCCAGACCGCGAACTCGGGCGCCTGATCCCAGCGCAAGGCCTTGAAGCGACGCTCCAGTTCCTTGTCCGATAGATCCGAAAACGCGGCAACCAACCGGCCCGTCGCGCTGATCAGCGCCGGAAAGCGGCTGCCCACGTCCACATGCAGCCGGAACGGCGCATTGGATCGCGACAGCGCCAGCACCACCATGTGATCGCTGCCGGCCACCTCGACGCCGATCGCGGTGACGCTGGCCGCGTTGGCAATGCGATCCAGCACCGGCTGCGCCAGCGCGGGAAACGGGTTGCTTTCGATCACGCTGCGCGCCAGCGTCAGCATGCCCACGCCCAGGCTGTAGCGCTTGGCGCCGGGATCGACCTTTACCAGGCCTTCTTCCACCAGGACGCGAAGAATGTGAAGGCAGGTGCTGGTCACCATGCCCAGTTCCTGCGAGATGGCCTTCAACGTCATGGGCTCGCCGCCCCGGCCCAAGAGGCGCAGGATCGCGATCGATCGCGTCACGGCCGGCACCGGCCGCACGCGCGGACCGGCGGCGGCAAGTTCCGGGCTACTGGTTTCACTCATCGGTTTCTCCGTTTTTATTGCGGCAAGCATACCGTGCGGCGCGGCCGATGCGGGCGCTCCCCACTGCCTTTTAATTGTCTATGTACAATTCATAAACGTCATTGACAATTTAATTTGCGGCGCGCATAGTGGATTCCACAGGATGCCGATCCACACAGGTACGACGAAATGACGAAGCTGACCGATACCCTTTCTTACGCGGACGCCCAGGCGCTTTGCGCCTCGGACAAGCTCTGGGAGCTGTTCGATGGCAACCGCGAAACCATGAACATCGCGCACGAGTGCATCGACCGGCACGCGGACAAGGCCGAGCCGGCGATCATCCTGGTGCGCGCCGCAGGCGGGGACGAGACCTACTCATTCCGCCAGATCGCCGAGGAATCCTCGCGCTTCGCCCACTACCTGGTTGAGCAGGGCATCCGCGCCGGCGACCGCGTCGCCGTCATGCAGGAACCGTCGCTGCCGTTCTACGTGGCCATGTTCGGCGCCATGAAGATGGGCGCCATCGCCGTGCCGCTCTTCACGCTGTTCGGCCCCGACGGCATCCGGCTGCGCGTGCAGGACTGCCGGCCGCGCATGCTGGTGACCAACGCCGAAAAGGCCCCGCTTGCCGCCGGCGGCGAAGACATGCGCGTGGTCATTGCCGACGACGCCTTCCTCGGCTCGCTGGCCGGATACCCGTCCCATTACGAATGCCGCACGCGCGCCGACGATCTGGCTATCTTCCAGTACACGTCGGGCACCACGCGCGAGCTGCCCGACGCCGTCAAGCACACGCACCGCGCCCTCGTCACGCTGATGCTGGCCGCGCTGTACGGCACCGGCATCCGTCCCGGCGACCGCTACATGTGCCCGTCGTCGCCCGCGTGGGGCCACGGTCTGTGGCACGGCACGCTGGCGCCGCTGGCCCTGGGCGTCACCATTGGCGCGTATGCCGGCAAGTTCAACGCCGAACGCCTGCTGCAGGCCTTGCAGGACCATCGTTTCACCAACATCTCCGCCGCCGCCACCCACTACCGGATGATGCGCAACAGCGGCGCGGCCGGACGCTATCGCTATCACCTGGACAAGGTGTCCTTCACCGGCGAGCCCATCGACAGCGAGACCGCCGCCTTCGTCGAAGCGACCTTCGGCCGGCCCGTCTGCAGCATGTACGGCACGACGGAAATCGGGGTGTGCCTCGTCAACTATCCCGGCGCGCCGGACTTCACCGTCAAGGCCGGCTCGCTGGGCAAGCCCGTGCCCGGACTGCGCGTGGAAGTGCAGGACCCCAACGGCCAGCCCTGCGCGCCCGGCGAAACCGGCGAACTCAAGCTGTGGCGCCGCGACGCCTGGGTCGCCACCAAGGACCTGGGGCGCGTCGACGAAGACGGCTACTTCTGGCACGGCGGCCGCGCCGACGACGTCATCATCTCGGCCGGCTGGACCATGAGCGCCGTCGAAATCGAAGACGCCATCCTCAAGCACCGCGACGTGGCGGAGGCCGCAGCGATCGGCGTGCCCGACCCGCTGCGCGGCCAGGTCGTCAAGGCCTTCGTGGTGTCGGCACGCCCCGGCGACGACGCCTTCGTGCAGGAAATCCAGGACGCCGTGCGCAGCCGCCTGGCGCAGCACGAGTATCCGCGCCAGGTGGTGTTCGTGGCTGAACTGCCCAAGACGCCCGCTGGAAAGATCCATCGCAGGAAATTGCGGGAGCAAGAGCTTGCGACCGCCGACACCACGCCCGCCGGCGCCGCCCACGCCTAGGGCTACCCGGCACAGGCCACCTCTCAAACCCAGGAGACATCATGCTGACCCAGACCAAGACCGAACGCAGCTTTCCCAAGATCACCGAACGCGGGCTGGACGAGCTGCGCGAACGCATTGGCGTGAAGATCGGCGCCACCGCCGAGCCGTGGTGCTACGAGGCCACGCGCGACAACATCCGCCACTACGCCCACGGCATCGGCGACGACAATCCGCTGTGGTCGGACCCGGAATACGCGGCCAAGACCCAGCACGGCGGAATCATCGCGCTGCCCAGCTTCCTGTTTGCCACCAGCCGCATCGTGTCCGGCTACGTGGGCGGGCTGCCCGGCGTGCACGCCATGTGGTCGGGTGCGGACTGGACCTGGCACAAGACGGTCAAGCGCAACGACACCATTTCCACCGAAGCGCACCTGAAGAACCTGATCGAACACCAGACCCGCTTTGCGGGCCGTGCCGTGCAGCAGATCTATCACGTGGACTTCTTCAACCAGGACGGCGACAAGGTTGCCGAGGCCGACAGCTGGTGCTTTCGCACCGAACGCGACCACGCGCGTGAACAGGGCAGCAAGTACGCGGAAGTCCGCGCCCGCGAGCCGCGCCGCTACAGCCCCGAGGAAATCAAGGAAGCCTACAAGCTCTACGCGCAGGAAGAAGTGCGCGGCGCCACGCCCCGCTACTGGGAAGACGTGAAGGAAGGCGAGGAACTGCCCGTGATGTTCAAGGGCCCGATGACGGTCACCGGCTTCATCGCCTTCGCGCAGGGCTGGGGCGGCCTGTATATCCGCGCCAACAAGCTGGCGTGGCAGCTCATCGACGCGCATCCGGGCGTGGGCATCACCAACCGCTTCGGCATTCCCGACGTGCCCGAGCGCGTCCACTGGGAAGAAGACTTCGCGCTGGAAGTCGGCGCGCCCGGCGCCTACGACTACGGTCCCGAGCGCAACTCGTGGCTGACCCATCACCTCACCAACTGGATGGGCGACGCCGGATTCCTGCGCAAGTCCACGTGCAAGATCCGTCGCCATAACCCCGAGGGCGACATGCTGTTCTTCAAGGGCAAGGTGGTCCGCAAGTACGTGGAGGACGGCCGTCACCTGGTCGAGATCGAACAGGAAGCGCGCAACCAGGACGACGAGCTTTCCGTGCTGGGGTCCGGTGTGGTCGAATTGCCTACCCGCGCCTGACCGGCGGCAACCCCAAGACGAGGTGGGCGATGTCTGATTCATCGGAACATGCTGCACCCTGCCCCGAGGCCCGTCCGCGGGGCGCGCTGGACGGCCTGCGCGTCATCGACCTGTCGCGCGTCCTGGCCGGCCCGCTGTGCACGCAGATGCTGGCGGACCAGGGCGCGGACGTCATCAAGGTCGAGCCGCCCGGCGGCGACGAGACGCGCACGCTGGGCCCGCCGGTCAACGAGGACGGCGACGCCGCCTACTTCACCGCCGTCAACCGCGGCAAGCGCGCCATCGGGCTGGACCTGTCCAAACCCGCCGGCCGCGACGTACTGCTGGCGTTGCTGGCCGACGCCGACGTGCTGATCGAGAACTTCATCCCGGGCACGATGGCCAGGTGGGGCCTGGACTACGAGGCGGACCTGAAACCCCGCTTTCCCCAACTCATCCACTGCGCCATCACGGGCTTTGGCGATGACGGGCCGCTGGGCGGCATGCCCGGCTACGACGCCGTGCTGCAGGCCATGTGCGGCTTGATGAGCATCAACGGCGATCCGGCCGGCGGACCCACCCGCATCGGCGTGCCCATCGTCGACCACCTGACGGGCTACACCGCGCAGTCCGGCATCCTGCTGGCGCTGTATCACCGGGCGCGCACCGGTCTTGGCCAGCGGGTCGAGGTCACCTTGTTCGACACCGCGCTCAGCCTGCTGGTGCCGCATGCCGCGAACTGGATGCACACCGACCAGACGCCGGGCCTCTTGGGCAGCGCGCATCCCAACATCGCGCCATATGACCGCTATGCCTGCCGCGACGGCGAGGTCTTTCTGGGCGTCGTCAACGACCGCCAGTTTCGCCGCTTTTGCGATTACGCGGGCCTGGCGTCATTGCCGGACGATCCGCGCTTTGCCACCAACCGCGCGCGGCTGACAAATCGCGACGCGTTGCGGGACGCAATCGAAAGCGCCCTGGCGTCGCGTCCGCGCGACGCGTTGTGTGCGGAACTGATGAAGCTTGGCGTACCCGCCGGCCCGGTCAATAGCGTGCCAGAAGCCTTTGCGCAGGCGCACACCGCGCACCGCGGCATGCGCGTCGATCGCGCCGGCTATCACGGCATCGGTTCCGCAGTACGGCTGTCGCAAGCGCCCGCGCGCGTGGACAGGCTGCCGCCCGCCTATGCGCAGCACACCGTCGAAGTCCTCCGGGAGGCCGGCTTCGGCGACTCACAGATCGCGGCGTTGCAGGAACAGGGCATCCTGCCGCGATGGCCGCCTCCCAAGCCCTAGCCGCACCCCATGCAGCCATATATAAAAACGAGGAGACCACCATGAAGACCTTACGCCTGATCGCCGCGCTCGCGGCGCCGCTGCTGTTTGCGCAGCCCGCCGCGGCCGCCGACAGTTATCCCTCCAAACCCGTCAAGATCATCGTCCCCTACCAGGCCGGCCAAGGCACCGACGTCGCCGCCCGCTACCTGGCCGAGTACCTGGCCCGCGACCTGGGCCAACCCTTCATCGTGGAGAACCGCCCGGGTGCGGGCGGCAACATCGGCGCATCCGAAGCCGCGCGCGCCGCGCCGGACGGCTACACGCTGCTGATGGGCACCAACGGCACGCACGTGCTGAACCAGTACATGTACGCGTCCACCAACTTCGATCCGGAGAAGGACTTCGCGCCGGTCATGCTGGTCAGCTCGTTTCCCATGGTGCTGCTGACGACGCCGTCCTCGCCCTACGCCAGCCTGGCCGACCTGCGCAATGCGTCCAAGGCCAAGCCCGACAGCGTCAACGTCGGCATGCCCAGCACCACCGCGCGCCTCGTGTACGAACTGCTCAAGCAGCAAGGCGTCAGCAGCGTCCGCGGCATCCCCTACAAGGGCTCGGCCACCGCCACCACGGACCTGTTGGGCGGCCAGGTGCAGGTCGGCATCGACACGGTCAGCGCCGCGCGCTCGTTCATCACCAGCGGCAAGCTGCGTCCGCTGGCGGTGACCTCGTTGAAGGAGTCAGCCCTGTTGCCTGGCGTACCGTCGGTGGCGGGACAGGGGCTGGATGGGTTTCAGGTGATCGCATGGAACGGCCTGTATGCGCCGAAGGGCACGCCGCCGGCGGCGATCAAGCGGCTCAATGATGACCTGGCCAAGATCCTGGCGCGTCCGGAGGTCCGGCAGAAGCTGCTGGATCTGGGGCATGAACCGGGCGGCGGCACGCCCGAGGAGTTGGCCGCGTTTGCACGCAGCGAACGGCAGAAGTGGCAACCGCTGATCGAGCAGGCAGGGCTGAAGGCGGAGTAAGTTCGGCATGTCCTCCAACTATTAGCCATGCCACGCGGCGCAGGCCGATCCGCTGCGCCGCGACTGCGACTGAAACCCGCTGCCCTACGACCGGAGTGCAGCAAGCCTCAACCCGCCAACCGCCACCGCGGCCATCGCCAGCGCGCACAACACGGCGGCCGTCACAAACGTCGCGTGCAACCCGGCCGACAGCTCAGCGGGCGCGGCATGAGCCAGCGCAGTTGCCCCGGCGCCCTCGGCAAACACCGCGCCCATCGCCGACGCACCTGTAATCAACCCCAAGTTGCGAGACAGGTTCAACATGCCAGACACGGCGCCGCGTTCGTTGCCGGCCGCCCCGGCCATGACCGCGGTGTTGTTGGCCGCCTGAAACAGCGCATACCCAGCCGTCAGCACGCCCAACGCGACCACATATCCCGTCACGCCGAACGCTTCCGACGCAACGGGAAGCATCGCCGATGCACCCGCCATTGCCATCAGCGCGGCGAGCGTCATCGGCCGGGCGCCAAACCGGTCCACGCAGCGCCCCGCCGGCACACCTGCCAGAGCAGCGATGAGCGGACCGCAAGACATTGCCATCCCGACGCACATTGCGTCCAACCCCAACGCCCCGGCCAGATAGAACGGCCCAACCACCAGGGTGGCCATCATCACCGTCGCGACCAGCGCGTTGGCCGCGAAGCCGCCCGCCAGCACGGGATCGGCCATCATCGCCGGACGCACCAGCGGATGTGCCGTCCGCGACTGCACCCACGCAAACAGACCGGCGCAGCCCGCCGCCGCCGCAAGCAGGACAACGTTGGTCGTGCTGAAGCCGCCGCGTCCGAGCGTCATGGACAGCGCGTAGACCGCCAACGTCAGCGCCAGCAGCGCACTGCCCAGCCAATCAAAACGAAGCGTCTGCGGCGCGACGCGTTGCGGATCGCGGGGCAGATGCCGCCACGCCAGCCAGAACGCCAGCAGACCCAGCGGCAGGTTGATGAGGAAGATCGCCCGCCATCCCGGACCGGTGATCAGCGCGCCGCCCAGTGTCGGACCGAGCGCAGTGCCGGCTGCCGACATCGTGCCCAGCAGGCCCATCGCGCTGCCCGCCCTTCCCTTCTGCGTTGCCTCACCGGCAAAGGCCATGGCCAGCGTCATCAGCACAGCCGCGCCCAACCCCTGCGCGGTGCGCGCAGCCACCAGCATCCACAGTCCGGGCGCGGCTGCGCACAGCACGGAAGCGACCGTGAACCAAACCATTGCCGCCAGCATCAGGCGCCGCCGGCCGATCAGGTCGCCCAGCCGTCCGGCGCTGACCACGGCGGTCGTGATGGCCAGCAGATACGCCAGCACCACCCACTGCACCGACTGAAACGAGGCGCCGAATGCCTGGACGAAGTCGGGCAGGCCTACGTTGGCGATGCTGGTGCCCAGGGACGCCAGCAGCATCGACAAGGACAGGCAGGCCAACAGCGGGAGACGGGACGGGGATGGCGTTAGGGGCCAAGCGGAGAGCGACATGATGGCGACGTGCAAAGGGAAACGGAACTCCAGCGTATGCCTCTCCCAGGCGTGGCGGAAGACGCAGCATTTGCAGTGAATACCTGCATACGACGCCACGCCAAATTCCCGCGCGTTTTTTGCCGGCATGCTACGTTTGCCAGATGTCCGCGCCCGACCTCAACCTGCTCATCACCCTGGACGCGCTGCTCTCCGAAGGCAGCGTGGCCGGCACCGCCAGGCGGCTTCGCCTGAGTCCTTCCGCCATGAGCCGTGCCTTGGCGCGGCTGCGTGACACCACGGGCGATCCCCTGCTGGTGCGGGCCGGGCGCGGCCTGGTTCCCACGCCCCGGGCGCTGGCGCTGCGCGAGCAGGTGGGCGGGCTGGTCAGGGATGCACAAGCCGTGCTGCGCCCCGCGGAAGGCCTGGATCCCGCAGCGCTCTCGCGCACGTTCACCCTGCGCATTACCGACGGCTTCGTTGAAAACTTCGGAGCCCGTCTGCTCACCCTGATCGAAGACCAGGCGCCGGGCGTTCGATTGCGCTTCATGCAGAAGCTGGACAAGGACAGCGCACCGCTGCGCGAAGGCGCGGTGGACCTGGAAACAGGCGTGGTGGGCCAGTCGGCCAGCCCGGAGCTGCGCACTCGCGCGCTGTTTCAGGACCGGTACGTCGGCGTCATGCGTGCGGCCCATCCGCTGGCGCGCGGCAACGTCACGCTGACGCGGTACCTGGCAGCCCGCCACGTCCTCGTGTCGCGCCGCGGACGGGAGTCCGGACCTATGGACGACGCGCTGGCGCAATCCGGCCGCGCGCGCCACATCGCCACCGTTGCCGGCGGCTTTTCGACGGCGCTGGCATTGGTCCGCGAAACCGATTTGATCGCCACCGTGCCCGAACGGCACACCGGCACGCTCCGCGAGGGCATGCGCAGCTTTGCGCTGCCGTTTGCGATGGCGCCATTTACGGTGTCAATGCTATGGCATCCCCGGATGGACGGCGATGCCGCGCATCGCTGGCTGCGCGGCATCGTGCTTCAGGCTTGCGGGGCAGACGCGCCCCGGTAGGGTTGCCCCACCCGCGTTATTGCTTGGGCGCGCTCGCCACCAACGCGTCGAACTGCTTGTCCAGTTCCGCCAGCGAATCGCGGATATGCGCGCGGCGCGCCTTGATCCACTTGTCCTGCGCGGCCAGCTGCTCGCGCGCTTCCTGGATCATGCGCTCCATTTCCTTGGGCTGCGGACCGCCGATGGTGGCGCGGTTCTTCACGATGGCAACCGGGTCCAGGGTCGAACGGAACTCGGCCTCGCTCATCGGCAGGTCGGCGCCGTACTTCGAGTCCTTCATTGCATCGGCGTAAATGCGGCGCGCCTGTTCATACGGAAAATCCAGCGGCTTGATGTTGTTCGCCTTGGCATAGGACACGACCTCGGACGCAAAATGATGCCCCGCGCGGAACGGCAGCTTGTACTTGTGCATCAGCACGTCCGCCAATTCCTGCGACGCCGTCCAGTCGCTGTTCAGCTCTTCCAGCGCGCGATCCGGGCTGATGACCATGGCCTTGAGCACGCGGTCCCAGCGCTTGAGCGCCGAAATGCCGCTGTCGACCATCGCGGAATTCTGCTTCACATCCTTGGGATCGCTCATGCCGGGCGTGATGTTGTGTGTTTGCAGGACGGGTCCCATCGCCAGCGTCACCGCCGTGGACGCATCGCTGCGCGTGTCGTTGAGCAGGCCGGGATTGCGCTTTTGCGGCATGGCGCTGGACACGTAGGTATTGCCGCCGCCCTCTTCCAGCAGGATCCACGGACGCGACTGCGCGTATTGGGTCATCACGTCCTCGACGAAATTGCCCGTCCGCAGCGCGATGCTGGTGACGATGGACGCGACCTCGACGGGCTGGTCCATGGACGAGATCTGCGACGCGTCGTACGCGTTGTCGACCAGTGCCTCGAAGCCCAGGTATTGCGCCATGCGCTTGCGGTCGAGCGGCCAGCTCGTGCCGTTCAGCACGGTCGTGCCCATGGGCGAGCGGTCGATGCGCACGTAGGCTTCGCGGATGCGCTGCGTATCCCGCGCCAGACCCGCCGCCTGGCCCAGCAGATAGTGCCCATAACTGTTGGGCTGCGCGGCGACGCCGTTCGTGTAATTGGGAACGATGGTGCCCGCGTGCCTGGCCGCCAGTTCCACCAGGGTGGTGGATGTGGCGTTCAACTGGTCCGCCAGATCCAGCAGCTTGTCGCGCAGGATGGCGCTGCGGTAGGTGGCGTGCATGTCCTGGCTGGAACGGCCGGCGTGCAGCAAGGTGATGTCCTCGCCGGCGGCCTTGATCAGCAGGGGCTCAAAGGTGATGACGGTGGCCGGCCGCTTGGCGCCGGGCTGGTTGCCGTCCTGGATGACTTTCGCGACGCCGGCCGCCAGGCGCGGCGCCATGGACTTGTCCAGCAGGCCTTCGTCGGCGTTGATCACCACCGTGGCCTTGTTCATCTCTCCCAGCCAGAAAAAGGGGTCGCGGGACGGAGATTGCTGCGCGGTGGCCGCATTGCCGGCCAGCGTTAACACCAGGGCGGCGCCCAGGGTCGGAAAAAACTGTCTCATGGCGTTCTCGTTATAGGGGGGGCCGGACAGTGTATCGAAGGTGCTTTGCCCAGGACATCCTGTATTGCACGGAGGCGGGGGTGTTGGATATGCCGTGTGGGACGGTGGCTCATACGGGGCGGTGTCAGACACCCGGGAGAGATGGCCGTCAGCTTGTGGCGGCAATTCAGCGGGTGTCAGACACCTGGCAGTTCAGCGGTGTCTGACATCTTGGCCGGCATGCAATTTCAAGGTGTCTGACACCTTGGCCGGCATGCAATTTCAAGGTGTCTGACACCCATCAGCACAGATCGCCGTATTGATACGGAGCCTCGAGGGTGTCTGACACCTTGCCAACCGAAGACAGGTCCCACACACAAAAAAAACCGGCCCCAAAGAGGCCGGCTTTCGCACCCAATCGAAGACGGATCGCCTTAGAAGCGCCAGCTCACGTTGACGGTGCCGGTGTTCTGACGGTTGCCGTCGCCAAACTGACCCGAGTACGCCAGGCCCAGCGTGGCGTTCTTGCTCATCGCCAGATCCACGCCCACTTCCATCACGGCTGCGTCACGCGCCAGCGGGTTGCCCGCGACGGTGAACGGCTGGCTGCCGTCGAACGACATCGTGGCTTCCGGGTTGACGTCGCCGTACGCATGACGCCAGCCCAGCATGCCGCGCAGGCGGCCCGCGGTGTCCTTCACATCGAAGGTGGTCTGCGCGCGCAGGCCCAGCGTGGTGGTGCCCACGTTGTTCGTGCTGCTCTTGCCGCTGAGCGCGGCGTCGCCGCCCGATTCCGAGAAACCGCGGGTGCGCAGATCGCTGAAGTCGGCGCCGAAGAACGGCTCGAGCGTGACGCGGTCGTTCAGCGGAATCGCGTAGCCCACGTCGGTGAAGACCTGGCCGGTGCTGGCGCTGTAGTCCGCCTTCAACTCCTGGTACTGGCCAGCCGCGTTGATGTTGCGCTTGCTGTCGATGTCATGCCACGTGTAGGCCAGGCCAGCGGTGAAGTTGATCTTGCCCGAGCCAACTTCGAACGACTTGCCGCCGTAGAAGATCGCGCTGTAGCTGTTCACATCCGACTTGGCGGAACGGTCGTCCACGGTGATGCGGCTGTCGGTGTAGCCAAAGCCGTCCATCGTGCGCCAGTTGCCAAAGGCCTGCGCCCACAGCGGTTGCGCGTTCGAGCGCGGCAGCATCGAGGCGTCGCCGCGGCCGACTTGCGCCGTCGGCGGGCCCGGGACGAAGCCGGCGTTCATGTTGGCGCGCAGCTGAGCGGTGGGCAGGCTGGCGACGTTGTTGCTGACGTTCTGCATTGCCCCAACGCTGCTGCCAAACGATTCGCCGGACAGGTCGGCAAACACGCCGGCCGGGGCGCCGTTGGGCAGGTTCAAAACGCGCGAATACAGCGAGCTGGTCTTGGGCAGGGTCTGCACCGCGTTTGCGGCCGAACGCTGATTGCTGGTCACGGCCAGATCGGCGAATTCGATGGGGCGGGTTCCGCCGTTGCCGGGGTTGGTCGGCTTGGAATCGGGTTCGGTCGGCACGGTCTTCATGTCGACCGTCAGCACGACGTCGTTGCCTTGGTGGCTCAGCGTCGGCTGCAGATAGGCCAGGTTGCTGGACAGGCTGTCGAAATGGCCGTTCAGATTGCCGGCGGACAGGATGGTGTAGCTGGTCGAGGGCGCGTACGTGCCGCCCTCGCCGACGTGCACCACGGAACCCGCCAGATTCGCCGTGCCGGTGACGTTCACGCGGTCGCTCTTGCCATCGGGCGTGGCGTCGACGCGATAGGTCGAACCCGGTTTGAACGTCAGGTCGCCATTGACCGTCAGGGTGCCGATCTGCGCCCCGGTGGGGTTGACCGACATGTTCGCGCCGGGCGCCGCCATCATCATCACGTGGTTCGACGACGCAGCGGTTCCCGGCGACAGGGTTGCGCCGGATTCCAGCGTGGTCATGCCGACGTTGCCGGTACCGGCCAGCGTGCCCTTCACCGTCAAGAGGCCATTCACCTTCTTGCCGTCAATCGTCAGCGTCTTGCCCGCTGCTACGTTCACGGCGCCGACCGTGATGGTTCCAGCGGGCGTGAAGTCGGTGTTGACGTTCACCGTGCTGATGCCGCCGCCGCTGCTGGCCATGAGGCTGTGCTGATTGTCGTCGCCGGTGATGGCGCCGAAGACGCTGCCGCCATCGATGTTCAGCGTGGAGGCGCCGAGGCGCACGTCGCCAATGATGGAGCCCGTGTTCGTGATGACCATCGGCGCATGGGCGCCTGCGACATCGACCGCAACGCCGGCGGACGAGCTAGAGGAGCCCAGAGCGTTGATGTAGCCGGTGTTGACAATGCCGCCCGCCACATCAGCATTGCCGCTCACCACGACACCGCCCCAGATGTTGCCGTTGTTTTCAATCCGCCCGGTGACCGCTGCGCCGTTGGAGATTTCAATCCCGTTGCCGCTCGACTGGTAAACGGGGCTGATGCTGTTGGTGGAGATGTTGCCGTTGTTGACGATGTTGCCAGTGACCGTGCTGTTGTCGGTAATCGTCACACTGGAACCGATGTTCACGATGCCGCCAGCGCGGCCGAAAATGATCTGCCGGCTGTGGATTTCGCCGTTGTTGACGATGTCGCCGCCGACAAGGCTGCCCGACACCCGCAGTGCGTAGAGCTCGCCATTGCCTTCGTTGCGGATCGCGCCGTTCAGGGTCGAACCCGACTCGATCGTGATGGCGGCGTCGTGGTATCCGCCTTCGAGCAACGTGCGGTTGATGAAGTCGCCGTTGCGCATCGCGGCGTTCTCCATGCGCATGTAGGGATAGTGCGTCGACGACGTGTTCTCGAGATCGCCGGTGTACAAGGGGATCACCGAGCCGTCATGCATGAAGGGACCCGTCTGCGCCAAGGCGTACGGCGTAGCGAGGGGAGAAATACTGAGGCTCAGCAAAACGGCGATGCGGGTAAGCGGAAAGCGGCGAGACATTTTGTGTTGACCAGGTAAGTTTCGTGTTTGAACGGGCCTCCGAAGAGGCCGGCTTTCCCAAGCGTCGAGGCGGATCGCCTTAGAAGCGCCAGCTCACGTTCACGGTGCCGGTGTTCTGACGGTTGCCGTCGCCGAACTGACCCGAGTACGCCAGGCCCAGCGTGGCGTTCTTGCTCATCGCCAGRTCCACGCCCACTTCCATCACGGCYGCGTCACGCGCCAGCGGGTTGCCCGCGACGGTGAACGGCTGGCTGCCGTCGAACGACATCGTGGCTTCCGGATTGACGTCGCCGTAAGCGTGGCGCCAGCCCAGCATGCCGCGCAGGCGGCCCGCGGTGTCCTTCACATCGAAGGTGGTCTGCGCGCGCAGGCCCAGCGTGGTGGTGCCCACATTGTTGGTGCTGCTCTTGCCGCTCAGCGCGGCGTCACCACCCGATTCCGAGAAACCGCGGGTGCGCAGATCGCTGAAGTCGGCGCCGAAGAACGGCTCGAGCGTGACGCGGTCGTTCAACGGAATCGCGTAGCCCACGTCGGTGAAGACCTGGCCGGTGCTGGCGCTGTAGTCGGCCTTCAGTTCCTGGTACTGGCCAGCCGCGTTGATGTTGCGCTTGCTGTTGATGTCATGCCACGTGTAGGCCAGGCCAGCGGTGAAATTGATCTTTCCCGAACCTGCTTCGAACGACTTGCCGCCGTAGAAGATCGCGCTGTAGCTGTTCACATCCGACTTGGCGGAACGGTCGTCCACGGTGATGCGGCTGTCGGTGTAGCCAANCTTCGAACGACTTGCCGCCGTAGAAGATCGCGCTGTAGCTGTTCACATCCGACTTGGCGGAACGGTCGTCCACGGTGATGCGGCTGTCGGTGTAGCCAAACGCGCCACCCAGACGCCAACCGTTGCCCACGCCGTGATCGCCGCCGACAAAGATGCCGACGTCGCGTTCACGGGACTTGGCCACGTTGCCGTTGCCGTCCATCGTGCGCCAGTTGCCAAAGGCCTGCGCCCACAGCGGTTGCGCGTTCGAGCGCGGCAGCATCGAGGCGTCGCCGCGGCCGACTTGCGCCGTNCCGTCCATCGTGCGCCAGTTGCCAAAGGCCTGCGCCCACAGCGGTTGCGCGTTCGAGCGCGGCAGCATCGAGGCGTCGCCGCGGCCGACTTGCGCCGTGGGCGGGCCCGGGATGAAACCGGCGTTCATGTTGGCGCGCAGTTGTGCGGTCGGCAGGCTGGCGACGTTGTTGCTGACGTTCTGCATTGCCCCAACGCTGCTGCCGAACGATTCGCCGGACAGGTCGGCAAACACGCCGGCCGGGGCGCCGTTGGGCAGGTTCAGGACACGCGTGTACAGCGAGCTGTTCTTGGGCAGGCTTTGCACGGCGTTTGCCGCCGAACGCTGGTTGCCGGTCACGGCCAGGTCGGCGAATTCGATCGGCCGGGTTCCGCTGTCGGTGTCGCCACCGCCAGTGCTGCCGTTGCCGACAGGCTTGCCCGGGTTGGGCTTGCTGTCCGGCTCGACAGGAACCTTCTTCATGTCCAACGTCAGCACGATCTGGTTGCCTTGCTGGTCCAGCGACGGCTGCAGGTAAGCCAGGTCGCTGGACAGGCTGTCGAAGTGGCCGTTGATGGTGGTGGCCGACAGGATGGTGTAGGCCGTCGAGGCGGCGTACGTGCCGCCTGAACCGACGTGCACGACGGAACCGGCCAGGTTGGCCGTGCCGTCGACGATAACGCGGTCTTTCTTGCCGTCTGCCGTCGCGTCGACGCGATAGGTGGAGCCCGGCTTGAAGGTCAGGTCGCCGTTCACCGTAATGGTGCCGATGGGCGACGGGGGAGCGACGATGACCGAATTCACATTCGGCATCATCATCATGTTGTTCATCGGCGCAGCCGCGCTGGGCGACAGCGTGGCGCCCGACTCCAGCGTCGTGTCGCCCACGGTGCCGGAACCCGCGAGGGTGCCGTTGACCGTCAAATGACCACTCATGTAGCTGTTGTTCAGCGTAAGCGTCGCGGCCGGAGCGACGTTGATCTGGCCGATGTCGAACTTGGACGTGGCGCCAAAGTCGCCATTGATGTTCATGATGGCGTTGGGACCCACGACGGTGCCCGTGATGCTGCCGCCGGCGATGTCCAAGGTGGACGTGCCAAGCATCACATTGCCTTGGATGGTGCCGTTGTTCACGATCGTCATCGGCGCGGCGGCGTTCTCAACGTCGATCGCGATACCGCTGGTGTTGGACGAGAGCGTGCCGTTGTTGACGATACCGCCTACCGAGCCGCCGTTGACGACGATGCTGTGCTTGAGGTTTGCGTCATTGATGATCTTTCCGACGACCGCGCTCCCGGAGAGGACTTCGATACCGACACCAAGCCCGTACGAGCCGCCAAACTCACCCTTGTTGTGGATGTCGCCGAGGACCACAGCGCCGTCCGTCAGGCTGATGCCGGCGCGATTGCTGGTCACGACCTTTCCGGCCTCGTTGACGATCGAACCGTTGATGGTCGATGCCTGCACCTTGATGCCGCCGAGCTGGCTGTATTGAGCGGGCCACAGCGTACCGTTGTTAATAACACTGCCGCCAACCATCGAGTTGTTTTCGATGGTGATGGAGGTGTAATTTCCGGTGTTTTCGATATCGCCGTTCTGAGTGCCAGCGTTCAAGTTGTAGTCGATAGGCTGCGCAAGAGCCAAAGGCGCGGAAAACGGCAGGCTCAGGCTAAGCAAAACGGCAATGCGGGTAAGCGGAAAGCGGCGAGACATTTTGTAGTGACCATGTAAATTTCGTGTCTGAAATGTACCGATCATTGCAAAACAGAATCTGAGCGAATCTGAGCGGTTTGTAAGATCCGAGACGCCCCCACCTCAAATCACCACAATTAGCCCGAAAAGTGGGCGTTTTTCCGGTTTTTGACTCTATTTATTCAGTCCGCAGGCGGAAACAAATAGATGCTTTTACGCAACAATTGCCCTTTTTGCAGGGGTAACTCTTGCGCCGTCCCCACTTTCAAACGGCCCCCGACTGCGGCAACTTGAGGCAAAAACACACCGGCTTGTCACCGCCCGCCGACTCCAACATCACGGATCCGCCCAACCGTTCCGCAATCGAACTCACCAGATACAAGCCCAGCCCTGCACCCGGATGACGCATTGCGTTGTGTCCCCGGTAGTATTTCTGGAACAACCGCTCCTGCTCCGCGGGCGGAATGCCGCTGCCCGGGTTCGCCACGGCGATGCGCAGCATGGCGCCGTCCTCGCGCACCGACACGCTTACCGTCCCCCCCTCGTCACAATGCCGGTCCGCATTGGCCAGCAGGTTGCGCAGCGCGATCCGCAGCATGCCCGCGTCGCAGTCCAGGGTCTGGATTCCCGTCTCATACCTGGTTTGCACCCGCCCCGGCGGATACTCGCTCGCCAGGTCCTGCAGCAGCGCCGGCAGATCGCACCGGGTCGTGCGCAGTTCGGCGCGCGGTTCGCGCATGCGGTCATCGGTCAGGTATTCGTCCACCAGCGCCAAAAGGCGTGTGGCCGCATTGCGGATGTTGGCGCAGCGCGCCAGGCTCTTTTCCAGCGGCGCGGCAAGGTTGCGGCCCAGCTGCTGGGCCGAGGTCGTGATGATCGCCAGCGGCGTGCGGAACTCGTGCGACACCATCGCCACGAACTCGCGCTGCTCCGTGAACATCTGCCGTTCCTTTTCCAGCGACGTGCGCAGCTCGCCTTCCAGCGCCACCCGGCGTTCGATCTCGCCTTGCATTTCGGCCGTGCGCAGGGCGACCTCGCGTTCCAGCCAGTGGCTGTGCTGGCGCGCCAGATCGGCCGCCAGGTTGGCCTGCTGCAGCTCGCGCACGCGGCGGCGCCGCTCGTAGCGGCCAACGATGAACAGGCTGAGCAGCAGCATGTGCAGCATCGTGCCCAGCGTGGAGACATACTCGGTAAAGGCGTTGACCGGAAACACCCCGAGGTTGCGCAGGAAGGCGATCAGCACGCCCAGGTAGAACACCCCGAACGCCAGCGCGAAAAAGCGCGCCGGCCGCCAGCCGCGCTTGAGCAGATACGCGGCCAGCGTGGAAAAGCCCACGATCACCAGCAGCGCCAGCCCCTGAATCGGCTGCATGCCGGCGCCGTAGTGGCCCGTCACGATCAGCGCGGAGCAGATTGCGGCAATGCCCCAGAACAGCCAGTCGAGCCAGCGCACGGCGCGCGGATAGAGCGCTTCCAGATTCAGTTGGCGGCAGGCGACACGCAGCGCCACCGGCAGGCTGACGGCAATGCCAACGCCCAGCAGCCGGTCGCTCCAGGCCACCGGCAGGCCGGTCAACTGCTGCACCAGCCCCAGCGACAGCACCTCGTTGAAGACGCAATTGCCGATGTAGGCCAGGAAAAGTCCGCTCATCGGCGCGCGCGTGACCAGCCAGAACGCTGCGTGCGCGCAGATCAGCAGCAGATAAAAGCCGAAATACAGCCCGAACAGCAGGCCCTCGCGGCGCGACTGGTTGTCGAACGCCAGCCGCTGCCAGACCTCCAGCCGCGTCGCCATCGCGTTCTTGCTCTGCAGCCGCACCAGGATGACGTACGCGCCCGGCTGCGACGGATTGAATTGGATCACGGGGCTGCGATAGTCCACCGGCCATTTGCGCCGCGCCAGATCCTCGCCGCTGCGTCCCATCGTCCAGCCGCCGCCGTGGCCCACGTAGACGCGCGCGTCGTCCAGCAGCGCGTTGGTCAGGCGCAGCATCCAGCCGCCGTGCATGACCTTGTCGACCTGCACGGGCAGGCGCAGCCAGATCGTGGCAGGCGTAAATCCCGCGCTCAGGCTGCCTGGCAGCGGCGTCCAGTCATCCGAGCTGGCGGCGTCGCCCACGTCCAGGCGGCCATCCAGATCAATAAGGCGCTCAAGATGGCCGCCGGCATCCTGCACGCGTTCGACGCCATCCAGACGCAACGGCTCGGCGCGCGCCGGTGCGGCCGCGGCCAGCAAGCCCGCGAACAGGCAGGCCAGCAGCGCCAGCCACCGCATCGCCCTGGAGTAACATTCCCGTTTCATCAATCGCAATCTACGCAGCATTTCCGTGCAACCCGGCAGATTACACCAGCCCTCCACGCTGTATTTCGCGGGCGCCTCATGCCTGAAGTGATCCTGCTCGAAGACGAACCCGTGCTGCGCCAGGAGCTCGGCGAGTTCCTCGAAGAGCTTGGATACGCCCCGACGTGCGTGTCCAGCCTGCAGGAATTCGACCAGCGCTTCGACCCCGCCCGCCACCATCTGGCCGTCATCGACATCGGCCTGCCCGACGGCTGCGGCCTGGACCTGATCCAGCGCCTGCGCAAGGACGGCCAGCAAGTGGGCATCGTGGTGTTCAGCGCGCGCCAGACCGGGCCCGACCGGATTTCTGGCCTGGGCATGGGCGCCGACCACTATCTGGGCAAGGGCTGCGATCTGGACGAGCTGGCCGCCACGCTGGCCGCGCTGGTGCGCAGGCTGGGGCTGCCTCAGCCGGGCCAGGATCTGCCGCCGTTGAGCTGGCTGCTTGAAATCGGCCCCCGCCGCCTGCACATCCCGGGCGCGGCGGCCATGCCGCTGTCGCAGCAGGACCTGACCGTGCTGCATTGCCTGATGAGCCAGCCCGGCGAAAACATCAGCCGGCGGCAGATCGTCGAAGCCCTGGGCGCCGATTACCTGGAATACGATCAACGCCGGCTCGACACGCAGATGCGCCGGCTGCGCCGCCGCGTCGAAGCCCTGAGCGGCCAGACGCTGCCCGTCAAGACGTTGCGCAGCAGCGGCTATTGCTTCTATCAGCCGGCGCAGGTCAAAGGCTGACCCCGGCCGCGCCGCGCAATGCCCGCGCGTTCAGCGCGGGCGTGGCGTACAAGTTCTGATGGCGGGCCGTCTGCCTTAGAACTCCGTGCTCACGGACAACAGCACGGTCAGCGGCGCCCCGACCGTCAGGCCTTCGCGCGCCGCGGACTGCCAGTAGTTCTTGTTCAGGACGTTCTCGACCATCGCGCGGATGACGACGGGCTTGCCGTTGGCGTTGAATGCATAGCGCGCGCCCACGTCAAAGCGCGTCCAGCCCGGAATCTCCTGCGTGTTGGCGACGTCGACGATCTGCGAGCTGGTGCGCAGCATCCGCGCGGTCAGCGTAAGACCCGGCACAAACGGCGTATCCCATTCGGCTGCGGCGTTGAACTGCAGGCGCGGCACAGCGGGCGCTCGGTTGCCGTCGTTGAGCCCGCCCTCGGTGCGCGTCAGGCGCGCATCGGTGTAGGCCACGCCGCCCAGCAGGCGCACGCCATGCGTCGGCTCGCCCTGCACCAGGAATTCCAGTCCGCGGTTGCGCTGCTTGCCATTGGACACGTAGCGCAGGCTGGCAGGATCCAGATAGCTGCTGGGACGCTCGATCTGGAACGCGCTGAGCGTCGTTTCAAACTGGCCGAAATCGTATTTGGCGCCCACTTCGAACTGCTTGGAGATTTCCGGGGCGAACACTTCGCCCGCGTTGACGGCGCCCTCGGGTGCCGTCCCGCCCTGACTCAGGCCCTCGATGTAATTGCCGTACAGCGCCAGCCGCTCCGTGGGTTTGACGGTCAATGCAAACGCCGGCGTGACGGCCGACTCGTTGTAGTTCGACGTCTGGCGGCCGGTCATCGCGTCGAAGTTGGTCGACTCCACGCGCTGGTGCCGCACGCCCGCGATGAACTGCACGCGGTCGTCGGCCATCGAGATCGTGTCGGCCAGCGCAATGCTGACCAGCCGAGAATCGCTGGCCCGCGGCAGATCCGACGGCCGCGCAATGTTCGGCTTGGGCAGATCCGCGGGGTTGTAGATGTTGGAAAACACCGTGCCGGACCGGATCCGCGCCGCCGAATAGTCGATGTCCAGCACGCTGGCGCTCAGCGCCGGCTCATGCTTGAGCAGGCCGGTCTGCAAGCGCCCCCGCACCCCGATCTCGCCCGTCTTGCTCAATAGCGACTCGTTCAGGCGGGCCGGCACCGCGCCAATGTCGCCGGCCTCGTTCAACATCAGCCAGCTCGTCTGCATGCTCTCAAAGTCGTGCTTGCGCGCGCCCACCGCGCCGTAGACAGTCCAGTCCGGCGACACGTCGTACTCGGCGCGCAACGCGCCCGACCATTCCTTGGTCTTCCAGTAGGTCCACGACGGAAAGAAGTTGCGGCGTGCGTCCGGCGCCCGGCCGATGTCCGTGCCCGAGGGCGGCGGGAACAGCAGGCCGCTGCGCGCATCGGTCGTGCGGTTCTGGTAATTGATGTCGCCTTCCACGCGCAGGCGCTCGCCCTGGTAGTCCAGGCCCAGCGCCACGGCGCCCAGGTCCTCCTTCGCACCGTCCATCGGCAGATCGCCGCCGCTGCCCGCCACGTTCAGACGCACGCCCCATTCCTGGCTGTCGCCATAGCGGCGCGACAGGTCGGCGTGCGCGCCGAACTGGCTGTCACTGATGTACGACACGGTGAAGCGGTTCAGGGGATCGGCGCCCGCGCGCTTGGGCACCAGGTTGATCGAACCACCCACGGAACCGTAGGGCGCCATGCCGTTCAGCAAGGCATTGGGGCCGCGCAGCACTTCGACGCGCTCCACGCCGATCAGCGAACTCGAATTGCGCGGAGACACGCCGTACAGGCCGTTGAACGACACGTCGTAATTGAACAGCGTGAACCCGCGGATGTTGAACTCGTCCCGCCCCGCGCCGCGCGAATACGTATTGCGCACCGTGGGGTCATTGACCAGCACGTCGCCGATGTTCTGCGCCTGCTGGTCCTCGATCAGCTTGGCGGTGTACTGCGTCGCGCTGAACGGCGTGCTCATGTCGTCGCGGTCGCCCAACAGGCCCAGACGACCGCCGCGCGCCACCTGCCCGCCGGGGTAGACGGGCGGCAGGCCGCTCGCCAGCCCCGAGGCCGTCACCGTCACAGGTTCCAGCGTCGTGGTCTGCCCGGCGGGCAGGACGCTCAGGCGGTACTGGTTCGGCGCCTCGCGCGTGGCGCGCAGCCCCGTTCCGGCCAGGGCCTGCTCCAGCGCCTGGTGAGGGGTGTAGCGGCCGCGCACACCGTTGCTGTGGCGGTCGGCCACCAGCGACGGCTGCGCGGCCAAGAGGATGCCGGACTCGTTCGCCAGCCGCGTCAGTACCTGGTTCAGCGGCCCGGGGGCAACGTCGAAGGTCATCAGATCCGCCACCCCCGTCGTCGCGGGCTCGGCCTGCGCGTGGGCCGGCGGCCCCCAGACGGCGGAAACGGCCATCGCCAGGGCCAGCGGCAAGCCCCAGGACGGGAATCGCCCGCGACGGGCGGCCAAGGCGCGTGCGCGGGTCACGGGAAAGGCCGCGGCGGCGGAAGAAGGACGGTGGGACATGACGGGACCTGTGCTCTCGTGCGTAAGGTTCTGAAAGGGAGAGCGGCGCGCCAGCCATGCGGATTGCTGGGCGCGAGCGGCTCTTACTGTCCTTATTCGAACGAGCGGGCAAAAGCCGGAACCGTTTCGCGGATTATTTTTTCAGGCGCGCGCTTCGAGGCTGATCCACCAGGGCATCGTCCGGCGCACCTGGACCGGCAGCACCGAGGCCAGCATGTCCAGCGCGCGGTCGGTTTCGCGGATGGGATAGCTGCCGAAGACATGCAGGCGCGCGATCTCCGGCGCCACGGCCAGGTGGCCAAAGTGATAGCGGCGCAATTCGGCCACCACGTCCGCCAGCGGCGTGTTGTCGGCCACCAGCACGCCGCGCGTCCAGGCCTCGCGGGCCGGATCCACCGGCAGGAAGCCGTCCAGCGTGTCAGCCGTGAACCGCGCCTGCCGACCCGCCGGCACGATGCCGCTGGCGCGGCTGGCGGCCGTGTCGACGCGCACGGCCCCTTCATGCACGGCCACCACCACGCCGTCTTCCTCGCCGCGCACAGTGAAGCGCGTGCCCAGCGCCTGCAGCCGGCCTTGCGCGGTGTCCACGACAAAGGGACGTACTGGATCCTTGGCGGTCTCGATCAGCAGTTCACCCGCGACCAGCTGCACGCGGCGCAGCGTGGCGCCATAGTCGACATCGAACGCGCTCAAGGCCTTCAGCCAGACCTGGGTGCCGTCCGCCAGCGAGACGTGGCGCGTTTCGCCCAGCCCCGCGCGATGGTCCGCGCCCCAGGTCGAGGCCGCAAGGGGCAACGGCGTCTGCCGCCACGCCGTCCACCCCAGGCTTGCAATGCCCAGCGCCCCCGCCATTCCCAGCAGCAGTTGCCGGCGCGCGCGCGGCCGGGCCGCCGCGGCCTGCCCGAACGCCGTCACAGCGGCGTCCCGGTCCGGACTGGATTGCAGAGCAGAAAAGCGGCGGCCGATGCGTTCGACGTAACCCCAGGCCTCGCGGTGTTCCGCCGCGCGTTCGATCCATTGCTGCCATTGCTGGCGTTCGGCGGCCGACGCGTCGCCGGACCGCAGCAGGGCGTACCATTCGGCGGCCTGCTCCATCGCGCGATGGGAGGGCTCGCGCGCCTGCGCGGCGCTCATGGGGCGGCCACCTGCGGCAGGCCAGCCGGCTCGTCCGCATATCCTGCTGCCAGGCGCGCCTCGAGCTGCATGCAGCACAGCATGGCCTGGGCGACGTACTTGCGGACCATGCGCGACGACACGCCCAGCACGTCGGCGACTTCCTGATCGCTCATCTCGCACGCCACCGCCATGACGAAGGCGTGGGCGGTCTTGGGCGGCAATCCGCGCAGCATCGCGTCGATTTCGCCCAGGGCCTGCAGCACCATGGCCTGGTCCTCGGCCGAAGACACCGTGGGTTCGGGCTGCGCCGCCAGGGCGTCCAGCCAGGCCTGCTCCAGATCCCGGCGGCGCCACAGGTCGATGCACATGCCATTGGCCATCCGGCGCAGGTAGGTCCTGGCATGGCGGGCGTTGTCGAACTTGCACGGGCGCGTCAAGAGGCGCACGAACGCGTCGTGCGCCAGGTCTGCGGCGTCCGCCGCGTTGCCCAGGCGCCAGTTCACCCACGCCAGCAGCCAGCCGTGGTGATTGCCGTATAGGCTCTCGAAGTCCTGGGATGCCCCTTCCGATCCGCTCACGATCCCGCCCGCGACACCGCTCACACCAGCATTAATGCGAACGGTTATCAATTAACAAAGCGCGATTATTGCCTGGGCTGGCGGGATTTGGCAACGGGGGTTTAGGCGATAATCCCGCTGCCCGGACGGGCCTGACGATGCCGGCACACCGCCGCAAAGGAAGCAATGAACTGGGACGATGCAAGGATCTTTCTGGCGCTGCAACGGGAGGGCACGCTGCGGCGCGCCGCGCGCGTGGCAGGCGTCGATCAGGCCACGATCGGGCGGCGCATCGCCACGCTGGAACACACCCTGGGCGCGACGTTGTTCCTGCGCAGTTCCACCGGTTACACGCTTACGCCCACCGGCGAAAGCGTGCTGCGCGCGGCCGAGCGCATGGAGCAATTTGCCCATGACCTGGTGCGGCAGGCCCAAGGCACCGACGGGCGGCTGGAAGGCGAGGTCAAGGTCGCGACGACCGACTCGCTGGCCATGGAGTTCGTCATACCGGCCATCGCGGCGCTGCACGTGCAGCACCCCGCCGTGCGCGTCCGCTTGAGCGTGTCGACCCAGATGGCCAATCTTGCGCGGAGAGAGGCGGACATCGCCATCCGTAACGTCAAGCCCGAGAACCCGGATCTCGTCGCGCGCCAACTGGCCCGCTGGCCAGTGGGCCTGTACGCCAGCGAGCAGTACCTTGAACTGCGCGGCGCGCCGTCGGAAGGCGAGGGCCTGCAAGGACATGACCTGGTGTACTACCAGCCCTACCTCGAAGGCAGCCGCGCGCCCACCATCGTCGGCGAACCGGCGCAGGCGGGCTGCATCGTGGCCACGGCCAATTCCAGCCTGATGCTGCGCGCCATGATCGCCGACGGCATTGGCATCGGCGAGCTGCCCGTGCCCATGGCCGAGCGCGGCGGTCTGGTCCGCCTGTGGCCGGCGCGCGAACGCACGGGCGGCTTTCCCGTGTGGCTGGTGACGCACCAGGACCTGCGGCACACGGCGCGCGTGCGGGCATTCATCGACGCCGTCGCAAAGCAGTTCGACCCGCCGTCGCAATAGCCGACGATTTTCAGCGTCAGCACCCAGCGATCATTGCCAGCCGTTACTGCCGCATTTTTGCATTAGTGCCATTGCAAATTGCTGCGTGATTGCAGCGCATGGGCTACCTATACTTTTTCGCACGCCGGTCGGTTTCGCCCGGCATTCGAAGCGTGAGGTTTTCCATGTCGCATCCATCCGCCGTCGCATCCTCCGCGGCGCCAACTCCCGTTGCAACACCCCCCGTGGCAGGCACCGCTGCCTGGCGGTATGTCCTTGCCGAGTTCGCCGCCAGCCTCGCCAGCATCGGCCTGGCCCGTTTCGCCTACGCGCCACTAGTCCCCGCGCTGATCCAGGCACACTGGTTCTCCTCGTCCAGCGTGGTGTTCCTGAGCGCCGCCAACCTGACCGGCTACCTCATCGGCGCACTCATCGGCCAGCCCCTGGCGCGGCGCTTTTCCAGTACACAGGTCCTGCGCGCCATGATGGCGCTTGTCACCCTGGCTTTCGCGGCGTGCAGCCTTCCGCTGTCCATCGGCTGGTTCTTCGGCTGGCGCCTTACGTCGGGCATCGCGGGCGGCGCCATCATGGTGCTGGCCGCCGCGACGATCCTGCCGCATGTGCCGAGCTCGCGGCGCGGCCTGGCGGGCGGCGCCATCTTCCTGGGCATCGGGGTCGGCATCGCAGGCTCCGGCACGGTTGTGCCGTGGCTGCTGGGCATGGGGCTGCAGGAAGCATGGCTGGGTCTTGCCGCCATATCGGCCACGCTGACGTTGCTGACCTGGCGTGCATGGCCGGCGCACGGCGCCGCGTCGCGCCGGTTGGCGGACTCGGTGCCGGGCACACCCGCCCCTACCCGCCAACCCTCCGATCATCGCGCCGGCGTGATTCTGTTGTTTGGCCAGTATGGGTTGATGGCGGTCGCGCTGGTCCCGGCGATGGTCTTTCTGGTGGACTTCGTCGAGCGTGGCCTGGGCGCGGGCGCCGCGGCCGGCGCGCGCTTCTGGATTCTCTACGGCGTCGGCGCAATGATGGGCCCTCCGCTTTATGGCTGGCTGGGCGACCGGCTCGGCCCGCGCCAGGCGCTGCGCATCGCCCTGGCCGTGCAGGCGGTCGCGATGGGCGCGCTAAGCTTCAGCAGCCACTCCGCATCGCTGAGCGCCGCCGCGCTGGTGGCGGGCACCTTCCCGCCAGGTATCGTGCCGCTGGCGCTGGCGCGCATCCACGACCTGATTCCGCACGATGCCTTTGCGCAGAACCAGGCCTGGAGCCGCGCAACGGTGAGCTTTGCCACCTTTCAGGCGCTGGCCGGATATGGCTACTCGGCCGTGTTCAGCGCAAGCGGCGGCCAGCACCGGACGATGTTCGTCATCGGCACGGCGGCGCTGATCATCGCGGTGCTGGCCGAGGCCGGCGTGGTGGAAAGGACAATCGGCCGGCTCATCCCAGATACTCCACGTTCCCGCACACCGAAATACTCTGCCCGCTGATCATCGCCCCCTGATCCGAGCATAGGAACACCACCTGATTCGCCACGTCTTCCGGACGCGTCATGCGGCGCAGCGACACTTTTTCCACAAGCTGCTCCCGCATCTCCTCGTTGCTGACCCCGCCGGCCTCGGCGCGGGCGGCGATGATGCGCTCGACGCGGTCGCCCGACACCACGCCCGGCAGCACGGAATTGACGCGGATGTTCGACGGTCCCAACTCCATCGCCCAGGTCTGCGTCAGCCCGGCCAGCCCGAACTTGCTGGCGCTGTACGGCGAGCGCAGCGAAAATCCCAGGCGCCCTGCCACGGACGAGATATTGACGATGGCGCCGCCGCCCGCGGCCCGCAGCAGGGGCACCGCGCTGCGCGCGCATAGGAACGTGCCCGTCAGATTGACGTCCAGGGTATTGCGCCAGGCGTCCAGCGTGGTGTCCTCAAGCCGGCTGGTCGGACCGGACACGCCCGCGTTGTTGACCAGCACGTCCAATGCGCCCCACCGCGCGCCCAGCGCCTCGAACATTGCCAGCACGTGCGATTCGTCGGACACGTCCGTCAGACTGGCGCTCAGTGCGGGCAGGCGTTCTTGCGCCGCCTTCAGCGCCGCTTCGTCCACGTCGCAGATGTGCACGTCGGCGCCCAGATCCAGAAATCTGCGCGCGATCGCCAGCCCGATGCCCTGCGCGCCCGCCGTAACCAGGACGCGGGCGCCTTTCAATGATTCGGTCATGTCCTTTCCCGATGAATGGGTTGCGACGGGGAGGCTCCCGAGCCGCCCCGTCAGACGGTTACGTCACAGCGCGAACTCGGGGCGGATGCCGCTTTTCAGCGGCAGGCCCATGATCTCGCGCGCCTCGGCAGGCGTGGCCGGCTCCATGTCCATTTCGCGGATGATGCGCACGATCCGCTCGGTCAACTGAACGTTGGTGGCCAGCTCGCCATGCCGGTAGTACAGGTTGTCTTCCAACCCAACGCGCGCATGGCCGCCCAGCAGCAGCGCGCTGATGTTCGCCTCAAGCTGCGACGGCCCGATGCCGCTGACGCAAAAGACGCTGTTCTTGGGCAGCAGGTCCACCATCATCTGCAGATGCCGCGGCGAGAACGGCATGGCGTTCTGGAAGTTGCGATGCACGTTCATGACCAGGTTGATGAAGTGCGGGCCTTCGTCCAGGTCTTCGTTGATGAGCGTCGTCACGTCCTGCAGGATGTGCGTCGGGCTGAACACCTCCCACTCGGGCTTGATGCCCCGCGCCTTCATGCCGGCGGCCAGTTCGCGCCCCTTGCTGAGCGGCGTGTTCATCAAGTATTCGCGGTCGCCGAACGCCAGGTTCAGCGTGGTGGCGTCCAGCGTGCACATCTCGGCGCCCGCGTCCATGCCCTTCAGACGCTCCTCCCACAGAATCTCCCACGTGCCGGGCGAGGTCTCGGCGACCATGTCGCCATGCACGCCGCCGCCCGTGGAGTTGTTCAGCACGATGTCGCAGCGCTCGCGAATCAGCTGGTTCATTTTCCGGTAGACCGCGGCGTCGCACGTCGCCAGATCATCCGCACGCCGCGCATGCAGCGCCACCACGCTGGCGCCCGCGTTGTAGCAGCGGTAGACATCCTCCGCAATTTCCGCCGGCTGCGTCGGCAGGTGCGGATTCTGGCTTTTCAGCGCCATGCCCCCGGTCGGGGCGATGGTCACGATGACTTTGCGTTTTGCCATGCTGTTCTCCTAGGATTTCCACAGCGCGCAGCGGCTTTCGGACTGCTTCGTGAAGGCCTCGTTGCCGTCGATGGCCTGCACCACCGTGAAGTAGTCCCACGGCTCCTTTGACTGGTCCGGGCTCTTGACCTGCAGCAGATACATGTCATGCACGACGCGGCCATCGGGGCGCACCACGCCGTCCTTGATGTACATGTCGTTCAGCTTGTTTTCGCGCAAGTAAGCCAGAACCTTGTCCGCGTCGTCCGTCCCGGTTGCCTTGACCGCGCGCAGGTACTGCAACGCGGCCGAATAGTCGGCCGCCTGCAGCGAGGACGGCATGGACTGGCGGCGATCGAAGAACTTGCGGCTCCAGGCGCGCGTCTCGTCCGACGCATTCCAGTACCAGCTGTCGGTCAGGTACATGCCCTGCGCGGCCGGCAGGCCCATGGCGTGGATGTCGTTGATGAACATGATCATGCCCGCCAGCTTCATCGTCTTGGTGATGCCGAACTCGTTGGCGGCCTTGATCGAATTGGTCGCGTCCGCACCGGCATTGGCCAGCGCCAGGATCTCGGCCTTGCTGCCTTGCGCCTGCAACAGGAACGACGAGAAATCGCTGGCGGCCAGCGGATGCTTCACGCTGCCAACGACCTTGCCGCCGCCGGACTCGACAACCTTGGTGGTGTCGGCCTGCAGCGCGTGCCCGAAAGCGTAGTCTGCCGTCAGGAAGTACCAGCTCTTGCCGCCCGCCTTGACCACCGCCGCGCCCGTGCCGCGCGCCTGCGCCACGGTGTCGTAGGCGTAATTCAGCGTGTAGGGCGTGCACTGCTCGTTGGTCAGCGCGGGCGCCCCGGCGCCCACCACGATGATCGGCTTCTTCTTGTCCGCGGCTACCTTCGACATGGCCAGCGCCGTGCTGGAATTGGTGCCGCCGATCAGCATGTCCAGGCCGCGCTGGTCAAACCATTCGCGCGCCTTGGCCGACGCCACGTCGGCTTTGTTCTGGTGGTCCGCGGTCAATAGCTCGATCTTCTTGCCGTTGATCTGGCCGCCCATTTCCTCGATCGCCATCTTGATGGCTTCCGCGCCGCCGGGACCATCCGGCCCGGCGTAAACGCCGGACATGTCGGTGATGAATCCGATGCGGATCACGTCGTCCGACACTTGCGCCTGCGCGGCCGTGGCGGGCAGCAGCGTGGCGGAAATGGCGCCGGCAATGGCGGTGGCGGACAGCAGGCGTGGCATTGACAACATACCGGTCTCCTCTTATGGTTTTTGGCCCGTGGGCGTCAATCATTCTGCGGTCCGGCTGCCCTTGGGGACAGTCATCACGTTGACAAAGACGCCTAGGGTTTACCTGGGCCGAATTCCACCTCCAGACAGGGAACGAACATGCGCGAACCGCAAGTCCTGGCGGGCGACGACGCGTCCAACGCGAATCGCCGGCCGGCGCGCAGCGCCGTGGACAAGATGCTCGACGTGGTGCCCTGGTACAAGGGTCTGCCCGAACTCGAGCGCGATGTGGTGCGTGCCGAACTGCGAACGGTGTCGCTGGCGACAGGCGAATACCTGTTTCGCGCGGGTTCCCGCTCGCCCGGCTGGTATGGCGTGGTGGAGGGCCTGGTGAAGTGGTCGTCGCCCGGCACCGATGGCCGCACGTTGTCGCTGGCCGGATTCAGCACGGGAAGCTGGTTCGGCGAGGCCACCATGATCCGCCGCGAGCGCTTCGAATACGAAGTCGTCGCCCTGCGCCCCAGCCGCATCGTGATCCTGCCGCGCGACACCTGCGAGCGCCTCTGGAACAACAACATCGAATTCACCAAGGCGCTGATGACGCACCTGGCGCAGCGGGTGAACTGGCTGATGGGCTGCTACACCGGCAACGTACTGCTCGACGTCGACACCACCGTGGCGCGCGCCGTCGCGGCGCAACTGGACGCCGAGGTCCATTCCGGCACAAAGGATCGGCTGCGGATCTCGCAGGAAGAGATCGCCGGCCTGTGCGGCGTCTCGCGCCAGCGCTGCAACACCGCACTGACCCGGCTGGCGCGCGAAGGCGTACTGCAAACGCACTACGGCGGACTGACGGTGCTGGACAAGGAAGCGCTCTACCGATGCGCGAGGATCAATAGGGCCGACGAAGACGTGCCCGACACCGCCCGTTAACCGCCGCGCGCGTTCAAACCCCCAGCCGATCCAGCACCGACCAGCCGGCCCGCGCCTCGATGGCTTCCCCAGCCGCGAGGCACAGGTCTTCGCGGAACCGTCCCGCCACCAGCTGCACCCCGACCGGCACGCCGCCAGCCAGGCCGACGGGCACCGACAGCCCCGGCAGTCCCAGGATCGCCGTCGAAATCAACGGGCTCTGCGCCCGCAGGATGTCCGCCATCACGTCCGTGCCCTGCTGATCCCGATCCACCGGGAAAGGCAGCGCAAACGACACAGGCATCAACAGGATCGGATAGCGCTCAAAGAAGCGGCCCCATTCGCGCAGGATCGTCGTGCGCATTGCCATTGCCTGAATAAAGCCGTCCTTGTCCCTGCGGGGCGTGTGCGCCAGCATGCTCTGGTACGCGTTCTGGATGGCACGGTCGCCGGCGCGTTCGATCTCGCGCTGCATGGAACCGGCGGCTTCGTTCATCAACACGTCCAGCCACAGCGCGGCCGCGGCATCGAACTGCGGCGGCTCGGCAACCTCGACGAAATAACCGGCGTCCTGCAGCCAGCCGGCGGCGCGTTGCAGCGCGTCGGCCACTGCGGCATCGGCCTGGTGCTGCGCCGTGCCCGCAAACAGCGCGACGCGCCGGTTGCCATTCAACTCAGGAAACGCCAGCGGCGCCGGCACCCACCAGGGATCGCGCGCATCGCCGCCCGACATCGCCGCCAAACCCAGCCGCAGATCGGCGACCGTACGCGCCAGCGGGCCTTGCGTGGCCGCCATCTGCGAGGCCACCGGGCGCTCCGATCGCTGCGTGGCGTTGTAGCCCGGCACCCGGCCCTGCGAGGGCCGCAGCCCCGCCACACCGCACGCATACGCGGGATAGCGGATCGAGCCGCCCTGGTCGCTGCCATGGGCAAGCGGGCCGACGCCCAGCGCCGCCGCCACCGCCGCCCCGCCGCTGGAGCCGCCCGGCGTGCGCGCCACATCGAACGGATTGACGGTGCGGCCATGCAGATCGTTGTCGCTGAACCAGCGCCAGGAAAACGCCGGGACGTTCGTGCGTCCGATGACGATCGCGCCCGCGCGGAGCCAGTTGTCGACCGCCGGATTGTTCTCCTGCGCGATGAGGTCCCGGTAGGCCGTCACGCCGTTGGTCGTGGCCGTGCCCGCCAGATCCGCGTTGGCCTTGATCGTGACCGGCACGCCATGCAGCGCGCCCAATTCCTGCTTGCCGCGCACCGCCGCATCGGCCGCATCCGCGGCGCGCAGCGCCTGCTCGGCATAGGTCTCCGTCAGCGGGTTGAAGGCGGCATTGATCGCCTGGCCTCGGTCCAGGCAGCTTTGCACGGCCTCGCGGCTGGATACTTCGCCGTTGCGGATGGCGCGGGCCAGATCGAGCGCGTTCCAGCGCCAGAGTGCGTTCGTCATGATGTCTCCCTATTCCTTGAAACCGGGCCTTCGTCGCCGGTCCGGCAACGGTCCGTTCAGTCTGCCGACGCGCCGGATTGCTTCACCATCGCGGCCCAGCGCGGAATCTCGGCAGCGATCAGGCTGGCAAACTGCTCGGGCGTCGACGGCGTGGCGTCGACGGAGAGGGTCTCGTTCTGTTTCTGCACCGCAGGGTCCAGCAACGCCTTGGCGACGGCGGCATTCAATTTTTCGATCACCGGCTTGGGCACGCCCGCCGGCGTCACGATGCCGCCCCACGACACCACCTCGAAACCCTTCAGGCCCGACTCCTCCAGCGTCGGCACTTCCGGCAGCACCGGCACGCGCTTCAAGCTGGTGGCGCCCAGCACCTTGACCTGACCGGAGCGAATAAAAGGCAGAACGCCCGCGACGTTGTCGATCATCACGTCAAGCTGCCCGCCGGCCAGATCCACCACGGCCTGCTGGCCGCTCTTGTACGGCACGTGCAGCATGGTGGTGCCGGTCTCGCTCTTGAGCATTTCGCCCGCCAGGTGCGCGCTGGAGCCGACCCCCAGCGATCCCACGCTGACCTTGCCGGGATTCTTTTTCGCATACGCGGCCAGCTCCTGCACGTTGTTGGCCGGCAGGCCGTTGCGCGCGATCAGCACCAGCGCGTTGCTGATCGCCAGGCTGACGGGCGCCAGGCTGCGCTGCGGGTCGTAGGGCAGCTTGGCGTACATGCTCTTGTTGATCGCCAGCGTGACGATGTTGCCGAAGCCGATGGTGTAGCCATCGGGCGGCGCCGACGCCAGGGCCTGCGTGCCGACGATGCCGCCCGCCCCGCCCCGGTTTTCCACGATGACCGGTTGCCCCAGTTCGCGGCCCAGCGCGTCGGCAATCGGGCGCAGCACCACGTCGGGACCGGAGCCCGCGGCGTACGGGACGATGAGCTTGATCGGCCGTTCCGGCCAGTCGGCGCGGGCGGCGCCGGCAGCGGTGGCGGCCAGCAGGACAAGAAACAAGGAAACGGCACGGCGGGCAAAGATCGGCATGGCATTCTCCTGAAGCGCTTTTTCGGGCCAGGCCTCTCGGTCTTGCCGGGCCTGATCGACGATCAGCTTAGGGATCGTCCGCGCTGCATGTAAGGCTATATTTTTGTTAAGGTGACCACCCCAGGTTGTCAGCCGAAAAACCGTCATGAAAGACCATCAACTGCGGGCGTGGCTGAAAGTGGCCGAACTGCGCAGCATCCGCGCCGCCGCCCGCAGCCTGCACCTGAGCCAGGCGGCCGTGACCAAGGCCATCAAGGAACTCGAAACCGAACTGGACGCGCCGCTCCTGACGCGCAGCCCCAAGGGCATCGCCGTCACCGAATGCGGCGAGCATCTGACGGTGCGGGCGCGCCTGGCGCAGGCGCAGCTCGCACTGGCGCGCCAGGACATCCGCCAATTGCTCAGCGGCGCGCAGGCCCGGGTAGCGGTGGGCGTGACGCCAATGGTCATGCTCAGCGTGCTGCCCGACGTGCTGGCCGAATTCCGGGCCAGCATGCCGGCCGCGAACGTCAAGGTGTCGGAAGGCCTGCTGGCCTCGGTGCAGCCGGCGCTGCGCAACGGCGCGCTGGACTTTGCGCTGGCCTCGCGCATGAACGACGGCGCCGGCGGTCAGGAATTCGAATTCGAGGAACTGCGCCCGCTGGAATTCATGATCGCCTGCCGCAAGGGCCATCCGCTGGCGCGCGCGCGGCGCTGGGACGATATCCGCGGCTGCGAATGGCTGCTCAACGTCTCGGGCGGCAGCCATACCGAGGCCTTCCTGCGCGGTCTGCGCGCGCACGGCCTGCCCGAGCCCGCCCGCGTCATCGAGTGCGACACCTTTGGCGTCATGTGGAGCCTCATGACCCGCAGCGACGCGCTCATCATCTGCCCGTCCGGCATGCTCAACATCAAGCCCTACGGCGACGAGGCCCGGCGCGTCCGCGCGGACGTGCCGATGCCGGTCGCCAGCATCGGCATCATGACCCTGCAGGGCACCCCGCTATCGCTGGCGGCCGCCACCATGGCAGACCTGTTCCGGCGGCGCGTGGCGGCGATGCCGTAAAGCCAGAGGAACGCGTCGAGCAGGCCCGCCGCATGCGCGGCGTAGACCCAAATTCAGGGGCCGGATTGTCTCCCGATTTTTTGTACGCAAAAATATACAAAAAACGCGCCGAGACAATCTTGCCCATTCCGAAAAGCAATTCGCAGGCCTTCGCCGCCTACAACGAGATCAAGCGACGCATCCTGGTGGGCATGTTCACGCCCAGCCATCGACTGCGCGAAGTGGAAGTCGCCGACCAGCTCGAAATGGGCCGCACCCCCGTGCGCGAGGCGCTCAAGCGCATCCAGGACGAAGGCCTCATCACGCATGAGCCCGGCCGCGGACTGGTCGTCACCACGATGGACCAGCAAGAGGTCGGCGAGCTCTACTCCATGCGCGAAGTGCTGGAGGGCGCCGCCGCCGCCTTCGCCGCGCGCCACGCCACCGACGCCGAGATCGCCAACATGCAGGCCATCCTGGACGAAGGCGACAACGGCGACCCCGTCGCGCAGAACCTGCGCTTTCACCAGGCCATCTACAGCGCCGCGCACAACCGCTACCTGATCCGCTCGCTGCAGTCGCTGACCGAGACCACCTATCTGCTGGGACGCAGCACGCTCAGCTCGTCCGAGCGGGCCGGCCGCTCCAACCAGGAACACCAGGCCATCGTCGACGCCATCCGCGCCCGCGACGTCCAAGGCGCGCAAGACGCCGCCCAACACCATATTCACCAGGCCCTGCTGGAACGCCTAAAGATGCTGCGCCAGGGCTGAGCGCGGCCGTCGATCGGAGACAAGTCGATGAAGCAGTTCAACGTATCCCCGCAGCGTCTGCTGGCGGGGCTGGCCCTTCTATTGCCCGCGGTTTGCGCGCCGGTGGCCGCGTCCGCCGACACCTATCCCAGCCGGCCCATCACGCTGGTGGTGCCTTTTGCGGCGGGCGGCGGCACCGACAGCATTGCGCGCGACATGGCGCGCACGCTGGCCGACAAGCTGGGCCAGTCCGTGGTCGTGGAGAACCGCGGCGGCGGTGGCGGCTCCATCGGCGCCGCGCTGGTCGCCAACGCGCGCCCCGACGGCTACACGCTGCTCTTTGCCACGTCGACCTTCGTGACCAACGCCGCCGCCGGCATCAGCACCACCTACGACGTGCGCAAGTCCTTCGCCCCCATTGCCATGCTGGGCCGGGGCCCGCTCTTCGTGGTGACGGCCAAGGACCTGAAGCTGACCTCCATCGCCGGACTGCGCGAACTGGCGGCCAAGCCGGACGCCGACCTGAACTTCTGCTCGGCGGGCAACGGCAGCATCAACCATCTGGCCGGCGAACTGTTCAAGCAAAAGACCCACGCCGCCATGACGCACGTGCCGTACAAGGGCAGCGGCCCGGCCACGGTCGATCTGCTGGCTGGTCGCGTCCAGGTGTTCTTCGCCACCGTGCCCACCATCCTGTCGCAGGTGCGCGACCAGCGCGTGGACCTGCTGGCCGTCACGGGCAAGACGCGTTCGCCGCTCTTCCCCAACACGCCCACCGTGGCCGAGGCGGGCGTGCCCGACTTTGACATCACGACGTGGTGGGGTGTGCTGGCGCCGGCCGGCACGCCGCCAGAGGTCGTCACCAAGCTGAACCAATCCATCAACGCGGCCGCCGCCGACGCGCTGGTGGCCGACCGCCTCAAACACGAAGGCGCAGAGGCCATCACCGGTTCGCCCGACGACTTCGGAAAGGCGCTGGCCGCCGAACTGGAGATGTGGCAAGGCGTGGTCAAGAAGTCCGGCATGGCGCTGGACTGAGCCACCGCGCGCAACGGCCGCACAGAGACAACAAGGAGACACCATGCAGCACAAACCCTATTCCTTCGATCCCGCGCGCCGCCGCCTTCTGCAAGGCGCGGCGGCCGGCACGGCATTGATGCTGGCCGGCGCGGCACACGCGGCGGATGCGTACCCGGCCAAGCCCGTGACGATGATCGTGCCCTACGCGCCCGGCGGCCAGGGTGATGTCTTCGCCCGCATCCTGGCCGAACGCCTGGGCACGGAATTCAAGCAGACCTTCATCGTTGAAAACCGCCCCGGCGCGTCGGGCGCGGTGGGATCGCGCATCGTGCTGCGTGCGCCGGCGGACGGCTACACGCTGCTGCTCGGCCAGACCGGCGAAATCGCCGTCAACCCTTACGCCATGAAATCGCTGGGCTACGACCCGCTGCGCGAGTTCGCGCCGGTGATTCTTGTGGGCGATTCACCGCTGGTGCTGGCCGTGCCGGAAAAGTCGCCTTATGCGGATCTGGCCGCGCTGATCGCCGCGGCCCGTGCCAAGCCGGACGCCTTGGCCTACGCATCCTCCGGCACCGCCACGCCCGGCCACCTGGCCGCCGCCGCGCTGGCGCTCGGCACGCAAACCCGCATGATCCACGCGCCCTACAAGGGTGCGGGCCAGGCCATGTCCGACCTGCTGGGCGGCCACGTCGACTTCTTCTTTTCCAGCGCATCGGCCGCCATGCCCCATATCAACAGCGGCCGCCTGAAGGCGCTGGCGGTATCCTCGCGGGAGCGCCAGGGCATCCTGCCCAGCGTTCCCACCATCAGCGAGGCCGCCGTGCCGGACTTCCAATTCAGCCTGTGGGGCGGTGTCTTCGCGCCCGCGCAGACGCCCCCGGCGGTGGTCGAGCAGCTCAACGCCAAGCTGAACGCCATTCTGGCCGAGCCCGCGATCAAGTCGCGGCTTGAAGGCGACGGCGCCGCCGTGCGCCCAAACACCTCGCAGGAATTCACGGCCTTCGTGCGCAGCGAAGCCGCCAAGTATCAGAACCTGGTGCAAGCCACCGGGGTCCAGGTCGAATAAGCCCGGCCCATCAACCCACAGGAAAACGCTCCCATGAAAATCGTTGTACTCCCCGGCGACGGCATCGGCCCCGAAACCATGGCGGTCGCCGTCGACGTGCTTGAAGCCGCGTCGCGGCGCTTCGGCCTGAATCTGCAGTTCGACCACGACATCGCGGGCCATGACAGCCTGAAAAAGCACGGCGCCACCGTCACGCCCGCCCTCCTTGAAAAGGTCAAGGCATCCGACGGCCTGATGCTCGGCCCCATGGCCACCTACGACTTCAAGGACGAGGCCCGCGGCGAGATCAATCCGTCGATGTACTTTCGCAAGAAGCTCGACCTGCACGCCAACATCCGTCCCGCTCGCACCTACCCCGGCATGCAGGCGCGCCTGGGCGAATTCGATCTGGTCGTGGTGCGCGAAAACACCGAAGGCTTCTACGCCGACCGCAACGTCGAGTCCGGCGGCAGCGAAATGCTGATCACGCCCGACGTCGTCGTATCGCTGCGCCGCATCACCCGCCAGTGCTGCGAGCGCATCGCGCGCACCGCGTTCGAGCTGGCCATGACGCGCAACAAGCACGTCACGATGGTCCACAAGGCCAACGTGCTGAAGCTGGGCGACGGCATGTTCCTGGAAATGTGCCGTCAGGTCGCCCAGGAGTTTCCGGACGTGCGCGTGGACGACGTGATCGTCGACGCCATGATGGCGCACGTGGTGCGCGCGCCCCAGCGCTACGACGTCGTCGTCACCACCAACATGTTCGGCGACATCCTGTCCGACCTGACCGCCGAACTGTCGGGCAGCCTTGGCCTGGGTGGCTCGCTGAACGCCGGCCGCGACTACGCCATGGGCCAGGCCGCGCACGGCTCGGCGCCCGACATCGCCGGCCAGAACATCGCCAACCCGATCTCGCTTATCCTGTCGGGCGCGATGCTGCTGAACTGGCACGGCCAGAAGACCGGCAACGCCGCGTTCGCGCAGGCCGCCGCCGCCATCGAGGCCACCATCGCCGACACCATCCTCGCGCAGGAATGCACGCGTGACGTGGGCGGCAAGTTGGGCACGCGCGAAGCCGGCGCAGCCTTCGTCGCCCGCCTGCAGGCGGGCTGATCATGACGGCGCCGCAGCTTCCCGCCGGCGCCTGCGACTGCCACGTGCATGTGGTGGCGCCGCAGGTCGACTATCCCATGCTGGCGGACCGGCATTACACGCCCGGTCCGGCGTCAGCGGATGCGCTGCGCGCGCACCTGCAACGGCTGAGCCTCGCCCACGCCGTCATCGTGCAGCCCAGCATCTATGGCAGCGACAACCGCCTGCTCGTCCACAGCCTGCTGGCCCTGGATGGCGCGGCGCGTGGCGTGGCGGTGGCGGATGACGATGTGGCCGACGCCGAACTCTCGCACCTGCACGATGCCGGAGTACGCGGCGTGCGCGTCAACCTGGAAAGCACGGGCGCCAGCGACGCCGCCGCCGTCAGCCGCGCCCTGTCGGCCTGGGCCGGCCGTCTAGCGGGGCAAGGCTGGCACATCCAGGTCTACGCCTCGCTGGACGCCATCGCCAGCGCCGCCCCTGCGCTGGCCCGGCTGCCGGTGCCGGTGGTGCTGGATCACTTTGCGATGATTCCGGCGCGGCTTGCGCAGGACGATGCGCGAATCCGGCAGGTGCTGGACCTGGTGGGCAGCGGAGCCGCCTACGTCAAGCTGTCGGCGTCCTACCGCATCAGCGCGGCCCCCGATGATGCCGGTGAAGCCGAACGCGTGACCGCGCTGGCACGCGCCTTCATTGGCCGCAATCCGGAACGTGCGCTGTGGGCCAGCGATTGGCCGCACACCAATCGCGAACCGGGCAAACAGCCCACCGAGGTCAGCGCCTATCGCGACGTTCCGGCCGTGCGCCTGCTTCGCGAAATCGAAGCCTGGCTGCCGGACGCCGCGCTGCGGCGCCAGGTGCTGGCGGCCAATCCGGCGACGCTGTATGGTTTCTAGTCCTTAGCGCAGCGGAGACCGCCGCATGAATCTTTCGCTACGCCACATGAAGGCCTTCACGGCCCTGGCGGCATTGCGCAGTTTCACGCGCGCGGCCGAACACTGCTGCCTGACCCAGAGCGCATTCAGCGCTTTGATTTCCAACCTGGAAAGCGACCTGGGCGTAAAGCTGTTCTCGCGCAGCACGCGCAACGTCGAACTGACGGCCGAGGGCGAAGCCTTCCAGAACATCGTCGCCCACCTGCTGCCCGAGACCGAGCGCGCCCTGGCCGAAATGCGCGACCACGTCGAGCGGCGCAAGGGCCGCGTCGCGCTTGCCGCGCTGCCGTCGATATCGTCGGGCATCCTGCCAGGCCTCATCGCCCGCTTCAGCGCGGATTACCCGGGCATCAGCGTGCAGGTGCAGGACGTGGCCAGCACCGTGTGCATCGACATGGTCCGCAACCGCCAAGTGGATTTCGCGCTGTGCGCAGCCGTCTATCCCAGCACCGATCTCGACATCGAGGTGCTGGCGCGCGACACCTTCCATTTCATCTGCCCCGCCAGCCACCCGCTGGCCTCGCGGCGCCGCTTGTCGGTGCAGGACGTGTTGGACTATCCGATCATCGGATTCGAAAGCAACAGCAGCATCCGCCAGCATCTGGACGCCGCCATCTACCCCCGGCAGTGGCTGCGCTCGCATCAGGTCAACAGCCTGTCCACGGCCGCCGGCTTCATCGCAGCCGGCCTGGGCGTCACCATTGCGCCCACCTTGGCGCTCTTTCAGTTCCGGCTGGCCGGCTTGAAAGCCGTGCCGCTGACCCTGCCGATCAACGAGCGCGACATCTGCCTCGCGCGGCGCCGCGATGCCACCGATTCGCTGGCCGCGCAGGCATTCCTGGCGCTCCTGCGCGAACACCTGCAGCCCTCCGTGCAGGCGCTAGCCCACACCCTCGACTGAACCACTCCGGGCAAAAGCCCGCCTGCGGGCGCGACGGCAGCAATGCCGCGCGCCCTCTGCTGCACGCCCATTTCAAGCCCCCGGGCATTTATCGATTTTCTCGATTTTCTTATCAAAATTATCCATTCATCGACTGAGACGGCCTGTCTATCATGGGTTCCACAACAGCAGAACAATCCAAGGAGACAACCTCATGAAGCGCCTTGCCCGTGTCCTCGTTGGCGGCTGCCTGTCCGCCGCCCTTGCCGCTGCCGCCCCCCTCGCCTTCGCCGAGAACTATCCCGCCAAACCCGTGCGCCTGATGGTCGGCATGGCGCCCGGCGGCTCCAACGACACCGTGGCCCGCCTGGTCGCCGCCGAACTGTCCAAGACCTGGCCGCAGCCGATGATCGTCGAGAACAAACCGGGCGCGAACAGCACCATCGCCACCGGTGAGCTGAAGCGCTCGCCCGCCGACGGCTACACGCTGATGCTGGTGATCTCCTCGCACGTCACCAACACGCTGCTGTACCCCAACCTGACCTACACGCTCAAGGACTTCGCGCCGGTCTCGCTGATCGCCGACACGCCGTTCGTGCTGGTGGCCAATCCCAAGTTCGAGCCCAACACCACCAAGGACCTGATCACGCTGGCCAAGCAGAAGGAGCGCGGCATCGACTTCGGCACGCCCGGGCAGGGTTCCACGCAGCACATCTCGCTGGAGCTTCTGGACCAGATGGCCGGGATCCGCATGAACCACATCCCCTACAAGGGCGGCGCGCCCGCGCAGACCGACGTGATCGGCGGGCTGATTCCGCTGATCTTCGCTACCCCCACGCAAAGCCTGCCGTTCATCAAGCAGAACAAGCTCAAAGCGCTGGCGGTGACCTCCAAGGAGCGCCTGCCCCAACTGCCCGACGTGCCGACGCTGGCCGAATCCGGCGTGCCGGGTTACGAGGCCAACGTGTGGTTCGGCATCATCGCGCCCGCCGGCACGCCGCCGCAGGTTGTCGACTACCTGCACAAAGAGATCTCGCGCGTGGTGCGCCAACCCGACATGCAAGCGCGCCTGGACGAAATGGGCCTGAAGCCGCTGGATGAATCGCCCGCGCAGTTCCAGCAATTGATCGACAGCGAAAAAGTTAAGTGGGCTGGCGTCATCAAGCAAAGCAACATCAAGTTCGACTGATCCCATTCAACCCGGAGCATCCCTGCATATGCCTACCATCGAATCCGTCTCTGTCTGCATTGCCCGCGTGCCGCTCGCGAACCCGGTCACGTTCTCCACACGCCAGGTCAAGGCGCGCGAATACTGCCTCGTGCGCGTGCGGTCCACCGACGGCCAGGAGGGCCTGGGCTACTGCTACGCCGTGAACAGCGCGGGACGCCTGTTGTCAGTCGCCGTGACCGACCTGCTGGCGCCCCGCTTGATCGGCCAGGAATCACTGCGCGTCGAAGGCCTGTGGAACGAGCTGTACCAGGAAGCCTTGCTGCTGGGTCGCGCCGGCGGCGTGATGCGCGCGCTGTCCGCCATCGACACCGCGCTGTGGGACTTGAACGCGCGCAGCGCCGGCGTTCCGCTCTACCAATACCTCGGCGCCACGGTGAAGGACCGCGTGCCCGCCTACGCCAGCGGCGGTTACTACCAGCCGGGCAAGACGCCGGACAAGCTGGCCGCGGAAATGGCGCAGCACGTCAAAGAGGGCTTTCGCGCCGTCAAGATGAAGGTCGGCCTGGAAAGCGTCGCGGGCGAACGCAAGCGAATCGCCGCCGTGCGCGAGGCCATCGGCGACGACGTACGCCTGATGCTCGACGCCAACAACGCGTGGCGCGACCTGCCCACCGCACTGGAATACATGCGCGCGTTCGAGCCCTACCACCCCTTCTGGATCGAAGAGCCCTTCTCGCCCGACGACATCGACAACCACGTGCGGCTGGCGCGCGCCACGCCCGTCACCGTCGCCACCGGCGAAGTCGAAGCCGGCCGCTGGCGCTTCAAGGACCTGATCGCCAGCGGCGCCACCACCATCCTGCAGACCGACGCGACCGTGTGCGGCGGCATCACCGAATGGCGCCGCATCGCGGCCACGGCGGACAGCCACGGCATCACCGTCGCGCCGCACGCGTGGCACGACGTGCACATCCACCTGGCCGCCAGTGCGCCCAACGCAACCTACGTGGAATGGATGCCGGACGATCACATCGTCAACTTCCGCCGCCTCATCGACCGCCAACTGCAGGCCGAGGACGGCAACCTGCTGGTGCCCACCGAGCCCGGACTTGCCTTCCGGTTCAGCGACGACGCCATCGCAGAATACGGCGTCGTCTATCCCGGCGAACGCGATCGCTGGCAGGTCGTGCGTTGACCACGGCCGCTCCCGCGCTGGGCCTGCTGCTGTCGGCCAAGGTCGACCGCGCGCATGGCCCGCGCCTCGATGACCTTGCGCAAGGGGCGGGTGTGCGTCTGCAACGCCATCGGATCGAAGACGCCGATCCCGCGCGTATCGACGTGGCGTTCTTTTCTCGCGACCTGTACGAAGGCAGTTCGCTGCGCAAGCCCGGCCCGCTGTCCGACGCCTTCTTTCGGGTGTCGGACGCAGCACCCGGGCTGCGCTGGCTGCACGTCTGTTCGTCGGGACAGGACCTGCCACAGTATGCGCACACGTTGGCGAGGGGCGTCCCCGTCACGGCGTCCACCGGCGTCACCGCCGCCCCCATCGCGCAGACCGCCGTGGCGGCCATCCTGGCGCAGTCGCGCGGCTTCGACCGCTGGCTCGCCTCACAGGCGCGGCGTGCATGGCAGCCGCTGACCGGCGACGCCCGGCCACGCGATCTGTCGTCGATGCAGGTGCTGGTGCTAGGCGCGGGCGCCATCGGGCAGGAGATTGGGCGGTTGTGCTCGGCCCTGGGCCTGCGCACGACGGCCGTGCGCAGGCATGCCGAGCCGCTGGCCGGCTTTGACGACGTCATGCGCATGGCGCAGTTGGACGACGCCCTGCCCTATTGCGACTGGCTGGTGCTGGCGCTGCCGTTGAATGCCGAGACGGCCGGCATCATCGATGCGCGCCGGCTGTCGCTGCTGCCGCCGAACGCCCGCATCGTCAACGTCGCGCGCGGCGAACTGGTGGATGAAACCGCGCTGACGGACGCGCTGGCGGCGGGACGGCTGGCGGGCGCTTATCTCGACACGTTCACGGAAGAGCCGCTACCGCAGGCGTCGCCGCTATGGTCGCTGCCGACGGTGTGGATCAGCCCGCACAACAGCGCCGCGTCCCTCGGGCACGAGGACCGCGTCGCCGACTGTTTCGCGGATCAGTTCCGGCGCTGGCTGGCGCGACATGCGGGGGATTTAGGCGTAGCCGGGTCCCGCTGATCGCGCCGTCATTCCCGCCAGCACGCCCGCGCCAACCAGCAGCACTGCGCTTGCCGCGAACGTGCTCTGGTAGCCGCTGTGATCGAACAGCACGCCCCCCACGGTGGATCCCAGCGCGATGGCCATCTGCACCACGGCCACCAACAACCCGCCACCGGCTTCCACGTCGTGCGGGAACGTCTTCGCCACCCAGGCCCACCATCCCACGGGGGCCGCCGTCGCCGTCAGGCCCCACAACGCCAGCAGCCCCACGACAGCCGGCATCCAGTGGCCAAACGCGATGAGGCCCATCGCGATCGCCGCCATGAACAGCGGAATGGCGATCAGCGTCTGATAGAACCCCCGCTGCAGCACGCGGCCGATCAGCACCGTGCCGGCCAGCCCAGCCACGCCGATGGCAAGCAGTACGAGCGACAACGCCGGCACCTGAATGCGCGTCACGGTCTCCAGGAACGGCCGCACATACGTAAACAGCGCGAACTGCCCCATGAAGAACAGGCTGCTGGCCGCCATGCCGACTGCGACATGCCGGCGCTTGAACAACGCGAAGACCTTGAACACACTATTCGCGCCGGCGGCACGCGGCGCGGCGGGCATGGACGGCAGCGTCAGCCATTGCCAGGCCAGCGCCATCAACGCCACCGGCACCAGGCACAGGAACGCGCCGCGCCAGCCGATGACCGCGCCCAGATAGGCGCCCAACGGTGCCGCCACGACTGTGGCCAGGGCGTTGCCGCCATTCAGGATCGCCAGCGCGCGCGGCACCTGGGCGGGCGGCACCAGCCGGATCGCGGTCGCCGCCGACATCGACCAGAAGCCGCCGATCACTACGCCGATGAGCGCACGGCCCGCCATGTAGACCACGTAATTACCCGCCAGCGCCACAATGGCGCCCGACAACCCCATGGCCGCCGTCAGGCCAAGCAGCAGCGTCTTGCGGTTCAGACTGCCCGCCAGCGCCGAGATGAACAGGCTCGTCACCACGGCGAAGGCGCCGGAAATGGCGATGCCTTGTCCGGCCATGCCTTCCGTCACCTGCAGGTCCGACGCCATCGGCGTCAGCAGGCTGACGGGCAGGAACTCAGAGGCCACCAGCGCAAATGCGCACACGGACATCGCCAGGACGGCGCTCCAGGATGCCGGTTGCGCCGGCGCGCCGTTCCCGGCGCCGAGCGCGCCGGTTGCGGTTTCAATTGCAGTGCTTGTCATTGCTGTGGCCTTACCCCGCCAGGTGCTGGCGGAAGAACCCGTCCAGCTTGTCCCATGGAATCAGGCCCACGCGGTCATACAGATCCACGTGGCCGGCGCCAGCCACCCACACCAACTCCTTCGGCTCGGCCGCCTTGGCATAGGCGTCTTCGCTGAACTCGCGGGAGTGCGCCGCATCGCCAGCGATGAACAGCAGCGGGCGCGGCGAGATCGACGCGATATCGTTGAACGGATAGAAGTTCACGAACCGCACTTCGCTGGTCAGCATCCGGTTCTGCGTCTGCGCCAACGTGCGGCCATTCGGAATGGCGATGCCGCGCGGCGTGCGATAGAACTCCCAGAACTCGCGCGTCACCGGATCCGTCTCTGCGCTCGGCTGTGCCGGCAGGTAGTTCAAGAACTGCCCGTCACCGCTGACGTATTCCTCATACCGCTGCGCCGCCGCCTTCGCCAGCAGCGCCTTGCGCTGGTCCAGCGTCTGGCTATGCTTGAGTCCATTGCGCGTCACGGCCCCCATGTCGTACATGCTGACCGTCGCAATCGCCTTCAAACGCGGATCCATCTTTGCCGCACTGATCGCAAAGCCGCCGCTGCCGCAAATGCCCAGTACGCCGATGCGCTCGCGATGCACCAGGCCGCCGGTCCCCAAGTAATCCACAGCCGCGCTGAAGGCTTCGGCGTACAGTTCCGGCGCCACCAGGTTGCGCGGCTCGCCTTCGCTCTCGCCCCAGTACGGCAGGTCGATGGCCAGCGTGACAAAGCCGCGTTCGACCAGTTTCTGCGCGTACAGCATCGCGCTCTGCTCCTTCACCGCCCCCATCGGATGGCCGACGATGACCGCGGGCGCCTGGCCGTCGCGCGTCAATCCCTTCGGCGTCACCAGATTGCCGGCCACCGCCAGGCCGTACTGCGTCTTGAAGGTGACGCGCTGCACGTTCACCTTTCCGCTCTTGTAGAAGTTGTCCGCGTCCCCCGGCGCGCCGGGGGACGCCTGCGAGACGCCGCTGCCGCTTGCGCCGCCTTGGGCGCCAAAAGCTGGCGACGCCCCGGCGGAAAGCAGGCCCATTGCGGCGATGCCACCGGCGGCCTTGATGAAAGCGCGGCGTCCGCCCTCTGCCGTAGCGGGCGTTTGCGTGTCAGGTTGGATGAAATCGTAGGTCTGGGTCATGGCGGGAAATCCCTTGAAAATCAATGCCCAGATGTTGACGCAAGCCCTGCCGCCTGATTAGGGGGTGTAATCTTTATGAACCTGTGAAAAAAATTCAGCAATGGCACATCCCAAGATCAACGACCTGCAGGCCTTCCTGGCTGTCGCCCGCGACCAGAGCTTTACCAAGGCCGCGGCCAAACTGGGCCTCACCCCGTCCGCGCTCAGCCACACCATGCGCTCGCTCGAGGAACGCCTGGGCGTGCGCCTCTTGTCGCGCACCACGCGCAACGTCTCACCCACCGACGCCGGCGAGCGCCTGATGCGCGCCATCGCGCCGCTCTTCGACCAGATCGCCATCGAGGTCGACGCGCTGGGCGAACTGCGCGACAAGCCGCGCGGCACGCTCCGCGTCACCTGCACCGACGACTCCATCGAACTGTGCCTGCGGCCGATGCTGGCCACATTCCTGAAGGACTATCCGGACATCACCCTGGAGCTGTACGTGGATTACGGCTTCACCAACGTGGTCGAGGAGCGGTTCGACGCCGGCATCCGGCTGGGCGAAGCCATCAGCAAGGACATGATCGCCGTGCGTATCGGCCCGGACTGGCGGCTGATGGTGGTAGGATCGCCTGCGTACTTCGCGCGGCATCCGGCGCCCGCCACGCCGCACGACCTGACCGGGCTGCCCTGCGTCAACATCCGGCACCGGCCATCCGGTTCGGTCTACGCGTGGGAATTCGAGAAGAACGGCCAGGCCTTCACCGTCAAGGTCGAGGGCCAGCTGGTCTTCAACAGCATCATGCACGTGCTCAACGCGGCCGTGGACGGCATCGGTCTGGCCTACGTGCCCGAACAGCTCGTCGCGCCGTATCTGGCGGACGGACGGCTCAAGGAAGTCCTGGGCGACTGGTGCCCCACGTTCCAGGGCTTTCACCTGTATTACCCCAACAGGCGCCAGGCCTCGCCCGCCTTTTCCGCCTTTGTCGACGCGCTGAAATATCGCTGAGGTATCACCCTATCGGGTCCGCCGCGCGACCGCCTCGCATTAATTCGTGAATTTGGAGTCTCTGCCTTGTTCCGCAGATTTGAAAGCCAGCTCAATCCGTTCCCTTCCGAGAACGTCCCCCCGCCCCCCAAGGGATTCTTCGCGTTCCTGTGGTTCTGCACGCATGGTTCACGCCGCTACATCGCCGCGCTGGCGATCCTGAGCGCGGCGGTCTCCATCTACGAAGCGTGGCTCTTCGCCTTCCTGGGCCAGGTCGTCGACATGCTCACCGTCTGGAAAGCCGGCGAGGCCGCGTCGGCGCACGAACGCCAGGTCCTGTGGGGCATCGCCATCGTGCTGTGCGTCAGCGTCGGCGTCGTCGCGCTGCGCACGCTGATCCAGCATCAGGTTCTGGCCATCAACCTGCCGCTGCGGCTTCGCTGGGACTTTCACCGCATGATGCTGCGGCAAAGCCTGTCGTTCTTCTCGGATGAATTCGCCGGCCGCGTCACCACCAAGGTCATGCAGACCGCGCTTGCCGTGCGCGAAGTGCTGCTGACCTTCTGCGAAATCGTGCTGGGCATCGCCGTCTACTTCGTCACCATCGTCGCGCTGGCCGGCGGCTTCGACTGGCGTCTGATGCTGCCCTTCATCGGCTGGATGGCGCTGTACGGCCTGGCCATGATGTATTTCGTGCCGCGGCTGGGCAAGGTCGGCAAGGAGCAGGCCCATGCCCGCTCGTCCATGACGGGACGCGTCACCGACGCCTACACCAACATCACCACCGTCAAGCTCTTCTCGCACACCAACCGCGAGGCCCGCTTTGCGCGCGCCGCCATGGAGGACTTTAAGGAAACCGGCTACCGCCAGATGCGTCTGGTCAGCCAGTTTGAAATCGTCAACCAGGCGCTGGTGTCCGCGCTGATCCTGGCGGCCGGCGGCTACGCGCTGTGGCTGTGGCACGGCAACGAAATCGGCACCGGCGCAGTGGCCGCCGTCACCGCCATGGCGCTGCGCGTGAACGGCATGTCGCACTGGATCATGTGGCAGATGACCTCGCTGTTCGAGAACATCGGCACCGTGCAGGACGGCATCGCCACCCTGACCCACGTCCCGAAGGTGCAGGACGCGCCCAATGCCGCCACCCTGCACGTCACGCAAGGCGAAGTCCGATTCGACGACGTCTATTTCAACTACAACAACGAGCGCCAGGTCCTTGACGGCCTGACCCTCACCGTGCGTCCCGGCGAAAAGATCGGCCTGGTCGGCCGCTCCGGCGCCGGCAAATCGACGCTCATCAACCTGCTGCTGCGCTTCTACGACGTCGAGCGCGGCCACATCCGCATCGACGGCCAGGACATCTCGCAGGTCACGCAAGACAGCCTGCGCAGCGCGATCGGCATGGTTACGCAGGACACGTCGCTCCTGCACCGCTCCATCTGCGACAACATCGCCTATGGCCGTCCCGACGCCAGCCGCGAAGAGATCCGCGCCGCCGCGGCCCGCGCCCAGGCCGACGACTTCATCGAGCAGCTCAGCGACTCGCACGGCAACACCGGCTACGACACGCTTGTCGGCGAACGCGGCGTCAAGCTGTCGGGTGGACAACGCCAGCGCATCGCCATTGCCCGCGTCATGCTCAAGAACGCGCCCATCCTGCTGCTGGACGAAGCCACCAGCGCGCTGGATTCGGAAGTGGAAGCCGCCATTCAGGAAAGCCTGGACGAAGTCATGCAGGGCAAGACCGTCATCGCCATCGCCCACCGCCTGTCGACAATCGCCGCCATGGACCGGCTCATCGTGATGGACCAAGGCCAGATCATCGAACAGGGCAGCCATGCGGAACTGCTGGCAATGAACGGCGTGTACGCGCGCCTGTGGCGGCATCAGAGCGGCGGCTTCCTGGCCGAAGAACCGAGCCAACCGGTTTGATCAAGAGACCCCATTGACAGGTTTGGTTGCACTTTATTAGGGACACAATACAGACCCGATCGGATAATCCCGGCGCTATTCGAAAAGGATCTTTATTTTGAAGTTGAAAGCTGCACTCCTCATTTCCGCGCTGACCGCTGTCGTCGTTGCGCCCGCCAATGCCGCGTCCCCGCGTTCGGTAGACGCCCGCACGTTTGACGTCGCTGGCGTCAAGACGGGCATGGACTTCGACGAAGCGCTCGCCGCCACGGCCAAGAATTTCCACGTCAGCAAGAAAGACATCCGGATCGGTTACGCGACGAACAACCCCGTCACGAACACCAAGATGCCGATGAATTTCAGCTACGACAAGGACGGCGTGAGCTTCATCGTCCACTTCGAGCCACGCGTGCCCGTCGACAAGCAACGGCCGCTGGCTGTTTCCCAGATCCGGTATGAACTGCCGTGGACCCCGGCCAACAAGGACTCCATGGGCAAAGCGGTGCTGGAAAAATACGGCCGCCAGTCCAACTATCCCAACGACCTGGTCATGGAGTGGTGCGCCAAGCCCAGCACGAACCCCGGCATGGGCTGCTCACCGGACCTGACGCAAGCAGTATTGAAATACAGCGGCGTCAGCATCCAGATGCACGACCCGGCATGGATGAACGCCCGGATCGAGTATGTGGATCGCAGCAATACCAGAAAGCCCAGCTTCTAAGGGCTTCGGAAATTCCGGATCGGATGCGCCTTCGCGTTAGCGGGGTGCGCCTCCCCCGTCACTGTTATCTGGCTGCTGGCGCGGAAAATTCTCCGGCTGCGCCGCCGCCTCGTCTCTCTTCAGTTCCGCCACGCGGGCGCGCACAATGGCGTCCGAGTCCGCGGGCTGGCCCATGTCCAGCGGCTTGCCATGATTGCCGGCCTGACCAAAGCGAACGCGCACCACGCGCGGGTCAGCCGCTGAAACCACCATGTCGCCCTCGCCGTTCGGTCTCTCCACGGCCGCATCTCCACATTGCGAGGTCCAATCCGGCGCGAGGATGTACCACGCGACAGCGGCAATCGCTATGGCGGCGCCGCCAAACCAGGCCCAAAGCGGTCCGGGCAAAAGGGCCTTGAGCAGGCCGCCCCGCTCCAGTTGCGCGACATGTCTGTCAAATTCGTGCTGGCACAACGCGTTCAATTCGGCGATCGCCTGACGGCGTGTGACGTTGCCGGAAAACGCGCCCTCGGTCGCGGCCAACTCGAACATTTCATCCAGATCCAGATCGGACAGGATTTCTTCTGTCGCCAGCCAGACCAGGGCGCCACCCAGCGTCACGAAGGGCGCCACCGGCATCGCTTCCAGCCGCATCAGCGCAGCAGCATGGTGGTCGGCGCGAATGATGCCGTCGACGCGCAGGCGCTCAAGAAGCGCGAGGGGAGCCTGCGTCATGCCGGCATGCCAAACAAAAGGAACGCGCGTTGGCGCAACATGGATTGAGCACTCCCCAGTAACGATGTCGATGGATGATCCCTTGCGGCACAGAAAGCCGACTCGGATTCGCTCATGACGACGAAAGCAAGGAGTGCTTCGCCATCGATTTTCGACGTCGTTTTACCAGGGGCTATCAGCTCTTATTGCCCTTCGTTGGCTGTCAGTTGATTGAAGTCAGCACAGATCTCAATTGCACGAGTCGCACCACATATTCGATAGGCATCGATGGAAATTTTCCTGCACCGACCTACGCGCCCGGTAATCGAGACCGCCCCCGCGGCCAGGCTCAATATGCGAGCTGCGCGGGAAGCGTCTCGACGAGCCAGTCGATGAATACGCGCAGCCGATGCGTCACATGCCGGTTGTGCGGATACACCACATGAAAGGGATAGGGCTGCGGCCGCCACGGCTTCAGGATCTCGACGAGCGCGCCGCTCTTTAACGCGGGGCCGGCCGCATACGTGAAGGTCTGCACAATTCCCAAGCCCGCCAGCGCCGCCGCCAGATGCGCGTTGCTTTCGTTGACGCCGACACGATGCTCGACCTTGATCTCCGTTTTTTGTCCATCGCGTTCAAAGCGGAAAGGAAATGCGCGGCCATTCTGCGGCGACAGATAGCTGACCAGCTTGTGGCCGTTCTTCAACTCGTCCGGATAGGCCGGCGTGCCGAACTGCTTGAGGTACCCCGGCGTGGCGCAGGTAATCAGATCGGCAGTGCCGATCAGCCGCGCCACCAGCGAAGAATCGTCAAGCGGACCGCCGCGGATCACGCAATCGACGTTGTCGCTGATCAGATTGACGGGGCGGTCTGACACCCCAAAGTCGATCCGGATATCCGGATAGCGCGTCAGAAAATCGGAGATCGCGGGGATCAACACGTCGCGTGCGGTGGAGCCGCCCACGTCGATGCGCAGGTGTCCTTTTGGCTTACCTTGCACGGCATTGAACGACCCGTCGATATCTTCCAGGTCGCGCACGATGCGCAACGCCTTTTCGTAATACTCGCGGCCCTCCGGCGTGACGGTGACGCGCCGCGTCGTCCGTTGCAGCAGGCGCACGCCAAGGTGCGCCTCCAGGTCCTGCACGATCTTGCTGAGCGTGGCATTGGGCATATCCAGCGAGTCCGCCGCCCGCGTGAAACTGCCCGCCTCCACCACGCGGGCAAAACCGCGAATCGCTGTCAATTGATCCATGCCGAAAACTCCCAGAGATGAAGCGATTATCCATAAACATGCATAGTCATTTCAATCTTGCTGGATTTACTCATCATTCCGGCAACTTGCGCAGGAGTGACCATAGGCGCCTATCTTTCAGTGATGCAGGTGCTCGGGAGGGATTGTCCGCCAATGGCGAACGCTTGCCAGAAGCCTGGGGCTACCTGCGCGTGAACAAGATCGGATGGCTGAGGCTTTTCGTCTCGCGCAGAACTGACCCAAACAGGCGCATTCAACACAAGCAGGGAATCGACGAGGCTTGGCGGCAGGCTGAATGCCCGAAACTTCATCGTTGGATTCAAGTTCCAGGCCGGAACCTTCTGAATGTAAGCAGTGGAGCGGGTGAAGGGAATCGAACCCTCGTATGAAGCTTGGGAAGCTGCCGTTCTACCATTGAACTACACCCGCTCGGGTGTCGTGCCGCGGCCGTGAGCCGGGCAGAGCCGCGATTATAGCGCGGCTTTTTTTGGTCGGGGCGGGTCAAAAAAGCCCGCCCCATTCGACCGAAAAGCCGCAGCTATCAATTCGCTGTGATGTTGGCGGCCTTGACCACCTTGCCCCAGCGGTCCAGCTCGGTCTGCGTGTAGGCGCCCAGTTCCTTCGGACCCATGAAGATCGCCTCGGCGCCCTGCTCGGCGGCCTTCTTGCGGAACTCGTCGGTCTTCATGATCTTCTGGATCTCGCCCGCGATCTTGTCGACGACCGGCGCGGGCGTGTCCTTCGGTGCGTACATGGCGAACCACGACGAGACGATCAGATCGGGGTAGCCGGCTTCGGCGGCGGTGGGCACGTCGGGCAGCGACGGCAGGCGGGCGTTGCCCGTGACCGCCAGCGCGCGCAGCTTGCCCGCGGCGATCTGTCCCAGCAGCGGCGGCGGCGTGGTGATGGTCATGTCGACGGCGCCGCCCAAAAGATCGTTCAGCGCGGGGCCGGTTCCCTTGTAGGGAATGTGCGTGATCTGCGTGCCGGCCATCTGGTTGAGCAGTTCCGTGGCGACCTGCTGCAGCGAGCCGTTGCCCGACGACGCGTAATTCAGCTTGCCCGGATTGGCCTTGGCGTACGCGACCAATTCCTTCAAGGACTTGATGGGCAGATCGGGACGCACGACCACAACTTGCGGAGCGGACAGCACGTTGGCAACCGGGGCGAAGTCCTTGATGGGGTCCCAGCCGGCGGCGGGCGTCACGTGCGGCGTGATGACCTGAAAGCCCGAGTACTGCAACAGCAGCGTGTAACCGTCCGGCTTGGCGCGCGCCACGGCCTGCGCGGCGATGCCGCCCGAGGCGCCGGGCTTGTTCTCAACGACGACGCTCTGGCCCAGCGCCACGCCCAAGGGCTGCGCGATCAGGCGGGCGGCGATGTCGGTAGTGCCGCCCGGTGCGGCGGACACGATCAGCGTGACGGGACGGTTGGGGAATTCGGCCTGTGCGCTGGCCGCGCCGGCGGCGGCGATCAGGGCGAAGGCGGCGCTGGTGCGCAGGGCGGTGGGCAGGCGGAAAGAGGCCATGCGTTGTCTCCTGGGTATTGTTTTATCTATGGGTGGTGTCGGGTGCTGCAGGTACTGCTTAAAAAAACAATCAATCAGGCGTCGGCCGGAAACCGTTCGGCCAGCCACGCGGGCGGCGCGTGCAGGGCCAGCCTTGGCCCCGCCTGCAGCAATGCGTTGGACAGATCACGCTGGACCAGGCCGGGCAGGCTTCGCACGATGGCCAGCAACGGCTCAAGCGACACGCCCGTCTCCACGCCCATGCAGGCAAACATGTGGACCAGTTCTTCGGTGTTGACATTGCCGCTGGCGCCCGGCGCGTAAGGGCATCCGCCCAGGCCGCCGGCAGCGGCGTCAAAGCGGGTGATGCCGGTCTGCCAGGCCGCAATGGCGTTGGCCAGCGCCATGCCGCGCGTGTTGTGCAGGTGTACGGTCAGCGCCGTGTCGGGCAGGCGCGCAGCCGCTTGTTCGCACAACGCGGCCACTTGGGTCGGAAACGCCATGCCCGTCGTGTCGCACAGCGTGATGCCGGCAGTGCCCGCATCGACCAGACGCGCCGCCAGATCCAGCACCGTGTCCGCGGGCACATCGCCATCGAACGGACAGCCGAACGCGGTCGACAAGGACACGTTGCACCGCGCGCCAGCCTTTGCCGCAGCGGCCAGCACCTGCGACAACTCCGCAAACGACTGGTCGCGCGTCATGCGCAGGTTGGCGCGGTTGTGCGTCTCGCTGCACGACATGACGAGGTTCATCTCGTCGGTGCCGGCCTCCAGCGCGCGTTCCAGCCCGCGCACGTTCGGGACGAGCGCGGTGTAGATCACGCCCGGACGGCGGCGGATGCGGCGCATGACATCGACCGCGTCCGCCAGCGCGGGAATGGCTTTGGGGGAGGTGAAGCTGGTGACCTCGATACGGGCGAAGCCGCAGTCGGACAGCGCATCCACGAAGGCGACCTTGTCGTCGGTGGGCACCATGGTCTTCTCGATCTGCAGGCCATCGCGCGGGCCGACCTCGTTGATCTCGATGCGGGCGGGTCCGTGGTTCATGCAATCACTCCCTTGGCGCGCAACGCGGCGCGCTGTTCTTCGGTCAAGCCTGCGGACGCCAGCACCGTGTCGGTGTGTTCGCCGAGCGTCGGCGCCCGTTCGCGCACCGCGCCCGGATTGGACGACAGGTACGGGAAGACGGCGGGCATTTCCACCTGCACGCCTGCCGCGGATTCCATCGAGGTGATGGCGTTGCGGGCGCGGTAGTGCGGATCCTTGGCAATATCGGCGATGGAATAGATGCGGCCGGCCGGCACGCCCGCTTCCAGCATCGCGGCCAGCACGTCGTCGATCCGCCGTTCCTGCGTCCACGCGCCGATGGCGGCGTCGATCTCTTCCACGCGGCGCGCGCGGCCGTCGTTGTGCGCCAGCGCCGGGTCCTGCCCCAGGTCGTCGCGGCCGATACGCGCCATCAGACGGGTGTAGATGGCGTCGCCGTTGCCCGCGATGAGCACGTAGCCGTCCTGGCACGGATAGGCGTTGGACGGCGCAATGCCGGGCAGCGACGCGCCGGCGGGCTCACGCACCGCGCCGAACACCGAATACTCGGGCAACAGGCTCTCGCTGAGATTGAAGAGGCTTTCATACAGCGCGGTGTCGATCACCTGCCCCACGCCGCCGCGCGCATCGCGTTGATACAGCGCCAGCATCACGCCCAGCGCGCCATGCAGGCCGGCGATGGTGTCGCCCAGCGACAGGCCGGCGCGCACCGGCGCGCGGCCGGGCTCGCCGTTCAGATAGCGCAGGCCCGCCATGGCTTCGCCGATCGCGGCAAAGCCCGGTTCGCGCGCCTTGGGGCCGGTCTGGCCGTAGCCCGAAATGCGCAACATGATCAGGCGGGGATTCAGTTCGTGCAGGGCTTCCCACGACAAGCCCCACTTTTCCAGCGTGCCGGGGCGGAAGTTTTCAATCAGTACATCGGCCTCGCGCGCCAGCATGCGCACGATGTCCTGGCCTTCCTGCTGCCGCAGGTCGACGCAGACCGACTGCTTGTTGCGCGACTGCGCCTCCCACCACACCGAGGTGCCCTCGTGCAGCAGACGCCACTTGCGCAGCGGATCGCCCTGGCCCGGCGGTTCGATCTTGATGACCTGCGCACCAAAATCCGCCAGCGTCTTGGCCGCGAAAGGCCCCGCGATGAGTTGTCCCAGTTCCAGCACACGAATGCCGGCAAGAATCTGCCCTGCCATATCGCCTCCCAGGCGCGTCTTACGGTAGTGATGGAAGGCAGTGTGCGCGCAAAGCGGCGCGATGCGGAATGGACAATCGGGGAAAGGGGCATTCCCGGAACGAGAAACCCCGGGCTAACCCTCAGCCCTCGCCGCGCAAATGGGCCAGCAGCAGCCGCGCAGCCACGGTCAGGGTGTCGGCGTCGCGCACGCCCAGAAGCAGCCAGCGGCGCGCCCACTCGTCGGTCAGCGGGATCAGCCGGATCGGCATGGACCGCGCGTGCGGCTCGGCGGCGATGCGCGGCAGGATGCCCACGCCGCGCGTGGCCGCCACCATGCGGCAGATGGCATCAAAACTGCGCACCTGGATGCGCAGCCGCATTGCCCGGCCCATGCGGCCGCTTTCTTCCGACAGCCGGGTCGCCAGCGACGTCGCGGGCGGCAGGCCGACGTAGTCGTAGGCCAGCGTGTCCGCAAACGCGACCTGCGGCTCGGCGGCGAGCGGATGGCGCTGCGGCACGATGAGCACCAGCTCGTCCAGGCGATAGGGAAAGGTGGCAAGGCCGTCTGCGGGCGTACGGTCGGCAAAGACGCCGATGTCCGCACGGTTCTCCAGCACGGCGGTGACGATGTCGCTGCTGTTCTGCTCTTCCAGGTCGATGCGCACGGCGGGGTGCTCGTCCATGAAGGCGGCCAGGTCTTCAGGCAGGAACTGTGTCAGGGACGAGGTATTGGCGGCGATACGCACCTGTCCTCGCACCCCTTGCGCGAAGTCGGACAGCGCGCCGGCCATTTGCTCGACTTCCTGCAGCACCCGCAGCGCGTGCACCAGGCACGCCTGGCCGGCGTCGGTCAGCTCCACGCCGGCGGCATTGCGAAACAGCAGGGGCGAACCCAGCGCGGCTTCCAGGTCCGAGATCCGCTTGCTGGCCGCGCCCACCGCCAGATGCGACTGGCGCGCGCCCGCCGAGATGCTTCCCTGACGCGCCACGGCGACAAACAGGGCAAGCGTGACGAGGTCGATCCGGGCAAAGTTCATGAAAAAGGTCTACGGCGCAGGGAAACCGGGCTGAAACTATAGCCGCAGGCGGCCGGGATAAATGCGTCCCTGTTTTAGTCCCTATGACCGGCTCCGCGCGGGCAGACCTGCCACTACAATCCCGCCTATGAATACGAACAACCCCACCAACAGCTCCACGAACACCCCTGCGGACCTCCCCGCAGACGCGCCCGCCACGCCCGCCGCCGACGCCGCGCCCGCCCCCGTTTCCCCGGAAACCCAGGCCGCGCTGACCAGCGCCGCGTATGCGCCCAACAGTCCCGGCGCCGCGCACATCCGCAGCTTCGTCCATCGCCGCGGCCACATCACCCAGGGCCAGCTCGCTGCGCTGGAACGCCTGATGGGCCAATGGTCCCTCCCCTATGCCCCCCGCCGCCTGGATCCGGCCGCCGCCTTCGGACGGCAGGCCCCGACGGTGCTGGAGATCGGCTTCGGCATGGGCGAAACCACCGAGAAAATCGCGCTGGCCCGGCCTGGCGACAACTTCCTGGGCGTGGAAGTGTTCAACGCCGGCGTCGGATCGCTGCTGCGCCGCATCGAAGACTCCAGCATTCAGAACCTGCGCATCATCCAGCACGATGCCGTCGAAGTGGTGCGCGACATGATCGCCCCCGATTCCCTGGCCGGCGTGCACATCTACTTTCCGGACCCGTGGCCCAAGAAGCGCCATCACAAGCGCCGCCTGATCCAGCCCGCCTTCATCTCGCTGCTGGCCAGCCGCATTGCGCCCGGCGGCTACATCCACTGCGCCACCGATTGGGAAGACTACGCGGTGCAGATGCTCGAAGTGCTGAGCGGCGAGCCGCTCCTCAAGAACACCGTCGACGGCTACGCGCCGCGCCCCGATTACCGCCCCCTCACCAAATTCGAGACACGCGGCCTGCGCCTGGGCCACGGCGTCTGGGACCTGATCTTCAAGCGAGTCGCCTGATGCTCTATCCGCCGATCGAACCCTACCGTCAAGGCATGCTGGATACCGGAGACGGTCACCAGATCTATTGGGAAATGTGCGGCAACCCCAACGGCAAGCCCGCCGTCTTCCTGCATGGCGGGCCCGGCAGCGGCTGCTCGCCCGTGCATCGGCAGTTGTTCGATCCGCAACGCTACAACGTGCTGCTGTTTGATCAGCGCGGCTGCGGCCGTTCGCAACCCCACGCCAGCCTGGACAACAACACCACCTGGCATCTGGTCACCGACATCGAACGCCTGCGCACCGAAGTCATGGGCGCCGAGAAGTGGCTGGTGTTTGGCGGGTCCTGGGGGTCGACGCTGGGGCTGGCCTATTCCGAGACGCACCCGGCGCACACCAGCGAACTCGTGCTGCGCGGCATCTTCGGCCTGCGGCGCGCCGAGATCCAATGGTTCTACCAGGAAGGCGCGTCGTGGCTGTTTCCCGACCGCTGGGAAGAGTACCTGGCGCCGATCCCCGAGGCCGAACGCGGCGACCTGGTCACCGCGTACCATAAGCGCCTGACGGGCAACGACCCCGTCGAGCAACTGCGCGCCGCCAAGGCCTGGAGCAAATGGGAAGACAGCACGATCACGCTGCTGCCCAGCCCGCGCCATCAGCAAAGCCATGCCGCGGACCGCGCGGCGCTGGCCTTTGCGCGCATCGAGAACCACTATTTCTTCAACGCCGGCTTCATGGAAGAAGGCCAGCTGATCCGCGACGCGCAGAAGCTGCGCGGCATCCCCGGCACCATCGTGCAGGGCCGCTACGACGTCTGCACGCCCGCGCGCACCGCGTGGGACCTGCACCGCGCGTGGCCGGAAGCGCAATTTCACCTGGTGCCCGATGCCGGCCATGCCTTCGACGAACCCGGCACGCTGGCGCGCCTGATCGCCGCCACCGACGCCTACGCCAAACAGTGAGGAGCCCTGACATGCACATCACCCTGAACGGAGACGCCCGCGAGTTCCCGCTGGACACCACGGTCAACGAATTGCTCGAAACGCTGGGCTACGCGGGCAAGCGCGTGGCCGTTGAACGCAACGGCGAAATCGTGCCCAAAAGCCAGCACGCGCAGACGGCGCTGTCCGACGGCGACCAGATCGAGATCGTGGTCGCGGTGGGCGGCGGCTGACTTACCGTCATCGCAGCGCCTTGGCGCCGCATCGCGATACGCCTTTGAAGGCCGCTGACACTCAGCGGCCTTTTTGCATGCCGCCGCGCGCACGAGGCGGCCTACACCCACAGATACCAACGTCCTGCGAAGGTGCCAGCATTGTTGCGTAGTCTGGCAAGAGGCTAGCAACCTGTTACACCACAACCCCTCGTCGTAGGGCAAATGTGCGAGTCATAATCGTTTCTATCGCGCCGCCTCGACCGAGGCAGGCGCCTTCAGGGCGCGCAGGTTTTCTCACCGCAATATCGATAAAGGAAACGCTATGGGTCTGCTCAATTTCATCAAGGACGTTGGAGAAAAGCTCTTCGGCGCCAGCGAGGCCAAGGCCGCGACGGCAGAGGAATTGAAGAAAGAGCTGGATAAGCACGGCCTGAACGCGGATGGCCTGCAAATCACGGTGGACGGCGACAAGGTCACGGTCGCGGGTCAGGCGTTGAGCACGGAAGACGCCGAGAAGATTTCACTGGCGCTGGGCAACACGGTTGGCGTGGCCGCGGTGGACAACCAGCTGCAGGTCAAGCAGGCCACGCCGGAAGCCAAGATGTACACCGTGCAAAAGGGCGACAACCTGTGGAAGATCGCCGAAGCGCAGTACGGCAAGGGCCAGGGCGCCAAGAACACCCTGATCTTCGAAGCCAACAAGCCCATGCTCACCAGCCCCGACAAGATCTACCCGGGCCAGGTGCTGCGCATTCCGCCGCTGTCGTAAGCGGCACTGAATTCAAACAATCCGGAGGACATCCATGCGTTCTCCGGCTTGTGTCGCGGTGCGGCGCCCCCTGCCTGCCGCGATTGCTTGGCCAGACGCAATGTCTGGCCATTTTTTTGGCTGACGGTCTGAAGGTGTCTGACACCCCAGCGACACCCTCACGCGCCAAAATTCTGCCCCACGGGTGTCTGACACCTGGCCTCGTAGCAGAGCGGGGCAGCCCTTTCGGGGGCTGCAAGCGAGCGAAGCGAGAGCGGCGTGAGGCCTCTTACTTCATCCCGAAGCGGCCCAGCCCCTTCATGCCGCCCATGGCGCGCATCATCTTGGCCATGCCGCCCTTTTTCATCTGCTTCATCATGCCCTGCATCTGCTCGAACTGAGCCAGCAGCCGGTTGACCTCTTGAACCGGCACGCCGGAGCCGGCGGCGATGCGGCGCTTGCGCGAGGCCTTGATCAGTTCGGGCTTGGCGCGTTCGGCGGCCGTCATGGAATTCAGGATGCCTTCAGTGCGGCGAAGCTGCTTTTCCGCCTGGCCGCCCTGCAACTGACCGGCGGCCTGCTGGAACTGAGCCGGCAGCTTTTCAAGCAGCGAGCCCATGTCGCCCAGCTTCTTGACCTGGCCGAGCTGGTCGCGGAAGTCGTTCAGGTCGAACTTGTTGCCCGACTTGATCTTGGACGCAAGCTTCTGCGCTTCGGCGATGTCGATGTTCTTCTGCGCCTGCTCCACGAGCGAGACGATGTCGCCCATGCCCAGCACGCGCTGCGCCATGCGGTCGGGGTAGAAGGGCTCGAGGCCGTCCAGCTTTTCCGACACGCCGACAAACTTGAGCGGCTTGCCGGTGACGTGGCGCACCGACAGGGCCGCGCCGCCGCGGGCGTCGCCGTCCAGCTTGGTCAGGACGACGCCGGTCAGGGGCAGCGCGTCCGCAAAGGCGCGCGCGGTGTTGACCGCGTCCTGGCCCTGCATCGCGTCCACCACGAACAGCGTTTCCACCGGCTTGACCAGGTCATGCAGCGCGCGGATCTCGCGCATCATGGCCTCGTCGATGCCCAGGCGGCCGGCCGTGTCCAGGATCAGCACGTCGTAATGATGGCGGCGGGCGTGATCGACCGCGCCGCGCGCGATGTCTTCGGGCTTCTGGCTGGGATCGGACGGCAGGAAATCCACGCCGACCTGCGCGGCCACGCTCTTCAACTGGTCGATAGCGGCCGGACGGTACACGTCGGCGGACACCACCAGCACCTTTTTCTTGCCGGTCTTGCGGCCGTGCTGCGTGTGCTGCCCTTCGCTGAGCCAGCGCGCCAGCTTGCCGGTGGTGGTGGTCTTGCCGGCACCCTGCAGGCCCGCCATAAGAATGACGGCGGGCGGCTGGACGGCCAGCGACAGTTCGTTGGCGTCGGCGCCCAGGTCGCCGCCCATGAGGGCAGTCAGTTCCTTGTTGACGACGCCGACCAGCGCCTGGCCCGGGCTGAGGCTGCCGGCGACTTCTTCGCCCAGCGCCTTTTCCTTCACCCGCGCGACAAAGTCGCGAACGACCGGCAACGCGACGTCGGCTTCCAGCAGCGCCATGCGCACTTCGCGCAGCATCTCCTGCGTGTTGGCCTCGGTCAGGCGGGCTTCCCCTCGCAGCGTCTTGACGACGCGCGACAGGCGTTGAGTTAGGTTATCGAGCATGAGAGGCGTTTCCGCTTAAACTAGTTGATTGAACGGTGGCCGCAGGCGCGGATTCTGCGCTTTCGGGTGACGCGCACCCCAAGGCCCCATCCAGACAACGGTTTCTATGTCACTCGGCATTGTATTTCACACAGCGGCTGCCTTGGCGTACGCGGTGCTAGGGGGGTCGCTTTGGATCCGCCTGGCCGGCGCCGGGGAAGTGGAGCAGACCGGCAGAATCGCCCGTCTGTGCCTGCTGGGCGCCCTGATTCTCCATGGAATCGGGCTGCAACAATCGATGCTGGGATCCCAGCATCTTTTCATTGGATGGGCGCTGGCCCTGTCCGCCGCCATCTGGCTGGGCATGGTCGTGTTCTGGCTGGAAAGCCTGCTGGTGCGCATAGACGGCCTGCAATTGCTGCTATTGCCCGCCGCCGCCATCGCCAGCGGCCTTGCCGCCGTCTTCCCGCAGGGGCAATTCGTGCCCCATGCCGACGATCCCTGGCTGCGCGTGCACCTCTTGATCGCCCTGGCGGCCTACGGCCTCATCACCATTGCCGCCCTGCACGCCATGATGATGGCCCTGCTGGACCGCCACCTGCACCGCCCCCTGGACGCCCCCGCCGAACGCAGCATCATCGGGCGCGTGCTCGATTCGCAGCCGCCGCTGCTGGTGCAGGAGCAGCTGCTTTTCCGCATCATCTGGATCGGATTTGTCGTGCTGACGCTGGCGGTGGGCTCGGGCTCGGTCGCCTCCATGAAGCTGACCGGCAAGATCCTGCCGTTCGACCACAAGACCGTTTTCACCCTGTTGTCCTGGCTGACCTTCGGCGTGCTGCTGGCCGGCCGGCATATCTGGGGCTGGCGCGGCCGCGTCGCGCTGCGGTGGACCCTGACGGGTTTTGGTTTTTTGATTCTGGCCTACACCGGCAGCCGGTTCGTGCTGGAAATGATTCTGCATCGAGGCTGACGTGGGCAAGTTGCTGTTCTGGATCGTTCTGATCATCCTGGTTCTGTTTGTCGCCCGAATTGCCGGCCGCATGGCCGCGCAGCGCCAGGCCGACGCGCAGGGCGGCCAGAAGAAAAAGGCGCAGGGCGCGCAGCCCCCGCCCGCCATCGAATCCATGGTGCGCTGCGCCCATTGCGGCATCCATCTGCCCCGCTCCGAGGCCCTGCTGCAAAACGGCCAGACCTGGTGCAGCCCCGACCACGCCCGCCTGGGTCCGGCAAAGCGCTGACCCGTCTATCCGCCGCGCAGCCGCCCCGGCGGTTTGCCGGATAGGGCATCTGGCGGCGGCGCGGCATAATGGGTGCCGGAATTTTCACACGCTCCCTCCCTATGCCTTTGCTTCTGGATAGACATGGCTGGCTGGCGCCGGCGCCGGGTGTTTCCCTTCTGCGCTCACCCAACTGCGACGCACGCCCCGCGGACACGCAGGTCTCGCTGCTGGTCGTGCACAACATCAGCTTGCCGCCGGGCCAGTTTGGCGGACCTGAGGTCGCGGGCCTCTTCCTGAACACGCTGGACTACCTCTCACACCCCTGGCTGGAACGCCTGCGCGGCCTGCGCGTGTCGGCGCACTTTTTCATCCGCCGCGACGGGCGCATCGTGCAATTCGTCTCCACGGACCGGCGTGCCTGGCACGCGGGTGTGTCGCGATTTGCCGGCCGCGAGCGCTGCAACGATTTTTCCATCGGCATCGAACTGGAAGGCACGGACACGCTGCCCTACACTGGCGAGCAGTACGCGTCGCTGCGCCGGCTGACTCACACCCTGCGCGCGCGCTATCCCCTGGTTGCCGCCCAGGGACACGAACATATCGCTCCGGGGCGCAAGTCCGACCCCGGGCCGGCATTCGACTGGACGCGCTTTGGGCGCGACAGCGGCTTTGCGCGGCGGCACCTGCCGCCGGCCTGACCCTTAGAAGGATTGGCTATGTTGAAGATCTGGGGACGCCTGACCTCCGTCAACGTTCAGAAAGTGATGCTGGCCGTACGCGAGCTGGCCCTGCCGCACACCTTTGTTCAGGCAGGCGGCCCGTTCGGCGTGGTCGACACCGCCGATTACGCGGCCAAGCTCAATCCCAACCGCCTCGTCCCAGTCATCGACGACGGCGGCTTCATCTTGTGGGAATCCAACGCCATCGTGCGCTACCTGGCAGCACGCTACGGCGCGGGCACGCTGTGGCCCGAGGACGTCTGCCTGCGCGCCGATGCCGACCGCTGGATGGATTGGCAGGCGACCGAATGGCAGCCGGCCATGGCGCCGGCCTTTCTGGGCCTGATCCGCACGCCCGAAGCCCGCCGCGACAAGGCCGCCATCGACAACTCGATCAAGCGATCCAACGACCGTGCGTTGATTCTGGACCAAGCCCTGCAGGGCCGCGAATTCATCGCCGGTCGCCACCTCACCATGGGCGACATCGCGCTCGTCGCCGCCGCGCACCGCTGGTTGGCCCTGCCCATCGAGCGGCCCGCCACACCCGCGCTGTCCGCCTGGTACCGGCGCGTCATGATGCGTCCCGCCCCGCAAGGGGTGCTGACCCTGCCGCTGGAGTAGCCGCGCGGGCGGTCACGCACCGCCACACCCGGACAAATTGCAACATTCCTTCTGCGCGATTCGTGCAATTATTGAAAGCCTCTGAGGCGCCTTGGCCCCTGCCATGAGCGTCGTGCGGCTGCCCGTCACCGGCATTCAGGAGGTGACGCCGCAACTCCCCGCCGACGCGCTCTCGCCGGTAGCGCGCAAGGTGCTGGTGGTCGATGACAACCGCGATGCGATCGAGTCCCTGGTCGCGGTGCTCGTCATTGGAGGCCACGATGTCACCGCTGCATACGATGGCAAAGAAGCCATCACCGTGGGCGAGCAGGTCAAGCCGGTGGATATGGACGTGCTGCTCGATTTGCTGACGACAATCGAGCATCGCGGCGACGCAAGGTAGCGGTGCGCGAAGCGCTGGACATCCGCGCCGAAGACGCATAGTGCAACGCCACGTTGCAGATCCGCGCCGACGCCATCGCGCCCGGTGGTTTCCGCGCGTTTTCAGCCCCCTTCCCGGCAAATATAAGAACGGTCCGATACCCAGAAATTGACCGGTATGACGTAATGGCAGCGCATGCCATGCGACTCCATTGCAATCGTCTGATTGCAGCGGACGCTTGCCTATAGGCAGACCTGACGCTCACGTTTTAGGAAAGGTCTGTCGTTGCGGGAGCACGTCATACCTATCCAATCCGATCTTCGCTTCACCTTTTCCGTCGGCGACGAATCCTTCGAGGTCGTCGAGTTCACGCTGCACGAAGGCCTGTCAAATAATCCGCAAAGACGACAGCACCGACCACGGGGGGTCGGTGCTGGAAGGTTTCCCGCACACCAATCTCAATGGCAAACCCATTGCCGGCGTCGGCCATCAGGTCTCCTGCCCCAAGTGCGACGGCGTCTTTCCCATCGTGCAGGGCAGCGCTACATACAAGATCATTGGCACCCCGGTTGCGCTGCACGGCATGACGACGGCCTGTGGCGCCCGCCTGATCGCCAGCGGCTCAAAAGCGCGTGTCGAACGCCAAGCGGTCCGGGATCATCAGCGCGACTAGCTCTCAGCCGCGCTCGACCTTCCATCCCATCTCGGCCGATATCCCCGCAGCCGCGCTCTGCACCACCGGCACCATCTCACGCATCCGCTCCAGCGACATATAGGGCACGGTGCTCGACACGCTGATCGCGGCGACGATGCCGCTGGAAGCATCGCGCACGGGCGCCGCAACGCAGCGGATCGACGGTTCGTTGTCTTCCAGGTCGAACGCGTAACCCTGCGACGCGTAATCGCGCATGCGGTCGCGGAACGCCTCCCAGCCTTGCTGCCCGCCGGGCGCGCGCGACGACACCGGTGCGCCGACGCGATGCAGCGCCTTCCACTGCGGCTCGTCCGCATCCAGCAGCAACGCCTTGCCCACGCCGGTCGCGGCGAGCGGCATGCGGTGGCCCACACGCGAACGCATTTCCAATCCCTTCTTGCCCGGAATCTTTTCGAGGTACAGCACGTCGTTGTTGTCGCGCACCGCCAGGTGAATCGTGTCGCCCGTCATGTCGGCAAGGCTGTCCAGATAAGGGCGCGCCAGCGTCGCCAGCGGAAAGGCCTCGCGCGCCTGAAAGCCCAGTTCGATCAGCTTGGGGCCCAGCACATAGCCGACGCCCGGCAGCGCGCGCAGGTAGCGCTCTTGCACCAGACAGCTTGCAAGCCGGTGCGTGGTGCTGCGCGCCACGCCAATACGCGCGCAGATTTCCTTCAGGTCGCGTGCGCCATCGGCCACGGCCTGCACCACGGCAAGACCGCGCATTAACGTCTGCGTGCCGGCCGGTGCGGCGGCATCAGGGTCAAGCGTGGCGGATTGCGCGGAGTTCAGCGTGGTGGTGGTCATGGTGCGAAGGCAGTGTTGCGGGGCGGCGGGAAAGATCGGCAAGCATACCCGGCGTCGCGGCACGGATACATGTGAATTCCCTGTATGTGGGATTTAATTCTATATTTTGAGATTTTTCAAGCGCTGAACTAGAATTTTTGCCATCGTGCGCTGCGCACCTCTCCCGCGCGCGCTCGGCAGATTTCAGACAACAAGGTTCGCGCCCTCTCAGCCCTCCCGCGCGCCATCACGGCGCCACGACGGCAGCCGGATGCGCGGACAGAGACGAGACAGACTCTGATGAATACCGGATCGCCCGCCCGTGCGGCTCTCATCGCGCTGGATTGGGGCACCTCTTCACTTCGCGCCTACCGCCTGGACGCCACGGGCCGCACGCTCGATACGCGCCATTTGCCCTGGGGAATCATGCGCCTGCCGCAACCGTTGCAGGACGGCGCAGCCACTACGGCACTATCCGGCTTTGAACTGGCTTTTGACCAGGCGTGCGGCGACTGGCTGCGTGCCGAACCCGCCCTGCCCGTCATCGCCTGCGGCATGGTCGGCAGCGCGCAGGGCTGGAAGGAAGCCGCCTACCTGGACGTGCCCGTCGAACTTGAACGCATCGGCACGCTGCTGACCGTGGTGGACCGCCCCGGCGGCACGCCCGTCCACATCGTGCCCGGCCTCATCCAGCGCCACGGACTGCCCAACGTGATGCGCGGCGAAGAGACCCAAGTCTTCGGCGTGATGGCAGACGAGGCCAGCGCCAATGCCGACAGCGTGCTCATCGGATTGCCCGGCACGCACTCCAAATGGGTCAACGCACGCCGCGGCCGCGTCACCCACTTCGACACCTTCATGACCGGCGAGGTCTACGCGGCGCTGCGCGGCCACACCATTCTGGGCCGCACAATGGCCGACGCCCCCAGTGCCGACATGGCTGCCTTCGAACGCGGCGTGAAGGTCGCGGGCGCGCCGGCTGGCCGGGCGGGCGTGATGTCCACCATCTTCAGCACGCGCGCGCTGGGCTTGACCGGCGAACTCGCGCCCGAGTCGCAGGCCGACTACCTGTCGGGCCTCTTGATCGGCCATGAAGTCGCCGCGCTGGCCGAGATGCTGCGCCAGCAGGGCGAACTGCCCCGCATCGTGCTGTGCGGCGAGCCCGCGCTATGCAAGCGCTACATCCTGGCCATGCAGCATTACGGCCTGGGCGCGCCCGAGCAGGCGCAGAACGCCACCGAGCGCGGCCTGTGGCACCTGGCTATCTGCGCCGGGCTCGTCTCCCCTTCCATTCAGCTCTCCGCCTAGGAATCTTCGATGAACCATCCCGGTCTGCAAACCGCCATGGCCCACTGCGGCCTGATCGCCATCCTGCGCGGTATCACGCCCGCCGAAGCCGAGCCCGTCGGACAGGCGTTGTACGAGGCGGGCTTTCGGCTGATCGAAGTGCCGCTGAATTCGCCGGATCCGCTGGACAGCATTCGCGCCATGCGCGCCGCGCTGCCCACCGACTGCCTCATCGGCGCCGGCACCGTCCTCAATCCCGACGACTGCGCCCGCATCCAGCAGGCCGGTGGCGAACTCATCGTCATGCCGCACAGCGACCCCGCCGTCATCCGCCAGGCCAAGAAGCTGGGCATGGCGTCCTGCCCCGGTGTCGCCACGCCCACCGAAGCCTTCGCGGCGCTGGCCGCCGGGGCCGACGTGCTGAAGATGTTCCCGGCCGAGCAGCTCGGCCCGGCCGTGCTCAAGGCCTGGCGCGCCGTGATGCGCCCGCCGATCGCGCTGGTTCCCGTGGGCGGCATCACGCCCGACAACCTTTCGAATTACGCCCAGGCGGGCGCCAGCGGCTTCGGCCTGGGCTCCGCCTTGTACAAACCCGGCCTGTCGGCCGAAGCAACCGGCCAGAACGCACGCGCTTTCGTCGCGGCCTGGCAACGCGCCTATCCTGCCCAGGAGACACAAGCATGAAGATCACCAAGCTCACCACCTACATCGTGCCGCCCCGGTGGTGCTTCCTGAAGATTGAAACGGACGAAGGCATCGTCGGCTGGGGCGAGCCCGTCGTCGAAGGCCGCGCGCACTCCGTCGCCGCCGCCGTCGAAGAACTGTCCGACTACCTGATCGGCAAGGATCCCCGCAACATCGAAGACCACTGGACGGTCCTGTACCGTGGCGGCTTCTACCGCGGCGGCGCCATCCACATGAGCGCACTGGCCGGCATCGACCAGGCGCTGTGGGACATCAAGGGCAAGCACCTTGGCGTGCCCGTGTCGCAGCTCTTGGGCGGCAACGTACGCGACCGCATCCGGGTGTACTCGTGGATTGGCGGCGACCGTCCGGCCGATACCGCGGCGGCCGCCAAGAGCGCCGTCGAGCGCGGCTTCACCGCCGTCAAGATGAACGGCACCGAAGAGCTGCAATACATCGACTCGTTCGACAAGGTCGAAAAGTGCCTGGAGAACGTGGCCGCCGTGCGCGACGCCGTCGGCCCGAACGTGGGCATCGGCGTGGACTTCCACGGCCGCGTCCACAAGCCCATGGCCAAGGTGCTGATGAAGGAACTTGATCCGTTCAAGCTCATGTTCATCGAAGAGCCCGTGCTGAGCGAACACTACGAAGCGCTGAAGGAGCTGGCGCCGCTGACATCCACGCCGATCGCGTTGGGCGAGCGCCTGTTCTCGCGCTGGGACTTCAAGCGCGTGCTGTCCGAAGGCTACGTCGACATCATCCAGCCCGACCCGTCACACGCCGGCGGCATCACCGAGACCCGCAAGATCGCCGCGATGGCCGAAGCCTATGACGTCGCGCTGGCGCTGCACTGCCCGCTCGGCCCCATCGCGCTGGCCACCTGCCTGCAGATCGACGCCGGCTGCTACAACGCGTTCATCCAGGAACAGAGCCTGGGCATCCACTACAACGCCGCCAATGACCTGCTCGACTACGTCAGCAACCGTGAGGTCTTTGCGTACGAGGACGGCATGGTCGCGATCCCGCAAGGGCCCGGCCTGGGCATCGAAGTGAACGAGGAATACGTCAAGGAACGCGCCGCAGTGGGCCACCGCTGGCGCAACCCCATCTGGCGTCACGCCGACGGCAGCTTCGCCGAATGGTAAGCCGATAAAAGAGAGAGGAGACTCCTTTGTCCACCGCCGCGCACGCCGGCCTGCAGGGCGCTCAGCGCCCGACCCGCAGCCGCTACATCATCATGGTGATGCTGTTCATCACCGTCGTCATCAACTACCTGGACCGCAGCAACCTGTCCATCGCCGCCCCCGCCCTCAAGGACGAGTTCGGCCTGGACACCTGGCATGAAGGCCTGATCCTGTCGGCCTTCGGCTGGACCTACGCCGCCATGCAGATTCCCGGCGGCTGGCTGGTGGACCGCGTGTCCCCCCGCGTGCTGTACGCCGCCGCGCTGATCCTGTGGTCCGCGGCCACGTTCTTCATGGGCTTTGCCGGCAGCTTCGTCATCCTGTTCGTCCTGCGCCTGGCCGTGGGCGCGCTGGAAGCCCCGGCCTACCCCATCAACAACCGCGTCGTCACGACCTGGTTCCCCGAACGCGAACGCGCCACCGCCATCGGCTTCTACACGTCGGGCCAGTTCGTCGGCCTGGCGTTCCTGACGCCCGTACTGGCCTGGCTGCAGCACCACTACGGCTGGCACATGGTGTTCGTCAGCACCGGCCTCCTGGGCATCATCTGGGGCGTGCTGTGGTTCATGATCTACCGCGAACCGCGCCAGTTCAAGGGCGCCAACGCAGCGGAAATCGAGCTGATCCAGCAAGGCGGCGGCGTCGTCGATCTGGACACGCGCGTGCGCGAGAAGAAGGCGCCGTTCAACTGGAACGACCTGGGTCTGGTCATGAGCAAGCGCAAGCTGTGGGGCGTGTACCTCGGCCAGTTCTGCCTGACCTCCACGCTGTGGTTCTTCCTGACCTGGTTCCCCACGTATCTGGTCAAGTACCGCGGCATGGACTTCATCAAGTCCGGCTTCCTGGCGTCGGTGCCGTTCCTGGCCGCCTTCATCGGCGTGCTGTGCTCGGGGGTGCTGTCCGACTTCCTGATCCGCCGCGGCGCCACCGTCGGCATGGCGCGCAAGCTGCCCATCATCCTGGGCCTGCTGATCTCCACGTCCATGATCGGCGCGAACTTCACGGACTCCACGCCGTGGGTCATCTTCTTCCTCGCCGTCGCGTTCTTTGGCAACGGCCTGGCGTCGATCACGTGGTCGCTCGTGTCCACGCTGGCGCCGGTGCGCCTTCTGGGCCTGACCGGCGGCGTGTTCAACTTCGTCGGCAACCTGTCGTCGATCTGCACGCCCATCGTGATTGGCTTGCTGGTGTCCAAGGACAGTTTCGCCCCGGCGATCGTGTACGTGTCGTCGCTGGCGTTGCTGGGCGCGCTGTCGTACATCCTGCTGGTTGGGAAGGTGGAGCGGATCGAGGCTTGATCGGCATGCCGGGAATTCACCTCCCCGGCCAGTCCTGACCAAATGGGCGTCCAATGGGACGCCCTTTTTTATTTGCGAAGCGTCCGACACCGCAGGTCCAAGCGGCCCAGGTCAATCCCGGGTGCGATGCGGCGCCGTCCTTGCACCAAGGCGCTCGTCATTGGGCCGCTCCCGCACGCCGCACCGTTCTCAACGGTGTCAAAACTATCACCGTTGGCGGTTGTTTCCCTTCAACCATTCCCGGAGTATCCGTCTCCGAACGCTGCGCCGGCCTCGGCGACGAAACGATTCATGGCGGCCGCCCTTCCGGGCTTTTCGACGGCTTGACAAGATTTCGTCTATAAACGAATATCCGCATGTACGAAATCGAACACTACTTGGCCGCAAATGGTCGCACAAATCCCTATCTCGATTGGTTGAAAGGCCTGCGAGACAATCAGATCAAAGTTGCCGTCATACGACGCATCTCGCGAATTGAATCGGGCAATTTTGGGGATCACCGGTTTTGCCGCGATGGCGTCTGGGAATTGAGGATTGACGCCGGCCCCGGCTATCGCGTGTATTACGCCCCATGTGGCAAGCGCGTCGTACTGCTGCTTTGTGGCGGCGACAAGAAAACACAGGCATCGGATATCGACAGGGCTGTGAATTACCGGAAGGACTGGGAGCAAAGATCATGAGAAGCAGACCCCATGACGAAGCGATGGCAGCGCTGTACCGGGATGATCCAGGTCTGGCCGCAGACCTGATCAACAGCGTGCTGGAAGACGGCGACCAGGCCGAGCTGCTTATCGCACTACGCCAGCTTACGCTGGCCTTCGGGGGCGTTCAGTCTGTGGCCACGCAGGCAAGCCTGAATCCGACGCAGCTATATCGCACATTGTCGCCAAGCGGCAACCCAGCGCTCAGCAGTCTGACGGCCATCCTGAAGGCGATGGGATTGCGGCTGGCGGTGCAGCCGCTGGACCAACGGCACGCCGGCTAGCGGCTTCGGTGTCACGGCTTCCTACTGCAGAACCGCCTCCGCCGGCCTGAACCGCTTGAAATCCCAATGCCTGCCCGGCGCCGCCTCAAGCAACTGGCGCGTGTAGCCGTCCCTCGGCTGGGTCAACACCGCAGCCGCATCCCCAGCCTCGACAATCTGCCCCGACTTCATCACCACAATCGAATCGCAGATCTGCGCCGCCACGCGCAGGTCATGGGTGATGAACAGCACCGCCGTATCGGTGCGTGCGCGAATGTCTTCGATCAGCTCCAGCACTTGCGCCTGCACCGAAACGTCTAGCGCCGACACGGCTTCGTCGGCGATCAGGATGTCGGGCCGCAGGGCGAGGGCCCGCGCGATGCAGATGCGCTGGCGTTGCCCGCCCGAGAACTGATGCGGGTAGCGATCCATGGTTTCCGCACTCAACCCGACAATGTCCAGCAGCTCGATGGCCCGCGTCCGCGCTTCGTCTTCCGGCACGCCAAAATTGCGCATGCCTTCGACGATGGAGTCGCCTACCCGGATGCGCGCATTGAGCGACCGGTACGGATCCTGGAACACCACCTGGATGCGCTTGCGCACCGGATGGAACTCGCGCTTGGTGGCGGTGGCGATTTCCGTGCCGTCCAGCCGCACGCTGCCAGCGCTCGGATCGATCAGCCGCGCAATGCAGCGCGCCAGCGTGGATTTCCCCGACCCCGACTCCCCAACGACGCCGACAATTTCCTTCTTGCGCAGCGTGAAGCTGACGTCTCTGACCGCGTGCACCGTGCGCTTGGCCTTGAAGAAGCCGCGCTCGGCATAGGTCTTCTGCAGGCCTTTCACGACCAGCACCGGCGCACCTTCCGGCGCCTGCCTTGCCTGCGGCGCCAGGCCAGGGACCGATGACACCAGCATGCGGGTGTAGGCCTCTTTGGGACGCGCGAGGATGTCGTCGCGCGTGCCCACTTCCACCAGGCGCCCCCGGTTCATCACCGCAATGCGATCGGCGATTTCCGCCACCACACCGAAGTCGTGCGTGATGAATAGCACAGCGGTGTTGTGCGACTGCTGCAGTTCCTGGATCAACGCCAGGATCTGCTTTTGCGTCGTCACATCCAGCGCAGTGGTCGGTTCATCGGCGATGAGCAGCTTGGGATTCAGGATCAGCGCCATGCAGATCACGATGCGCTGGCGCTGCCCACCCGACAACTGGTGCGGGTACGACTGGTAGATGCGTTCGACGTCCGGCAGCCGCACCGATTCCAGCATGGCCAGAATCTTGCGCTTGCGCGACGCCGCATCCATGCCGCTGTGGGTGCGCAGCACCTCGTCGATCTGCCAGCCCACCGTGCGCACAGGGTTGAGCGCCGTCATGGGCTCTTGAAAGACCATGGACATGCGCGTGGCGCGCAGTTCACGCAGGCGTTCCGGCGTGCAGGCCAGCACGTCCTCGCCATCCAGCAGGATGCGGCCCGCGCTGGGCTTGAGCGCATCGGGCGCCAGAAGGCCCATCACCGAAAAAGACGTGACCGACTTGCCCGACCCGGACTCGCCGACGACGCACAAGGTTTCGCCGGCGTGAATGTCGAAGCTGATGCCTTCCACCACGTGGCGCGGCTCCTCTTGCGGCGCGCCCACCAACTGGACCGACAGGTTCTGCACTTGCAGCACGGGCATTGTGGATTCGTTCATGTCAGACCCTCCGCGCCATCTTGGGATCAAGGGCGTCGCGCATCGCGTCGCCCAGCATGTTGACGCTGAGCACCGTCAGCGCCAGGAACAGGCCCGGCAGCAGGATCAGCTCGGGTCGGACCTGGAAGTACATGCGGCCCTCGGCGATGACGTTGCCCCAGGACGGAAACTCCGGCGGCATGCCCACGCCCAGAAAGCTCATGACCGCCTCGGACAGCATGGCGGACGCAAAGATGAAGGTGCCCTGCACTATCAGCGGCGCAACGGTGTTGGGCACAAGATGGCGCATCATCAACACCCGCGTCGGCGTGCCAAGCGAAATGGCGGCCTCCACATAGGGCTCGTCGCGCAGGCTCAGGATCAGTCCGCGCACCAGGCGCACCACCCGCGGAAACTCGGGCACGGCAATCGCGATCAGCACCGTCAGCAGGCTGGCGCCGGTGACGGCAACCAGCGCGATGGCCAGCAGGATGCTGGGCACGGACATGATGCCGTCCATGATCCGCATGATGACCATGTCCGCCGCCCGGAAGTAGCCGGCGATCACGCCCAACACCAGTCCGGGTATCAGCGCCGCGACGGCCGTGCCCGCGCCGATCATCAGCGAGATGCGCGCGCCGTGGATCACGCGCGACAGCACGTCTCTCCCGTAGGCGTCGGTGCCGAACCAATGCTCGGCGGAAAAGCCTTTCAGGCGCTGCATGGGGTTGATGGCCATCGGATCGGCCAGCCCCAGCAGATTGGCCGAGACGGCGGCCAGCACGATGACCGCCAGCATGACCAGCGCGGCCATGACCGGCCAGGTGGACAGCGTGCGAACCAGCGCCGACCGGGGCGGCTTGCGGGCGGCCGGGGCGACGCCCGTCCCACCCGCGATCGAGTGTATGGAAGTGGACATGCGGATTCCTTCAGTAACGGATGCGCGGATCGAACACCGAATACAGAACGTCGATGGTCAGGTTCACGCCGATATAGACCAGCGAGAACAGCAGGATCAGCCCCTGGATGAGCGGATAATCCCGGGCCAGCACGGACTCGACCACCAGCCGGCCCAGCCCGGGCAGGTTGAACACCGATTCCGTGACGACCACACCGCTGATCAAGAGGGCGATGCTGACGCCGATGACGGTGATGATCGGCACGGCCGCGTTGCGCAGCGCGTGCGCCATCATCACGGCGCGCTCGGTGATGCCCTTGGCACGGGCGGTTCGGATGAAGTCTTCGCCCATCACTTCGAGCACGCTGCTTCGGGCGATTCGCGCGATCAGCGCCACAAAGCCGGTGCTAAGCGCGATCGTGGGCAGCAACAGGTGCATGCCGAACGCGACGAGGCCGGCTGAAGGCGACTTGTAGCCCTGCACCGGCAGCCAGCCCAGTTTCATGGCGAATAGCAGGATCAGCGCGTAGCCGGTGACGAAGATCGGCACCGAAAAACCCAGCACCGAAAACGCCATCACCGCGCGGTCCGCGCGGGTGCCGCGCCGCCAGGCCGAGAAGACGCCCAGCGGCACCGCGATCAGCGTGGACAGCAGGATGGTCGATAGCGCCAGCGCCAGCGATGGCCCCACGCGGCTGCCGATCATCGCCGTCACCGGCGTGCCGGAATGCAGCGACGTCCCCAGGTCGCCTTGCAGCACCTGTCCGCCCCACAGCATGAACTGGGTAGCCAACGACCGGTCCAGTCCCATGTGCTCGCGGATCTGCGCCAGTTGCGTCTCGGTGGCCGCGTCACCCGCCAGGATCAGCGCCGGATCGCCGGGCGTCAGCCGCAGCAGGCAGAACACCAGCACGGCCACCGTCAGAACCACGGGGACCGTGGCCAGGACGCGTCTGAGAATGTAGCTGAACATGGCTTAATTGCTGGCTTTCTTGATGTTCCAGAACACCGGCGCCGGCGAGTCCAGCACGCCCGACAGCTTCTTGCTGAACGCCGCTGCCGTCTCGATCTGGCCCAGCGTGATCGCCACGCCCTCGTCCAGCATGACGTCCTGCAGTTGCTCGGCAATCTGCTTGCGTTCCGGTTCCGTGCCTGCCACCAGGAACTTGTCGCGCAGCGCTTCCACCTGCGGCACCGTCGGCCAGCCAAACCACGCCTTCTCGCCATTGGCCGACACGCCGTAGTTGCGCAGCGGATCCATGATCTCGCTGACGTGCCACGTGGTCACGAAGATGCTCCAGCCGCCCTTGGCCGGCACGTCGCGATTGGCGCGGCGCGACAGCATGGTCATGAAGTCCATGGCCTGCAGTTGCACGTTGAAGCCCGCCTGGCGCAACTGCTGCGCCATCACCACCGGAATGGCCGAGGCCATCGCAATGTCGGTGGCGTGCAGGATCACCACGGGAGCGCCGTCATACTTGGCCTCCTTCAGCAGCGCCTTGGCCTTCTCGATGTTGGACGGCACGATCATGTCGGCGCGCGTGTTGCTGGAATACGGCAGATCGCAGCCGAACACCGCGCCGCACGTCTTGAAGAATTCCGGGTCGCCCACCTGCGCCTTCAGGATGTCGTCCTGGCCCACCGCGTACATGGCGGCCTGACGCACCAGCTTGTTGTCGAACGGCGCATGCAGCTGGTTGAAGCGGTACATGGGCTGGTAGCCCATCTTGTCCAGAATGCGCAGCGTCAGGTCCGGCGAGCTCTTTACCATCGGCACCAGATCGAACGGCACAGTCTCGATGTAATCGACCTCGCCGCCCAGCAACGCATTCACCGTCGTCATCGGGTCGGCCATCGCCACCCATTCCACGCGGTCCACGTTGACCACCTTGCCGCCCGCCGTCCAACTGGGCGCTTCCTTGCGCGGCACGTAGTCGGCGTTCTTCTCATAGACCGTCTTCACGCCCGGCTGGAATTCCTTCTGCACGAACTTGAAGGGGCCGGACCCGGTGTAATCGGTGATGGCCTGCGCCACCGGCGTCTGCGCCACGCGCTTGGGCATCATGAAGCTGGGCAGTCCGCTGGGCTTGCCGAGCGCCGACAGGACGTCGGCGGGCGCCTTCAACACGATCTTGAAGGTCTTGTCGTCGACGACGTCCATCGACGCCACCAGCGGCATGAGTTGGCGGCCGGTCTTGTCCGACTGCGCCCAGCGCTGGATCGATGCCACGCAGTCTTCGGCCTTGACCGGCGCGCCGTCGTGCCATTTCAGGCCATCGCGCAGCGTGAACGTGTAGGTCTTGCCGTCGGGCGATATCTCCCACTTATCCGCCATCTGCGGCTGGATCTTGTTGTCCGCGTCCGTGGCCAGCAACGTGTCGTAGATCATGTAGGCATGGTTGCGCGTCTGATGCGACGCTGTCAGCACCGGGTCAAGCACCGTCAGCTTGCTGGCCATCACCACGGTCAGTGTTTCAGCCTGTGCAGGCGCCCAGGCCAATGCGCCGGCGCAAGCCAGCGCGGCGCCCAGACGGGCAAGACCGAAGCGGGTTTCAAGTCTTTCAGCGTTCAGATAAGCCATGTCGTTCCCTTGAAGTTCTTATGGATGAACGGGGCCTGTGGCCGGCCCCTGGTGTCGAATTGCGATCGGATCAGACGATGTCGAATGACAGCGGCGACATCTGCTCGGCGCTGCGGCCAGCCACCAGGTCGCGTGACGGCACCAGCGCCTCGGCGCGGCGCTGGGCCTCGTCCACCTGTTCAGCGGCCTTGCGATAGTCCAGGGAATGCACCTGGCCTTCATGCACCACCCGCTTGCCGTCGATGTACACCGTGTGCACGGCGCGGTCGGCGGCGGCGTAGACCAGGCTGCGCACCGGATCCCGCGACGGACGCATCAGGTGGTGGGTCATGTCCACCATCACCAGGTCGGCGCGCGCGCCCACCGCGATGCGGCCCAGGTCTTCTCGGCCCAGCGCCGTCGCGCCCCCGACCGTCGCGGCGTGGAAGACTTCGCCGGTGGTGACGGCGCGCGGCGTTTGCGCCATCAGGCGGGCCAGATAACCCACGTGGCGCATTTCCTCGATCATGTTGTGCGGATAGGTGTCCGTGCCGATGCCCAGGTTGATGCCCGCGCGGCGATAGCGCCCGAAGTCGCGCAGCGCCATGCCGCGGCGCATGAACACCGTGGGGCAATGCGCCACGCTGGCGCCTGTTTCGGACAGGATGGACAGGTCGGTGGCCGTGTTCCAGTGCGTATTCGGATGATCGTCCACGAAGATGCCGTGGCCCACGATGCTGCCCGGATCCAGCACGCCCAGGCTGTGCAGCCACTGCACGGGCGTCAGGCCGTGCCGGCGCGTGATCTCGTGAAACTCCGGCAGCGACTGCGCGGCGTGCGTCTGCCAGCCGATGCCGCGGCGCTTGGCCTCCTGGTGGCTGGACTTCAGCAGTTCCGGCGTGCAGGTGTCGATCTGCGCCGGCACCAGCATGCCCGTCAGCCGGCCGCATTCATGCGCCTCGGCTTTGTCGATCAGCGCCAGCGCGCGCTCCATGCCGGCCTCGCCCGCCTTCTCGTTCCAGTCGTACTCCACGACATGGCCATTCTTCGTATACCAGCGCGCCGAACGGAACATGGGCGCAATGTAGGCACGCAGGCCGCTTTGCACCATGATGTCGATCCAGTGCTCGTGCGCCACCGACATGTCCACCACGGTCGTCACACCGGACATCAGCAGCTCAGCCGCGGCCAGCGTCAGTTGCGCCGGTGCGGCCTCGTCGTCGCCTTCCATCGTGGGCATGTACTCGTACAGATTCGAGTTGTACAGGCCCGCCGAGCCGGTCTCGTCCGTGTACCCCTTGTTGATGGGTTCATGCACCAGGTGGCTGTGAATGTCCACCAGCCCCGGCATGACCATCATGCCGCTGCCGCTGACAATGTCCGCATCCGGCGCCGCCGCCTGGGCGCCCGGTCCGACGTGCGTGATGCGCCCGTCCGCGAACGCCACGTCGGCGTTCTTCATGTAGACATGCCGCTGGCGCGCCTCGTCCCAGGCAACCACAACCTCGGCGTTCTTGATCAGGGTAGTTTTCAACGCAATATCCTCCGAAATGATTAACGGGTATCCGGTGCTGCTAACGCCAGGCCGGCTGCGCGCCCTTGCGGGCGCTCGGTGGCGCCAGGCTGGGCAGCCCGCGCGGCAGGAACTTTCCCTGGCCCGGCGAGCCCGCAAAATTCGCACCGTCCCAAACGATCTGACCGCGCAGCAACGTCATCGCGGGCCACGCCCGCAGTTGCATCCCGGCATAGGGGGTGTAGTCCACCGCGTGGTGCAGATGTTCGTTGCCCAGCGTGAAGTCACGCTCTTCCCAGATCACCAGGTCAGCGTCGCTGCCGATGGCCAACGTGCCCTTTTGCGGATACAGGCCATAGGCGCGCGCGGGCTGCGTCGCGGTCAGCTCCACAAAGCGGTTCAAGCTGATGCGCCCGCCCAGCACACCTTCCGAATACAGCAGCGGCATGCGGGTCTCGATCCCGGGAATGCCGTTCGGGATATGGCGGAATGCCACTTCCTTGCCGCCTGGCGTCTTGCCGTCTTCGCCGGTCAGGTTGAAGGGCGAGTGATCGGACGAGAACACCGTGAACAGGCCATCCGCCAGCCCCTGCCAGATCTCTTCCTGGCTGGATGCGTCTCGCGGCGGCGGACTGCACACGCAGCGCGCGCCGAAATAGCTGTCGTCCGTGCCCAGGTCTTTTGCAGTCAGCAGGATGTATTGCGGACAGGTCTCCGCGTAGATGTTGAGCCCTTTGGCGCGGGCCTCGCGGATCTGCTGCACTGCCTCGCCGCCCGAGATATGCACCAGCAGGATCGGCACGTCGATCAGCTCGGACAGCGCAATCGCGCGGTGGGCGCCCTCGCGCTCAACCAGCGTGGGCCGCGACACCGCATGAAAGCGCGGCGCAGTGCGACCAGCAGCTTCCAGTCGGCGCGTCAGCCACGCGATGCAGTCGGAGTTTTCGGCATGGATCATCGCCATGCCGCCATGCGTGCGCGCCACGTCCAGCACGTCCAGAATCTGGCCGTCGGACAGCTTGAGCGCGTCGTACGTCATGTACAGCTTGAATGAGGTGTAGCCGGCCTTGATCAGGCGCGGCAGTTCCTCGTTCAGCACTGCGGGCGCGGGGTCGGTCAGGATCAGATGGAAGGCATAGTCCACGCATGCGCGGCCTTCGGCGCGCTGGTGGTAGTCGTCGATGGCTGCCTGCACCGTGCCGCCCTTGCGCTGCGCCGCAAACGGAATCACGGTGGTCGTGCCGCCGCAGGCGGCTGAGCGCGTGCCCGTGAAAAAGTCGTCGGCCAGCTTCACGGGCGGCGCCATGGGCTGATCCAGGTGACAGTGCGCATCGACACCGCCCGGCGTCACCACGCGACCCGCCACATCGATTTCGCACAGGCCCGGCGCGAGGCCACGGCCGATCTGCACGATGCGGCCGTCGGAAATTGCCAGATCGGCGCGGCAGGTATCGCCGGCAGTCGCCAACACCGCGTCGCGCAGCACCAGATCAAAACCCTGCTTCGTCATATGCGTCAGCCCGTCTGATCCGCCCTTGTCCTGGCAGCGAAAGCGCAACCGGATGGGCATGTTGTGAGCGGATTCTAGGCCGAATACAAAAATGATTACGCTAGTGATTACCCTGAAATATACATTTCAACCTCAGATTGTTAACATTATTTTTTACAGCACCAGCCCGCAGTTCACAACGACGGCGTCCGATCGGGTATCTTCACGTTCACCCGTCAGGTTGCAGACAACGTGACGTCTACAAGCGGCAAAGAACCGCTCACCACCCCTGGCGGCCACCCCGTCCAGGCATCAACCGCGCAAATCAACAACGAGCCCATGGCATCAGACAAACGCGAAACCTCGGTCACCGGCATCTACGAACGCATCTATCGCGCCATCCTGGACAACCGGCTCAAGCCCGGAACCAAGCTGGTCGAAGAGCGCCTGGCCGAAATCTTCGAAGTCAGCCGCCCTCGCATCCGGGAGGTCCTTGCGCGCTTGGCCCACGAACAGATCGTCGAACTGTTCCCCCAACGCGGCGCGTACGTGGCCAAGCCTTCCATCGAGAAGGCGCGCGATGTTTTCGAGGCACGCAGGCTCATCGAACCGGCCGTGGTCCGGCGTCTGACGCAGAACTTGACACCCGACAAGCTGGCGCGCTTGCGCGAACATGTCGTGCTGGAACACGACGCCCGCAAGCGCGACGACAAGCGCGCCATCATCCGGCTGGCTGGCGAGTTTCATATCCTCTTGAGCGAACTGGCCGGTAACGGCGAGTTGGCGCGGACCATGCGCGAACTCTCCACGCTCACGTGCCTGGTCATCTTCCTGTACAACCTGCCCACCGCCACCAGTTGCCGGGACGACGAACATGAACTCATCACCGAGGCCATCGCCGCCCGCGATTCGCAACGCGCCGAGGAACTGACCCTGCATCACCTGGAACACATCGAACAAAGCGTGAAGCTGGAGTCGGTGGAAGAATCGGTGGACCTGGAAGACGTTTTCAAATTCTGAAAGTCACACATGCAAAAAAGCCCCGGTGGATCGATTTCCACCGGGGCTTTTCATTGCGCGGCCCGCAGGCCGGCTCTCAGCAGCCCTGCATCGCCAGCTTGCGCCGCCGCACATTGCCGGCGCGCTGCACCAGCACCAGCGCCAGTCCCGCCGTTGCGATCACCGCGCCGGCAATCGGCACCGCCGCGTAACCCATGCCCGCCGAAATCACCGCGCCCCCGGCCGCTGCGCCCACCGCATTGCCCAGGTTGAATGCGCCCACGTTCATCGACGAGGCCAATCCCGGCGCATCCGTCGCCGCACGCATCACACCCATTTGCAGAGGCGGCACCACCGCGAACGTCGCGATACCGAAGATCAAGAGCGCCACGGCCGCGCCGACCGGCGTGGACGCCAGCCACGGGAACGCCAGCAGATCCACGATGACCAGCACCAGGAAGAAAATCAACGTGCCATCGAGCGAGCGGTCGGCCATGCGCCCGCCCACGCCATTGCCCAGCGTGAAGCCCAGGCCGATCAGCACCAGCATGCCCGTCACGAACGCCGGGGATGCGCCCGTGATCTCGGCCAGCGTCGGCGCGATGTACGTGTACAGCGTGAACATCGCCCCCGCGCCCAGCACCGTGGTCAACAGCGCCAACAGCACCACGGGGCTGCGCAGCACGGCCAATTCATGACGCACATTGGGACGCCGGCCCGCCTCGCCCGCCGGCAGCGCGAACCAGAGCGACAGCATCGCGATCAGCCCCAGCACTGCCGTCGCGGCAAACGACATACGCCAGCCGATCACCTGCCCCAGCCACGTCGCGGCCGGCACGCCGCCCACGTTGGCGATGGTCAGCCCCATGAACATCGTCGCCACCGCGCTGGCCTGCTTGTGACGCGGCACCACGCTGGCGGCCACCAGCGAGCCCAGGCCAAAGAACGCGCCATGGTTCAGACTGGTCACCAGACGGGCCAGCAGCAGCGTCGTGTAGTTGGGCGACAGCGCCGACAGGATATTGCCGATGGTGAAGATCGCCATCAGCAGGATCAGCGCCTTGCGCCGCGACCACCGCGAGAACGCCAGCGTCATCAGCGGCGCGCCGATCATCACGCCAATGGCGTAAGCGCTGATCAGCATGCCCGCGCTGGGGATGGACACGTTCACCCCCTCGGCGATGACGGGCAACAGGCCCATGGGAGAAAACTCGGTCACGCCGATGCCAAACGCACCGACGGCAAGCGCCAACAACGGCGGGCCGGCCTTCACCGGCTGGGTTTCTTGGGGATTCATGCAAGTTCCTTGGGTTCGACGGCGCCGGCAGGACGTTCCTGGGGCGCGCCCGGCCTGAAATGGCCGGCGCATCGGATAGACAGGCGTGCAGTATGACCGCCGGATCCTTGCAGAAAAAGGCGTCTCGCGGGCAAACACTTTTGACTTCAGGTCATTAATCAGCGCATGTTGACCCGGCGCCCGGGCGCGCCGTCAGGTATGCAGTCCCCAGCGCTTTGCGTGCTTACGCGTGTTGGTCGTGATCCATCGCGTCAGCCGCTCCAGAAGCGTCCGTTCTGTTCCCAACCGTGCTTCGTCCCCCAAGCGAGCCTTGACCTGCGACAGCGCGTCCGGCAATGCTCCGACAAGAGATTGCGCCACGGCAGCAACATAGCGCGGGTTAAATCCCAGATCGCTCGCCATGAAATCGAGTTGTTCCTTGCCAATGGCGCCCGGTTTGTCTTCCCCGCCAATGGCAAACGCGAACCGCGCGCTCAACCCCGGGTAAATTGCCGTGCACATCAAGTCGTAGAACGGCGCAAGGACGTATTTCCCGTCGCCGTTCAGAAGCACGGAGAGGTTCTTCGCGTGGCTGTCGTTGTTGCCCACCATCAGGTTGAACAGAATCCATTGCAGGAAACGCTTTACGTCCGGACCACCGACACCCGCTGCCGCCAGCAACTTGCGGCAATCCGGCAGCGTCGGACCGCCATCCGATTCGTACTTCACGTTCGAAGGCTTGCCCGCCAACTGGCACAGATCCAGCTGATGCAGTCGCCGTAAACCGCCCAGTCCGTCCGGCAGGCGGTCGTAACGCTGAATCAGACACGCGCGCGTTTCCGGTTGATAAACGGCTGGCGCAACGCCCAACCCAAGTGCTGCCGCCAGTTGCATGACCAGCGTGGACGGCTTCAGTGGATTGATCACCTTGCACAAGCGGTATCGACGGCGAGATCGGGCGAGCGTCTGGACGTCCGATCCACACGTCGTAATATGCGAAGCGCAGGGGCTGCTCGTCGAACAGGCGCCCGACCTTCTGGCCATCCCGGTAGAGATCGAGCGCGTCTAGATTGCTCATGGCAGCCTCGCGCGCTTGGGTGCGATCTGCACCTCCAGCCCTTTATTGCCCGCCTTGGCCACAAAAATTACCGCTCGGGAGCAAAGCCGTCACAAACAAAAAGGGCGTCCTCCCGGACGCCCCTCCATTCACCCCAACGCGCTTACTTCAGCAGCAGCGCATTCAACCGCTTCACAAACGCCGCCGGGTCCGCAATCTGCGCCCCTTCTGCCAGCAACGCCTGATCCAGCAGCAGACGCGCCCACTGGTCGAACTCGCCATCTTCAGCCGCACGAATGCGGGCGAGCAGCGGATGCTCGGGGTTGATCTCCAGCACCGGCTTCACGTTCGGCGCTTCCTGGCCCGCGGCCTTCAGCATGCGCAGCAGGTGCGGGCTGAGCTCGTTCTGGCCCACAACCACGCACGCCGGCGAATCCACCAGGCGCAGCGTCACGCGCACTTCCTTGACCTGGTCTTCCAGCGTCTTTTGCAGGCGCTCGACCAGCGGCTTGAAGTCCTCAGCCACTTCGGCCTGGTGCTTCTTTTCTTCCTCGTCGGCCAGCTCCGCCAGATCGAGGCCGCCCTTGGCGACCGACACCAGCGACTTGCCGTCGAACTCGCGCAGGTACGACAGCATCCACTCGTCGACGCGATCGGACAGCAGCAGGACCTCGATGCCCTTCTTGCGGAAGATCTCAAGGTGCGGGCTGTTGCTGGCCGCGGCGAACGTGTCCGCCGTGACGTAGTAGATCTTGTCCTGGCCTTCCTTCATGCGCGACACGTAGTCGGCAAACGACACCGTCTGCGCCTGATCGCCCGAGTTCGTCGACGCAAAACGCATCAGCTTGGCGATGCGCTCAAGATTGGCGGAGTCCTCGCCCGCGCCTTCCTTCAGCACCTGGCCGAACTCCGACCAGAACGTCGCGTAGTCTTCCGGCTTGTTTTCGGCCAGGTCTTCCAGCAGCGACAGGATGCGCTTGGCCGAACCCTCGCGGATGGCGCGCACGTCGCGGCTTTCCTGCAGGATCTCGCGCGACACGTTCAGCGGCAGGTCCGCCGAATCGATCACGCCGCGCACGAAGCGCAGGTACGACGGCAGGAGCTGGTCGGCGTCGTCCATGATGAAAACGCGCTTCACGTACAGCTTCACGCCGTGGCGGCCGTCGCGGTCCCACATGTCCATCGGTGCATGCTTGGGCACATACAGCAGCTGCGTGTACTCGCTGCGGCCTTCGACGCGGTTGTGCGTCCACGCCAGCGGATCGTCGTAGTCGTGCGAGACCGTCTTGTAAAACTCGCGGTACTGCTCTTCCGTCACCTCGGACTTGTTGCGGGCCCACAGCGCATTCGCCTGGTTCACCGTTTCCAGTTCGTCGGTCTTGATTTGCTCGCCCTTCTCTTGATCCCACTCTTCCTTGGCCATGCGGATCGGCAGCGAGATGTGGTCCGAATAGCGGCGCAGAATCTCGCGCAGCTTCCAGCCGTTCAGGAGTTCGTCTTCGTCGGCACGCAGGTGCAGCGTCACGTCCGTGCCGCGGCCGGCCTTTTCAGCGGCGGCGATCGTGAACTCGCCTTGGCCGTCGGATTCCCACTGGATCGCGTCCGTGGACCCGGCGCGGCGGCTGACCACCGTCACCTTGTCCGCCACGATGAACGACGAGTAAAACCCCACGCCAAACTGGCCGATGAGCTGGGCATCCTTTTGCTTGTCGCCGGTCAGCTGCGAGAAGAATTCGCGCGTGCCCGAACGGGCGATCGTGCCCAGGTTGGCCACCGCCTCGTCGCGCGACAGGCCGATGCCGTTGTCGGAGATCGTGATGGTCCGGGCGGTCTTGTCGAAGCTGACCGTGATGGCCAGTTCGCCGTTGCCTTCCAGCAATTCCGGCTGGTCGATGGCTTCGAAGCGCAGCTTGTCGCAGGCGTCCGACGCGTTCGACACCAGCTCGCGCAGGAAGATTTCCTTGTTGCTGTACAGCGAATGGATCATCAGATGAAGCAGTTGCTTCACCTCGGCCTGGAACCCCAGGGTTTCGGACGCGGAATTCGTGGCGGTTTGGCTCATGGTTCTACGTAGCTCGGAAAATAAATTAGGGACAAATATCCGGCGGCTGGGGCAATGCCCGCGCGGCCGCCGGGAAACCCTACTGATGTGGGGGCCAAAGGGAACTTTTCAAGACCGGGTGGCGGAGAAGCAACCTGACAGGCGGCTGTCCCCGGTAAAATCCCGCACTTTTCTCACCTACCCCCTCCCCGGCCGGCCCTCCCGCCATGCAACCCGCCTCCCTGACCCAACCCGCACCCAGCAAAGCCAACCCCGGCGCGCCCGACGACGCCGACACCAGCCACGACCTGGTCTACGGCCCCGACGACCGCCCCGCGCCCCCCGTCGCCTTCGTCGCCGCCCTGCAACACCTGCTGGCCATCCTGGTCCCCATCGTCACCCCTGGCCTGCTCATCTGCCAGGCCCTGGGCGTCAGCAGCCGCGACACTACCCTGATCGTCTCCATGTCGCTGGTGATCTCCGGCATCGCCACCTACGTCCAGTGCAAGCGCTTCGGCCCCCTGGGCGCGGGGTTGCTCATCGTGCAGGGCACGAGCTTTAACTTCGTCGGCCCGCTGATCGCCGGCGGCTCGGTCATGGTCAAGCAAGGCACCCCGGTCGAAGCCGTCATGGCCGCGATCTTCGGCGTCGTCATCGCCGGGTCCTTCGTTGAAATGGGCATCAGCCGCATCCTGCCCTTCGTCAAACGCCTGATTACCCCGCTCGTCACCGGCATCGTCGTGCTGCTAATCGGCCTGACCCTCATCAAGGTCGGCCTCATCAGCATGGGCGGCGGCTTTGGCGCGATGGCCAACGGCACCTTCGCCAGCGCCGAGAACCTGACCCTGTCCGGCCTCGTCCTGGGCGCCATCATCCTGCTCAACCGCGTACCGGTCGTGTGGATCCGCAGCACCGCGCTGGTGCTGGCGCTGGCGGTCGGCTACATCGCCGCCGCCTACATGGGCCGCCTGGATTTCACCGGCGCCCGCGAAGCCGCCGTCTTCCAGGTTCCGGTTCCGCTGCACTTTGGCCTCGGTTTCTCGTGGGCCTTGTTCGTGCCGATGCTGATCATCTACCTGGTTACGTCCCTGGAAGCCATCGGCGACGTCACCGCCACCAGCAAGGTGTCCAAGCAGCCCGTCGAGGGCCCGCTGTGGATGCAGCGCATCAAGGGCGGCGTGCTAGTCAACGGCGCGAACTCGCTGCTGGCCGGCGTGTTCAACACGTTCCCCAGCTCGGTGTTTGCGCAGAACAACGGCGTCATTCAGCTGACCGGCATCGCCAGCCGCCATGTGGGCGTGTGGATTGCCGGGATGCTGATCCTGCTGGGCCTGTTCCCGGTTGTGGCGGGTGTCCTGCAAGCCGTTCCCGAGCCAGTTCTGGGCGGCGCAGCGATGGTGATGTTTGGCGCGGTGGCCGCGTCCGGGATCAATATCCTGGCGGGCATTCAGCTGGATCGCCGGGCATTGCTGATCATCGCCGTGTCTTTGGCGCTGGGATTGGGCGTGTCGCAGGTGCCGGAGATTCTGTCGCACCTGCCGCACTCGGTGAAGAGCGTGCTGGAATCGGGTGTCGCGACCGGCGGGATTTGTGCGCTGGTCATGAACTGGTTTCTGCCCGAAAAGAAGTAAGGATCGTCGGGGGTTGTGTCGGGGTTGTGCCGCCCGACCGGCCCCTTGATCAGCGGGCTTGCCCGCCGTCGCCTGACAAGAAGCCAAAGACCGCATATAATCGCGGTCTTCGCATCTCCCGCAGCCGTCACCTGGACGCGCTCGCGACCCCCTAGCCCGGGTGGTGAAATTGGTAGACGCAGGGGACTCAAAATCCCCCGCCGCAAGGCGTGCCGGTTCGATTCCGGCCCCGGGCACCAGCAATCTGTCTGGATTGATCTCAGGTAGTACTTGAAACCCGCGCCAGTTAACGCTCTGCGGGTTTTTTGTCGTCTGGGGTGATCTACGGCCATCCACCGTCAGATGCCGTCCGGAGCGCGAAATTGCGCTTCGGTATACCGGTGTCGACACAATGATCATGACCGTCGAATCCCTGCTCACGACCTTCGCGTGCGGGATTTACCAGCATTTGAATAGCTGAAAACCTATGCCTCTGATGACCTGGATTTACCGTTTGTGGCCCATGCGCTGTAGTTGGCTTGCCGCATTGGCCTTCTGCGTCTACCTGCCCGCTAGTGCTGCGCAAGCCACGCCCTCAGACACCGTCCAGCCGCCGGCCCTCGTGTGGGGCGCCGTTCCCAGCGCGGATCTCTACCTGCTGGTGGCCAGCCCGCGTCTGAGCAAGCCCGAACTGCAACAACTGGTGGCCGGCACGATCGGTCGTGGTATTGGCGACAACCTGACCATCACCCAGGTCTGGAGCAATGTGCCGGAACCCATCCAGCTTTGGCTCTCGATCGAGCCCGCCCGGCTTCAGCAAGCCAAGCTGTCCACGGATCAGGCATTGGAAGCGCTAGCCTACAAACTGGGTATCTTCGCCCAGCCCACCAAAGGAATCCGCACTCCTCACGCGTGGATATATTCCGGCGCCACACGCGAGAAGCTCGAAGCCTGGAGCGATGCGCCTGCACGACTGGCGGATGGCACCATCATCAACCCGTCTGAATGGTCGACATTGATGTACCGGCAAGCGCCGGAATCCTGGGAATCCTGGAACAAGGTCGGGCTAAGCCTTGCGGTGCCCGCAGAGGCAAGCCGCGATTCGTTGGAGACCGTTGTCAGCGAACGCCTGGAAGCACTGGCGTCCAAGCTGCCCGACGACGTGTCGATACTGATCCTGCCGGCGGGCCCCCGATTGAACGAAGCCCACGGCATATTCGTCACGATCGGGCGCGACGAGTAGCGCGTCATCCGGTACGCCCGCCCTCCCGATGAGGCCCCGTCACACGCACGACTGATCACCATCCCACATTACGGTTCCAAATTCTGTAATTCCACATTCATCGTCCCGTCATTCGCCATCCCTAAGCTTCCCGCTTTTTCCAAAGGGCAGCACAGATGGCGAACGACAAGCACGACGGCAAACCTGAAATTGCCAACACACTTCCGGCACTCCCGACGGCCGCCGATCCGCGTCGCCGCAGCCTGCTCAAGGCCGGCTTCGGCGCCACGTTCCTGCCCGTGGGCGGTTCGCTCCTGCTGTCCGCCTGCTCCAGCGACGACGACGATGACACCGCCTCGCCCGAGACGCCCGGTACACAACCGCAGCCCCAGCCCGAACCGCAACCCCAACCCGTCAACATTTCCAGCTTCGCCGTGGCAGTGCTGCCGGATACGCAGTTCTACTCGCGCTATGCAACGGATGACGAGAATCAGCAGTTCATGCGCAAGTACGGCAGCGAGCCGTTCAAGGCGCAGACGCAGTGGGTGGCCGATCACTCCAAGTCGCTTGGCATTCCGTTCCTGATCCACCTCGGCGACGTCGTCGATCAGCAAGGCAAGCCCGATCAATGGAAGGTGGCCGATGCGGCCATGGCGATTCTGGAAGATGCCAAGGTGCCGTACTCGATCCTGGCCGGCAATCACGACGTGATCCTGGATCGCGACTATGTCGACGCCAGCAGCCAGGCCAGCGCCACGGACGCGCAGCGCAATCTGGCCAACGAGCCTTATCTGAAGACCTTCAGCGCCGATCGCGCCAAGAACCAGGCCACGTTTGGCGGCCGCGATCCCAGTGGTTTTCATGAGTATCACGTGTTCGAAGCCGAGGGTCAGAAGATCATGGTCCTGTCGCTGTCGTGGCGCATTTCCGATGACGCGCTGACGTGGGCCAATCAGGTCATTCGCGCGAACCCGACGCTGCCGGTGATTCTGGTCAACCACCAGTTGCTGAACATCGACAAGGATGGCGTCACGCCGCTGGAAGTGCCCTACGGCCTGATGCTGTGGGACAAGCTGATCCGCGACAACGATCAGATCTTCATGACGCTGAACGGCCACTATCACGGCGCCGCGCACCTGACCAAGACCAACGCGTTCGGCAACGCGGTCGAGGAAATGGTGGTGGACTACCAGATGGCTTACCAGGGCGGCAACGGCCTGATGCGTCTGTATGAATTCGACCTGACCAACAACGAGATCCGCGTGCTGTCGTTCTCGCCGTGGGTACCGCAAAAGCCGAAGAACACGCTCAACACGTTCGACCAGGCCATCCTGACCGGCGCGAATGAGCAGTTCACCATCAAGATGGATTTTGCGAAGCGCTTTGGCGGCTTCAACAAGGAATTCAAGGCGGCCACGCCGTCGCACACTGCGCTGATCGACCAGGCGCGCGCGTTGATCCTGGCGAACTACACCGACCCCGTGGCCACCGAGCAGAAGCCTGCCGCCGATGCGGACGACTATCCGCAGGTGTCCGGCACGCTGGCGCACTGGCGCTTCTTTGGCGGTACCAATGGGCAGGCTGTGCCGGTGGGCGAAGTGATCGCCGACCGTACCGGGTTGAACCCGATGCGCCGCGCCGCGTTGAACATTGATGGCGTGGCCGGTGCGCAGCTGGGCGACGTGGTCTGGTCCGACGATCACCATTACCTGTCGGCCGCCCCCGGCTCGGTGCGCTTCCTGAACACCGACAAGAACACGGCTCGCATGAGCTACTTCACCACGGATGCGGCGGCCATCATCAACGGTCAAACCTCGCCCAATGGCTACACCGTGGAAGCGTTCATCAAGATCGACCGCGACTGGGTTGCGTCCAAGCACGCATGGATGAACATCATGACGCGCGACGGCAAGCGCGGCGATCTGGCGGGCTTCTCGGGCGGAGACCCCGAATCCCCGCCGTTGCTGTTCGCCGTGTCGAGCCTGCGCGAGATCCAGTGGGAAGTGGTGCCGGATGACACGGGAACGCGTGGTCCCAAGGCGAATTGGTCGGGCGAAATCATCCCTGACAAGTGGATGCACGTCGCCGTGGTGAACGATGACACGACGCACGAAACCATCCTGTACGTGGAAGGCGCGCCGGTCCTGCGCAACACCTCGGGCGCTCGTGGACTGGCGACGCTGGCGGCCAACATGCCGTGGATCGTCGGCGCCGGATCGTGGGATGGCGCGCGGGCCGATGGCTTCTTCGGCAGCGTCGGTGAAGTCCGTATTGTCGATCACGCCCTTCAGCCGATCGACTGGCTGACCGCGCGCCGGCGTTAATCAGCTCACGCGCCGCCGGCCGGTCCGGCGGCGGCGCGTTTGCGCGTGTCAGAAATCAATACTGGCGGACAATCGGAACGTGCGCGGCGCGCCCAGGTTGACGGCGTTGTCGTTCCAGACGCTTTCCCAGTAGTTCCGGTTGAATACATTGTCCACGCCCGCGCGGAACACCACGCGCTGGCCGCCAAGTCTGGTCGCATAGCGCGCGCCCAGATCCAGTCGTGTCCACGACGGCATCTTCAACGTGTTGTCGCTGTTCACGTACTGTGCGCTGGTATAAATCACGCGACCGTTCAATGCCAGACCGGGCACGCCCGGCACGTCCCAATCCAGCCCCAGGTTGGCCGCCCACGGCGGCGAGCCGGCCGCCCGGTTTCCATTCTGAAGGCCATCCTGCGTCTTGGTCAGCGTGCTCTGCATATAGGTCACCCCGCCCAGCATGCGCAGGCCGCGTGTCAGTTCGCCAAATACCGCCCACTCGACGCCCCGGTTACGCTGCTCGCCGTCCAGGCGCAGCGTGGGCAGCGGCGTGGTGCTGTAGTCGGCCGTCGTGCTGGGCTTGGAGATCTGGAACAAGCTGATGGTGTTGGTGAAGCTGCCCGTCTGTAGCTTGGCGCCCAGTTCGACCTGGTCGGTCTTGTAGGGCGGGAAGACCTCGCCCGCGTTTTGGTAGGTGTCGCCGACCGTCGTGCCCGGCGACAAGCCCTGGATGTAATTGGCATACAGCGACAGATCGTCGGTCGGCTTAACCACCAGCCCGGCCATCGGCGTCCAGGCGCTGGCGTCGTAGCTTGAGGTCTCGGCGCCGGTTGTGTCGTCGAAATTTCTCGACTTCACATTCTGCCGCCGTATGCCCACAGTCAGCAGAACGCGGTCATCCATGAAGCCCAGCGTGTCGGCCAGGGCAACGCCGCTTAGGGTGCTTTCCGAAGCCTTCGGGGGGCTGCCCGGCGCGTCAGGCCAGACAAGACGAGACGGATTGTAGATATTGGACGGCTGGTCGAACGGCATGAATGCCAGCGCACTGCCGTTCTCGCGATTCAGATAGGACGCGCTCAGGGCCACGAAATGGCTGACCGGACCCGTTTGGAACTGGCCGCGCAGGCCCGTTTCGGCGCTTTTTGTCTTGGCAAAGGAAGCGCTCTGGTCGGTGGTCACAGTTGCATCGCCATTGGCTTGAATGTCTGTGAGCCATCCATTGATGGGGCCGTCAAACTCGGAGCGCTGTGCGCCGAACTTGGCGAAGCCGGTCCAGTGGTCGTTGAAGTCGTACTCGCCGCCGAGGATGACGGCTTCCGTGGTTTCTTTGCTCTCGGGCGAGCCTGGGTACATATTGGTGCGGGCGTCGGGGGGAGCAGGCATCGACGTCACCCCGCCGTCGAACCGATAGATGGCAATCGTGCCGCCGCCGCGCTGCTTTTCTTCCATGCGATAGGCGTCCAGCGTCAGGCGCAGGCGCTCGCCACGGTAGTCCAGCGCCAGGGCGCCGAGATTGCCCCCGTTCCTCGCGCCGTCGACATACTTGTCGCCATCCTTGTAGCGGCCGTTGAAACGCAGGCCCCATTCATTGTTGGCGCCAAAGCGGCGGCCCGTGTCCACCTGGGCCCGCCACAGACTCTTCCCTTCCACGCCCAGCGTCAGGCGTGTCAAGGGTTCGTCGCCCGCCCGCTTTGGAACGAGATTGACGGAACCGCCCACCGCGCCGCTGGGCGACATGCCGTAAAGCAGAGCGGCCGGTCCCTTGATGACCTCTACCCGTTCAGCAAACTCCACGGAGAGGTTTCCCGTGTCCGGCGCCATGCCGTGCAACCCGTCGAAGGTTACCGAGCCGGGAGTCAGGCTGAAGCCGCGAATCTTGAAGGACGCTTCGGCCGGATTTCCTGCTGGCGCAGTTTGCCGAATCGAGGGCTCGTTCCTCAAGACATCCAGCACCGTCTCCGCCTGCTGATCCTCGATCAATTGAGCCGTGTAGTTGGTGATGTTGAAGGGCGTATCCATCACGTCCTTGTTGCCGAGCATGCCCAGCCGCCCGCCGCGCGCGACCTGCCCGCCTGCATAGGCTTCGGGCAAGCCATTGCCGCGCTCAGACTGGGCTACCACCGTCACGGTGTCCAGGGTGGTTACACCCCCGGTCGACTCGGCGGCCTTGATGATGATGCCGCCTGCTTCCTGCACTGCTACAAGTCCGCTGCCGGCAAGCATTTGACCTACCGCCTGCAACGCAGTGAGATTGCCGTTGACCGCGGGCGCCGTCCTGCCCGCGACAAGTGCCGGCGAAAATCCGATGGGTGCGCCTGTGGCCGCCGAAAGTTCGTTCAGCGCCGCGCCGAGCGGCTGGGCAGCAATGGAGAGCGTGACAGGTTTGAAGCCGCCGGGAGCGGCCTGCGCCAGCGTGATCCCCGGCGCAGCGAGCGCCATGGCGATGGCCAAGACAAAGGGAGCGGGATGAAAGCGAGCGTGTACCAACCGCATGGAAACGTCCTTTACGAATCGGGTAATGAATAAAAATAAAACTCACTACCCTTAAAGACGCACCAGCCTGCCGAAATCTACACCTCGCCGCCCTAACTTTTTTAAGACGCCACTGTGGGCCTTGCCAGACTTACGGCGCGCGGGCGATCTCTATCTTGCCGCCAGCGCCCTTTACCAGCTTGAGGGGATGGATCTGCACGACCATCTGGGCAAACGCCTCGGGGCGTCCAATCTGGAAACTGCCGCCGATGGGCATCGCGGCCACGACGGGATCGCTGATCGTCAGCCCGGTGGCGCCGTAGCGCTCCAGTTCCAGCAAGGCGTCGCTCAACGACGTGTTTTCGAAATGCACCAGGCCCTTGCGCCACGGCGCGATGCTGCCTGGCGCCACCTTGGAGACCTTTCCGATGGCGCCATCCGCCGACACGGTAAGTCCCTGCCCGGCCACCAGATCGACTTCGGCCGTTGAACCATCAGGCTGCCGGCTGTGCGCGTCCGCCACCCGTACATGGCCTTTTTCCACTGCCACGTTGACGGTATTCGTATCCATTCCGTCAAGGCGATACCGTACCGAGAACCGCGTGCCCACCACGGTAACGCGTGCGGGCCCCGCCAACACCTGAAATGGCTTCGTGCTGTCCGCCGCGACGGAAAACATGATCTGCCCCTCTGTGATGCGCACTTCGCGGCGGTCGTGATACAGGGCGACTTGCGCCTGCGTTTCAGCGTCAAACGCCAATTCGGTGCCATCAGGCAATGTCACGGTCTGGCGCTGTCCACGCTCGATCACATAGCTGTGGGAGAAAGTGCGCTGGTCCCATTGATGCCAGACTATGCCTGCCGTCAGAACGGCCACGCAACAGAACGCCAGCCAGGCCCGACGCGGCCGAGGCGCGATGAACGAGGACCAGATGCTGGCCCACCCTTTCGCAAGCTCGGGTCTGGCGCCCGTTTTCAGGATCGGATCTGGCCGCACCATCCCGTCGGTGGAGGTTGCCGAACGGCCTGCGCGGACCCGCGCGACTTCTTCTGCCGAGATGGCGCGCAGCGCCCCCACGCCGTGATCCAGCCCTTGATAGGCGGCGGCATGGCTGGGGCTGGCGGCCAGCCAGTGCCGGAATTCTTCCTGCTCGTCAGCGGTCAAGCCCTGTTCCGAACGGGAGTGCCAATTCACGGCAGCCACATTCACGGGGTCTTGCTGGCGAAAGAACTCGTCAAGCTCGCGCATCTCCGCAGCCTCGTCCAACGAGGCTGAAACAGTGCGGGAGGATGTTGGAGAAAAACGGCTCATCTTATTGGTACAGACGCACGAGAAGGGGCAAACCCACACCTCGGCAAAAAAAGGGATGCCCCGAATATTGCCCGTTTTCATTCCCCATTGCGAAGCGCCTCCCGGCGGGCCATGCAGGCGAGTTTGCCGCGCTTGATGTATCGGTCCACCAGGCTCAGGGATACACCCATGCGTTCGGCGATTTCCTTGTAGGGCAATTCGTCGAAAAGGTACATGGAATACGCCTCGCGGCATCGCGGGGGTAACGCCTCAATGGTGTCGAGGTATGCCTGAACGGTCTGAGACAAGACGTACGCCTCTTCAGGTTGGAGGCACTGGGGAGCCACGGGGTGGTCCGCATCGCTCAGGGCCTGGATGTCCTCGTGCTGGCGAATGGCGGCACGGCGGTCCAGGTCGATCTTGGCGTTCAGTGCCACCTGCCGGAGCAAGGCCGAAGGTTCCCGGATGACTCGCCCGGCCTGCTGCATGGACAACACGCGCGCATAACTTTCCTGCGCCAGGTCAGCTGCCATGTCGCGGTCTCGCACCTTCCGCATGCAGAAGTTCCGCAAGTCTCCGTAGTAACGGGCTAACACGGTTCAGTCATAGGCTTGAATAAACGACGTTACGCGTCGTGCGCATTTCAGCAAACTTCTGCGTCTGAATCGGTAGCGCGATAGGGAGCGGACGAACGGACAATCGAGAATTATATCGAACAAATGATAATAATTCTCATGTAAAACTAACAAACGCGCCCGCGAAATTCGGCAAGATTTACCCGCTAGAATCCCAGCGCAACGAGGGCGGTCCGGATCACCGGCCGCACCGTGGATGGCTTCTTTGGCAAGCAGGAGGATCAATGGCAATCAAGGCCGTGGCATTCGACGTATTCGGAACCTTGGTCAACATAGAACGGCCGACCCGACCGTTTCGCAAGCTGGTCAGGCTGCTGCACGAGGCGGGCCGCCCGCGCCAGCGCGACGACGGCATCCGTGCGATGAGCAACGCGATCGACCTGAGGCAAACCGCCAATCTGTTTGGCGGGGCGGTCAGCGACGCAGACTTGAACGCACTTGAAGCCGAGCTGCGCGCAGAGATCCAGTCGATCACGCTTTTCGCTGACGCCACGCCGACGCTGCTTGCATTGAAGGAGCGCGGCATCAAGGTCGCGCTTTGCTCGAACCTGGCGGCGCCGTATGGGCCGCCAGTGCTGGACTTGCTGCCCTTCCAACCGGAGTTCTGCGCGTGGTCGTATGAGGCCGGGGCCGTCAAGCCGCAGGCCGAGATCTACCAATATCTTTGCGATGGCATTGCGTGCCAGCCGGACGAAGTCCTGATGATCGGCGACACCATCGAGGCCGACATGATCGGACCTCGGCGATTCGGCATGCATGGCTATCACCTGGACCGGCACGCAGCGACGGCAAATTCCGCGGAGTCCGTGCGTTCGCTGAGCGATGTGCTTACCTTGATGGCCGCGCGCCATTGAGTATGAGACGACGGTGAGCAAGGCGGCGGCCCTACCCGCCCCGCCGCCGCCACGCCCACCAGACCGCCGCAATCGGCGCAAATATTGCCAGCCACGACACCCCGTCCCAAACGCCGTCGCCCAGCAGCGCCGACACCAATCCAACCACCGACGCCACGCCTAGCCAGATCGGCACGCGGAACACGACGCCCGCTGATTGCAGATTCTCGGTTCGCGCGCCGCGCGCTTCGCTCGTCTTGTTCATTGCGCGGCCCCTTGCCGATCACCCTGACGCAGGGCATTTGCGGTCTCGACGCCATCGTCCGCCTGCGGCTTCGCCGCCGTCGCGGCCCTGGGCTTGCGCAGCCACAAGTACAAGCCGCTGCCCAGCACCACAATCGCGAACAGATCCAGTACCGCCCACAGAATCTTCAACGGCAAACCGCCGTAATCCCCAAAATGCAGCGGCTGCGACAGGAACAGGGTCTTCACGTACCACGGCATATCGCGCGTGTCGGTCAGCTCGCCGTTGGTAGCGTCCACCAGCGCCGGCTTGAGGAGCCGCGAGGTCACGGGCGTGTTGCCCTTCATGAAGAACGTGTAATGGTGCGGGCTGGAGAACATCGTCCCGGGAAACGCCACCAGGCTTACCGCCATGTCCGGGACGGCGGCGCGTGCCGTGCGAATGGAGTCTTCCAGATGCGCGGGCTGCGTGACGGGCGGCAGGCCGCGGAACGGCGCGGTCATTTCCGCCATCTGGTCCATCTGCCACAGGCTCAGCACGACGCGGTTCAAGGTGTTGATGCTGCCCGTAATGCCCACGACCAGCAGCCAGACGACGGTGACAATGCCCAGCAGGTTGTGCCAGTCCAGCCATTTGACGCGGGTGCTGCGCTGGGTGCGCAGCGCGCCGAATTTCAGGCGCCGCATAAAGGGGTAGTACAGCACCACGCCGGACACGATGGCGACCACCATCAACAGGCCCATCGCGCCCAGGAACAGCATGCCCGGCAGACCGGCAAACATATCCGTATGCAGCTTGAGCATGACGTACATGAAGCCTTCGTCGGTGGCCGGCTCGTCCAGGACCTTGGCCGTGCGCGAGTCGATGACGACGGCGTTGTTTTCCTCGGGCGGCGCGTCGACCGCGCTGGCCATCGACACATAGGTGATGTCGGGATGCTCGTCCTGGTCCCAGAACATGTAGCGGATGACTTCGCCCGGGCGGCGTTCCAGCGCAGTCTGGGCGATCTGGTCCATGCTGGCATTGGGCGTGCCGGCGGGCATGGGCGGCGCTTCGACCACGCCTGACAGGTGCTCGATCTCTTCGTGGAAGATCAGGGGCAATCCGGTCAGGCACAGCAGCAGCATGAAAACCGTGCAGACCAGACTGCTCCACTTGTGTATCCAGGACCAGGTTTGCGTGGACATCGTGGCCTCCTTAGAAGGCGATGCTGGTCGAGAGCGTGTAGGTGCGCGGCGAGCCTACGAACAGGTAGCCTGCCGTGGCGGTGCCCCAGTAGTTCCGGTTGAACAGGTTCTCGACGTTGAAGCGGAAGGTGACGGGGGTGCCGCTGATCTTGGTCTCGTAGCGGGCGCCGGCGTCGACGCGGGTCCAGCTGGGCACCGACAGCGAGTTGTCGGCGTTGGCATACGTCCTGTCGGTGTAGATGACGCGGCCCAGCAGCGTCAAGCCGGGAACGAAGGGTGTGTCCCACTCGGCGCCCAGATTGAATTGCCAGTCGGGCACGCCAATCGCCTTGTTGCCCTGCAGGTCGGGCGTGGTGGCCTTGTTGATGACCGCGTCGATGTAGCTGATGCCGCCCAACAGGCGCACGCCCTTGGTGACTTCGCCGGCGAAGCTGGCTTCGACGCCGCGGTTGCGCTGTTCGCCGAATTCTCCGAAGGTGTTGCCCGAGATGCCGGAGCTGGGCCGCGTCAGCTCAAACAGCGCGACGGTGGCCAGCATGTCGTCGTTGAGGTTGTACTTGACGCCGATTTCCTTCTGCTTGGACTTGAACGGCGACAGGGTCTCGCCCGGGTTGGTGATGGCCGCGCTGGTGGGCGCGGTGTCGCCTTGGGACAGGCCTTCGACGTAACTGGCGTACACAGACACGTCCGGGCGGATCTTGAAGACCACGCCGGCCAGCGGCGTGGTGGCGCTCTTGTCGTAGCGCGGTCCGCTGGGTTCGCCGTTCGCGAAGTTGTAGTTCTGGCCCTGCACGTTCTGGCGGCGCGCGCCCAGCGTCAGTTGCAGCCGGTCATCCATGAAACCCAGGGTGTCGGCCAGCGCATAGCTGGTCAGTTTGACGCTCTGATAACGGTTCAGCGGATTGCTGACACCAGAAATGGACGGCGTGTCGAAGGTGTTGCCCGCGTAAATGTTGGAATTGCCGGGCGGGAAACCGGTGTTAAAGCCCAGGTCGGACTTCTGGTCCAGCAGCGTGTAGCTGAAGGCGACCTTGTGGCTCACGGGGCCGGTCTTGAAGTTGCTGCGCAGGCCGGCTTCGGTGGACTTGCTGTCCACCGTCATCCGCTGCCAGCCGCCAAAAAAGGAGTAATCACCCTGCGAATTCTGCAGCACGGGGTTTGCGGCAAAGGCATCCCAATCCAGCTTGCGCTGTCCGTAGCCCGCGTAGGCAGTCAAGTAGTCCGTGATGTCGTATTCGATCTTGAAGACGCCGGCGGTATTGCGACCGTCGCTCCAACCGAGGCCGGGATACGGATTCTTGTTGGCGGGCGCCTCGGGAATCGAGGTCAGGTCCGAGCCAAGCTGGAACTGGCGCACGACGTTGTCGATGCGCTCCTTCTGCCAGATCAGGTCCAGGGACGAACGCAGTTTCTGACCGCGATAGTCCAGCGCAACCGAGCCCAGCGCTTCGCGCGTGGACTGGTCCTTGATCGGCGTGTCGCCGTCACGCAGCATTCCATTCACGCGGATGCCGAAGGCGTTGCCCTCGCCGAAGCGGCGGCCGACGTCGGCATGCACGCCAAAGACGGAATCCGACATTACCGAGCCGGTGAGGCGGGTGATGGGTTCGTCGGTGGCGCGCTTGGGCACCAGATTGACGACGCCGCCCACGCTGCCGCCCGGCGTCATGCCAAACAATGCGGCCGACGGTCCCTTGATGATCTCCACGCGTTCCAGGGTTTCGACCGGGGCGCGCCAGTATGGCGTCAGGCCGAACATGCCGTTGAACGCGAAGTCCGCGGTTGGCACATTGAAACCGCGGATGGTGAGGTCTTCGTTGATATTTGAACGCGCGCTGCTCATCCGCACGGACGGATCCATGGTGGCGACGTCGGCCACGGATCGCGCTTGCTCGTTTTCGATGGTCTGGGCGGTATAGCTGGTGACGCTGAAGGGCGTGTCCATGACGGAGGTATTGCCCAGGATGCCCATGCGGGCGCCGCCGCCGATCAGGCCGCCGGCGATGGGCGCGGGCGCCTCGCCGAGGGCGACGGGCGCGCTGGTCACGGTGACGGTCGGCAGGACGGTGATCGCGGCGGGAGCCGGGGCCTGCGTCTGCGCCGCGACTGAGGCGGCGTATAAGGTGGCGCTTCCCGCCAATGCCTGTTTCACGGCCAGGGCGACGCCCTTCAGCCTGCCTTGACGACCTTTCGATGCTTTGCCCAAAGCCCCACCCCATGCGTTCTTTTATATAAAACGCGCATGATAAGCATTCTTATTCGACATTGCTACGGGGTTTGTCTGGATGTGGCGCGGGCACGTCAGTTGCGCCACCTGCGCCAATACACGAAGGCCGCGCAGCAGCAGGCGCAGCGCGACCAGAACATGATGCTCATGATGCCGTATATGAACCCGCGGCCCACCACCACGGACTGCTACCGGTATGGCAATGCGGTGCGCTGCACGACGCGGTAAGCGGCGTCCGCGTTTCAGGCCCCCGGGGCGCGGTCCACGTACACCAGCCCTGCGGCGGCCAGCTTCTCCCGCATGCCGTAGATGTCCAGCCCCAGTTCCCCGGCGGCCAACCGCTTGCGCTTGGCCATCTCGTTGACCAACCGCGCATCGCAGGCGTCCGCAACCTGCGCCGCACGCTCGCGCGGCACGACGCACACGCCGTCATCGTCGGCAATGACGACATCTCCGGGCTGCACGAGCGCTCCCGCGCACACGACAGGCACGTTCACCGCCCCGGGCGTCGCCTTGACCGTGCCTTTGGCGGAGATGCACTTGGACCACACGGGAAACTGCATGCCCTTCAGCGCCGCGATATCGCGGCAGCCTGCGTCGATCACCAGCCCCTGCACGCCGCGTGCGCGCATCGACGTGGCGAGCAGTTCCCCGAACATGCCGTCCTCGTTCGACGACGCGCAGGCCACGACGACGATATCCCCCGGACGGCAGAGTTCGATCGCAACGTGCAGCATCCAGTTGTCGCCCGGCTGCGCCAACACTGTGACGGCGCTGCCTGCGATGGATGCGCCAGCGTATACCGGCCGCAGGTAGGGTTGCAGCAGGCCGGAGCGCTGCTGCGCTTCGTGTGCGGTGGCGACGCCTGCCGACGCCAGGCGTGCGATGACCGCGCTGTCGGCGCGGTCGATGTTCCTGACGGCGATGCTCATGCCAGCTCTCCAGTGACTTGCGGGAACACGCGCTGGTAGCCTTCTGCGTACTTGATCTTCAGGTTCGAGTTGCGCGATGCCTGCACGCCGCGCTGCAAGGCGACGCGGGTGTAGTACTCCCACAGGTGTTCCTGCGCGGCCATGGTTTCGAAGGCGCGGCGCTTCTGGTCCCAGACCTCGGAGATATCCAGCAGCACTTCGGGCTTCCACTCGCACTGCTCGGGCTGGTGCGGCTCGAACAGAAATACGGGCGGCGCGCCCAGCACCGCCTGCTCGGGATGGTGACCGTGCGCCTGCGCGATCACGCGGGCTTCCTGTGCGACGTGCGTGGCAAGCGGATGGTCGAAGTTGTAGGGGTCCTTCTGCGAATGCGTCAGCACGAATTCCGGCTGCAGTTCGCGGTACACATCCACCAGTTCAAAAAGCGCCTCGTCCGAGACGCGCAGCGGATAGTCGCCGCAGTCCATGAACCGGATGTCCGCGCCCATAATGCCAGCCGCCAAGCGCGCTTCGTCGCGGCGGTCGGCCTTGACCCGCTCCAGCGTCATGCCCGGCTGCTTCCACAGCTTGGCGGATTCGCCGCGTTCGCCGAACGACAGGCAGACCACGGTCATTTTCCAGCCGCGTTTGGCGTACAGGGCAATGGCGCCGCCTGCGCGCCAGACGAAGTCCGCGGAGTGGGCGCTGACCACCAGCCCGTTCTTTTGCCGTTCCATTTCAATTCCTCTATGCATGATTGCCGGCCGGACCCGCCCGTGGGGCCCGGAGCCGGCGCGAACGCGCTCAATCAGCCTTGATGCCCGCGTCCTTGATGACCTTGGTCCACTTGGTGGTTTCCGCCGCGACGAATTGTGCGAACTGCTTGTCCGTACCGGGCGTGACGACCGCGCCCATCTCGGCGAATCGCTGCTTCACGGCAGGGTCCTTCAATGCGGCCTGCAGCGCGGCATTCAGCTTTTCCGTGACCTCGGGCGGCAAATCCTTGGGGCCGATCAACCCCCACCACACCGTGGCCATCGCGCCCGGCAGGCCTTGCGACACCACCGTGGGCACCTCGGGCAGCATGCTTGCCGGCTCGTCGTCCAGCACGGCCAATGCGCGCAGTTTGCCCGCCTTCACGTGCGAGACGACTTCCAGCGGGTTGATGGACATGAAGGAGATCCGCTGCCCCAATAGGTCCGTCACCGCAGGCGAGCCGCCCTTGTACGGCACATGCAGCGCCTTCATGCCGCTTTCGCGCTTGAGCAGTTCGCTGGCCAGGTGGCCGGAGCTGCCGTTGCCGGCCGACGCGTAGGTCAGCTTGTCCGGATGCGCGCGGCCATAGTCCGTCAGGTCCTTCAAGGTCTTGAATGACGACTCGACCGGCACCACCACGGCCAGCGGCGCGTATCCGATGGCGCCCACCGGGGTGAAGTCGTGCGCGGGATCGAAGGTCAGCTTGGAGAACAGCGCACCATTCGCCGCCAGCGTGTTCGACGCGGTCAGCAGCGTGTAGCCGTCCGCCGGGGCGCGCGCCACGGTGTCCATGCCGATATTGGTGGCCGCACCGGGCCGGTTTTCGACGATGATCGTCTGCTTCAGCGCGTCTCCCATTTTCTGGCTGACGAGGCGGGTGACAATGTCCACGCCACCGCCGGCGGCATACGGCACCACGATGCGGATCGGCTTGTCGGGGTAGTTGGCCTGCGCGGCGGCCGGCAGCGGCGCCAGCATGGCGGCGATCAGTGCGCCCACGCCTGCGGCGGCGGCAAACGTGCGGCGGGACCGGGAGGGCTTGGAAGCCTTCATGGTTGTCTCCTATGTCGTTATACGTGTTGGTATGGCGGCATGATGCGCGGCGTACACTCATATCGTCCAATACCGTTTTTCAAGACCATCTATTTGCTTTTCAAATCAATATGGATTTCCGTCAACTGCGTTACTTCGTCGCCGTCGCCGAGGAACTGAGCTTCAGCCAGGCCGCGCGCCGGCTGCATGTCAGCCAGCCGCCGCTCAGCCTGCAAATCAAGGCGCTGGAAGAGGAGCTGGGGTCGCCGCTCTTGACGCGCACGAGCCGCAGCGTGGAACTGACGCAGGCGGGCGCGTTGTTCCTGGACCAGGCGCGCCGCGCGCTGGCGCATCTGGAACGCGCGGGCGAAGTCGTGCGGCAGTCCGCGCTGGGTGAAACCGGCGAGATCCGCGTGGCATTTACGGCGTCCGTGCCGATGTTCGACGCGTTCCCCCGCATCGTGCATGCCTTTCGCACCGATTTTCCCGGCGTGGGTGTGGACTTGAGCCACCAGTCGACCGGGCAACAACTGCGTGCACTGGCCTCCAAGGACATCGACGTGGGCTTTCTGCGTCCATCCATCCTGTTCGTTCCGCCGCCCAATATCACGACGCTGCCGCTGTGGACCGACCGGCTCATGGCCGCCCTGCCCCAATCGCATCCGCTGGCGCGCCGCAACGCGCCGTTGTCGATGACCGACCTGTCGGACGAGTCCTTCATCCTGTTCCCGCGCGGGCTGGGCTGCGGCTTGTTCGACCACGTGGGCGTGCTGGCCAGCCGGGCGGGTTTTGCCCCGCAAGTGGGCCAGGAGGCGCGCGAAGGTGCGACGATCATCGGCCTGGTGGCGGCCGGGATGGGCATCTCCATCCTGCCCGACACTTACATGAAGACCGGCATTCCCGGCGTGGCCTACCGCGAACTGGACACGCCGGATGCGCAAAGCCAGGTCTTGCTGGCGTATCGCTCGGAAGATGGGTCCGCGCTGGTGCAGCGCTTTCGCGAGACCGCCCGGGCCGCGCAGTGACGGACGCGGCAACGGCATGCGGCAGCACAAATGAAACCGGGCCCTGGTCGGGCGTACGATAGCTGAACCGATCCGACTGAAGACCGCACCCCAAGGCTTGCCGCGTCTCCCGCCATGACCTTCCGCCTCTTCGCGCTCACCCTATTGGCCATGCTGGCCTTTGCCGGCAATTCCCTGCTTTGCCGGGTTGCGCTCAAGCAGACGACCATTGACCCTACCACTTTCTTCGCCATCCGCATCGTGTCGGGTGCGCTGATGCTGTGCCTGGTGCTGGCGCTTCGCCGGCAGTCCGGCCGGGTGGAAGGCACATGGGCGGGCGCGCTGGCGCTGGTGGGGTACGCCCTTGCGTTCTCCTATGCCTATACGCACGTGCCCGCGGGCACGGGCGCGCTGCTGCTTTTCGGGGCCATCCAGATCAGCATGATTCTGTATGGCTTGGCGGTTGGGGAACGGTTGGCGGCGATGCAGTGGGCAGGCACCGCGCTGGCGGTCGCCGGACTCGTGGCGTTGATGTGGCCCAGCGCCAATGCGCCGCCGGTGTTCTACGGATTGCTGATGATTCTGTCCGGGGTGGCATGGAGCATCTATTCGCTACTGGGCCGGGGCGCGAAGAATCCGGCCGCCGCGACGGCGGGAAATTTCATCCGGGCGGCGCCGGTCGCGGTGGCGCTGCTGCTTGTCCAGTTCGCCGCCACCCACGTTCGGTTCGATACCGCCGGCGCAGCCTATGCGGTGGTCTCTGGCGCGGTGACCTCGGGCCTGGGCTACATCCTTTGGTACGCCGCGCTCAAGCAATTGACGGTGACGCGCGCCGCCACCGTGCAGCTCAGCGTGCCTGTGCTTGCGGCGCTGGGCGGGACAATGTTCCTGGACGAGCCGCTGACCGCGTTGCTGATCGCGGCGTCGGCCCTGGTGTTGACCGGCGTGTCGCTCGTGATCTTCAACAAGCGCGCGGCGTGATTCGCCGGATCCATCCCGCTGGAGAGCAGACCGCCACGGGTATCAATAGCCGCCGGTATGACCTGCCCTCCGCGGCGCATCACTACCAGCGATACCCGACGTTCAGCATGCCGCCGTAGCCCCGCTGACCGCCGTTTCCAGCCTGGCCAAACAGCTCGCCGCTAACCTGCCACGAATCGCGGACATTGCCTGCCACGCCGATTCGCAGTTCAGCGGCGTCGCGCATGGGCGTTGCCTGGAAGGTCGACGTGCCCACGTTGGCTTTCGCGCTGCCCGAGTTGTGCAGCCAATTGGCTTCGACGTAAGGCCGCACCGGGGACGTGGTGGCGTCGTTGCCAAGCGGGTACGCGCGGACACCCACGCGCGAAGTGACTGAACTGGCGGGCGAGTTTTTCAGCGTCATGCTGGGCAGCACAGCGTCCTGGGCGTCGTAGCGCGTGTAGGCCAGTTGCGCTTGCGGCACGACGACCATCGCACCCAACGCGGAATCGCCGGCGAAGGGCTTGAACGCATATCCCGCTTCCACCGACGCGGTCCAGGCGTTCGAACGGTATCGGGCCGAGCCCAATTCGCTATTGATCTCGTTGGAGTAGCGGCCGAACTGCAACCACGAATCGGCATACGCGCCCAAGCGGGTGGCATCGTCGGCGTAAGCGGTGGCATACATGCCCACCGAATACCCGGTGACCTTGCCTCGGGCATCCGCACGCATCGCCATGCCGGTTCCCGGGTGGATGAGTTGGGAAGTGGCGTTCGTGCGCGCCTCGCCCGCGCCGGCCATGACCCCTGCCTTGAGGACGCCTTGCTGACCCAGTCGCGTGCTCACCAGGTCGGCGCCCATCTGCAGCATGGCGGTGTCGGTGTCTATGCTGACCTGACCTTCGTCAAGTTTCATGCCGGTGTGCCGCGCGCCCTCGGTACGTGCCCACACCTGCCGGGACGCGCTGCCGGGCGCAGATTGACCTGCCGACGTTTGCGCCACGGTCCGATCCGCCAGGCGATGTACGAACATCCGGGTCGCCGCGACCTGATTGCCGATGTGCGCGCCGTTTTCCGGTGAGACGTTCTGCATCTTGCCCGGCGCAGAACCGGGCGTGCCAGCGCCACTGCCGGGAGGCGTTGTCACACCACTGCCGGGAGGCGTTTCAGTACCGCTGCCCGGCGGCGTCTCAGTGCCGTTACCCGGAGGCGTTTCAATGCCGCTGCCAGGAGGCGTCTCAACGCCACTTCCGGGCGGCGGCGTCTGACCGCCCGGGTCCGTGGCGCCGCCTTCTTCCGGCGGCGTCGTTGACGTCAGATACCAATCGGACGCCACGCCGCCCGTGCCGCCCTGAACCAGGAAATAGTCGTAGCCATTCAGACCCAGGCTAATGGTCGAGGGCCGGTAGCCAGTCGAGTCCGCGTCCAGATAACACGCAACAATTCAGACCAGTTCCCGAAACAATGTGCAAAACCGGGGCCGTCCCGGTGTCCGGACGAAAAAAGGGCCGCTTCGAAAAGCGGCCCGCAAACCCAGTCCCGCACCGGGACGGATACTCAAATAACGTGTCTCACACGCTGTCCAGCACGGAGCGGTCCACATTGGCCGCCGCAGACGCCGCGTCCTGCATCGCTTCGATGAACACGGGCGCGCACAACCCAGCCACCACCGCCGCCAGATCCGGATCGATATCGTCATAAGCGTGACGCGCGGCCAGCATGTTCAGCGAGCCGATCACCCGCCCCGCGTGCCGCACCGGAATGTTGAAGGCTGACTGCAGCCCGCGCTCGATCAGCATCGGGGCCTCGGAGAAAACGGTACGCACGTCGTCTTCGTTGCTGGCGACATACAGGCGCCCTTCTTCCAGCACCAGTCGGGACCACGGACCGTTGCCAGTGGCCTTGAAGCCGCCCAGCGGGCTGATGCTCTCGTCCGACGTATGCAGGCGCTTCATCAGCCGGTGATCCTGAAGGTACAGCAGCGCGGTGAACAGCTTGTGGCCAAAGCAGGCTTGCAGCATGTCTGAGATCACGCCCCACTGCGCCGGCCGGTCCGCCGCCAGCGCCAGAGCGCGCGCGTGCCCGGCCAGCGGCCGGAATGCGGAGGCCTTCGTCATGCGTTGATCTCCTCGAGCACGACGCCACGCGTGTTCTTGCCGTAGAACAGGATGCCCAGGCCGCCGACCAGCAGGATGGCGGTCATCATGGCAAACACGCCGGCAAAGCCCAGGACCGGGTACGCCACGCCGACGATGGTCGGCGATGCGATGGAGCCGATGCGGGCGAAGGCTGAGGCCGCGCCCATGCCGGTCGCACGGATCGACGTGGGATAGATTTCGGCGGTGTACGTGTACTGGCCGGCGATCACGCCATTCATACCGAAGGACAGCAGCATGCTCAACATGATGATCTGTTGCTCGCCGCTGGCCAGCGCCAGGCCCAGCGCGGACAGGCACGACAGCAGCATGTAGGCCAGGATGGTGTATTTGCGGCCGATCTTGTCGTTGAAGTACGCGGCCGAGAAATAGCCGGGAATCTGCGACAGGTAGATCAGGATGGTGTACGAGAAGCTCTTGGTGATGGTGAAGCCGCGCTCGACCAGCAGGCTGGGGATCCACACCAGGAAGGCGTAGTAGCAGAACAGCACGGTGATCCAGAACACCCACACCAGCATGGTCGTGCCCAGGTATTCCTGCGAGAACAGCGACGCCAGCTTGGCCATCGCGGTCTGCTGCGGCGCGGCGGTGGCCGTGGCCTTGCGCGTGGCAACGGGCGTGGGTAGCGGGCGGCCGGTGCTCTTCAGGACTTCGGCTTCGATAGCCTCGCAGATGCGGTTGGCTTCAGCGGTCTGGCCGGTGTGTTCAAGCCAGCGCGGCGATTCGAACAGCGACTTGCGCCACCACAGCAGGAACACGACAGGAACAGAAGCGATGATCATGATCCAGCGCCAGCCGTCGTCGCTCATCGGCACGATGAAGTAGCCCAGCAGCGCCGACATCACGAAGCCGAACGAGAAGAAGCCCGCCAGCGCGCCGGTGAAACGGCCGCGATACTTGCTGCTGACGAATTCGGCCAGGTACGGCGCGATGATGGCGCCTTCAGCGCCCATGCCGATGCCGGCGATCATGCGCAGGATGTAGAACTCGTGATAGTTGCGCGCAAACGCGTTGAAGAACGTGGCGACGCAGAACAGCAGCAGCGCCCACATCATGATCTTCTTGCGGCCGTAGCGGTCGCCCAGGATGCCGGAGAACAGCGCACCCACCAGGAAGCCGACATAGGTGCTGCTGGCGATCCAGCCGATCTGGCCGGTGGTCAGGCCCCACTGCGTGCGCAGGGAGGGGATGATGAAGGCGATGATGCCGGCGTCCAGCGCTTCGAAGGCGAGCCCGAGGCCGCCGATCATCAGCAGCCGGAAATGAAAGCTGCTGAAGGGCAACCGCTCCAGGCGGTCGGATACGGAAAACATGGTGGGGAAATTCCGGAGTAAAGATGAAGGGGAACGTCAGCAGGCGTTCTTGTGCAGCAGGCCGCGGTTCATGATCAGCTTGATCGAGTCGGGCTTGGTGAGCAGTTCGATATCGTCCAGCGGATTGCCGTCGATCAGCAGCAGGTCGGCGTAGGCGCCTTCGCACACTTCACCGAGCAGGCCTTCCTGATTCAGGATCTCGGCGCCGATCAGCGTGGCCTGCTGGATGACCTTGGCATTGCCCAGCACGCGGCTGCGCAGCACCAGTTCGTCGGACTGCATGTAGTGGGTCTCGCCCAGCAGGTCGCTGCCGTAGCCCATCTTCACGCCGACTTCGTCCAGGATCTCCAGCGCGGTCAGGCCCTGCGTGCGCACGGTGGCGATCTTCTTGACCGAGTCCAGCGGCAGGCCGTAGCGCTCGCCGTCGTTGGCCAGGCCTTCATACGTGATCAGCGTGGGCACCATGTAGGCGCCGTGTTCCTTCATGACCCGCGCGGCTTCGTGGTCGACGAGGTTGCCGTGCTCGATGGTGCGCACGCCGCAGCGCACGGCGCGCGTGATGGCGCGCGGCGTGTAAGCGTGGGCCATCACGTAGGTGTTGGCGTTGCTGGCCTCTTCCACGATGGCGATCAGCTCGGCTTCGGAGAAGCCCAGATTCTGGATGGGATCGTTGGGCGATGCCACGCCGCCGGACGCCATGACCTTGATCTGCGTGGCGCCCTTGAGGATTTCCTCGCGCACGGCCAGACGGCAGTTGTCGACGCCGTCGACCACGCGGCCGATGTTGCCGATCTTGACCGAGCACGGGCAGGGATCGAGTTCATCGTTGCGCTGGCGGAAGTCGCCGTGGCCGCCGGTCTGCGACAGGGCCTTGCCCGAGCAGAAGAGACGCGGGCCGTCGATGGTGCCGTCCAGCACGGACTGCGCCAGCGCCCAGTCGGCGCCGCCGGCGTCACGCACCGAGGTGAAGCCGCGGTCCAGCATGCCCTGCATGATGGGCAGCGCGCGCAGCAGCGCCAGCGCGTTAGGCAGGGCCGCGACGCGGCCCAGGTTGAACGACGACGCCACCACGTGCACGTGGCAGTCGATCATGCCGGGCATCAAGGTCATGCCCTTGGCGTCCACCACCTGCGCATCCGCCGGCGCCGTTGCGTCGGCGCCGATGCGGGTGATGACCCCGTCCTCGACCAGCACGGTCGAAGCGGCTTCGAGGGCCAAGGTTCGGGTATTGAGGATCCTGCAATTCTTGATGACAACCGGATTCATAAATCGACCACGTAAACAGTTCAAAACGCCGGGAAATCACGGCATGCCGAACTCTACCGGTACAATTCGGGGGTCCGATACCGGGTCTCCCCCTATGCGTTCGACACAAATTTGAAGAGCCTTATGAGCTTTACTCATACCCCCCTATGAGACGTCGCTGCCCCACCCTTTCCGAGTTGAACGCGTTTTCCGCGGCCGCCCGGCATCTGTCTTTCTCGAAGGCGGGCAAGGAACTGTTCGTCACGCAAAGCGCCATCAGCCGGCATATCGCCACGCTGGAAAGTTATCTGGGGCACGCGCTATTCATCCGGGGCACCAACGGGTTGCAGCTCACCCGCATGGGCGCCACCTACCTCAGCCTGATCAGGCCGGCCCTGCATACGCTGGAAAGCGCCACGTCGCAGGTCATGGCGACGCAACAGTCGGCGAAATCCCTGAATGTCTCGGCCGCGCCCACTTTTGCGGCGCAATGGCTGTTTCCGCGCCTGAAGACATTCCGCGAGGTCAATCCGGATATATCGATCAACTTCGTGCGCTACAGCGTCGCGGACTACAAGAGCACCGAACTCGATTTCGATGCGTCGATCCAGTATGGCTACGGCGACTGGCACGACGGCGCGGCCAAATACCTGACGGGCCGCGAAACCCGTCTGGTGTGTTCGCGGGAATATCTGGACCAGCATCCCATCAGCAGCCTGGAAGACATCAAGCAATGCACGCTGCTGCAGCACATCGAGATTCCGCTGTCCTGGGAATACTGGTTTTCGACGTATCTGGGCGATTATGACCGCGCCCGTTTCGGCCCGGGCTTCAATCTGTTTTCGATGATTATCCAGGCTGCGTCGTCCGGCTTTGGCGTGGCGTTGATGCCGCACTGCCTGATCGAAAAGGAATTGGCCACGGGACAACTGGTGGATATTTTCGATCGCACCTTTGAAAGCCCGCTTGGCTATTATCTTTGCGCGCCAAACTGGCGCAGCAATATGGAAAGCTACGAGCGTCTGAGCCAGTGGCTGGCGCACGAGTGCTTTCACGGCGGCGAAGGCGGTGCGGCGCAAGTTGGGGAGCCGAGCCGCGGACGGACGCCGCACGGGCAGCCTGGCTCCGCACAGCAGAACCTCACGGACTGTCCGTATTGCGAATCGACCGGCGGTGTCTGACGGACGGGCGCCGGTCATTGCCGGCGCCCGATCCCGCTTACCAGTCCCGCACCTCATCCACCGCGCGATCCAGCGCGTCGCGGTCCAGCGTGGCCGCCCCGTCACCTGCGGCCTCAGTGACCTTGGCCTGCGCCGCGTCCAGGATGCCCATCAGCGCCACATAGATCTGATCGCGCTCCACAGTCTCGATGAAGCCCGTGCGCCGGTCGAGCGCGTTGAAGCCCTCCGTATACGCCCGCACGATATCCGACATGGCCGACCTCAGCCCCTGCGCATCGGCGGCGTGGGCCGCCGCGGCCTTCATCGCGTCGCCGCGGGTCTTGCGGTACAGCGCGGCGGCTTTCTTGGCCTGGGCGGCGGTGATGTGCTCGCTGCCGTCCCATTCGCGAAACGGATTATCCAGGTTCGCGGCCAGCCACTCGGGCTTGCGGGGCTTGCTGACCTCCAGGTCCAGACCCGCCGCCGCAGCTTTCTTGTAGTCCTTCTTGGCCTGCGCGAGGATCTCTGCCGGCATGCTCGTGAGCCAGAGCGATTGCAGCGCCGGCCAGGCGCCGGGCCCGGGCAGCCGGCTCTCGGCAGGCGGAAACACGTCGTTGATCAGGATCTTCGCCAGCTCGCGCAAGGCCGCCAGATGCTCGATGCCGGTAGCCACGCCGGGGGCACCCCATACATACAGCGAGTGCAGGTGCGGAAAGACACGCGCCACCTCGGCGCAGTCCAGCGTTTTCATGCCACGCAGCGAGATCGCGCCGAGCCGCGCCAACCCGGCGCCGGACCAGATCGCGTTTTCGCGTTCCAGCCGCAACCACACGCCGTCGGCCTCAGCGTGCACCACCAGATCTGGATGTACGTCACCGCGCAGCGACAACGTGTTCAGTCCGTCATTCAAATACAGTTCACGCACCCCGGTCACGTCGATGGCGACTCGCCCGAACGAGGTGCCGCGCAGGTCGACGACTGGCTCGCCGAAGCTGGCGTACTCCAATTCGCTAAGAATTGGCCTTGTGCGGGCCCATTCGATCAGCCCGGGCACGGGCGCATCCACCTGCAGCTTGATCAGCAAGGGCATGTCGTCGAACGTGGCGAACGATGGCGCGGCAAGCAACGCCTCGCTGTCCAGGCCGCGCATGGCGCGCGTGATGGTGCGCCCCGGCAGCTCCAGCACGACCGTGGTATCGGGCGTGTCCGCATGCGCGGCCGCCTTGAAACGCGCACGGACGCTGGCGTCGATCGCGTTCCAGCGGCGCTGGTTGTAGACCATGTCGCCACTGGACCAACCGCCTGAGTACGAGCGCGACTCCTCGGTCACGAGCGGATCGCGCCAGCCCACGTGCTTGGCGTGCGCGGGTACCGGCCCGCTGATCCACATATGATCCACGCGGTCGCGCCAGAAGTAGAAATCGAAGTGCGCCGGGCGCATCGCCGCGATGTCGGCGTCCCCGGGCATCTCGCTACCCACCCAATCCAGGCTCAGCACGGCGATCTCGGCGCCCGCACCGTCGCCCTTTACATGCGTGATCTGCGAAGCGGTATAGGCCTGCAGGCGGCGGTTGAACGTGACGTAGATATCGCCGGGCGTGTATGGCATGCGGGGGGTTTCCGGGAGGCTTCGAAGATCGCGCAGTATACGGTTGTAATCCGCGGGCCTCGCGTTTGCCGCCGGCAACAACCGGATCAGGTGCCGGCGCCCGGATCCTGCTCGCGCCGCTCGGCGTCCTCCTGGGCGGCCACGTCTTCCAGTTTGACCTGGCTGGTGCTGCCGTGGGCGGCGGCGCACTGCGCGGGATTCTGGCTGCTCTTGACGCATTCGGCAAATGCCAGCGCGGCGTCCACGGTCGCGAAGTGATACGACTGGCCGTCGGCGAACGCGACCTTACCTTCAACAGAACAATCCATGAGTGCCTCCAGGGTATCGGAAGGTCCATGCTGCCGCGTTGGCGTCGCGGCGTCAATTCACCCGACGCGGCAGCACCGCCCGCATCCAGCGCGACAGCACCGGGCGGATGCGCTGGTTGTGCAGCAGCACCGCGCCCAGCACCCCGATGAAGGCGCCCAGCACCGTGTCCACGAAACGCGCCTCGATGACGTCGATGGGGTAGCCCTGACCCAGATGCGGCGCCTCGGCCAGAAAAATGGTCAGCGGCGTGATCAGCACGACCGCGCTGGCGTAATGCCGCACCACCAGCGTCTCGATGCCGAAGGACAACGCCATCATCACCAGGCTCAGCGTCCAGACGTTGAGCGGCAGGCTGAGCAGCGCCCACGCCACGCACAGTCCTACCGCGGTGCCCAGGATGCGGTGCATCTGCCGGCTCCATGCCGCGCGCAGGCTGGCGCCCTGGATGATCGCCAGGCAGCTCACCGGCACCCAGTACGGCCGCTGCAGTTGCAGCAGTTCCGCCACCAGCAACGAGATGCCCACGAACAGGCCGATGATGACGGAGTCGTAGACCACGAAATCGAAAGTGGGCTTGGGCAGCTCGATGGGCGCGGGCGGCGGCGCGACGCGCGTCATGTGCAGCGAATACGCAAAGGCCACCAGGCACGCGACCAGGCAGCCCAGCGCCACCATGCCCACGCGCAGGGGCACGTCTTGGACGGTGCCGGGCGTGTACGCGGCAATGGCCGTGGCCATGATGAAAAACAGGCTGCCCGGCGGTCCCAGGCGATAGCAGCGGCACACCATGTTCACTACCATGGCGATCAGCGTCAGCGCCGCGATGGTGGCGGTGGGCCAGAACTGCGTCAGCGCGCCCAGCGCATAGCAGGCGACCATGCCGAACGACGCGGCCAGCAGCATCATCATGCGGATCTGCAGCGAGGCGTTGGGCAGGCTCAGGAACACCATGCCGCCCAGGCTGGACATCAGCCCGTAGTCCATGCGCCCGAAATATGCGCCCACCATCAGCGGCAGGCCCGACGACAGCGCGGCGGCCAGAGGCATTTCCCACGGGCGGTCACTGGCGTGGACGCGGGTCAGCTCGGTCCAGGTGCCGAGCAACTGGTCCTTGACGAAGGCGAAGGGGCGCCTCGGCTGATCGTCCGGCCCTGCGGGGTCGTCATGTCGTGTCATAGGCCGATTCTATTCCCCATCAAATTCCGCCACTCGGATTTAAGGGGAATTCCCCGATTCTCCCTCCCGGACCCACTGGTACTATGCGCCGCACTTCAGCCTTCGGCTGAGCGATAAACATGCGCAACGCTGCGCGGAGACACCATGAAAGTACTCAAACTGGCTGCGGCAGGAACCGCCTTGTTCATTTCGTCCTGGACCGCCCATGCCGGCGCGACCTTCGACGCGGTCAAGAGCAAAGGCTTTGTCCATTGCGGCGTATCCACGGGCGTCGCGGGCTTTTCCGTAAACGACAGCAAGGGCGGCTGGATCGGCCTGGACGTGGACCTGTGCCGCGCGCTGGCCATCGCCCTGTTCGGCGACGCGTCCAAGGCCAAGATCCAGGCGATCAGCGCGGTCCAGCGCTTCACCGCCCTGCAATCCGGCGAGGTCGACGTGCTGACCCGCAACACCACCCTGACGCTGACGCGCGACACGACGCTGGGCCTGATCGGCGTGGGCGTCAACTACTACGACAGCCAGGGCATCATGGTGAACAAGTCCCTGGGCGTGAAGAGCGCCAAGGAACTGGAAGGCGCCACGGTCTGCGTGCAGCCCGGCACCACCACTGAACTGAACCTGGCCGACTGGTTCCGTTCGCAGAACGTCAACTTCAAGCCGGTCGTCGTCGAGCGCCTGGACGAGATCATCCGCGCCTTCGCCGTGGGCCGTTGCGACGCGTTCACCGGCGACAAGTCGCAGCTCGCCGCCGCGCGCAGCAACCTCGAGAACCCGGAAAAGTACGACATCCTGCCGGAAAACTTCTCCAAGGAGCCGCTCGGCCCCATGGTCCGCCAGGGCGACGAGCAATGGTTCAACCTGGTCCGCTGGACGATGAACGCCATGCTGGAAGCCGAGGAATACGGCGTGACGTCCAAGAACGTGGACGAGATGCTGAAAAGCACCAACCCGAACGTCCAGCGCCTGCTGGGCGTGACGCCGGGCATGGGCAAGAACCTGGGTGTCGATGACAAGTGGGCCTACAACATCATCAAGACCGTCGGTAATTACGGCGAGAGCTTCGAGAAGAACCTGGGCCCCAACAGCCCGCTGAAACTGGAACGCGGGCTTAACGCCTCGTACCGCAACGGCGGCCTGATGTACGGCTGGCCGGTGCGCTAAAAACCGGGCCGCAAGGCCCGCGACGACTTCCCTAGGGTTAGCCGCAATTTGCGTGCTCTCGCGTGACCCGTACCGTACGAGAAATATGTTTATCGTACAAAGTTCGGAACACATTTTTGGAGCAGCACGTGAAGCAGTAGGTCTATAACCCAAGGGGAAGTCGTCATGAAACGTCGCAGTGCGTTGAAGCTGATGGGGGCCGCCGCCGGCCTGCACCTGACCGGCGCAAGCTGGGCACAGAACGGGGCGTATCCGTCCCGAGTCATCAAGATCATCGTCTCATCCACCCCAGGCAGCGCCACCGATCTTGCGGGACGGTTGGTCGGCGACCTGCTCTATGCCAAGTACGGCCAAAGCGTGGTCATCGAGAACCGCGCCGGCGCCGGTGGCGTCATCGGCATGCAGGCCGCGGCCGCCTCCAAACCTGACGGCTACACCCTCACCACCGGTGGGCTTGGCCACAACGTACTGCCGCCCGCCACGCTGCGCGGGTTGCCCATCGACATCCCCACTGCCTTACTACCGATTGCCCAGGTGGCCGAGTTCGTCAACGCACTCGTCGTGCGCGTGGACCACCCGGCCAACACCGTGCCTGAGCTGATCGAATATCTGCGCGCCACGAAGCGCAAGCCGCTGTACGGCAGCAACGGCGTCGGCAGTTCGTCGCAGATGACGGCCGAGCTCTTTGCCATGCGCACGGGCCTGAAGTTCGATCATGTGCCGTACAAGGGCGCCAGCGAAGCGCTGGTCGGCACAGCCAACGGCGACCTGGACCTCTGTTTCATGAACCTGCCACCCACGCTGCCGATGGTGGACGGCAAGCGCCTGAAGGCGTTGGCGGTGACTAGCGCCTACCGCGCGCGGCAGTTGCCCAAGGTGCCGACCATGCAGGAACAGGGCATGAAGGACTTCGACGTCACGAGCTGGCTGGGGATGTATGCGCCCGCCCAGGTGGACCCGGCGATCATCGCCCAACTGTCCAACACCATCGTCACCGGGCTGGCCGCGCCGGAATACCAGAACCGCATCATCAACGCCGGCTTTGAACCCAAGTTGCGCGACGCCGCGCAGTTCCAGGCGTTTTCCAAGGCAGAGTTCAAGCGCTGGAGCGAGGTCGCGCAGCAGGCGGGGATCGTGGTGGATTACGGCGGGAAATAGGCGAAAGGCGGGACCGGCCACATGCGCCGGTCCCGCCCCGTCAGCCCCACCTTGGCGGGGCCGCGCCTAACGGCGCGCTGCCGTCAGGCGCGCGCCTGCCAGACTTCGGCGTTGACCATCGCCTGCGGTTTCTGGCCGCCCAGCGCGTCCATCAGGTTGGCCACCGCCAGGTCGATCATCGCGCGCCGCGTTTCGTGCGTGGCGCTGCCCACGTGGGCCTGCAGCACGACGTTCGGCAAGGCGCACAGCGGGCTGTCGGCCGGCAGCGGTTCCTGCTCCATCACGTCCAGCCCCGCGCCCGCAATGGTGCCGGCGCGCAGCGCTTCCACCAATGCGGCCTCGTCGATGACGGGTCCGCGCGCGGTGTTGATCAGGTACGCCGTGGGCTTCATCAGTTCCAGCTCGCGCTTGCCGATGGAATGACGCGTTTCCGCCGACAGCGGGATGTGCACGCTCAGCACGTCCGACGACTTGAAGAGTTCATCGCGATCCACATAGGTGGCCAGGCCTTCGGCCTGCGGATCCGCGCGGCGGTTGTGATAGATCACCTTCATGTCGAAGGCCTGCGCCGCGCGCGCCACGACACGTCCGATGCGGCCCATGCCCAAGAGGCCCAACGTCTTGCCGCGAATGTCGCGCGTCAGCGGAAACGCGCCCTTGGTCCACGAGCCGCTGCGCACAAAGGCATCGCCCGCCACCAGGTTGCGAGACAGGCACAGCATCAGGCCGATGGTCACATCAGCCACCGCGCCGTCCAGCACGCCCGGCGTATTGCAGATCAGCACCTTGCGCCGGGTGGCGGCCGCCAGGTCAACGTTGTCGAATCCCACGGCGAAGTTCGAACTGACCTTCAACGCGGGCAAGGCATCCAGCAACGCCTGATCGACCTTGGTGCGTACCGTGCACACCATGCCTTCGATCTGCGCGCGCTCGTCTTCACCCAGCACGTCAGCGGGATTCTGCCCGGTGGGCACTTCTAGGATTTCGCAGCGCTCGGCGAGGCGTTCGCGCAGGTCCGGCGGCACGGGCGCGGAGACGATGACTTTGGGCTTTTGATTCATTGGGGGCTCCAGAGGGGTCAGGGTTCGATTGCTTCGACGTCGGTGGCAAACACCTGCTGCTCACCAGCGTCGACCAGCGCGGGTTCGGCGGGATGGTCCAGGTAACGGACAATCAGCCAGAAGCCGTCTTGCGGGTTCTCGACGATCTCGGCCAAAGCGCCATCCGCCATGCGCACGCGCACGCCGGGTTGCAGATCGACGAGGTTGATGGATTTGTTGTCGGCCATGCGGTGGCTCCTTGTGGTTCCGCCGGCGCGGCTACAGTTCAAGCTGCGATGACGGCACGCGCACGCGGATGCCGTCCAGCTCGGGCGTCATGATGACCTGACAGGACAGGCGGCTGGTTGGGCAGCGCTCGGGCACGACTTCCAGCAAAGCCTCCTCGGCCATGCCGGGCGGCTCCAGCCGCGCGTGCCATTCGGCGTTCACCTGCACGTGACAGGTGCCGCAGATGGCGCCGCCGCCGCATTCGGCCACGATGCCTTCCAGGCCGTCGCGCCGCGCGGCCTCCATCAGCGACCAGTCATCGGGCACGTCCAGCACCTGTTCGGCGCCATCGGGCAATTCAAATATCGCAACGGGCATGTTGTCTCCAAGGCTTCGTTTACACAGCGGCCGCAACCGCTTCGGGCGCGCCGATGCGCGGCACACCTTTGATGAATTCCACGGGACTGTCGACCGCTTCGATCGCGGCCAGGCGGCCGTGCTGATAGCGCTCGACCAGCCAGCCCTTGGCAGTGGGCAGCAGAACATCCCGGCAGGGCGCGGCCGGGTCGACGAGACCAGCCATCTGCAGGCGCCGGCCCTGCTGCTCGGACCAGAACGTGGGCGGACGCGCCGCAGGCGGCGCCTTGCCGGCAATGGCGGCCGCCGCCGTGCGTGCCTGCGCCAGCGCGTTCTGCACGCTTTCGATGCGGGCGTAGCGCTGCAGCTCGCCCCGAAAAGCGCTCGCACAATCGCCAATGGCGTAGACGTCGGGCGCCGAAGTCCGGCAGCATTCGTCGACGACCACGCCGTCCAGGCAGATCAGTCCCGCAGCCTCGGCTAGCGCCGTCTCGGCAACCGCGCCAATCGATACCAGCACGAGTTCGGCGTCGATCGGATCGCCACTGGCCAGGTGCGCGCGCCAACCCGTCGCAGTACGTTCCCAGCGCCGCACCGCCGCGCCGTGGCGGATCTCGATGCCGGCCTCGCGGTGCAGGTCGCCGATGCGCGTCGCCGTGGACTCGGACACCTTGCCCGCCATCACGTTGCCGCCCTGCTCCAGCACCAGCACTTCCGCGCCAAGCTTGCGCGCCGAGCAGGCCGCCTCCAGCCCCAGATACCCCGCGCCCACGACAAGCAGCCGGATGCCCGGCCGCAACGCCTCGCGCAGCCGGTGGGCGTCGTCCAGGCCTCGCACGGAGAACACCTGATCGCCCGCCACCTCGGCAATGCCGCGCGCGCTGGCGCCGGTGGCAAGCACGCAATGTTCGAAAGCCACCTCGCGGCCCGACGCCGTGCGCAGCGTGTGCGCCGCCGTGTCGATGGCGGCCACCGGATCGCCCGCCACCACGATCACGCGCGATTTCTCATACGCGCTGCCTGCTCGTAACGCGATGCGTTCGGCGCTGGTCGAGCCGGTCAGCAGCGCCTTGGACAGCGGCGGCCGTTCGTAGGGCGCATGCGCTTCGGCGCCAAAGAGCGCGACGTCGCCGTCGACGCCCGCCGCGCGCAAGGCCCACGCACACTCCACGCCCGCATGCCCCGCGCCGATGATGGCCGTGTGAACACGCTGCGGGACTGATGAGGTTTCCATGATGCTCAGGCTCCGAATTTCAGGGAAATGCTGGCTTTGGTGGCCACCTGCTTCCAGCGCGCCAGCTCGGCCCGGTTCAGCTCCGCAAAGGCGTCGGCCCCTCGCGGCTTGGGCTCAAAACCCGCGGCGGTCAAGGTTTCCACCGATTGCGGCTGCGCCATGCCTTCCTGCAAGGCCGCGCTGATCTTCTGCACGATGTCCGGCGCCATGCCAGCGGGGCCGTACACGCCCAGCCAGCTCGTCACGTCGAAGTCCGCCACGCCTTGCTCGGACATCGTCGGCACGTCCGGCAACTGCTTGCTGCGATAGCTGCTGGTCACCGCAATCGGACGAATCGATCCCTTGCGGATCAGTCCCATCACCGGCGGAAGGTTGCTGAAGCTGAAGTCCAGGTTGCCGTTCACCACATCCACCAGCATTTCGCCGCTGCCCTTATACGGCACGTGCAGCAGGTTGGTGCCCGTGTGCTGCGCGAAGAACGCCGTGGTCAGATGCACCGACGAACCGATGCCGTTGGACCCGTAGTTCAGGCCATCCTTGCTGCGCTTGCGCGCCGTGGCGATCAGGTCGTCAACGCTGCGTATCGGCGAGTCCGCCTGCACGATCAGCACGTTGATAAATTCGGCCATCTGCGCAATCGGCGTGAAGGCGCGCGCCGTGTCCAGCGGCAGCCCGGTCACCGTGGCCATCGGCAGCACCATGCCGCCCAGGCCATTGAGCAGCAACGTATAGCCGTCCGGCGGCGCGGACGCCACCTGCTGGCTGCCGATCATGCCGTTCGCCCCCGGCCGGTTCTCCACCACCACGGGCTGGCCAAACTTGCGGCTGAGGATGTCTCCGGCCAGACGCCCCGCCACGTCCGTGACGCCGCCCGGCGGGTACGGCACGATCAGGCGGATCGGCTTGCTGGGATACGCGGCGTCGGCGCCCCACGAGATTCCCGTCGCCGTCATCGCGGCCGCGCCGGCAATGGCCTTCAGTACAGTACGTCTTTGCATGCTGCAACTCCAGGTATGGGCGAGCGCGTCCTGTCGGCGGTCTGGCCCCGAGTGGAAGGAAAACCATCGAATCCCGGCAGACGGGCCGGGTCCGGCATAGTCGCGCTAGAAGAAGATCGTCAGCGCCTTCGATAAGAGAACGTTCTGGTCCAGGTGGATCTCGCGCGACAGAATCGTGAAGCGCCCGTCCCGCCTGCGCAGCACGTCCTCACGCTTGCCCACGAACAGATTCACTTCGGACTGCAAACGGTTCTGATAGATCAGAAAGCGAGACCGCACCCGCACCAGGTCGCCGCCGCCCTCGTCAGGCGTCACGTCCAGCACGCGGATGTTGGTCACCAGATGGGACACGCGCGAGGCCGGCTCTTCGGCCCAGTGAATGCCCGTCTTGATCTGCGCCACGCGCTGGCGCAGCGTGTCGATGCCTTCGTCGAACCAGGCGGCATCCTGCTTGCCGGAGTATTCCTGCGCCATCGCGTCGCGGCGAACGTTGCGCGTCAGCGGCATGCGATACGTGATGGCTTCGTCCAGGAGGCTGAGCCACTTGTCGAACTCGCGATGGTCCAGCAGATCGGCCTCGTAGTGCAGGAAGCGGTGCGCTTCCCACCACAACAGCATGTCGTCCACGCTGTCGTCCTGCGCCACGGGCAGCGCGTTCTCGATGGTTGCATTCATGCCGCTTCCTCCAGGCGCACCGCGCCCGCCATCAGTTGGTCCCAGGACAGGCCGTTCATGAATTGCGCCCAGCGCCGGTAGTAGATCCGCGCGTTCTCCTCGGTGTATTCCCCGTTGACCGCGCAGCCCGGAATCTCGGGCACGTCCTGCCGGTGGCCCACGCCCATCTGGTAGTTGAAGAAGAGCTCGCGCGACATGGCGCCCATGCTGGCCTCTGTGGCGCCGGTCCAGTTCTCCATGTCGTCGGATTCGGTCATGCCGCCCGGCCCGGAATACCGCAAGAAGTAATGCCGAGCCGCGTCCTTAACTGCTTCCGGCGCATCCTTGTCCACCAGGTACATGCGCCACATTTCCATCTCGGTCGAGCTGATCGGATGAAACACCGCCAGCGTGCGCGGCTGGCGGCCGTGGAACGACATGTTCGGGAAGATCGTGCCTACGCTGGTCTGCACCCGCATCGCCGAACCCAGCGTGCGTTCGCGCTGCTCGTGAATTTCGCGGTAGTAGGCTTCCACCTCCGGATAGCGGCCGTACTGCGGCGCGTAGGGGCCTTCTTCGTAGAACGGCAACCGGCCCAGCAGACCGTGGCCCAGTTCCGGAAAACAGATCGCCGAACGCGTGGCCGACGCATCGCGGCGCCCCTTTCCGCCGCCGGGGCCGATGCCCACGATGTCCACCGAGCGGTGGCTGATGTCGTGGTAAAGATCGCCAATGAAGTTCTCGGGCGCGAACTTCCAGTTGCACTTCACGCGCCACTTCTGCACGCCGCCGATCACCTCCGAGCCGCCCGGACTGCCGTTGCGATGATCGAGCGCCGCGTCCAGATACAGCCGCATGTTGCCGATGTAGTCCAGGAACGGCGGCGCATTGGGGTCCCAGGTCGCCCAGATGGCGCCCTTGTAGTTCACCACCTGCGCCACCGTCTTCAGACCCCACTGCTTCTTGTCCAGTTCGCCCTTGTAGTGCGTCGCGTGGCCCGGCACGCCGACCAGCTCGCCGGGCCGTTCCACCAGCTTGCCGTCGGTGGAAAAGCTCCAGCCATGGTACGGACAGGTGAAAGTCCGGTTATTACCGTGGTCATAGCGGCACAGCTTCATGCCGCGATGCGCACAGCTATTGAGCATGACCTGGATCTGCCCCTGCCGGTCGCGCGTCAGGATCACGGATTCCGTGCCCATGCGCGAGACAAAGTAATCGTCCGGCTTGGGCACCAGGCTTTCGTGCCCCACAAACAGCCACGCGCGCGAGAAGATCTGCTTCAGTTCCTGCTGAAAGATCTCTTCGTCCACGAAGATGGACCGGCTGACCAGTCCCTCCTCGGCGCGCACCAACTCGTCGATCGTCTTCTGACCCATCACCACTTCCCCTTGGAGGATGCCCTTAATGGGCGCCTACGACTTCTCAGCCGTGGCCGCCGCTGTACGCAGACGTGCTTCCGTGTTGTCGACGTGCGTGCGCGCATGCTGCCGCGCCAACTCCACGTCGCCCTTCTCGATGGCGGCAAACAGCGCCTCATGCTCTTTCTGCGCCTGCGCCCCGCGGCCCGCGATCTTGGCCGACCGCGAACGCGACACGCGCAGGTTCTTCTTGAGCAACACCGCCAGGAAATCGAAGAAATTCAGATAGTGTTCGTTGCGCGTGGCCCGCGCCACACAGCGGTGGAACTCCATGTCGGCATCCACGCCAACCGCCACGTCGCCGGACGCAATCGCGTCGGCCATCTTGCGCAGCGCCAGCCGCATCGCGGCCAGATCGTCCTCATCACGCCGAGCCGCCGCCAGCGGTGCCGCCTCGATCTCGAAGCCCCGGCGCAATTCCACGATGCGCAGCACCTGATCCGCATCGCCAATGTCCGCCGCCTGCATGCGCAACACCGACGGCCGCGCCGTCTGCATGACGGTCAGCCCGCGGCCCTGCTTGCTTTGCACGATGCCATCGCCCTTCAGGCGGGAAACCGCTTCGCGCAGCACGGTGCGCGAAACGCCAAGCCGGGTTGCGATGGTCTGCTCAGGCGGCAGCACCTCGCCAACCTGGTAGTCGCCACTGGTAATCTCGTCCAGCAGCATCTCGGTGACGCGGTCCGTCAGATTGGGCTCTGACGAGAACGGCGGGACCGACTCTCGTTTCAACAGTACTCGGGAAGCTGAATCAGGCATAGGAAGTCTCGTCCGAAAACGTGCATCTCATTGCCAGCCCGCGTTGCCTCGGCTGTGGACGCGCCCCGGGAGGGGTGCGTTGAAAATACGATAATCGTATAAGGAGGGGGGGAGGTATTAGGGGAAGTGCGGATGCTGGTCACATGCGCACACTAGACCTGATCCGGGGACGGATCGATCGCCGATTATGATTGCCAACGTAGCGAGTTCACGCGAATGCGTTACTCTCCCCTCCCCAAATCAGTCTGCAAGGAGTTTCCACATGGCACAAGCCTCCGCCCGTCACATCCTCGTTTCCACCGAAGCGAAGGCCAACGAACTCAAGACCGCCATCGAGAACGGCGCTGACTTCGCCCAGCTCGCCAAGGAAAACTCGAGCTGCCCGTCGAGCCGCGACGGTGGCAACCTGGGCACCTTCGGCCCGGGCCAGATGGTCAAGGAATTCGACACCGTCGTGTTCAGTGCCCCGGTCGGCGAAGTGCAAGGCCCGGTGAAGACCCAGTTCGGCTACCACCTGGTCGAAGTGACCAGCCGCAAGGACTAAGGTCCCGCAGCCAATTGGCTCAGAAAGCCGCCGCCAGGAGCGATCCTGGCGGCGGCTTTTTTTCGCCCAGCGTCAGCCACCCTGCACGTTGCACCGCAGCACCGGATTCCCTATCAATTGATAATTTCTGTTCAGGTGACAGGACCCGAAGGCCTGCGACAGAATGGCCCACACCCGGAGGAGACAGCCGGGGCCACAAGAATCCACAGCGCAATCACACGGCGCCAGAGGCCCATGAAAAAGTCCAGGAAGGTCATCATCACCTGCGCCATCACCGGTTCGGTCCACACCCCGTCGATGTCGCCCCACTTGCCCGTCACTCCCGATCAGATCGCGCAGTCCGCGCTGGACGCCGCCGAAGCGGGCGCGGCCATCGTGCATTTGCACGCGCGTCAACCGGACACCGGCCAGCCTACGCAGGATCCGGCGCTGTATGCGCGATTTTTGCCACGCATCAAGGAGGCGTCTGACGTCGTGGTCAACATCACGACGGGCGGTTCGCCGGTGCTGCCCATTGCCGAGCGCATGGCCCCGGCCTTGCAGTTCAAGCCCGAGGTGGCGTCGCTGAACATGGGGTCGATGAACTTCGGAATGTATGAACTGCTGGAGCGGTTCAAGGAATTCAAGCACGCCTGGGAACGGCCGTATCTTGAGGGCAGCAACGACCTGATCTTTCGCAACACGTTCAAGGACATCGAGCACATCCTCGCGTCTTGCGGCGACAACGGCACGCGCTTTGAGATCGAGTGTTACGACATCGGGCACCTGTACACGGCCGCGCATTTCGTGGACCGCAAGCTGCTCAAGCCGCCGTTCCTGATCCAGTCGGTATTCGGTATCCGCGGCGGCATCGGCACGCATCCCGAGGACGTGATGATGATGAAGCGCACCGCGGACCGGCTGTTTGGCGACGACTACATCTGGTCGGTGCTGGCTGCGGGGCGCAAGCAGACGCCGCTGGCGACGATGGCGGCCACGATGGGCGGGAACGTGCGCGTGGGCCTGGAAGATTCGTTGTGGGACGGCCCCGGCGAGTTGGCGCTGTCGAACGCGGACCAGGTGCGCCGCATCCGGCGCATTCTGGAAGACCTGTCCTTGCAGGTCGCCACACCCGACGACGCACGCGAGACACTGCAACTGAAGGGACGCGGCAACGTCGCGTTCTGAAAACACACATCCATCCAGTGGGGAGACGAGACATGAAAAAAACATTGCGCGCGACGGCTTTGGCCGCGCTGTTGGGCATGGCGGCGGCGGCTCAGGCCGATGACGGGGTCATCCGAATCGGATTCATCACAGATATGTCGGGTCTGTCGGCCGACGCCGATGGTCCGGGTGGCGCCGAGGCGATCAAGATGGCCATTGCAGACCTGGGCGGCACGGTGGCAGGAAAGAAGGTGGAGGTGCTGGTCGCGGACCATCAGAATCGGGCGGATATCGCGTCGTCACGTGCCCGCGAATGGCTGGATCAGCGCGGCGTGAACATGCTGATCGCGGGGGCAAACTCGGCGGCGGCGCTGGCGATGGCGAAGGTGGCCGAGGAAAAGAAGACGCCGTTCTTCGTGGTGAGCGCGGGTGCGTCCGAGCTGACGAACTCGCAGTGCACGCCTTACACGGTGCATTACGTGTACGACACGGTGTCGCTGGCGCGCGGCACGGCGCGCGCGATGATGAAGGAAGGCAACAAGGACTGGTTCTTTCTGACGGTGGACCACGCGTTCGGCCATGCGCTGGAGCGGGACGCGTCGAAGGTGGTTCAGGCCGATGGCGGCAACGCCAAGGGCCGGGTGCGGCATCCGCTGAACACGGCCGATTTCTCGTCGTTCATCCTGCAGGCGCAGGCCTCGGGCGCGCAAGTGCTGGGGCTGGCCAATTCCGCCAGCGACACCAGTAATGCGGTCAAGGCAGCCAACGAGTTCGGTCTGACGCCCAAGATGAAGATCGCGGGCCTGCTGGTGCTGATTACCGATGTGCATGCGCTGGGCCTGCAAGCGGCGCAGAACATGTACCTGACCACCGCGTGGTATTGGGACCAGGACGACGCGTCGCGTAAATGGGCGTCGCGCTTCGAGGCCGTGATGAAGAAGAAGCCCTCCATGCTGCAGGCTGGCGATTATTCCGCTGCGACGACCTATCTGAAGGCGGTGGAAGCGACCAAGAGCACCGACGGCGACACCATCATGAAGTGGCTCAAGGCCAATCCCGTGAACGACTTCTTTGTGAAGGACGGCAAGATTCGCGCGGACGGGCTGATGGTGCATGACATGTTCCTGATGCAGGTGAAGACGCCGGCGGAATCGAAGGCCCCGTGGGACTACTACAAGCTGGTGGCGCGCGTGCCGGGCGACCAGGTGTACACGTCGCCCGCGGAATCGACCTGCCGCTTGATGAAGCCCTGACGCCATGACCCAATCCAACACCCCTCTCAATTCGCCCACGACGGTCTCCGCCCTGCCCGTTGATCTGACCGGAACGCGGGTCATCGTCACGGCTGGCGCGTCCGGCATCGGCGCCGCGCTGGCCGACGCCTTCGCGGAACGTGGCGCGCGCGTGCATCTGTGCGATGTCGATGACCAGGCCCTGGCCGCCAGCCGCCACGCCTGGGCGCGCGCGGACGTTGGCAGCCGCGACGAGATCGACCGCTACATGCAGACGGCGCTGTCGCATCTCGGCGGGCTGGACGTATTGGTGAACAACGCCGGCATCGCGGGCCCCACGGCGGGGATCGCCGACATCACCGCGCAGGAGCTGGACGCGACGCTGGACATCAACCTGGCCTCGCAATTCCACACCGTGCGGCATGCGCTGCCCGCGCTGCGCGAGTCGGGCGGCGGCAGCATCATCAACATCAGCTCGGTGGCGGGCCGGATGGGCTTGCCCATGCGCACGCCGTATGCCGCCACCAAATGGGGCGTCGTTGGGCTGACCCGCTCGCTGGCAATCGAGCTGGGGCCGCTGAACATCCGGGTCAATGCGCTGCTGCCGGGGCTGGTGGCCGGGCCACGCATCGAACGGGTCATCGCGGCCCGTGCGAAGAACATGGGGTTGTCGGTGGAGGAACAGACTCGGCTGGAGCTGTCCGGCGTCAGCCTGCGGCAGTTCGTGCGCGCCGCGGACATTGCCAACATGGCGCTGTTCCTGGCCAGCCCTTTCGGAGCGATGGTCAGCGGGCAGGCAATCAGCATCGACGGCGATCTGCAATCGCTGCCTTGGCAGCCGCCGGCGCAATGACCGGGTAGCGGTCGCCGCTAGGGCAGCAGCGCGATCGTCTCTGCGTAGACGCCCTGCCGCCGCGTCTGGGCGGTGGCACGCAGGGCATCCAGCAGGCGCGCGGTCAGTTCGTTATTGCGGGACTCGGCGCGGGTGATCAGCATGAAATCGAACCATTGCCGCGAGGCTAACGGCACCGCGACCAGGTCCGGAAACGACGCAACGATGTCGGACGCGGACAGCGCATTGACCAGGCTGATGCCCTTGACCGCGCGTACCGTGCCCGGCAACAGCGACATGTGCGCCTGCATGCCGGACCGCAGCAGCAGCGAGTCGGCGATATCGCCCTGCGCCACGACGTAGTCGGACCACAGCGGCTTGACGTAGGTGTCCGGCGGAATGTCCAGCACTGCGATGGCATCGCGTCCGGCCAGCGGGTGATCGCGGTGGGCAATCGCCATGACGTCCGCGCGCAGGAACGGCGTGAAGGTCAGCCGCGTGCTGTCGCGACCGACGGCGCCCAGGCCGAAGTCGGCGCGCATTGTCTCCACCGCGCTGATGACCTGCATCGACGACTCCACGTCGATGGAAAATGGCCGCGTGCCATTGAGGTCCAGATAGCGGCGCACGGCATCGGGCGCGTAGCCCAGCGCCAGCGCAGGCGACGATGCGATGCGCAGTCCGCGCCCGCCGAATTGTTCAATGCTGTGCAGGGCTTCGTCGATGCGCACCAGTTCGTCCAGCACGAACTTGGCCTCGCTGTAGAGGTACTGCCCCGCCTCGGTGGGACGCAGGGTCTTGTGCGACCGGTCGAACAGCTGGACGCCCGTCGCGCTTTCCAGGCGTGAGATCGCGTGGCTGATCGCCGGCTGCGTCAGGTGCATGGCGAGCGCCGCCTGCCGCGTCGAGCCCGTCATGACCACCGCGTAGAAGATCCGCAGGTCGTGGATGTTGAAGTTGCGCTTCATGCAGCGCGCCTACCGTTGCTTGGGTGGCTGCGTGGGTGGCTGCGTGGGTGGCTGCTTGGGCGACGCTTTCGGCGCGCTCATGCCACCAAAAGCAAACAACCCCATCTGCGCACCCGTCGCGCGCGAGAGGTAATCATTCTTCAGCGCTTCCCGATCGCCGAACAGCGCGCCGGCATCGTTGCCCTTCGCCGCACGGTTCTTGTCGATATCGTTCTGGGCATCGTGCATGCCCTCTTGCAGCGCGCGGCGCAAGGCAGGGTTCAACGATGCGGTGTCGTAGGTCTCGTCGGGCCGCAAACCCAGGCTGTCCATGCGCTCGCGCAGCATCGTCTCGGACTTGGGTACGGGTGCGAACCGCAGCAGGAAGGCCAGTTCATCATAGAACTCGAGCGAAGAATACATCTGCGCGCGCGGAACCGGCGCCATCCAGTCCACCCGCGCGGGTGCGGCGGGTGCAGCCCGGTTTCGGAACGCGGACAAGGTCTGCACCTTGAAGCGCGACTGGATGCGCTTGGCGTTGTCATGGTCGGCGGGATTGAAGCGCTGCGTGCGGGCCACCAGCGTGGCAAGTTCAGTCTCGGAACGAATCACCTTCGTGATGCCGGGTGGCACCTTGCCCTTCCAGGACGGTCCTGCAACCAGAAAAACGCCGCCGCCGACACCACGTGATCCCAGGTCGCCGATGTGGTGCATGTACAGATCCATCACCTGCAACGAGGCGTCGCGCCGCTTTTCAACGCGGGGCACGGTGACGACGACGGGTTCGGCGCGCAGGTCCAGCGCGGCGTACGAATACAGATAGCCGGGATCCAGCCCAGCCGCCGCGGCGGCTGCCGTGCCCATCGGATTGATAGAGTTCAGCGGACCTTTGTACTGCGCGCCGCTCTTGTCGATGCTGTAGGCATACATGGCCTGATAGCTGGCGACCATGGGCGCGCCGTACAGGTACGATTCGCGGGCGATGCTGCGTGCCTGTTGCGCCGTGACGCCTTCGATGCCGACCCACTGCGAGCCGGAAGCGGCGTCGGGCGACCTGAAGGTGCAGCCGGACAAGGCGCCCGCCAATGCGAGGGCGGCAACGAAGCCGATGAACGGACGGCAGGTGGCGCGGCGTAATGCGGTGCTAATCTGGCGGTGGCGCATTCAGGGCTCCGGCATGACGGGATGGCGCAGGCGCCCGATGGCGGCGGCGTAATGCGCCAGGCTCGAATTCCGGGGGATTCTGGCATATTTCCCCCGCATATCAAAGAATCGGTGCACCGTGCCGACGCAACAGGAAAGGCACAGCAGCATGACAGCAGAAGACCCCACCAGCATGACCGGTCCGGACGGAGAGGCTTACAACATTCGCGCGGCATCGTACTTCGTGCTGCAAGCCGAGCACCGCTGCACCGCCTGCGCCAAGGTATCTCGCGTGGCGGCGCTGGCCGTGCCGCCTGGCCACGAAAGTACAGAGGGTGAGTTGGAGCTGGATGAAGACGACGCGGACAGCCCCGGCCTGGATCCGCAGGCGTTTCGTGACTGGCTGTTCAGTCCGGCGCAATGGCAAACGATGCCCGGTCCGGCGATGATCTCGTCGACCCGGGCGCTCGCGCCCGAAGTGGCCCAGACGCTGCGTACGCTTGCGCCGTTCTTCCGGCAGAACCCGGCGCAGTCCGGCGAATGGTCCAATTTTTGCGAGCATTGCGAGCGGCCGATCTGGGACGGCGCGCTTTATCCGACGCCGGGCCAGGCTTTCTGCCCGAACGATGCCGCGGCCGCAGCGCACGTGTCAACGCAGCGGATCGACGCGCCCTTCGCCGCCTTCTTCGGCATGTGCTGGACAGACAGCTACCGCAACAAGTGGCCCCTTTTTTCGCGCCTGGGATACGCATGCAGCGAAGCGGAATGACACTGCCTCAGGCGTTTTGCAGCAGATCCTGAGGCACTTCCAGTTGGCGCGCCGGAATGGCGGCGATGGCGCTTTCCGTGGCGCTGGCATCGGTGGTCAGGTGCTGGATCAGGTCGACGGTGGTCGAACTGCGGGTCAGCATCATGCAGGTCACCTCGTCGCCCGCGACGCGGGTGGCGTGCCAGCAGCCCGGCCGCATGCACACGCCCTGCCCCTGCGCCACATGAAAGGCCGCGAGCGTGGACAGGTCCGGCGTACCATCGGCGGCGCTGCGCGCCACGATCTGGATGATGCTGCCCGTCAGCGGAACGATCGCCTGCTGCGTCAGCAGGTGTTTTTCCAGGCTGGCAACCTCTGGAGATTGGCTGCGGTAATTGACCCACAGCAGTTGGGCGTCGCCGCCCGCGCCGGTGTTGAACTGGTGTTCGTGCCAGAAGTCGGTGGCCGGGTGCGTGTATAGCGGGACGCCGTTGCCGTCCGGCATGGGCTTGCCCAGCATCCACCCGTAGGCGTTGAAGGCATCAGGCGACAGATCGTGGATTTCAAGCTGCGTGTTGCTCGTCATGCGGGACCCTGTGATGGCTTAGCGCCGCGTTTGGGAAATTCGGCGTCGTAGTCGAAGTCGCCGCGCGCGATGGCCTCCAGGATGGCAACGCGCCGGTCGGCAGCGCGCTTGAGGTTGGCGGCGGTGGGCTTGACCCGGATACGCTCGACACAATGCCGGCCGTCAAAGAAGAAACCGATCTCGATGGACGATTCGGACGCGGGGCGCACCCCTTCGAATCCCTTGTTCATCTCGTGATCTCCCTGTTGCCGATGGCAGACATGATAAACGCAACGATATGACAGCCCGCGCGCTGGCATACACTGCCCTGATCCCCCCCTCCCGAGGACGCGCAACATGGCTATCGACCTGACGTCGCACTATGTGTACCTGGACGCCTCCGGCGCCGCCGCCACGATGACAGGCGGCGACGAGTTCTGGTCCCAATCCCCGGTGGACCTTGAAAATTACGGGCGCGGCTGGCTGGTGTCCGAATACGAGTTCGCAGCGGACTGGCCGCAATGGGAGATGCACCCGGGCGCCGACGAGATTGTGCGCCTCATGGCCGGCGCGGCCGAGCTGCACCTTGAATGGCCCACCGGCATTCAGGTCGTGAAGATGCTGGCCGGCGACGCCTACGTCATTCCCAAGGGCGCCTGGCACACGGTCAAGGTCATGGAGCCCTGCCGCATGCTGCACATCACCATGGGCGCGGGCACCCAGCACCGGCTGGCATAGCCGCGCCCTGCTGGCTATCCGGCAGCGCCCGCAGGCCGTGCGCGCTGGATCTCGCGGTCGTCGATCGGCCAGTGCAAGGCGGCCGACAGCACGCCCAGCGCCATCGCGCCCAGCCAGATCAGGTCGTAGGAACGGGTGGCCTCGAACACCACGCCGCCCAGCCACACGCCCAGGAATGAACCGACCTGATGGCCGAAGAACACGAAGCCGAAGAGCGTCGTGATGTAGCGCACGCCGAACACCTGCGAGATGAGGCCGTTGGTGAGCGGCACCGTGCCCAGCCACACAAACCCCATGACCGCCGCAAACGCATAGACCGACCACGTGGATAGCGGCACGAGCACGAAGAGCGCGATGGCCGCCGTCCGCACCAGGTAGATGCCCGCCAGCAGGTACTTGCGCCGATGATGCGCGCCCAGGATGCCGCAGACATAAGTGCCCATGACGTTGGTGAGCGCAATGATGGCCAGCGCCGCCACCGCGTCCGACGCGCGCAGGCCCTTGTCCATCAGGTACGCGGGCAAGTGCGTGCCGATGAACGCGAGCTGGAAACCGCACGCCAGAAATCCCAGATTCAGCAGCCAGAAGCCGGGGCGCGTGAAGGCCTCGCGAATGGCGTCCGTCATCGACAGGTTCGCGTCGGGCGCGGCCGCATCGCACACGCGGTTCGCGGGCTCGCGCAGCGGAAATGCGAGGGGCAGCACGACCATCAACACCACCGCGAACGCCAGCAACGCCGCGACCCAGCCCCAGCCGCCGATCAACCATTGCGCTGCGGGCACCATCGTGAACTGTCCCAGTCCGCCGACCGCCCCGGCGACGCCCAGCGCCCAGCTCCGGCGCTCCGGCGGCACCAGGCGGCTGAGCGCACCGTAAATGGCCGCGAAAGCGGTGCCGGACAGCGCGATCCCGATGCACACGCCCGCGGTCCACATGAAGGCGGCGGGCGTCGTCGCATGCGCCATGCCAGCAAGGCCCAGCGCATAAAACACCAGTCCGCCGGCGATCACTTTGGCCGAGCCATAGCGGTCGGCAATCATGCCGGTGAAAGGCTGCACGATGCCCCACGTCAGGTTCTGCACGGCCAGGGCGATGGCGAAAGTCTCGCGGCTCCAGCCCCGATCCATCGTGACGGGTAAGAGAAAGAGGCCTTGCACATGGCGCACCCCCAGGGCAAGTCCCATGACGACGCCGCCGGCGAGGACCAGCAGCCAGAGTTGAGATGCGTCCAGGGAAGATTTTTGGGGGGAGGACATGGCGAACCTCTTGCAGGGAACGTCGCCCCCGTTCGGGCGGGCAGTGGGTGTATTACAGAACCGGCGCGCGGGGGATTCAACCGATTAATTTTTGTCCGCTGCATGCGTGAGGGGAATGTGTCGCGTCACCGCGCCATGTCAGCATGTAGGACCGCGATCCGCGACACTTGAGCGCCATTGAGCGAAATTGACCACCATTACGCTCAACACCGAGTGGACATTAACGCTTCGTTTTTAATAGTTACATCTGCCGATCCGTCCCCGGGTGCCCCTGGTTACAGTGCTGCCTTCCCCCAATCAACTCGGCAGGCATCGGCTCATGTGGCACGCCCGATCTGGCTTTTTCATTTCCGCGGTTTGCAGCCGCGCCCGCAAGCAATGACGGCGGCGCCTTTCTTCAAGCCGTTGGCGGTCGTGGCGGCGCTGACGGGGATGGTGCTGATGGCGCCGCACAATGCGCACGCGCGTCCCAACTGGGCGCAGCAATGCGCCTACAGCACCTATGGCGAAGGTGCGGCCATGTCGTGCCACCAGCCTTATCAGGAAGGCCTGGCCGCGGTGCTCGTGGGCACCGCCGATGGCGAATCCGCCGCGTGGGGCTATATCGACAAGCAAGGCGTCATGGCCATTACGCCTGCGTACTCGGACGCCAGATCCTTCCAGAATGGCCTGGCCGCCGTCAGCCAGGAGGATCGCTGGGGTTATATCGACAAGCGCGGACGCTGGGTCATCGAGCCGCGTTTTGCGGAAGCCACCGGGTTCAATGCCGAGGGCACCGCGCTGGCCGAAGAAGACGGCCGGGACGTGCTTATCAACCGCCAGGGCAAGGTCGTGAAGACCTTTCCGCTGGGTACGCGCACCAGCGGGTTCCAGCCCGGTCAAACGCTGGCGGCGATGGAGGTTCCTACCCCGCCGCGCCTCTTCAACACCGCCACCGGCAAGCCGGCCACGCTGCCCGACGGCGTGATGGCGCTGGCCGAGCCGACCGGCAACTATCTGCCGGCGCAGTCGCGAGACTCGCGCTACGGCGGCTGGTGGGGACTGCTGGACGAAAGCGGCGCATGGGCGATCAGCCCGCAGGTGCTGCGCTCGCTCGCCCCGCCGATGCGCGATGGCGACGTGCTGGCCGTGAACCGGGATCGCGCCTGGGAGTTCGTGGACGCGCGCGGCGAGCCGCTGTCTGACCAACGCTACGAACGCGTCGAACTGGTCGCGCCCGGCGTGTGGCTGGCGCGGCACGCGAAGGGCGGCTCGGTGCTGCTGGACGCCAAGCTTGAGCCCCTGCACGCGTTCAAGAGCGACTATCTGGGCGTGCAGCGCCGCGACGGCTGGGGCTTTGCCGTCGAACCTGGCATGACGCTGCTGATCGATCCCGGCGGCAGCGTGCAGCTACTCGCCCTGCGCATCGGCGACGTCAAGATTCATCAGGGACGCGCGTGGGTGTATGGCGTGCCTGTTTCTGCCGCAGACACATCGGCCGCCGGCATGGACGCGGCCCGTGACGACATGAGCGCGGAAGACGAGGCCGCAGCGGCTGCCGCGGGCGTAGCCGTGCAAGCCGCGTCGCAAGCCGAGACCGCAGCCGCATTCCAGGATCCGCCGGTCGCGGCTGACGCCGCGGACGCCGCGCAGGAAGCGACCCATGCGGATGCAGCCCCTACCCCCGCAACGCCGTCGGAAGCGACCGCCGAAGCGGCAATGGACGCCGCAATGGACGCCGCCAGCGACACCGCCGCTGCCGCAGCCGACGCCGTGCAAAGCAGCGTCAACGCCGCCGCAGACGACGAGACGCTGCACCAGATCTACAACCCCGACGGCCTGGGCATCCTTGACGAAACCACCGTCGCCAAGCTGCGCGGCTACGACGTCAGCGAGTTCCACTACGCGCGCACGTCCGCCGTCGATGCCGCTGCGCCGCTGGCCCTCCTGCGTCCCAGCGAATATGACCAGCCGCTCGGCATCCTCACGGCGGCGGGCGATATCGTCACGAACCCGGACTGGGCAAACATCGACACCTACGACGTCACGCTGCCCATCGTGGCGCGCTCAAAGACCGGTCGAGCCGGCGCGGTCGGCGCGATTGGCGCGGACGGCACATGGGCCATCGAGCCTCAGTACAGCGAAATGCGGCCCTTCAAGGGCCCCTATACCTGGGCCCGCACGAAAGACATGCCGCGCGGCGATGCGCTGCTCATCGACACCCGTGGCCAGACAGTGGGCGTTCCCGCCAACGTGCTGGAAGACGCATCGCGCCTCGATGGCGAACTGCTGCAATACCGCGCGGTGAACGAAAACCGCCAGCGCCGCACGGGCTTGTGGAACGTAAGCAAGGGCGCGCCCGTGCTCAAGCCGGCCTATGAGGAAATCCAGGAATTCGAGGACGACTGGGCCAAGGTCCGGGACAAGAACCGCTGGGGCGTGATCAACCGCGACGGCCAGTGGGTGCTGCCAGCCCGCTACGACGGCGCCTACGACCTCGAATACTTGGGCAACGGCATGATGCTGGCCGAAGCGCCGGAGAGTAAGCGCAATCGCGGTGGCTACACCGAGCGCGCCTATCGGGTCATCAACCTGCGCACCGGCAACGCAAGCGAGCCGGTGATGGGCAAGCCGCAGAAGCTGAAGGACGGACGCTTTCTGGGCGAGCTGGCCGACGCGAGCGCCGTGTTGTTCGATGCGCAAGGCGGCGCCGTCCGCGTGTCCGACGGCCGCCCCGAAGACAAGCAGCAATATGGCGACTGGCTCTACATCAACTTCGACGAGCGCGAAGGCGCCATCGACGCGCGCGGCAACATGAAGGTGCCGGCGCGCTATGGGGAGTTCAATCCATTCTTCACCCAGCCGACAGGTCTGGCGCGCGCCAACAGCGGCGCGGGCTATCGCGTGATCGATCAGACCGGCAAGACCGTGCTGGAAAAATGGGGCGACGGCATGCCGCTGGCTTCGATGCAGCGCGTCGTCTTCAACGACGACGAGGGCTCATCGAGCATTCTGGTGGACCTGCAGGGCCGCGAGATCGCACGCCTGCCGGGCCGGTACGCCGTCGACTATGACAAAGCCAGCGAGGGTGTGGTGCCCTACAGCGATGGCGACAACAAATACGGCTTCATCGACGCGAGCGGCAAACGTGTCGTGGGTGCGCACTTCAACCAGCTTGGTCCTATGAAAGACGGCCTGGCGCGGGCCCGCCGCCTGGAACGCACGGGCAAGCTGTATGGCTACGTCGACCTGACCGGACGCTATGCGGTTGCGCCGGCGTTCACGTGGGCGGACGACTTTCACGAAGGGCGCGCGCTAGTGCGCCGCAATCGGCTGGTCGAGTACATCGACACCAAGGGCAACACGACCGCGCTGTTTGGTGTGCTGTGCGACACGGTCGTGATCGTGGACGCGCAGGACCGCCAAAGCTGGCCGCCCCAGAAACTTACTTGCCCCGAGGCCGCCGGCATAGAGCCGCCGGTCGCCGAGACCGCCAACGCCAACGCCAACGCAGAATGATCATGACGTCACGCGTGCTACGAACCACCCGCATCGCTTGCGCCCTCGCCGCGCTGGGCGTGTCCCTGTCCGCGCAGGCGCAAACCGGCTATACGCAGTCGATGCACCTGTATTGCATGAGCGAGCCCGAGTACCAGGCCTATCCAGCCGCCGACGATATCTCGTCGCGCAATCCGTTCGGCAATGGCTGCATTCGGGATCTGCACGACGGCCGCGCCGCGGTGCTGCTGCCTTCCGCCATCGAGAACATCGACCGCGTGCCGCGCGACAGCTCGCTGCGCCGCCACGCATGGGGTTTTCTGGACCGGAACGGCCGCGTCGCGATCGAGCCGATCTTCGAGGCGGTGCGCGACTTCCGCCACGGTCTGGCCGCCGTCAAGTGGCAGGGCAAGTGGGGATTCATCGACCAGAACGGCCGCATGGCCGTCCCGCCCCGCTTCGACGCGGTGCAGGACTTCGTCGAGATCGGTTTGGCGGTAGTCACGCTGGACGGCAAGCCGTTGCTGATCGACCGGCAGGGCAATCCTGCGGGCGAGCCCTTCGAGGACGTGGTGCGCGCCGTGCGCCTGTCCGATGGCGTGCCCGCGCGGGCCACGGTCCAGTACAAGGAGGAATATCGCTCGGCCACCGGCGAGCGCCGCTACGGCGGAACCGGCGTCGTGATCACGCGCCCCCTGGGCGACAAGGGCTTGTACATCGCCACCAACGGCGAGTCCAAGTACGGCGTGGTCGACAAGGACTGGAACTGGGTCGTTGAGCCGGTGCTGGACGACATCTACACGCAGGACAGCGGCGACCTGGCCACCGGCTACGGCGCTGACGGCGCGGTGATGGTGACGGCGGACGGCAAGCTGATCGGCGCGGACCAACAGTACGAAAGCATGACGCCTGTCGGCAAGACCTTCTACAGCGCGGCGCTGCCGCGGCGCGCGGGCTTTGCGGTGCTGGACCGCAACGGCGCGGTGGTCGCGACGCTGACGGATGAAGAAGGCCAGGCGTCGCAACGTTTTGCCGACACCATCGTGTATCCGTCCGGAGAGCACCTGATGGCGCTGGTGCCGGGACAACCCGCCCCCGTGACGCTGGGCAAGGGCCTGCGGGCTGGCGACGAACTCGAAGGCTACGTGCTTTTCATGGACGACTCGAGCCGCGCCGCTGGACTGCTGACGCCCACGGGCGCGTGGCTGCACGGTGACACCGCGCCGGCGTGGCTGGCAGACGCCAACCGCATGGCGACGCGCGATGGCAAGGTGTGGCTGTCCGACGCGCAAGGCGCGCTGCTCAATGTGGTGGACAAGGACGGCAGGGCGCTTCTCAAGCCGGAGACGGTGCAGGCGCTTCAAAACCAGCAACTGCAGCCGCTGGCGGCCAGCGTGCCGGGCGGTCCGCTGGGCCTTCTGGGTCAAAGCCATTGCCATTGCGACGATGTCCAGGTGGGACTGCTGCTGGCCGATGGCAGCACGGTCACCGATTCGTCCTGGTCCGCGGTGACGCCGTTGGACGACACCGACCGCGGCTACGACGCCGGGCTCACGGCAGACCAGTTGCGCTATGCGGCGGAAACTGCGGACGGCATGGTGCTGCTGGATGCGCGCGGCAAGCCTATCGACCTGCCCGCGCAGCAGCACATCGGCATGTACCACCATGGCTACGCGCAGGTGTATGGCGACGGTGTGGTGCGGATGATCGACCGCGCGGGCAAGACGTTCGAGCTGCCCGAGAATTTCGACACGCAGGTCGTCGCGCCGGGCGTGGTGCGCTTTATCAAGACGGCGGCCGACGGCGCGCCGTGGGGCTTGTACGATTTCGTGGCCGGCAAGGAGCTGGCCCCGCCGGCTTTCCGCAGCATCGGTGAATTCCAGAACGGTCAGGCAATCGCTTCGCTGGGCGCGGGCCGTGTCGGCGTCATCGACGTGCAAGGGCGGTGGATCCTGCCGGCCAGCCATCTAGGCGCGGAACGCGTGAACGACACGCTGTGGCGCGTGACGCAGCCGGGCAAGCAAGAGAACGAATACGAGCGTCCCGCCGCAGTCTTCAATACCCAGGGCAAGGCGCTGACCGCGTTCATGCGCGGGTTGCAGGTGGGCGATTTTGGAGACGGCTCCGTCAGCGCGGGCAATAGCGAGCGCCGCTGGATCATCTCGCCGGACGGCGCGGACGCGCTGGACATGAAGGACGCCGACTACGTCCGCCTGGGCGACTGGATGGAGATCCGCCGTGCCGACCGTCAGGGTTATCTGAACGCCAGCGGCGTCTGGCAGATCGCGCCCTCGTCCCGCATCGGCACCGCGTTCCAAGGCACGCCGGCGCGCGCGCTGGCGGCGGACGCCGCGGGCACGCACGTGATGGACGCCAACGGCAAGATCCTGGCGACACTGCGTCAGGGCGAATGGAGCTGGCCGCCGCGTTCCGACCTGCTGATCCGCCATTACACGGCGGACCGCGGAACCATGACGGACTACACCGACCTCTCGGGCAAGACCCGGCTGACAGTCGAAGGCATGGGGTCGGCATTCTCGGAAGGACGCGCCGTGACGCAGCTGTCCGGCGGCGGTGTGCGTTGGGTGGATGCCAAGGGCGCGCTGACGGGTCCGGCCTTCGACGCGCTGGGTCCAATGCGCGAAGGCCTGGCGCCCGCCAGCGAAGACCGCAGCTACGGCTACGTGAACGGCCAGGGCCAGTTCGCCATTCCGGCCCAGTTCCAGGCCTTGTCGGGCTTCACAAACCAGCGCGCGGTGGTGACCACGGAAGAGGACTCGCGCATCATCGACCCCGCCGGCCACATGCTGGCGCAGGTGAAGATGCAATGCGGCATCCGCACGCTGTACGGCGCCGCCGGCCAGCGGCTGTGGCCGCTGCGCATGCCGCACGGCTGCAAGCGCACGGCGGCGTCGCGCGCCTACTGAGCGTCCAGCGCCAGATAGCGGCGGGTCTGCACGATCTCTTCGCGCTCCTTGAAGCTGGTCAGGCGGTCCGCCAGCGCGCTGCTGTCGCCCGTCTGCCGGATGGCCTGGAGCGTGGCCTGCATCGCGTGGATTGCCGCGCGCTGCAGGTCAGAAGGGATGATCGCCAGGCGATAGCCCATCGCGGCAAGATCCGGCAGCGGCACCAGCGGCGTCTTGCCGCCGTAGAACATATTGATGAGCTTGAGCCCCGGCAGCCGCTTGGCAATGGCGTGAATCTGCGCGAGCGTCTCGGGCGCCTCGACGAAGATCATGTCCGCGCCGGCCTTCAGGTAAAGCTCGGCGCGCGCGATGGCGGCGTCAAAGCCTTCGACCGCGATGGCGTCCGTGCGCGCGATGACCAGCGTGTCCGCGTCTGCAAGCGTCTGGCGCGCGATGTGGACCTTGCGGGCCATCTCGGCGGCGTCCACCAGCGTCTTGTCGTCCAGGTGGCCGCAGCGCTTGGGAAAGGACTGGTCTTCGATATGGAACGCGGCCACGCCGGCGCGTTCCATGGTGCGCACCGTTCGCTCCACATTGGCCGATCCGCCAAATCCGGTGTCCGCGTCCGCCACCACGGGCAGGCCGCTGGCCTCGACGATCTTTTCCACGCGGTCCATGACTTCGGTGAAGCTGAGCAGGCCGATGTCCGGATAGCCGGCGGCGCGCGCAATGGCGCCGCCGCTGGCGTACACCGCTGAAAATCCGGCCGCGGCGACCAGGCGGGCCGACAGGCCGTCGTACGCGCCGGGCGCCACCACAATGCTGTCGGAAAGATGTTGGCGCAGTCGCGCGCCGGGGGATGGCGTGGCAGTCATGATGGGCATTCCTTCAATGCGGCGTTCTGATGCCCGCATGATCCGCGCTCGCAATTAGAATGTCCAATATATGGAAAATTGTTAATTGGTACGTTTTGGATATCAAAATGGAACTGCGTCATCTCCGCTATTTCGTCGTCACCGCCGAGGCCCAGCATTTCACGCGCGCGGCCGAATTGCTGAACATGGCGCAGCCGCCGCTCAGCCAGCAGATCCGCCAGCTTGAACAGGAAGTAGGCACGCCGCTGTTTGACCGCACCGGCCGCGGCGTGGCGCTGAACGACGCGGGACGCGCATTCCTGGCGTGCGCGCAGGACATCCTGCAACGCGCGGACGCCGCGGTGCGCACGGCCCAACGCGCCGCGCGCGGCGAGGTCGGTGAATTGACGTTGGGATTTACCGAGTCGGCGTCCTTCAATGGCGTGGTGACCGAGCTGATCCGGCAATACCGCGAGCGCTACCCGGAGGTCGAAATGACGCTGTCGCAAGGGGACAGCGAAACGCTCGTGGCGCAGTTGCGCGACGGTACGATCGACGCCGCGTTCGTGCGTCCGCCCTTCGCGCTGGATGGCGGGCTGGCGTTCACGCAATTGGTGGAAGAACCGCTGGTGGTGGCGCTGCCGCTGGGCCATGCGTTGACGCGCCGCAAGCGCCTCGCCCCCGCCGACCTGCAGCACGAGACCTTCATTCTGTATTCGCGCAAATCAGGCTATGGGCTTAGCGCGGACATCATGGCGGCGTGCCGTCAGCACGGCCTGAATCCGCGTATCGGGCAACAGGCGCCGCAGTTGTCGTCGGCCGTGAACCTGGTGGCGGCGGGCATGGGTGTGGCGATCGTGCCGGCGTCGCTGCGCCATCTGCGGCCGGACGGCGTGGTTTATCGACCGTTCGCGCTTCAATGGCCGCGCGCGGTGCTGGGTTTGGCCTTGCGCGACGCGCCGGGCGGACGAGCCGCGAATCTGCTGGCGCTGGCGCGGGCCTCCGGCAAGCGCTGACGCGTCCATATCGGGGCGTCCGTATCGAGGCGTCCTTATCGTGGCGCGCAGATTTCCATCCGCTCAATCGTCGTGCGATTCATGCACGGCGACCGCGCCGCGCTTCCAGTAGCTGGCCGCGCGAATGCGGCTCTTGTCGATGCCGTGCTGCGCCACCATGATTTCGCGGACCGCTTTTGCCGTGGCCGATTCTGCCGCCACCCACACATAACCTTCGCCAGACGGCAGCGCCAGTTCGCGCGCGGCTTGCAGCAGCAGCGTGCTGTAGCCCGGCGCGGTGCCGTTGCGATGCAACCAGCGCACCGACAACGTCGCGGCCGTTTGCAGCGGGATCTCGTTGGACGCCGCCGGCACTTCGATCAACACCAGCGCCTGTGCCGAGGCGGGCAGTTCTTCCAGCCGCCGCGCAATGGCGGGCAGCGCGGTCTCGTCGCCGATCAGCACATGCCAATCGAACGCCGTCGGCACCACGAACGAACCGCGCGGCCCGCCGATGCCCAGCTGCTGCCCGGGCGCGGCCTGTTCCGCCCACGTCGAGGCGGGGCCGTCCCCGTGCAGCACGAATTCGATTTCCAACTCCTGGCGCGCCGTATCGAAGCGGCGCGGCGTGTAGTCGCGCGCCGCGGGCCGGGGCACACCATCAGGAAACTTGATGCCGTCGGGTCCAGCCGTGGGAAGCACGGGAGGTTGCGAGGAATCGGCGGGAAAGAAGATCTTGACGTGGTCGTCGAAAGACGCGGACACGAAGTCCTGCAGGTCTTCGCCGGTGAAGGTGATGCGCGCAAGCAAGCCGGCAACGCGCTCCACGCGCGCCACAGTTAGCGTGCGCATCTTCAGGGTGTGGCGCACGCGCGCCACCGTGAGGTCGCTTTGAGTCATGGAAACTCCAGTTGGATAAGACAGGATCACGCGCCGGACTTGCCGGTGATCTCGTCGGTCGCACGCGCCAGGATGGCCGCGATGCGTCGTTGTTCGGCGGGCGAGGCGTCGGTGCGGTCCAGGAGCGCGCGCTTGAGCGCCTGGCGCGCCTCCACGAACTCGGGCAGCCAGCCGGTGCGGGCGTCTTCGCCCTCGGGTCCGGTGTTCCGGGGCTGACCGCTCCAGGCCTGGCGCATGTAGTCCATCTTGCGCGCCACATGCTTGAGCTTGTTGAACATCAGCGTCAGGCGGTCGCGATTGGCGTCCAGATGAGCCTTGCCCGGGTCCGCCAGGTGATAGCGCTTCTTGGCGCCCTCGGGTTCAACGGTGGCGTAGCCCAGCTCTTCCAGATAGGTCAGTGCGGGGTAGACCATGCCGGGGCTGGGCGTATAGAAGCCATTGCTGAGCGCGCCCAGCGCCTTGATGAGTTCGTAGCCGTGGCTGGGATTCTGTTCCAGCAAGCCGAGCAGCATCAGTTGCAGGTCGTCGCTGGATACTTTGCGGCTGCGGGTGAAACCCCGGCCGTCGCCGCCGAACCCGTCCGCATCCCCGCGTCCATCGGATGAACCGGAAAACCAATCGCCGCCCGCGCTGGCGTAGCGCGGGTGATGGTGACCGTGATGGGGATGATGCGGATGGTGGGGGTGATGGGGATGATGATGGCGATGGGCCGCGGTCATCGAATGGAATTGGCGCATGAGTAGATCTTAAGATATGTTTTACGATAGGTCGTACGATATACCTCACACGCCGGACTCGTCAACTCCGCCATCCCCCCTCGCTGCCCCGAAGACCCACGACGCGGCTATTCCGTGGAGCCGCGCGGCGCGCCCGCGTTGGCCTGCACCCATCGCGCAAAGTCCGCGGCACGGGGCTCGTCCGGCGCGGGCGCATAAATCACGAGCCGCAGGTGGCGTCTTTCATCAACGCTCAAGGTGGCGTGCTCGAACGCGATCTCGCCCAGCGATTCCACGTGCAGCGTGCGCAGGCCCATACACGTGCCGTGCACATCGTGCTCGCGCCACCACGACTGGAATTCGGGCGACACGTGCTCCAATTCGTCGACCAGCTCGGCGATGTCGGACACGCCGGCGGCGCTGGCGAAATCGCGCCGGAACGAGGACAGCATCCGCGGCGCTTGCGCCGTCCAGTCCACAAAGCGTTCGCGCATTGCAGGATCCACAAACAGCATCCAGAGCAGGTTGCGCCGGCCCGGCGCCTGTCCGGAAAAATTGAACACCTTGTCCGCCGCGGCGTTCCACACCACTACGTCCCAACGCAGATTCAGGATGTAGGCGGGGCGCGCGGGCAGGTCATCCATCAGGCGGCGGACCTGCGCGGGAACGGTGCACCACGTGCGGCCGGTCTCGGCCGGTGGGCGCTGGTGCGCAAGCAGATACAGATGGCGGCGCTCGGCGTCGTCCAGCCGCAGCACGCGGGCCAGGTTCTCCAGAAAGGCGGCCGACACGCTGATGTTGCGGCCCTGTTCAAACCACGTGTACCAGGCCAGTCCAACGCCGGCCAGCGCTGCCACTTCCTCGCGGCGCAGCCCGGGCGTGCGTCGGCGGCGTCCGGGCGGCAGCCCAAGGTCGGCGGGGCTGAGCCGTTCGCGGCGCAGCCGCAGGAAGTCGGACAGATCGGCGCGTGTGCGCTCCAGACGGCTGGCGATGGCGGGTTCAGTCATGACGCTGTTGCAGGAAGTAATAGCATAAACAGCTAAATTGTATAAGGCTAAAGGTCTGCCCAGAATAGCGCCGATCCTGACTTTTCGGACGCTTTCATGTCGACCACTACCCTTCCCGCCACACCTTCGGCCGCCCCTGCCGACCCCACTTCCCCACGACTCGGCAAGCTCGGCCTGGCGGTGCTGCTATCCGGCGGCTTCATCACCATCTTCGACCTCTTCGTCGTAAACGTGGCCATCCCCAGCATGCAGGCCACGCTGTCAGCCAGCTTCGCGCAGATCAACTTCATCATCGTCGCCTACGAACTGGCGTACGGCGTGCTGCTCATTGCGGGCAGCCGATTGGGCGACCGCCATGGCAGGCGCCGCTTGTTCATGCTGGGCATGGCGGGCTTCGCGCTGGCGTCGGCGCTGTGCGGCGTGGCGCCCACGCCGCACACGCTGATCGCCGCGCGCATCCTGCAGGGCGCGACGGCGGCCCTGCTGTTTCCACAGGTTTACACGCTGATCCGCGTCGGCTTCGAGGGGCATGCGCGGCAGCGGGCGTTCGGGCTGCTGGGCATGACGCTGGGCCTGGCGGCCATCGCCGGGCAGGTGCTGGGCGGATGGATCGTCCATGCGGATCTGTTCGGATTGGCGTGGCGCGCCATCTTTCTGATCAATCTGCCGCTGGGGCTGCTGGCATGCTGGCTCGCCCGGCACATGCCGGAGTCCGTCGAGCCCTCGGGCGCGGCAATGGACTGGCCCGGCGCCGCGCTTGTGGGTCTGGGGTTGGCGTTGCTGCTGCTGGCCCTGATCGAAGGCCCCGCACAGCAGTGGCCCGCCTGGACGCTGGCCTGCTCCGCAGCCTCGGTGATTGCGCTGGCGGCTTTCGTGCGGCTGCAGCGCCGGATTGCCGCGCGCGGCGGCGTGCCGCTGGTGGAGATGGCCTTGCTGGCGCAGCCGCGCTTTGCGGCGGGGTGCCTCGTCGTGATGCTGGTGTTCTCAACGGCCAGCGCCATGTTTCTTTGCTACGCCTTGCTGGTGCAGACGGGCTTCGGACGGGATGCGCTGACGGCAGGCTTGATCTTCGCGCCTGCCAGCGTCGGATTCGTGGCCGGGTCGATGGTGGCGCCAAGGTTGGTCGCCCGGTATGGCACGCGCGCGATCGCGCTGGCCGCGCTGCTGTACGGCGGGGCGACGGCGGCACTGATGATGCAGACCGGCATCGCCGGCGCCAGCCTGTCACCGTGGACATTGCTGCCTGCGCTGGTGTGGCTGGGCGCGGCGCAAGGCGCGGTCAACACGCCGCTGGTCAACCTGGCAATGGGGCTGGTCGAGGACCGCCAGGCCGGCATGGCGGCGGGCGTGGTGTCGACCTTGCAGCAGGTGGGCGCGGCGCTGGGCGTGTCGGCGGCCGGCATGCTGTATGGCGGCGCGTTGGAGACTTACGCGGATGCCAGCGCAGCAGAGCGCCATGCGCAGGCGTTCGCGTCGGCCATGCAGTTCAATGTCGCGGCCATCCTGGTGGCGGCCACCTTGTTATGGCGGCTGGGCCGTCATCGCTGACGGCCCGTCGTCCCGTTGCGCGGGGCCATTACCCCGCTGACAACTCACGCGCGCGTTGCTGCGCCTTGTGCACGGCCTCGGTGATGGCCTGGGCCACGCCAGCCTGCTGCATGTGCGACAGCGCGGCGTAAGTCGTGCCGCCCTTGGACGTGACACGCTCCTGCAATTCGGTCAGCGGAATGTCTTCGCTCGCGGCGAGTTCCGCCGCGCCGCGGAAGGCGGCCACGGCCAGCCGGCGCGCGTCGGCGGGCGCGAAGCCCAGTTCGACGGCGCCCTTTTCCAGCGCCGCCATGAAATGGAACACGTAGCCCGGGCCGCTGCCCGTCACGGCGGTGACGGCGTCGATCATGGCTTCGGTATCGGTCCAGATGCGTTCGCCGACGGCCGCGAACAGCGCGTCGACCTGATCGCGCTGCGCCTGTTCGCAAGCCGGCGTGGCAAAGAGGCCAGTCATGCCCAAGCCCACCTTGGCCGGCGTGTTGGGCATGGCGCGCACGATGCGCGCGTGGCCGCCCAGCCATTCCGACAACGCGGCCAGCTCGACGCCCGCCGCGATGCTGACCACGGTGGCTTCTGCCGGCAGATGCTGCCGGACCTGGCCGCAGGCTTCGCGCAGCACTTGCGGCTTTGTGGCCAGCACGCACAGGGCGGCATCGCCGATATCGGCGCTGACGCTTTCCTGGCAGGGAAGCCCGCGTGCGACCAGCGCCTCGCGCGTCGGCGCATAGGGTTCGATCACCAGAAAATCGGTCAGCGCCCGGCCCTGGCCGAGCAGTCCGTCGATGATGGCGGAGGCCATATTGCCGCCGCCGATGAAGACAATTTTTTCACGCATGTTGCTTCAGTTCCGAAGTAGGGATTGCGGACCGGACCGGCATGGGTGAGATGCCGGCGCGCGGATCATTGATGCGACAGTCTACGGGCATTGCGGAGGGTCACGACCCCGCCAGCGGCACGCCCGCCTGCGACGACGACCGCGTGCCGGGCAGCGGATAGCAGGATTCGGGGTGATACGTATGGACCACCGACAGCTTCACGCGGTCGCTGCTGTTGCCCTGCGCGGCGTGCAAGGTGCGGCAATGAAAGAACACCACGTCGCCGGCTTGCAGTTCCGGACAGACGGCGCGCGCGATCCACTCGGCGTTCTGCGGCACGTCCTCGCGGAAGAATTTCTTGTCGTCGAACTGGTCCGGCGTGTACGCCGCCGCGTGCGAGCCCGGAATGAACGACAGGCCGCCATTGGCACGCGTCTCCGGCCCCAGGGCCAGCCAACAGGACACCAGGTCCGTGTCCGAGAACGACCAATAGCGGATGTCCTGATGCCAGCCCGTCAGGCTGCCGTACGCCGGATGCTTGGTCATCACGCAGTTGTGGTGCACGGTGGACAGCACCGGCGTTTCGTTGAAATAACGCGTCAACCACTGGCCGGTGCGCGGATCGGTGGCCCATTGGGCGAACAGCGGATCGCGCGCGTAGGCGTTGAGCAGGCGACGCACGGTCAGTCCGCCTTCTGCCGCGCGGGATTGCGGCGCGCCGGGATAGCGCAGGTCAGCTTCGTATTCGATGGGTGCGACGTGATCGCGCAAATGGCGTTCGGCCAGCGCGCGCAGCGCGGCAACCTGTTCCTGGCTGGCGAACTGGCGCGCCACCACGAAGCCCTGCTCGCGCAGGACGGCTATCTGATCATCAGGCAATAACCCGGACATCTCGATCCTCACAGCCCGCGGCGTAGGCGGCGCGTCTGCGGGCGGGCAGGCGCGCACCGGGCAAGGCGCCGGTCACGCGGGATGGCTAGATTACCAAATGGCAAGGCCGCCGGGCGGCTCCCGCGTCCTCAACCCGCGGGCGTCTTCTCGGGGCGGACGGGCGGCGGCGTGAGCCGGGCGGCGTCGCGTTCCTGGACCTCGTGGTGGACCCATTCGCGCCAGACGGCCACCAGCAGCGCCATCAGCACCGGGCCGACGAACAATCCCACGATGCCCATGGTCTTCACGCCGCCCACCAGCCCGAAGAAGGTCGGCAGGAAAGGCAGCTTGACCGGGCCGCCCACCAGGCGCGGGCGCAACGTCTTGTCGACGATGAAGAGTTCGACGCTGCCCCAGACCATCAGCGCGATGCCGGCGACCACATGGCCGGAGCCGACGAGATACAGGGACACCAGCGTGAACGACAACGGCGCACCGCCCGGGATCAAGGCCATGAAGCCGGTAACCACGCCCAGCAGCACGGGCGACGGCACCCCCGCCACCCAATACGCGATGCCCAGCACCACGCCTTCGCCCAGCGCGATCAGGCCCATGCCGGTGACGGTGGAATTGATGGTGGCCGGGACAACGCGCGAAAATCGCTGCCAGCGCGCGGGCAGGATGCGTTCGCCCAGGACGTCGAGCTGCGCAACCATGCGGATGCCGTCCTTGTAGACGAAGAACAGCGTGATCAGCATGAAAAGAACGGTCAGCAGCAACTGGAACACGTTGCCGGTGGCGGCCAGCGCCATGCGGTAGATGTTGCCCAGGTGTTCGCCGCTGACGGCTTCGACCAGCGCGCCCAGCGCGTGGGGCTGGCCGATATAGGATTGCCAGTACTGTCCCAGGCGATCGCCCACCACCGGCAGAGAGGATATCCACGCGGGCACGTCAACGCCGTGACGGTTGGCCGCGATGGCCCAGGCGACAAAAGCGCTGGCTTCCTTGATGGCGTAGGACAGCGCCAGCGACAACGGGACGATCAGCACCACGACGACGACCAGCAGCGCCAGCGATGCGGCAACTGCCGTGCGGCCGCCGCAACGGACGACGAGGCGTTGGTACAGGGGCCAGCTGGCCAGGCCGATGATCAGCGCCGCCAGGGCCGGAACCAGGAATCCGCTAAGAAAGTAAACCCCCGCCAACAGCACAAGCAGCAACAGCCAACGGGCGATCAGGTAAGCGGGTAGAACAGGCTGCATAGCGGATCGACTGTAAGGGCGTTGTAGGCTTTGACTGTCGGACTATACAGACGTTTCATGCGATTCGAGGGACGCAAGGGCTGTATTTACTACGGGGTTTCCCGTGCTTAACGCAGATGGCGGACCCGAGGGTCCGCCATGTCGTCATGCAACCAGCGCGTATTTACAGCAGGTATTCGGCGGCTTCTTCGCGCGCGGTGCGGCGGCGCGGCGCCATGTCTGCCAGCGCGGGGATCGCCGGCACGGGGGGCTGCGCCGAGGCGGTCTGTCCCTGGTTGCGCTGATAGACGGCGCAGGACGCGGCGGCCGGATCGGTCTCGTCGCGCCCGCTGAGCAGCGGGCATCCGGCAAACAATTCGGCCACCCAGTCGGTGAAGGCCCGCACCTTGGGCGACAACTGCCGGCTCTGCGGATACAGCACCGAAATCGCCGTGGAGCTGGGCTTCCACTGGGGCAGGATCTCGATCAGCTCGCCCGATTGCAGGTACGGCAGCGCCATGTAGCGCGCGGTCTGGATGAGGCCAAAGCCCTTCAGCCCGCAATCCAGATAGGCGCCCGCTTCGTTCACGGCCACCGTGCCCTTCATGTCGACTTCCTGGTGCTTGCCGTCCACTTTGAAGTCCCACGCGCAATTGCGGCCGGTGCGGCTGGAGAAATAATGCACCGCGTGGTGGTCGCGGAGCGATTCGATCGTCTGCGGCATACCGTGGCGCGCCACGTAGGTGGGCGACGCGCAGGTCACCGTCTGCAGGGTGCCGATGCGGCGCGCGACCAAGCTGGAATCCTCGAGGTCGCCGGCACGGATGACGCAGTCCACGGCCTCCTGGACCATGTCGACCGGACGGTCGCCCAGGCCCAGCACCAGCTCGACGTCAGGGTATTTGTCGTGAAAATCACACAATGAGGGAATCAGGATCAGCCGGCCGATGCAGGTCGGCACGTCGATGCGCAGGCGGCCCTTGAGCCGCAGGGCCGCTTCCTGGAAGCAGGCCTCGGTCTCTTCCACGTCGGCCAGGATGCGCACGCAATGCTGGTAATAGCCCGCACCGTCGGGCGTCAAGCCGATCCGGCGCGTGGTGCGATTCAACAGGCGAACGCCCAGGAGGCGTTCCAGATTCTGAATGATGGTGGTGACGGTGGTGCGCGGAAGCGATAGGCTGTCGGCCGCCCGGGTGAAGCTATTGGCGTCCACGACGCGCACAAACACCTGCATAGCCTGAAAGCGGTCCATGGCAAGGGTGTCCTTAGGCAAATAAGTCGGGGTGGACGGAGCATAACCCGATTTCGCCCCTGATTAGTCATTTCTCACGAACAGTGTTGCCGGGATAGATAGGTTTATCCGCCCGGACAAAACACTCAGAATGCAAACCATCTTGAAGTGCCCTTGCCGCCCGGCGCAAGAAAAGGGCATGTCAATCCTCAGATTCCGCACCCGCAGCGACCGCCCTGATCAGGCGCCCGCCGCCTCTGGATAAGCGACCCCGGTCGATGCTGCGCCGCAGCATATCCATATAGCCCTGGATTCTTAGGAATGGCATCCCCGCCCCGCCGACTCCTCGTCTCCTCATCCCGGGCAAGCGCGCTTCCGCCTCTAGAAAACCACTCAAGGAAACACCATGGTTTCGCGTAAACGTATTGCTGTGCTCGTCGTATTTGCAGCCGTGCTGGCGGCGGGCGGCGGCTACGCCCTCACCCGCGGCCCCGCGGGCGGCAATGTCGCGATGGCGCAGGGCGCCCCCGCCGCGCCGCCCGTCGAGGTTGCGGAAGTCGTCAACAAGACCATCGTCGACTGGCAGCGCTACTCCGGCCGCCTCGAAGCGATCGACCGCGTCGATATCCGCCCATTGGTGTCCGGCACGCTGACCGCCGTGCATTTCCGGGACGGCAGCATCGTCAAGAAGGGCGACGTGCTCTTCACCATCGACCCGCGCCCCTACGCGGCCGAGGTGGACCGCGCCGCCGCGGCGCTGACCGCCGCCAAGGCGCGCGCCGCCTACACGGCCTCGGAACTGGCCCGCGGCCAGCGCCTGCTGACCGACAACGCAATCGCCCGCCGCGACTTCGAGGAAAAGCAGAACGCCGCACGCGAAGCCGCCGCCAACTTGCAGGGCGCTCAGGCCGCGCTGGACTACGCCAAGCTCAACCTGGGCTACACGCGCATCGAAGCCCCCGTCGACGGCCGCGTGTCGCGCGCCGAGGTCACCGTGGGCAACGTGGTCGCCGCCGGCGCCGCATCAGTGCCGCTGACCACGCTGGTGTCGGTGTCCAAGATGTACGCATCGTTCGACGTGGACGAACAAACGTTCCTGCGCTACGTGAACCCCACCCGCAACGGCCGCAATGGCGCGGTACCGGTGGAACTGGGCCTGGCCAATGAAGACGGTTACTCGCGCACCGGCACCGTGCAATCGGTGGACAACCGCCTGGACGCCACCTCCGGCACCATCCGCGTGCGTGCCGAGTTCGACAACGCCGACGGCACCCTGCTGCCGGGCCTTTACGCCCGCATCCGTCTGGGCGGCAGCGAGCCCCGCGAGGCCGTGCTGATCGACGAACGCGCCATCGGCACCGACCAGGACAAGCGCTTCGTGCTGGTGCTGGACGACAAGAACCACGCCGTCTATCGCCAGGTGAAGCTGGGCGCCAATCAGGAAGGTCTGCGCGTGGTCGATACCGGCCTCGCTGCCGGCGAGCGCATCGTCGTCAACGGCCTGCAGCGCATCCGACCCGGCGACGCCGTGACCCCGACCGTTGTCCCCATGGTTGCCGCCAAGCGCAACCCGGTCCAGACCGCCTCGGCGCAGAACTGAGCCGACGCGTCGAACGAGAACGTTTATGAATATCTCGAAATTCTTCATCGACCGGCCGATCTTCGCCGGCGTGCTGTCGATCCTGGTGCTGCTGGCGGGCCTGTTGGCCATGTTCCAGCTGCCCATCTCCGAATACCCCGAAGTCGTGCCGCCGTCCGTGGTGGTGCGCGCGCAGTATCCGGGCGCCAACCCCAAGGTCATCGCCGAAACCGTCGCCTCGCCGCTGGAAGAATCCATCAACGGCGTCGAGAACATGCTGTACATGCAGTCGCAAGCCAACAGCGACGGCAACCTGACGCTGACGGTGAACTTCAAGCTGGGCGTGGATCCTGACAAGGCGCAGCAGCTCGTGCAGAACCGCGTGTCGCAGGCGCTGCCGCGCCTGCCGCCGGACGTGCAGCGCCTGGGCGTGACCACGGTCAAGAGCTCGCCCACGCTGACGCTCGTCGTGCACCTGATCTCCCCCAACGACCGCTACGACATCACCTACCTGCGCAACTATGCGATCCTGAACGTCAAGGACCGCCTGTCGCGCATCACAGGTGTTGGCGAAGTGACGGTGTGGGGATCGGGCAACTACTCCATGCGCGTGTGGCTCGATCCGCAAAAGGTCGCGCAGCGCGGCATGACCGCCTCCGAAGTCGTCAACGCGATCCGCGAACAGAACGTGCAGGTCGCCGCCGGCGTGATCGGCGCCTCGCCCACGCAGGGCGACGTGCCGCTGCAATTGAACGTGAACGCGCGCGGGCGCCTGCAAACCGAGGAAGAATTCCGCGACATCATCCTGAAGACCTCGCCGGACGGCGCCGTGACGCACCTGTCCGACGTCGCCCGCGTGGAACTGGACGCCCAGGAATACGGCCTGCGTTCGCTCTTGAACAACAAGCAGGCGGTCGGCATGGGCATCATGCAGTCGCCAGGCGCCAACGCGCTGGACGTGTCCAGCCAGGTGCGCGCCGCCATGACCGAGCTGGCGCAGGACTTCCCGCCGGGCGTCGAATACCGCATCGAATACGACCCCACGCAGTTCGTGCGCTCCAGTATCGAAGCCGTCGTGCACACCCTGCTCGAAGCCATCGCGCTGGTCGTGCTGGTCGTGATTCTGTTCCTGCAGACCTGGCGCGCGTCCATCATCCCGCTGCTCGCGGTGCCCGTGTCCATCGTCGGCACGTTCGCACTGCTGCTGATGTTCGGCTACTCCATCAACGCGCTGTCGCTGTTCGGCATGGTGCTGGCCATCGGGATCGTGGTGGACGACGCCATCGTGGTCGTCGAAAACGTCGAGCGCAACATCGCGGCGGGCTTGAGTCCACGCGATGCGACCTATCGCGCCATGCGCGAAGTCAGCGGCCCCATCATCGCCATCGCGCTGACGCTGTGCGCCGTGTTCGTGCCGCTTGCCTTCATGACGGGCCTGACCGGCCAGTTCTACAAGCAGTTCGCCATGACCATCGCCATCTCGACGGTGATCTCGTCCTTCAACTCGCTGACCCTGTCGCCCGCCCTCTCGGCCCTGCTGCTCAAGAGCCACCACGACAAGCCCGACTGGCTGACCCGCGGCATGAACCGCGTCTTCGGCCGCTTCTTCAACTGGTTCAACAACATGTTCGGCCGCGCGTCCGAGTCCTACGGCACGGGCGTGGCCAGCGTCATCCGCCGCAAGGCCGGCGCGATGGGCGTCTATGCCGTGCTGGTCGCCGCCACCATCGGCGTGTCGTACCTCGTGCCCGGCGGCTTTGTGCCCGCGCAGGACAAGCAGTACCTGATCGGCTTCACGCAACTGCCCAACGGCGCCTCGCTGGACCGCACCGAAGACGTGATCCGCCGCATGAGCGACATCGCCCTGAAGGAACCTGGCGTGCAATCCGCCATCGCCTTCCCCGGCCTATCCATCAACGGCTTCACCAACAGCTCCAGCGCCGGCATCGTGTTCGTCACGCTCAAGCCCTTTGGCGAACGCAACAACGCCGAGCTGTCCGGCAACGCCATTGCCGCCTCGCTGAACCAGAAGTTCGCGGCCATCCAGGACTCGTTCATTGCCGTGTTCCCGCCCCCGCCCGTCATGGGCCTGGGCACGCTCGGTGGATTCAAGCTCCAGCTCGAAGACCGCTCGGCCCTTGGCTATGCAGAACTGGACAAGGCCAAGCAGGCCTTCCTGGAAAAGGCGCGCCAGACGCCGGAACTGGGCCCCGCGTTCTCCAGCTACGAGATCAACGTCCCGCAGCTCGACGTCGACCTGGACCGCGTCAAGGCCAAGCAGCTTGGCGTGCCGGTGACCGAAGTCTTCGACACCATGCAGATCTATCTGGGCTCCATGTATGTCAACGACTTCAACCGCTTCGGCCGCGTGTTCCAGGTGCGTGCTCAGGCTGACGCGCCCTTCCGCGCGCACGCCGACGACATCCTGCAACTGAAGACCCGCAACGCCGCCGGCGACATGGTGCCGCTGTCCTCGCTGGTCACCGTCAAGCAGACGTTCGGCCCCGAAATGGTCGTGCGCTACAACGGCTACACCGCCGCCGACATCAACGGCGGCCCGGCCCCCGGCTACTCGTCCGACCAGGCGCAAGCCGCTGCCGAGCGCGTTGCCGCCGAAACCCTGCCGCGTGGCGTCAAGTTCGAATGGACCGACCTCACTTACCAGCAGATCCTCGCGGGCAACGCCGGCCTGTGGGTGTTCCCCATCAGCGTCCTGCTCGTCTTCCTGGTGCTGGCCGCGCTGTACGAAAGCCTGACCCTGCCGCTCGCCGTGATCCTCATCGTGCCGATGAGCATCCTGGCCGCGCTGACCGGCGTCTACCTTACCGGCAACGACAACAACATCTTCACGCAGATTGGCCTCATGGTGCTGGTGGGACTGTCCGCGAAGAACGCGATCCTGATCGTTGAATTTGCCAGAGAGCTCGAAATGAACGGCCGCACGCCGCTCGAAGCCGCCATCGAAGCCAGCCGCCTGCGCCTGCGTCCCATCCTGATGACGTCCATCGCGTTCATCATGGGCGTGGTGCCGCTGGTGCTGTCCTCCGGCGCCGGTTCCGAGATGCGCCACGCCATGGGTGTCGCCGTGTTCTTCGGCATGCTCGGCGTGACCCTGTTCGGCCTGTTCCTCACGCCGGTGTTCTACGTCCTGCTGCGCTCGCTCGGCGGCAAGAAGCTGCACTCGGCCGCGCCGCATGAAGCGCCCGTCTGCGTGCCTCACATCGACCCGAACGCGCCGCCCGCTCCGCAACACCACGCGTAAGCCGACAGAAAAAAGAGTAGCCAGCGCGTCCCGTCCGTGATCGAACGGGACGCGCGCCAAAGAGAAACGTCATCATGATCAAAAGACTGACCCGAGGATCCGCCCTGCTCGCCATGCTGCTCGTGCTGGCCGGCTGCGCGGTGGGTCCCACCTACCAGCGTCCCACGGCCGACACGCCCGCCGCCTTCAAGGAAGCCGCACTGCCCGCCTCCGAAGCCGGCACCTGGAAGCCCGCCGAACCCTCCGAAGACGCCCTGCGCGGCGCGTGGTGGAAGGTCTTCAACGACGAAGGTCTGAACCAGCTTGAAGAAGAAGCCCAGCGCGCCAACCAGGACCTGCAGGCCGCCGCCGCCCGCTTGAACCAGGCCCGCGCCCTGCAACGCGAAGCGCGATCCGGCTTCTTCCCCAGCCTGGACGCCGGTTTCGGCCCCAACCGCCAACGCCCCTCGGCCGTGTCCCAAGGCCTGCCCGACGGCACGTCCACCTCGGCCGTCACGACTTGGCGCGCGCAAGGCGCCGTCTCATACGAAGCCGACCTCTTCGGCCGCGTCGCCTCCACCGTCGACGCCGCCACCGCCGACGCCCAGCAAAGCGAAGCGCTCTACCGCTCCGTCCTGCTCGCCCTGCAAGCCGACGTCGCCACCACCTACTTCCTGGTGCGCGAGCAGGACGCCGAATCGCGCCTCTACCACCAGACCGTCAAGCTGCGCACCGACACGCTGCAGCTCATCCAGCGCCGCTACGACGCTGGCGACATCAGCGAACTCGACCTGGCGCGCGCCAAGGCCGAACTCGCCTCCGCGCAATCCGAGGCCCTCGGCATCGACCGCCGCCGCGCCACCGCCGAACACGCACTGGCCGTGCTGCTCGGCCGCGCTCCGTCGGAATTCACCATGCCGCCGCAGCCCATCGAAAAGATCGCGCTGACCATCCCCGCCGGCCTGCCGTCCACGCTGCTCGAACGCCGCCCCGACATCGCCGCCGCCGAACGCGCCATGGCCGCCGCCAACGCCCGCGTCGGCGCCGCCAAGTCCGCGTTCTTCCCGCGCCTGGACATCACCGGCGCGTTCGGCTACGAGTCCTCGGAACTGGGCAACCTCTTCCAATGGTCCAGCCGCACGTTCCTCCTCGGCCCCCTGGTCGGCGCCGCCCTGTCCATGCCGATCTTCGACGGCGGCCGCCGCCAAGCCGGCCTGGACCGCGCCCGCTCCGTCTACGAGGAAGACGTCGCCGTCTACCGGCAGACCGTCCTGAACGCGTTCCGCGAGGTGGAAGACAACCTGGCCAACCTGCGCATTCTTGCCGACCAGACCAAGGCCCAAAACGAGGCGGTGGAAGCGGCTACGCGCGCCGCGAAGCTCTCGCACACGCAGTATCGCGAAGGCTCCATCAGCTATCTGGACGTGATCGAAGCCGACCGCAGCGTTCTCTTGCAGCAACGCGTGTCGGTGCAGCTGACTGCCGAACAAGCCCGGTCGACGGTGGGATTGATCCGCGCCATCGGCGGCGGCTGGGATAACCCGGTCCCGCCGGAGCAGGTCGCGACGAAGTAAAGGCGGAGCAGGCTGGTGTCTGACACCGGAGGGGTTCTTAACCCGGTGTCAGACACCCCGCATAGGTCGGCTTCACTCGTTACGGGTGCGCCTCAGGGGTGTCAGACACCTGGCGCCGCGCCAACCAACACAGCACCGCCAAAACCCACCCCAGCGCCAGCGCGCAGCGTCCTCACCACGACGCAAGACATCGAGTAAGCCCCACCAGGCCGCCCGCGCGGCCGACGTGGGGCGGGCCCCGCAAGACGCTTCAAACCACAACGAGCGTCCAAAAAAACTCAAGAACCCCACCCGCCCCAGCGTCATGCCGAAGTCACTCCACCGCAGCCCGGCGTGGCGGTGGCCTGGGTGCGCGGGGCGTGTAGATGCGCCCGAGGGAATCCGAAGGCAGACGCCGCAGGCGGCAACGAGGATGACGACGGGGCAGTCCGGAGCGAAGGCTCCGGACCGCAATCGTAGCCCCGCGCACCCAGGCCGCCGCCGCGCCGGGCGTCTAAAGAACCCACCCCGCACCAACGCACGCCCCCCCCCTCGCACCCTGCTCCTGTTGTCAGCCAAAAACAACGACCGGGCCAACTCTGACCCACCCGAGCCAATTCCGACCCGCCATTTTCCGCTTTGTTTTTAAAGACTTAAAAAACCCCGAGCCACAACTGACCCGAATCCCCGCAGAAAAAATCACTTTCCCGTTTGTCGAGCAATCCGTAATCAGCGAACAGCACGAAAGCCGCCAAACAAGTCATTGATAAAAAAGAGGAAACCGGCATTCAAACAAAACCTGGCACGGACTTTGCAATTAAGCAGAAGTCATCCCAGATGGCGCACCGGCCCATAAGGCCACTTCGCAAACCAAACCAGGAAACAGCAAATGCCGACTCCCGCCTATATCAGCATCCAGGGCAAGAGCCAGGGCAACATCACGCAAGGCGCATTCACTGCCGACTCCGTCGGCAACGTCTATCAGGAAGGTCATGAGGACCAGATCCTGGTCCAGGAAATCGAACACCTGATCGCCACGCCCACCGACCCGCAAAGCGGCCAGCCTTCGGGTCAGCGCGTCCACAAGCCCTTCGTCTTCACCGCGCCCCTGAACAAGGCCACCCCCCTCATGTACCAGGCCCTCGCCTCCGGCGAAATGCTGCCTGAAGTCGAAGTGAAGTGGTATCGCACCTCCACCGAAGGCAAGCAAGAGCACTTCTTCACCACCAAGCTCGAAGACGCCACCATCGTCAACATCAACACCGTGCTGCCGCACGCCCAGGATCCCAGCAAGGCCGAGTACACCCAGTTGGTCAAGGTTGCAATGGCCTACCGCAAGATCACCTGGACCCACGCCATCGCCGGCACCGAAGCTTCCGACGACTGGCGAAAGCCGCAAGAAGCCTGATCCCAGGTTTCCCAACAACAAGGCCGGCGCATCACGCGCCGGCCTTGCCGGTTCTGATCTGACTTTGTTCCAAACGGGGCCCTTCAAGAGCCCCTCACGTCAGGAAGCCAAACATGAAACCCATCGTTCTAGTAGGCCATCGCCATAGCTGCCCCATCCATGGCAACGGGACCGTCGTCACTGGCGCAAGCGAAGCCATCGTGAACGGCCGCGCCATCGCCCGCATCGGCGACCGCATCAGTTGCGGCGCGATCATTCAGACCGGCTCACCCGGCACCATCATCGAAGGACAACCCGTTGCGCGCCAAGGCGACAAAACCTCCCATGGCGGCACCCTGGTCGAAGGAGAGGCCGGTTGGCTGGTTGAATGATCCATCCAGCCATGGCAGCGCTACCGCGTTGCCACGCTTCCCCCCGCATCATTGCCCCGCACGCCATCTTCCAGAAGCGTCTGCGGCAGCGCAAACCCCTTGAACAATGGCTGCGTAAACGGATTGTTCGCCTTCTCCGTACTGATGCGGTAACGCATGCCGCCGTCCGGTGCGGCAAAGCTGATGTCAACGCTCGTGCTGGTCGCGCCATTCAGACGGGCTTGGCTAAGCAACCGGTACAGCGACCACGGGCCGCGATAGGCCAGTCCGCTGCTACTGCCCCCCGCATGCACCAGCGTCATGCGGCTTTCATTGCTCGACGCCAGCGTGTTCGGCCAGATCAGCGCCGTGCTCGTCGCCGGACCGTGGTTGTACGTCACCAACTGCCCTTCCACGCTAAGCGAGCTGCTGCGTTTGCTCGGCGCCATCCCCAGCGGCTCAACATGGAACTGCACACCCAACGTGCCGCGGCTATTGAAAAACGCGTCCCGGATCTTCTCGGCCGCCTCAAGCTGCGTCAACACATCCGCGCGTACCAGATAGCCGCCCAACCGCTCCGAATACAACGCCTCCAGGTTGTCCTCGATGAACAGATTCAGATACTTGTCGCGGAACTGCTGCAAACGTCCCTGCGGGCCGAAAAACGCCGTGAAATCGTCCAGCGCCACTTCCTCGCGGCTGGCCGGGTTGAACGGATAACGGTTTGCCAACCGCTCGCGGTAAAAGCGATACACGTCGATGTCCCAACGACGCTCGAGCTCACGCAGTGCCTCAACCAGAATCACCCGCGACGACTCGTCCGCCAGCTTGCCCACCTGACGATTCAACGGTTCGGGCAACCCGGCAGCAATGCGCTGCAGATTGCTGATCGGGTCCGGGCCCTTCAGCCCAAAGCGCTCCAGCACCACGCCAAGCGCCGTCTTGCCGCGGTCCGGGCTGTCGTGCACCGTGCGCACCTTGTCCTGCACGCTGCCGATCGCCACCAACGTCTCATCCAGGTACGACGCCCGATCGCCCTTCGCCTGCAGCAGTTGGCCCATGGGTGCAAACGCCCGCGCAATTCCGAACACCGCGCCCGTTTCGTCCTGACCGGCCGCCACCTTTTCGGCCACGCCTGAGGCCCGCGCAACCACCGCGCCCTTCCCGTCGACCGCACCCGGGACCGCCGTGGGATCCGCGCCAAGTTCACTGTTGTCCCGCACAGTCTCCACCAGCCGGCGCAACGGCGCTGCCGGGCTGGTCACCGTGCCCAGGACATTGACCGCCTCGGCGATGTCATGAAAATCACGAACTTCGAGCTGATTCAGGTTCCGCTGCCAGGTGTCGATGTAATCACGGCCGTAGATGGCCTGGATGCGCTCGGCCAGCGCACGCTTGTCGGCCTCGGAATAATCGATATTTCGCCGCTCGCCCAGCGCCCACTGATCGATCATCGCCAGTTCGGTCAGATCCTGGCTGTGCGGCGCGAAATAGCTATGAAACCCTTTGGCCGTCAACAGCGCGTCGATCCGGCCATCGGAAGCAAGTCGCTCTGCTTCCCCTTTACCTGCAGCCGAAGGCGGATAGACCACATCAAACGCCGGGCCGATCTCATTACGCAGGTCCAGCGGCGCCCTCAAGTACTCGCCCGCTTGCCGGCGCATCGTCATGTAAACGCGCTGCGGCAACGGGATCTGCCGGAGGTCGCGCTGCACGACGGACACGCGCTGCTGAAACTGAGGCAGCAGCGTATCGGCGTACTTCATCGCGTAGTCCAGGTGCCGCATCAACGCGCGCTGCACCTGGTCTTCGCCGGGGAACGCCCGCGCCCACTGCTGCCGCATCCAACGCTCCACCACGGGCGGCCGGCGATTGGGACGGTCTTCGATCATGCGGTACACGCGCAATGCCTCAAGCTGTGCGTCGCTGTCCACCGAGGTGCCGTCAAGATGCGCCATCACCCCGTTGGCCAGCGCAGGCAGAAAGCGCTGGGACAGCAGCGTCAGATACGCCTGATCGACCTTCGGACCGATCTGCCATCCCTGATACAGGCCCATGTCCGCCACAAGCGGCCACGCCTCGCGATAATCGCCATACACCGCCACCGCGCTGCTGATCTGATCCAGCGGCTGAAGCAGGTTGCGGCCGGTTGTGTCCAGCTTGCCGTCGATGGCGTGGGCGCTGTAAGCGCGGCTGCGCTCCAGCACACTCATGGCCTTGTCCCGGTTTACCGCGTAGTAGTGATACCAGCCGCCGACAATGACCGCGCTGCCCAACGACGCCACACCGAAGCGCAGGGCCAGCGCGCGCCGCTTTTCAGCCCGCACGCGCGGGTTGTCGCCCGCCAGGCCTGACTCGGGATAGATGACGCGCTGAAATAGCTGCTGGGCAAAATAGACCATCGCGCGGCCGCTGGGATGCGTGGCCGGCACGGGCTCGCGGATATCGTAATTCTGCGACGCAGAAGCCACGAAGGCGTTGGTCAACACACCCTGCTGATAGACCGACGACAAAAAGACGCCACGCGGCAACGCCGGCGTAATGTATCGATCGCTGCCCAGTACATCGGTCAGAAACTCCATCAAGAGCGGCCGCATGCCGGTCAGTTGCCGAACCAGGGAATACAGGGCTTCGCGTTGGCTCAGTTCGCGGACATCGGCCAGCGCATCGAATACCTGCTCGTTCAGGCGCGTCAGGAACTCGTCGTATCGCGCGCCCAGTTCGTCCCGCCACGCGTCATAACGCTGCACGGAGTCCAGCGTAAAGGTGAAGCCAAAGATATCCTCGCGCGCAGACTTGGGTAGCCGGGCGAACAGCGGTTCGAAGCCTTCAAGCAAGTCGAACTTGCTCAAGACGACGTACAGCGGCGGACGCGTCCCAAGCTGACGGCTCAGTTCGGCCAACCTGGCGCGCAGCAACGAGGCCAACGCCTTGCGGTCGCTGGGCTGCTGATTCAGCAACGTGACCAGGCTGACCATCAGCACGACGCCATTCAGCGGACGACGGCTGCGATTGCGCCCCAGCCATCCCACAAAGCTATCCCACAGGCGGGAATGGAACTCCTGCGGCAAGAGCGCGGGTCCCGCAGCGTCTCCCGGTTGCAGCGGTTCCGTGTTTCCTGAAGCGGCAGACTGTTCAAGTTCTGCCGTCATCCGAGGCTGGCTGATCAGCTCTCCCGGCGGGTCGATAAGCACCGCGTCATCGCCAATCCACCAGTCAATGCGATAGATCCTGTCGGGATCGTCTTGCAGGCGCTGGCTGCCGGCCTTGACTTCGCCCGTCAGCGAGAACGTCTGGCTGGACCGGTTGACGAAGCTGGTCTTGCCCGCGTTCTCCTGACCCAGCACCAGATACCAAGGCAGTTGGTAAAGCGCGTTGCGGCCCTTCAGATTGGCGTGGAGAACGCCCAGGCTCTTGTCCAGATCCCGCTCCTGCGCCTGCACGTAGCGCAGGCAGGGATCGTCCTGCTGTTTCTGCGATTTCGCGCGCTCGGCTTCCAGCGTCAGATTGCGGTTGCGCAGCCCGATGGCCCAGATCAGCAAGGGCAGCGCAATCAGCACGACCGTGGCCAGCACGCGCGCGGTGATACTTGCCAGCGGGTGATGTTCCTCCCATGTCCACATCGGCCCCAGCCACCAGATGGCGGCCAAGGCGAGCGCCAGCATCAGCAGCAACGCCACTGGCATGCCCTGCTTTGCCCATTTCAGTAGGGGCTGGCCATAGCGTTTTACTTCCGACCAAATCTTAAACATGGGGTTGCTCCTGTTTCTTGTATTCGATTGCGGCGTTCACCTGCCGCTCAAGCAGGTCGAACAGACTCGGCTCCCATTGCGCAGCGCGAGCGCCCTGCATGATGTGATGCGCCCGGGCGTACAAGCCATCCGCCAGCCACGCCAAGCCACGCGCGCCAAGCAGTTCGGCGGCGATCGTGATGACATGACAGCCATGACGCGGATCCGCCGACGCCTTCTGGATGGTTTCCAGCCGCTTGAGCATCGATTCCACCCCCGTGGCTTCCAGCGCCTCGCGCAGCTCTTCGCGCAACGCGGGGTACTCGTGTCCGGCGCCCAGCTTCGCGGTGACCGCATCCGCGCCGCTGATCCACGACTGCGTTTCGCCATCGACGAACGCGCGGCCATCGGCAAACTGCAACTTCACCAGCGCTGGCAGCTTTGCCACAAAGCGCCCGGTGGATTGGCGGATGGCCTCGGCGACGTTCTGCATTTCCAGCCGGCGCGCGATACCGGCAGCCAGGAAGCTGCCACGCAGCCAGTACGGTGACGAGGTAATGCTTCTTTCAACGCGCTGCAACAGCGCGGGATCGACCGCATTGGCTTTCAGCGCATCCCAATACGCCTCGGCGGTTTCGGCGGGAACCGCCATCAGCTCGGTGCGCATCGTGTCTTTGCGCGTCGACGGCGCAATGCTCAGATGCGCCCACAAGGCAAAGCGGCGCAGCAGGTAGCCCGTCGGGTCATAGGCGTCTTGCTGGTTGATGAGATCGGCCACGGCCAATAACGAACGGCGCGTTTCACGTTCGTTGCCGGGCGCCATGGCCACGGGCGTAAAGAAAGCCTCGGTAATCCCGGACGGCTGCGCCGCCAGCTCGAGTTGCGCATCGGCGAGCTCGGGCGCGCGTGCCGCCTCGGCCTTCAGCCGTAGCTGCGCCTCCAGGCGGGTCAGCGCCGGCACGTCCAACCTGGTTTCGTTCGCGCAGGCCTGTAGCTTGTCCAACGCATGTTGGCCGGATTTGTAGAATTCGTCGGCGTACCCCTTGCCGTCAAGTTTTGACAGCGCCTCTTCCAGGCGCTCCAGTTGCTGAGAAAGCAGACGCCGCTTGGCCATCAACCCCGCCGCGCCCGGTTTTGGGTGGCTTGTGCTCCAGTACTGGCTGGTTATGCCAGCCAACACGCCTGCCGCCTCGGCCCACCCGCGCCAGCCGCCTGAGCGCATGCGGGCCGTTGCCAATTGCGCGGCAATGCGCAGGTGCTTGCACTGCGACTGCAGATACTGGCGCGACGCCGTATCGACATAACCCCAATCTATGGTCGCCTCTTGGAGCCCGCCCAGCTTCATCATTTCGCTTTCGATGCCCTGGTAGGCGTTGTCTTCGTCGTCGAAATCGCCGGCCGGCTGTTGCGGCGATATGGGTGACAGGATGGCGTCGAGATCCAGCGCGGAAAACGTGCTCACCAATGACAAGCCTCGCGTTGTTGCACCATCAGCGCATCGAGCGCCGCCGTGTCGAACGACAGTCCGTCGAACGACGCGTGGTCGCTTTCAAGCTGAATCTGCTGGGATGCACGAGTCAAATGGCGAAGCTGTTCGATGGCGACCAGACCACGGCCTGCATCCGTTACCGTGCCGTCGTCCAGGACCTGCCAGGGCCGGCGGCCCGAAATCGGCCGTCCGTCCAGCAACACGCGGATGCTCACGCGGCTGACATCCAGCGGCTCGGCGGTAATCAGCTGCAAGCGCGAAATGTTTTGCAGGCAACTGATCGCCAGCAGCGGCCGCGGCTCGCTACCGGCCAGGGCCGGCGCGGAGATCACGACCTTGTCCTGGCCCGGTATCGCGTCGCCGACGCGCAGCAGCAGCACGCCCGCGTCATCTGCCTTGCGGCGGGACTCATTGCGTTGCACGAGCCCGACAATATCCGGCACCCGAACCAGCTCGAATGGTGCGGCGGCCGCCGCGGCACCGGCCGCCGCGGCATCGGCCGCCGCGGCATCGGCCGCAGATGCCGAAGATTCCGCGGTGGCTGTCGGCGGCGTGCCCGCCTCGGCGTCAAAACAGGCCAGCCGCTCGATTGCCGACACGATGGTCGTGCAACGACGGCCCGCCGCTACCGCATCCGTGGCTGCGTAGCCGGCCGCAAGCACGGCGGCAACGAGCAGGAGCGCCCAGAATGGCTTCATATTGCTTCCTCTCCAGTCAGATTCAGATCGAGGCACTTGCGCGCCAAGGTGCGTTTGGGGATGCCCAGACTTTGCGCGGCCACCCGGCGCGACCCCGCGGCCTGGCGCAAGCGGTCTTCCAACAGCAAGCGCTCGAACGCCGCCAGCGCTTCGGGCAGGCTTTCGGTACGCCACAAGCGCTGCAGGCTGGCTTGGCCGGTCTCATCGTTCATGGGCTTATGCGTGCCGCTTGCCAGCTCGACCAGCCGGTTGGTCTGGATGCGCTTGCCCGGCGGCGTTCGCTCTGCCGCCGCAAGCACCAGACTGCGCAGTTCCCTGACGTTGCCGGGGAACCGATGGCGTTGGAGCTGTGCAATGGCGTTGTCGGAGATGCCGGCGACGCGGCCGGGAAATGACCGGTTGTGCTCGAGCAGAATGTGCGCCACCAGGGCGGGAACGTCTTCAAGACGTTCCCGCAGCGGGGCAATGTGCAGCGTCAGTTGGCAAATGCGGAAGTACAGGTCTTCGCGGAACTGGCCGTCACGCACCAGCTCAAGCAACGGCCGATGGGTTGCGCAGACCAGCCGAAAATCGGACGGCAACTCTCGCGTCGCGCCCACCGGCCTGTATTTTTTTTCGTTGAGCAGGCGCAGCAGCGCGCCCTGCAGGCCCAACGGCATATCCCCGATTTCATCCAGGAACAACGTGCCGCCGTCGGCTTCCGCGACCAGGCCTGCCCGCGCCTGCACGGCCCCGGTATAGGCGCCGCGGGTCGCGCCGAAAAGTTCTGCTTCGATCAGGTCTTTGGGAATGGCCGCGCAGTTGACCGGCACGAACTTGCCCTTGCGCGCGGACGCCTGATGGATAAGCCAGGCGGCATGGTCCTTGCCCGAGCCCGTCTCTCCGGTCACGAGCAACGACAGGGAAGAGTCGGCGAAGCGCAGCATGTCTTCGCGCAGCCGCCGTGCGGTCGGTCCTGTGCCGACAAAACCGGTGGACAGCAAACGCCGGCGTCCACGCGTCTCGGATTGCTCGTCCAGCATCGTCTGGCGCGTCTGCGTCAGCGCCTCTGAGCCGAACCGTTCAAGCAGGCCATTCAAGACAGCGTCGTACAGCCTGCAGAGCTCCTGCCACGCGGGGTCGGCCGTCCAGGCTCTGAGCCCGGGTTCAGTCCCGGCCAGAAACAACACCGCCACGGCATTCTGGCGCTTATCAAACAGCGGCGTCACCAGCCACGCATCCGCCGCCGCCAGCCGTTCGCGAAGTTCCTCGTACCCCCCGGCGACGCCGAACAAGCTGTCCAGGCGAGCCACGTGGCGTGCCTGGCCGGTGGTCAAGCAATAAACGATGGGGTTGTCGAGATCGTGCAAGGGGCAGGCGGGAAGCAGGTCCAGCGCGACGCCATGACTGGCGATCGGCCGGATGCTGTCCCCCGCCGCCTCGCGCCAGTAGCAGACCCCGTAACGTATCCCGGGCACCGAACAAACGGCTTTGAGGAACCGGTCGGCCAGGGACGCAATGCCGGTGGCCAGGACCAAGGTCCGTGCGAGCGCTGCGGCGCCTTGGGCACTCAAAGACATTGCGCTTACTCCACCACGGCGTCGAAGGCAGCACCGTTCCATCTGATGGTGGAACGCCGGAATCGCTGCCCGCTGGCCAGACACTTCAGCACCGCAAGCGACAACGGCGGCAGCATGTCGCCGTCAATGCTGGCATCCAGCAACCGCGCGCCGTTCTGATGACGCAGGCAACGTGCGCGCAATTCATCTCGCGCAGACGCCTCGATCGTCAATGGCGCGTTGTAGCGGTCGCTAAACTGCCTTTCGATGCGCTGCAGACGGCTATCGACGATCTCGGCAAGCGTGGCCTCATCGAGATAGCAGAACGGCACGACCTGCATGCGCGCCAATAGCGCCGGCTTGAAAAATTTAGCGAGATGTTCGCGCAGCGCCTCGCTGCCGAGGTCGGTAAGCGGACCGCCGTCTTGATCGAAGCCCAGATTGGACGTCAGGAAGAACAGCACGTTCTGGCAGTCGATGCGGCGCCCTTCGCCGTCGGCAAGCTCGCCTTTGTCGAAGGCCTGATAGAAGATGTTCAGCACCTCGGGATGCGCTTTCTCGACTTCGTCCAGCAGCACCACGGAGTACGGCCTTTTACGAATGGCCTCGGTCAGTACACCGCCTTCTCCGTATCCGACATATCCGGGCGGGGCGCCCAGCAACCGCGATACGGTGTGCTTCTCTTGGTATTCCGACATATTGATGGTGGTCAGAAACTGCTCGCCGCCAAAAAGCGCGTCTGCGACGGCCAAGCCCGTCTCTGTTTTTCCCACCCCGCTCGGCCCCACCAGCAGGAACGCGCCCATGGGAGTGCCGGGCCGCCGCAGATCGGCCATGGCTGTCAGCAACCGGCGATGCACCGTGTCGATCGCGGCGTTCTGTCCCTTGACGCGGAGCCTTAGCGTCTCGGGCAGCTTGTCCAGCCGATGGAACTGATCGCTGCTGAGGGTGGCGGCGGGAATCCCGGTCCAGTCCGCAATTACCTGCGCAATCTGCTGGGCGCCCACGTCCGCGTGCAACAGGGCGCCGTTGCGTTGAAGGTCAGCCAATTGCGCGACCAGCGCTTCCAGCCGCAGCGACGTGTCTTCCTGGGCCTCGCCCGCGCGTAGCAAGATGATCTGGTCTATCAGCGCCTTCTGCTGCTGCCAGGCGGCCTGCACCTGTTCGATGGAATCCCGAATCTGCTGCCGCGTCACGTCCAGCGCGGCCAGCCTGGCGGTTTCCGGCGGTCGTCCGGCACGAGCATCCCGCCATAGCTGGTCGGCCTCGGCATCAACCTGCCGCAGTTCGTTTTCCAGCGACGCGAGGCTTCGCGGTGACTCGGCCAGCGCCGTTGCAACCCGGGCGCAGGCGGTGTCCAGAACGTCGATCGCTTTGTCCGGCAATTGCCGGCCCGACAGGTAACGTGCCGACAGCGCTGCAGCAGCCTTCAGGGCATCATCGGCGATGTAGACCTGATGAGCGTCTTCATAAACGCCGCGCAGGCCGCGCAGGATGTGCACGGCCTGCTCCACGCTGGGCGCATCCAGTTTCACCAGTTGAAAGCGCCGTGTCAGCGCGGGATCTTTCTCGAAATACTTTTTGTATTCGGACCAGGTCGTGGCGGCGATCGTGCGTAGCTCGCCGCGCGCAAGAGCAGGCTTCAAGAGGTTCGCCGCGTCGCTACCGCCTGCCGCGTTGCCGGCCCCGATCAAGGTGTGCGCCTCGTCGATGAACAGGATGATCGGCTTGGCCGCGTGCTTGACCTCGTCGATGACCGCCTTCAGGCGCTTCTCGAATTCCCCTTTGACAGAGGCGCCGGCTTGCAGGGCGCCTAGATCCAGCCCCCACAACGTCACATCGCGCAGCGGCTCGGGAACGCGTTGCTCGACGATGCGCCGTGCCAGACCCTCGACAACGGCACTTTTTCCCACGCCTGCTTCACCCACCACAATCGGGTTGTTTTTGCGGCGGCGCGAAAGAATGTCGATCATCAAGTCGATTTCGGCATCCCGGCACAGAACCGGGTCGATGGTACCCGCGCGCGCCTGGGCTGTGAAATCGTGTCCGTATTTGCTCAATGCGCTGTCGGAAGCTGCTGCCGCCGATTGGTTTGGCGATGGATCCTCTAAAACCGGGGCTTCCGAGGAACCGGCCAGCAATTCGCGAAAACGCTTGCGCAGTGTCTCGCGATTAATGGATTCGAATAACCGGATTGTGGGAAAGGGCAGGTAGCGGGCCGGGTTCGACAACGCGGCCAACAGCAGCGCTCCAGTTCGGATTTCGGTTTGCGCCAATTCCACCGAGCTCAGTAACCAGGCGTCCTGCATCAACTCAAGCAGCAATGGCGAGAAGGCGGGGTATGCGTACCCTGGCCCTGCGTCGAGTTTAGGAAACGTGCTGGCAAGCGCCTCGCGCAATGCATCCGGATCCAATTCCGTGTTTGCCAAAATGCAGCGCACGTCGCATTTCGGTTGATCCATGAACTGGTATAGCAAGTGGGCAACCGTGACCTCTGCGCCATGCTGGCGGATGCAGAGACTGCCGGCTTCCTCCAGCGCGTGCCGCGCCACCGCGTGCAACCGGTCTAGCAGTGCGGACAGATCAACGGAAATCATGCCGGATTTTCCTCGTGGCCATGGGTTTGCTCACCATTTATTGTTTAAGCGCTACAGAAAACAAGCGCATTAAGAAACCATAGCCACAGACAAGTATCAATCGGACTAATTCGAATATCGGTTATCTGCCTTTCATTTCTTATGACCGCTCATATTTTCAATATGAATCCGATCAATCCGATTAGATTTTCGAACTTTTCATATGTTCGAAGCTTTGAATCGCGCATCAGAATAGGCAGCTTTTTTTTGCTTCATCTCACCATGCGCTAGCGTCGTTTGATTTTTCGAAACCTTGCCAGAAGACCTGATATTCCGTTTTTGATCGGGGCGGCCTGTCATGCCTTGCGGGACGGACGCGTAAATGGCTCGAATATCTATAAGGAGTGACCCATGGCATCGAAAGTTGGTTCAGTTGCACCGAAAGAGCGGATCAATATCCGCTACATCCCCGCGACAGGCGACGAGCAGGAAGAAATCGAACTCCCGCTGAAAGTAATGGTGCTCGGAGATTTCAAGGGGCATGCCGACGAAACCCCGTTGGAAGATCGCCCTGCCGTCCAGATCAATAAGGACAGCCGTTGGCACGACGACACCGCATGGAGAATGCCCAACTGGGGAAAGATCACAACGAACTCCGTGCCTGAAGAACCGAGCGTAGCGGAATTTACGATTTTGCTGCCTGACTACGTCCTGGGACAAAGTGATTGGAAATACGAGCTTAGCGTATCGCTGTCCGATCAAAACAAAGTCTCTATCGCTGGCGAACCGACAATTCATATCGTCGAGAGAGAGCTGATCGCACATTTCAAGAATGACATGCGGACCTACTCGAACTTAATTTTGGATGTCATCTTTAAACCTAACGAAGGCCTCGACGAGGACGCCGAAGCCCCTGCGAAGTTTGTATTGGAGCGCTGAACGATGGCAATTACCTGGACCTATTCTCGAGAACGAAAAGCAGGCATCGTCCCGGCAATTCATGATCAGTTTGTCAGTGCTGATTGCAATGTATTGACGTTGCGAAACCCATGGATTGGCGATTCCGTTTTCATGGCAAAGATGTACACATCGCTGACTATGGTTCTCCTCTGCGTCAACACGTATATCTGGACAGGCTCAGAAATATTCGCATTTGAGCACCCACTTGATTACTACTTGGCTTTTATAGTTATCATCAGTTCTTTTGTCTTTGCCCCATTTCTCTGGTACCGAATTTTTTTGATCAAGCGCTTGACTAATTTCTACTTCAACCGAAAACTCAAGAAAGTCATTTATCTGCGCAACAAGACCCTTATCCAGTTCGACTGGACGCAGACTGAGGGCGGCGTATTCGTGCGCAATGAATTTGGCGGCGCTGGATTTTCCACCAACTTCGCCCTCGCCTTCGGCCCCAAGCCTGCCGCCGATCAAGAAAAAGACCGCATCGTCCTCTGGGTCGACAGTAACAACAGCAGTGATCCAGACCCAAGATACGTCGCGCAGGTGTGGGAGTACATCCGGCAGTTCATGGAAGAAGGCCCCGACAGGTTGCCCCCTCCAGGCGAGCCCAACTGGTGGTACGCCCCGCTTCACCGTATCTGCATGACCCCAGCCGAAGCCTGGCGCCACTACGCGCCTTGGCGCACGGGCGAACCGGGCGAGCTGCAAGGCAAGAAGAACTGGCTGTTGCCCATGTGGCTCGTGCTCTTTCCCTACAACCTGTTCTCCGCGTTGTGCTGGTACGCGGTGTGCCGAGTCTTCAACGTCCGCGGTGCGGCGCCACCGCCGGAAGCGCTTGGGCGCTAGGACATGTCGCGCGTTGCGCGGCGCATTTCAAGCGCTACACAGACGACGCGTGATCGTTATCCCCTCCGAGCCAAACACCGCAACGCCACCCGATACCCCACAAACACATAAAACCCCGAAGAATTCATCACCAGCCAGGCCCCCAGCCCGCCAAGCACCGCAACAACGGGCCCCACGGCCCTGACGTCGCCCTGTGTCCAGGCGATCCCGCCGAAGCTCCCCACAACAATCAACCCGATACAGACCCGCTTCAGCAGCACCACGCCCTGCACTCGCCCGGCCATCATCAGCACCATCCCGATCGACAGCGCGAGCGCGGTTCCCGCGCACACCGCGACCAGCGCGAACGCCGCCATTGCCGGTCCCACGAAGCGCAGCAGCAGGCTCAGCAGCTCGATGCCGACGCCCAATCCGCCCGCCATCACCAGCACGGACAGCACCAGCGGCGACCAGGTTCCGGGCGGCGCGCGGCCTTCTTCCGTTTCCATTTCCGCCACGAACCGGTGCATCGACGCCGCCCTCCCCGGATCCTTGCCTGCGTTCAGCGCCGCCTCCAGCCTCTGGCACTGTTCGATCAGGGCATTCAGGCCGGAGGCGGGCGCGGGTGTCATAGCCGGGTTACTCCCGGCGCGTGCTCGGCCACGGTGTTTCGTAGCGCCGCCATCGCCTCCTCGACCGCCACCGGCCGGAATGCATCCTCGCGCCAGTACATCGCCACCGAGCCGAACCCTGACAGCCGGACGGGGATGATGCGCATTGCGCGCATCTGCGAGAACCGCAGCGCGGCGCGGTGTGACGCGACGCCGATCATGTCGCTGTTGTTGATGAGGGTCAGGTTGACCGTCACCGAGTTCGACTCCACGTGGTCGGGTGGCGGCGCCTGTCCCGCCGCGGCGAGCGCGGCGTCTACGGCGTTGCGGATGGGCGTGCCTTTGGGCCACAGAATCCAGCGATAGGACAGCAGATCCTGCCAGCTTGGCTGCTCCACCGCGAATAGCGGATGGCGGGGCCGCGCCACGAGGTGGATGGGCTCCAGATAAAGCGCCTCGAAGCGGATCGCCGGGTCGTGATGCTCGGGCGCCGAGCGCCCCACGACGATGTCCAGATCCCCTTGCGCCAGTTGCGCCAGCAGGCGATCCGTCGTGCCCTCCACCAGCTTGACCCGCGCCTGCGGCATGCGCTCAAGCAGCTTCATGACCGCCAGCGGCACGGTGTCGGACGCCGACGCGCCGGATGCCCCGATCACCACGCGTCCGCCGCCGCCCTCGCGCAGCGCGGCCATGTCGGCGCTGGCGCGATCCAGTTGCGATTCCACGCGCTGGGCATGTGCGATCAGCACGTCGCCGTGCGGCGTGGGGCGCAGGCCGCGCGCGTGGCGCTCGAAGAGCGGTAGTCCAATATCGTCTTCCAGATCCTTCAGCCATTTCGACAGGCCCGGCTGCGTCGTGTTGAGCATGGCGGCCGAGTGGCTGATGTTGCGGGTCTGGGCCAGGCTGAGCAGCATCTTGAGATTGCGCAGCCGCAGGCGGTGGGTCCAGTCCATGCAGGCCCTCTTGGTGGGAGGTTTGTCTCGTATGTATATGGTTATTGGTATGGATAATAAGATAATTTCATTTCAAACCGCATAGCTCCTTCTCGCATAATCGTCTCCATATCAGGACCAGCCGCGAACTCACGCGGCGGCCGCCCGTAGAAGCCGGCATCAGCCGGACATACAGGAGACAACCATGCACGACGGTCAGCCCACCGGCGCGGACAGCGCTGCCACGGACCGCGGCCTCTATTACGCGCGCATCGCCAAGAAACACATGGCGCCCCTGTGGGAGTCGCTGCACAACCTGGTGCCGCGCCAACCCGCGCCGCGCTGCGTGCCGGCCCTTTGGAAATACGACGACGTGCGCGACGACGTCATGGCGTCGGGGTCGCTGATCACGGCGGAAGAAGCCGTGCGCCGGGTGCTGATTCTGGAAAACCCTGGTCTGCCGGGCCAAGCCAGCATCACGCAGAGCCTGTACGCGGGCCTGCAGCTCATCCTGCCCGGCGAGATCGCGCCGAGCCATCGCCACACGCAGTCGGCCCTGCGCTTCATCGTGGAAGGCCGCGGCGCCTACACCGCCGTCAACGGCGAGCGCACGACAATGCACCCCGGCGACTTCATCATCACGCCGTCATGGACCTGGCATGACCACGGCAATGCGGAAACCATCGAAGGCGGCGAGCCGGTGGTCTGGCTGGATGGCCTGGATATTCCGCTGCTGCGCTTTCTGGACGCGGGCTTTGCGGAGAACTACCCGTCCGCCACGCAGCCCGTCACGCGCCCCGAAGGCGACAGCATGGCGCGCTTTGGCCACAACATGGCGCCCGTGCGGCATCAGGTTTCCAGCGGCACGTCGCCGATCTTCAACTATCCCTACGAGCGCAGCCGCGAAGCGCTGGATGCGCTCTACCGGCACGGTGAACTCGACCCGTGGGATGGCGTGAAGCTGCGCTACCTGAACCCGGCCACGGGCGGCTATCCCATGCCGACGATGGCGACCTTCATGCAGTTTCTGCCGGCGGGCTTTCAGGGCAAGACCACGCGCACGACGGACTCGACGGTTTACAGCGTCGTCGAAGGCCGGGGCACCGCGCGCATTGGCGACCAGGAATTTCATTTTGGCCCGCGCGATGTGTTCGTGGCGCCGTCCTGGATGCCGGTGCAACTTGCCGCGCTGGAAGACGCCACGCTCTTCAGTTATTCGGACCGCCCGGTGCAGGACGCGCTGGGCCTGTGGCGCGAAGAGCGCGTCGGCTGACCGCCGCGCGCTACCGCCTTTCAAATTTCCCTCCGCCTTCAAAGGGTGATCCATGTCGTTTGTGTTTGCTCCCGCCGCGCCCGTAGCTGTGCCCATCGCCGGCAGCCAGGACAGTTTTCCCGTGCGACGCGTGTACTGCGTCGGCCGTAACTACGCCGCCCATGCGCGCGAGATGGGCTTTGACCCTGACCGCGAGCCGCCGTTCTTCTTCTGCAAGCCGGCCGACGCCGTGGTGCCGGTCGCCGAAGGCAGCACGCTCTCTCTGCCCTACCCGCCGGAAACGTCGAACCTGCATTACGAGATCGAGCTGGTCGCGGCCATCGGCAAGGGCGGCGCCAACATCGCCGTCGATGAGGCACTGCAACACGTGTGGGGGTATGCCGTCGGCCTGGACATGACGCGCCGCGATCTGCAGATGTCGATGCGCGAAGCGGGCCGGCCGTGGGAACTAGGCAAGGCTTTTGACCAGAGCGCGCCCATCGGCCCGCTCCATCCCGCGCAATCGGTCAAGGACATTGAAAAGGCCAACATCTGGCTGCAGGTCAACGGCGCCGACAAGCAGCGAAGCGACGTCGGCAAGCTGATCTGGTCCATCGCCGAGACCATTGCGTACCTCTCCAAATACTTCCGTCTGGAAGCCGGGGACCTGATTTACACCGGCACGCCCGAAGGCGTGGGGCCGGTGGTGCGCGGCGACAGGATGGTCGGCGGCGTGGACGGGCTGGGCACGCTGAGCGTGCAGATGGCTTAAGGCCGGGAGACTTGCATGCAACTTCACAACTTCTTCAACAGCTCCACCTCCTACCGCGTGCGCATCGCGCTTGCGCTCAAGGGCCTGTCCTACGAATACCTGCCCGTGAACCTGCGCAAGCAGGAGCAGCGGGCGCCGGACTACGTGGCGCGCAACCCGTCGGCCGGCGTGCCGTTGCTGGTCGATGGCGAGGAGGCGCTTTCGCAATCGCTCGCCATCATCGACTATCTGGACGCCACGCATCCGGAACCGCCACTGATCCCTGCCGGCACGCTGGCGCGCGCCCGCGTGCTGGAGCTGTCCCATGCGATCTCGTGCGACATCCATCCGGTCAACAACATGCGCATCCTGCGCTATCTGCAGGACGTGCTGGGCGCGACTGACGCGCAGAAGAACGCCTGGTATCACCACTGGATCCGTGAGGGCCTGACGGCGGTGGAGGCGCTGCTGGCGCGTCACGGACATGGCGCGTACTGCTTTGGCGACGCGCCCACGCTGGCGGACTGCTGCCTGGTGCCGCAGGTGGCCAATGCGCAGCGCATGGGCTGCGACCTGTCCGCCTATCCGCGCATTCTGCGCATCGTCGAACACTGCAATGCGCAACCCGCCTTCCAGCAGGCTGCGCCCGCGCAGCAACCGGACTACACCCAGTGAGCAAAGAACCCGACACCCATGGCGCGCCGCTGCGCGAGTACACCGATCCGGCCTATCGCCCGCTTTGTGCCAATCTGGCCGACGTGCGCGCCAACATCGACCGGCTGGACGACGAGATCGTGCGGCTGATCGCCGAGCGCGCGATGTACGTGAAAGACGCCGCGCGGTTCAAGCGCGACGCCTTTCAGGTCAGCGCGCCCGCGCGGCAGGCCCAGGTATTTGAAAAAGCCCGGGCGCTGGCCGAGCGCCACAACCGGGGCTTTGCCAATCTGGAGCAGGTGGTGGACGCCACGTATCGCGCGATGGTTGCCGCCTTCATCGCCAATGAACAGACCTACTTCGACACCATGAAGGACGTGGGAGACACGCATGCTTGAAGCTTCGACCTTGCAGCCGGGCCGCGCGGTTGCGCGCCGCCTGGCGGCACTAAGCGTCGCCGTGCTGGCGCCGCTGGCCGCGACGGCGACCGCGACCGCCGCCGACGTCTGGCCGGCGCAGCCGATCAAGGCAGTCGTGCCATTCGGCCCAGGCTCCAGCCCTGATCAGGTGGCCCGCATCGTCAGCGAAAAGGCCGGCGCGATTCTGGGCCAGACCATCGTTGTGGAAAACAAACCGGGCGCCAGCGGCAACATCGGCACGTTCGCCATCGCCAACGCCAAGCCCGACGGCTACACCTTCGGTGTTTCGATCACCGGGCCGCTGGTGAACAACACGCTGCTGTTCGACAAGCTGCCGTATGCACCCGCCACGGACCTGGCGCCGCTGACGCTGGCGGTGCATCAGCCCAACGTGCTGGTGGTGCCCGCCGCTGCCGGCATCGGCAACGTCGAACAGCTGCTGGACGCGCTGAAAAAGAACCCGGACAAGTTCAACTTCCCGTCGCCGGGCGCGGGCACGGTGTCGCATCTGGCGGTCGAACTGTTACTGCAGCAGATCGGTGCGCGCGCCACGCATGTTCCCTACCCGTCGTCGCCGGCGGCGCTGACGTCGCTGCTGTCGGGCGACACGCAGTTCGCCGCGCTGCCGCCCATTGCGGTGATGCCCATGGTGAAGGATGGCCGGCTGAAGGCGCTGGCGGTGACGTCGTCCAAGCGGTCCGCGCTGCTACCCGACATTCCGACGCTGGCCGAAGTGGGTGTGCAGGGGATCGAAGGCTCGGCGTGGATCGGCTTCGTGGTGTCGTCCAAGGCACCGGCGGACGTGCAGAAGAAGCTGTCGGACGCGCTGATCCAGGCGATTCGCGATCCCGAGGTCGCGAAGCGGCTACAGGCGCAGTTCATGGATCCGGTGGGCGATACGCCCGCGCAATTCCGCGCCTACATGGATGACGAGTTGAAACGCTGGGAGCCCCTGATCAAGAAGCTGGGCATCAAGGGCCAGTAAGAAGGCCAAAGAGGGCCAATAAGGACGCCGCGCGCCGGCTGCAATGAAAGCAAGGAGAGTCAGATGGTCATCACCGAACCCGCCCGTCAGGTGCCGCTGTATGGCGAGTACGAGGTCGTCGTCCTGGGCGGCGGCCCAGCCGGCGTGCTGGCGGCCGCCAGCGCCGCGCGCAATGGCGCGAGCGTGCTGCTGGTGGAGCGATACGGTTTCCTGGGCGGCATGGGCACCGCCGCCGGCGTGTCCAACTTCTGCGGCTTGCACGCCAACATACACGGCGACATCCGGCAGGTGGTGCACGGCATGACCAATGACCTGCTGGACCGCATGCGCGCGATGGACGGACTGAACGATCCGCACCTGATCCTGGGCAAGATTCACGCGCAGGCCTACGACATCTCGGCCTTCAAGTGCGCGGCCGACGGCCTGGTGCAGGACAGCGGCGCGCAGTTGCTGTTCCATGCGCTGGCCACGGGTCTGACGCGCGACGAACAGGGCCGCGTGGACGCGCTGTTCCTGGAAACCAAGTCCGGCCGCTGTGCCGTGCGGGCAAAGATCTTCATCGATTGCTCGGGCGACGCCGATATGGCGCAGTGGGGCGGCCTGCCGTTTGAAAAGGGCGACGCCCACGGCCACATGCTCTACCCCACGCTGATGTTCAAGGTGGGCAACGTCGACGGCGCGCGCGCGCAAGAGGCCTGGAAGACCATCCCCGCGCTGATGGACGAGGCCGCGGCCAGCGGCGAATTCACGTTTCCGCGCAAAGGCGCCATCGTTCGCCCGCAAAAGCACGATTACGAATGGCGCGTCAACGTCACGCAGCTGGCCAACGCGGACGGCAGCGCGGCCGACGGGACGGACGCGGATTCCTTGTCGGCAGGCGAGCTGGAAGGCCGCCGGCAGATCATGAAGTACCTGGCGTTCCTGCGCGCCAAGGTGCCTGGCTTCGAACAGGCTTATGTGCTGGACATCGCCCCGCAGCTGGGCATCCGCGAGACGCGCCGCATCCTGGGCAAGGCCGTGCTGACGCAGGAGCATGTGCTGGGCTGCGCGGACTTTCCCGACAGCATCGGCGTGAACGGCTGGCCGCTGGAGATGCACATGGCAGGCGACGTGAAGTGGGTATGGCCGCCCATTCCCGAATCGCGTGGCTACAACCAGCTGCCGTTTCGCATGATGGTGCCGCGGCGCGGTGCGGGCGTGGCCAGCAATGTGCTGGTGGCCGGCCGCTGCGCGTCGATGACGCACGAGGGCCAGTCCGCGGCGCGCGTCAGCGGTAGCTGCTTCGTCATGGGCGAGGCCGCGGGGACCGCATCCGCGATGGCGCTACGCGACGGTATCGCGCCCGGCGACGTTTCCATCCCCGCGCTGCAGGCGCAATTGAAGCAACAGGGCGCCTTCCTGGGCGGCCACGACTGATCCCGCGAGATTCCGACATGACTAAGAACCAGGCTGCAAAGCCGAAGACGCAAACCGTGATCGTCGTGGGCGGCGGCATCGGCGGGCTGGCGGCCGCGCTGGCGTTGACGCGGCAGGGAATCGCCGTGCAATTGCTGGAGCAGGCGGCGCACATCGGCGAGATCGGCGCCGGCATCCAGCTCGGCCCCAATGCCTTCGCGGCGCTGGATGCGCTGGGCGTGGGCCGTACGGCGCGCGAGCGCGCAGTCTTCACCGACCACATCATCATGATGGATGCGGTGGACGCCAAGGAGGTCGTGCGCATCGACACCGGCGAGGCGTTCCGCGCGCGGTTTGGCGGCCCGTACGCGGTGATCCATCGCGCAGACATCCATCTGTCGATCCTGGAGGCCGTGCAGCGGGACCCGCTGATCCAGTTCCGCACGTCCACGCAGATCGCCAGCATGGCGCAGGACGAACACGGTGTGGAAGTCGTGGACACGCAAGGCAACCGGTACCGGGCCGATGCGGTGGTGGGCGCCGACGGCGTCAAGTCCGTGATCCGCGAGCGCATGGTGGGCGATCCGGCGCGCGTCACGGGCCACGTCGTCTACCGCGCGGTGGTTGACGAGGAGAACATGCCTCGTGAGCTGCGCATCAACGCCCCGGTGCTATGGGCCGGGCCGCATTGCCACCTGGTGCACTACCCGCTGCGCGGCGGGCAGCAATACAACCTGGTCGTCACCTTCCATAGCCGCGTACAGGAAGAATGGGGCGTGCGGGAAGGCAGCAAGGAAGAGGTGCTGTCGTACTTCCAGGGCATCCACCCCACGCCGCACCAGATGCTGGACAGACCAACTTCATGGAAGCGCTGGGCGACCGCCGATCGCGAACCCGTGGAACGTTGGGGCGAGGGCCGCGTCACGATCCTGGGCGACGCCGCCCATCCCATGACGCAATACATGGCGCAGGGCGCCTGCATGGCGCTGGAAGACGCCGTGACGCTGGGCGAGGCCATCAGGCAGTGCGAGCACGACCTGCCCGCCGCCTTCCGGTTGTACGAATCGGTCCGCATCCCGCGCACTGCGCGCGTGGTGTGGTCCACACGCGAAATGGGCAGGCTCTATCACGCGCGCGGCGTGGAACGCACCGTGCGCAACATGCTGTGGACGGGGCGCAGCCAGGCCCAGTTCCAGGACGCACTGCAGTGGCTGTATGGGTGGAGGGTAGAAAACTGCCTGGCGGGAGGCATGCCGCAGTAATCGACGCAGCAATAGACGTCTCAGCAGACGCAACACGTAAAACGCCGATTGCCAAAGCGCATCCGGCATACAAGCATCAGTACAAGAGGAGACAACCATGCACAAAAGCACCATCCGCGGCGCGGCCGCCGTCATGCTGTCATTGGCCTCGTACTCGGCCAGCGCCCAGCAGAAACCCGTGGACATCGGATTCATCGGCACCCTGTCCACGCCCGCCGGCTACATCGGCGAAGACGAGCGCGATGCCTTCATGCTGGCCGTCAAGGAAGGCGGCGGCAAGCTGGGCGGCGTGCCGGTCAACGTGCGCGTCGAGGACGACGCGCTCAAGCCCGCCAACGCCAAGCAGATCGCCGACAAGATGGTGCAAGGCGGCGTGCGTCTGTTCACCGGCATCAATTTTTCGAACGTCATGGCCGCCGTCGGGCCTACCGTGCTCAACGCCGGCGCCTTCTACGTCAGCCTGAACGCCGGCCCGTCCAACTTCGCGGGCAAGGCCTGCAACCCCAATTATTTCTCGGTGGCGTTCCAGAACGACTCCTACGCCGACACCGCCGGCATGGCCGCCAACGAGCTGGGCGCCAAGCGCGTGGTCATCATGGCCCCGAACTACCAGGCCGGCCGCGACGCCATTGCCGGCTTCAAGCGCACGTACAAAGGCGAGATCGCCGACGAGATCTACACCAAGCTCGAGCAGGCCGACTTCTCGGTGGAGCTGGCGCGCATCCGCTCGCTCAATCCCGACGCCATCTTTCAGTTTCATCCGGGCGGTGCAGGCATCAACCTGACCAAGCAGTTCGCCAACTCGGGGCTGGCAGACAAGATCAAGATGATCACGCCCATCTACTCGATGGACGACCGCATGCTGGCGGCAACGGGCACCGCGGGCAAGGGCTTTTACCTGAGTTCGCTGTGGAGCGCCGACCTGGACAACCCGCAGAGCAAGCACTTCGTCGAGGCCTTCACCAAAGCCTACAACCGCCCGCCCACCGCCTACGCGGCCCAGGCCTACGACACGGCCAATCTGATCGGCTCCGCCTTGAAAGCCGTGAACGGCGACATCACCGGCAAACCCGACGACTTCCGCAATGCCCTGCGGCGCGCCGACTTTCCCAGCGTGCGCGGCAAGTTCAAGTTCGGATCGAACCAGCATCCGATTCAGGACTGGTATCTGCTGCACATTGAAGCGGGCCCCGACGGCAAGCTGGTCTACAAGAACCTGAAGGTGCTTGCGCGCGACCACACCGACGTGCACGCGGCGGACTGCAAGATGCCATGACGCGGCACAAGGTGCGCGGCGCCGGGCTCGCCGGCGCCGCGCGGCCTCGCCAAACAGGCTCTCCCAAGAAGGAGTCGTAATGCTGATGTTCCTGGAGCAGGTCCTGAATGGCCTGCAGTACAGCGCCTTGCTGTTTCTGTTGTCGGCGGGTTTGACGCTGGTTTTCGGCATCATGAACGTCATCAACTTGACGCACGGCTCGTTCTACATGGTGGGCGCGTTCTGCGCGGCCAGCGCGGCGGCCTCCACGGGCTCGTTCGCGGCCGCCCTGCTGGCCGCGCTCGCCGGCGCGGCGCTGTACGGACTGGTGATCGAACTGCTGGTCATCCGCCACCTTTACCGGCGCGACCACCTGGATCAGGTGCTGGCCACGCTGGGGCTAACCCTGTTCACCAATGAGCTGGTCACCGTGCTGTTCGGCCGCAGTCCGCCCTTCATGGATATCCCGCCCTTCCTGTCCGGGTCCGTCGCGCTCCTGCCCGGGTTGAACTATCCCATCATGCGGCTCGCCTTCATCGGCGCGGGCGCGCTGGTGGCGGTGGGCCTGTGGCTGCTGATCTCGCGCACACGGGTCGGCATGCTGGTGCGCGCTGGTGCAGACGATGGCGAAATGGTCGACGCGCTGGGCGTGAACATTCAGCGCCTCTTCACGCTGATCTTCACGCTGGGCGCCCTGCTCTGCGGCTTTGCTGGCGTCATGGCCGCGCCCCTGTTGGCGGTGGAGATCGGCATGGGCGAGCGCATCCTCATCACCACGTTCGTCGTCATCGTGGTCGGAGGCGTTGGCTCCGTGCGCGGCGCGCTGGTCGGGTCGCTGATGATCGGCATGACCGATGCGCTGGGGCGCGCCTACATCCCCTTCTGGATGTCGCGCCTGCTGCCGCCCGAGCTATCGGACTCCGCGAGTTCAAGCCTCGTGTCCGCCAGCATCTACATCCTGATGGCCATCGTGCTGCTGTTCAAGCCGCGCGGACTGGTGCCGGCCCAGCGATAGGAAAGATATTCATGACCAGATCAATTCCACCGTCTGCCGCAGTTGCCCCGGTGTCTGACACCCCTGACGCAAACGCCGCATGCCACGACCGTGCATCGGGGGTGTCAGACACCTACACCGCAGGCAGACCGCGCCTGACCCGCAGCGTCATCGTCAACGCCATCGGGCTGCTGCTTTTCGTGCTGGTGCCGGCCATCGCGCAGGCCACGGGCGAGAGCTTTCTCGTCAACCTCATGACGCGCTTTCTCATCTACGCCATCGCGGCTGTCAGCCTGGACCTGATCCTGGGCTACGGCGCCATGGTCAGCTTCGGCCACGCCGCGTTCTTCGGTCTGGGCGGCTACGTCATCGGCATCGCCGCCTTTCACGTCGACCAGGGCGAGACGCTGTTCGGCTGGAGCGGCAGCAACGCCGCGCTCGTCATGTGGCCGCTTGCCATCGCCGTTGCCGCGCTGGCCGGACTGGTGGTGGGCTTTCTGTCGCTGCGCACCACCGGCGTGCAATTCATCATGATCACGCTCGCCTTCGGGCAGATGCTGTACTTCATCCTTGTCGGGCTGATGGTGTACGGCGGCGACGACGGCCTGTCCATCGATGCGCGCAACACGCTGCCCGGGCTGAACCTGAACGATCCAACCACCTTCTACTACGTGTGCCTGGCGCTCATGACCGTCTGGATCATCGTGTGCCGGCGCATCGTCAATTCGCCCTTCGGCATGGCGCTGCAAAGCATCAAGCAGAATCCCCGCCGCAGCATCGGACTGGGCTTGGCGCCGCTGCGCTACCGCCTTACGGCGTTCGTACTGTCAGCCGCCGGCACCGGACTTGCCGGCGCGCTGTGGGCCAACTACGCACTCTTTGTCAGCCCCGACATGTCGGCCTGGCAGAAGTCCGGCGAACTGATGGCAATGGTCATCCTGGGCGGCATGGGCTCGATCTTCGGCCCCGTGCTCGGCGTGGCCGTATACCTGGGCCTGGAGCAGGTTGCCACCGGCTGGACCGAACACTGGATGCTGATCCTGGGCCCCGTGCTGGTGCTGGTGGTGCTCTTCGGAAAACGCGGCGTGTACGGCTGGTTGGCGGGAGGTAAACAATGACGAGCCCCAAACTGGAAATCCGCGGCCTGCAGAAATCCTTTGGCGCGGTGCACGCCACCCAGGGCGTCGACCTGGCGGTCCGCCCCGGCGAACTGCACGCCCTCATCGGCCCCAACGGCGCGGGCAAGACCACCCTGCTCTCGCAGATCAGCGGTGAAATCCTGCCCGACGCCGGCAGCATCTGGCTCGACGGCGCCGACATCACCCGCATGCCCGCCCACCGGCGTCCGGCCGCAGGCCTGGCCCGGTCATTTCAGATCAGCCAGCTCTACCCAGACTTCACCGCCGAAGACAACGTCGCCATGGCAGTGCAGGCGCACAGCCCCGGCGGCTTCAACCTGTGGCGCAACGCGCGGCGCATGGCCCGGCTGCGCGAACCGGCGCGCGACGCGCTCGAACGCGTCGGTCTGGCCGGACGCGCCAGCGTGCGCGTGTCGGCGCTGGCGCACGGTGAGAAGCGCCAGCTGGAACTGGCCATGGCGCTGTCGCTGGACGCGTCCGTGCTGCTGCTGGACGAGCCCATGGCCGGCATGGGCGCCGAGGAATCGCAACGCATGACCGCGCTGCTCCAGACCCTGAAGGGCCGTTACGCCATCCTGCTGGTCGAACACGACATGGACGCCGTGTTCGCGCTGGCCGATCGCGTCACCGTGCTGGTTTACGGCAAAACCATTTTCACCGGCACGCCCGACGAGGTGCGCCGCCATCCCGACGTGCGCGCCGCCTACCTGGGCGAGGAGGACTGATGCTGCAAGTGAACCAACTGCTGGGCGGCTATGGCGCCAGCAAAGTGCTCTTCGGCGTCGACATGGATATCGCGCCCCGGCAGGTCGTCTCGCTGATCGGCCGCAACGGCATGGGCAAGACCACTACCGTCAAGACCTTGATGGGCATGCTGCCCGCGCAGGGCGGCGCCATCCTGCTCGACGGCAAGCCCATCACCGGCATGGCCCCGCACCGCATCGCGCAGCTAGGCATCGGCCTCGTTCCAGAAGGCCGCCGCGTGTTCGGGTCGTTGTCCGTCGAGGAAAACCTGGTCGCCACCGCCCGCAACACCCGCGCCGGCTGGCACGTCGGCCGCGTCTTCGACCTGTTCCCGCGCCTGAAGGAACGCCGCACCCAATCGGCCCGCACGCTTTCCGGCGGCGAACAGCAGATGCTGGCCGTCGGCCGCGCCCTGCTCATCAACCCGCGTCTGCTCATCCTGGACGAAGCCACCGAAGGCTTGGCGCCTTTGATCCGCCAGGAAATCTGGAACTGCCTGCGCCGCTTGAAGGAAGAAGGCCAGACCATTCTTGTAATCGACAAGAACCTCAAGGAAATGGCGACCTTGGTGGACCGGCACCACGTTCTGGAAAAGGGTCGCGTTGTCTGGCAAGGCAGCCCCGCCGAACTGGGCGCGCAGCCCGACCTGGCGCACCGCTATCTGGGGGTTTAGCCGCCAGCCGCTAGTCCTGCGATTCGCAAAAGCTCAGCCGATTGCCAAACGGATCGATCACCGCCATCACGCGCCCCCACGGCATCTCCTGGACGCCGGGCCGCATGTAGGCATACTTTCTGGCGCTGACTTCCGCGTGGTATTCATCAACGCCCTGCATCCGCACAAACACCGCCGACCCCGGCGTCGCATCGCCATGATGCTCGGACAGATGCAGCACCAGATCCCCGCGATGCACCTGCGCGTACAGCGGAAACCCGGCTTCGAAGCGATGCTCCCAATCCCAGGTGAACCCAAGAAAATCCAGGTAAAAGTCGCGCGCCTTTTCCACGGAGAAAATGCGCAGGATCGGAATGGCGGCTTGAAGGTGCATGGCGCGGCCTTGGTAGTATGCGAGGGATTCAGCATAGAACAGAAGCACCTACATGCCCATCGCCACCCAAGACTCCTGGAAGCACCTGCCTGCGCCGGCGCAGCGTGAACCGCTGCATTTTCAGGGGCGTTATACCGCCGACGAGTACGCCCGCTTGCAGCAAGGCTTCGTGCCGAAGGAAATGGAAGACAAATGGTTCATCTACCTGCACGACGGCTGGCTGCGTTTGCATCGGAGTTGGACCGGCAACTGGATTTATGCACTTCGGCTGCAGCAGGACGGCGATGCATGGACGGTGACCGATTCCTGGGTGAACCGCGATCCGGAGCAATACCGGCTTACCGATGCGGAGTATGACCGGGATTCGCTGCAAAGGATGTTGCAGTGGCTGATCGAGGGGCCGGCGGTTTGATGCGCATCGGTTGAACGACGTTTCCGCGGCGCACGTTCGGCGCCTTACCAGGCGCGTGGCGATGCGCCGTATCGCGCCTTGAAGATCTTGCTGAAATGACTGAGGCTTGAATACCCCAAGTCGCCGGCCACCTGCGTCACGCTCATGCCGCTGCGCAGCAGGTCCGAAGCGCGAACCAGCCGCGCGTCGCTCAGATAGGCGTGAACCGAACGGCCGACGTTTTCGCGCATCAATTCCTGAAGCCGTCTTTCTGACAAACCCACCGCCCGCGCGACACGCCCCGGCGGCCAATGTTCCGAGCAGCGTTCCCGCAGCAGACGGCAAGCTTGCTGCACCTGCTGACGCTCCTCTGCGGCGGGCCCCTTCAGCACTTCCGGCACTGAAAGCAATTCCACAAAGGCAGCCAGCATCTCGAGCGACTTGGCGCGATACCAGATCCGGCGCGCCTCGGGAGCCGTCGGCGCGTCGCGTGAAATATCGGTAGCCAACGTCAGCAGGCTGGCGGGCGCGTCCAGCGATGCCACCAACGATCCGTGGGTCGGCACGCTGACGTCTTGGCGAAACCGCCGGGTGAGCAGGGTGATGGGTGCCGAGTCGCCTGCACGGGCCAGGGCATCGGGGGTGTATCGGATATCCAGCATCCGGACGCGCCGCTTCGCGTAAAGGTGCGTGGTCCAGCCCACTGGTTGCTCGTGGTTGAAGAGCAGCGCCACGCCCCCGGACACTTTCAGTGGCTTGCCGCCGTCCAGCGCCAGCACTGCGTCGCCCTCCAGCCATACCTGCATGCCGAACACCGGTGCGCCCGGCGCCGGAATCGTCAGCGCAGCCGATGGGCAGCCGTCCAGCACCACCACGCTGACGCCTTCCTCGACGCGCACCACGCACTGGATGACGTTTTCCCAGTCCTGCGTCGCGGGCACCGTGGGAAGTGTGCCTCGCCACCATTCGTGAGGCTTGACTGGAGCGGTATACGGGTCGAGCGAGAGCACAGCGGGCATGGGTAACAAGCGCAATTGCGTTGAGTGCAGCAAAACCGTCAATTGGCGCCGCAAAATCGTCAGACATCCGGCGGCGCTTCTGGAATCATGCCGTCGCACAGGAATGATTCTTGTTAATTATAAATTGATCAGGTGGTAACCCCCGTGTTCTTCTCCGTCAAGCCGTTGCCATTGGCATTGCTCGCAGCCTTTGCGGCGTCCGCGTCCGTCGGCGCGCAACCCGCTCCATCGGCGGCCGCCGATGTTTCCACGCTGTCCCCGGTCGTGGTGCAAGGATCGAGCGATGCGTCGCCGACCTCCGGCGCCGACTTCGTCGCCACGCGCAGCCGGTCCGGCACCAAGTCGGACGCGGCCCTGATCGACACGCCCCAGACCATCAACGTCATCACCCGCAATGAAATGGACTGGCGCGGCGTGACCTCGCTGGCGCAGGCCGTCCGCTACACGCCGGGCATCTTCGCCCAGTACGGCGACAACGACGTGCGCTATGACTGGCTGACCATCCGCGGGTTCACCCCGGCGCGCTATCTGGATGGCCTGCTTCTGCCCTTCGGCGCGCGGGGATATGCGCAGCCGCGCATCGACACCTATGGCCTGGAACGGATAGAGATCCTGAAGGGACCGTCGTCTGGCCTCTACGGCCAGAGCGCCCCGGGCGGGCTGGTGAACATGACCAGCAAGCGTCCCACTGCCGAGCCGATCAATGAGGTCGTCCTGCAGGCGGGCAGCTTCAACCGGTACCAGGGATCGTTCGACTTTTCCGGGCCCGCCGACGACGAAGGCAAATTCCTGTATCGCCTGACCGGCACCTTGCGCGATAGCGACACGCAGTACCAGCACGTCGACGATGAACGCCAGTTCATCGCGCCCAGCTTCACCTGGCGCCCGTCATCTGACACCAGCCTGAATCTGAATGTGCAGTATCAGAAGATCACCAGCCACGGTGGCGGTGGCGCGCCGGTGCTGCCGGTCATCGGGACGCTGGAAAAGAGCAGCGCCGGCTACATTCCGCGAGACCGCTTCGTGGGCGAACCCGGCTACGACATCTTCACCAACGAGCAGACCATGGTTGGCTACACGCTGGACCACCGTCTGAACGACACCTGGAGCGTACGGCAAAGCGCCCGGTACACGAACGTTGACACCAACACCCGCCGCGTGCAGATCGGCGCGATGACGTCGGAAACCCAGGCGATCCGGTACGCCTGGGCCTTCCCCGAAACATCGCATGCGTTCCAGGTCGACAACCAGTTGAACGCCAAATTCACGGCCGGCCCCACACGCCACGACCTCACCTTCGGCCTGGATTATCTGAGGGAAAAGTCGCGCTACAACGAAAGCAGCCTGGGGCTGATGCTGCCGCCGGCTTCGCCGCTGTTCGACGTGTTCAACCCTGACTACGGAACGCCCGTGACGCGTCCGCCCACGGCCACCAAGATCAACATGACGCGCAACCAGTTGGGGGTGTACGCGCAGGACCAGATCGAACTTGACCGGCTGCTGTTCACGCTGGTGGGCCGTTACGACTGGACCGAAGGCACCACCGATACCGGCGCACGCGGCAGCGCCGGGCAGTGGGCGTGGACCTCGCGCGATGCCGACGCCAACCGCTTCACCGGCCGCCTCGGCGTCACGTATCGCTTTGACAACGGCCTGGCGCCCTATCTCAGCTATTCCACGTCTTTCCAGCCCGTAACGGGCGTGCTGCGCGACGGATCCCCGCTCAAGCCAACGACCGGTGAGCAGTATGAAGCCGGCATCAAGTTCCAGCCCAACGGCTACGCCAGCTTCGTGACACTGTCGGCGTTCCAGATCAACCAGAACAACGTCAGCACGCCGGACCCGGTCAATACCAGCTTTGTCGTGCAGACCGGCCGGGTTCAGGTGCAGGGGCTGGAGCTGGAGGGCAAGGCCAGTTTCGAGAACGGCCTGGATCTGACGATGTCTTACGCGCTTAGCGACAGCGAGATCACCAAGAGCAACAATCCCGCGCAGCGCGGCAATCAGCTCAACTTCGTGCCGCGCCATCAGGCCGCCCTGTGGGCAGACTACACGCTGCGCGACGGCCCGTTGCAAGGCGTGGGCCTGGGCGCCGGCGTGACGTACCGCGGCGGATTCTATGGCGATCTGAACAACAACTACGCCATTCCGGCCGTGACGTTGGTCGATGCGGCGATCCGCTACGACCTGGGTCGCGCCAGCCCGGCTCTCGCCGGCGCGCAGGTCGCGTTGAACGTGTCCAATCTGTTCGACAAGCGTTACGTGGCCAACTGCCTGGGCACGGCCGTGAGCTGCTATTGGGGTGCGGAGCGCACGGTGATGGCGACGTTGCGGTATCGCTGGTAAAGGCCGCGAGCCATGACGATCAGCATCAATTGCGCTTGCTGATCGCCCTGGCTGCCCGGATCACCAGCGGCCCCAGTTCCTCCCGCGCGCGCGCCAGCGACCAGCGCGGTTTGGGCACGGATATGTTGACCGCACCGAGCGGATCGCCGTTGTCCCCAAAAACCACCGCCGCGACATTCAGATCCCCAGCGAAGAACTCTTCGTCAGCATAGGCGTACTGGTCCCGTCTTGCCGCTTCGATCAGCGCGCGCAGCCGGTCGATGTCGGTGGTGGTGTGCGGCGTGTACTTCGCGCACGTCACGCTGCGCAACCTGAGATCAAGTTCATCCGGCGGCAACAACGCCCATAGCGCGCGCCCAGACGCGGTTGCCACGCACGGGATCTGCGTTCCCACCGGCAGGTACTCGGGAATGTGCCTGGCCGGCGCAACGCGCATGACAAACACCATGTTGTCGCCATCGGGCACGGCCAGATTGACGATCTCGCCGCACTCCTGGTTGACCTGATGCAGCACCGCATGCGCATGCTGGAACAAGGGCTGCCGGTAGAGATAGCTGTAGCCCAGCCCCACGGCCTTGACCGTCATGCTGTAGCGCTTGCTGCGCGGGTCCTTGAACAGGTACCCGGTTTTTTCCAGCGTGTAGGCCACGCGCTGGGCCGAGCCGATGGTGATGCCGTTTTCGCGGGCCATCTCCTGAAGGCTCAAAGAGGCGTGCCCCCTGAAGGACTCGAGCACGGCGAGCCCTTTTTCCAGCGACTGGATCAACAAGGCGGAAGGTTCAGACATTCGGATTCTGGTTGGATAGCAAAGACGGAGTTTGTCCGCGGCTAGCCGCAAAGTCAGGCGGCCTAGGGAAACCCTTACGTTGTAGCCGGGCCCGGCGAGCAGTATAAAAACACTCGCCGTTATCGTTATACGTAGATTGTTATCGAATAGCGATATTTAATCAATCCCGGGTTTTCATGCAACTGCATCCGCCTCAAACGCCGGCTCCATCCGCCGCTCGCGCCTCAACTTCTGCCCCGACGGCCCCAGCGCTCCCAGCCTCGGTCGACGTCGCCATTGTTGGCGGGGGCATTATCGGCATCAGCACGGCTTATTCCCTCGCGCGCGCCGGACTGCGGGTCGCCGTGTTCGAGAAAGGCACGCTGGCCTGCGAACAGTCGTCGCGCAATTGGGGCTGGGTGCGCACGCTGGGCCGCGACCTGCCGGAAGTGCCACTGGCTCAGCGCGCCAACCGGCTATGGGCAGAGATCCAGGAAAAGGTCGATGTGGGCTTCCGCCGCAGCGGCATCTTCTACCTGCAGGAGAACGACGCGGACGCGGCCGGCCATCAGGTGTGGCTAGACGGGGCGCGCGCGCATGGCGTGGATGCGCGCCTGCTGGATCGCCGCACGGTGCAGGACATGCTGCCGTCGACCGGACGCGTCTGGACGGGCGCGATGTATAGCCCGACGGACGGGGTCGCCGAACCGCAGCTGGCAACGCGCGGCATCGCCTCGCTGGCGCGCGCCGCGGGCGCACACATTTTTGAGCAATGCGCTGTGCGCGGCGTGGAGCGCAGCGCGGGCCGCGTCAGCGCCTTGATCACGGAGCGCGGCCGCATTGCCACGCAGGCGGTGCTGGTGGCGGCCGGCGCCTGGTCGCGGCTCTTCTGCGGCAATCTGGGCGCCGACTTTCCGCAGTTGAAGGTGCGTGGGTCCGTGCTACGCACGACGCCGCTCGACGCGGGGCCGCAGGCGGCGATCAACGGCAAGGACTTCACCTGCCGCAAACGCGCCGACGGCGGCTATTCGGTGTCGCAGTTCGGCGCGTCGATGGCGGACGTGGTGCCCGACACCTTCCGCCTCATGCCGCATTTCTTCAGCGCGTGGCGGGCCAACAGCAGCTTCGTGCGCCTGCGTTTCGGCAAGCGTTTTTTTGAAGAGCTGAAGATCCCGAATCATTTCCCGGCCGACCGAGAATCGCCTTTCGAACGGCATCGCGTGCTGGATCCGTCGCCGTCCAGTCGCGGCGTGGCGCAAGCCTGGCGCAGGCTGGTTGACGCCTTTCCCGCATTCCGCGAAGCACGCATTGCGCAGTCCTGGGCCGGCTACATCGATGTCACGCCCGACGCGATGCCTGTCATGGACGCGGTGCCCGGCCTGCCCGGGCTGTACCTTGCCTCCGGTTTCTCGGGCCACGGTTTCGGCATCGGCCCGGCGGCGGGCGAGTTGATGGCGCAGTTGATCCAGGGCCACACGCCCGCGATCCATCTGCACCCGTTCCGCTACGGCCGCTACGGAACCTGACGGCCACGCATTGAAAACATTCATACAACCAAAGGGGAGTTCTTTCATGGATAGCCACAGCGCTGACCTGCATCGCCGCGCCACCGTCGTCGACGGTCTGGTTTTCTTCAGCAACGGCAGCACCCGCGACATGCTGGCCGGCGGCGTCAGCGCCATCAACGTCACGGTCAGCGACATGGGCGCGGACTTCGAGCAGGCGCTGCGCGACTGCATGACCTGGCGCCAACGCTGCGCTGCGCCGGACTCGTCCTGGCTGCTGGTGGAAACGGCCGACGACATTGCGCGCGCCAAGCAGGTCGGCAAGCTGGGGCTCATCATGGGATGGCAGAACGGCAAACCCCTCGGCGACCAGATAGACCGCGTCGCCTTGTTCCATGAATTGGGCATGCGCGTCATCCAGCTGACCTACAACGAGGCCAACCTGCTGGGCGACGGTTGCCTGGAAAAGCGCAACGCCGGCCTGAGCGATCTGGGCGTGAAGATGGTTTCGGAGATGAACCGCGTGGGTATCGCCATCGACCTCAGTCACTGCGCGCCGCAGACCTGCCTGGACGCCGCCCGGCACAGCAGCAAGCCCGTGCTGCTGACCCACGCCAACGCTAACGCCGTGATCACCCGGCCGCGCAACAAGTCGGACGACGTCATCAAAGCGGTCGCCGCGACGGGCGGCGTGGTCGGATGCAGCATCCATGCCTACCTGAGCTGGCGCGGCGATCCACGCCAGCAGCCGCTGCTGTCGGACTTCGTCGCGAACGTGAAGTACATCGGCGAACTGGTCGGTTATGAACACGTGGGCATCGGCACCGATTTTCCGTCGGTCGACACCTACGAGGCCGTGCGCCATGTGATGGTGATGTCGCGCACCAAGTACGCCAAATCGGGCGGTGACTTCTCCGACGCCTTTGGCGATGTGATGGAAGCGCGCTACCCCGTAGAAACGCCGACGCCGGCGCAATTTCCCGCGTTCACCCACGCGCTGCACGAGGCCGGACTGACGGACAGCCAGATCGTCGGCGTACTCGGCGCAAACTTCCAGCGCGCGTTCGCGCAGGCCTGGGCCACCGCCTGAATTGAATGGAGAACATCATGATCCTGCGTCTGCACCGCACCCTGACCGCCGCGCTGGCTTGCGCGGCCCGCGCGCCGCGCGCCCTGGCGCTTGCCGGCGCGGCCCTCGCGGCGCCCCTGGCCACGGCCGCGCCCTTCCCCGCGCAGCCGATTCACATCATCGTGCCCTATCAGGCGGGCGGCTCCACCGACACCGTGATCCGCAAATTCGCCGAGCTTGCCGCGCCCGAACTGGGCCAGGCCATCGTCATCGAAAACCGCGGCGGGGCCGGCGCGACCATGGGCGCGCGCGCCATCAAGACCGCGCGTCCCGATGGCTACACGCTGGCCGTCCTGCCCAGTCCGGTCTATCGCATGCCGCACATTCAGGACATGGGCTACGACCCCACACGCGACTTCACCTACGTCATGATGCTCAGCGGCTACACGCTGGGCGTGGCGGTGCCCGCCGGCTCGCCGCACAAGACGTGGGCAGATTTCATCCGCCATGCGAAACAGCATCCGAACGAAGTCACCTACGGCACGGCCAGCGTCGGCAGCGCATCCAACGTGATGATGGAAGACATCGCCGCACGCAACGGCGTGACCTGGCGCCATATTCCGTACAAGGGCGAATCCGAAGTGCTTACCGCGGTGATGGGCGGGCAGGTGACGGCATACGCCGGCTCGACGACCGTGCAGCCGCAGGTGCAATCGGGAAAGATGCGCATGCTGGTGACCTGGGGCGAACATCGCAGCGCCCAGTATCCGGACACGCCCACGCTGCACGAACTTGACGGCACGCCGCCCGCCAACGCGCCATTCGGCATCGCCGGTCCCAAGGACATGCCGCCCGCCGTCGTCGCCAAGCTGCATGCCGTCTTCAAGCAAGTGGCCGAATCCGAGGCCTTCAAGCAGATCCTGACGCAGTACGGCCAGGAACTGGTCTACATGGACGGCAAGGACTACGCCGCCTATGCCGCGCAACAGTACGCGCTGGAAGCGGAAATCGTCCGCAATCTGGGGCTGGCTGCGAACAAGTAGGGCGGCACGATCCGGCTGCGCCGCCGCAGCCGGACCGCCGCGCATCGAGGCGGCGCGGGATCCGACAACGGCCGAGATCTGCAAGGGCATCGGCCAGCAAGAAGCGTCCAGGAGTCATCCATGATCATTCGAGCAATCGCCACACGTCCCGCGCGCCGCCGCGCCCTCGCCGCCTTGTGCGGCATTGCCGGCCTACTGGCCGCCGTACTGACCGGTGCGGCATCGGCTCAGGCGTGGCCCGCCAAGCCGATACGGATGATCGTCGGCTACCCGCCGGGCGGCGGCACGGATACGGTGGCGCGCATGCTGGCGCAGCAACTCAGCCAGGAGATCAAGCAACCCGTCGTGGTCGAGAACCGCGCAGGAGCCAGCGGCACCATCGCAACCCAGCAGGTCGTGCGGGCCGAGCCCGACGGCTACACCGTGCTGTTCGCCACGGCGTCGCCCCTGACCGGGGCGCCGCTCACGGTCAAGGACCTGCAATACGATCCCATGAACGACCTGATCCCGGTCACCCTGGTCGGCGGCGGTCCCTTCATCCTGGTCGCGAATCCAACCTTTCCGCCCAACACGCTGCCTGAACTGGTGGCGTACGCGCGCAGCCGCCCCGGCGAGATCAACTACGCCTCGCCGGGCATCATGACCGCGAATTTCTTTTTCTCCGAGCAGCTGAACATGGATGCCGGGATCAAGACCATGCACGTCCCCTACCGCGGCAGCGCCGCGCTGCTCAACGACGTCATCGCCGGCCAAGTGCAATACACGCTGGACACGCCGGGCACCACGCTGACCTTCATCCGCAACGGCAAGCTGAAGGCGCTGGCGATCTTTAGCGAAAAGCGCCTGGACCGGGCTCCCGAGATTCCCACCGCCAAGGAAGGCGGCTATCCGAATCTGGTGGGCGGTTCCTGGTATGGCCTGCTGGTGCCCAAGGGCACCCCGCCGGAGATTGTCGACGGCCTGTACAAGGCCACGAAGTCCGCGTTGTCCAGCGCGGACGTGCGCAGCGCCATGGAAGCGCGCGACGTGATGGTGCAAGGCACCTCACCCGACGAATTCAGCCGTTTTCTGCACGCCGAGTTCAAGCGCTGGCAGGACGTGACGCAAAAGCTGGGCATCAACCCGCAATGACCTATTGAACCCGCGCCGGCACGCGAGCCCTCTCTTCCGACCGGAGTCTTCGATGTCCAATCCCCCCTACGCCCCGGACCTGACCGCGGGAAGCGCCCCCACCTCCATGCGCCCCGCGCTCGCCGGCGTCAATCACATGATCTCGGCAGGCCACTATCTGGCCACGCAGGCCGGCATGGACGTCCTGCAGGCCGGCGGCAACGCCGTCGACGCGGGCGTGGCAGCGGGCATCGCCCTGGGCGTGGTCCAGAGCGACATCGTCAACTTCGGCGGCGTCGCCCCCATCCTGGTCTATCAGGCCAAGGCGCAAAAGGTATGGAGCATTTCCGGGCTCGGCTACTGGCCACAGGCCGCGCGGCTGGAAACGTTTCTGGAGAAGCACGGCGGCACGATCCCGGCGGGCGTGTTGCGCACCGTCATCCCGGCAGCGCCCGACGCGTGGATCACCGCGCTGGAACGGTTCGGCACCATGCGCTTCGGCGAGGTCGCGGCCGGCGCCATCCGGCTGGCGCGCGACGGCTTCGTCATGTATCCGCTGATGGCCGAAGTGCTGGCTGAAAACCAGAAGCACTACGCGCGGTGGGCATCCAGCGCGGCCATCTATCTGCCGGGCGGCAAGCCGCCCGAGGCGGGATCGGTATTCCGCCAGGCCGACCTGGCGCGCAGCATCCAGTACATGGCCGACGAAGAGCGCGCGCATCCTGGAAACAGCCGCCTGGCGGGCCTGGCCGCCGCGCGCCGCGCATTCTACGAAGGCGACATTGCTGCGGCGATCGTCAGGTATCACCGCGAGGAAGGCGGGCTGATCACCCATGAGGACTTGCGAGGCTTTTCTGTGGAGGTTGAGCCAGCGCTGTCCACCGGCTTCAACGGCACGCAGGTGCATAGCTGCGGCTTCTGGTGCCAGGGCCCCTCGCTGCTACAGATGCTGAACATCCTGGAGCCGTGCGACCTGCGCGCGCTGGGCCACAACTCCGCGTCCTATGTGCATCTGCTGACCGAAGCCATCAAACTGGCCTTCGCGGACCGCGAGGTGCATTACGCCGATCCGCGCCATGCGCGGGTGCCGCAGGCGGCGCTGCTGTCCAAGGACTATGCGCGCGCGCGGCTGGCCATGATTGCCCTGGATCGAGCAGGCCCCGACATGCCGCCGGCGGGCCGGCTTCCCCACACGCGGGAGGTCGATCTGCGCGCGGCCGGGCCGGATGACATGGCGCGCACCGATCCGCGCCTGGATACGTCTTATGTGGCGGTCGTCGACAAGGACGGCAACGCGTTTTCGGCCACGCCCAGCGACGGCTCCTACAACGTGCCCGTCATTCCTGGCACCGGCATCTGCGCGTCGGGACGCGGCAGCCAATCCTGGGCCGAGGCCGGCCATCCCTGCGCCATCGGACCGGGCCGCAGGCCGCGGCTCACGCCCAATCCTTCGCTCGCCATCAGGCCCGGCCAGTACGTCATGCCTTTCGGTACGCCGGGCGGCGACGTGCAATGCCAGGCCATGCTGCAGACCTTCCTGAACATGGAGGTGTTCGGCATGGACGTGCAGCAGGCGGTCGAGGCGCCGCGGTTTGCCAGCTTCAGCTTCCCGTCGTCGTTCGAGCCGCACGATGCGATGCCGGGCCGGCTGATGATCGAAGACCTGATCCCGCGCAGCGCGGGCGACGCGCTTGCCGCGTTGGGCCATACCGTGAAGTGGTGGAACGGCCATAGCTGGCGCGCTGGCGCCGTCTGCATGGTCCGGCACGATCTGGATAGCGGCGTGCGCTGGGGCGGCGCGGACCCGCGCCGCCCCGCTTACGCCATGGGCTGGTAGGCATCCGTGGCGACTGGCATCAACAGAAAGCAAAACGCCCGCCAGGAAAGCATCCCGGCGGGCGGCAAAAAACTGCGTCGCACCAGGCATCCCCTTAGGAAGATGCCCGTTGCCAGCGCCATCAATTCAGGCTGGCGCCCGAGATCTTCACGATCTCCTGATACTTCGCCTTCTCGGCCTTCACGAACTCGGCAAACGCCTCAGGCGTCATCGAGCTCGCCTCGGAACCCATGGTCAGCAGACGCTGCTTCACGTCGGGTTGCGCCATCGCATCGGCATATGCCTTGTTCAGCTTGGCCACTACCGGCGCCGGCGTGCCGCCCGTCGTGAACACGCCAAACCACGTGCCCAGGTCAAAGCCCTTCACGCCCGATTCTTCAACGGTCGGCACGTCAGCCAGCAACGACGAACGCTGCGCCGTCGTCACCGCCAGCGCCTTCACTTTGCCGTCCTTGATCAGCGGCGCCGACGCCGCCAGATTGTCGAACATGAAATCCGACTGGCCCGACAGCAGCGCCAATTGCGCCGGCGCCGCGCCCTGGTAGGGGATGTGCTCGACGTTGATACCCGCGCGCGCCTTCAGCAGCTCGCCCGACAGATGGCCCGCGCTGCCGTTGCCGCCCGAACCGTAGTTCAGCTTGCCCGGGTTCTTCTTTGTGTAATCGATCAGGTCCGCCAGCTTCTCGATGTTGTTCTTCTGCGCGAACTCGACGTTCATCACCAGCACGTTCGGCACCGCCGCCACGATCGTCACCGGCGCGAAATCCTTCACCGGGTCGTACGGCAGGTTGGCGAACAGCCACGGATTGATCGCGTGCGTCGCCACCGCGCCCATCACCAGCGTGTAGCCGTCAGGCTGGGCCTTGGCCACCAGGTCGGCGCCGATGTTGCCACCCGCGCCCGAACGGTTTTCCACGATCACCGGCTGACCCAGCGAGCCACGCACCTTTTCGGCCAGCATGCGCGCCATCGTATCCAGCGGACCACCGGGCGGGTAAGGCACCACGAAGCGGATCGGCTTCGAGGGGAAATCGGCAGCCTGGGCCAACGCCGGGGCGCTGAAAGGCAGGGTCGCGGCCAGCGCCACGGCGCCTTGCAACAGGGCGCGGCGCACGGCGCTGCGGGGGGTGTTCGACATGGTGTGTTCTCCTCACTCCGGATCAATGGCGGTCAGTAGCATACCCCACCGCCGTGACGAAGGTAACAAAGGGCTACCGGCAAGAACGCCCGGAATTCCGGGGATTGGCAGCCCGCACCAATGAAAAACCGCCCGAAGGCGGTTTGGCGGATCAGTGCAGGATCTGGCTCAGGAAGAGCTTTGTCCGTTCGTTCTGCGGGTTGTCGAAGAACTCGTCCGGATTGTTCTGTTCGATGATTTCGCCGCGGTCCATGAAAATCACGCGGTTCGCGACCTTGCGTGCGAAGCCCATTTCGTGCGTCACGCAGATCATCGTCATGCCGCTTTCCTGGGCCAGGCTCACCATCACGTCCAGCACTTCCTTCACCATTTCCGGATCCAGCGCCGACGTGGGCTCATCGAACAGCATGATCTTGGGGTTCATGCACAGCGACCGCGCGATTGCCACGCGCTGCTGCTGGCCGCCCGACAACTGGCCCGGAAACTTCTTGGCCTGTTCCGGAATCCGCACCCGCTCAAGGTACTTCATTGCGGTGGCCTCGGCTTCCGCGCGCGGCTTCTTCAACACCCACATGGGTCCCAGCGTCAGGTTTTCCAGCACCGTCAGGTGCGGGAAAAGATTGAAGTGCTGGAACACCATGCCAACGTCCTTGCGGATCGTCTCGATGTGCTTCAGGTCATTGGTGAGCTCCGTGCCGTCCACGATGATGTGGCCCTTCTGGTGCTCTTCAAGGCGGTTGATGCAGCGGATCATCGTGGACTTGCCCGAACCCGAGGGTCCGCACACCACGATGCGCTCGCCTGGCGCGACGTCCAGGTTGATGTTGCGCAGCACGTGGAACTGGCCGTACCACTTGTTCACGTCCTGCAAACGAATAATGGCATCCGACATGCCTGTACTCCCGTAAGTATCGCTTTGCGCGCCCGCCTTGCGGCGGACGCGCGGCAAATTGCTAGCGTGCGTGACCCGTGGCCAGGCGTTTTTCCAGCGCCTGGCTGTATTTGGACATGGAGAAGCAGAAGACGAAGTAGATCAGCGAAATGAACAGGTACGCCTCCACCCCGAATCCGCGCCATGCCGCATCGGACAAGGCTGCCTTGGCCGCCAGCGTCAGGTCGAAGATACCGATGATCACCACCAGCGACGTGTCCTTGAACAGCGCGATGAAAATGCTGACCAACGGCGGAATCACGATCTTGAGCGCCTGCGGCAGGATGATCTTGCGCATCTGCTGCCAGTAGTTCAGGCCCAGCGAATCCGCGCCTTCGTACTGTCCCTTCGGAATGGCCTGCAGGCCGCCGCGCACCGTTTCCGCGATGTAGGCCGCCGCGAACATGATGATGGCGATCTGCGCGCGCAGGAGCTTGTCGATCGAAAAGCCTTCCGGCAGGAACAGCGGCAGCATCACCGACGACATGAACAGCAGGCTGATGAGCGGCACGCCGCGGATCAGCTCGATGTACACGACGCACAGCGCCTTGATGGCCGGCATCTTCGAGCGCCGGCCCAAAGCCAGCAGCACGCCGATCGGGAACGCGAAGGCGATGCCGAACGTGGACAGGATGAGCGTCAGCGGCAGACCGCCCCAACGCGCGTTTTCCACGTAGGTCAGGCCAAACACGCCGCCCCACATCAGGAGCGCCACGGCCGTCAGGCCCACGGTCCAGATGACGGCCAGCTTCCAGTTCCAGAAGCGGCGGATGCCGCTGCAGACGATCACCGCCACCAGGATGACCGTGGCGATCAGCGGCCGCCATTGTTCATCGTAGGGGTAGGTGCCGAACAGGATCAGCCGGTGCTTTTCAATGATGAACGCCCAGCAGGCGCCGCCGGCTGCGCGGCACTCCTGTGCATTGGCCGCGTCAAAGCTTGCCTTGATGAAGGCCCATTCGACCAGCGCCGGGATGGACATCAACAGGAACCACGCCAGCAGCACCGTGATGAGGATGTTCAGCGGCGACGAGAACAGGCGCGTTTTAAGCCACGCCCATGGCCCCGTCTGATTGCTGGGCGGCGGCAGGGCCTCGCTGGGGGTATGCGTAGTGCTGCTCATATCAACGCTCCACCAGCGCGATGCGCTTGTTGTACCAGTTCATGAAGATCGAGATCGACAGGCTGACCGTCAGGTACGCGCCCATGATGATGAGAATGCCTTCGATGGCCTGGCCCGTCTGGTTCAACGTTGTGTTCACCACCGACACGATGTCGGGGTAGCCGATGGCGACTGCCAGCGAGCTGTTCTTCGTCAGGTTCAGATACTGGCTGGTCATCGGGGGGATGATCACGCGCAGCGCTTGCGGCAGGATCACCAGGCGCAGCACCTTGGCGCGCGGCAGGCCCAGCGAACCGGCGGCTTCCCATTGGCCGTTGTTGACCGCCTGGATGCCCGAGCGCACCACCTCGGCGATGAACGCCGACGTGTAGATCACCAGACCGGCCAGCAGCGCGGCGAATTCCGGCGACAGCGTGAGACCGCCCGAGAAGTTGAAGCCCTTGAGCTCCGGCATGTTCAGCGTCAGCGATGCGCCGCTGACCAGCCAGCCGATGAACGGCAAGCCGATCAGGAGGCCAATGGCCCAGCGGCCCAGCGGGAACATATGGCCCGTGGCCTCGTGGCGCTTCTTGCCGTAGTGGCCCAGGATGATGATCGCGACGATCGCCAGCCCAAGTCCGGCCAGCATCCAGTCGAACGAGTTGCCTTCCAGCGACGGGACCTTGAGGCCGCGGTTGGAAATGAACACGCCCGGCAGCGGATTGTGCGCCTGGCGCGGACCCGGCATGTTCTCGGTGATCAGCGCATACCAGAAGAAGAGCTGCAGCAGCAGCGGCACGTTGCGCATCACCTCGACATACACAGAGGTGATCTTGGCCACGAGCCAGTTCTTGGACAGGCGGCCGATGCCGATGAGCGTGCCGAGGATGGTCGCCAGCACGATGCCGATGACGGCTACGCGCAGCGTGTTGAGCAGGCCGACCATGATGGCGCGGCCGTACGTGTCTGAGGGGGAATAGGCGATGGCGGTTTCGCCGATGGCGAAGCCGGCCTCGCGGTTCAGGAAGCCGAAGCCCGTGGCGATGTTGCGCACGGACAGGTTGTGGAGCGTGTTTGAAACCAGGAACCACACGGCCCAGGCTACCGCGGTCAGCGCAATCACCTGGTAGACCACGGAGCGTACGCCGGGATCGTTCCAGTTCAGACGCCGTGGGGGTGCCGAAATCGGGGCGTTTTTGTTGGGAGTCATCATGATGAATCTACAGAAGTCGGACACCGGGTGGCATGCCGGAAAAGCCGCGCCACCCACTTCTGCCGCCCGCCCGAAGGCGGGTTAGGGCCTGTCCAGAATACACGTCCTGTGCAGACAGGCCCTAGGCATGACGGAGAGCCGTGCTCCGCCATGCCAGGCAGCCGCGCGTTAGCGCACCGGCCAGCCGTACATCAAGCCACCTTGCTTGTACGAAGCGTTCAAACCACGCTCCAGCTTCATCGCGCTGTTCTTGCCCAGCGTGTTCTCGAAGCTTTCACCGTAGTTGCCCACGCTCTTGATGATGTTGTAGGCCCACTTGTCGTCCACGCCCAGGTTCTTGCCCATGCCCGGGGTCACGCCCAGGATGCGCTGGATGTTGGGGTTGGGGCTCTTGGTCATTTCATCGACGTTGGCCTTGGTGATGCCGTATTCCTCGGCTTCCAGCATGGCGTTCAGCGACCAGCGCACGATGTTGAACCATTGCTCGTCGCCCTGGCGGACCATCGGGCCCAGCGGCTCCTTGGAGAAGTCTTCCGGCAGGATGACGAACTTGTCCGGGTTCTCGAGGGTGGTGCGGGTCGAGGCGAGCTGCGACTTGTCGGTCGTGAAGGCGTCGCAACGGCCGGCCGAGAAGGCGCGGATGATTTCGTCGTACTTGTCGATCACGACCGGCTTGAATTCGATCTTCTGGCTGCGGAACCAGTCAGCGAGGTTCAGTTCGGTGGTGGTGCCCGGCTGCACGCAGATGGTGGCGCCGTTCAGTTCCTTTGCGCTCTTGACGTTCAGGTCCTTGGAGACCATGACGCCCTGGCTGTCGTAGTAGTTCACGCCCACGCCGATCAGGCCGAGGGTCGTGTCGCGCGTCAGCGTGACGGTGGTGTTGCGGGTCAGCACGTCGATTTCGCCGGACTGCAGCGCGGTGAAGCGTTGCTGGGTGTTCAGCGGCGTGAACTTGACCTTGGAGGCGTCGCCAAACATGGTCGCGGCGATGGCGCGGCACATGTCCACGTCGATGCCCTTGTATTCGCCCTTGCTGTCGGCGATGGAGAAACCCGGGATGCCCGTCGAAACCCCACACTGGACAAACCCTTTCTTTTTGACGTTATCGAAGGTTGCGCCCGCGTTGGCAGCCGAGGAGGCAGCAAACAAGGCAGCGCCAATGGCAGCGAGTTTCAATACTTTCATCGTGATCTCCGTGTGGGATGAAGCGGAATCCAAAGCAAGGGCCGGGTTGGGCCCACGCATGGGGCGGATGGTAGCGTCCGCAAAGCAGGCGGCGCATCCGGGAATTCCCTTGAAATATAGGGACACTGGATGAAATGAAACGCTGTTTTTGACGAAAAACAGGGACGCGTTTTCAGCTTTGCGAACATGCGTTTCAACCGGCGGAATGAATCTGATCTTCGCCCCCCTCGCCAAGAGATGTAGGCCACCTTACTGTCCCCGAGTTACTATGGCGGCTTCATCTGACAGCCGCCATGATCGAATTCCAGCACGTATTCAAATCATATGGTCGCGGCCGCAATATCCTGGCCGACATCAACTTTCGCGTGAGCGCGGGAGAATTCGTTTTCGTATCGGGGCCGTCCGGCGCCGGCAAGTCCACTCTGCTCAAGCTGATCGGCGGGCTTGAACCCGCCAGCCGCGGTTCCATCCAGGTGAACGGCCAGCGTCTGGACAAGCTGCCCGCGCGCGCCCGGCCGTACCTGCGCCGCGCGGTGGGCGTCATCCTGCAGGACACACACCTGCTGTTCGATCGAAGCGCGTTCGAAAACGTGATGCTGCCGCTGGCCGTGCAGGGCCACCCCTGGGATTCCGCCGCGTCGCGCGCCCGCGCCGCGCTGGACAAGGTTGGGCTGTCGGGCAAGGAAGACCTCAACCCCATCGAGCTGTCCGGCGGCGAACAGCAGCGACTGGCGATTGCCCGCGCCATCGTCAACCGGCCCGCGATCCTGATCGCGGACGAACCCACCGCCAACCTCGACCACGACAACGCGCAACGCATCATGAACGTGTTTCGCGACTTCAACCGCGTTGGCGTCACCACGCTGATCGCCTCGCACGACCAGGAACTCATGGCCCGCTATGCCACCCGCACCCTGCGGATCGAGCCGGGCAAGTTTGCGGACTCCCACGGCCCCGCGACGCCGGGTGACGGCACGGCCGCCCATTCGGCGTCCGCCAGTCCCGCGCCGACCCGCGCCAGCCGCACTGAGCCAGGCCTCGGCCATCCGGGAGAATCGGCATGAACGCCTGGCTGCGGCAACACCGCTACGCGCTGCTGGTCACCCTGCGCCGGCTGATCAAACAACCCTTCTCGTCGCTCGCCAACCTGCTGGTGATGGCGCTTGCCCTGGCGCTGCCGCTGTTGGGCAGCGCGATCCTGGTCTCGGTGCAACCGGTGGCGCGGGAAATGTCCGTCACCCCGGAAGTCACGGTCTACATGCGCGTGGACGCCCCGGCCGGTGCGGCCGCCGACGTCGCCAAGCGCATCAAGGACGACTATTCGCAAGACGTGCGCGCCGTGCGTGTCGTAGGCCGCGAAACTGCCCTGGCCGATCTGCGCGCCAACCCCGCCTGGCAAGAGGCGCTGGCCGTGCTGCCGGGCAACCCGCTGCCCGACGCGGTCGTCGTCACGCTGGCCGACGGCGACAACCTCGCCGGACGCGCCGACACGCTGGCCTTGGCCTGGAAGCAATGGAACCATGTGGACCTGGTCCAACTGGACAGCGCATGGGTCCAGCGGCTGGAAGCCATCCTGCGCTTTGCCCGCATCGGCCTGGGCTTCCTGGCCGCCTGCGTGGCGGTGGTGGTGCTGGCCACCGTCTTCAACACCGTGCGCATGCAGGCGCTGTCGCAACGCGAGGAAATTGGCGTGGCGCGGCTGGTAGGCGCCACCGAATCCTTCGTGCGTCGTCCCTTCCTGTACCTGGGCGCGCTGTCCGGCGCCCTGGCCTCGTTGCTGGCGATTGGTGTGGCGTCCGTCGCGCTGTCTCCGCTGAACGAGGCACTGCTGGGGCTGGCCCGCAGTTACGGCGCTGAATTCGCCCTGCATCTGCCCGGCGCCTCCGTCCTGATCGGCGCGGTGGTGGCGTCTGCCGCGCTTGGCGCGCTGTCTGCGCGCTGGTCGGTCACACGCAGCACCCGGTTCTAGGCCGGCAGATCTGCCGGTCCGGTCCGGGAGATCGGTCCGGCTCGGCGTGCTTTCCCCGCCTATCGTTCAGCTCAGCGGGTCTAAGCCTCCGTTTGAACCCCCTTCATCCCCGTGATCCGGGGAAAGACCACAAAACAGCCTGTGTAGGATGGGTGCCTGCCATCCGCACGGGCTTTTTTGCCTGCGGGCGACAGGAGAAGTTCCAATAAACGACGCTTTGGTCGTGTTTACACAGTTTTCTCCCATTGACTGCCGGGATATGCAAGAATAAAGCGACATTTTTTTACATGTTTTGTCACAATTGCCGCTTCTCCTCGCATTTCTAGTGTCTCAATCGCCGTTTTTGCCCAGATATCAGTCCAATGGCCGCTCTTGAAGCCCGCGCAACGCGTCATTACTACGACAGCGCGTTCCAATCTCAGGCAGTGAAAGTGCTCCCGAACGAGTACTACGTCACCAACGAGAACATGATGATCTCGACCGTGCTGGGATCCTGCGTGGCGGCTTGCATCCACGACCCGGTGACGGGCGTGGGCGGCATGAACCACTTCATGCTGCCCGAGGGCGACATGCAGTCGCCCGCGTCGGCCACCATGCGCTACGGCGCCTTTGCGATGGAAGTGCTGATCAACGAACTGCTCAAGGCCGGCGCCTCGCGTGACCGCCTGGAAGCCAAAGTGTTCGGCGGCGGCGCGGTGCTGGCGGCCATGCAGCAGATGAACATCGGCGAACGCAACGGCGAATTCGTCCTGAACTATCTCAAGACCGAAGGCATCCCCGTCAAGGCGCAGGATCTGGGCGACGTGCACGCGCGCCGCATCAATTACTTCCCGCGCGACGGCCGGGTGATGGTGCGCAAGATGGCGCCGCACCACCAGCGCGCCGAAGAGATCATCGCCAAGCGCGAACAAGAGGCGGCGCAAAGCGCGGCCGCCAAGACGGCCACGCCGCAACGGGTCGAGCGCTTTGCACGGCCCGGAGTCGAGCGGTTTGATCGGCCGGGCGTGGAACGGCTGGATCGCCCCGGCGTCGAGCGGCTGAACCGGCCGGGCGTCGAACGATTCGACCGACCCGCCGCGCGCCCCGGCGTGGAACGCTTCGATCGCCCTGCCCGTCCGGGCGTTGAGCGTTTTGACCGGCCGGCCACGGCCGACACGGCCTCGGCTTCGGCTGCCCGTCCCGCCACGCGTCCGGGCGTCGAACGCTTTGACACCGGCGTGACCCGGCGCACCAAGCCCTAGACGGCCGGCACCGCGCCGGCCAGGCGCGCCCTACAATCAGCGGATGTCCACCATCCGTCTCTTCTACGCACTGTGGCCGTCTCTCCCACTGGCGGCGTCGCTGGCCGGCTGGGCGGAAGCCGCGAAGCTGGTTACGGGCGGACGCGCGATGCGCACCGAGACGCTGCATCTGACGCTGGCGTTTCTGGGTCCTGTCGACAGCGCCCTTGCTGACGAGCTGGCGGCCGCCACGCCCGAACGCCGTCTGGCCCCGGGCGACGTCCCACTCGACCGCTATGGGGTCTTCACCCGCCAGCGCATCCTGTGGTCAGGCCCGGCCGAGACACCCGCGGCCCTGCAACAGGCCCACGACGATCTCTGGCGCTGGCTGTCCGGCTACGGATTGACCCCGCCGACCCAGCCGTTTCGCCCGCACGTCACGCTGCTGCGCAACATCACGCATGCGCAGCCGCCGGACGACCCGGCCGAGCCGCTCGCCTGGCGCTACGATCGCATGGTGCTGGTGGCGTCCGAATCGCTGACCGGCGGCAGCCGTTACCGCATCGTGGCGCAATCCCGGCCGCACGGCGGCTAGGGCACAATCCTACGGTTGCCAACGATTGGGACCCCCATGATCATCCTGCTGGATCAAGACGGCGTGCTGGCCGATTTCGAACACGCGTTCATCGACGCCTGGCGCGAGCGCCACCCGGACATCGCGCCCGTGGCGTTCGAGGACCGCAAGTCCTTCTACATCCGCGAGGACTACGCCCCCGAACTACGCGGGATGGCCGAGGCCATCTACACCGCGCCGGGCTTCATCCGCAATCTGCCGCCCGTCCCCGGCGCGCTGGACGCCGTCAAGGAACTGCTGGCGCTCGGGATGGATGTGCGCATCTGCTCGTCGCCGCTGTCGCAGTTTGAAAACTGCGTCGCCGAAAAATACCTGTGGGTCGAAAAACACCTGGGCCGCGATGCCACCACCCGGCTGATCCTGACCAAGGACAAGACGCTGGTGCACGGCAATCTTCTGATCGACGACAAGCCGCGCATCGAAGGCGCCGTGCGGCCGCGCTGGAAGCACATTCTGTTTGACGCGCCCTACAACCGCGAGGTCACGGACCGTGCGCGCATCAACTGGCAGAACTGGCGCAACGTGCTGGCCGGCGAGCTCTATACGGCAGATGCCTGAGTCCTGCTGAGTCCTGTTCAGGCGTCATCGTTTGGGACTATCCTGTGGAGTCGTACGCCCCACCCAGGAGGAGCCCGCGCCATGAATCTGTACCGTCTGCTCAAGCAGCGAGAAGCCGACCACAAGCCGCTGCGAGTCGCATTGTTGGGCGCCGGAAAGTTCGGCGCCATGTTCATGAGTCAGGCCCCGCGCACGCCGGGCATGCGCCTGGTCGCGGTGGCGGATCTGGTGCCCGACCGGGCGCGCGCCGCGCTGACCCGCGTCGGCTGGCCCGCCGGCGCGCTCAACGCCAGCAGCATCAATGACGCGTACAAGAACGGCAAGGTCTATTTCTGCGACGATGCGCGCACCGTCATCGCCAGTCCCGACGTGGACATCGTCATCGACGCCACCGGCCAGGCCGCGGCCGGCATCACCCATGTGCTGACCTGCTGCGAGTACGGCAAGCACATCATCATGGTCAATGTGGAAGCCGACGCGCTGGCTGGTCCGCTGCTGGCGCGCCGCGCCCGGGAAGCGGGCATCGTCTATTCGCTGGCCTACGGCGACCAGCCCGCCCTGATCTGCGAAATGGTCGACTGGGCGCGCGCCAGCGGCTTTGAAGTCATGGCCGCCGGAAAGGGCACCAAATACCTGCCCGAGTTCCACACGTCCACGCCAGACACCGTCTGGCCGTATTACGGCTTCACGGCGGAAATGGTGGCGGCGGGCGACTTCAATGCGCAGATGTTCAACAGTTTCCTGGACGGCACCAAGAGCGCCATCGAGATGGCGGCCGTCTCCAATGCCACGGGCCTGCTGCCGTCGCCGTCGGGCCTGCACTTTCCGCCGTGCGGTGTGGACGACTTGGCGCGCGTGCTGCGTCCCCGCGAGGACGGCGGCATGCTGCACCACCGCGGCCAGGTCGAGGTGATCTCGTCGCTGGAACGCGATGGCCGGCCGGTGTTCCGCGACCTGCGCTGGGGCGTGTACGTGACGCTTGCCGCCGACAGCGACTACGTGCGGCGCTGCTTCCAGGAATATGGCCTGGTCACGGATCCCAGCGGCAACTTCACCGCCATGTACAAGCCCTACCACCTGATCGGGCTGGAGCTGGGCATCAGCGTGGCCAGCGTGGGGCTGCGCCGCGAGCCGACGGGTGCGCCTGCTGGCTGGCACGGCGACGTGGTGGCCACCGCCAAACGCGATTTGCAAGCCGGCCAGATCCTGGATGGCGAAGGCGGCTACACGGTGTACGGGCGCCTGATGCCGGCCCCCGATTCGGTCGAGGAAGGCTATCTGCCGCTGGGACTGTCGAACAAGGTCAAGCTGAAGAACCCCGTACGCCAATCGCAGGCGATCCGCTGGCGCGACGTGGAATACGACGAACGCTCGACCGCCGTGCAGTTCCGCCGCGAGATGGAGCAGACCTTCGCGTAGGAGCGGCCCGCCCCGCGTTCACACGGGCGCGGGGCGCTCCGCCTGGAACAACCGCAGCCGGTCGGCCGCGTTGCGCAGGTGCTGCTCCGCCGCGCGGCCCGCAGCATCCGGGTCGCCGGCTTCAATGGCCGCAAAGATGGCCTGATGCTCGCTTTGCACCGCGGCCATGCGCTCGGCATACCGGCGGGCCGTGTTGTGACGCGCGCTGCGGATGACGCGCCGCACGTTGGCTTCCAGATAATCGTTCAGCGCCACCAGATGCGGGTTGTGCGTGGCCTGCACGATGGCCTGGTGGAATTGGTAGTCTTCCTCGTCGCCCAGCTTGTCGTTGATGAGCGCGTACTCCATGCCCACCAGCGCCTGCCGAATCTTCTTTAAGTCGGGATCGGTGCGACGCTGCGCCGCATAGCGCGCCGCCGTGACCTCGATGGACAGCATCAGCTCCAGGATGTGTTCCAGGTCCTGGTTGTCGCCCGGCGTGGGCGCGGCGATGCGAAAGGCGTTCTTCTGGAAGTTCGGGTCGACGAACACGCCGCTACCTTGCTGCGACGTGACCAGGCCTTCGGATTTCAGTCGGGCCAAGGCTTCGCGCACGACCGCGCGGCTGACGGAATGGAGCTCAGTGAGCTGCTTTTCGGTGGGCAGGCGATCGCCCGGGGCCAGCACGCCTTGGCGTATCTGGTCGGCCAGGGCATCCGCCACCGCCGCGGATAGCGAACTGCGAGGCGCGGCGCGCCTCGAATCGGGTTCTTGACTGGGCTGCATGGGGATCTTCAAACGTGAGGGCGGCGCGCGGACGCGGCGGCCATGTTTATAGGAATGTCTCGCGTGGGGGTCCTGACAGATTGCGATGCGGCAGCGTCCGGGGAATTATAGATTTGCCGGTTTTTCCCGGCGCGCCGCGTTCTTGCACTTTAAGCGATATAGATCCCGCCATTGACCTGCATGACCTCGCCCGTCACAAATGACGCCAGCGGCGAGCACAGGAACGCGATGGTCCCCGCGATCTCCTCGGCGGTACCGAAGCGGCGCAGCGGCGTGCTCTCCAGCAATTGCGCGCCCTTCTGCCCGATCAGGTCGTGCGTCATCGACGTGGCGATGATGCCGGGCGCCACCGCGTTCACGCGGATCTGCGGAGCCAGTTCCAATGCCAGGCTGCGGGTGAAGCTTTGGACCGCGCCCTTGGACGCCGAATAGGCGGCGTGCGCATAGCTGCCGCGCTGCGCGGCCAGCGACGTCAGAAGGACGATCGAACCGTCGTGGCGCAGATGGCGCTGGGCAGCGCGGCACACGTAGAACGTGCCGTCCAGGTTGACGCGCATCAGCGTGCGCCAGGACTCGTCGCTGGTGTCCTTGACGAGCTGTTCGGGATAGATGCCGGCGCAATGGACCAGATGATCCAGTCCACCGAAATGTCTGGCAGCCGCCTCGAACACCCGTTCGCAATCGTGCGACACCGACACGTCCAGCGCATGCGTGTAGACGCGCTGCCCGCTGGGATCGAGTTCTGCCGCCACCTCCTCCAGCCGTGCGTTGTCGATGTCGGTCAGCACCAGCCGCGCGCCGTGCGCGGCCATGAGGCGCGCCGTGGCCAGCCCGATGCCGTTGCCCGCGCCGGTGATGGCGGCAACCTGCCCCTCAAACGAAATCATTCTGTCTCCTGACGCTGTTTTTAGCGGTCCGCGGCGCTGTCGCGGCAACGGTGCGAATTCTGATTGAACTGCTGAATCCGTTGCTTGACACGAGAAAAACGCCTGGCCTATGATTTATCGGACAACTTGATAAAGTTGCCTGACAACTTGTACGGAAAGCGTAAATCAACTGACGCTTTCAGGCAAGTCAGTCAGAAAAACACGGCGACACGCCGCATAAACAGGCAGGGGACAACCAGGTGAACTTCACCGGCAGCATGACCGCATCCGCGCCCTCGGCACGTCCGATGGCGCACCTTCAGACGCCCCGGCGGCTTCATGCCCTGCCCGGCTGGCGTTTCGCTCCGGCGCCTCGCGCGTCCGTGGCCGCCGCCATCCCCCCGTCTTCGCTCTCCATCGCTGTTGCGCCCTTGCGGCGCGCCGGCGATGCGGCGTGCGCGCCTGCCTGACCCACGCAATCACCACACTCCCGTTCCACGGAGGAGACACGCATGAAATTGGCTTTCACCACCGGTCTGCTGTGCCTGGCCGGACTCGCCGCCACCGCCCACGCCGCACCCGTCAAGATCGGCCTGATCGAAACGCTGTCGGGCCCGCAGGCCTCTACCGGCCTGATGTTCCGCGCCGCCGTCAAATACGAGCTGGACCGCATCAACGCCGCCGGCGGCTGGAACGGCCAGCCGCTGGAACTGGTGGAGTTCGACAACCAGGGCGGCCCAGTGGGCGCCTCGGACCGCTTCCGCGCCGCTGCCGCCGAGGGCGTGCAAGTGCTGGTGCAAGGGTCGTCGTCGGCGATTTCGGGCCAACTGACGGAAGACGTGCGCAAGCACAACCTGCGCAACCCCGGCAAGGAAATCGTCTTCCTGAACGTGGGCGGCGAGGCGCTGGAGCTGACCGGCCAGAAGTGCCATTTCTATCACTTCCGCTTCACCACCAACGCCGACCTGCGCGTGAAGGCGCTGGCCTCGGTGATGTCGGCCGACGGCACGCTGGGCAAGCGCGTGTACGCCATCAATCAAAACTACTCCTGGGGCCAGGACATGGAAGGCGCGACCGAGCGCTTTGCCAAGGACTACGGCTACGAGGTGGTGGGCAAGACGCTGCACGAGGTCAACAAGATCCAGGACTTCGCGCCGTACGTGGCGCGCATCCGTTCGGCCACGCCGGACACCGTGATCACCGGCAACTGGTCCAACGACCTGCTGCTGCTCATGAAGGCCACGCAGGCCGCCGGCCTGAAGGTGCGCTTTGCCACGGTGTTCCTGGATCAGGTGGGCAACCTGGCCAACGCCGGCGAGGTCGCGATGGGCCATTACATCGCGCATCCGTACAACATCGAGGCGGCGGGCGAGGAAGGCGCGAAGTTCGCCGAGGACTACAAGTCCAAGACCGGCCACTACCCCAGCTACACCGAGCCGCAGACCGTGATCGGCGTGCGCTTCCTGGGCGAAGCCCTGAAGCAGGTCAAGCCCAAGGACGGCAAGCTGTCGGTGCCCGAACTGGCCGTGGCGCTGGAGCAGGTGACTTACAAGTCGGCGTTGGGCGATTACACGATGCGCGCCGAAGACCACCAGGTGCAACTGCCGATGGTCGTGTCCAAGGTCGGCAAGAACGCCAAGTACAAGGCCGACGGCACCGACATGGGATTTGAACCCGTGAAGGTCCTGGCCGCGGCGGACGTGTCCGCGCCGGTGCAGGCAACCTGCAAGATGCAACGTCCGAAGTGATGCCGGCACGGCGGCCTGTGCGCTGAAATGCGCGCGCGCCGCCGCCGGCACATGACAAGCGCACTCCCGGCGCGGGCCGGAAAAGAACAACGTGCGCAATCGCTCGCGGGACGCCCGGCGTCCCGCGCAAGAATCCTGGAGCGGACATGGAATACTTTACCGTCTCGCTGTTGAACGGCGTGATCTACGGCCTGCTGCTATTCATGGTGTCGGCAGGCCTGACACTGATTTTCGGAATGATGGGCGTGCTGAACTTTGCGCACGCCTCGTTCTACATGATTGGCGCCTACGCCGCCTATACGCTTACGCCCGTCACGGGCTTCTGGGCGGCCCTCGTGCTGGCCACGATCATTTCGGGCGTGCTGGGCATGGGCGTCGAACGCTTTTTCCTGCGCCGCGTGCACAAGTTCGGCCACGCGCAGGAGCTGCTGGTGACCTTCGGGCTGGCGTTCATCGTCGCGGAGTTGGTCAAGCTCTTTTACGGCGACTTTCCCGTCGACTACCGCGTGCCGCAGTTCCTGAACTTCGCGGCGTTCCGCGTGTTCGACGCGGACTATCCGTTCTACCGACTGCTGATGGGCGGGGTGTCGATCGCGATGTTCGCAGTGATCTACCTGCTGCTGTCGCGCACCCGCGTGGGCATCGTGGTGCGCTCGGCCATCTATCGCCCGCGCATGGCCGAGGCGCTGGGCCACAACGTGCCGCTCGTCTTCATGAGCGTGTTTGGCGTGGGCGCCGCGATGGCGGGCCTTGCCGGCGCGGTGGCGGGCGCGTTCTACACCACCAACCCGAACATGGCGCTGGAGCTGGGCGTGCTGGTGTTCGTGGTGGTCGTGGTCGGCGGACTGGGTTCACTGGAAGGCGCAATGATCGCGTCGCTCTTGATCGGTCTGATCAGCTCGTTCTCGGTCGGCATCGACGCCAGCCTGGCCACGCTGTTCGGCCTGTTCGGCGCGCGTGACTGGGCCGAAAGCGTGGGTGGCCTGATGACCGTGAAGATATCCAGCCTGGCCGCAACGCTGCCCTTTCTGCTGATGCTGGTGGTGCTGCTGGTCAAACCGTCGGGCCTGAAGGGAGAGCAGGCATGAGCCATACCGCGACTTCCGCCGGCCGCGCCACGGGCGCGCTGCTGTTGATTCTGTGTGTTGCCGCGCTGTGCGCGCTGCCCTGGCTGCTGCCTGCCGGCCAGCTCGTGGCGGCCGTGCAGATGCTGATCGCCGCCTTGTTTGCGTGCGCCTTCAATTTGCTGGCCGGTCAGGGCGGCATGCTGTCCTTTGGCCATGCCGCGTACTTCGGCGTCGGCACCTTTGCCACCATCCACGCGATGAATGCGCTGGGCGGCGCGGGCCTGCTGCCCACGCCCCTGATGCCACTGGTGGGCGGCGTGGCCGGGCTGCTGTTCGGCCTGGTCGCCGGCTGGTTCGCCACCATGCGATCGGGCGTGTACTTTTCGATGATCACGCTGGCGCTGGCCGAACTGCTGCACGCGCTGGCGCCGCACCTGAAGAGCGTCTTCGGCGGCGAGGCAGGCGTGTCCGCGATGCGCATGCCGGCTTGGGGCTTTACCTTCGGCTCCGACATCGAGGTGTACTACCTGGTGCTGGCGTGGGTGCTGGTGTCGCTGGCCGCGCTGTATGGCCTGACGCGCACGCCGCTGGGCCGACTGACGCTGGGCCTGCGCGAGAACGCCAACCGCCTGCGCTACCTGGGCTACCGCCCGCACGCGCTCAAGACGATGGTGTTCGCGCTGTCGGCGATGTTTGCCGGCATCGCGGGCGGCCTGCAGGCGCTGAATATCGAGGCCGGCAACTACGTGCTGTTCGAGGTCAAGCTGTCCACCGACGCGGTGCTGTTCGCCTACATCGGTGGCGTCAATGCGTTCCTCGGGCCGGTGCTGGGCGCGTCCATCCTGACGTTCCTGTCGCAGACGCTGGCCGACATCACGCGGTCGTGGCTGCTGTACCAGGGCGTGCTCTTCGTGCTGGTGATGCTGTTCGTGCCGGACGGTCTGGTCGGACTGGTGCAGCGCGCGGCCAAGTCGCTGCGCGAGCGTGGCCTGGCCAACTGGCTGCCGCGCGCCGCGGTGTCGGTGGCCGGCGGTCTGCTGCTGACCGGCGCCACCGTGTTCACCGTGGAACTCTTGCAACGCATGTTCGCGCGAGACTACCGCGCCCTGCTCGCCATGAACCCCGAGGCCGGCTGGCCCGCCATCCCGCTGTTCGGCCAGGAGTGGGCGCCGCTCGCCGTTTCCACCTGGCTGGTGCCGTTGGCGCTGTTTGCCGTTGGCCTTGCCGCCTGCCGCTGGGCGCTGGCCCTGTGGCGCGACGCCGGCGAAGCCGCCCCCCTGTTGGAGCCCGCCAAATGAGCCACGACATCCTGACCCTGACCGACGTGCGCAAATCCTTTGGTGAAGCGCAGATCATCCGCGGCGTGAACCTCGCGATCGAAGCCGGCGAACGCCACGCCGTCATCGGTCCCAACGGCGCGGGCAAGTCCACGCTGTTTCACCTGATGTCGGGCTCGTTCGCGCCCACGTCGGGCGACATCAGCCTGCGCTCGCGATCCATCGGCGGCCTGGCGCCCGAGGCCATCAACCGGCTCGGTCTGGCGCGCTCGTTCCAGATCACCAACGTGTTCCCGCGCCTGTCGGTGCGCGAGAACCTGCGGCTGGCGGTGCTGCGCATGCATGGGCTGGTCTACAACTTCTGGCGGCCCATCGCGCGCAACCGCGCCGTCAACGAAGACGTGGATCGTCTGCTGGAAAAAGTGCGGCTGACGGCCAAGCAGGACACCGCGGCCGGCGACCTGAACTACTCCGAGCAGCGCTCGCTGGAAATCGGCATGACGCTGGCCTCGCGCCCGAAGGTGATTTTGCTGGATGAACCCATGGCCGGCATGTCGCAACACGAGGTCGATTACACGGTTGAACTCATCAAGGACGTGACGCGCGACTGCACCCTGCTGATCGTCGAGCACGACATGCAGGTGGTGTTCTCGCTGGCCGATCGCATCAGCGTGCTGGTCTATGGCGAGATCCTGGCCACCGGCACGCCCGCCGCGATCCGCGGCGACGCCCGCGTGCGCGAGGCCTACCTGGGAGAGGAAACGGTATGACGACGCAATCCCCCCTCTTGTCCCTGCAGGGCGTGCATGCCCACTACGGCAAGAGCCACATCCTGCACGGCATCGACCTGTCGATCGGGCGCGGCGAAGTGGTCAGTCTGCTGGGCCGCAACGGCGCCGGCCGCTCCACCACCATGAAAAGCATCATGGGCCTGGTGGACGTGACCGGCGGCCGCATCGCCATCGAAGGCCGCGACATCACCAATAAGCGCCCCTTCGAAATTGCACGCGCCGGCCTGGCCTTCGTGCCCGAGGAGCGCGAGGTCTTCGCCAACCTGACGGTGGACGAGAATCTGCGCATGGGCGAGCAGCCCCGGCGCGACGATGCGCCATACTGGACCGTGGCGCAGATGTTCGACTACTTCCCGCGCCTGAAGGAACGCAGCAGCACGAAGGCGGGCAACCTGTCGGGCGGCGAGCAGCAGATGCTGACCATGTGCCGCTCCCTGCTGGGCAATCCCAAGGTCATCCTGATCGACGAGCCCACCGAAGGCCTGGCGCCCAAGATCGTCGAAGTGATCGCCGACGTCATCCGGGATATCCACAAGCAGGGCGTGTCGGTGGTGCTGGTGGAACAGAAGCTGACGATTGCGCTGAAGGTGTCCACGCGCGTGAGCGTGATGGGCCACGGGCGCATCGTGTTCGAAGGACCGCCCGCGCAGCTCCATGAGCGGCAGGACGTCGTCCAGGAATGGCTGGCGGTCTAGCCCGCCTACATACTCATCCATTACAGGCACACATCGTGGACAACACCACTGAAGTCATCCATCCGGAGCTGCGCGGCCAGGCGGTCGTCATCACCGGCGGTGCGAAGGGCATCGGCTACAGCACGGCGCTGGCCTTTGCCCGCCAGGGCGCTCGCGTCGCGCTGCTGGACATGGACGCCGCCGCGCTGGAGGCGGCTGTTGCAAGTCTGGCGGCCACGGGAACCGGCGCGCAGGCCATGGCCGTGCAGGCGTCCGTCACCGACGCCGACGCGGTCGAGCGCGCCTTCGCGCAGGTAGCAGAGACCTGGGGCGGCATCGACGTGCTGGTCAACAACGCCGGTATCTCGGCCAACAAGCCCACGCTGGAGGTCACCGTGGACGAATGGCGCCGCGCCGTGGATATCAACCTGACGGGCGTCTTCCTGTGCGCGCAGGCCGCGGGCCGGCGCATGGTGCCGGCAGGGTCCGGCAGCATCATCAACCTGGCCTCCATGTACGGCGTGGTGGCGGCGCCCGACCGCGCGGCCTACTGCGCAACGAAAGGAGCGGTGGTGCTGCTGACCGAGACGCTGGCCGTCGAATGGGGCCCCGCGGGCGTGCGCGTCAACGCGCTGGCCCCGGGCTACGTCGAGACCGACCTGGTGCGCGACCTGGCGGCACGCGGCCGGCTGGATCCCGAACGCCTCAAGCAACGCACGCCGCTACGCCGCATGGCGCAGCCGGCCGAAATGGCCGACCTGGCGGTCTTCCTGGCCTCGCGCCAGGCCGCTTACATCACCGGACACACCTTGGTGGCCGACGGCGGCTGGAGCCGCTACAGCTACCTCTGATTGCCCCGACGCTCAAAAACATTCTGGAGATTCATTCATGGCCACCTACCAACCGCTTGAGCCCCAGGCGCCCTGGCGGCAACTGACGGCCGACGCCTCGGACTGGCAGCAGGCTGACCCCGCGCTGCTCGGCACGATGCTGACCCAACTGCACTGGATCCGCGCTTTCGAGGAAGCCGTGCTGGAACTGGCCGCCGAAGGCCTGGTGCACGGCCCCGCGCACTCGTCCGTGGGCCAGGAAGGCGGCGCCGTCGGCTCGGTGCTGGCGCTGGGCGCCGGCGACCAGATCAACGGCTCGCATCGGGGCCACCACCAGTTTCTGGCGAAGGCGCTGCAACACGTCGCGCCCCGCGGGCTGGATCCGCGCAACCCGCTGACGCCCGCCATCGACGAAGTCCTGCACAAGACGCTGGCCGAGATCATGGGCCTGGCCAACGGCTATTGCCGCGGCCGCGGCGGCAGCATGCATTTGCGCTGGCTGGAAGCCGGCGCATTGGGCACCAACGCGATCGTCGGCGGCGGCGTGCCGCTGGCCGCCGGCGCGGGCTGGGCGCACAAACACGCGGGCACGGACCGCGTGGCCGTGACGTACTTCGGCGACGGCGCGGTCAACATCGGCTCTGTGCTGGAAACGATGAACCTGACCGCCGCATGGAAGACGCCGCTGTGCTTCTTCATCGAGAACAACCGCTACGCCGTGTCCACGACCGTGGAAGAATCCACCGCCGAGCCGCGCCTGTCCGCGCGCGGCCTGGCCTTCAACATTCCGTCCTGGAAAGTCGATGGCATGGATCCGCTGGCCGTGTACCTGGCCATGTCGGAAGCGGTGGCGCACATGCGCGCCGGTAAGGGTCCGACCATCGTCGAGGTGGACGTCTACCGCTTCTTCCACCAGAACGGCCCGTTCCCCGGCAGCGCCTTCGGCTACCGCACCAAGGACGAAGAGGCGCAGTGGCGCCAGCGCGATCCGCTGGACCGCATCGCCTCGGAAATGATTGCCCGCAAGCTCGTCACGCAGGCCGAAGTGGATGCCCTGCGCCAGCGCTGCAAGGACGTGATGAAGGACGTGTCCGGCCGCCTGACGGAAGCCGCCGACGGCGGCAAGCGCCGCGTGCGCGCCGACCTGTGGCCCAGCCCGGATTTCCGCGACGTGGGCCTGCGCAGCGACGGTTCAGAACTGACCGGCCTGCGCTACCAGGAAGCCGCGGACCACCCCGGCGCCAAGGCGACGCGCAAGTTCGTCGATGCAGTCGCCGACGTGCTGGACCGCCGCATGGAAACCGACCCGGGCGTCGTCGTGCTGGGCGAAGACGTGCATCGCCTGAAGGGCGGCACCAATGGCGCCACGCGCGGCCTGAAAGACAAGTACCCGGACCGCGTGCTGGGCACGCCGATCTCCGAGAATGCCTTTGCCGGCCTGGGCGGCGGACTGGCCATGGACGGCCGCTACAAGCCCGTCGTGGAATTCATGTACCCGGACTTCATGTGGGTCGCGGCCGACCAGATCTTCAACCAGATCGGCAAGGCGCGCCACATGTTCGGCGGCGACATCGACGTGCCCTTCGTGCTGCGCACCAAGGTCGCGATGGGCACGGGCTACGGCTCGCAGCACTCGATGGACCCGGCCGGCATCTTTGCCACGGCGCCCGGCTGGCGCATCGTTGCGCCGTCCACGCCGCACGATTACGTGGGACTGATGAACACGGCGCTGGCGTCCAAGGATCCGGTGCTGGTCATCGAGCACGTGGATCTGTATGCGTCGTCGGGCGACGTGCCCGATGGCGATCTGGACTACGCCATTCCCTTCGGCAAGGCCCGCGTGCGCCGTGAAGGCAGCAAGGTCACCATCCTGACGTACCTGTCCATGGTCAGCCGCGCGCTGGCGGCCGCCGAACAGGCAGGCGTGGACGCCGAAGTCATCGACCTGCGCACGCTGGATCGCGCCAGTCTGGACTGGGACACCATCGGCGCCAGCATCCAGAAGACCAACAACGTGCTGATCGTGGAGCAAGGCGCGCGCGGCACGTCCTACGGCGCCATGCTGGCCGACGAGATCCAGCGCCGCTACTTCGACTGGCTCGACCAGCCGGTCAAGCGCGTCACGGGCGGCGAGGCCTCGCCCAGCATCTCGAAGGTGCTGGAACGCGCGGCGTTCGCCGACACCGACGAGGTGATGTCGGGCCTGGCCGACGTGCTGGCCGATCTGGGGGAACCCTCATGAGCGCCCTGCACATGACCGTGCCGATGGAAGTCGGCATCTGCTGCGCGGACCTGGATGCGCTGGCCGCGTTCTACACCAGCGTCATGGGATTGACGCTGGTGAACCGCGTGACGGTGCCCGCCGACAAGGCGCGGGCAACGGGCCTCACGGCGCACGGCTATGACGTCGCGCGCCTGCAGACGCCATACGGCGAGCGCATCAAGCTGCTGCAACCGGCCGCGGCGCCCAAGCCTGCGGTGCGCGGCGCGGCGATTCTGGACCGCCAGGGCGCCGCTTACCTCACCTTCATCGTGCGCGACCTGCGCGGCGTGGTGCGCGATCTGCAATCGAAGGGCGTCGTCTTCGACAGCGCGCCCGCGCCCATGGAAGTGCGGCCCGGCACGTGGCTCGCCTTCTTCCGCGACCCCGAAGGCAATGTGCTCGAACTCGTCGAATACGACGACCCCGCCGCGTACCGGCCCGACCTGGCCGGCGCCGCTGAATAGGAAGAACACCGTGGCATACCTCATCAAGCTCCCTTCTGTAGCCGCCGACGCCTCGGGCGGCATCCTGCACCAGTGGCTCAAGCAGGAAGGCGACCGCGTTGCCGTGGGCGACGCGCTGGCGGAAGTCGAAACCGAAAAGGCCATCGTCGAGATCAACGCCGAACAGGCCGGCGTGCTGGGCCGCATCGTGGTCCAGGCCGGGCCGGCGTCGGTGCCGATCAATACGGTGATCGGCGTGCTGGTCGCGGACGGCGAGGACGCGGCGGCGATTGATCGTGCGCTGGCTGAGCACGGTGGTGCGAAGGTGGCTGCTGCGCCGTCTGTTGGATCCGCTGCTGGCGGGGCAACGGGTGCCTCGGCCGCGCACGCCGCATCCTCGACCGCAGCCGTCCCCGGCGGCCGGCTCTTCGCCAGCCCCGTCGCCCGGCGTCTTGCCGCGCAATGGCATGTCGACCTGCTGGGCGTCACCGGCACCGGCCCGCATGGCCGCATCGTGCGGCGCGATGTTGAAGCCGCGCGCGACCGTGCGCTGGCCGCAGCACCCGCCGCCGCGCCGCTTGCTGGCCGGCCGGCCGCACGCCGCGTGCCGCACACCGGCATGCGCCGCGCCATCGCGCGCCGCCTCACCGAAAGCAAGCAGCACGTGCCGCACTTCTACCTGACGGTCGACTGCCGCATGGACGCGCTGCTGGCCCTGCGCGCGCAGGCCAACCACGGCGGCGCGGTCAAGCTGTCGGTCAACGACTTCATCGTGCGCGCCGCCGCGCTGGCGCTGCGCGAGGTGCCCGAGGTCAACGCGTCCTGGCACGACGACGACATCGAATACCACGCCGGCGCCGATATCTCCGTGGCGGTGGCCACCGACGGCGGCCTGGTCACCCCCATCGTGCGTGACGCCGACGTGAAGTCCCTGTCCGTCATCGGGGCAGAGATCGTCGAGCTGGCCAAACGCGCCAAGGTCAACCGCCTGAAGCCCGAAGAGTTCACCGGCGGCTCGCTGACGGTCAGCAATCTGGGGATGTACGGCGTCAGCCAGTTTGCCGCCATCATCAACCCGCCGCAGGCCGCGATCCTGGCCGTTGGCGCAGCCGAACGCCGGCCGGTGGTCGACGCCGACGGGCAGCTGGTTGCCGCCACCGTCATGACGGTGACACTGTCGGCCGACCATCGCGTGGTGGACGGTGCGGTCGGCGCACGCTGGCTGGCCGCGTTCCGCGCGCTGATCGAAAACCCCGTGCGCATCCTGCTGTGAGCCCCGCCATGACGAAGACGAGTTTTGATCTGGTGGTGGTGGGCGGCGGCCCGGGCGGCTACGTGGCCGCGATCCGCGCCGCGCAGTTGGGCATGTCGGTCGCGCTGGTCGAGCGCGCCGAACTGGGCGGCATCTGCCTGAACTGGGGCTGCATTCCCACGAAGGCCCTGCTGCACAGCGCCACCGTGCTGCGCGCCTGCCGCGAGGCCGCGCACTATGGCGTGACGGGTGCGGGCGAGGCGCGTCCCGATCTGGCCGCCATGGTCGCCCGGTCGCGTAAAGTCGCCGGCCGGTTGGGCCAGGGCGTGACGCATCTGATGAAAAAGGATGGCGTGACGGTGTTCGCCGCCAGCGCCAGGCTTGCCGGGTCCGGCAAACTGGCGCTGGACAACGGCGCCACGCTGTCGGCCAAGCACATCATCCTGGCCACCGGCGCGCGCGCCCGCGACCTGCCGGCGCTGCCTGCGGGCGAACGGATCTGGGCGTACCGGCAGGCGCTGGTCCCGACCGAGATCCCGAAGTCGCTGCTGGTCGTGGGCGCGGGCGCCATCGGCGCCGAGTTCGCCAGCTTCTATCGCGCGGTCGGGGCCGAGGTCACGCTGATCGACATGACGCCGGAGATCCTGCCGCAGGAAGACGCCGAGATCTCCCACCTGGCGCGCAAGGCCTTTGAGAAGCAAGGCATCCGCGTGCTGACCCGTTGCGCGGTGACGGCCTCGTCGACCACGGCCGACGGCGTCAAGGTCACGCTGGAGCACGAAGGCAGGAAGCTCGACCAGACCTTCGACCGCGTCATCGTCGCCGCGGGCATCGTCGGCAACGTCGAGAACCTGGGACTGGAGCAGACGCGCGTCAAGGTCGAAAAGACGCACATCGTCACCGACGACCTGTGCCGCACCGGCGAGCCCGGCGTCTACGCGATCGGCGACGTGGCCGGCGCCCCATGGCTTGCCCACAAGGCCAGCCACGAAGCCGTGCTGTGCGTCGAGGCCATCGCCGGTCTGCCCGTGCACGCCATCGATCCGCTGCGCATTCCCGCCTGCACGTATTCCTACCCGCAGGTCGCCAGCATCGGCATGACCGAAGCCCGCGCGCGCGAACACGCCAGCAAGACAGGCGGCGAAATCCGAGTTGGAAAATTCACCTTCGCCGGCAACGGCAAGGCGATCGCCATGGGCGAGGACCAGGGCCTGGTCAAGACGGTGTTCGACGACAAGTCAGGCGAACTGCTGGGCGCGCACATCATCCACCCCGAGGCGTCCGAGCTGATCACCGGCTATGGCGTGGCGGCATCGTTGGAAGCGACCGAAGAAGACCTGATGCACACCGTGTTCGCCCACCCGACGCTGTCGGAAACGCTGCACGAATCGGTGCTGGCGGCGTTCGGACGAGCGCTGCACGCGTAGCGGTTGTCCACAGGTGTCAGACACCCTAGCGCCACCGCGCCATCCTGACGAGCATCTCCCCAGGGTGTCAGACACCTGAGCCGAATCGGTGCTCAATGACGGTGTCTGACACCTGCGCGCATCAAATCCGACCCGCGTAAAAATCCAGGAAGCACGCGATGCGCCGCGACAGCTGCGTATTGCGGTGATACACCGCGTGCATCGGCTGCAGGTGATCGGTGTATTCGCTTTCCAGCACCTTCACCAGCCGCCCGGCCTCGATATCCTCGCGCACGACGAAGTCCGACAGGCACGCGATGCCGACGCCACGCAGCGCCAGTTGCCGCTGCGTTTCGCCGCTGGACGTTGCAAGCGTCGGCGTCGCCTGAAAGCTGGAACCGCCGGCATGGCGCAGCGGCCACAGGTTCAGGCTTTCCGGTTGCGTGAAACCCAGCAATTCGTGATCCGCCAGATCCTCCACGGTGCGCGGCGCGCCACGCCGCGCGATGTAATCGGGGCTGGCCATCATCCAGCGCGGCGACGGCCGCAGCGCGCGCGCGTGCAGCGTGGAATCGGTCAGCGGCCCCATGCGCAGCGCAACGTCGGTGCGATGCTCCATCAGGTCCACGATGCGGTCGTTGCTGGTGAGTTCCAGCGAGATCTCCGGATACGCGCGCCGAAACTCGGCGACGTGAGGCACCACGCAATGCAGCATCACCGGCACCGACGCGTCAACGCGCAGACGCCCCGCAGGCCGCTGATGCACCATGCGCATGCACTCCTCGGCCTCTTCAAGCGCCGCCACGATCTGCCGCGCCTTCGGCAGAAAATGCCGCCCCTCTTCGGTCAGCTCCATGCGGCGCGTGGTCCGGTTCAGCAGCGTGACGCCCAGGTCTTCCTCCAGCCGCTGCAAGCCCCGGCTGACGCCGGATGCAGTCTGGCCGAGCATTTCGGCGGCGGCGCTGAGGGAGCCGGCGTCGACCACGCCGAGGAAGAGGCGCAAGGCTTCGGAGTTCAGGGACATTTATTGCGCTCCGGTTGGGGGTCGCTGAATTTTATCGGCACGATCACCGAAACCCACGCGCTTAACAAGTGCAGTTCGCGACTGCCAGCCGCTCAGCACAAAAGAAAAAAACGGCGCCCAAAGCGCCGCTTTTTTCATCAATCCGCCATCAACCGATCAGCGCTTGCCCTTCAGCTTGAGCTGCGACAGGTCGCGCACCGCGCCGCGGTCGGCCGACGTGGCCAGCGCCGCATACGCCTGCAGCGCCTGCGACACCACGCGTTCGCGGCCCACCGGCTCCCAGCCGTCGGCGCGCGCGTCCATGGCGGCGCGGCGGCGGGCCAGTTCGTCGTCGGAAACCGCCAGGTGCATCTTGCGGTTGGGGATGTCGATCTCGATCGTGTCGCCTTCTTCGACCAGACCGATCGCGCCGCCTTCGGCCGCTTCCGGCGAGGCGTGACCGATCACCAGGCCCGACGAGCCGCCCGAAAAGCGGCCATCGGTGAAGAGCGCGCAGGTCTTGCCCAGGCCCTTGGACTTCAGGTAGGACGTGGGATACAGCATCTCTTGCATGCCGGGGCCGCCCTTGGGGCCTTCGTAGCGGATCACCACCACGTCGCCCGCCACAACCTTGTCGCCCAGGATGCCTTCCACGGCGTCGTCCTGGCTTTCGAAAACGCGCGCGCGGCCGGTGAAGACCCACTGGGACTCGTCCACGCCGGCCGTCTTGACGATGCAACCCTTTTCAGCGAGGTTGCCGTACAGCACGGCCAGGCCGCCGTCCTTGGAATAGGCACTTTCCTTGCTGCGGATGCAGCCCGTCTTGCGGTCGGTGTCCAGCGTCAGGAACGTGGCGTCCTGGCTGAAGGCGACCGTGGTCGGGATGCCACCGGGGGCTGCGCGATAAAACTTTTTGGCTTCTTCGCTTGCGCTGCCGGCCACGTCCCATTGCTGGATGGCGTTGCCCAGCGTGCCGCTATGCACGTTGCCGCAGGACAGGTCCAGCAGGTCGGCGCGCGCCAGTTCACCCAGGATGCCCAGGATGCCGCCGGCGCGGTGCACGTCTTCGATGTGGTACTTGTCGGTAGCGGGCGCCGCCTTGCACAGGCACGGCACCTTGCGCGAGATGCGGTCGATGTCGGCCATGGTGAAATCCACACCGGCTTCCTGCGCCGCAGCCAGCAAGTGCAGCACGGTGTTGGTCGACCCGCCCATCGCCACGTCCAGCGCCATCGCGTTCTGGAACGCGCTCTTGGTGGCGATGCTGCGCGGCAGGACGGATTCGTCGTCTTCGACGTAGTAGCGGCGGCACAGGTCCACGACCAGGCGGCCCGCTTGTTCAAACAGGCCCTTGCGCCAGGCGTGCGTGGCGACAATGGTGCCGTTGCCGGGCAAAGCCAGACCGATGGCTTCGGTCAGGCAGTTCATCGAGTTGGCCGTGAACATGCCGGAACAGGAGCCGCAGGTCGGGCAGGCGCTACGTTCGATTTCGGCAACCTCGGCATCCGACACCTTGGGGTCGGCGGCCTTGATCATGGCGTCGACCAGGTCGATCTTGGCGATGACAGTGCCGTCGGTGGGCGACTTGACCTTGCCCGCTTCCATCGGACCGCCCGACACGAACACGACCGGGATGTTCAGGCGCATGGCGGCCATCAGCATCCCCGGGGTGATCTTGTCGCAGTTGGAGATGCAGACCATGGCGTCGGCGCAGTGCGCGTTGACCATGTATTCCACCGAGTCCGCGATGAGTTCGCGCGACGGCAGCGAATACAGCATGCCGCCGTGACCCATGGCGATGCCGTCGTCCACGGCGATGGTGTTGAATTCCTTGGCGACGCCGCCGGCGGCTTCGATTTCCTTGGCCACCAGCGCGCCCAGGTCGCGCAGGTGCACGTGGCCCGGAACGAACTGCGTGAACGAGTTCACCACGGCGATGATCGGCTTGCCGAAGTCGCCATCCTTCATGCCGGTGGCGCGCCACAAGGCGCGGGCGCCGGCCATGTTGCGGCCGTGGGTCGAGGTGCGGGAACGGTAGTGCGGCATGATCTGTCTCAGGCTGTAGCTGTTAGCGTGGGCGGCAAAACGGTAAATAATACGCTGGTTCCGCGCCCGGCCGCCCCGCGACCGTGCTGGAACGGACACGCGTCCGTCAGGCGAACGTCAGGCGGCCCCCACGCCCCGCGCCGCGAATGCGCTGGGTGACTCGCCCAGCGCCTTGCGGAACATGGCCGCAAATGCGCTCGGGCTTTCGTACCCCAGGTCCAGCGCCACATCCAGCACGCGATCGCCCCGCGCCAGCCGCTCCATCGCCGCCAAGAGCCGTGCCTGCTGGCGCCAGCGCCCGAACGTCATGCCCGTATGGCGCACAAAAAGCCGGTGCACCGTCTTGGGATCCACGCTCAACGCCCGCGCCCAGTCCGCAGCCCCGTCCTGACGCTCCGGATTCCGCACGATGGCGCGGCAGATGCGCGCAAGACGCGGTTCCGACGGCTGCGGCAGATGCAGCGGCAGCGCGGGTTCCTGGCGCAGCTCGTCCAGCAGCAGCATCATCAGCCGCCCATCGCGCGTATCCGGCGCCCAGTCCAGTGGCACCTCGGCCGCGGCCGCCATCAGCTCGCGCAGCAAGGGCGACACGGACAAAACGCAGCATTGCGCCGGCAAGTGCGTCGCAGCGCCCGGCTCGACAAAAACGGTGCGCATGCGCGGTTCGCCGCTCATGCGGATGCCGTGCGACACCCACGCCGGCACCCAGACGCCGCGCGTCGGCGGCACCACCCAGATGCCCGCGTCCGTATCCACCACCATCACGCCCGACATCGCATACACCAGTTGCCCGCGCCGATGGCGGTGGCGTTTGACGCGGTGACCGTCCGGATAGTCCACGGCCAGCCCCGCCACCGGACGGCGCGAGGATTCGTAGGGATAGAGGTCGGGTTCGGCCACCATGGGAGCCTTGCGGGACGCCGTCATGGCGTTCGCCCCCCCAACGCCAGCAGCGCGTCCTGCAGATGCCGCAGTCCGCGGCTGAGCGGTTTGTCGCGCCGCAGGACGATCGCCAGATCGCGCGACAGGCGCGGCGTCAGCGAGCGCACTTCGAGCGCCTCGCGCCTTCCCGCGCCCGATACCGCGAGCCGGGGCAATACCGCGCAGCCGAGTCCCGCGCCCACGATTTCCTTCATCGCCTCCGTGCTGCCCAATTCCATGATCGGCTTGGCCGCCACGCCCGCCGCCTCGAACCAGTCGTCCACCAACCGCCGCGTGCGTGCGCCCGGCTCGAACAGCACCAGCGGCAGCCGCGCCAGCGACTGAGGCGTCACCACCTCGGGAATGGCGGCCGCATCGCGCGACGGAAAGATCGCCACGAACTCGTCCTCCATCACCGGCGTCGCCTGGAACATGCGACCCGGCGCCGGCAGCGTGATCAGCACGATATCCAACGTATTGGCCTCCAGCCCGCGCAGCATGTCCGCCGTATTGCCCGTGCTGGCCACGATATCCAGCGCCGGAAACCGCTGCCGCAGATCCGCCAGCACCGGCGGTAGCAGATAGGTGCACGCCGTGGCGCCCGTGCCAAGCCGGATCCGCCCCGAGACCTGCGATGCGTGCGACGACATCGCCTGCTCGGCCTGCGCCACCGCGCCGTCGATCACGCGGATGTGGGCCAGCAATTCCCGCCCCGCTGCCGTCGGTCCCGCGCGCCGCCCGACGCGCTCCACCAGCTTCAATCCAAAACGCCGCTCCAGTTGGCGGATCTGCAGGCTGACCGCGGGCTGCGTCACGCCCCCGCGCTCGGCGGCGGCGGAAAAACTGCCTAGTTCGATGACCTGCGCGAATGTGCGCAAGTGGTCCAGATTCAAGCCGCGCATGGCCATACCAAAGTTTTGCTTATAAAAATCATAATAGACCAAAGCTTTATTAATGGTTTGCGTTGGCTCACACTGGCGTTTTCGATTAGCCACCCCGGCCATTCCATGTCGCCTCATTCGCCCACCGTCCTCATCCGCGACAGCGCGGAAGCCGATCTGCCCGCCATCAAGACCATCTACGCACATCACGTGGAGCACGGCACCGCGTCCTTCGAGCTCGAGCCGCCGTCCATCGCCGAAATGCGCCAACGCCGCGCCGGCGTCCTCGAAAAAGAGATGCCCCACCTCGTCGCCGAGATCAACGGCGAAGTCGTCGGCTATGCCTACGTCACCGCCTACCGCCCGCGCCCCGCCTACCGGCACACCGTCGAAGACTCCGTCTACGTCAAGGCCGGCCGCGCCGGACTGGGCATCGGCGGCAAGCTGCTCGCCGCACTGGTCGAGCGCTGCACCGCCGCCGGCTGGCGCCAGATGGTGGCCGTGGTCGGCGACAGCCGCAACGCCGCCTCGCTTGCCCTGCACGCCAGCCAAGGCTTTCACCCTGTCGGCACGTTACGGTCCGTGGGACACAAGCACGGCGAATGGCGCGACACCGTCCTCATGCAGCGCAGCCTCGGCGAAGGCGACACCACGCCCCCGCAACGCCCATGATCCGCCCCCGCGCCGTCATCTGCCTGGGTCTCACCCAGCTCGTCGGCTGGGGCGTCACCTTCTACCTCATCGGCGCCCTCGGCCCGGCCATGACAGCCGACCTGGGCTGGAGCACCGCCACGGTCTACGGCGGCTTCTCCGCCGCCATCGTCGTCATGGCCCTCGTCTCGCCCGCCGCCGGCGCCGCGGTGGACCGCTGGGGCGGACACCGCGTCATGCCCGCTGGCGCCGTCCTGTCCGCCCTGGGCTGCGCCCTGCTCGCCATCACCCATTCGCACGCGCTCTACTTCGCCGCCTGGGCCGCGCTCGGCGTCGGCATGCGCCTGTGCCTGTACGACGCCGCCTTCGCGGCGTTGGCCCGCGCAGCCGGCCCCGCCGCGCGCCGCCCCATGTCCCAGATCACCCTCTTCGGCGGCCTGGCGTCCACGGTCATGTGGCCCATCGGCCACTTCCTCGCCGAATGGCTGGGCTGGCGCGGCGCCGCCCTGGTCTACGCCGCGCTCGCGCTAGCCACCGTCCCCCTCTACCTGGCCCTGCCCCGCCGCCGCTACACCGCGTCCGCCACCGACGGCGGCAAGGCCTCCACGGGCCTCACCCGCACCGCCGCCGAACGCCGCCTTGCTGGCATCCTGTACGCCGCCATCGCGATGCTGACCAACTTCCTGGCCGCCGGCAACGCCGCCCACCTCTTCTCGCTGCTGACCGGCCTTGGCCTGACCACCGCCGCCGCCGTCACCGTCGCCGCCTTATGGGGCATCGGCCAATTCGCTGCCCGACTGGGCGACGTCCTCGTCGGCGCCCGCCTGCATCCCCTGACGCTCAACCTGGCGGTAGGCCTGGCTCTCCCCCTGTGCTTTCTGCTCGCCCTCGTCCCCGGCGGCAACCTCTACGCCACCGCCGCCTACACCCTGCTCTATGGCGCCTGCAACGGACTCATGACCATCACCCGCGGCACGCTGCCGCTGGCGCTCTTCGACTTTCGCAGCTATGGCGCGCTGGTTGGATCGCTGCTGATCCCCAGCTTTCTACTCACCGCCGCCGCGCCGGTTGCGTATGCGTTTGTCATCGAGTGGCAGGGCGCGAAAGCGGCAATGATGGCGTCCGCAGCGCTAGCCGCGGCCATTGCGGTTGCGGCGGGGATGCTGAGATGGCGGTTTATCGGGCGGGTGAACGACGCAGCGAAGACCGTCGCGTCTGGCGTTGTGCCAGCGGCGCGGGATGGTGTTTGAGCGCTGGCGTTCTTGGGACGGTGTCAGACACCCAGGAGGCGGTGGCGCAAGATGGACGGGCGTTTCTGTAGGGTGTCAGACACCTCGAGTGGTTCTGGGCGGTGACAGACACCCAAACACACCGCAGCCACGCGCGAAGCGTCATCACCAAACGCAAGACACCGCGTAAGCCCCGCCAGGCCGCCCGCGCGGCCGTCGTGGGGCGGACCCCGCAAGATGCTTCAAACAGCCCGGACGCAGGCAAGAACCTCAAGAACCCGATTCGCCCCAGCGCCCGCCAAGCTGAAACCACCAGAGCCCGGCGTGTCGTCGGCCTGGGGCGCGCGGGGCGTGTAGATGCGCCCGAGGGAATCTGAAGGGAAGGCCGAAGGCCTGGACGAAGATGACGAAGGGGCAGTCCGGAGCGAAGGCTCCGGACCGCAATCGTAGCCCCGCGCCGAAACAACGAGCGCCTCAAGAACCAACCCCATGGCACCAAAGCGGCCAAAACTTCAAACCACAAACCAATGCAAAACCATCAGCGCTTCCACCTTCCAAGCACCAGAAAATGATCAGCAGCTCACCCCTCAGCCGCCGAAGCCACCACCCACTTCTCCCACCCGATCTTCCTCAGCTTGCAAGCCGGACACTCCCCGCACCCATACCCCCAATCATGCCGAGCCCCCCGCTCCCCGAGATAACACGTATGGCTTTCCTCGACGATCGTCTCCACCAACGCATCCCCCCCGAGCGCATACGCCAACGCCCAGGTCTCAGACTTATCGATCCACATCAACGGCGTCTCAATCGTCACCCGTGACCCGAGCCCCAGCCCCAACGCCACCTGCTGCGCTTTGATCGTGTCATCCCGGCAATCCGGATAGCCGGAGAAATCCGTCTCGCACATCCCCCCCACCAACACATCCAGCTGACGCCGATACCCCAGCGCCGCCGCCAGCGTCAGAAACAGCAGATTGCGCCCCGGCACAAACGTATTCGGCAAGCCATTCGCCTGCATTTCGATTGCCCGGTCGCTAGTCATGGCCGTATCGCCCACCTGCCCCAACACCTTCAGGTCCAGCAAATGGTCCTCGCCGAGACGCGCCGCCCAGTCCGGAAAATTGGCCCGGATCTCGCGCAGCACATTCAGCCGTGCCGACAGTTCGATGTGATGGCGCTGTCCGTAATCGAAAGCGACCGTCTCCACATGCGCGTAGCGATCCAGCGCCCAGGCGAGACAAGTGGTGGAATCCTGCCCGCCCGAAAACAGCACGAGCGCGCGACGTTGATGATTTTGCATAAAGGGGGCTTATGGAATGACGAAGGGATACCCCGCACTTTAACCGAGCAAACCGCCTCCCCCGTAAGGAACGCTGCGTAAAATCGACCGATCATTTTCAAGGTTTTCCCGCAACGCCCGCTTCGATTTAGTCCTCTTCCAACAGCCGTCAGACGGATCCCCGCACGATGAATGCCAAGCGCACGCAGTCCGATTCCGCAGAACCCTTGCGTCACGATATCCGGCTGTTAGGCCGGCTGTTAGGAGAAGTCATCGAAGAATGCGAAGGCAAGCGCGTCTTCGACACCATCGAGACCCTGCGCCGCACCGCCGTCAAATTCCGCCGCGAAGGCGACGACGCCGACAGCAAGCTGCTCGAACAGCGCGTCAAGCGCCTGCAAGGCAGCGACCCCAACTCCGTCGCCCGCGCCTTCAGCTACTTCCTGCATCTGGCCAACATCGCCGAAGACCGCGACCAGAACCGCCGCCAACGCGCCCGCGCCCTCACCGACGGCACGCCCGCGCGCGGCAGCCTGCGCGAAGCCATTCAGATTCTCGGCGGACAAGGCGTCGGCGTCGCGCGCATCCGCCGCCTGCTGGCCGAGGCCTGCGTCATGCCCGTCCTCACCGCGCACCCCACCGAAGTCCAGCGCAAGAGCACCCTCGACGTTCACCGCGAAATCTCCACCGCCCTCGCGCAACGCGAAGCCCAGCTCACGCCCGATGAGCTGGCCGAACTCGACACCGCCCTGCTCGGCCGCGTCGCCACCCTGTGGCAGACCCGCATGCTGCGCTACACCCGCCTGACCGTCGCCGACGAAATCGAAAACGCGCTCTCGTACTACCGCAGCACCTTCCTGCAGGTCATTCCACGCCTCTACGGCGACCTCTCCAAGCTGCTCAACCGCGAATCCGCCAAGCCCTTCGCCGCCCCGCCTCCTCCGCTCGAACCCTTCCTGCGCATGGGAAGCTGGATCGGCGGCGACCGCGACGGCAATCCCAACGTCGACGCCGCCACCCTGGAACGCGCCCTGCTGCGCCAGGCCACTGTCCTCTTCGAGCACTACCTGCAGGAAGTCCACGCCCTCGGCGCCGAACTGTCCATCACCACCCTGCTCATCGCCGTCAACCCCGAACTGCTCGCGCTCGCCGAGCGCAGCGGCGACGACTCCCCGCACCGCCGCGACGAACCCTACCGGCGCGCCCTCGTCGGCATCTACGCCCGACTGGCCGCCACCGCGCTGCGCCTGACCGGCCAGAACCTCGCCCGCCGCAGCACCGTCGCCGCGCCCGCCTACGACGCGCCCCAAGAGCTGGCCGCCGACCTCGCCGTCATCGCCGCGTCGCTCGGCGCGCACCACGGCGCCCCGCTCGCCAAACTGCGCCTGTCCGGCCTGCAGCAGGCTGTCGAAGTCTTCGGCTTTCACCTCGCCACCGTCGACCTGCGCCAAAGCTCCGACGTCCACGAAGCCGCGCTCGCCGAACTCTTCTCGCGCGCCGGCGTCACGCACGATGGCAAGCCCCTCGACTACCTCGCGCTATCCGAAGAACAACGCGTCGACCTGCTGCGCGCTGAACTCGCGCAGGCGCGCCCGCTGGCATCGCCCTGGATCGCCTACTCCGAAGACACCACCCGCGAACTCGCCGTCCTGCGCGCCGCCGCCGCCGGCCGCGCCCGCTACGGCAAACAGGCCGTGCGCCAGACCATCGTCTCGCACACCGAAACGCTCAGCGACCTGCTCGAAGTCATGGTCCTGCAGAAAGAAGCCGGCCTCATCGCGCCCGCCGGCCAGGACATTCCCGCCGAAGACGGCCTCATGGTCGTGCCCCTCTTTGAAACCATCCCCGACTTGCAGCGCGGCGCCGACATCATGGCCGCCTGGCTCGACCTGCCCGAAGTCCGCCAGCGCGTGAAGCTTGCGCAGAATGGCGCGCAGGAAGTCATGCTGGGTTACTCCGACAGCAACAAGGACGGCGGCTTTCTGACGTCCAACTGGTCGCTCTACCAGGCCGAGCGCGCGCTCGTCGACGTCTTCTCCACCCGCAACGTCCGCCTGCGCCTCTTTCACGGCCGCGGCGGTTCCGTCGGACGCGGCGGCGGCTCCAGCTTCGATGCCATCCTCGCCCAGCCCCCCGGCACCGTTGCCGGCCAGATCCGGCTGACCGAACAGGGCGAAGTCATCCAGAGCAAATACAAGGACGCAGAAGTCGGCCGCTGGCACCTTGAACTGCTCATCGCCGCCACCCTCGAATCCAGCCTCGCCCCGCGCGCCGAAGCCACCAGCGCCGAAGACGCCCACATGGCTCACCACGGCCCCGCCATGTCCTTCATGTCCGACACCGCGCAACGCACCTACCGCGGCCTCGTCTACGACACCCCCGGCTTCGCCGAATACTTCTTCGCCGCCACCCCCATCAGCGAAATCGCCGGCCTGAACATCGGCTCACGCCCCGCCTCCCGCAAAAAAGGCCAGCGCATCGAAGACCTGCGCGCCATCCCGTGGGGCTTCTCGTGGGCCCAATGCCGCCTCATGCTCACCGGTTGGTACGGCATGGGCTCCGCCATCGAGGCCTACCTCGAAACCGGCGCCCCCGACGCCCCCCGCTCACGCCGCGGCCGCCTTGCACAACTGCGCGAAATGGCGCACGACTGGCCCGCCTTCCGCACGTTGCTTTCCAACATGGAAATGGTGCTGGCCAAATCCGATCTGGCGATCGCGGCCCGCTACGCCCAGCTCGTCCCCCAACGCGCTTTGCGCGAGCGCATCTTCGGCGCCATCAGCGCCGAACACGGCCGCACCGTCGCGATGCTCAAGCTGCTGACGCAACGCGAACTGCTCGCCGATAACCCCACGTTGCAGATCGCGCTGCGCGAGCGCTTCGCCTATATCGACCCGCTCAACTATTTGCAGATCGACCTCATCCGCCGGCATCGCGCGGCGCAGAAGAACCCGAGTGCGGAGATCGACAAGCGGGTGCAGCGCGCGATCCATCTGACGATCAACGGGATCGCGGCGGGGCTGCGGAATTCGGGGTAAGGCCTCTGCCGTGAACACGAACCGTTGGGTGTCGCTGGCGCCGCCAGCATCGCAGCTTGCGGCCGGTGTCAGACACCCAGCCACGTCGCGGCAARCTCAGACGRCRGTRCGTAAGGGTGTCAGACACCTGAGAGCATCTGCATCTAGGCCGCCGCCAGACACCAGGAAGACTGCGCCAGCGCGAAGCGTCACGCCACCGACGCAAGACACAGCGTAAGCCCCGCCAGGCCGCCCGCGCGGCCGACGCGGGGCGGGCWCCGCAAGACGCTTCAAACCCGCGCAAGCGCAGGCAAGAACCTCAAGAACCCCGCCAGCCCCWGCGCCCGACAAGCTCAAGCCGCCGGAGCCCGGCGTGGCGGCGGCCTGGGTGCGCGGGGCGTGTAGATTGCGCCCGAGGGAATCTGAAGGGAAGGCCGAAGGCCTGGACGAAGATGACGAAGGGGCAGTCCGGAGCGAAGGCTCCGGACCGCAATCGTAGCCCCGCGCCACGCCGGGCGTCAAAAGAACATGCAGCCCGGCAGCAAAGCACGGCCAACAACAAGACAGGCACCCTTCACGGCACAACAAGCATCAACTACGCCGGATACCTATTCAGCCACGCCCCGCGCGCAGACCCGGCCACCAGCCGAAGTCAGCCGATAAATCCGCCAGCGCCAATCACGCCCACCGTCCACCCACCGAACATCCCCAATCCTCCATTTGTCCACCCCCAGCAACTTTTAGTACTATCCCCCACAGAAATTCTATACACGCACAAATGTTCGTATATAGAACACAAAGATTTTTCTGGCCAAGCGCGCACAGAAAGGCACCCTGGACGAGACAGCATCACCCCTGGTCCCCGCGTGCCCGCCTGCGAGCAGCAGCCGCAAGCACCAAGCGAGCCATCATGGACACTCCCCTCAAGAATCTCGCCGTCATCGGCGCAGGCGCCATGGGCAGCGGCATTGCCGCGCTGTTCGCCTCGAAGGGACTCGACGTCGTTCTGATTGATCCGGTCGAAGGCGCCCTGGAACGCGCGTTGAAGACCATCGAACGTCAGCTCAACGTCTACGCCCCCGGCCAAGTCCAGGAAGCCATCCAGCGCATCCGCCTGGAACCCGGCTTGGAAGCCGCCACCAGCGACCTCGTCATCGAAGCCGTCCCGGAAAATCTCGACCTCAAGCGCGGCATCTTCGCCAAGCTCGACACCCTGTGCCCCGCGCACACCGTCTTCGCCACCAACACCTCCGGCCTGTCCATCAACGCCATCGCCAGCGCCGTCCAGCGCCGCGACCGTTTTGTCGGCACTCACTTCTTCACCCCCGCCGACGTCATCCCCCTCGTCGAAGTCGTCCGCAACGATGACACCTCGGAGGACACCGTCGCCAAGGTCATGGCCACCCTGCGCTTCGGCGGCAAGCGGCCCGTTCTCGTTCGGCAGGACATCCCCGGCTTCATCGCCAACCGCATCCAGCACGCCCTCGCCCGCGAAGCCATCTCCCTGCTGGAAAAAGGCGTCGCCAGCGCAGAGGACATAGACGAAGTCGTCAAATGGAGCCTGGGCATCCGCCTCGCCCTGTCCGGCCCGCTAGAACAGCGCGACATGAACGGCATTGACGTCCACTACGCCATCGCCAGCTATCTCTATAAAGATCTCGAAAACCGCACCGAACCCTCCGACCTGCTCAAAAGCAAAGTCGACAGCGGCCACATCGGCGCCAAAAGCGGCCAGGGCTTCTACACCTGGAGCCCCGAACGCCGCGAGCGCGTCCTGCGCGAAAAAAGCGCCGCCCTCGGCGAACTCGCTGCGTGGCTCACAGGCAAAGCCAGCGGCTCCTGAGTCCGTTCTCAAACATCCACAAAAAGCGCGGCGGCCAAGACCGACCGCGCCATCGGGCCACGAGCCCACCCACACAAAGAAAAGCAATCGTCCGGCACGCCCGCATCGTCACCCGATCACGCGCGCCGCCGGACATCAGAGAACCGCCTTACGGAGTTGTTGGAGGCACCATGAATAAACTGGCTTCATTCTTTACCGAGCTGATGCGCAAGTATCTGCCCGATCCCTTCGTCTTTGCGATCGCGCTGACCCTGCTCACCGTGCTGCTCGCCATGGGCATCGAAGGACAAGGCATCGGCGACGTCACCCGCGCCTGGGGCAAAGGCTTCTGGAGCCTGCTGGCCTTCACCACCCAGATGGCCGTCATCCTCGCCATGGGCTACGTGCTGGCCACCGCGCCGCTGACCGACCGCCTGCTCAACCGCATCGTCAGCCACGTCCACAAGCCGCACACCGCCATCATCGTCGCCACGCTGGTCGGCGGCGTCGGCAGCTACCTGAACTGGGGCTTTGGCCTTGTCATTGGCGGCATCGTCGCCAAGAAGCTGGCCCTGAAGGTCAAGGGCGTTCACTACCCCCTGATCATCGCCGCCGCCTACAGCGGCTTCACCATGTACGGTCTGGGCCTGTCCGCCAGCATCCCCGTCCTGGTCGCCACGCCCGGCCACCCCACCGCCGCGCAGATGGGCACCATCCCCCTGTCGGAAACCATCTTCTCCGTGCCCATGCTGCTCACCAGCCTGGTCATCATCATCACCCTGCCGCTGCTCAACGCCTGGCTGCACCCCAAGAAGGGTGAGGCCATCGTCGAAGTCGATCCCAACATCGACCGCGATGCCAACGCGTCCAACGCCGCCGAAGACATGCTCGAAAAGGGCACCATCGCCTCCAAGCTCAACAACAGCCGCCTGCTCAGCATGCTGATTGGCGCCCTGGGCGTGGCCTACGTTGTCTTCCACTTCATGGACGGCGGTTCGCTGGACCTGAACCTCATCAACTTCATCATCCTGTTCCTGGGCATCATCCTGCTCGGCACGCCCGCCGCCTACGTCGCCAAGCTGACCGAAGGCATCAAGACCATTTCCGGGATCATCCTGCAGTACCCGTTCTACGCCGGCATCATGGCCATCATGGCCGCCTCGGGTCTGGTCACCACGATCTCCGCGGTCTTCGTCGACGTCGCCACGCCTGAAACCCTGCCGTTCTGGGGTCTGATCAGCTCGTTCGTCATCAACTTCTTCGCGCCGTCCGCGGGCGGCCACTGGGTCATCCAGGGTCCGTTCATGATCGACGCCGCCAAGGAAATCGGCAGCGCGCTCAACCAGACCACCATGGCCGTCATGCTGGGCAACGCCTGGAATGATCTGGTGCAACCCTTCTGGATCCTGCCGGCGCTGGCCCTGTCCAAGCTCAAGCTGCGCGACGTGATGGGCTATACCGTCATCATGATGCTGTGGGTCGGCGTGATCCACATCACCGCAGTATTGGCATGGGGCTATTTGACCCATTGATCGGTCCCCCCCTACGCGCTCACGCGCGCCCCCAGGGGCGACACCTGCAGACCGGCGGAGCCGGATCTAGCGGTGTCCCTGATCGGGGGGAGCCGGGAAGTTGTCAGAGCAGTGTTTTTTGAACCGAACGGGAATTGATATGACCAAACCCACCGCATATCTCGTCACCGGCGGCAGCGCCGGGATCGGCGCCGCCATCATCCGCATGCTGCTCGATGCCGGCCACAAGGTCGTCAACATCGACTACAAGCTGCCCGAGAATCCGCCGGCGGGTCTGGTCTCGTATCAGGCCGATCTGACCGACGAGGCGCGCACGCAGGAAGTCGCGCGCGAAGTCACCAGCGCGTTCAACATCGTCGGCCTCGTCAACAACGCCGGCGCCACGCGGCCCGGCACGGCCGACACCGCCACGCTGGCGGACTTGGATTACGTCGTCAATCTGCACCTGCGCACCGCGCTCATCCTGGTGCAGGCCGCGCTGCCCGCCATGCGCGAAGCCGGCTTTGGCCGCATCGTCAACATGTCGTCGCGCGCCGCGCTGGGCAAGCCGGATCGCGTGGTCTATTCGGCCACCAAGGCCGGGCTGGTGGGCCTGACGCGCACGCTGGCCATGGAACTGGGCGGCGACGGCATCACCGTCAACGCCATCGGCCCCGGCCCCATCGCCACGGATCTCTTCACGAAGAGCAATCCGGCCGGCGCGCCGCAGACCGAGCGCATCATCAACAGCATCGTCGTCAAGCGCCTGGGCACGCCCGAAGATGTCGCGCGCGCCGCGATGTTCTTTCTGTCGCCTGACAACGGCTTTGTCACCGGCCAGATGCTGTATGTCTGCGGCGGCACGACGCTCGGCGTCGCGCCCATCTGAGCGCGGCCGCCATGTCCGCCCTGATCGACCTTTCTGCCGCCCGCAGGCTTTGCCTAGCGGCGCAGCAGCGCGTGGTTGATCTGGTCGGCGGCGCGGCGCAGCGGCGGCAAAAAGGCTTCCAGCATCGCCTCGCGCGAGAAACGATTGGCATGACCGCTGACGTTCATCGCGGCGATCACGCGGCCGCTGCGGTCGATGATGGGCACGGCCACGGATTGCAGGCCGGGCTCCAGCTCCTGCGCCACGCAGGCATAGCCGTCGGCACGCACGCCGGCCAGCACGCGCTTCAATTCGGCAATGTCGGTGACGGTTTCCGCCGTGTAGGTCTGGATCTGGCTCATCGCCAAGACCCGGTCCAGCTCGGCTTCCGGCAGGCCCGCCAGCAGCACGCGGCCCATCGACGTCACCCACGCCGGCAAGCGGCTGCCCACGGCCAGATTGATCGTCATCACCTTATGCGTCGACAGGCGCAGGATGTACACAATGTCGGCGCCTTCCAGCACCGACACGGAGCAGGACTCGCGCGTCAGCTCGGCGACTTCTTCCATGTAGGGCAGCGCCAGGTTCCACAGCGGCGTGCCCGACAGATAGGCGTAGCCCAGTTCCAGGATGCGCGGGGTCAGCGAGAACTTGCGGTCGTCAGCCGTGACGTAGCCCAGGTGTTCCAGCGTCAGCAGGATGCGGCGCGCGCCGGCGCGGGTCAGCCCCGTTACCGCGGCCACCTCGGACAGCGTCATCTGCGAACGGTCGGGGCCGAAGGCCCGGATCACCGACAGGCCGCGCGCGAAGGACTGCACGTAACTGTCGCTGGGTTGCTGGGGATCTTGCTCGGCCATCCGTCTGGTTCCACGAGTAAAAGGCCCGCCGCGGCGAGCCTGCGTTGCCCCTTGCGGGCGACTCCGAACGATGGAGAGTGCGGCGTGCGGGCATGCCTTGACGCCTTCGCATTCCCCATGAAACGATGTTCTTCAGAAGAACGAAAGTTCGAAAGAAGAACAAATTATGACACGCCACCTATGAGCGAACATCATGATCTCTAAGACTGTTGCAAGCGCTGCCGCCGCCCTGGCGGACGTCCCCGATGGCGCCACCGTCATGATCGGCGGCTTCGGCACCGCCGGCCAGCCCATGGAACTGATCGACGCCCTGCTTGAACAGGGCGCCAAGGACCTGGTCATCATCAACAACAACGCCGGCAACGGCACTACGGGCCTCGCCGCCCTCTTGGGCGCCAACCGCGTGCGCAAGATCATCTGCTCGTTTCCGCGCCAGGCGGACTCGCAGATCTTTGACGGCCTGTACCGCAGCGGCAAGCTGGAACTGGAACTCGTGCCCCAAGGCAATCTGGCCGAGCGCATCCGCGCCGCCGGCGCCGGCATCGGCGCGTTCTTCACGCCCACCGGCTACGGCACCCCGCTGGCCGATGGCAAGGAAACCCGCGAGATCAACGGCCGCCAGTACGTGCTGGAGTACCCGCTGCACGCCGACTACGCGCTGATCAAGGCCGAACGCGGCGACCGCTGGGGCAACCTGGTCTACCGCAAGACCGCCCGCAACTTCGGCCCCATCATGGCCAGCGCCGCGCGCGTGGCCGTGGCGCAGGTCCGCGAGATCGTCGAACTGGGCGAGCTCGACCCCGAAACCGTCGTCACCCCCGGCATCTTCGTCAAGCGCGTCGTGCAGATCGCAGGCCAGCAGGCCGCCAAGGAGCAGCAATGAGCACCAAACTGACCCGCGACCAGATCGCCGCCCGCGTCGCGCAGGACATTCCTGAAGGCGCCTACGTCAACCTGGGCATCGGCCTGCCCACGCTCGTCGCCAACCACCTGCCGGCCGGCCGCGAAGTCATCCTGCACACCGAAAACGGCATGCTGGGCATGGGCCCCGCGCCTGCCAAGGGCGAAGAAGACTACGACCTCATCAACGCCGGCAAGCAGCCCGTCACTGAACAGCCCGGCTGCTCCTTCTTCCATCACGCCGATTCGTTCGCGATGATGCGCGGCGGCCATCTGGACATCTGCGTGCTCGGCGCATTCCAGGTCTCGCAGCATGGCGACCTGGCCAACTGGCACACGGGCGCGCCCGACGCCATCCCCGCCGTCGGCGGCGCGATGGACCTGGCCATCGGCGCCAAGGACGTCTTCGTGATGATGGAACTGCAAACCCGCGAAGGCCAAAGCAAGCTGGTCGACGCCTGCACCTATCCGCTGACCGGCGTGCGCTGCGTATCGCGTGTGTACACGGACGTTGCGGTGTTCGACATCAACAAGGATGGGGTGACGGTCACCGACATCTTTGGCGATATGACCGCCGATGAGCTGCTGCGCCTGACCGGCCTGCCGCTGAAGTTCGCGAACTGAATCCCCTTAATTGCCGCTACACCGCCCCGCGCGCCGGGGCGGCATCATGGAGAGTCCATCATGTTGTTCATGGTTCAAATGCAGGTCAATCTGCCCGTCGACATGCCCGCCGAACGCGCGGACAAGCTCAAGGCTGACGAAAAGGCCCTGGCGCAGCAGCTGCAGCGCGACGGCAAATGGAAGAGCCTGTGGCGCGTCGTCGGCCGTTACGCCAACGTCAGCATCTTCGACGTCGAAAACAACGACGAGCTGCACACGCTGCTGTCGTCGCTGCCGCTTTTCCCGTACATGGATATCGAAGTCACCGCGCTCGCGCGCCATCCCTCGGCGATCTGACAGGAGCCTCGCATGCCCTACATCATCGAAACCTTCGACAAGCCCAACCACCAGGAAGTGCGCCAGCAGCACCGCGCCAAGCACCTGGAATACCTGGATGCCAACAAGCAGCTGCTGCTGGCGTGCGGCGCCAAGCTGCAGGATGACGGCAAGGATGCGGGCGGCGGGCTGTACATCGTCGACGTCGACACGCGCGAAGCCGCGCAGCAATTCATCGACGCCGATCCGTTCGCGCGGGCCGACCTGTTCGACCGCGTGACCATCACCCGCTGGCGCAAAGCCTACGTCGACGGCGTCTGCCACCTGTAATACCCGCGCGGCCGCCTTCTTGCGCGGCCGCCGCCTTCCCCAAAGGAATTCCACATGGCTTACGCCGATCTCAGCCAGGCACGGCTGTTCTACGTCATCGATGGCCCCGCCGACGCGCCGGTGCTGGTGCTCTCCAACTCGCTGGGCACCTGCGCCGACATGTGGGCCCGCCAGATCCCTGAACTCACCAAGCATTTCCGCGTGCTGCGCTACGACACCCGCGGCCACGGCAAGTCGTCGGTCCCCGAAGGCGAATACAGCTTCGAGCAGCTGGGCAACGACGTCGCCGAACTGCTGGCCCACCTGGACATCAAACGCGCGCACTTCTGCGGCCTGTCCATGGGCGGCCCGACCGGCCTGTGGCTCGCGCTGGCGCGCCCCGAACTCGTCGGCAAGCTGGTCCTGTGCAACACCGCTGCGCGCATCGGCTCGGCCGAAGGCTGGAGCACCCGCATCGCCGCCGTGGCCGAGCAGACGCTCGAAAAGATGGCGCCCACGCTGGTCGAACGCTGGCTCACCGACGGCTACCGCGCCGCCGAGCCGGGCCTGACACAGGTGCTGATCGACATGTTGCGCCGCACGCCGGACGCCGGTTACGCGGGCAACTGCGCTGCACTGCGCGACGCCGACTTCCGCGAGCAGGTGTCGTCCATCGCCGCCCCCACGCTGGTCATCAGCAGCACGCACGACCTGGCCGCCACACCCGCGCAAGGCCAGGAACTCGCGGCCGCCATTCCCGGCGCGCGCTACGTTGAATTGAACACCTCCCACATCTCGAACTGGGAGCAACCGGAAGCCTTCACCCGCGCGGTCGTCGACTTCCTGACGGAGTAAGCCGCATGCAACGCTGGAAGCATCGGCCCGAAGGCTCCAACTGGGGCGACTTCGGGCCCGACGACCAACTCGGCCGCCTGAATCTCATTACCGAAGAACAGGTCCTGAAGGGCGCGCGCGAGATCCGCGCGGGCAAGACCTTCTGCCTGTCGCTGCCGCTGGACCTGCCCGGCGGCAACGTGCTCAACCCGCGCCGCCATCCGCCGCAACTGAGCCCAACGAAGCTCAAGGACACGCCGTACCTGAACTTCCCGTTGAAAAACGTCAACCCTGACGCGCTTGACGTGCTGAGCGACGACCAGGTGCTGCTGTCGATGCAGTACTCGACGCAATGGGACGCGCTGGCGCACGTCGGCGCGTTGTTTGATGCCGATGGCGACGGCACGCCCGAGCTGCGCTACTACAACGGCTTTCAGGCGGGCGTGGACGTTGTGGGACCCAAGGATGGCGACCACACCGGCTGCGGCTGCAACAGCGGCGGCCCGTCCGCCGCGCTGAAGCTGGGTGTAGAAAACCTGGCGCAGAAAGGCATGCAGGGCCGCGGCGTGCTGGTCGACCTGTTCCGCCATTACGGCCCCGGCCGCACGCTGATCGGCCATGCCGAATTGATGCACGTGCTGGAAGCGGACGGGATCACGGTCGAGCGCGGCGACATGCTGGTGCTGCGCACCGGCTACGCCGAAGCCGTGGTCGCCATGAACGGCACGCCGGACCCCGAGGTGCTGCACACATACGGCGCCGCGCTGGACGGCACCGACGACGCGCTGCTGCAGTGGATCACCGACAGCGGCATCGCCGCCATCTGCGCCGACAACTACGCGGTCGAGGCCTACCCTGCCCGCGAAAAATCCGGCGCGCGTCCGATGCTGCCGCTGCATCACCACTGCCTGTTCAAGCTGGGCCTGCCGCTGGCGGAGCTTTGGTATCTGAAGGACCTGTCGGAATTTCTGTTCGCCAACGGCCGCCACCACTTCATGCTGACTGCGCCCCCGCTGCGCCTGCCGCACGCGATCGGCTCGCCCGTCACGCCGATTGCAACGGCGTGAGGTGTGTAGCGCCGGGGTCAGACATCAGCACAGGAGGTGTCTGACACCAGCACAGGTCAGGTGTCTGACACCCGTACGAGACAGCCGTAAAGGTGCACCGGTGCATCATGGGTGTCTGACACCCGCAGGAGAGCATCTTCCACTTAACCGGTGTGCCAGGAGTGTCAGACACCTGACCGTAGCTGACCGAATCCTTTGCCGGCCCCCAAAAAAACGCCAGACATTCGTCTGGCGTTTTCTCTTGCCGGTCGCTCAACCCTTCAAGCAGGTGCTCATGAACGTCTTGCGCGCGTCGCCGGCCAGTTTCTGTTCCGCGGCCTTCGCGTTGCAGTCCTTCATCTTCTGCTGCTGCGGCGTCAATTGCTTGGCCGGCTCTTCGCCTTTGAGGCAACTGCTCATGAACGCCTTGCGGTCGTCGCCCTTCTTGCCCTCGGCGGACTTGTTGCAGTCCGACATGCGCTGCTGCTGTGGCGTGGGCGTCTTGGCAGTTGAGGGAGCGGCGGGGGTCTGCGCCTGCGCGCCGGCAAAACATGCGGACAACAGGATGGCCGAAGCCAGCTGGCTGGTACGGGAAAGCATGAGTTCCTCCCTTGAGCGCCCCCAAGCGCAATGGCACGCGCAACGCGGGCGGCACGGTCCGCCGGCCAAGGCGCCGGCCCGGTCATCATCGGACAAACCCCCAGCATTCGCAATATCCGCCGCAACCTGTTACCCATTCATCCATCTGGCCCGTTGTATCCCCGCCCGGAAAGGAGTGAGATACGCATACCCCGCGCCGCGAGCCGCGCTGCAACCGTCACGCCGCGGGCATCAGGAGACCACCATGAAGAAACTCGCCCTTGCCGCGCTCGCAGTGCTGGCCGGCCTGTCCGGCGCCGCCGCCGCGCAAAGCCTTGCCTACGGCATCACCTTGGGCAACGTACAGGCCGTGCGCGACAGCACCCGCAACGTCTCCACCATCACCGGCTTTCTGGCCAACCAGTCCGAGCGCCCCGTCAGCAGCGTCCTCCTCACCTATGTCCTGTACGACGCGCAGAACCGCGAGATCGGCCGAGTCAGCGAAGACGTCGTCGGCCCCTTTGCTCCCGGCCAGATCAAGGTGGTCAAGGCCATCACGCCGCTAGAATTCACCCGCGTGACCGCGCTGGACGTGGCTGCCCGCTAGGGCGGCCCGGCGACCGCCAAGCCGCGAAAAACCCTTTTGCGATCAGGGTCTAGACAGGCGGCTATCAGGCCGATTATGGGAAAATCCTGGCTGCCGGCTCGATAAAAGGGGCTTCCACACGAAGCCCCTTCTTGCGTATGCCGGCGCGCCAGCAAGCCTGGCCTCGATACTAGGAAGTGAAGATCATGTTTCCCAAAAGACTCTCCGAAGGCTATCAATCGTTCCTGGACGGCCGCTTCCAGACGGAAAGCAGCCGCTATCAAAAGCTGGCCGAAATCGGCCAAAGCCCGGAAATCCTGATCATTGGATGCTGCGACTCGCGCGTGTCGCCCGAAGCGATCTTCGATGCCGGCCCCGGCGAGATGTTCGTCGTGCGCAACGTGGCCAACCTTGTGCCGCCCTGTGACCCGGACTCGGAATCGTCGTACCACGGCACCAGCGCCGCGATCGAATTCGCGGTCAACGGCCTGAACGTCAAGCACATCGTCGTGCTGGGCCACGCATCCTGCGGCGGCATCCGCTTCTTCTTCGACGACGCCACGCCGCTGAGCAAGAGCGATTTCATCGGCAAGTGGATGTCGCAGATCGAACCCGTGGCCAAGGGCATGTCGCCGGATACCGGCGACCGCCAGGCCAACCTGAAGCGCCTGGAGCTGGCCACCGTCGCGCACAGCCTGAACAACCTGATGACGTTCCCGTCCATCCGCCGGCGCGTTGAAAGGGGCGAACTGGAACTGCACGGCGCCTACTTCGGCGTGGCCACCGGCGTGCTGTTCCTGCGCGATCCGGAATCCGGCGAATTCAAGCCCTGCCTGGAAACGGGTATTACGCAATAAGCGTCGCGCGCCGGACCGCATCGGCTCCGGCGCCGTTCCCCCTTCATGCCTTCCCCGCCGGTCATCCGCCAGCAGGCTGGACAGCGTTCGCCCCCTGCGCAACACTGACGCCTCTCACCGACAGGGAATCCCATGAAAATCTTCTTCTCGCCTGCTTCGCCGTTCGTACGCAAGTGCATGGTCATCGCCCATGAACTCGGCTTGGTCGACCGCCTTGAAAAGCTGCCCAGCGCTGCTGGTCCCGTCGCCCGCGACCAGACCATCATCCCGAGCAACCCGCTGGGCCAGGTGCCCACGTTGATCACGGATGAAGGCCAGGCGCTGTTCGACAGCCGCGTCGTCTGCGAGTACCTGAACGACCTGGGCGGCGGTACGTTCTTTCCTGCCGGCAAGGCCCGCTGGCCGGTGCTGGCCGAGCAGGCGATGGCCGACGGCATGCTGGGTGCGGCGCTGCTGGCGCGCTACGAGACCGTGCTGCGCCCCGAGGCGTTGCGCTGGGATGGTTGGGTCGAGGGCCAGCTTGGCAAGGTGCGCGACGGCCTCGCGCTCATCGAAAAGAACGCCGCAGGCCTGGAAGGCCGGCTCGACATCGGCACCATCACCATCGGCTGCGCGCTGGGGTATCTGGACTTCCGCTTTCCGGATCTGGACTGGCGCGCCTCGCATCCCGCCACGGCCAAGTGGTTCGAAAGCTTCAGCCAGCGTCCGTCGATGCAGGCCACCAAGCCTTGAATTCAGTGTGACGACACGTAGGTGGCGTCCGCAAACGCCGGCAGGGCGAAGCCTTCGCGCATGCGTCGCGCCTCCGCCGCCGGCGTCTGGCCAAACAGGCGCTTGAACTCGCGGCTGAACTGAGACGGGCTCGTGTAGCCCACCGCCTGGCTCGCCGTCTCGGCCGTCAGGTCCTGCCGCACCATCAAGAGACGCGCCTGGTGCAGGCGCGTCGATTTCACGTACTGCATGGGAGAGACCTGCGTCACCGCCTTGAAATGGCTGTGAAAACTCGGGACGCTCATGCCCGCCTCTTCCGCCAGCCGCGTCACGTCGAGCGGCCCGGCGTATTCCGCGTGAATGAGGCGCAGGGATTTGCCGATCCGGCCAAACTGCCCGCGCAGGGACAACGCTTCCCGCATCGAACTGCCCTGCGGCCCGGTCAGCACGCGGAAGTAAAGTTCGCGCAACAGGCCCGGTCCCAACACGGCGGCTTCCAGCGGCCGGGACATGGCCTCGATGAATCGCAGCACCGACGTGCGCATCGCGTCGTCCATCGGCGTCGACAACATGCTCTGCGGCGCCTGGGCAGCTGCCGCGACGCCGGCGCCGTCGATCTGCGAAGCCAGTTCCGCGGCCAGCGCGAAATCCAGGTGCAGGTACAGCGCCAGCAACGGGCGCTCGGGGGTTGCGTCGGTCTCCATGCTGAAGGGCACCGGGACGGAGACGGCCAGGTAATGCTGCTCGTCGTACAGGTACAGCCGATCCCCGAAGTAGCCGCGCTTGCGGCCCTGGCAGACGATCACGATGCCGGGGTCATATAGCACCGGCGTGCGCGCCAGCGCCCGGTTGGCGCGCAGCACGCGCACGCTGGGCAACGCGGTCAGGTTGTAGCCCTCGTCAGGCGCCAGACCGCGCAGCAGCGCGGCCATGCGGCTTTCAGCAAGATCGGCGCCTAACGCGTCGTCGGGGGTCGTGGATATGGCGCTCATAGTTTTGTGCAAGATAAGCAGCGTAATACGGCTTATCCACAGGTTTTCGCAAGACTACCATGCATTCTCCAGTGACTTTGGAGTCTGCTCCATGACCTCCCCCAAAACCCTGCTCATCACGGGCGTCAGCAGCGGCTTCGGCCGCGCCCTGGCCGAGGAAGCCCTTGCCGCAGGCCACCGCGTCGTCGGCACCGTGCGCGGCGAGCCGGCCCGCCTCGCCTTTGAAAGCCTGTCTCCCGGCGCTGCCATCGGGCGCATATTGGACGTCACCGACTTCGACGCCATCGACGGCGTCGTAGCCGATATCGAAGCCAGCGCCGGCGCCATCGACGTGCTGGTCAACAACGCGGGCTACGGCCATGAAGGCGTGATGGAAGAGTCGCCCCTGTCGGAAATGCGCCGCCAGTTCGACGTGAACGTGTTTGGCGCGGTCGCGATGATAAAGGCGGTCCTGCCCTTCATGCGCCAGCGTCGGCGCGGCCACATCCTGAACATCACGTCCATGGGCGGGCACATCACCATGCCCGGCATCGCGTACTACTGCGGCAGCAAGTTCGCGCTGGAAGGGATTTCCGAAGCCCTGGGCAAGGAGGTGCAGCCCCTGGGCATCGCCGTGACGGCGGTGGCGCCGGGGTCGTTTCGCACCGACTGGGCAGGCCGATCCATGACGCGCCCCCCCCGCGCCATTGCGGACTACGACGCCATTTTCGACCCCATCCGGAAGGCCCGCGAAGAGAAAAGCGGCCATCAACTGGGGGATCCGCGCAAGGCGGCGCGCGCGATGCTGGCGGCCATCAACGCCGATCATCCACCCGCACACCTGCTGCTCGGCAGCGATGCGCTCGGATTGGTGCGGGGCAAGCTGGCCGCCTTGCGGGAAGAATTGACGGCGTGGGAGACGGTTACGAAATCCACAGATGGACAAAGCCTTTCGCAGGGGCCTTTGCTACAGTGAACTTGCCTCTCCCCGGACAGACCAACCCAAAGGTCAATCACGACAAGGAGCCCCCGCATGGCCATTTCTGCGATCTCCGCCATCCCCCACGTCGCCGCGCCTTATCCGGCGCGCGTTTCGATGCTGGATGAAAACCGCCCCGCCTGGGAAGCCGAACGCGCCGCGCAGAACTACGCAGCCCGGCAGGCGCAGCGCACCGCGCAGGCCCAGGCCGCCCGCGACGCCCAGCGCGTCGAACGCGCCCAGGCCGACAAATTGGCGCGGGCCGATCAAGACGCCCTGCCTGTCAGAGCGAAAGCTGACCCTGCGGTCGCGCCCCTCGCCTTCACCGCCCCCGCCATCAACATCGATGAATTGCGCGACCTGTACGCGGACGCCCGGATGCGGCGCGCGGTCGAGGACTTTGCCGCGCGGCCCGACCCGGTGGCCCAACGCGCCGACACCGCGAACGACTGGGGCACCATCGAAGGCCTTGCGCCGCTGCAACCCTACCGCGTCGCCATGGGTAATCCGCAGGTGGAACTGCAGGCCGCGGCTGTCATGAAGGCGGCGGGCGTCGGCATCCCTGCGGTGGCCAACATCGGCCCCACTGAAAACGTGACCGACAACGCGCGTTACCGGCCCGGCGCCGCCCCGCGCACTGCTCCCTAGGTGTCAGACACCCGTTAGCTGATCCCCAGGTGTCTGACACCGTCCCAAGCAAACCCACAAAAAAAAGCCGCCTGTGCAACAGGCGGCTTTTTCATGACGCGAATGCCGATCAGTGGAAGAATTCCGCGATCATCGTGGCGCCCATGAACGTACCGGCATTGGCAGCCAGCGACACCACCACGATCTTCCAGCCCAGCTTGCGGAACGCAGGCAGGTCCTTCAGGATCGACAGGCCCGCCATCGCCAGAATCACCGTCGTGAACGGCAGGAAATTGACCTTGCCGACCATCGCAATGATCTGATCCGAGTACGGCAGCACGCCGGGGCAGCCGGCGGTCATGGCGATCACCGACAGCACGAACACGGCCGGCAGCTTGGGCACGACGCGCAGCACCAGGTCGGTGATGACGACCAGCAGCACGATGATGCCCATGCCGGGCAGCGCGTCCGCGAAGGGCACGTTGTAGCCCAGGCGGTTGCCCACCAGCGCGAACAGGCCACAGATGACGTAGGCGGTCAGGCGGTCGCCAAAGCCCATCTTCGTGCCGTGCGCCGGCACGTCTTCCGAGACGCTGTCGTCGACCACGGCCTCGTTCTTGCCGCGCGAGAAGCGGCCCAGCACGGGTTCCAGCTTGCCGTACAGGAAGATCGTCGTGGGCAGCGAGATGAACAGCGTGAAGTACACGCCGACCACGGTGGTCAGCAGGTTGGCCGCGGCGGCCAGCGCAGCGACCTGATGCGCCATTTCGGGCGTCTGCTGCGAAGCGATCGCGCCCACGCCAGCGGCCATCATGCTGCCCGAGCCCACACCTGCGCCCATCGCGAGCGAGCGCGGGTCGAAGATGTTCAGGCTGGTGATGAAGCCCGCCATCAGCGCCACGAACAGCGCGCCGATCACGGTACCGGTGATGTATTCGGCCATGACGCCGCGGCCTTCGGGCGAGTTCATGCCGTAGCGCTCGCCGATGATCGCCAGGCTGGGCTCGCGGCCCACCGAGAACGTCGCGCCAATGGCTTCACGCTTGATGCCCAGGAGCAGCGCCAGCGGCAGGCCGATGGCCATGGTGCCGAAGAAGTGGCCGAACTCCTGGAACACCAGCGCCCAGCCGGCTTCGCGCACCTGCGGCAAGGCGCCGCCCACCATCAGACCCAGCTTGGCCAGGAAGGGCAGCAGCGCGTATTGCAGGTAGCCGCTGATGCGGGTCTGCATGGCCTTGTCGATGCCCGCGCCCGCCGGCAGCCGCTGGCCGAACGCCGCAACCACTGCGCCGATGAAAATGGCCCACAGCATGGGCTGCAGGATGATCTTGCCCGGACCGACCGAGAAGGTGACGCTGCCGATCGCTTCGGCAATGACCACCACGAGCAGGATGGCGGCGAGCATGCGCACGCGCCCCGATAGCGGCATGGACGGCGAGGCCAGGCTTGCGCTGGCATGAGACATTGGTTTTCCCCTGATGACGTGAATAGTGATCGCGGCAGCGATCCGGCCGATTCAAGCGGCCAATACGGCGCGATCGGCACGCGCAACGGGCGGCCGGCTCGGACCGCGCAATTTTCGCCCGCCCCTCTGGCGGGCAACCATGACACCGGCCGCCGATAAACGTTGCGTAAAATGCAACGGATAGTCCCTTCCTGGGAAAATTTTGCACGGAATTAACCGAAATAAGGGTAAACCCTTAATTGTTGCCGTGGAAAATCAGCCGCATTCCGCCTGGAGCTAGCCGCCATGGACGAACAACTCGACGCGCGCCGCACCCACTATTTCATGCAGGTCATGAGCCGGGGCTCGGTACGCGGCGCGGCCGAGGCCCTGGAAATGGACCCGTCCGCCGTCAGCCGCGCCATCGCTGCGCTGGAGCGCGATTGCGGCATGGCGCTGTTCGAACGCCGGGGACGCGGCCTCGTGCCCACCGATGCCGGCCACATCCTGGCCCGCTATGTGAAGCGGCAGCAGGACATCCAGGAAAGCTTCTTTTCCGAGATCGACAGCCTGCGCAAAGCCGAACGCGGCCATATCGACCTGGTGCTGGGCGAAGGCTTTGTGGAGCTGATGTTCGACCGCGTGCTGCCGGGCTATTGGCGCAGCCATCCCGAGGTCACACTGGATATCGACGTGGCCCGCACGTCAGAGATCGTCCAACGCATCGTCGACGACCGCGCCTACATCGGGCTGGTGTTCCAACCGCCCAACGACGCCCGGCTGCGCACACATTACTCGCGGCCCGAACCCATTCGCGCCATCGTGCGCCAGGACCATCCGCTGACGCGCATGCGCCGTCCCTTGCTGCTGACCGATCTGGCCGACTACCCCGGCGCGTCCATGCAGGAAGGGTTTGGCGTGCGCCAGCACATCCAGGCCGCAGAAATCAGCGAGCAGGTCCGGCTGCACAACGTGCTGACCACCTCGTCGTTCAAGGCGCTGTGGCAGTTCGCGGCCGCCGGCATCGGCTACGCGCTCACGCCGCCCATCGCCGTCACCGCCGACATGCAAGCGCAGCGGCTGGCCAGCCTGCCGCTGGCCAATCCCATCCTGAACCAGGGCAGCCTGCACGTCCTGAGCCGCGCCGGCCGCCACATCTCGCCCGCCGCGCGCGAACTGCTGGAGCACATCGTGCGCGGCATCGGCGCACACACCGCCGCGCCAACTGATACGGTCGGCTGACGCGGATCTGCATCTGTCTGCCAGACAAGACAGCGTCTACAGTGGACCGTCAAGAATCCGCCCGGAGGCGCATATGCTCGGTTTCCTGCGCACGGTCCGGTCCGTGCTGTGGGCCTTCTTCGGCGTACGCCGCGGCCGCGGCTACGACGCCGACATCGCCCACAACAAACCCGGCCCCCTCATCGCCACCGGCCTGCTGCTCGCAGCCTGCCTGGTGATCATTCTGGTGTTCGTGGCGCGGTGGGCGGTGAATGCGGCGTTGTAGCTGCGTCGAAAGCTTGTTCAAGGACAACGCGAATATCCTTATAAGTTCCTAAGCTCGCGAGTCATACAGCCATCTCCGCAAAAATAGCCGCCCGGCCGCCCGAAGGCGGGGCAGCCCCCCCGGGGGGCAGCTAGCGCGCACCGCGCGCGCGGCGTGGAGGCCTATGCCAGGGCGTAGCGCCCGACCTCCGCAAAAATAGCCGCCCCGCCGCCCGGCCGCCCGAAGGCGGGGCAGCCCCCCCGGGGGGCAGCTAGCGCGCGCAGCGCGCGCGGCGTGGGGGCTCTTATTTCTTTATTACCAGAATGACTTAGACGGCATTTATGGGTGGCTGTTACGGTTATGAATCCCGTTTTTGCCGGCGCCGTGCGCCCGTCCCCATCCCCGGGGTTCAGACCGAGAAGACTTCCAAGGGCAGTAGACATGTACGTGTATGACCCCGTCGATCAACAGCTTGTCGAGCAGCGTGTCGCGCAGTTTGCCGATCAGACGCGCCGCTTCCTCGACGGCCAGCTTACCGAGGACGATTTCCGCGTCCTGCGCCTGCAGAACGGCCTGTACATCCAGCGCCACGCACCCATGCTGCGCGTCGCCATTCCGTATGGCCTGCTGGCGTCGCGCCAATTGCGCACCCTGGCGCACATCGCGCGCAAGTGGGACCGCGGCTACGGACACTTCAGCACGCGCCAGAACATCCAGTTCAACTGGCCCAAGCTGGAAGACGTGCCGGACATCCTGGCCGAACTCGCCACGGTCCAGATGCACGCCATCCAGACCAGCGGCAACTGCATCCGCAACACCACCACCGACCACTTTGCCGGCGTCGCGCCGGACGAGCTGGTCGATCCGCTGATCTGGTGCGAAATCATCCGCCAGTGGTCCACGCTGCATCCCGAATTCGCCTTCCTGCCGCGCAAGTTCAAGATCGCGGTCAGCGGCGCCGTGGAAGACCGCGCGGCCGTGGGCGTGCACGACATCGGCCTGCAGGCCGTCGAGCGCGACGGCAAGCTGGGCTTTCGCGTGTGGATCGGCGGCGGCCTGGGCCGTACGCCCATCGTCGGCAAGCTCATCAATCCGTTCGTCGAATGGCAGCACCTGCTGACCTATCTGCAGGCCGCGTTGCGGGTCTACAACCTGCATGGCCGCCGCGACAACAAGTACAAGGCGCGCATCAAGATCCTGGTCAAGGACCTGACGCCCGAGGTCTACGCGCAGCAGGTCGATGAAGAGTGGCAGCGCATCAAGGACGGCCCGGACACCATCACCCAGGAATTCGTGGACCGCATCAAGGCGCGCTTCGTCTGGCCGCAGCACGACGCCGCCGCCGCGTCTGATGTCGACAACACCGCCGCGCTGGCTGCGGGCGACAAGCGCTTTGCGCGCTGGCTCCGCACGAACGTGCACGCGCACAAGGTTGCCGGCTACGCCGCCGTGACCGTGTCGCTGAAACCTACCGGCGTGCCGCCGGGCGACATCACCGCGGACCAGATGGATGCGGTGGCCGACCTGGCCGACGACTTCGGCTATGGCGAACTGCGCGTGTCGCACGAACAGAACCTGATCCTGGCCGACGTGCGCCACGCCCGGCTGCACGAGCTGTGGCAAAAGCTCGAGGCCCTGAACCTCGCCACGCCCAACGTCGGCCTGCTCACCAACATCATCGCCTGTCCGGGCGGAGACTTTTGCGCGCTGGCCAATGCCGTCTCCATCCCCGTGGCCGAAGCCATCCAGCGCCAGTTCGACGACCTGGACTACCTGTTCGAAATCGGCGAGCTGGACCTGAACATCTCGGGCTGCATCAACTCCTGCGGCCACCATCACGTCGGTCACATCGGCATTCTTGGCGTCGATAAGGCAGGCGAGGAGTGGTATCAGGTCACGGTGGGCGGCCGCCAGAACGGCGCCGCCAAGCCGCTGCCCGACCTGGAATCCACGCACGGCGGCGGCGCGGCCATCGGCCGCATCATCGGCCCGTCGTTCGCGCGCCATCAGGTGCCGGGCGTGGTGGACCGCCTGATCCGCACGTATCTGGGCCTGCGCGACAGCGACGCCGAACGCTTCATCGACGTGGTCGATCGCGTCGGCATCGATCCCTTCAAGCAGGACGTGTACGCGGACCCTGCCTTCGCCAAACCCACGCAAGTCGCGGAGCCCGCCCATGTCTGAGATTTACGCCCACGACGCCCCCGGCCCGCATCTCATCCGCAACGGCAAGCTGGAGGCCGACACGTCGCGCCCCTTCGTGCCCGAACCCGAAGTGCCCGCCGAAGGCCAGGTGCCGTCGGACGAGCCCGGCTGGATCGTGCCGCTGTCCGTCTGGAAGACCTCGCGCGCCACGCTGCGCCGCCACAAGCATCCCGTGGCCGTGCTGCTGAACCCCGACGCCGACCTGACGGATCTGGCGGATACCGACGGCGTGCTGCATCCCGAAGGCATCGCGTTCATCGCCGTGGACTTTCCGGTCTACACCGACGGCCGCGGCTATTCGCTGGCGCAGTTGCTACGCACGCGCCACAACTGGCAAGGCGAGCTGCGCGCGGTCGGCGATGTGATGATCGACACCATCCACTACCAGGCGCGCGTGGGGTTTGACAGCTTCCTCGTCAAACCGGGACACGATCCCCACAAGGCGCTGGACGCCTTCAAGACGTTCACGGTGCACTACCAGAAGACGTACCGCGTGCCGACGCCGGCCGCGGCCTGAACAGAGCAGCCCCCGCCCGCCGCCGGAGCGACATCGCGGCGGGCTTCAGTCCCCCTCGCCTGCCGCCGCCCCGTGCGGCATGCCGAATCCACTCTGCGCCACCTGCGCGCGGATCAGTTCGGCAATGCTGCGCTGGCGCGGCGCCTGCATCCGGCTGATCAGGCTGGACACGCTGACCGCCAGCCGGGGATACCCGCCGGGATCGCACAGCGCCACCCCCACCCCCAACACGCCTGGCACCGCCGCGTTGCCCACCACGGCCCAGCCGCGCCCGCGCGTGTTTTCCACCAGGCGCCGCATCTGCGCCACCGTCATGCCGCCGTACGCGCGTAGCGCCTGCTCGTTCTGCGCCACCACCTCGTCGGCTTCGGCGGCGGGCAAGGCGCCCAGCAGCGCCAGCCCGGCCGCACCCACGCCCAACGGCTGACGATGCCCGACCGTCACGGCCAGCACCTGCACCGGGTAATTTCCGACCTCACGATGCAGGCAGAGTGAATCGTTTGCCGCCCGGCAGATGAGAAACGCCGAATCGCCGCTGACGTCGCTGATCTGGCGCAGCAACGGCCGCAGGCTGCGCACGGCCTGCGCATGCGGGTCGCCGGCCATCATCACGCCCAGTTCGGCGACGCGCCAGCGTGGCGCGCCCGATTCCCGCAGCGCGTAGCCTTCTTCAACCAGCACATCCAGGTAGCGATACACCGTGGACCGCTGCATGCCCGCGGCCCGCGCAATGTCCACCACGTGCATGCCGGCCGCGCCGGCCTGGCGCAACACCCCCAGCACCTTCAGCCCGCGCCTCAGGATGCGCGGACCGGAACCCTCGGAATCCGGTTTGTTCAATTTATGGACACCTTGCGTTGATAGGGCCTCCATCAAAGCCGAATATGAAGGCGGACAGACGGAGATCTGTCCAATTATTAGACAAACAGGACGGAGACAACAATGAAGACATTCGGCAAGCGCTGGACCGCTGCGGCGGTAGCCTTGAGCGGGGCCCTTGTGGCCGCCGCTCCCGCCTGGGCCGCCAAGCCCTACCCCGATCGCCCCATCACGTTGGTCGTCGGCTACGCCGCCGGCGGCGCGACCGACATCGTGGCGCGCCTGATGGCGAAGTCCCTCGCGGAAGAATTGGGCCAGACGGTCGTGGTCGAGAACAAGACCGGGGCCAACAGCAACATCGGCGCGGAAATCGTCTCGCGCGCAGCACCCGACGGCTACACGCTGTACGTCGGATCGATTGCCAACACCATCAACCGCACGCTGTACAGCCAGCTCAACTACGACTTCGTCAAAGGCTTCGAGCCGGTCGGCATGCTAGCGACCATCCCGAACATCCTGGTGGTCAATCCCAAGCTGCCGATCACGACGGTGCAGGAATACATCGCCTATGCCAAGCAGCACCCCGGCAAGCTGACGTGCGCCTCATCCGGCAGCGGATCGTCCATTCACCTGTCGTGCGAGCTCTTCAAGATGAAGACCGGCACCGACATCCTGCATGTGCCGTATCGCGGCAGCGGCCCCGCGGTGGCGGACTTGCTGGGCGGGCAGGTGGACTCCATGTTCGACAACCTGCCGTCGTCCCTGCCCCACGTGCAGGCGGGCAAACTGCGCGCCATCGGCGTGACGTCGCCCGCGCGCCTGCCCACCACGCCCGACGTGCCCACGCTGGCGGAATCCGGCCTGCCGGATTTCGACGTGGAGTCGTGGTTCGGCCTGGTGGCGCCCGCCGGCACGCCCCGACCCGTCATCGACCGCCTGAATCAGGCGCTGAACAAGGCGCTGGCCAGCCCCGCGCTTCAAACCTCCTACAAGCAGGGCGGCTTCTTTGCGCCGCAACAGCCCAACACGCCGGAGACCTTTGCCAAGAAGATCGCCAGCGAGATCGACAAGTGGGGCGCGGTCGTGAAGAACGCCAACCTCAAGGCCAATTAGCCAATCAAGGAGCACAGGTGTACCCGATTGATTTCTTCTTCCGCGCGGCCGGGGTGTATCCGGACCGCGTGGCGCTCGACGGCCCCGATGGGCAGGTCACTTACGCGCGGCTGGCGGCCGACACCCGCGCTCTGGCCGCCGCCCTGCAGGATCTGGACCCCGAGCCGCAGACGCGCGTGGCGATCTGCGCCGGCAACTCGGCGCGCCACATCCTGGCGCTGCTAGCGGTATTGGCCAGCGGCAAGGTCTGGGTGCCGCTGAACTACCGCAGCACCGCGCGAGAGATCGGCCGCATCCTGGATGCGACCGAGCCGACCATCGTGATCGTCGACGAGGTGGGCGCGCCGCTCGTGCCGGTGGGGTCCGAGCGTCGCATCGTGCTGGACGACGCGGCCGCTGACCTGGCGCTGGACGCGCTGCTCGCGCGCTTTGCAGACCACGTCCCCACGCGCCATGCGCTACCGCGCGACGCCACGCAGGCCATCAAGTTCACGGGCGGCACCACCGGCCTGCCCAAGGGCGTGATGCAGCCGTATCACGCGTGGAATGCGGGCATCGTCAACCAGATCCTCAACTGGGGCCTTACCGCCGAAGACCGCTACGTGGTGTCCGCGCCCATCACGCACGGCACGGGCACCTATCTGTTGCCGGTGCTGGCGCAGGGTGGCGCGCACCTGCTGCTGGACAGCGTGTCGCCCGCCACCATTACCAAGGCATTTCGCGAGCGCGGCGGCACGCTGAGCTTCATGCCGCCCACGCTGATCTACATGATCATGGCGCAGCCCGGCGTCACGCGCGCGGACTTTCCGCGGCTGCGCAACCTGATCTACGGCGGCGCGCCGATGCCGGTCGAAAAGATTGAGCGTGCGCGCGCCTTCTTCGGCCCGGTGCTGGGCACGACTTACGGCCAGACCGAGGCGCCGCAGATCGTCACGGTATTGCGGCCCGCCGACCTGGAAGTGCCGGAAAACCGCGCGTCGGTCGGCCGCGTCACGCCGCTGTCCGACGTGGCGATCATGGCGCCCGACGGCACGCTGCTGCCGCGCGGCGAGATCGGTGAAGTCGTGGTCCAGGGCGATCTGGTGATGACCGGGTACTGGCGCCTGCCCGAGAAGACCGCCGAAACCATCGTCGACGGCTGGCTGCACACCGGCGACACGGGCCTGATCGACGCGCGCGGCTATCTGTTTCTGAAGGACCGCCTGCGCGACGTCATCATCACCGGCGGATTCAACATCTATCCCGTGGACGTCGAGAACGCGCTGTCCGCCCACCCGGCCGTGTACGAATGCTCGGTGTTCGGCGTGCCCGATGACAAGTGGGGCGAAGCGGTTCACGCGGCCGTCCAGCTTGAACCCGGCGCGCAGGCCGATGGCGACGCGCTCAAGGCGCACGTGCGCGCGCTGCTGGGCCCGGTGGCCACACCCAAACACATCCATTTCCACGACAGCCTGCCGCGCTCGAGCGTGGGCAAGGTGCTGAAGAACGCGGTGCGCGACGCCGCATTGAAGGAGACGCCATGAACAAGCCCGAAACCCGCCTCTGCGCCCATCACCTCACCGGCATGTCGTATCGCGACGTCGATCTGGTTGAAGACCTGATCGGCAAGAAGTCCTTTACCGAAGTCATGATCATGCAGATCCTCGGCCGCGACGCGCGCCCCGTGGACATGCGCATCGTCGACGCGGTGCTGGTCACACTGATGGAGCACGGCATGACGCCCAGCGCGATCGCCACACGCCTGATCTACATGAGCGCACCCGAGAATCTGCAGGGCGCCGTGGCGTCCGGCCTGATGGCCGTGGGCAGCCAGTTCGTGGGCACCATGGAAAACTGCTCGCGTCTTCTGGACCGCATCCGGCACGCATCCGACGGCCCTGCGGAAGCCTTGGCGATTGCCCGCGAACACCGCGCGTCGCGCAGCCCGCTGCCCGGCTTTGGCCATCACCTGCACAAGCCGGACGATCCGCGCGCGATCAAGCTGCTGGCGCTGGCCGAAGCCGAGAACGAGCTGAGCGGCGAGTCTGTCCAGGCGCTGCGCTGGCTGGCCAGCGCCATTGACGAGACCTACGGCAAGCACATCACCATCAACGCGACCGGCGCCGTGGCCGCGCTGCTCAGCGAGATTGGCGTGCCGACCGATCTGATGCGCGGCTTTGCCGTGATTTCGCGCGCGGCGGGCCTGGTATCACACGTGGCCGAAGAGCAGCAAAGTCCTTCCGGGCGGTACATCTGGGAAACCATCGACCACGCCATTCCGTACGTGGGCAAGGGCAAGACCCACCAGCAAGACGGCGGGCAGTCGTGAGCGCGGGATCCGGCGCCTCCCATTCCCATGCGCGCCTCGCCGGCAAGGTGGCGCTGGTTGCAGGCGCGGGCGCGTCGGCGCCGGGCTGGAGCATCGGCAAGGCCAGCTGCGTGACGCTGGCGCGCCAAGGTGCGGCCATCATCGCGCTGGACGCCAACCTGACCGCCGCCGAAGAAGCCGCGCATGAAGTCGAATCGGCCGGCGGCAGCGCGCTGGCGGTGCAGGCCGACGTGGCTGATGCGGACGCGATGCAGGCGGCGGTCGATGCTGCGTTGAAGCGCTTTGGCCGCATCGACATCCTGCAGGCCAACGCGGGCATCGGCAAGGTCGGCGGCCCTGAAGACATCTCGATAGCGGACTGGGACCGCATCCAGCAGGTGAACGTGACCAGCCTGCTGATCGCCACGCGCCTGCTGGCGCCCGTCATGCGCGCCCAGGGCGGAGGCGCCATCGTGGCCGTCTCTTCCATTGCGGGCATCCGGTACACCGGCTATCCGCATCTGGCCTACAGCGTCAGCAAGGCTGCGGTCATTCACTTTGCGCGGATGGCCGCGCAGCAATACGCCGCTGACCGCATCCGCGTGAACACGGTCATTCCCGGACTGATCGATACGCCACGTGTCGCCGGCAACGTCGCCAAGATGTTCGATGCAAACGACCTGGACGCCGCGCGCGCGGCGCGCGACCGGCAGGTGCCGATGGGACGCATGGGTACGCCGTGGGAAGTCGCCAATGCGGTGGCCTTCCTGGCGTCGGACGAGGCGTCCTACATCACCGGCACCGAACTGCTCGTGGACGGCGGCCTGACGGGCAAGTACGCCTGATGCGCAGTCCTACTCGGCCTTGATGTTGCCGCGCTGGACGACGGCGGTCCACTTGGCCACGTCGTCGCGGATGCGCTTAGCGAACTCCGCCGGCGTGCTGCCGACCGGCTGAAAGCCCAGCCCGGCCAGCTTGTCGCGCAGCGCGCCGTTGCGCACGGACTCGCCCAACGTCTGCGACAGGCGTTCGATGATCGGCTCGGGCACGCCGGCCGGCGCAATCACGCCGAACAGCGGCGAGATATCCACACCCGGCAGCCCCGCCTCGGCAAACGTTGGCACGTCTGGCAACTGGCTGGTGCGTTGCGGACTGGTGACCGCCAGCGCGCGCAGCTTTCCGGCCTTGATGTGTTCGAGCAGCGTTGGCACGGTGGCAAAGCCAAACTGCACCTGGCCGCCCAAGAGGTCCGTGATCACGGTGCCGCCGCCGCGGTACGGCACGTGCAGCACATCCACGCCCGCCTGCTGGCGCAGTTGCTCGCCGGCCAGATGCGGCCCGCTGCCTACGCCGGCCGACCCGAACGACAACGTGCCCGGCTGCGACTTGGCCAGCGCCAGGAACGACGCAATGTCGGTCGCCTTGACCGACGGGTGCACCACCATCACGAAGGGCGCCGTCGCCATCAGCGAGATCGGCGCGAAGTCCTTGATAGCGTCGTACGGCTGGCGATCGCCCAGCAGCGCGGGATTGATGGTGAACGTGGAGTCGACCATGCCGATGGTGTAGCCGTCCGGCGCCGACACCGCCAGCGCACGCGTGCCGATCGTGGTGCCGCCACCGCCGCGATTTTCCACGACAAAGGGCTGGCCCAGCGCCTCGGCATACACCTGACCCGCCATCCGGCCCAGCGTGTCGGTCGCCGCGCCCGGCGGGTACGGGATATACAGACGGACCGCCTTGTCCGGGTACTGCGCGGCGCGTGCCGCGAAGGACCACGGCAACACGGCGGCGCCCGCTGCCATGGCGGCGTTGTTGATCAGAAACGCTCTGCGCGATGGGTGCATGTCTTTGTCTCCTGGTTCATGTTCTTTGCGGCCTCTGGGGGCCTGTGGTGTTTCAGGCGCTGTACCGGCCCTCGGCAAGTTCCGCCTCCGGATCCGCGCCCAGTCCCGGGCCGTCCGGCACGTTGACCCAACCGTTCTCGATCGGCACGCGCTTTCCGTACGGCACGTGCGCCAGCTCGACATATAGGCGTTCCAGCGATACCTCGGCCTGCTGCGCGGCGATCAGGTGCAGGCTGGCGAGATAGCCAGGGCCAAAAAACGCTACCTGCGGCGCGCAGATGACGCTTGAGTCCGAGCACTTCTGCGCAATCCGCCACGCGGCGGTCAAACCCAGTTTGATGACGCTGGGCTGCACGTATTGCGCCGCTTCCGTGTCCACTACGCGCTCCAGGTCGGTGGCGCTGCTGGCGTTCTCGCCCACGGCCAGGGGAATGCCGCAGGTCTGCTTCAAGCGGGCCAGCGCGCGATCGTCTTCCGGCGGCCACAAGGGTTCTTCGATCCAGAATGGATCATGCGGACGCATGGCCGCGATGGCGGCTTCGGCTTCGCCCGGCTGCCAGGCGCAGTTGGTGTCCACCATGATCGGCACGCCGGGTCCCGTGCTACGGCGCACGGCGGCCAGCGCGTCGGCGGTGCGCTCGTGCAGCTTGATCTCGGTATAGCCTTCGTTCAGCGCGCGCGTGGTCACGGCGTCCAGGCGTTCGGCGTTGCCGTAATACTGCAGCAAAGACGCATACACGCGCACCCGCTCGCGGCGCTTGCCGCCTAGCAACGCATACAACGGCACCCCCGCGCGCTTGGCGCGCAGGTCCCACAACGCGATGTCCAATCCGGCCAGCGCGTGCACCACCGGGCCGGACCGCCCCAGATTGTGCAGCGTGCGCTGCATGCCCGGCAGCAGGGTGTCGTCGTCCGCGTCGCGCCCGCAGGCCAGCGGCGCGATCAGCGTCTCGAAGATGGCGGGCAAGGCGCGCGGCTCCACGCAATACGACTCGCCCCAGGCCACCGTGCCGTCTTCGGTCTGCACCCGCACCAGCGCGCTGTCCAGCTTGTCGCGCGGGCGGCCAGCAAACAGGGGCGACGGGCTCCAGTGATGGAACGGCAGGCGCAAGGGAATGCAGGTGACGGAAACGATGGTGTTGGCGGGCATGGCAGTGTGGCGTCGAGATGCGGAATGCAGGATGCGATGGGCTATTCTGGCGGCCGCCCGTTCATATGGTCAAATAGATGAATTGACTATTTCCATATGAATTCCATATGTTCAATCGGCGAGAACTTCTGCTGCTGCGCGCCATGTACCGGCTCGACACCGTCACCGCCGCGGCCGCCTCGGTCAACATGACGCAGCCCGCCGCCAGCGCGCTCTTGCGCGACATGGAAACGCGGCTGGGGTTTGCGCTATTCAGCCGCGAGAACCGGCGGCTGCACCTGACCAGCCAGGGCCGCGCACTGATACCCGAGGTGCTCAATGCGCTGGCTGGCATCGAGGCCGTGGACCGGCTGGCCGTCGACATCCGCCAGGGCGCTCTGGCGCGATTGGACGTGGGCGCCGTCGCCATCGCCGCGTCCAGCCTGCTGCCCCCGGCCCTGGCCGGCGTGCGCCGCGCGCATCCGGCGGTGGCCGTTACCGTGCGCGCCGGCACCGCGCTGGAAATCATCGAGATGGCCGTGGACCACCGCATCGACCTGGGCATCATCATCGGCTCGCCCCCGGATATCGACCGCGTGTCCAGCCTGCGACTCGCCCCGTTGGGACTGCATGCGGTCATGTCCAAGGACCATCCGTGGGCGAAGAAAGCCACCCTGACGCTGGACGAGGTGGCCGAGGCGGGGCCGATCGTGCTGGCCCCCGCCCTGCCCGCCGGCCGCGCGACGCGCCAGGCGCTAGAGGCGCGCGGGCTGCCTTATCGGCCGATCATCGAAGCGGCGCAGTCGTCAGCCGCGTGTGCGCTCGCTGCAGAGGGGCTGGGCGTCGCCATCGTCGAAAGTCTGGGCGCGCATTACGCCGAACGCCAGGGCCTCGTGGCGCGCCAACTGCTGGCGCTGGAGGATCCGGTGCTGGCGGTGGTGTGGTCGCGCGACCGGGCCATGAGCGCGCCGGCGCAGTTGTTGCAGGCGGGCTTGGAGGAAGAGGTTCGGACGTGGCTCGCGCGCGCGGATGCGCGGGCTGACGGACGCCAGACGGCGCGCGACCGGCGTCGCAAACCTCGCTAGCAGGCTTACCAGGAGGTCGTGTAGGCGCCGGGGAACTGCTTGGCGACAAAGGCTTTCACCTCGTCGGACTGGTAGGCCTTGATGAAGCGCACAATGCGCGGATCGTTCTTGTTGTCCTCGCGCGCGGCGATGACGACGGGCGCGAACGGCGCGTCCTTGCTTTCCAGCACCAGCGCGTCCTTGGCGGGCGACAGGCCGGCGGGGATCGCGTACGCCGAGTTCACGGCCGCGGCGTCCACGTCCTTGAGCGAGTGCGGCAGTTGCGCGGCCTCGATTTCGACGAACTTCAGGTTCTTCGGGTTCTCGGCGATATCGAAGATCGACGCCGTCACCGTCACGCCGTCCTTCAGCTTGATCAGCTTGGCCGCCTGCAGCACCAGCAGCGCGCGGGCGCCGTTGGTCGGATCATTCGGAATGGCCACCTTGCCACCCTGCGGCAGGTCGTCCAGCGACTTCACGCGCTTGGAATAGATGCCCATCTGCTGCACCACCGCGGTCGCCACCGGCACCAGCTTGTACCCGCGCGCCTTGTTCTGCGACTCCAGGAAAGGCTTGTGCTGGTAGATGTTTACGTCCAGCTCCTTGGCGTCCAGCGCGGCGTTCGGCTGGATGAAGTCGCTGAACTCGATCAGCTTGACCTTCAGGCCCTGCTTGGCGGCGACCTGCTGCACGACTTCGCCGATCTGCGCGTGCGGGCCGACCGTGACGCCCACTTTCAGCTCGGCGTCCTGCGCCATCGCCGAGGTGCCGGCAAATCCAAGAATGGTGGCGAAAACGGCGAGGGAATGGCGAAGGCGCATGGAAGTCTCTACAGGTTTGAAAGATTGAGGGTTCGAACATTGCTCCCGGATTCTAGTAAGGCCGCTTCAAAACCGGAAGCGATCAATATTCATATTGATATGCGGATTTCGATATAAACACCGCGATGACAGCGCCGGCGCATGCGGACACAATAGAGCCTGCTTTCATCCACCCGACCCGCCAACCATGTCCACCACCCCCGAACTCCATCCGCACGCGCGCGCGCTGCTGGCCGATCACTACGCCGCCGTCGACGCCGACCTGCCCGTCCTGCTCGACCTGCTGTTCGCGCGCAGCGCGGGCGAAGACTGGCACAAGGCCGGCACGTTCAAGCATCACCTGCTGGGCGTCTACCGCACGCTTGCGCTGTGGAACCAGCCGCGCGAAGTGCGCCTCTTGGGCCTGTTCCATAGCGTCTACGGCAACGAATACGTGGACCTCACCTTGTTTGACCGCGAACGCGAGCGCAACACGCTGCGCGACGTGCTGGGCGCCGAAGCCGAGGAATGGGTCAGCCTTTTTTGCGCGATGCCGCGCACGCGATTCGTGCAGGCCATCCTGCAAGGCCAGGGCACGGGACCGGAAGGGCTGACGCTGGAAGGCGCCGATGGGCAGGTCTTTACCTTCACGCCGCGCCAGGTCGCGGCGTTCACCGTCGTGTCCGCCGCCGACATCGGCGAGCAATGGCATAGCTGGCAGGACGAGATTTTCGCGGGCTATCCGCAGCAGCAGCGCCGCGACCTGAAAACGAACTGGGCCTCGTCGTTGTGGCCCGGCCCGCTGAAACCGCCGTCGAACATCCTGTCGATGCTGTCGCATCTGCTGGCGCCGCTCTCGCGCATGCCGCAGGACACCGGCATTCCCATCCCGCCCGCCTTTGACAATTGCCGCGCCACGCTCAGCCCGCGCGACGAAGCGGCGGCCAGCGCGCTGTATTGGCAGGTCATCACCCGCATGCACCCTCTAACCGAAATGGACAGCGCGCGGCACATGCTGGAGGCGGCAGTCGAACACAACCCGTGGGTCGGCGAGCCGCGCCTGCTGCTGGCGCAACTGGCGCTGACGGCTGGCGACTTCGAGGCCGCGGAGCAGCACGCTGCCGCGGGACTGGCCGCGCTTCAGGCGTGGGGCACCGCGTGGGACAAACGGATTGAATGGGCCGGATGGATGGCCTGGGCGCGCATCGAACTGCAAAATGCCCGGGCGCGCAAATGGCCGGAAAACCTGGCCGCACTGAACGGAATGGGCCTGGTGGAATAACGCCCGCCTACGTCCCTTCCCAGTGCGGACCGGGCACGACGATGTCGAACAATTCCAGGACGCGGGCCACGGTGTGGTCCACCATTTCCTCGATGGACGCGGGCCGGTGATAGAACGCCGGCAGCGGCGGAAACACGATGCCGCCCATTTCGGTCACGGCCGTCATGTTGCGCAGGTGAGCCAGATTGAATGGCGTCTCGCGCACCATCATCACCAGGCGGCGGCGCTCTTTGAGCGTGACGTCGGCGGCGCGCGTGATGAGGTTGTCGGACAGGCCATGCGCCACCGCCGCCAGCGTGCGCATGGAACACGGCACGATCACCATGCCCGCGGTCTGAAACGCGCCGCTAGCCAGCGTGGCGCCCACGTCGCGCACGCTGTGCACGTGGTCTGCCAGCGCATAGACGTCCTGGCGGCTGACATCGAGCTCATGCTTGATGTTCAGCACGCCAGAGGCGGACACCACCAGATGCGTCTCGACGTCTTCGACGTTGCGTAGCGCCTGCAGCATGCGCACCGCGTAGAGCGCGCCGGTGGCGCCCGTGATGCCGACGACGAGCCGCCGCATGATGGCGTTAAGCCGTGGCGCCGGATTGCTCCAGCAGCGTCTTCAGTTCGCCGGACTCGTTCATTTCATTCATGATGTCCGAGCCGCCGATGAACTCGCCCGACACGTACAACTGCGGAATGGTGGGCCAGCTGGAGAATTCCTTGATGCCCTGGCGGACTTCGTCGTCCTCGAGCACGTTGACCGTGACCAGCTTCTTCACGCCACAGCCTTTCAGGATTTGAATGGCCTTGCCGGAGAACCCGCATTGCGGGAACTGGGCGGTGCCCTTCATGAACAGCACGACGGGGTGCTGGGTAACGGTTTCGCGGATGAATTCTTGAACGTCGCTCATGGTGGTCTCTTGGACAGGCAAAACGGAATGGGTCAATTATAGGTACAGCCGGGAAAAGCGCCCGATTACCCGGGCGCGGCGCCGGTATATCCGGGGCAAACGCAACAACACGTGTCGGACCGGGCGAGCCGCGCGGGAAGGTGTCAGACACCCGGGTGACGGCGCGGCAACCTGAACGGGCATATCCAGGGTGTCAGACACCAGAGGCCCGGGTGTCTGACACCCCGACGAGAGGTTCTATGCCTTGAACGGGCGCATCGCGGGGTGTCAGACACCTGCGATCGGCAAACGCCCGCCCGAGATCCGCTCGATCCCCGCCAAATCCTGCCGGCTGTGCACGTCTGCAAACCCGGCCTGGCGCAGCATGTCGCGTACCTGCTCCGCTTGATCCCAGCCGTGTTCCATCCACAGCGAGCCGCCGGGCTTCAGGTGGGCGCCGGCGCCTTCGACAATGCGCGCCAGATCCTCCAGCCCGCCCGCGCCATCGGTCAGCGCGCCGCGCGGCTCAAAGCGCAGGTCGCCCCGGTCCAGATGCGGATCGTCGCTGGCCACGTAGGGCGGATTGGAGACGATCAGGTCAAAGCCCTCGCCGGCGGGCACGGCCTCGTACCAGCTTCCTTCCACAAAGCGCACCGCAGCCGTCAGATCCCAGGCGTTGGCGGCGGCCACGGCCAGCGCGGCCGGGCTGACGTCCGACGCCATGACCCGCGCGTCGCGCCGCGCCAGCGCAATCGACACCGCGATCGCGCCGCTGCCCGTGCCCAGGTCCAGCACCATCGGCCCGGTCAGGCCATCGATGCATTCCAGCGCGGTTTCCACCAGCACCTCGGTATCGGGCCGCGGAATCAGCACGTCGGGCGTCACCCGGAACCGGTGCCCCATGAATTCGCGATGGCCCAGCAGGTAGGCCATGGGTTCGCCCGCTAGCCGGCGCTGCGCCAAGGCCTCATACGCCGCCGCCACCTCCGGCGCCAGCGCATCGGTGTCGTGCGCCAGCAGCCACGCGCGCGGCTTGTTCAGCACGTGCTCCAGCAGCATGCGGACCTCCAGGCGCGGCAGCCGCGCGTCGAGCAGCAGACTCTTGATCTGAAGCGCGGTCATGGCGTCGGCCTTAAATATCGTCGCCCAGCGCGGCAAGCTGCTCGGCCTGATGCTCGGCGATCAGCGCGCCGGTCAGTTCCTCGAGGTCGCCTTCCATGATCTGCTGCAGCTTGTACAGCGTCAGGTTGATGCGGTGATCGGTCACGCGGCCCTGCGGATAGTTGTAGGTGCGGATGCGCTCGGACCGGTCGCCCGAGCCGATCAGGCTCTTGCGCTCGGCCGCTTCCTTGCTCTGGCGCTCGCGCTCTTCCTTGTCCTTCAAGCGCGCAGCAAGCACCTGCATGGCCTTGTCCTTGTTGCGGTGCTGCGAACGGTCGTCCTGGCATTCCACCACCAGCCCCGTCGGCAAGTGGGTGATGCGCACGGCCGAATCGGTCTTGTTGATGTGCTGGCCGCCCGCGCCGCTGGCGCGGAAGGTGTCGATGCGCAGGTCGCTGGGATTGATGACGATCTCCGACATCGCGTCGGCTTCGGCCATGATGGCCACCGTGCAGGCCGACGTGTGGATGCGGCCTTGCGCCTCGGTCGCCGGCACGCGCTGCACGCGGTGCGCCCCCGATTCGAACTTCAGCCGGCCATACGCGCCGTCGCCGTCGATGCGCGCGATCACTTCCTTGTAGCCGCCCAGCTCGGACGCGCTTTCCGACATCAGCTCGACGCGCCAGCCGCGCTGTTCGGCGTAGCGCGTGTACATGCGCAAGAGGTCGCCGGAGAACAGCGCGCTTTCGTCGCCACCCGTGCCCGCGCGAATTTCCAGGAACACGCTGCGCCCATCGTTGGGGTCGCGCGGCAGCAGCAAAAGCTGCAGCGCCGCTTCCAGCGTTTCCAGCTTGCCGCGCCCTGACTTGATCTCTTCCTCGGCCATGGCCTTCATGTCGGGCTCGGACAACATCTCCTGCGCGGTCGCGATGTCTTCCTCGGTGCGGGCGAACGCGGTGAAGGCTTCGACCACCGGGTCCAGTTCGGCGCGCTCGCGGGAAAGCTTGCGGAAGCGGTCCATGTCGGACGCGGTTTCCGGTTCGGCGAGCAGGGCATCGACCTCGATCAGGCGATGGCACAAATGCTCCAGCCGGCTGCGCATGGAAGATTTCATGAGGGGAAGACCAAGAGAGAAAACAGAAAAAGCGGGCGCCCACAAAGCGAACGCCCGCCATGAGGCGGGACGTGGGGCAACGCCGCTAACGGCGGGAGTCGCGGCCGGGGAAGAGGCGCGGCATCCAGGCAAGCAGTTGCTTGCGATCGTCGCCTTCGCTGCGGTTCAGCGCCGCAAGCGGGCCGTGCAGGTACTTTTGGGTCAGGCCGTGCGCCAGTTGCTCGAGCACGGCTTCGGGCGATTCGCCCCGCGCCAGCAGACGGCGGGCGCGTTCGAGTTCAGCGGCACGGACGTCTTCGGCGGCCTGGTGCAGGTCGCGGATGACGGGCACCACTTCGCGGGACTGCATCCAGTGCATGAAGCCCTGGACGCGGGTTTCGATGATGGCCTCGGCCTGCACCACCGCGGCGCGGCGCGCGTCGGTGCCAGTCTGCACCAGCCGGCCCAGGTCATCCACCGAATACAGGTAGACGTCGTCCAGGCGGCCGACTTCGGGCTCGATGTCGCGCGGCACGGCCAGATCGATCATGACCATCGGGCGGTGACGGCGCAGGCGCGTAGCCCGTTCAACCATCCCCAGGCCGAGGATGGGCAGGGAGCTTGCCGTACAGGAAACGATGACGTCGAACTCGGACAGCCGCTCGGTCAGGTCGGACAGCTTCATCGTGCTGGCCGAGAAGCGGTTGGCCAGCAGTTCGGCGCGCTCGGCCGTGCGGTTGGCCACCACCATGCTGCGCGGACGTTGCGCGGCAAAGTGCGTGGCGCACAATTCGATCATTTCGCCCGCGCCGATGAACAGCGTGCGGGCCTGGTCCAGATTGCCGAACACACGCTCGGCCAGGCGCACCGCGGCGGCGGCCATGGACACGGATTCGGCGCCGATGGCGGTCTGCGACCGGACTTCCTTGGCGACCGAGAAGGTGCGCTGGAACATCTGGTGCAGCAGCGTGCCGAGCGATCCGGCTTCGCCGGCGGCGCGCACTGCATCCTTCATCTGGCCCACGATCTGGGTTTCGCCCAGCACCATGGAATCGAGGCCGCTTGCCACGCGGAAGGCGTGACGCACGGCGTCGTCTTGATGATGGCGATAGAGGTGCGGGCGCAGCGTGCCGGCGTCCAGACGGTTGTGTTCAGCCAGCCAGGCGGGCAACTGATCCGCCACGTGGCCGTCGGCCGCGCAGTAGATCTCGGTGCGATTACAGGTGGACAGGATGGCGGCTTCGCGGACAGAGCCGCCAAATGCCGAACGCAAGCCTTCGAGGGCGGGCTTGACCAGATCGACGGGCATGGACACGCGTTCGCGGACCGACACCGGCGCGGACGTGTGATTCAGACCGAAGGCAAGGACAGCTACCGACATGTGTGAGGGATGGCGGAAAGCCACCCGCGGCTAAGCGTTAAGTACTGCCACTATAAGATCAATGCGTCGCAGCCCGCTTGTCGCGCATCAAAGGTGCGAAAGCATCCGGCTGTAACAACAAAACCGCTGGTGATTATACTCCTGCGGGTTATCCCCAGGCCATTCCCGGCCCCAATTGCGGCCAGATGGCGTCCATTCGTGCCCTGGAGCCAACAGTCGGGGGCTTTGCTGCCCGTCCGCCGCCCAGTGTCGTGCTCGGGCGCGAAAAAAAGAGACGCGTCACCCAGCCCGGCTGGCACAACCGAAAAAAATTGTGTATAGTTGCGGACTTCGTTGGCCTGGTAGCTCAGTCGGTAGAGCAGAGGATTGAAAATCCTTGTGTCGGTGGTTCGATTCCGCCCCAGGCCACCAAAAGAATTTCCGGGAGCTTCGGTTCCCACAAAAAGCCCAGCCTTGCGCTGGGTTTTTTGTTGGTGGCGGCGCTGCGCCGCACGTGTTTTATTGGTGGCGGCGCTGCTCCGCTACGAGTTTTGTTGTTGGTGGCGGCGCTGCGCCGCCACGTGTCCCGACATTTTGTGTATAGTGGCGGGCTTCGTTGGCCTGGTAGCTCAGTCGGTAGAGCAGAGGATTGAAAATCCTTGTGTCGGTGGTTCGATTCCGCCCCAGGCCACCAAAAGATTCAAGCACTTAGCCCCGCCCGGTTCTGCCAAGGCGGGGCTTTTTGTTTGGCGCGCCCGTCTGGCAACGCTTCTTACGTTCGCTTTTGCCGTTGGCGGTCTTGCAGCCATTCGCGAAATGCGAATGACGCCCCTCCCGCACCGCCCCCTTCTTGCCCGCCGCATTTCGCGATATCGTGACATGCCGTCCCGCAGCTGAATCCCCGTAACCGCACGCCCGTCCCCCACCACGGAGTCGCGATATGCGCGCCCGCGCACGAATAGTCTTCTGCCTCTTTGGCCTGGCCCTGGGATGGGCGGGCGCGGCGCTTGGGGCGGAGCCGCCGGCGCCCGCCACGCAAACGCCGGCCGCCATCCAGATGGCCGAGATTCCCCTGCGGGCCGACACCGATTTGCGCTACGCCGAAGGCGTCCTGCAGCGCGCCTCCACGGCGGATCCCGTTTCCGCGCTGATGCCGCCGCTGGACGCCATCGCCAAATCCGCCGACGAAAAGCTCTACGAATTCCAGCCGGCGCAGCTTCGCAACTTTCCGATCATGCGGCTCGAAAGCCTGGAGCGGCACTGGATTTTTGATGTGCGGCGGCTGGCGCGGTGGCAGGTCGAGATGCGGCAGGCGACAGCGTGGTACGCCAGCGATGCGGCCGAGTTGCTGCGGCGGCGCACGGCTTGGCAGGCGATCAAGGATGCGCCGGGGGCATCTGGGCTGCCTGCCGCGTTGGCTGAGCGCATCGACGCGGTGATCGCGCAACTGGCGGCGGCCAGTCAGGCGCTGTCCGGGCCGCTGTCGCGCCAGGTCGAGCTGGAGCAGCGGGCCAGCGCGATCGAGGAACAGATCAAGGCAGGTCAGCGCCAGGTGATGGACGCGATCGATTATGTCGACGCGCGGCTGCTGCGTGTGGATTCGCCGCCGCTTTGGGCGTTGGACTGGTCCGGAAGATCCGACCAGGACACCATGAATCTCCTGCGCGAAGGCCTGGACATCGAAGTCCGGTTTGCGCGCGACTACGGCGCCGCCGGCGCCAGCAATCAGCGCGCCCTGCACACCTTGCAACTGCTGCTGCTGCCGCTCCTGCTGTGGCTGGCGCGCAAGAGCCGCAACGCCATCCGCACTGGCGTCATGAGCGAAACGGCCGCCGGCGTGCTCGGCCGGCCCATCTCCACCTGGGTTTTGCTGTCCATGATGGGCGTGCTCGCCCTTGAGCCGGACGCGCCGTTGATGGTCCAGCAGATCGCTTTGGTGCTGGCAGCGGTGCCGGTGATGCGCCTGCTTCCGCCCGCCAGCCGCCGATATCTGGATCACTGGCCGCGCGTCATCACCGCCCTGTTCCTGGCCGAAAGGCTGGGATTCCTGTTTCTGGCCAACACCCTGTTCTACCGGTTGTCGACCGTGGCAGCGGCGTTGGCGGCCCTGGCGGCCATCCTCTGGCTGCTGGCGCGCGGGCGCCGCCAGACCTATCCGCCCGGATCCGAGCGACTGGTGCGCGCCTTGCGCGGCGTGGCCTGGGGCGCCGCTGCGTTGCTGTGCATGTCGCTGGGTGCGAACCTGATCGGCAATGTGTCGCTGTCCGAAATGCTGACCAGCGGCATCATCGGTAGCGGCTACTTCGGGCTAGTGCTGTACGCGGGCGTCACCGTCATCATCACCCTCCTGCAGCTATTGCTGGCGCGCCAGGGCATCTCGCGCTTCCGGCTCGCGCGCGAGCACGCGCCGCCGCTGGTCCAGCTGCTGATCCGTTTATTGAGCGCTGCCGCGGTCGTGGGCTGGGCGGTGTACACGATGGATCGCTTCCGCGTGCTGCGCTCGACTTACGCCTTCGTGACGCAAGTGCTGTCCTACACGCTGGAAGTCGGCGAGGTCTCGATCAGCCTGGGCAACATCCTTGTCTTCGCGATCTCGGTGCTGATCGCCTTTTGGGCCGCCCGCGCCGTCCGCATCATCCTGCACGACGAGGTGCTGACCCGCATGTCGCTGCCGCGTGGCGTCGGCAACAGCATTGCCTCGCTGTCGTACTACCTGGTGCTGCTGCTGGGGCTGGGCATCGCACTGTCCGCTGCGGGGTTTCAGACCAGCCAGCTCACCATCGTGTTCGGCGCCCTGGGTGTGGGCATCGGCTTCGGCCTGCAGGGTGTGGTGAACAACTTCGTGTCCGGGCTGATCCTGATGTTCGAGCGGCCGATCCAGCCGGGCGACGTGGTGGAGATCAGCGGCACGTCGGGTCAGGTGCGCGACATCGGCATGCGCGCCACGCGCATCAAGACCTTTGAAGGCGCCGACGTGATCGTGCCGAACGGCACGCTGCTGTCCGAGAAGCTCACCAACTGGACCATGCTGGACCGCAGCCGCCGTATAGAGGTCAGCATCGGACTGGCCTACGGCACCGATCCGAGGCAGGTGCTGGAACTGCTGGATGGCGTGGCGCGGCAGACGCCGGGCGTGGTGACCGAGCCCGCGCCGATGGTGCTGTTCATGGGATTCGGCGCCAGCACGCTGGATTTCAGCTTGCGGGCGTGGACGTACGACTTTGACCGCTGGATCGAGATCCGCAGCGACATGATGGCGCGGATGTACGACGCGCTGCGGGAGGCGGGCATCCAGATTCCCTTTCCGCAGCGGGATCTGCATTTGCGCAGCGTGTCGGAGGAGGCGAGCCGAACCTTATTCGACGCCAGGCCGCCTGGACCGGACGCCCCGCATCCGGGGTGAACCGGCACTCCCGCCGTCAGGCGGGAACCATCACCGGCACCGTCAGCCCATTCTTCACCCGGCTCATCACCACCAGCGTCGAAAACCGCTTCACATTCGGATTGCCCCAGAAATGGCGCTGCGCAAACACTTCATACTCGGCCATGTCGCGCATGGTGAGCGTCAGCACGAAATCGACTTCGCCCGTCACCGACAGGCACTGCATGATTTCGGGCGCGGTCTGCATGGCGCGTTTGAAATGGTCGAGCTTGTCGGCGCGCTCGCTTTCCAGCGATACCAGCACCACCATCGTGATTCCGCGCCCGACCGCGGCGGGATCGACCACCGACACGTCCGCCGTCACCACCTTGGATTCGCGCAGCCGCTTCATGCGCCGCAGGCAGGACACCGGCGACAGGTTCACGCGTTGCGCGACGTACTGGCTGGTGCGCTGGTTGTCTTCCTGCAGGCTTTGCAGGATCTGCAGGTCGAAATCGTCTAGTTCCATAAGGCGCTCGGAACGCGTGTGCGGATGGAGAGTGGCGCGGAAGGCGGGTATCGGTTGATTCTAATCGCGGCCGCGATGCGAACCGTCGCGAATTCGACGGGAAACTTCATTTCGAGCGTGCCGGACGCAGGAATTATTCAAGCGGCTTGCTTACACTGGGAGCCCTCAGCCCGCGCCGCCGGGAATTTCCACGCTGCACCCGCAATGCCCTCACTCCAGCTTTTCCTGCTTTTCCTGGCCGCCGATGCGGCCTTGAAGCTCACGCCCGGCCCCGACATGGCCCTCACGCTGTCGCGCGGCATGACGCAAGGGTTTCGTCCCGCCTTCCATAGCGTGCTGGGCAACGTGGCCGCCGGTTTCATCCAGGTTCCGGCCGTCGTGCTGGGACTGGCCTCCGTGCTGCGGACCTTCCCCACGCTTTTCGTGGGCATCAAAGCCGCGGGCGGCCTGTATCTGGGTTACCTGGGCGTCAAGGCGATGATCCGGTGCGCGAACGCCGCCGAAGTGTCGCTGGCGGCCCGGCCGGGCGACGCGCGCGACGCCTTCTGGCAGGGATTCATCACCAACCTGCTCAATCCGAAGGTGCTGCTATTCATGATCGCCTTCCTGCCGCAGTTCACTTCGCCGGACAATGGCCCGGTCTGGATCCAGATGCTGGTACTGGGCGTGACGATGAAGGCGCTCAGCCTGCCCTACGGCAGTTGCTTTGCGTACGGCGCGTCACGCATCCGCGGCTGGGTCGCGCGCAATCCGTGGTTCCTGCGCGCGCAGCAAGGCATTCTGGGCGCGATCATGCTGGGGCTGGCGATCTACGTGCTGGTATCCACGGCGATGAATCCGCAACCCTGACCGTCCGCCCCCGCGCCGAATCACCCCAGCACAAGCGTTATTTCACAAGCCCCGTCCTTCCATGACTGCCGCCACCTTGAACAACGGACACAACAGCGCCGCGTCCACCCTGCTTCCCACCTTGTCGCTGATCGGCGCCATGGCCTCGCTGTGCGTGGGCACGTCGTTCGCGAAATCGCTGTTTCCGGAAGTGGGCGCGCAGGGCACCACCGCGTATCGCATCGTCATCGGCGCCATCATCCTGCTGGCCTTCTGGCGGCCGTGGCGCTTTCCGCTGACGCGCCGCAACGCCGCGAAGATCGCCCTGTACGGCGTGACGCTGGCGTGCATGAACCTGCTGTTCTACATGGCGCTCAAGACCCTGCCGCTGGGTATTGCCATCGCCATCGAATTCACGGGACCGCTGACGCTGGCTGTCGTGCTGTCGCGGCGGGCCATCGACTTTGTGTGGATCGCCTGCGCGCTGGCCGGCCTGATTCTGCTCATCCCCACCGGCCAGTCCGTCCACGACCTCGATCCGCAGGGCATCGCGTACGCGCTGGGCGCTGCCGTGTGCTGGGCGCTGTACATCATCTTCGGCAAGATGGCCGGCAACGTTCACGGCGGCCAGGCCACGTCGCTGGGCCTGCTGGCGGCCGCGATGGTCGCCCTGCCCGTCGGCGCAGCCCACGCGGGCATGGCGCTGTTGGATCCCAAGCTGATCCTGGCCGGCGTGGCCGTCGGCATCCTGTCCAGCGCACTGCCGTATTCGCTGGAAATGGTGGCGCTGCGGCGGCTGCCCCAAAAGACCTTCGGGGTGCTGCTCAGCATGGAGCCCGCAATGGGCGCGCTGGCCGGTGTCGTGGTCTTGAACGAACACCTGTCGCAGACGCAGTGGCTGGCGATTCTCGGCATCATCGTCGCGTCCGCCGGCTGCGCCGCGACGGCGCAGCGCAGCCGCAAGGCGCCGGTCCCCGCGCCAGATTGATCAGACGGACGGTGTCTCACCAGGTGTCTGACACCCTGGGGAGAGGCTCGTCAGTTTGCAGCAGCATCTCAAAGGGTGTCAGACACCTTCGCAAAAGGTTTCTCATCAAGTGTCTGACACCCCGGGGAGAGGCACGTCAGTTCGCAGCAGCGTCTCAAAGGGTGTCAGACACCTTCGCAAAAGGTGTCTCATCAGGTGTCTGACACCCTGGGAAGAGGCTCGTCAGTTCGCAGCAGCGTCTCAAAGGGTGTCAGACACCTTCGCAGCAAATCTCGCCAGCTCGCCATTAACCAAAGCCCGCCTCGCGCTGCGGCAGCGATAGCGGGTCGAAGTCTTCCCAATGGTTGTTGCGCCAGCGGCCGTTGGCATGTTCCACGTCGGCGCCGCCGGCATCGCGCAGGATGCGGCATGCCAGCAACTCGCGCTGCGGCCGGACCCGCACGGCGACCATGACGCCGGCCTGGCGGACCTCGGCATGGGAATCGGGATTGAAGTGGCCGTGCTGCGTGGTGCCGTGACCCGTCACCCAGAGCGCGCCAAACAGCGACCCGAGATACGCACCGACACCCGCCGCGGCCAGGATTGCGGCCGTGGAGTCGCTGAGTTCCGCCGCGACGAATCCGCCGAACACCGCAAATACGGCCCCCACGCCGCCGGCGCCCAGATAGGCGCCCATGTCGGCGCGCCCCGCGTCCGGATCGGAACGCCGGTCGCCGCCATACGGAAAGCGGCCGTGCTCGCCGGCGGGATTGACGTAGAAGGTATGGATATCCCAGTCGGGAAAGCCGCTGGTGGCAAGGCGGCTGGCGGCGGCCTTGGCGGCTTCGAAGCCCTCGAAGCGGGCAGCTACGATCAAAGACATGGCAGTCTCCTCGCCCGCGGTCCGGGCCGGATGCGCATTGTTTTATCGTACGCCCGCGCAGCCGCCGTGCACGCCCGCGTTACACCTTGCCGCCGCTGTTACCCGGCCGCTGTTACCCGGCGCCCTATTCCGCGGAAAGCCCCTTGCCCTGGATGACCGCGCCCCAACGCTGGTGCTCCTGCCGCGCATAGGCACGAAAGGCGTCGGGCGTGCTGCCGGCCGGCTCCATGCCCTGCAGCGTCAGTTGCTTGACGACGTCCGGCGATTCCAGCGCTTGCCGGATCGCCTGGCTGAGCTGTTCAACGATGGGTGCGGGCGTCCCGGCCGGCGCGACCACGCCCTGCCAGGCCGCCGCCTCGAAGATCGGACCGCCCGCCTCGGCAAAGGTCGGCACGCCCGGCAATTGCGCGGACCTGTTGGCGGACGGCACGGCAATCGCGCGCAGCCTGCCCGCCTGGATCAGCGGGCGGGCGGCGGCAAGGTCCGCCATCATCAGCGGCACCACGCCAGCGGCCACATCCTGGAGCGCGGGCGGCGACCCTTTGTACGGCACCGCCGTCGCACGGCCACCAACGGTTTCCATGAACAGTTCCATCGCCAGATGATGCGGACTGCCCACGCCAAGCGATGCATAGCTGCCGCGCGGCTCGCGTTTCAGGTACGTCTTGACGTCGTCCAGCGTGTGCAGACCCGAGTCCGGCGCGGCCACCAGCACGATGGGAAGCGCCACCAGCGTGGACACCGGCGTCAGGTTTTTCTGCGGATCGTAAGGCAGATCGTTGTACAGCCACGGGTTGAGCGCCAGCGTGCTCATACCCGCGGTCAGCACCGTGTAACCGTCCGGCTGGGCGCGCGCGGCCTCTTGCGCGGCGACGATGGTGGCGGCACCCGGACGGTTCTCGACCACCACCGGCTGCCCCAGCGTCTCGCCGACATGGCGGGCCACGATGCGGGTCGCCAGATCGCTCCCGCCCCCCGCGCTGAACGGCACCAGCCACCGGATGGGCCGATCGGGATAGTCGGCCGCCCACGACGCGGCTGGCATGGCCGCGGCCAGCGCCGCCGAAAACAGCATGCGCAGCATGCCCTGGAACATGACGCTCACTCCTTTTGAACTTCAAATACGCCGATTGTTGCCGATCAGGCGCGCGCCGCGCTCAGCCAGCGCAAGCCGGCTGACGTGGAACCTGCGGGACGGTACTCGCAACCGATCCAGCCGGTGTACTGCAATTCGCGCAGCACGCCGAAGATCCAGCCATAGTCGAGTTCGCCCCGGTCCGGCTCCTGGCGCAGCGGCACACCGGCGATCTGCAGGTGGCCCACGCGCCCGGTGGGCAGGTACTCGCGCAGTTTGGCGGTGACGTCGCCCTCGACAATCTGGCAGTGGTACAGGTCCATCTGCACCTTCAGGTTGGGCGCGTTGACCGCCTGCACGACGGCATGTGCGTCCTCTTGGCGGTTCAGAAAATAGCCGGGGATGTCGCGCGTGTTGATCGGCTCGATCAGCAGCGTGACGCCGGCAGAGCGCGCCTCACGGGCGGCCCAGTCGAGATTGGCGTGATAGTAGTCCAGCATCGCCTCGCGCGATGCATCGGGCGGCGCAACGCCCGCCATCACATGCACATTGGAACAAGATAAAGCGGTGGCATACGAGAGCGCCTGCTCGATGCCGGCCTGGAACTCGGCCTGCCGGCCCGGCAGCGCCGCCAGCCCGCGATCGCCCTGCGCGGTGATGCCGGGCGGCGCGTTGAACAGCACCTGCGCCACCCCGGCGGCATCCATGCGCTCGCGCACGAACGCCGCGGGCGCTTCATACGGAAACATGCACTCCACGCCCGCGTAGCCGTCGGCCGCGGCCGCCGCATAACGGTCCAGGAACGCATGTTCCGTGTACATCATCGACAGATTGGCGGCGAACTTCAGCATGACGGGCTCCTGGCGCGAGGTGCCGCCGCGGACGGCGGCACCTGCCGAAAATAGCACAGGCCAGCGCCGCCCCCAACCCGATCAGTACGTCATGCGCACGCCCAGCAGCACGCTGCGGCCGGGCAGCGGCGCAACCGTCGAGATGAACGAGGCGTGGTTGTAAGCCAGCTTGTTCAGCAGGTTGGTGCCGCGCAGGAAGACCTCGTAGCCGGTGGCGCCGTACTGGCCGCGATACGCGACCACCGCGTTGACCATGTTGTAGCCCGGCGTGGTGTCTTCATAGGCCGCGATGTCCTTCTGCGCGAACACGCGTGCGTATTCGACGCCGCCCGACCACTGCTGCCACTTGAAGTTGCCCCGCACGCCCGCGCGCCCGGCCGGAATGCGCGGCAGATTGCCGTCGCCACCCGTCAGCTTGCCGCGCACGTAGTCGCCGAACACCGCCGCCGAGAAGATCGGCGTGAACTGGTGCCGCAGCTCGCCTTCCACACCCGTGAACTCCGCGTCCTGCTGCGTGTATTCGATCAGGCGGAAGTCCTCGTAGCGGTCCAGCGTGTTGGCGTAGATGTAGTTCTTCACGCGGTTGTGGAACACGCTGGCCGAGAACGTCGTGTCGCCCGAATGCTTGCGCAGGGTCAGGTCGATGTTGTGCGACGTTTCACGCGTCAGGTCCGGGTTGCCCAGTTCATACGTATTGGTGGCGATGTGGATACCATCCGCATACAGCTCCTGCGCGTTGGGCAGGCGCTGCGAGCGCGACAGCGACAGCGCCACGGAATACTGCGGCGCAAAGTCCCAGATCGCGGCGGCCGACAGCGACGTGCCCGACAGGCTGCTGCGCGACGCGCCACCCGACGGCGACACGCGCTGCCAATCCTGGCGCGCGCCCAGTTCGAAGCGCCAATCGTTCAACTGGTATTCCTCCAGCAGGAACACCCCGGTCGAGCGGGTCTTGCTGGGCGGCAGGAACGCTTCTTCGCCTTCGGCGCTGAAATCGCTGTACGCGTTCTGCAGGCCGATCACGCCGCGCCAGCCGGCGATGGGCTTGTGCTGCAGCTCCACCCGCATGTCGTAGCCCTTGTTCTTGAAGCGCGTGCCGACCTCGCCGCCCTCGATCTCGTCGTGCTGGTAATCCGTCAGGCCGCCGCGGAAGCGGATCTTCTCGAAGCCGGCAAACGGATCCTGATACTCGGCGCGCAGATCCATCCGGTTGCTGCGCAACTTCACGTAGGGAACGCCGCCATGCTCGTGATCGTGGTCGTGGCCTTCCTCGCCTTCGTCCCCATGATCATGGTCATGGCCGCCGCAGTGCAGATGCGTGCCGTGCGGGTGGCAGCCTTCGTATTCGTGGTTGTGGCCGGGCAGACCGTATTCGCTTTGCAGATGCGTGAACGCCACGCCCACATAGCCGCGCGGCGTGATCCACGACATGCCCACCGAGCCCTGCGTCGACTCGCTGTACGAGCCTTCCAGCTTGCCGCCGGGCCAATCGGGAACGTCGTAGTCGCTGGTGCGCCGCTTCATGCCTTCGACCCGCACCGCGAACTGGCCTTCGCCCGCCGTGATGCCCACCGCGCCGGCGCGCTCCTTGGTGCCGGTGGCGCCGCGCAGTTCCGCTTCGGCCGCGATGCCCTTTTCCGGCACTTCGGTCGGGATCTTTTTGTCCACCACGTTCACCACGCCGCCGATCGCGCCGCCGCCGTACAGCAGCGTGGCCGGGCCGCGCAGCACTTCGATGCGGTCGGCCAGCAGGGGCTCGACGGTGACCGCATGGTCGGGGGAGATGGCCGAGGCGTCCATCACTTCGGACCCATCGGACAGCACCTTCACGCGCGGCGCGGTCTGTCCGCGGATTACCGGCCGGCTGGCGCCGCCGCCGAACGTGTCGCTATTGACGCCCGGCAGGTTCTTCAGCGTTTCGCCCAGCGTGCCGTTGCGCTGCTCGATCAACGCATCGCCTTCCAGCACCGAGGCCGGCAGCGTGGTGCTGTTCAGGTCCAGACCCAGCGGATTCGCGGAGACCGTGATCGGCGCCACGGTCTGCGTGCGTGCCTCGCCTTCGGTCTGCGCCTGGGCGACGGGCGCCATCAGCATCAACGAGCACACTAGCGGCGCTTTCCCCATCCCCAGCTTCTTACTGTTCATCTTTACTCTCTCGGATGTTATATCATTACAAACCAGCAGCCGGATGATATAACATTTCATAGCCCATGCACCGTCATCCAGAAACGACAAAGCGCGATTCCCCAGCAGGAATCGCGCTTCGGTGACGCGGTCACTGGTGCAATGCGGGGCACGGCGCCCCGCCCGCGATCATCCCGCCTTGAACTCCTTGTTCCAGAACTCCAGCATGTCCGCCTTCTTTTCGGTCAGCGCCTTCAGGTCGTATGCGTGCAGCAGCTTGACCTCGGCGTCCGAGAAGCCCACGCGCTTCAACGCCTCCGGCAGCGACGCGTTGGTCACGGTAGGCGCATAGCCCATCTTTTCGGCAAAGCCGATCTGGCCCTGGGGATCGAGCATGGCGTTCAGGTAGGCCCACGCCGCATCCTTGTTGCGGCTGTTCTTGGCAACGGCGGCTTCAAACGACACCGGCACCGACCCTTCCTTCGGGATAACGAAGCCCAGCGGCAGCCCGCTGTCCTTCCATTGCAGCGCGCGCGCCTTCCACATGACGGCGATCGCGATCTCGCCGGACTTGAAGGCGGCCGCGACGGCTTCATTGGACGGGTAGATGCGGGGCGCGTTGGGCTTGAGCTTGGCCAGGAACCGCTTGCCGCCCTCAAAATCCTTGGTGGTGCCGTCCGCGCCCAGGCCCACGAAGACCGAGTTGTAGAGGTAGAGAATGTCGGAAAAGCCGACCTGGCCCTTCCACTTGGGATCCAGCAACACCTGCAGCGAATCGGGCGGCGTCGGGAATTTCTCGGTGTTGTAGACCAGCGTCATCGCGCTGAAGATGTGCGGAATCGAGTACGGCGTCTTCAGCGTGTCGATGGCATTGGCCAGGTTGGGCAGCTTCTTGACGTCCACGGGCTCCAGCGTGCCGGAGCGCTCGGCGTCATACATGTCGACTTCACCCAGCAGCGCCACATCCATGCTGCCGCGGCGCGAGTTCTTTTCGGCGCGCAGTTTGGTGACCCGGCCCACGGCATTGCCCGTGTCGTAGACCACCTTCACGTCCTGCTTGGCGACGATGGGGTTGATGATCTGCTGCAGCAGATTTTGGTAATCGCCGCCCCAGGTGCCGACCACGATTTCCTTTTCGGCGGCGTGGGCCATGCCGGGCAGCCAGCCCAGGGCGGGCGCAAGCGCCAGGCCGGAGGCGGTCTTGATGAAGCCACGGCGATTCAGGTTTTTCTCTTGCATGACAACCTCGTATCGAAGGGAACTGACGACTAGCTACGATGCACCGCGCGGCAGGCCAGTCTGGCCGCGCGACCTTGGGTTCAAAGGAATTCAGACCAGCATGTCGATCAGCGCATGCGGCGCGGAGGCGCGGATTTCTTCGGCCTCGATGTCGCGCGCAATCACGATGATCGCGTCGCGCGCGTCGGGCTGCCGCGTCAGCCGCTGCGGCAGGCTGAAGGTCGAGCCGACCGACTGGATCAAGATGGGTTCCTCGCAATCGCTGACGCGCACCACGGCCTTCACGCGAAGCAGGCGGTCGCCGCACAGGCCGGCCAGGTTGTCCAGCCATTCGGAAAAATCGGTCCAGCTGATGCCGGCCTGCGCGCGCGCCGCCATCACGCGGATGCGCGGATGCGCCGCCCCCTGCCCGCCTGCCGTCAACATCCGCGCCGCCAGCCCCGCCAGATCGGACGTGCCTTGCGATGGCGCGAAGGCGGCCTGCACGGCGCGGCTGCGATCCGGCTCCGCGACAACGGCGGCCAGCGGATTCAGCGCCTCGGCGCGCGCCGCGCGAGCGCCCAGCGCACCGGGAACGGCCGGCAGCAGATCGGTCTTGGTCAACACGATGCGATGCGCCGCGCCGAACTGCGCCATGGCCTCGTCCATCTCGGCCAGCGCATCGGGATCGCGCGCGCAATCGTCGGTGCAGACCACCGTCAGCCGCAGGCCACGGCTGGCCAGCTCGGGGTCCGCCAGCGACGCGATGATCGGGCCCGGCCGCGACAGCCCGCTGCATTCCAGGATGACGCGTTGCAAGGGGCCCTCGCCCTCGGGCCGGGGCGCGTCCAGCAACGCGCTCAGCGTGTAGACCAGGTCGCTGCGCAGCGAGCAGCACACGCAGCCATTGGCCATCAAGGTCATCGGCACGTTGTCGCTGTCGTTGGCCACGATGGCCCCATCAACGCCGACCTCGCCGGCCTCATTGACAATCACGCCCGTGTCCCGCGATGCCGGATCGCGCAGGTAGTCCACCAGCAGCGTGGTCTTGCCGCTGCCCAGAAACCCGCACAACAGGAACAGGTCGATGGCCATCAGCTTGCATCCTCGCCCGTGTCGCACGGCGATCCCGACGGTGCGCCGCCGGTCGGCGGACGCTCGCCGTCCGGGTCGTCGGCCCAGCTGTCGCGGACCATCGCGCGCACGTCGGCCAGCAGCTCGGCGGTGTCGTACACCACGCCCGACTTGATGGTGGTCTGCAGGCAGCGCTGCCACTCGACCTTCGCGGTGTCGTCGTTCAGGCGCATGGCGCCCGTGCCGAACAGCAGCTTGAAGTCGGTCAGCGGATTCTGGTCGTGGATCAGCAGGTCGGCGCGCTTTTGCACGTCGATGGAGCCGGTATCGTCATCGATGCCCAGCAGCGCCGCGCTGTGCGACGTGGCCGCGCGCAGGACCTCGATGGGATGAAAGCCCGCTTCCTGCAGCAGTTCCAGTTCGCGGACGAAGCCAAAACCGTAGATCTGATAGATAAAGCCCGAATCGCTACCCGCGCAGACGCGTCCGCCCAGGTTCTTGTATTCGTTGATGAACTGCATCCACAGCCGGTAGTTCTGCTTCCACTCGATCTCGTTGGTGGTGCTCCAGCGATACCAGTAGGCGCCGTGGCCGCCGCGCTGCGGCTGAAAGTAGCGCCACACGGCCTTCCAGGTGTATTCGTCGTGCCAGTCCGCGCGGCGCGCGCGCATCAGGTCGCGGTTGGCGTCGTAGATGTTGAAGGTCGGCACGAAGGTGTGGCCCAGTTCCAGGAACTCGTCCATGACCTGACGCCACTTGGCCGAACCCGGCTGCGCGGCCTGCATGAAGGTCTGGCCCGCCACCGCAAAGCGGTAATACTCGTCGCTGTAGTTGTAGTCCGTGGGAAAGGACTGCACGACGCGGTCTTCAAACAGGGCTTCTGGCAGGCCGTAATAGTGCTCGGAGCTGGTCAGCCCCCACCGCGCGGACTTCATCGCGTTCACGCGCGTCACCGCCATCTGGGCGTGATGGCAGCCCGAGCGCAGGCCCACCTTGGCCGCCTCGTCCAGCGCCGCTTCCATGATGGCGGGCGGCGCGCCAAAGAACTTGATGCCGTCCGCGCCGCGCGCGGCCAGCTTGCGCACCCACTCGCGGCCCTGTTCGGGCGTGTGGATGGTCTTGACGCGATCGTTCACCGCCGGGAACACGGAATGCACGATCATGCGCGGCGCGGCGATCTGGTTGGAGGCGGACAGCTCGCGCTGTTCCATCGTCCAGCCCAGGCCGCCCATCGCGCCCATCTCGCGCACGGTGGTGACGCCATGCGCCAGCCACAGCTTGTAGATGTAGTCGGCGGGCGGCACGATGCCGCTCATGGCGTGATACGGCGTGCCAATGTGCGCGTGCGCGTCCACAAAGCCCGGCGTGACGAACTTGCCGTGGCAGTCGATCTCGTGGTCGCCCGGGCCGGGCCGGCGCTTCGGGTCGATGGCCTTGTGCGGCGTGCCCACATTGACCAGCGCCGTGATGCGATCGTTCTCGATCACGATGTCGACCGGCCCCCAGGGCGGCGCGCCGGTGCCGTCGATGATCGTGGCCCCGCGCAGGATCAGCCGCGGAAACGGCCCGAGCCCCCGGTCACGCGGCGCGGGCGCCGAGGGCGGATGCCAGCCCTTGGCCGCGTTGACGTCGCGCGATTCTTCGCCAACTTCCGATTGCGAAAACGTGGGATCGCTCATGGCCCCTAGACTCCCAGCTCGTTGTGTTCGATGACGCCGCCCTTCATGATCAGGCCGATGTGCTCGCCCTGACCCAGCAGGCACGACAGGTCGCGGTACGGATTGCCGTCCACCAGCAGCACGTCCGCCAGCGCGCCTTCCTGGATGCGGCCCAGTTGGCCCACCTGGTTCAGCACTTCGGCCGCCGTCGTGGTGGCGCACTGGATGACTTCCTGGGCGGACAGCACCTCGCGGCGGATGCGGAACTCGTCGCTTTGCAGGCGCTGGGACGGCCCCAGCAGGTCGGAACCGTAGCCGATCTTCACGCCAGCCTTCTTGTAGATTTCCAGCGAATGCAGGCCGGCGGTGCGCACCGTCGCAATCTTGGCGACGGAGTCCGCGGGCAGGCCGTAATCGGCGCCTTCGTTTGCCAGGGCCTCGTAGGTCACCAGCGTCGGCACCACGAACGCGCCCTTCTCGGCCATGAAGCGCGCCACGCGCTCGTCGACCAGGTTGCCGTGCTCGATGGTGCGCACGCCGTTGCGGATGGCGCGCTCGATCGCGTCGGCGGTATAGGAATGCGCCATGACGTAGGTCTGGCGGCTTGCCGCCTCGTCGACGATGACGCGAATCTCTTCTTCCGAATAGCCGAAGGACGCGATGGGATCCGTAGGCGACGCCACGCCGCCCGAGGCCATCATCTTGATCTGGTCCGCGCCCATCTGCAGTTCCTGGCGCACGGCCTTGCGCACGTCGTCGATGCCATCCGCCACACGGCCGATGTCGCCGGCGCGGAAGCAGCAGCCGCAGAAGCTCATGGGACGCAGGTGGTCCGAGCGCGGACGCGGATCGCCGTGGCCGCCCGTCTGGCTGATGGCGCGGCCCGAGATGAAGAGGCGCGGCCCCTTGACCGTGCCTTCGTTGACCGCGCACTTCAGGCCCCAGCCCGCGCCGCCCGCATCGCGCACCGTGGTAAAGCCCCGGCGCAGCATGGCGGCCATGATGGGCACCGCGCGCATCATCACCAGCGCGTCGGGCAGGACGCCCTGCGTGCTCAGGTTCAACTGCGTGGCCAGCACGTGCACGTGCAGGTCGATCAGACCCGGCATCAGCGTGCGGCCCGCGGCGTCGATCACGCGCGCCGAGGACGCGCTGATCGGCTTGTCCGACACTTCCTTGATGACGCCCTCCTCCACCAGCACATGGTGTCCCTCCAGCAGCTCGGACTGCAGGGGATCGAGCAGGTTCGCGTTTTTGAACAGCACAGCGGACATGAGAATTTCCTTGGAAGGATGTCTAGATCAGGAGGCCATGGTCTTGATGTAGCGCCGATGGATCAGCCAGTTGGAGAGCAGCGCGATGATGAGCGTGCCGCAGACCAGAATGACGGCCAGCGCGGCGCCGAACGGCCAGTTCGAGGCCTTGGTGATCTGGTCGTACAGCGCGGGCGCCATCATGGTCAGGCCGGAACCGCCCAGCAGCACCGGCGTGGCGTACGCATTCATGCACAGAATGAACACCAGCATCGTGCCCGCCGCCACGCCGGGCGCGGCGATCGGCAGCACGATGCGGCGGAAGGTGGTGAAGAAGCTGGCGCCCACGTTGCGCGCGGCTTCTTCCACCGACAGGTCCATGCCTTCCAGCACGCTTTGCAGCGTCAGGATCAGGTACGGCATGACCACCGCAGTGGTGCCTATCACCACCGCCGTCGGCGTGTACATCAGCGTCAGCGGCTTGTCGATGATGCCCAGTCCCTGCAACACGGCGTTGACCACGCCCGCGTTGCCCAGCGCCACCATCCAGCCGGCGGCGCGCACCACGTTGCCCACCATCAGCGGAAACACGAGCAGGATCACGAACAGGCTCTTGTACCGGCTTTGCGTGCGCGCCAGGAAGTACGCAACCGGAAAGCCCAGCACCAGCGCCAGCACCGTGCACAGCGCCGCAATACCCAGCGTGGTGAAGAAGATGTCGCGGTAATAGGGGTCGCCAAAGAACTTGGCGTAGTTCTCGAACGTGAAGGCGGTCTGCATCATCTCGACCGGGTCGAAATGATTGAAGCTGTAGCGCGCCAGCTGAAGGATGGGGATCATGATGATCACCAGCACCACCAGCGAGGCCGGAAAGGCCAGTCCCGGGCCCAGCCAGCGGCTGGGGCGTCCGTCCTGCGTTGCGGTCGTCATCGCGCCTCCTATTGCGTGAAGGCGACGCAGTCGTCGGGTTCGAAACACGCATACACGCGCTCGCCGGCGGCGGGCGGCGCGGCGCGCGTGCCGGCATTGACGATCTGGCTGATCATGCGGTCGCCGCCATCGAGCTGCACCCGCACCTCCAGCACCGATCCCAGGTACAACGACGACTCGATCACGCCGGGCAGCGCATTGCCGCCCGAGGGCTGCGCCTGCAGACGCACGCGCTCCGGCCGCACGCCCACGTGGGTGGCATTGCCGCCGCCCGGCGCCGCGATGCGCTGGCCGGCCTTGGTTTCAAACTGATCGTCGGCCTGGCCGCGACCCGTGAAGACATTCATCTTGCCCAGGAAGTCCGCGACGAACAGATTGGCGGGCCGTTCGTACAGCGTGTCGGGCGCGCCGACCTGCTGCACGATGCCGTCGTGCATGATGGCCATGCGGTCCGCGATCGCCAGCGCCTCTTCCTGATCGTGCGTCACGAACACGGTGGTCAAGCCCAGGCGACGCTGAAGCGCACGGATCTCCTCGCGCACTTCCAGGCGCAACTTGGCATCCAGGTTGGACAACGGTTCATCCAGCAGGAACACCTTGGGTTCGATCGCCAGCGCGCGCGCAATCGCCACGCGCTGCTGCTGGCCGCCGGACAACTGGCGCGGATAGCGGTCGCGCAATTCCGTCATGCGCACCATGTCCAGCACGCGCCGGATCTTCGCATCGCGGTCGGCCTTGGGCACCTTGTGCATTTCCAGGCCGAACGCCACGTTCTCGGCCACCGTCATGTGCGGAAACAGCGCGTAGCGCTGGAACACCATGCCGGTGTCGCGCTTGTGCACCGGCAGCCGCGTCACGTCGGTTTCGCCAATGCGGATGCGTCCCGACGTCGGCGTGATGAAGCCGGCAATCATGCGCAGCGTGGTCGTCTTGCCGCAGCCGCTGGGTCCCAGAAAGGTGACCAGTTCGCCTTCGGCAATCTCCAGGGAAAAATCCGACACCGCGACCGCCGCGCCGAACTGCTTGCGGATGTTTTCGATTGAGACCTTCGCCATTTCTTACACCACCTGACTGAGTTTCACATAGCGGTCGGTCACAAGCATGATGATGCCCAACAGCAGGATTTGCACCGAGGCGACCGACGCGATGGTCGGGTCCAGGTTGAATTCGAGGTACTGCATGATCGCGATCGGCAGCGTGGTGCGCCCCGGCCCGACCAGAGACAGGGACAGCTCCAGGTTCTCGAACGACACGACAAAACTGAACAGCGCCGCGGCGACGATGGACGGGCGCAGCATCGGCAGCGTCACGCGCATGAAGGCCTTGGGCGCGCTTGCTCCCAGGTTGCGCGCGGCTTCCTCGATGGAGCCGTCCAGCCCGGCCATGCCCGCCGTCACAAGCCGCACGGTCCATGGAATGGTGAGACACACGTGCGCAATGACGAGGCCCCCGAACGTGCCGACGAGGTCCTGATCCAGCACGTTTTCAGCGCGCAGGTAAAAGAGATAGACGGCCACGCCCGCGACGATCCCCGGGATCAGCAGCGGCGACAGCAGCAGCGTATTGACGCCCTTGCTGCCGGTAAAGCGGTAGCGCGCAATCGCAACCGCCGCCAGCACGCCCATCGTCACGCCGATGAACGCGGCCACCAGCGACACCTGCAGGCTGAAGATGAAGCCGTTGGCGAACGCGGGGTTCTCCCAGGCCTTGACGTACCAGGAGAGCGTGTAGCCCGAGGGCGGGAAATAGAGGATGGCGTCCTTGAAGAAGCTCAGCCAGACCACCAGCACGATGGGGCTGAGCATGAACGCATACATGAGAACCACGAAAACGCGGTGCAGCCACGTGGCCCACGGGATCACGCGCAATGGCTTTTCCCGCGAGGCTGCGACGGCTGAGTCCAAAGGAGGCGCATTATGCAAATCCGGTTCCTTTCAGCAACTGCCGGCTTGGTTTGAAACTCCTCCGAAGACTCTGCGGTCTCTACGGTTAACCAAAGCATATCGGCCGGTTGCTGCCCGGCTCAACTAGGGATAACCCACGGCGCGCCGGAACTCGCGGGTTATCCCTGCGGTAGCCCTATCAGCGGTGCAACCCACCGTGGCGCAACGCTGCGGCAGGTGCAACCCATCGCGCCGCGCGCAGCTACCCGGCGGCCTGCAGGCCGCACACCGCTTGCAGCACCGCGACCCGGCTCTGCCCCAGCACCATGCCTTGCCAATCTTCCTGCCCGCAATAGAACGCGTCGCGCGTGGCCTGCAGGATGTCCTGTTGCAAGGCATCGCGGGCGTCGGGATGCGCACGCAGCCAATTGCGTCCCCGCAGCGCGTGCACCACCTCCTCCCACGGCTTGGTCCCGAACTCCAGCGCCATCAGCGTGGGTTCAGACTTGGGGCAGGCGTCGTAGATAAGGCCGGCGAGATGGCCGGTGATGTCCACCGAGGCCGAGCTGCCCTGATACGGCACGGCGATATCGCTGCCCCACCACCGCCGCGCGCGCGCCACTTCCGCGTCGTCGCGCCGGCCGGCGTAGATCTTTTCGCCGTGACCGCGCGGCCCGAGGCCCGTGTGCACGTCGATCCAGCCGATGTGCGCGTGGCGGCTGGCGTGGGTGCGCAGGATGTCGCGCAATGTCAGCAGCGACGGCGAATGGCGCGCGCCCCCATAAAACAGGCCATCCGGATGCGTGTACTGTCCGCGCGATACCGCCTGCGTCGTGGCCGCCAGGCCGTGCGTTTCAATGTGGCGGGCGATGGCCTGACGGTTCTGCTCGGTGGGCGGCCAGTCCCGCGGCAACAGCAACTCGTGGATCTCGCCATAGCCGGGATTGGCCCGTAGCGCGCGGCCGTCGAAGGGCTGGGCATTGCGGTTCAGGTCGACGTTGCCCTCGTCGGTGCGTGCGATCCACGAAAAGCCGTAGGGGTTCACGGCATGCACCAGCAGCAGCGCCACGCCCGCCTGCCGCGCGCGGTCCAGCATGGGAGCGTCATCCAGCAGCGCAAGCTGGCAACCCGAACCGCAGAAGCCTTCAACGCCATGCGTGGCCGACGTCACGATCAAGAGCCGCTGCGCACCGGCATCGCCGATCAGCGCCACATCGGTGGCCAGCGGCTCGCCCTGGCTGCCCACGGCATCGATGCCGTACGACTCAACCAGCGTGGCCAGCAGCGCGGCGGCCGCCAGGAAGCGTTCGCGCGCCTGGACGTAGCTGCTGGAAAAGTAGCGTTCAACGGATTGCATGTCAGGGCTCCTGGCTGTCGATGTCATGGCCGGTGCGGTCCTGAATCCAGAACAGCACCACGGTGGAAAGCGTCACGGTGACCATCAGATACCACGCGGGCGCCATCGGGTTTCCTGTCACGTGCAGCAGCCAGGTCACGAAGAATTGCGCGAAGCCGCCGAAGACCGAGATGCCCAGCCCGTACACCACGGACATGCCCGTGGTGCGCACGGCCTTCGGAAACAACTCAGGCAGCATCGTGATGACGGGCGCGGTCTGCAACGCCAGCAGCACGGCCAGCAAGGCGATGACCGTCATCAGCCGCCCGGTGCTGGGCGCCGACACCAGCCACTGGAAGCACGGCAGCAGCACGCAGACCGTCACGGCGCGCGACCAGAAGATCACGCGCTTGCGCCCCACCCGGTCCGCCAGCATGCCGACGAACGGCGCCAGCGCGAACCCGATCGCACCCAGCACCACGCTGGCAAACAGCGTGGACGTGGCCGGCAGGCCGAGTTCCTTGGTGGCGTAAGCCGGCATGTAAAAGCCGATGATCTGCGCGCACACCATGCCGCCGATCACGAGCAGGATGCCCTTGACGATCGTGAGCTTGTACTCGGCAAAGACGCGGCGCAGCGGCTGGTGGCCGGCGGCGGCCCTTCTGGCGCCGGCGACAGGGGCGGGTTCCAGCGTTTCCTCCAGATTGCGGCGGATGTAGGCGCCCACCGGCACCGTCAGAATGCCGATGACGAACGGCACCCGCCAACCCCAGGCCTGCATTTCTTCGCGGGTCAACGCCGCGGTCAGGATCGCCACGGTCAACGCGCCCAGCATCACGCCGAGCGATTGGCTGCCGAACTGCCAGCTCGAATAGAAGCCGCGCTTGCCGGGCGGCGCGTGTTCCACCAGCAGCGTCGTCGAGGCGCCAACCTCGCCGCCCGCCGCAAAGCCCTGGATCAGCCGCGCCAGCACCATCAGCACGGGTCCAACCACGCCCATCTGCGCATGGGTCGGCGCTACGGCGATGAGCGCACAGCCCAGACCCATCAGCCACAGCGTCAGCGTCATTGCCGCACGGCGGCCGTGCCGGTCCGCATACGAGCCGATCAGCATGCCGCCCACCGGCCGCATCAGAAAGCCCACGCCGAAGGTGGCGGTGGTCAGCAACAGCTGGCCGTAGCCGGAAGCCGCGGGAAAAAACAGCGGCCCGATGACCAGCATCAGGAAGGTGAAGACGGTGAAGTCGAAGAATTCCAGCGCGTTGCCGATGGTGGTGCCGGCAATGACGCGGCGCCGCATCGACGGCGTGTACAACCCTGGGCCGCCGGCTGCGGCGATGGCAATAGACATTTTTTCCCCTTGATGTCCGGTGCGGGGCCGCCGGTCCGTGCGTCCGGATCGCTGTGCCCCATCGCCGTGAATATACGGATGGCGCACGATAAGCAAAAGACAGTATTTTTGTCGCGATGAGCACTTTTTCTTATAGCCCTTCCCGCCCACCGGAACGCCTTGCCCATGAACCTGCGCCAACTTCGCGCCTTTGTACTGATTGCCGAGCATCGCAGCATCCGTGCCGCGGCGCGGGCGCTCTTTGTCACCCAGCCCGCCGCCACCCGCAGTCTGCGCGAGCTGGAGCAGAGCGTGGGCGCGGAGCTGGTGCGCCGCAGCGTCAAGGGGGTGGAACTCACCCCGTATGGCGAAGCGCTGTACAAGCGCGCCGTGCTGATCCTGCAGGAAGCGCGCCGCGCGCAGGAAGAGATCGGCCAGATGCGCGACGGCGAAGGCGGCACGCTGAACCTGGCCATCAGTTCCGCGGCGCTGACCGTGCTGCCCGCGGCGCTGGCCGCGTTTCGCGCACGCATGCCGCGCGTCTCGGTGGCCTTCAATGAAGTCGCGCCGCCTTACAGCCACGAGCAACTGGAATCCGGCCGCTACGACTTCCTGGTGCAGACCGAGTACGACGGCGACATCGACGACGGTTTTGCGCGAACCACGCTGTTCACGCTGCCGCTGGCGGTGGGCGCGCGCGCAGGCCACCCGCTGCGCGGTGCGCGCACGCTGGCCGAGCTGCACGATGCGCTATGGCTGCTGCCGGGCAATATCCAGGCGCCCGCGAACCTGCTGCGGCTGGCGTTCGACGCGCACGGGCTGCCGGCCCCGCGTGACGTGATTCCCTGCCAGTCCATCGCGGTGGCGTTGGCGATCATTGCGGAGAGCGACGCGCTGGGCATCTTCGTGCGCAACTTGTTCGACCATCAATTGCTGCCGCGCGCGCTGCGCATGGTGCGTCTGGACCATCCGCTGCCCGCGGCCCGCGTGTCGGTCCTGACGCGTGCCGACTCGCCGCCGACGCCGGCCGCGCAGTGCTTCATGGATTGCCTCCTGACCGCGCAGGCAGCGTCTTCCCATGCCCGCGACACCTAGGCGAACCCGCTGAAAGACCGGGTTACTATTGCCGATGGCCCCCGCCGATGACGTCGAGACGGGCCTTTTTGCTTCTCCCCCAATCCCCGTCCATGGCGTTTCCCCGACTTCCCGCTGTTCCCACCTTGACCGACACGGTCGCCAAGCGTCTACTCGCCGAAATCGACGAAGGACGCGTGCTGCCCGGTGAAAAGCTGCCCACGGAAATCGCCCTGGCCGAACAGTTCGGCGTCAGCCGCACGGTGATCCGCGAAGCCGTCTCGCGGCTACGCCAGGACGGCGTGGTCGAAGCCCGGCAAGGCAGCGGCGTCTTCGTCACGGGGCACACCGGCAACCGGGCGCTGCGGATCGACGCAGCCGAACTCTCCTCGCTGGAAGCCGTGCTGCACATCGTGGATTTGCGCCGGGCCCTGGAAACCGAAGTGGCGGCGCAAGCCGCTGCCTGCCGCAAGAAGCAGGACATGGTCGAGATCGACGCGGCGCTAGCTGCGATCTCTCAGGCCGTGGACAACGGCGGAGATGGCGTGAAGGAAGATGTGGCCTTTCACCGCAGCATCGCGCGCGCCACCGGCAACCCGTACTTTCTGACCACACTTGCGTTCGTCAGCCAGTTCCTGGAAGCCGCCACGCGCGTCACACGCGGCAACGAGGCGCGCCACGCGAACCTGATGCGCGACGTCATGCAGGAACACATCGCCATCGTCGAAGCCATTCGGCGCAAGGACGTGGACGGCGCCCGAGAGGCCGCCCGCGTTCACATGCTCAACGCCGCCAAGCGGTTGAGCCAGGCGCACCGCTAAGCCGGACTGAAGCGCCGCGGCCTGCACACGCCGTTAGCGAAATGCCTTCGTGAAAAAATCCCGGCTGCCGAAGTTGCCGGATTTCAGCGCGATGCTGATGCCGGCCTGCGCCACGGGCGCGTAACCGGCGCACCACGGCACGCCCGGATCAATCTGGTCGCCGATCGTGATCTGCTCCAGGCCCAGCGCCTGCACCACCGCGCCCGATGTCTCGCCGCCAGCCACGATCAATTGCCGCACACCGCGTTCCACCAGCCCGGCGGCAATGCGCGCGATTGCCGCTTCGATCATGGCGCCCGCCTCGCTCGCGCCCAGCGCGCCCTGCGTTTGCCGCACGGCGTCAGGCTGGGCCGTTGAATAGATGAGCACTGGGCCGTCCTGCATGCGCGGCTCGGCCCAGGCCAGCGCCTGGCCGGCCACGTCCTCGCCGGCGGCCAGCTTCATGGGATCGAGCGCCAGCGCGGGCCGGCCGCTTTCAATGAAGGCCGCCACCTGCGCGTTCGTCGCGGCGGAGCAACTGCCCGCCACGACCGCCTGCAAGCCTTGCGCGCGGTCCACGCCGGCGGAGCCAGCGGACGCGAGCCCCCAGTTTCCCGGCAGGCCGATGGCCACGCCGGAGCCTGCCGTCACCAACGGCATGCCTTGCAGCGCCGGGCCCAGCGCCAGCAGGTCGTCATTGGACACGGCGTCGACGATGGCGATCTCGATACCCTGCGACATCAATTCCTGGATGCGGTCGCGAATGGCGGCGGTGCCGAGAGCGACCACGCTGTAATCAATCAGACCCACCCGGCGCGACGTTTGCGCCGCCAGCACCCGCACAAGGTTGGGATCGGTCATCGGCGTCAGCGGATGGTGCTGCATGCCGGATTCGTTCAGCAACACGTCGCCCGCGAACAGATAGCCCTTGAAGACGGTGCGCTTGTTGTCGGGAAACGCCGGTGTGGCAATGGTGAAAGCAGTACCCAGGCTCGTCATCAGCGCATCGGTGACCGGCCCGATATTGCCCTGCGGCGTGCTGTCGAAGGTGGAGCAGTACTTGAAGTAGATCTGTTCCGCTCCCCGCCCGCGCAGCCACTGCAGCGCTGCCAGCGACTGCGCCACGGCCTCGCCGGCGGGGAGCGTGCGGGTCTTCAAGGCGACCACCACGGCATCCGCATCGTCGCGCAATGGCGCGCCCGGCGTTCCGATGGTCTGCACTGTGCGCATGCCCGCGCGGACCAGATTGTTCGCCAGATCGGTGGCGCCCGTGAAATCGTCGGCGATGCAGCCCAGCTTGATCGTCATTTGGCCTCCGGCAGGGAAATGCCCGGGAAAATCTTGATCACCGCGCTGTCGTCTTCCCGGCCATGGCCGGCCGACGACGCCTGCATGAACATCTGGTGCGCGGTGGATGCGAGTGGCAGCGGGAACCGGGTGTGTCTTGCGGTATCCAGCACCAACCCCAGGTCTTTCACGAAGATGTCCACCGCGGACAACGGCGTGTAGTCGCCCGCCAGCACGTGCGGCATGCGGTTCTCGAACATCCAGCTGTTGCCCGCGCTATGCGTGATGACCTCATACAAGGCATCGGCATCCACGCCTTCGCGCAGGCCCAGCGCCATGGCCTCGGCGGCGGCCGCGATGTGCACGCCGGCCAGCAGTTGGTTGATGATCTTGACCTTGCTGCCCGCGCCCGCGCAGTCGCCCAGGCGATAGACCTTGCCCGCCATCGATTCCAGCACCGTCCCGCAGGCCTCGTACGCGGCCGCGCTGCCGGCGGTCATCATGGTCATCTGGCCGGCGGCCGCCTTGGCCGCGCCGCCGGAGATGGGCGCATCCAGATACAGGATGCCCTGCTCGGCCAGGCGCCCCTCCAACGCCACGGACCAGTTGGGATCCACGGTGGAGCACATGACGAATACCGATCCCGGCCGCAACGCGGCGGCAATGCCGCCGTCGCCAAACAGTACCGACTCGGTCTGCTGTGCGTTGACGACCACGCTGACCACGATCTCGCAGGCCTGCGCCATGTCCGCCAGGCTGGCGCAGGCCACGCCGCCCTGCGCCGCGAAGGCCGTCGCGGCGTCGTGGCGAATGTCGTAAACGTGGACCGCGTGCCCGGCGCGCCGCAGGCTTTGGGCAATGCCCGCGCCCATCGCGCCCAGGCCAATGACGCCAACGGGGCGCGGTGTTTCTGTGGGTTTGCTCATGTCTTTGTCGTCCGGCAGCGAAATGAAATGGTGTGGAGACCGCGCATCAACGCTTCAGGTCGTCGGCCATGTAGGCGCGAACGATGTCCGCAAAGCTGCCATCGCCGGTCAAGCCCAGACGGGCGGCGCGCGACGTGTCCCAACGCCCCGGCCAGCTGCCGACGATGCGCTCGACGCGCGCGTCCGCCTGCCAGCTGATGCGGTCGGCAACCTCGTCGCCCGCGACCTCGCGCAGAGCCTGCGCCATCTCGGCGACCGTGACCGACACGCCAGGCAGATTGATGGGCGCCCGGTCCGCCACCGCGTCGGCATCCAGCTCGCAGCCCGCGATCAAGGCCTGGATCGCGCCGCGCGGCGACAACAGCCACAGCCGCGTGTCCGCGCCAACCGGGCACACGGCCGGTTCGCCATTCAGAGGCTCGCGAATGATGCCGCTGGCGAACGACGACGCCGCCGCATTCGGGCGGCCGGGACGCACGCTGATGGTCGGCAGGCGCAACACACGGCCGTCGACGAAGCCGCGCCGCGTGTAGTCGGCCAGCAGCAGTTCGGCGATGGCCTTCTGCGTGCCGTAGGACGATTGCGGATTGAGCGCGGTATCGTCGCGCACGGTGTCGGGCAGGTTGCCGCCGTACACCGCCACGGAACTGGTGAAAATGACGCGCGGCTTGTGGCCCAACGCGCGGCACGTCTCCAGTAACGCGCGCGAGGCGTCCAGATTGATGCGCATGCCCAGGTCGAAGTCTGCCTCCGCCTGTCCGCTGACGATGGCCGCCAGATGGAAAATGGCCCGCGTCTCGATATCGATGGCTTGCCGCAACACCGCCGGATCGGCAATGTCGCCCTCCAGCGAGCGCACGCGCGGGTCCTGCAGGGCGTCCGCCTTCACGACGTCCAGCAGATCGATTTGCGTGATGGCCTGAGGCTTGCCGCCTTCCAGCGACAGCGTGCCGCGTTCGAGCAGTTTGCGCGCCAGCCGCTGGCCCAGGAATCCGGCGCCGCCGGTGATCAGTATCTTCATGATGGAATGCTCAACGATGGGTGAGATAGGGTTTGGCCCAGCCCAGGCCTTCGGACGTTCCGGCGCGCGGGCGGTATTCGCAGCCGATCCAGCCTTGATAGCCCAGCGCGTCGATACGCTGAAACAGGTAGGGATAGTTCAGCTCGCCCAGATCGGGCTCGTGCCGGTCCGGCACGCCCGCCACCTGGACGTGGCCGATGCCGGCCATGTCGCGCTCGAGCTTCACGGCGATGTCGCCTTCGACGATCTGGCAGTGGTAGATGTCGAACTGCACCTTCAGGTTGTCCGCGCCCACCTCGTTGCGTATGGCCTGCGCATCGTCCTGCCGGTTCAGGAAGAAGCCCGGGATGTCGCGCGTGTTGATGGGTTCGATCACTACGGTCATGCCAGCCGTGGCGGCCATGCGCGCGGCAAGCGCCAGGTTCTTGACGTACACCTCCCGGTGCGCGGCGCGATCCTGGCTGGGTTGGATGAGTCCCGCCATCACGTGCAGATGGCGGTTGCCCAGCACTGCTGCGTATTCCAGCGCCTGGTCCAGTCCACGCTGGAACTCATCTTCGCGTCCAGGCAGCGATGCGATGCCGCGCTCACCCGCTGCCCAGTCGCCCGGCGGCGCATTGAACAGCGCCTGCGTCAGTCCGTGGGCGTCCAGGCGCGACTTGATCTCGGCCGCCGGGACGTCGTACGGAAACAGGAATTCCACCCCTCGGAACCCGTCGTGCGCCGCGGCGGCGAAGCGTTCCAGGAAGGCGTGTTCCGTGTACATCATGCTTAGGTTTGCAGCCAGGCGCGGCATGTCGGTTCCTTTGGTGCTCGGTTAAGTTCGGTCGGCGTGCTAGCGGTTCACCAGCTTGGCCGGCGTGAACCAGACCGCGATGGCGCCAATGACCAGCACGCCCGCCAGCACGTACATGCCGGACGCGGTGGAACTGGTCAGGTCCTTCAGGTAGCCGATCATGTACGGGCTGGCGAAACCTGCCAGGTTGCCCACGGAGTTGACGATCGCAATGCCGGCGGCGGCGGCCGTGCCGGACAGGAACGCGGTCGGCAGCGACCAGAACAGCGGCGCGCAGGTCAGCACGCCTGCGGCCGCCATGGACAGGAACACCAGCGACACCACGGTGTTGTCGGCAAACGAAGCCGCCGCGGTGAAGCCCACGGCGCCTGCCAGCGCCGGCACGATCAGGTGCCAGCGGCGCTCACGCCGCCGGTCCGCGGAGTGGCCCAGCAGGTTCATCACGACGATGGCGCACAGGAAGGGAATGGCGCTGAGCAGGCCGATGTTGAACGCCCCCGTCACGCCGGTGGACTTGATCAGCGTGGGCATCCAGAACGTCAGCCCATACTGGCCGGCGACGAAGGCAAAGTAGATCAGGCACATCCACCACACGCGCTTGTCGGCGAACACCGCGCGCAACGAGTGCTTCTGCGTGCCGGTCTGCTTCTGGTCCTGCTCGATCTCGCGCGTCAGCAGCTTCTTTTCGTCGTCGCTCAGCCATTTGGCGCTGGCGATGCCATTGTCCAGATACATGACGGTGACCACGCCGATCACCAGCGCGGGCACGGCCTCGATCAGGAACATCCATTGCCAGCCCTGCAGGCCGTGCGTGCCGTGAAAGGCCTCCATGATCCAGCCGGACAGCGGGTTGCCGAAAATACCTGCCACCGGAATGGCCGACATGAACAGCGCGATGATCTTCGCGCGGCGGTGGGCCGGGTACCAGTAGGTCAGATACAGGATCACGCCGGGATAGAACCCCGCTTCGGCCAGCCCCAGCAGAAAGCGCAGGATGTAGAAGCCCGTCGGGGTTTCGACGAACATGAACATGCCCGACAGGATGCCCCAGGTGATCATGATGCGCGCGATCCAGATGCGCGCCCCCAGCCGGTGCATCAGCAAGTTGCTGGGCACTTCGAACAGGAAATAGCCAATAAAGAAAACGCCGGCGCCCAGGCCAAAAACGGTTTCGCTAAAGCCCAGGTCCTGCGACATCTGCAGCTTGGCGAAGCCGACGTTGACGCGGTCCAGGTAGGCAATGACATAACAAAGCATCAGGAACGGCACCAGCCGCCAGAACACCTTGGCATACGCGCGAGCGGTTTCGCGGGACTCGGGCGGCGAAGAAGCCGCGGGCGCGGCGTTAGACGCCAATTCCATCGGGGGCATTGCAAGTCTCCATCAAGATTGCGCCGCCTGGATCCGCGATGCCGCGGCCGGCAGGCTTTGTGCGAAAAAGCGGATCAGTAGCGCGCGCCGAACGTGGCGCGCAGGGCCTCGATGGCCTCGTCCGGCAGCGGCTCGGGGCGCGGCTGGGTCATCAGCCAGAGACGGGCGGTTTCTTCCAGTTCCTCAAGCGCATAGGACGCGTGGGACACAGACCGTTCCCAGACCACCGGGCCCAGCCGCTCGAACAAGGCGCCGCGCACGTGAGCCGCCACGGCGGCGACCTCGGCGGCAGCTTGCGGGTCGCCCGGACGGCGATAGCCGATCAACGGGATGCGTCCCACCTTCATGACCTGGTAGGGCGTGATCGGCGGCAATACCTCGTCCGGCCGCCACACGCCCGCGAGCGTCAGCGCAACCAGATGGGTGGAATGCGTGTGCACGATGCCGCGGGATTCCGGGCTGGCGCGGTAGATGCCCTGATGCAGCAGCAAGGTCTTGGACGGCTTGCCGCCGGCGACCCAGTTGCCGCCCTGATCGACCTTGGAAAGCGAGGCGGGATCCAGCCGGCCGAGGCACGCGTCGGTGGGCGTGATGAGCCACCCGTCATCCAGCCGGGCGCTGATGTTGCCGGCCGCGCCGACGGTATAGCCACGCGCGTAAAGGCTGGCGCCGATGGTGCAGATTTCTTCGCGGACGCGGGCTTCTTCAGTCATGAAACGTCCCCGGGCGGCAGGGACGGGCAACGAACAGCGGGCGCGGCGAAGCATGCATGACGACGATGTCTCTTGAATAGAAGTTATCGGGTCATCATACAAATTTCGGCGGCGAGCGGGTACGGGGTAAACCCGCGTACCCGCCGTTTACGCTTGCGCGCGATCAACGCTCGCCGCGGTTGGCGGCGCGGCGACGTTCATCCAGGCGGTCAAGGCCATCGCCATCAGCACCAGCAGCGATGGATACAGCATGCTCAAGTTACGCGCCTCGCCCTCGGCGGCGAACAGCAGGAAGAGCGGCACATTGACCGCCAGCGCCATCAGCACGTGCAGCCGGAACGGCGCGGGCAGCAGGCGCCAGCCGGTGACGGCCACGCCCGCGATCATCAGCACCATCACGGCGCTCAGCCCCTTGGGCAGCGCGACGCCGTAGGTGCTTTCGGTGCGGAACCAGTTGCCCGGGTCCAGAAAGTAGAAGAAGTTCGCGCCCGGCTGGAAGCTCACCGCGCCGCCGGGGTTGCCCGCGTAGCGCAGGCGCAGCGCCAGATACACGCAGCCGCAAACGAACACCAGCCCCGCCACCACGCCTGCTGCCTTGAGGCGCGGCAGGCTGAGGCGAAGGAAGGGATACAGCGTCACGACATAGAAGAAGAACGCCTCCTTGTTCCAGGTTGCCATCGCCGCGACGACGGCAAGCAGGCCCAGCCGTCCCGCGGCGCGCACCGGGCGTCCGACGGGAATGCGCCAGGCCAGCAGGATCGCGCACGCCATGAACAGCACTTCGAAGAAGTCGTAGAAGAAACCGCCCTCGGTCAGAAAGAACGGCAGCAGCAACGCAATGACCAGCGGCGCCGCGGTGGCGGCGGCTGCGCTGGCGCCCGCCGCGAGGCACACCGACCGCATCGCGAACAGCGAGCCGAGCAGCGCCAGGAAGGTCAGGTAATAGACGATGTGATAGCGCAGCGTCACGGGCGCCTGCATCGCCTCCGAGGCGGGAAAGCGCATGGCCAGCCCCGACCGGCTGTTCACGCGGCGCGGGTCGGTCAGCCGCTCGGACAGGCGCTCGACCGTCGCGGCCGGCATCAGGTCTTGAATACCGTTGGCGATGGCGGGCGCGAACTGGCGGTACACGTAGGGGCGGTGGGCAGTGCCCTCGACCATGGACGCGAGCGAATGCGGACCATGCCCGTCGTTCAGGCGCCACTTGGTGTAGAAACCATTGAAGGCCGCTGCGGCGACCATGACATAGAGCATCGCCAGGAGGAATCGGCGGTAGCCCACGCTATTGAAGAAACGGATCATCGGACTTCCAGGGTGACGGCCGGTTGGGGTGCGGTGTGCGGCCCCAGCCACTTTGCCAGCGCAAGCGCCAGGAGACACAGCAGCGTTGGATACAGCATGCTGAGATTGCGCATTTCGCCGGGCGAACAGAACAGCAGGAAGAGAGGCACGTTGATGGCCAGCGCCAGCTTTGCGTGGTTGCGCAGCGCCTGCGGCAGCCGCGGCCAGCCATTGACGGCGATGCCGGCGAAGGCCAGGACGCTGATGAGGCTGAAGCCGCGCGGAAGCAGGACGCCATAGGTGTTTTCGGTGCGCAGCCAGTTGCCGGGATCAACGTAGTAGCGCAGGTTGTCCCACAACTGGTAGTCCACCGTCGAACCGGGATTGCCCGCATAACGCATGCGCAACGCCAGATAGACGCAGCCGCTCACCAGCAGCAGCCCGGCCACCATGCCCGCCGCCGGCAGGCGCGGCAGGTTTCGCCGCAAGAGCGGGTACAGGGCGGGCGTGAAAAAGAAGAAGGCTTCCTTGTTCCAGGTCGCCAGCCCGGCCAGCACCGCCAGCGCGCACAACCGCACCGGCGTCTGGCGCGAGGCGCCCAGCGCCAGCAGCACCGCGCTCATGATGAACAGCAGCTCGACGAAATCGTAGAAGTAGCCGCCCTCGGTCAGGAAAAACGGCACCATCATCGCCAGCACCGCGGGCGCGGCCGTCGCGGCCACCCCGCTCGCCCCCGCCTGCAACGCCACGCGGCGCATGACGAAAAGCGAAGCCAGCAGCGCCGCGAAGGTCAGGTAGTAGACCAGGTGATAGCGCAGGGTGACTGCCGGCAACAGGGCCTCGGACGCCGGATAGCGCATCGCCAGCCCCGACCGGCTGTTCACCCGCCGCGGTTCGGCCAGACGCTCCGACAGGCGCGCCACGGTCGCGGGCGGCAGCAACGACTGGATGCCGTTGGCCAACGCGGGCACGAACTGGCGATACACGTAGGGACGGTAGGCCGTGCCTTCGACCATCTGCGACAGCCCCAGCGCCGCATGCCCATCGTTGAGCCGCCACTTGGTGTAGAACCCGTTCATCACGGCGGCCGCCACCACGATGTAGGCGCAACACAGCAGGAACCCGCGATACCACGCGCGTTGGAACAATCGATGCATGGCTGTCCGCGCCTACTTTGAAATGAGGAAGACGCCGATGGCGATGAAGGCCGCGCCCGCCATCCGCATGGCCGTGATCGTCTCCGTGCCGGACAGCAGGCCGTAGGCAAACACGCCCGCAATCGCGCAGGCCACCATCAACGGGTAGGCAAGCGTCAGATCCAGCTGGCGCAGCGCCAGCGCGTAAAAGCCAAAGCCCAATCCGTACGCGCCGATGGCGCCCACATAAGGCAGCGCCTGCGAGAGCAGAGACGGCGCCCCCGCCTGTGCGGAAGCGGACCCCGCGGCCTTGAGCGCCACACTGGCCGCCACGCTGCAAGCCCCGCTGAGTATCAGCCAAAGATATGCCATGTCTACGTCCTTACCAGCAAAACCACCACCGCCACCCAGGCCAGCACCGCAAGGCGGATCTGGTTGTCGGCGAGCAGATCGCGGCCCGGCTCTTCGCCCGATCCGCCCTTGTACAGCAGGTAGATATACCGAAAGACGCCGAACGTGACGATGGGCAGCGTGACAATCAGATGCTGCGTGCCGTGCAGCGCGGCGGTGTCTGCGTCCACCGTATAGAGGCCATACGCCAGCAGCGTCGTGCTGGCGGTGATGGCCACCAGGATGTCTAGCAATTGCGTCGAATAGTGGCGCAGCACGGTGCGCGTGCTGCCTTGCGACGCCGGGGCATCCAGGGGCGCCGACGCGATCTCGGCGCGCCGTTTGGCAAAGCCCAGGAACAGGGTCAGCATGAAGCTGCACAGCAGCATCCAGCGCGACGGGATGATGCCCACCGCAAAGGTACCGCAAGCCAGGCGGATCATGAAGCCCGCCGCAATACAGAAAACATCGACCAGCACCTTGTGCTTCAGGCTAAGGGTGTAGGCAATGTTCAGGGTCAGGTAGCCGGCCACGGCCAGCGCCACCGGCCACAGTCCGCACACCAGCGGCAGGCCCAGCGCCAAGCCGAACAGCACGACGATCAGCGCGCGCGCGGCGGGCAAGCCGATGCGCCCGCTGGCAATGGCGCGCAGCCGCTTCTTGGGATGGGCCGCATCGGCGGCGCGGTCGTGATAGTCGTTCAGGACATAGACGGCGCTGGACGCCAGGCAGAACGCCACGAAGCCCACACCCACGGCAAACACCAGCGCCGGATCCGTCCATCCGTGGCTGAAGATCAGCCCGATCAGCACGAAGCCGTTCTTCAACCATTGCTGCGGACGCAGCAGCGAGATAAGCGCGCTCATGGTTTGACCGCCTGCCCGCGATACCAGGCATGCTGGGCCGCGTCGATGAGCCACTGGTCGCCGCGGCTGTCGCCGTAGGCGTGCAGTTCATATTGGTCCGGACCGCCGTAGCGCTCGGTCAGGCGCCGCAGCTTTTCGGGGCCCCAGCAGTTGGGACCGTCGAAGTCGCCGGTCAGGCGGCCCTGCGCGTCGACCGCCATGCGCGTGCAGATGAGGTCGTCGAAGCCGAGGTATCGGGCCGCGTCTTCAAGGTAGATGTCGGGCGAGGCGCTGACCAGCACGCAGCGGTCGCCGCGCTGCTGGTGCCACCGCAGCCGCTCGATGAGCGCCGGCCGCAGCGGAATGGTGTGCACCCAGGCGCGGGCGATGCGGGCCAGCTCGGTGCGCGAGCGTCCCCGCAGCGCGGCGCGGCAGAGCGATTGCTTGGCGTCTTCGTTGCTGCGCAGGCGAAGCGCGAACGCGGTCAGCGCGGGCGCGGTCCGCACGAATGCCGTCAGCAGGCGAACCCATGAAAGATGAGCCAGGAAGGGAACGAAAGTGTCGCGCTGAGTGAGCGTGCCGTCGAAGTCGAAGGCCGCAATGACGCGCGTGGAAACGGGAGACTGCGTTTGTGTAGCCATACTGCTTTCGCGACGGAACCCGGCCGGGCCTTGCCGTCACAAACTATGCCGGAAAATACGTCAGCGCCCAAGGCGCGTACGCGTGATGTCAGACGCAGTCTTGTCGTGACGCAAGCCTGCGGTGAAACGTGCGCTTTCTATTTCAAAATTTGTGTATTTGTAACACATTGGATTACAAGTCATCATAGCCCGCCTTCGGTGCCGGCAAGCCGGGAAGAACCGCGTGAAACCCGCCGTTCTTCCCGCCGCTTTTCCGTTTTCCCAGGTTTCAGGGTCACGCCCGCCAGGGGTTCGGTCGCGTTACGCCTGCTGCGCCTTGAACGCGCCTTCCTCTTCCAGCACCTGGTTGGCCACCTTGAACGCGTCCAGGCCTGCGGGAATGCCGCAGTAGACCGTCGCCTGCAGCAGGATCTCCTTGATCTCCTCGACCGTCACGCCGTTGTTCAGCGCTCCCTTGACGTGCAGCTTGATCTCGGCGGGCCGGTTCAGCGCCGTCAGCATGGCCAGGTTGAGCATGCTGCGCGTCTTCTTCTCAAGGCCGGGGCGGCTCCAGGTGTAGCCCCAGCACCACTCGGTGGTGATGTGCTGGAACGCCATCATGAAATCGTTGGCGCGCGCGATCGAGCCATCGACGTAGTCGGCGCCGAGCACATCGCGGCGCAATTCCAGGCCTTGTTCGAACAGCGCCTGGGTTTCGGTTTGGGCTTTGGACTGAGCGTCGGCCATGGGTTGTTCCTCCGGGATGGTGGCGGCGGGACTCGAAGGCCCGCCTGCGGGTTGTCGTCCGGCCGATTGTGGGCGTGCGGCATCCCGCCCGTCAAATATGGCGCTTGCGCGACGCGGTGGAGGGGCGATTAGCCCGGCGCACAGGGCCTACAGCGAATACCGGTAGTCGCAGTTCAGCGTGGCCTGCAGCGGCGCGGGATAGCCGCTGGCCGCCTTGCCGCCCGGGCGCGGACCCAGCAGCCGCGCCTGGAAGGTGCCGGCCACATCGCCATTGGCCGTCTTCTTCACGGCCACCGTGGACGGCAGCGCATACAACGTCAACGCCTGCCCGTCGGCCGGCGCGACCAGCGTGAAAACCGACTGCGGGAAATTGGCGACCACATACCCGGGCGCATCATCCGACGTGAACGACAGCGTGGCCGTCGTATAGGTCAGCGTCAGCGACAGTTCGTCGGAAGACGGCGAGGGAATGTCACCCTTCAACGCCACCTTGCCGCTGTCGGACACGCAGGACAGCGACGCGGGCGCGGAGCCGGCCTGCGCGTTGCCGGCCAGCAGGGCGATGGACAAGAGACAGGTGGCGCGTGCAATCATGGTTGTTCCTCACCAGCGCCGGTGTGGCGCATGCCGGCAAAATTTCGTCAGGAATATATCAGACGGTCATCCTCGTCCGACGCGATCCGTATAGGATGGAACATCGCCCATCAGAAGGAGCGTTCACATGCCATCAATGCGACATCCTATCCTGGCCAGCGCACTGGCCGCGACGCTTGCCGTCGCCCTGCCCTTCGCCGCCCACGCCGAATCGGTCACCCTGCAGGTCGAGCAGGTCACGCCCGGCGCCGATCCGCACACCAACGCCCGCGTCGTCGACATCAAGCTCAAGCCCGACAGCGTCAAGACGCTGGCGAACTTCACGCGCGAGCGCGTGGGCCAGCGCGTGCAGTTCCGCGCGAACGGCATCCTGCTGTCCTCGGCCACGTTGATGAGTCCGCTTGATGGCGACAGCCTGCGCATCACCGCCGGCGAGCACGGCTTTGCCGGCAAGTCCGCCGAAGAAATCGCGCAAGGCATCATGAAGGACGGCGCGCTGACCATGGACGACGAAAACCGGTAAGCGCGCCGCCACCCCTTGCATCAAAAGGCTGACGCCCGCGCATGCGGCGTCAGCCTTCTGTTTTTGACAAGATGGCGCAAGCGCCGCGGGTTTCAGTCATCTGTCATTAACCTTTCATTTCGGACTTCTAGTATTGCTCGTCCCCATCGGGCATCAGACCCAAAGCCAGGAGTTCAAATGAGCAAGTCCATCTCCGACAAGACCGTCCGCAATCCCAGCCAGAGCACCCCGTTCAGCGAGATCCTTGAAAAGAACATGTCCCGCCGCATGGTGATGCGCGGCGGTATCGCGGCCGCGTTCGCGACGATGACCAGCCTGGGCCTTGCCGGCTGTAATGGCAGCGACGACGATGACGACGATGCCGGCAATGGCCAGAACCCCGCGCCGGAAGTGCCCGGCACCGAGCCGCCTCCCGCGCCGGCCCCGATCAAGCTGGGCTTCGAGTCGCTGCCCACCTCCATGACCGACGCCTGTGTCGTGCCGGCCGGCTACATCGCCCATGTGTTCGCACCCTGGGGCACGCCGTTCAACGACAACGCGAATCCGTGGGACCGCAACGGCAACAACAGCTCGACGGACTTGCTGAACTCCACCGGCATGCACCACGACGGCATGCACTTCTTCCCGATCAACGGCAGCTCCACGGAAGGCCTGCTTGCGGTCAACCACGAGTACATCGACCAGAAGGCGCTGCACCCGCTGGGCGCGACCACCGTGGCCGGCAAGCGCCCCATCGAGGAAATCCGCAAGGAGATCAACGCGCACGGCGTGGCGATCCTCCATGTGCGCCTTGAGAACGGCCGCTGGAACATCGTTCACAACTCGCGCTACAACCGCCGCTTCACGTCGGCCACGCCGATGAAGCTGTCCGGCCCGGTCGGCGGCACGGATTGGGTCAAAACCCCGTACTCGCCCAACGGCACGATGGTGCGCGGCACCAACAACAACTGCGGCAACGGCTACACCCCGTGGGGCACGTACATCACGGCCGAAGAAAACTGGGCCGCCTGCTTCGTCAACACCGGCACGCGCCCCGCGCACCAGCAGCGCGTCGGCGTGCCCGACGACAAGGGCCGCTACGAATGGGAAACCGGCGCCAACGATCCGCTGGAAGTCCAGGGCGAATTTGCGCGCTTCAACATCACCGAGACCGGCGCCGACTTCACGCAGGACTACCGCAACGAGGTCAACGGTTTCGGCTACCTGGTCGAAATCGATCCCTTCAACGAAAACAGCATCGCCACCAAGCGCACCGCGATGGGCCGCTTCGCGCACGAAGGCTGCGCCTACGCGCTGCCCGAGGCCGGCAAGCCGCTCGCTTTCTATAGCGGCGACGACTCGCGCTTTGAGTACATCTATCGCTTCGTGTCGGAAGCCGTGTGGGATCCGAAGGACGCCGAGCGCACCGACCGTCTCGCGGTGGGCGCAAAGTACCTGGACAAGGGCACGCTGTACGTTGCGCGCTTTGACGCCGATGGCACGGGCCAATGGATCCCGCTCGTCGGCACGACCGTGGGCGCCGGCGGCCGCACGCTGGCCGATGAGTTCGGCGGCATCGAGGACATCATCATCAACACCCGCGGCGCCGCGGACTTCGTCGGCGCGACGCCGATGGACCGCCCGGAATGGACGGCCACGCACCCGACCAACGGTGACATCTACCTGACGCTGACGAACAACTCCAGCCGCAACGCCGGCAGGGGCACCAACCCGCCCAACCCGCGCCTGAACAACGTCAACGGCCACATCGTGCGCTGGCACGACGAGCCGGGCTCGACCAAGTTCAAGTGGGACATCTTCGTGTTTGGCTCCGACGCCGGCGCCGACGCCGACACCAACCGCTCCGGCCTGACTACGCTGAACCAGCTGGCCAGCCCGGACGGCATCGGCATCGATCCGCGCGGCATCCTGTGGATCCAGACCGACAACGGCATCGACGGCGGCCGCAACAACAACGTGGCCAAGGCGACCAACGACCAGATGCTGGCCGTGATCCCGGGCGCGCTGGCCGACAGCACCGGCACGGGGCCGGCGATCAACGCGTCCAACCAGGCCGACCTGCGCCGCTTCTTTGTCGGCCCGAACGAAGCCGAGGTCACCGGCTTTGCCTTCACGCCTGACTACACCAGCATCTTCCTGAACATCCAGCACCCGGTGAACTGGCCGGCCTACGATACGGAAGATGCGACCACCGCCACCACGGGCGTCGTCCGCCCGCGCTCGTCCACGGTGGTGATCCGCCGCGCTGACGGCGGTCCGATCGGCGTGTGATGACTCGCAGGGTGACGCGCTCACCCTGCACGCAGCAAAAACAAGGCCACCCTCGGGTGGCCTTGCCATGTCCGGAGAATCCGGGCGCTTGCCGTCACGTTCCCGTGAACACCGGCGCGCGCTTTTCCAGGAACGCCCGGCGCGCTTCCTGCGCGTCGTTCGTCTTAGCCACCTGCGCGGTCATGTCCTGCTCGTAGCGGTAGCCGTCGCGCAGGCTCATGTCTTCGATGGCGTTGGCGGTCTGGATCATCAGGCGCACCGACGCCGGGCTCTTCCCGGCGATCTGGTCAGCGATGACGCGCGCTTCTTCCATCAGCTTGTCCCCCGGCACGCAGGCTTCGACGATGCCAAGGCGGTACAGCTCCGCTGCCGTCACGCGCATGCCGGTGAGCATCATGCGGCGCAGGCGCGAATGGCCGAACAGGCGCTGCGCGTGCTTGACGCCGCCCAGCAGGCCGACATCGACTTCCGGCAAGGCGAGGCACGCGCTTTCGGCCGCGATCAGGATGTCGCAGGAGGCCGCAATGCCCAGCCCGGCGCCCAGCGCGGGTCCGTTCAGCGCCGCGATGACGGGTTTGGGGCATTCGCGAATGGCGTGAAAGAGCTCGCGCGTGCGACGCGAATGCTGGGGCAGGCCGCCCGGCTGATCCAGCATCTGCCCGCGGTTCTTCAGATCGGCGCCGGCGCAGAAGACGCGTCCCTCGCCCGTCAGGACCACGCAACGCACCTGCGGATCCTCGCCAAAGCGGTCCATCGCCAACGTCAGGTCCTGCAGCAGTTGGGTATTGACCGCGTTGACGGGCGGATGCGCCAGCCACACAGTGGCGACGTGGTTCTGCAGGTCGACGCGCAGCGTCTCAAAACGGTAGTCGGACATGATGTTCCTGTGCGGGGTCAGAGGGTTTGGTCGGCGCGCAGCTCGGCGATCTCGGCCGCGGACAGGCCCAGTTCGCCCAGCACCTCGTCCGTGTGCTGGCCCAGCGTGGGCGGGCCATCCTCCAGGCGCAGCAAGGAATTGCGAAAGCGAAACGGGCTGCGGATCTGCGGCATGTCCATCCCATCCGGATGCGGCGCGGAAAACTGCATCTCTCGGTGCACGACCTGTGGTTCGCGCAGGGCCTCGCCGATGTTGTTGATGGGCGCGCAGGGCACGCCCTCACGGTCCAGCGCCGCCAGCAGGGCCGCCTTGTCGTGCTTGATGACCTGCTCGTCCAGCCACGGGTCCAGGATGGCCAGGTTGACGACCCGCCCCGCGTTGGTCTGAAAGCGCTCGTCCTGCGCCATCTCGGGGTGGCCCAGCACGCGGCACAACTTGGCGAATTGCGCGTCCGAGCCCACCGCCATGATGATGTGCCCGTCGCGGCACGGATACACGCGCTGCGGCTGGATGTTGGGATGACGGTTGCCGCGGCGCGGCGGCACGACGTCGGTCAGCAGATAGTTCATGGCCTGGTTGGCCAGCAGCGTCACGCCGACGTCCAGCATGGCCATGTCGATGTGGTCGCCCTGCCCCGTCACTTCACGCCGCGCCAGCGCGGCCAGGATGGCGTTGCTGGCATACAGCCCGGTGATGAGATCCACCATGGGCACGCCAATCTTCATCGGACCGCCGCCGGGGCGGTCGTCCGATTCGCCGGTGATGCTCATGAGGCCGCTCATGGCCTGGATCATGAAGTCGTAGGCCGGCTGTTGCGCGCGCGGACCCGTCTGCCCAAAACCCGTGATCGAGCAATAGACCAGCCGCGGATTCTCCTTGCTCAGTTGCTCGTAACCCAGGCCCAGCCGATCCAGCGTGCCGACCTTGAAATTTTCCAGCACCACGTCCGCCTCGCGCGCCATCTTCCGGATCAGCGCCTGGCCGCGCGGAGACTTCAGGTTCACCGTGACGCTGCGCTTGCCGCGGTTGCAGATCAGGTAATAGCCGGATTCGTTGGTCCGGGTCCCGTCTTCCTGCGTCAGGAACGGCGGACCCCAGGCGCGGGTGTCGTCGCCCGCCCCGGGCTGCTCGATCTTGATGACCGATGCGCCCAGGTCCGCCAGCGTCTGGCTGGCCCACGGGCCGGCCAGGACGCGGCTCAGGTCCAGCACGCGGATATGGGAAAGAGGATGAGACTGCTGTGATGACATGATGCTTATGACTCCAACCGGCTATTTCTCGGCAATGCCCGCTTTGTTGATGACGTCGCGCCAACGGGCCTGTTCCTTCTTGAGCAGATCCGCCATTTCCTGCGGCGAGTTGGAAATGGCCAGGATGCCCTGCTCAAGCATCTTTTCCTTGACGCTCGGTTCGGCGATCGTGGCCTGCAGCGCCTCGGCCAACTGCTGCACGATGGCCTCCGGCGTGGCCTTGGGCACCGAGATGTAATTCACGGGCGACGCGTCATAGCCGGGCAGCGTCTTGGAGATCGGCGGCACGCCGGGCAGGATCGGCACTTCGAACGGCGTCGTCACACCCAGCGGAATCAGGCGCTTGTCCTTGATGAAGGCGGTATAGATGCCCACGGTGTCGATCGCGATATCGCCGTTGCCGCCGACCAGATCCTTCACCGCTTCGCCCGTGCCCTTGTACGGCACGTGCTGCAGGCGCACGCCGGCCAGAATCTGCAGCAGCTCGCCATTCAGATGGCTGCTGGCGCCGATACCGGCACTGACGTAATTCAGTTCGCCCGGCCGCTTCTTGGCGAGCGCGATCAGTTCCTCAAGCGAGTTCACGCCCAACTGCTTGTTGACGACCAGCACGCTGGGCGCCAGCGACACCTGCGACACCGGACGCAGATCGTCGGGGTCGTACGGCATGTTCTTCATGAGGAACGGCAGCGTCATCTGCTGGCCCGGCGTGGTGTAGAGCAAGGTGTATCCGTCCGGATCGGCACGCGCCACGGCGGCTGCGCCGATGACACCGCCCGCGCCCGCCTTGTTTTCCACAATGACCGACTGCTTGAGTTTTTTCGAGAGCGTCTCGGCCACGACCCGTGCGGTCAGGTCGGCGCCGCCGCCGGGGGCAAACGGCACCACCAGCTTGATGGGCTTGTCGGGATAGGCTGCCAGCGCGGAACTGGCCACCAGCGCAAGTGCGCAGGCGCGTGTGATGAAGCGGATCAAGGTTTGTCTCCTGTTGGCCGGCCGGGGCGGCTGGCTCGTTGTTATCGGCTCGCGCCCGGAGGCCGGGCGTCAAGCTGGGTCAATGATTCACTGACGATCTCGCGCAGCAGGCCGGTGACCACCTTCACGGCCTGCGTCGGCCGGTCGGTGATCATGAGCGACACGATGCGCAAAACGGAAGGCTGGACGATTTCGGACGCTTGCAACTCGCCTCGTTCGACCTCCGCGGCCACGAAATGCCACGGCAGCAGGGTGTAGCCGGCGCGCCGGACCACCATCTGCTTCTGGATGAAGCCCGAGTCAGCCTCCACCGACACGCTGATGTTCACGTTGTGCCGCCGGCCCATTTCGTCCAGCATCATCCGCACCGAAGACGGCTTGCGCGACAGCACCAGCGGCAGGCCATCGAGCTTGGCGAACGGCACCTCGCGATCCGCGGTGATGCGGTCGCCCGGCGGGCCGATCAGATAGGACGGCAGGCGCAGCAGCACGTCCTCGTCGCTGCCCAGCGCGTCGTGGCTGCGGTACGGCAGGCCGATGTCGATCTCGTGATGCGCAAGCCAGCTCTCGATCTGTCCCGCCGCGCTTTCCACGATCTGCACCTGAATCGCCGAATACTCGCGCTGCAGCCGCAACAAGAGCGGAATGATCAGCGCGTTGCTGAGCGAAGGCAGCGTGCCGATGCGCACCGTGCCCGTCACCTGGCCGTGCGCGGCCGCGACCACGTCGTTCAGTCCGGCGGCGCTTTCCAGCACCTGCTCGATCGCGGGCTGGACCTGCCGGCCCAGTTCGGTCAGGCCCATGCCGCGGCCATTGCGCGTGAACAGATAGCCGCCGCATTGCTTTTCAAGCAGGGACAGGTAGCGGCTGACGGCGGGCTGGCTTACGCCCAGGTCAATGGCAACCTTGGTGATGCTGCCGCTGCGCGCCACCAACGAGAAGATGCGCAGCGCGCGCAGGTCCCACCCTGCGGAATCAGACGGTTTGGCCATGGATCACTGGCCCGAGAGTTTTTCGGCCGCGATGATCTCGCTCCAGCGCGTCACCTCGCTGTCGAAGAACTGCTGGAAAGCCGCCTGATCGCGAAACAGGGCGACGGCGCCCATTTCACGCGCGCGCTGCTGCACGATGGGCTCGCCCACCACCTTGCGCAGCCGCACCTGAAGATCCTTGATCTGGTCCTGCGGCGTGCGGGCCGGCACGAAGATGCCCCACCAGCTGGACGCATGCACGCCGGGCACGCCCAATTCATCCAGCGTGGGCAGGTCCGGCGCCTGTTCCAGACGCTCGGGCGCCGCCACCGCAAGCGCGCGGATGCGGCCAGACTTCACGTGCGGCATCGCCTGCAAGGTGTCGAAGTACGCGTCCACCTGCCCGCCGAGCAGGTCATTGATGGCCGCGGATGTACCCCGATAGCTGACGTGCGTCACGGGCAGGTTGATCTGCCGCGCAAACAGCGCCGCTGCCAGGTTGGGGCTGGATCCGACTCCGGAATTGGCAAACGACAGGCCGCCGGGCGCCTTGCGCGCATGGTCCAGCAGCTGCGGCACGTCCTGCGCCAGATCGGCGCGTACATACAGGACAAGCGGGCTGGTTGCCACCTGGGCCACGGGCACGATGTCACGCGGGTCGTACGGCATGCTTTTGATCATCGCGGGATTGGTCGCCGTGCCGACGCTGCCCAGCAGCACGGTGCGTCCGTCCGCCGTGCTCTTGGCGACATAGGCGGTGCCGATGGCCGCGCCGCCGCCCGGCCGGTTATCCACCAGGACGGGGCTGGCCTGGTCCGCCTGCAGGCGTTCGGCCAGCACCCGTCCGTACAGGTCCGTCACGCCGCCGACCGCATACGGCACGACGATGCGCTCAACGGGCGCTCCAGCCGCCCACGCCGGCGCCGTCACGCCCGCGGCGGTTATGCATGCCGCAATGCACGCCATCAGTACACGCATTTTCCTGTCTCCTCGCCGTTGTGGCTGTCTTGATTTAGGGCCAATTCTAGGAAGGATCCCGCCGTTGCACCCCTGCAGTTTTGTAATAGCAGCTCTCAACAACCCGTTATGAATGCGCCACGGCGCCGCCCCTAGAATTTGCTGCTCCCATTTCAAGCTGTGCCGTCACAGAAGGACCACGATGAACGCACTGGATTCTTTTTCGATTTTTGGCCCTCTGCCGCGGCATGCCGAGTTCATGGAAGCCGCGGCCGGCACGCTGGCGCAGGTTTCGCCGCTGGCAAGGCTGCGCGAGCTGCGCGGCGCAGCGCCGGGCTGGGACGGCGCAACCTGGAAGGCGCTCGCCGAGGCCGGCTGGACCTCGGTCACGGTGCCGGAACATCTGGGCGGATTGGGCCTGGACGCCGAGGTCCTGGGCGCGATTGCCACCGCCGTCGGCGAGTCGCCCCTGCCCGAGCCCTATCTGGGCGCCGGCGCCCTGGCCGCGCTGGTGCTGCCCGCGTTTGCGGACAATGCCCTCGCGCGTGAACTGCTGAACGACGTCGTCAGCGGATCGGCGGTGTTGGGTCTGGCGTGGCAGGAAAACCCCGGCGAACTCATCCCGACCTCGGTGTCGACCTCCGCCAGCATCGAAGGCGACCGCCTTCGTCTGGTGGGGAGCAAACGCTGGGTGTCACCCGTGGGCGCGACGGGCTGGCTGGTTCACGCCCGGCGCGGTGAACTGCCCACGCTCGTCTGGCTGCGACCGGACGATGCAGGCGTGAAGATCGAGACCGAGCTGCGCGCCGACGGTAGCCTGCTGTGCACGCTGCAGCTGGACGTGTTCCTGCCCGCCGGCCGCATCGTCGCGCAAGGCGAGGCCGTTGACCGCATCTGCCAGCAGGCGCTGGAGACGACCCGCCTGCTGCAGAGCAGCGAGCTCTACGGCATTGCCCGCCGCGTGTTCTGCATGACGCTGGACTACCTGAAGACGCGCGTGCAGTTCGGCAAGCCGATCGGCGCCAATCAGGCGCTGCAGCATCGCATGGTGGACGCCTATGTCGGCGTGATGGCGTGCGGCGCCCTGCTGGCCGATAGCTATCGCGAGGTGGCCGACGATCCCACCACCCTAGCGCGCGTGGCCGCGCTGGCCAAATCGCGCATCGCGGAACGCGTCATCGCGCTGTGCCGCGAAGCCGTGCAACTGCACGGCGCCATCGGGTACACCGACGAATACGACATCGGCATCTATCTCAAACGCGCCCTGCATCTGGCAAGCTGGCTCGGCAGCCCGCGCACGCTGCAGGCGCGCTACCTTGCCCTGCGGCCGTCGCGTGGCCACCAAGTTCAGACCGAAGGCCTTGCCGCGTCGGGCGACGATTACGCCGCCATGACGGACGACGGCTTCCGGCTGATGGTGCGCGCGTTCCTGCGTTCGAACTACCCGCAGCACCTGCGCCACGTGCCCCGGCGCCTGCGCCTGCACGAGGTGCGCGACTGGTATCAGACGCTCTCACGCAGCGGCTGGCTGGCGCCCGCCTGGCCGCGCGAACACGGCGGCATGGCGCTGCCGCCCGCCAAGCTGCTGATCTTCTTCGAGGAAATGGAAGGCTGGGGCGCGGCGCGCCTGCCAGACCAGGGCATCATCAACCTGGGTCCCGTGCTGATCCAGCACGGGACGTCTGAACAGAAGGCGCGCTACCTGCCCCGCATCCTGTCCGGCGAAGACATCTGGTGCCAGGGCTATTCCGAGCCCAACGCCGGCTCGGACCTGGCATCCCTGCACACCGAGGCCGTGCGCGACGGCGATCACTTCATCGTCAACGGCCAGAAGATCTGGACCACGCTTGCGCACGACGCGACCCATATCTTCGCGCTGGTGCGCACCGACAAGACCGTCAAGCCGCAGGCCGGGATCAGCTTCCTGCTCATCGACCTGAAGTCGCCCGGCGTCACCATCCGGCCGATCACCAACATCATCGACGAACAGGAGTTCTGCGAAGTCTTCTTCGAAGAGGTGAAGGTGCCGGTCACGAATCTGGTGGGTGAGCTGAACATGGGCTGGACCATCGCTAAGGACCTGCTCGGCTACGAACGCATCTTTGCCGGCAGCCCGCAGCAGTCGCGCCAGGCCCTGCACCACCTGGAGCAGTTGGCCGACAGCCAGTCGCTGTTCGAGTTGCCCGAATTCAGCCAGTCGTACGCGCAGTTGCTGGGCGACGTGCGCGAACTGGAGGCGCTGTATGGCCTTTTCGCCGACATCGTGCGGCGCGGCAGCCTGCTGCCGCCGTCCGTCTCGGGCCTGAAGGTGCTGGCCACCGAAACCTACGTGCGCATCGCCCGCGAGATCGTGCGCTGGGCCGACGAATCGGGCGGCACCTGGACCGGCGTTACGATGAACGACGGCACGTCGCTCCTTCCGCCCGCGCCGTTCCTGCAGTCGCTGGTCACCACGATCTATGGCGGTTCCAACGAGATCCAGCGCAACATCGTGGCCAAGGCCGTGCTGGGCATGCCGAACCGATAAGGAGTCCTCTTGAAAGCCGCCTTCTTTGACACCCCCGGCGCCGCCCGGGACGTGCTGCGCGTCGGGCACATGCCGGTCGAGCCGCCCGGCCCCGGCATGGTCCAGGTCCGCATCGCGGTTTCGGGCGTGAATCCTTCCGACGTCAAAACGCGCGGGGGCTTGGGCGCGCGCGCCAATCCGTGGCCGCGCACGATTCCGCATCAGGACGGCGCGGGGGTCATCGAACAGGTTGGCGCGGGCGTGGACGCGGGCCGGGTTGGCCAACGCGTGTGGCTGTACGAATGCCAGCTTGGACGTCCGCATGGCACTGCCGCGCAATGGGTAACCGTACCCGAAGGCCTGGCGGTGCCCCTGCCCGATGGCGTTTCAATGGAAACTGGCGCGTCGCTGGGCGTGCCGGCGCTGACGGCGTGGTACTGCACGGCGCAGGTCGAGGCAAAACCCGGGCGTTGCGTGCTGGTGCATGGCGCGGTGGGCGCGGTGGGCTTCTATGCCGCGCAGATGGCGCGTCTGCGTGGCGCCGAGGTGCTGGCCAGCGTATCGAATGAAGGCCAGGCCCGCATTGCGCAGGCCGCCGGCATCGAAACCGTGCCCCGCGGCGCCGACCTGCCGGCCGCCGCGCGGCAATGGCTGACGCAGCGGCAACGCGAAGGTTTCGACGCCTTCATCGACCTGGATTTCGCCGGCAACCTGCCCGTCAATCTGCTGCTGGCTGAAAACGGCGCGCAGATCGCGGCCTACGCGTCGGACACCGACCTGCACCCAACTCTGCCCGTGCGCGACCTGATGCGCCGCAACGTGCGCTTGGCCTTTCTGCTGGTGTACACCATGCCGCCGATCTTGAAGCGACAGGCCATCGCGCAGCTCACGCATTGGCTAAAGGATGGCAGCCTGCATCATGCCCAGGTGCATCCCTACGCGCTGCACGATATCGCGCTGGCGCACGAAGCCGTCGAGACGCGCAGACACGTGGGCAAGGTGGCGGTGATTCCTGATGGGGCTCCCCTGGGGTGATTCCGAAGGCGCGACGCGCTAACTGGTGGAAATTCCGCCCCGCAAACGCGGCGCGGGCCCGTTCAGCACCGTCATGCACGCCTCCAGCACGCGCCCCGGGTGAATCGAATTGATCTCTGACTCCCCCGCCTCGGGCACGACGTCGCGTGTGTAGTCCCGCGCCCAGAACCACTCGGGATTCGACTCGTTGAACACGCCCACGTAGGGCACGCAAAGCCCTTGGGCAATGTGGGATGGGCCGCAGTCGTTCGAGACGATCAGGCGGGCGTGCTGCATCAGCGCGACCAGCTCGGCCACGGAACGGGAGCATTCAAGGCGGAAGTCCGGCCGATTCATGTGTTTCAGGCGCTGGCGTTCGGCCGCTTCATCAGGACCGAGGACAAACGTGAAGCTGGCGTTCCCGCCCAGCCGCGCCTGGAGCAGGTCAGCCAGGGCGATGTAATGGTCCACCGACCACCGCTTGAACTGCCCTGAGCCGCCACCCGGAATCAATACGATGTCGGCCGGCTGCACCGTGCCCGCGCAAGGCCGTCCGATCTCGACGAAGCATTGGCGCGCGATGGCTTCGGGGTCGTGTTCCTGCACCGTGGACAGCAGCCGCAAGTTCGCCAGGCCGATGTATTCGCGGGTGTCCTTGATGTGGGAATGCGTCCAGACGCAGTCGCCGAGACGGCGGTTTCTGAAACCCAGGCGCAGCGCAGGCCGGCGCAGCAGGTTGATGAGCGCAAAGCGCTCGCTGGAATGATGCAGCGTCAACGACGCGCTGGCGCGCGGAGGCAGCGCCTTGACCTGATCGCCGAACGCTTCCGCGCGGACAAACTGGTCCACCCAAGGCAGCTGCGTATAGAAGTCCTCCACCTCAAACCGGGAGACGACGCGGACGCGCTTGTCCGGCCACAGTTTCTTGACTTGATACAGCGCCGGGAACGCCACGATCTGGTCGCCATAGCGCGACTTGCTGCGAACGAATACAACGATATCGGACATGGCTCCTCACCTCATGAAATCACGCACGAAATCCTGATTTCTTGCAGAAATGCGCACAATCGGAAAACTCTGAAATCGATGCGCAGGGGGGCTGACCTCAGCCCGGGCAGCCCGCGCCGGTGCGCGTCGCCGGCAGGGGCGTATCGCCCGACGTATTTCCCGCAAACTTGCGAATCTTTTCGGCCAGCTCGGGCGTGGCCTTCTCGTAGCCGTAGCAGTAAGGCGGCGTCGGCGCCGACTCGGGGCGGTAGTCCTTCAGCACCGGCTTGGCATCGCCCAGATACAGGTTGTCCTTCAAGCGCAGGAAGGCCTTGTAGTCGCGGGTGTAGCCGTGGTCCGCCTTGCGCTTTTCATACGCGCCGCGATCCGAGTCGCCGTTGTCCAGCGCGCTGCGCGCGGGCGCGATCGGGATGTAGCGGCAATAGTTGACGTTGATGCCTTCCACCGTGGGGAAGAACTCGGGCTCGACGCACTTGCGCTGCGCGTCGTTGTTGAAGATGTTGCCTTCGACCAGCGCCTTGGCTTCCAGGCTGAAACTCATGCCGTAGAAGTCCCAGTTCTCGAGCAGGTTGTTGAACAGGTGGAAGGTGCCGAACTGCGCGCGCGGATTGCGCTGCACGGTATTGAAGAAATAGTTGTGATGCAGCGTCACGCGCGCAATCGAATCGCGCTCGTAGTTCTGGAACAGATTCTTGGACGTGATGTTGTTCAGCAGCATGACCTTGTTCGAGTTGTGGAACTTCGTCCACGAGATCGTCACGTCGGTCGAGCCGTTCTTCACATTCAGCAGGCGGTCCGACATCCGCGACAGGTCCATGTGGTCGACCCACACGTCGCGGCTGTCGTTGGCCACATTCACGGCCTGCGTAAGCCGCGTGAGCCGCCCGTCGATCGTCAGATGCGTCAGGATGACGTTCTTCGCGCCATACACGCCCAGGCCGTCGTCGATCAGGGCGACCCGCTTGCCGCGGCCGTCGATGGTCGTGTTGGACGGGACGCGCAACTGGGTTTTCAGGACGATCGTCATGTCGGACGCGAAGCGTATCCATGCCGGTCCCTTGCGGGCCTGCGCCAGCGCGGCGCGCAGCGTGCCGGGCCCGGCGTCCTGGTCCGAGGTCACCTCGATGAACTTGCCGCCCAGGCCGCCCGTGGCCTGGGCCCCGTATCCTTCGCGTTGCGCGAGCAAACTGGAGACGAACGGGCAGTGTTCATCGGGCGCCTCGCATTGCCCGCTTGCTGCCGCCGTGCCGCCATACAAACCGGCCAACGTCAGCAGCCACACCATCACTGTCTTTCGTAGTCGCATCGCAACCGCTCCCTAAATCTTCATGCAGACGGATCCGCCGCCGTCACGTGGCGCCAGATGCCGCCACTCAACCGCAGGTTCTCCGGCGGGCCGGCCACGTGCTCGCGCAGCCGTTCGAAGTACGCCTTCTGCCAGCGCTGCGCATACGCGTCCGCGTCCTCGCCCGGATTGGCGGCCGGCAGCATTTCCAGCGTGTAGGCCACCTGCCCGTTTTCCCAGCGCGGCGCGTAGAACACCGACGGCACGCCCATGCGATGCGCCAGATGCGCCGCGAAACCGGAATAGGTGACGTCCTGGCCTTCGAACGTCGTGCGCGGCGCGGCGGGATTTGCCGCGCCGTCGATGGCCAGGCACAGCACGAATCCCGAATTGATCGCGCGCATGCAGGCCTTGGCGACCTGCGCCTCGGTCTGGTCGGCCGTCGAAATCAGCGCCTCGGCGTAACTGCTGCGGGCGATGCTGGGCGCCGACGCCAACCAGCGCGACGGGATGCCAACCAGTTCCAGCGCCATCAGTCCCGCATACATCGGCCCGACGTGCGCGGTGGCGACCACGACACCGCGGCCGGCGGCCAGCAGCGGCGCAAAGAAGCGCTCGCCGGTATCCAGTTCGCCCAGCATCGCCATCGCTTCTTCGACGCGCTCCTCACGGCACTCGAGCCAGTCGAACAGCAGATGGTCGATCAGGTGGCCCCAGCGCGCGCGGCGTTCCCACGTCGCACGGTCGATGTCCTTGTCGCCGCGCATCGACCAGGCCCAGTCCAGCCGCGCCTGCGGAATCGGCGCGGTGTCGAGCTGTTCTTCCATGCGCGCCAGCGCTTCCTGGAAGGTCTCCGGCAGCCGTGCGCCGCGCTTGGCGACGTATTGCTCGAACAGGGCCTCGGCCTCATCCTTGCGGCCCGCTTGCGACAGCGCACCAATGGCCGACCGCTGCCACAGCAGGTTGTCGGGCGACTTTTTCAGCAGGAACATCATCTGCTCGGCCGCCGCGTCGTACTGCAAGGTGTAGCGCAGCGCGCGGGCATACAAGCCCCGCGTCTGTTCAAGATCGGGCGCCAGTTCGATGGCGCGCGCCAACGGCGCCACGGAATCCTTGTAGCGCCCGGCGCGCAGCAGGGTTTCGCCGTGCAGCGTCAGCAGCCGCACATCGTCGGGTGCGGCCTGCAGGCCGGCTTCGAAGTGCGCCAGCGCATGGGTCTTGCGATCGGCTTCGGTGCCGCGCCGCAGATGCGCCAGGCCCAGCGACGATCGCAGCGCCGCGCAATCCTGGCCAGCGCTCAGTGCGCCGTCGCCAAGACGGATTGCCGCCGCGGTGCGGCCGTCGGCCAGCAACGCACGCACGGCCATCGTCGCCACCCGTTCATTGGGCAGCTTGTCCGGATCCAGCGAGGCCGCGATGCCCGACGCGTCGGCAACGTCTCCATTGCGCACGAATGCCATCATCCACGCGTAAGCGTCTTCGGGCGCGCTCTGCGCCAGCGGTAGGGTCGTGCGGGCGACTTCCGCCGCCTCGGGCACGCGCCCCGCCTGCACGCGCATCTGGATGCGCGCGGCATGCAGCGACGCATTGCCTGGCTCGATGCCGGCGGCGGCATCAGCTTCGGCGATCGCCCTGTCCCACTGTTCCAGACGGCTGAGCAGACTGGCGAGCAGGCGCCTGTCGTCCACCCGCGCGGGATACACGGCGACAAGCGTCTCCAGCGCCGCGATGGCGCTGGCCAGCTTGCCCTCTTTCACGTCGGGCGAGACCAGCAGCCGCCGGACGTCGCGCCAGCCGTCCTTGGCCTGGCGCAGCGCCGGTTCCAGCGCGGCCATGTCGCGCGCCGGGTCTGCCGACGCGCGGATCTGTCCGATGACATCACGCAGGCGCGCCGTAGCGTCCTGCGGTTCGGCGCCGGCTACAGGCACGCGGTTCTCGATAGCCGTATCAACCATGACGCAGCCCCCTCAACAAAGCCATCGCGACGCGTGCGATGAACATGAGCACAAATCCCAGTGCCAGCGCCTGCAACAGCAAGATGCCGGTGCGCGGGCTGCTGGGCCGGTCCGTCGGCACCGGCTGCGCGATGATCGACAGATACCGCTGCAGGCGCAGCGCGTCCGTCATCGCCTGCTGGTACGACTGCTGCGCCAACGTCAGGTTGGAATCCGCAAACACCTGGGCATTGCGCAGCGCCTCGTATTCCTTCAGTTGCTTGGCTTCCGTGTTGCCGTCGCCGCTCAGGCGCTGACGCACGGACGCCAACCGCTTTTTCAGAGCCGCCACCTGCATCTGCGCGGGCTTGAGCATGAAATGGTCCTTGTTCTCCAGCGCCCGGATCTTGTCCAGATTGATCTGCGCGGTGCTCAGCTCGCCTTCAAGCTGGCTGGACAGGTTCAACAGCATCGACACGGTCGCGCTGGGATCGATGTTGCCGTGCTTGGTGCGCCACGTCGTCAGCGCGTCGCGCGCCGCCAGCGCCTTCTCCTCGGCAAACTTGACCGACTCCTCGCTCACCTTCAGCTTGTCGGCCACGCCCTTCTCGTTCATCGAACTGACAAATTCCTCGGCCAGACCGATCAGCTCCTTGGACAGCGTGGCCGCGTCCGCCGACGAAAACGCGCTGACCCGCAGCACGTCGATCTGTTCCAGCGCGTTGAACGACACGTGCACCGACGCCTGATAGGCGCGATACAGATCGTCTTCGCTGGAGTCCTCGGCCAGGCGGTTGAACGGGTCCAACCCTTCGTTCATCAGGTAGCGGCGCAGGCCGACCTTGCGGTCAAGTTGCTGCATGCTGTCGCGCGACTTCAGAAAATCGGCGACCGCCCACCCGTCGACGAACCCGCCCAGCATGCCGCCGGAGTTGCCCGTGGTGAGCAGGCTGGCCGCCGCGCCGGCGCCGCCACCCTGGTTGGACGCCGACTGGACGAAGAACCGCGATTCGGCTTCATAGCGCGGCGTGGCGACGATCGACAGGTAGACCACCGCCAGCGCCACCGGCACCAGCACGATCAACGCGTTGATCCAGCGGTGGCGGCGGCGTTCGCGCAGCGCCGACTGCCGCTCGCGGCGGCGGCGTTCGATCTCGGAGCCACCGTCAGAACCCGAGCTGGCCTTCGTCGAAGCCGCCTCCGAGGACGTCGTCGCCTGTGCCGGAGTCGCTCCGTGATCGTCGCGGGGGATACCTGCGGAGGCACTGGTCGAGGTCGTCGTCGATGCTGAGCGCGCTTCGTTCATAGATCAAGCCTTTGAAGCAATAGTCCGCCAACTGATTCTGGCGATAACTGGAAAAAATGAGTGTCCGGCCAACCAGCCGCTCTTCGAAGAGCGCCAGCCAGAGCCGGGTGAAACGGCAGGGCTCGAAGGGGATGCTCCCTTCGATCACGTAGACATCGAACGCGGGCGCCAGCGCCAGCGCGAACGAAAACTCCTGCCGCACATAGAGCGGCCAATGCTCCATGGGCTTGGCCAGCATCTTGGGATCGCTGATCAGGTCCGCGACCAGTTCGTATGTGGCATCGGGGTCGATCTCGTACATTTCGCTGACGAAGTCGATCATGGAGAGGCCGCTGGCCTTGCCGCGGATGAAACCCTGCCGGCCGATCGCCCAGGAGACATTGCCGTCGTGCTTGACGAAGCCCTGCCGCGGCGGACGCAGACAGCACAGCACGTCCACCAGCTGGCGATGCATCTCCGGCGCGGGCGACAGCAAGGCGTAGCGCCCGGCCGGAATGTCGAGCGTGGCGTTGGCCAGCAGCGGCTGCCTGCTGCCGAAGGAATAGGGTTCGTCGGTTACGCCATTGAGATGGATCATTTTTCTCCCTCACATTGGCTGAACATTGGGACGGGCCAGACGCTCTGCCACCAGCGCGATCACCATCATGAACACCAGCGAGGTCAGGAAGTAACCCAGGCTGGCATCGTGCGATTCGTACGCGTGGAAATACGCCGAACGCAGCAACTGCATGCCGTGCGCCAGTGGCGACCACAGCATCCACGGCCGCAATTGCTCGGGAAACTGCTCCGATACGAAGAACACCGCCGCGAAGATCTGCAGGAAGCGTTCGATGATCGGCGCCAGCCGCAGAAAGAAATGCCAGTAGGTCGCAATCGACCCGAACAGCACGCCCATCGCCGCGCCCGCCACGCCCATCAGCACCACAAAAAGAATGAAGCCCGCCCAACTCTTGGGCAGCGTGATGAGTCCGATCGCGTGGCCCGCCGTGATCAGCACCGCAAACACCACCACGTACACCGCGACGTAAATCATGGCCTGCACCAGCGCGCACATCAGCGGCGTGACGCCCTGGAAATTCAGCAAGCCGCGCGCCGAGACATATGCCGTACTGCTGCGGAACGCGATCTGGCGGAACATGATCCAGGTCGTGGCGCCCAACAGTGAGAACGTCTGCACGTCCATCCCCAGGATGTAGTGCGTGCCCATCAGGATGTACAGCGACGAAATCAGCGTCAGCAGCACCACCGGACCGACCAGCGCCCACACCAGCGCGATGCGGCTTTCGCCGTGCATCACGCGCAGCTGATAGATGAACATCGCCATCAGCGTGCGGCCGATCGGCCGATGGCCGGCCGTGTCCTGAGTATGTCCCTCATGCAGGGAACGCAGCCGGTCGCGCAGGATGGCGAGGTCGCCCGCTTCGGTCTGCGCAACCTCGATCTCCAGCGCGATGTCGTTGCGCGACGCATGGCGACGCGCTTCGCGCGCCTCGTCCTGCTTGCGCCGCTCCACGCGGCGCGCATGCGCGGCGGCCAGCCGCTCGTCCTCGGCCACCAGCTTGGCCGGCATGTAGCCCGGCGCAAACACCTCCACGCCCGCGCGGATGTCCTGCTCCAGCAGGCGCACGATGATGCGCAGGCGCCGCCGGGAGAAATCCGCCAGGGTCTCATCGACTTCGCTGCGCGCGATCTCGGCATCCAGCTCCGCCTGCACGGCCTCGTACACCGCGCGCCGGGCCGCCACGGAGTCGTGCGGCTCGCCCTGCAGGCGGGCCAGCAGCGGCTTGAACAGCACGCCCGGCGGGGCCTTGGCCTCGAACAGCGCGGCCGGGTCCAGCCGCCAGTTGGCGACTCCGGACCCTACCGCGTAGCTGTTTTCCTTGCGGCGCGAGCGCCAGCCCTTTATCCGATCCTCGTTACTCATGGACGCGTTATTGGGCCACGCCGGTCGAACCGCCGCCCGAATCGCTGTCGATGGCTCGCGTGGCGCTGAAGCCGGCGCTCATCGTGACGCGGAAGGCCGACAGCACCTTCTGCACCTGCGTGAATGGCGCATCCGAGATATAGATGGCCTGTCCTTCATGCACCGTGAACTCGCGCGCCAGCGCCACCTGCTCCGGCCGCGTGAGGTCGAACTGGTACACGACGGGCAGCAAGTCCGGCTTGCCTTCGGCCCCGGCCCTTGCAGGCGTGAACAGGAACACCGACCGCGGATCGGCCAGCTTGTCGTCCAGACCGCGCGAATCCGCCAGCGCGTCCAGCACGCTGTAGTTGCGCTTGCTGATTTCCACCCGGCCCTGCTGGCCGGCCGCGCCCAGCACGGTCAGGAATTCCTTGGCGTCGTAGGCGGTGATCACATCGCCCGAGCGCAGCAGGATGTCGTTATTCTGGTTGCGGTAGATATCCGCCAGCCGCACCGAGGCCACCTGGTTTTCGCGGCGCAGGCTGATGATGAGCTGCTCGGGATTCGTCTGCACCGGCGCGGCCTGCGCTAGCGCGCTGCTCAGGCGCTGGGCGGTCTGCGTGATGGGATACATGCCGGGTTTGGTCAGGTTGCCCTGCACCGTCACCATCTGCCCGCGCGCGTCGGCCGCGCGCGTGACGCTGACGTCGGCGCCCACCACCAGCTTGCTCAGGCGCGCCACGATGGCGTCATGCAACTGCCCCAGCGTCCGGCCCTCGGCCTGGAACTTGCCGATGATGGGGAACGTGACATTGCCGGAACGGTCGATCTCCTGGTTGCCCAGGTCGCTGACGCCCGACGGGTCCGGGGCGAACACGCCCAGCCCGCCGCGCTCCCAGACGCGCACGTTGATGCCGTCGCCCGGCACCAGCTTGTCGAATCCCGCCTGCGTCAGATCGCGATAGCGCACGGGAAAGTCCGCCACGTCGGGCACCCGGCTCTTTTGCGCGAGTTCGCGCGACACGGGCATCACGATGACATCCTTGTCATCGTGAGCCCCGGTCATTTCGCTGAGCATCGGGCCGGACCGTGGGAGCTGGCAACCCGTGAGTGTCAGCGCTGCCAAGAGCAGCATGGCAAGCGTCGCGTGGCGTCGCGCGCCCAGGGCCGGGACGTTCATTTGCATAAGATCCTTCAGCTTCAGCACTTTAAAAAAGAGCAACTGCCCGTCACGCCTGCATCAGGCGCTTGGGCGCAACATCGATGCGCTCGTCGTTCTCGGACTCGGTCATGGCGGGCATGCAGATGCTCATGAACTTCGTGAGCATCGCGTCCAGCGAAAACAGCTTCTGCGCCCGCTGGCGGCTATTTGTCCGCATGTCCGCATTGCTGCGCACCTGGTCCACCATGTTCAGGACCTTCTCGCATGCCTCGTGCATGTCGGGATGATCCACGCAGTTGAGCAGGTGGCCCGTCTCGTCCTCGACAAAGCACTCTTCCGCGCCGCCGGCCGGCGTGGAAATCACCGGCACGCCGAGCAACTGCGCCTCGATCAGCACATTCGGCAGGCCTTCGTAGCGTGACAGCAGCACGCTGGCGTCCATCTTCGAATACCAGAAGCCCACGTGATTCGACAGCCCCACCAGCAACAGGCGCTCCAGCACGTCGTGCTCCAGCGCCAGCGCCTCGATGTTTTCGCGCAGGCGTCCGTCGCCCACAAGGAAAAAGCGCGCCTGCGGCCGCTCTTTCAGGTAAAGCGCCGCCAACTTGATGAAGAGCTGCGGACGCTTGTCCGGCTCCAGGCGGAACACGCCGCCGATCGTTTCCGTGGCGTCCTTGGTGCGCTCGTGGAAGGCTTCCCACTTTGCCTTGTCGGCGTCCGATGCATCGGTCGCCAGATCCGGCACGCCGTTGTACAGGATGTGGAATCGCGCAAGCGGCAGGTCCAGCCACTCGGCATACGCTTCCGCGGCCTTGCGGCTGTTGCTGACGAACACCACGCCCGGCACCAGGGCCAGCGCTTGAAACAGCTCGGGATACTCTTCGCGGAAGCGGTCCTTGCGGATGTTCGGCGGCAGGCCGCGGAACACCAGGTGGATCGTCGGCGTGCCGGCCAACAGCGCCGCGAGGGCGCCAAAGAGGCACGTGCCGTCCTGCCACAGGCTCACCACGTCGAACCGGTTGGCGCGCAGCACCGGCGCCAGACGCGTCACGCCGTAGTGCACGGGCGGGGGCAGTTGTTCCAGCAGGCGGCCCAGATTGCCTTCGGGCACCGACTGGTGCGCCACCGAGATCGCCGGCAGGCGGTTGATCTCCGTGACCGGAATCTGCGCCTTGATGAGCACCGGCAGGAAGAAATCGTCCTGCTTCTTGGGCGACCCGGACGGTTCGGTGTGCTGCTTGACCAGCACCTCGACCTTCTTGGGCCGCATCAGGATGTCCGGCGGCTGCTGGTCCGGCGACGCGGCCAGACGGGTCAGCTCGCCCGCCAGGCGGGTCAGCTGGCGCTCGGCGCCGCCCGGTCCCAGGCTGCCAGTGACCAGCGCCACCGACACCGGCTTTTCCGGGGTGTTTTCAGCGATCTTGCGGTTGCGGAAATGCAGGATCGCGTGCTTCATCGACACGATGCGCACGTCCTTGCCCGCCAGCGATTCTTCGGATTCGAAGCGCTGGTAGAACGCGAAGTCGCTGGCCAGCCCCTCGGCCAGTTCGGCCGCCTTGCTGCCGGGCGTCAGATGCTTGGCCACGGGCGCGATCGCGTCCCATGCGTCGGCCAGCAAGCCGCGCTTGCGCAGGCGCTTGGCAAACTCCACGCGCATGTTGCGATCCGTGTGCTGCGAGATCAGACGCCGGAACAGCGCGTCGGACTGCTCGTGCGCGCGGATGTCGCTCAGCAGCTTTGCCCGCGAGAACAGGCGGTCCGGATTGGTCGTCTCGGCCGGCAGGTGACGGTCGACCAGCGCCATGGCTTCGTCCAGGTGCCGTTCCTTCACCAGCCGCGTCGCGCAATAGCGCACGATCTGCAGGTCATCCGGGCATTCCTCGAGCAGGGTCGCCCACTGCTCGGCCATGCCCTCGTTCAGGCCCGCCGACTCCTGCAGGCGAAGCAGCAGGAAGCGAACCTTCGAGTCCTCCATGTAATCGCGGCCAAGCGCCTTGGCGCGTGCCAGGTTTTCCTGAGCGACTTGAACCCGCCCCGATGCCGCAACGATTTCCTCCAACTGCGCTTGAACTTGCTGAAGATCGGACTTGGCGTCCACTCGCTCGGTTATCAGAGGTGGATTCATGCTGCCTTTCTCCGGTTGATCTTCTCGATCCAAACAAGGCAGCGCTCGATGTAGTGGTCATACTGCGCCGGGTTCTCGGAACGTTCCTGCAACTGCTTCCAGTACGGCAGGGCCTGTTCGAAGCGGTGCAGACGCATGGCGCCGACCGCGGCCAGGCGCAGGCCGATGGGATCGTCAGGCACCAGCGACACGATGCGTTCGCCCAGCGCCAGGCGCTCGGTGGTGCTGGACGGTTCCAGGGCGCGCGCTTCGGCGTACAGGTAGGCCAGGATGCGGCGTTTCTCGTGGTCCACTTCCGGCATGCCGGGCCACGACTGCGCGACGCGATCCAGCAGCTTCCACGCGGCCTGATGGTCGCCGTTCGACAGGATCTCGCGGGCGCCGCGGATGGCGCGCGGGCCGAGCCTGCCGAGCTGACGTTCGGCTTCGTCCTTGGCGCTTTGATCGGCGCCCGAGTGGCCAAGCACGTCCTTGTACGCGTCGATCGCTTCACCGAACCAGCCGCCATTGAAGGCCACGCGGGCATAGTGCAGCTTGGCGCTGAACGGGGCGGCATCGCCGGCGGCGGCCACTTCCAGGTGGCGCATCGCCGTCTTCTTGTCGCCCAGCGCATCCGCCGCACGGCCACGCATGGCGTGCAGTTCGGGGAAGTCCACGTTGGTGTCGATGGCCAGATTGGTCAGGTCGATCACTTCCTTATGGTTGCCGGCCACCAGCGCGGCCCGCACGCCCAGGCGCATGGCACGTTCGAAGGCGCGCTGCGCACGGGCGCCAGCCAGCGCGTCGGGGTTCAGCAGACGATGCGCGCAGATGCGTTCGGCGGCGTCGCGCAGGCGTCCTTCCTCCAGCGCGCGGTTGCCTTCTTCGGCCCACGTCGCGGACTGCGATTGCAGCCATGCGCTGATATCTTCGTGCTCGCTCTTGGCCAGGCCGCACGAGGCCGCCAGCGTCGCCGCAGCCATGATGCAACCGCGCCACGAGGCTTCCTTGACCAGTTCCAGCGCGTCGCCCTCTTCCAGCTTGGGCTGTTCGCCGGCCAGATCGCGCAGCGCTTCGCGGTCGCCTGCCAGCAGGCGGTCGCGCCACAGCACCGCGAAACCGCGGCCGTAGCTCGGGATCGCCGCGCGCACTTCATGCACCCAGCGAATCGCCGATTCCATGTCGCCGCCCGTCTGCAGCAGCGACAGCACCGTGTCGGCCGCTTCCAGCGCCATCGCGTCGGTCGGCTCCGAGATACGGAACAGCTGCTTCCAGTTGCCCAGGCTTTCGTCCACATAGCCCAGGTGGCCCGCCGACACCGCCGCGATGCGGACGATTTCCGGCGTCTCGATTTCGTCGCCCAGGAGGCCGGCGGCCAGCGAGTACGCCACGTCGTAGCGGCCCAGCTTGAACTGGTTGCGCATCAGGATCTGCTCGGCCTTGCTGCCCGAGGACAGCGCATCGGCGCTGCCCAGGAGGGCCAGCGAGCCTTCGTAGTCGCCCAGTTCTTCCTGGATGCGCGCGAAGAGCACCACGTGATCCGGCAGGCTGGGGTAGCGGCGCAGCACATCGCGCACGCGGCGCGAAGCTTCGCGCAGCTCGCCCGAATCCCACAGCTTCTCGATGCGTTCGACGCTTTCTTCCGCGCCCAGCTTGGGCACCGAGACTTGCGGGGTCGAGGAGCTCATGCGCGGACGGATGAAGTTCTTGAACCAGTCGGTGTACAGGCGCTCGGCGAAGGCCGGCGTGTAGTGGGTCAGGTCCAGCCCGCCGTCTTCCATGGCTTCGGCCTGGCCCAGCTTGTTCATCAGCGGCGTCGGGTCGTAGCACGGCACACCGATGCGTTGCGCGGCGGCGGCAATGGCGGCGATCAGCTGCTGACGCTGTTCGATGGGCACGTTATCCGGCGTGTGGGCGTTGACGTGGGTGACGAACACGACCTTGTCGCGGCCCAGCAGCTCGACGAGCTGGCGCATCTCCTGCTCGATCTCCTCGTCCGTCTGGTCGCGCTTGACGACGCGGGCGAGCAGGTCGCGGTCTTCAGTGTTCAGGCTCTTGAAGACCGGGTCCTGGTCGAGCTGCGCGCGGCGCTCGGCCAGGCGGTCAACGGCGGCCATCGACCAGAACGCGCGGGTACGGGCGCGGTCGGCAAAGAACTCGCTGAAATAGCGGACCAGGTAATTCGATTGGATGGGATGGCCGTCGATCGTCAGCAGCTTGCGCGAGGAAAGCTCGACCATGTACAGGTCGGCCGGCTTGTGCGTGCCGCGGCGAGCCTGCTCGCCATTGGACGGACGGAAGATCAGGCGCTGCACGTCAGCCGGGATGTCGCTTTGGCTGAACATGAAACGCGCCTGCTGGAGCGCTTCGGCGGCCGTGTGCACGAATCCGTAATTGCGGCCGAGCTGAAGCTTGATCGGGTAGCGGCCCACGGCATCGCGCAGCGGCGTATGGATGCGGCAGGTTCCGATCGGAGCGATGGTAAATGCGGTCATTCAGGGTCTCTCCTGTATTGATGGATTACGAGCCTGAACTAGAGAGTCCAGTACAAAAGGTCGGCCGGGAGCCGTTTGGCATCCAGGACGGACTTCAAGTCGCAGACCATGCCGCCGTTCTTGACGAGCTGAGGCAGGTCTTCCCAAAGGGTTTCCATGGTTTCGCGGTGCGGCACCGCCAGGATCAGGACGTCCATGTCGCGGAAGTCTCCGCGGTCGGCGAGCTTGATCCCGTACTCGTGCTCCATCTGCTCCGGATCGACCATCGGATCGCACGCGACCGGGGTGATGCCGTACTGGCCCAGCGCGTGGTACAGATCGACGATCTTCGAGTTGCGGATGTCGGGCACGTTTTCCTTGAACGTCATGCCCAGGATGCCGACGCGGGTAGACGCATTCAGGCGGCCGCTGCGCGCAAGCTGCTGCACCAGACGCGAGGCGACGTGCGCGGCCATGCCGTCATTGATGCGGCGGCCGGACAGGATGACTTCGGGGTGATAGCCCAGTTCCTGGGCCTTGGACGTGAGGTAGTACGGATCGACGCCGATGCAGTGGCCGCCCACCAGTCCGGGCGTGAACTTCAGGAAGTTCCACTTGGTGCCGGCGGCCGCCAGGACCTCCGAGGTGCGGATGCCGACCAGATCGCAGATCTTGGACATCTCGTTCATGAGCGCGATGTTGATGTCGCGCTGCGTGTTCTCGAGCACCTTGGCCGCTTCGGCCACCTTGATCGAGGAGGCGCGGTGCACGCCTGCGTCGATGATCTGCTCGTACACGCCGGCAATCACTTCCAGCGATTGCTCGTCCTGGCCGGACACGATCTTGACGATCTTCTCCAGCGGATGCTCCCGGTCGCCCGGGTTGATGCGCTCGGGGCTGTAACCCAGCTTGAAGTCGACGCCAGCGCGTAGACCGGAAGCCTTCTCAAGCTCGGGGCCGCAGATTTCCTCGGTGGCGCCGGGGTGAACGGTCGATTCGAAGACCACGATGCAGCCCGGGCGCAGCACGGGGCCGATGGCCTGGCACGCCCGCACCAGCAAAGAGAAGTCGGGGTTGTTTTTCTCGTCGACCGGCGTCGGGACGGCCACCACGAAAAAGTCGCAGCCTTCCAGTTCCGACAACTGGTCGGTGAACTGCATGGGGGAGGCAATCAATACGTCGCGTTCGATCTCGCCGGTCCAGTCATCACCCTCTTTCAGCCGTGCGATTCTTCGCTTGTCCACGTCAAAACCGATGACATCAAAGCGCCTGGAAAATGCCACTGCCACGGGCAGGCCGACATATCCAAGGCCACACACTGCGATTCTCTTTACCACGGGGGACCTCACTGTTTTCGTCGTGTCGCAGACACTAGAAATCGACGCCCCGAAGCGAGTACGTCGACATGAAATCGAAATACCCTTGCCGTATAGGGGCGGACGTATAGCTAAAAATGAATTTGGCTCGGTATCCGGTTAACTATCCGGGTAGCGAGCCTGGGCATCGTAGAGGGGTCGCGCAGCAAACTTTTTGCTAAATATTTTTATTGCTGCGGAAATAAATCAGGACAACCCGTAATAAACCCGGGAAATCCCTAGAAAAATTACATTCATTACACAAACCGCAACATGCGACAGATGTGCAATGTAATCAAATATGAAAAGACGTTTTTCTTGGTCTGATTTAACCAAATTGAAAAGTCATTATCCAGATCGGTAGCTTATTTAGTTATTGCGTAAGGCAATATAAAAAACTGCACCATCCTGGATCACCGCTTCCCATTATCCGCACGAAACAGCCCGGATTTTCATTGCCCGGTAATAAATGACCGGGTCGCGGACAATCTAGCGGGCGATGTGGGAGGTCACGCTATATGAGGTGTCTGACACCCAGGTGAAATGACCTCAGGCTGGACGCAATGCCTCAAGGGTGTCAGACACCGGCCGAAATGACCTCAAGCTAGACGCAATGCCTCAAGGGTGTCAGACACCGGCCGCTGAGCAATAGTTTTTGCATTCAGCCGCGCAAATGCAAAAAAGCCGGCAGCGCTTGCGCGATACCGGCTTTCAGCCAAAAGGTGTCGGGAAACACCTTCTTGAATTCTCGACCACATGAAGTGGTCGGGGCGAGAGGATTCGAACCTCCGACTCCTGCGTCCCGAACGCAGTACTCTACCAGGCTGAGCTACGCCCCGATCTTGACTACTCATTTAGCGGTGCTCAGACCCGCTAAACGTTCACTGCACTTTCTTTACTGCACTTGCTTCACTGCTTTTTCACCTAGGCCATCTGACTGCTCAGATCGTTTCGGTGAACCTCGCCTGTGAATTTTTACCGCCGTTTTTTGCTAGCGATCTCTATTCACCGCGAAAGCGCAGAATTCTAACAGAGAATTTTGAAAAGGGGAAATGGGGTAGATCGAAAGGGCTTCGCGGGCCAGTTCGGCCTCGGCCACGGCGGCCAGGCGGGCGTGCTCCAGCGCGTCCGTGGCCTGGATGGCGGCGGCCACGGCGGCAAAGTCGGCGTCGCCCGTCTTGATGGCGTCGCGGATCAGTTGCTGCTGTTCGGGCGTGCCCACTTCCATGACACGGATCAGCGGCAGCGTGGGCTTGCCTTCGCGCAGATCGTCGCCGACGTTCTTGCCCAGCGCGGCGGCGTCGCCGCTGTAGTCCAGGACATCGTCGACCAGCTGGAACGCGGTGCCCACATGGCGGCCATAGGCGGCCGCGGCGGCCTCCTGCTCGGGCGTGGCGCCCGCCAGCACGGCGCCCACCTGGGCGGCGGCTTCGAACAGCTTGGCGGTCTTGTAGCGCACCACTTGCAAGTAGCGCTCTTGCGAGACGTCCGGGTCATGCACGTTCAGCAGTTGCAGCACCTCGCCCTCGGCGATCACGGTGGTTGCTTCGGACAGGATGCTCATGATGCGCATCGAGTCGGCCTCGACCATCATCTCGAACGAGCGCGAGTACAGGTAGTCGCCCACCAGCACGCTGGCCGCATTGCCGAACACGGCGTTGGCGGTCTCGCGGCCGCGGCGCAGATCTGATTCGTCCACCACGTCGTCGTGCAGCAGCGTGGCCGTGTGGATGAATTCCACCACGGCGGCCAGCAGTTGGTGATGGGTGCCTTCGTAGCCCAGGGCGCGCGCCACCATCAGCACCATGGCCGGGCGCATGCGCTTGCCGCCCGCCCCAATGATGTAGTCGCCGATCGTGCGGATCAGAACCACATCGGAATTCAGCCGCTCGCGGATAACCGCATCGACGGCTTTCATATCGTCAGCTATGGGGGCAATGAGCGCGGGGAGATTCAAGACGTATCCGACAAGTGTGAAGCGAGCCGCGTGACGGCTCTTACCGCTGGGCCCGCCAGCGGTCGGCGGGGGATTCGACCACGGATTATACGGGGAGTGCGCGGGAAATCCGGGCACGCATGCCGCAAGCGGCAGAGCCCGGCGCCACGGGCCCTGCCCCAGGTCGGATCCGCCGGCAGGCTCAGCGCCCGTACGGCAGCAGACCTCGCGCGGCCAGGTTGGCGTAAAGCGCGCGCACGCCAAAGGTCCAGGGCGGGATTTCGGTGGCCAACTGCACCTCGTTGACCAGCGCACCCAGGCGCTCCGAGGCAATGACGACCCGGTCGCCCGTCACGTGCGTGAAGCCCGAGCCCGGCCCCTTGCGATCCTTCGACGGCGAGAACATGGTGCCCAGGAACAGCATGAAGCCGTCGGGATACTGGTGGTGCGCGCCGAAGGTCTGGCGAACCAGATCCAGCGGGTCGCGGCTGATTTCGCGCATGTGACTGACGCCGTCCAGTTCGAAGCCGTCGGGGCCTTCGATGCGCAGCGAGACGTCGGCGTTGCGTACGCTGTCCAGCGTGAAGCCGCCGTCGAACAGCCGGATGAACGGACCGATGGCGCAGGAACCGTTGTTGTCCTTGGCCTTGGTCAGGAGCAACGCGCTGCGGCCTTCGATGTCGCGCAGGTTCACGTCGTTGCCCAGCGTGGCGCCAACCACCTCGCCCCGGCTGTCGACAGCCAGCACGATTTCCGGCTCGGGGTTGTTCCACTGCGATTCCGGCAGCACGCCGATCCGCGCCCCAAATCCCACGGACGCCATGGGCGGCGTCTTGGAGAAGACCTCGGCATCGGGACCGATCCCCACTTCCAGATACTGCGACCACTGGCCGCGCTCGACCATTTCGGCTTTCAGGCGGACGGCTTCGGGCGATCCCGGACGCAGCCGGGACAGATCGGAGCCGATCAGCGCCTGCATGCGCACGCGGATTTCCTCCGCGCGGCCGGCGTCGCCGCCCGCCTCTTCCTCGATCAGGCGTTCCAGCAGGCTGATGGCAAAGGTGACGCCCGCCGCCTTCACGGGCTGCAGATCGCACGGCGCCAGCAGGCGCGGCCCGTCCGCGCCTTGCAGCGTGGCAGCCATGAGGGCATGCGCGTCGCCCAGGGACTCGCCCTTGGCCTCGCGCGCCAACGAAACGCGGTCGGGATGGTCCAGCAGATCGGACACCGTCGGCACCGTGGCGGTGATGTCGATCACCTCACCCGCGCGGACAACGACCACGCTGGGTCCGCCGGCAGGATCGGGGCGCCACACGCGGCCCACGAGCAGGGCGTCGGGCAGGTCGGCAGGCAGCAGGTTGTTGTCGTTCATGGCGTCTCCTCGCTTGTGCCCGGTCAGTGGCGGGCGCGTGATTGTTTTGTGCCGGGCATGGCGAGACCAGTCTAGGAGACTTCATTTATCATGTCCAACATATTGCTTTTCAGTCCAACCTATTGGAATAATCGCCATCATGGCCGCCGATTACGACGTTCCCGCCATCCGCCGCGCGCACGACATCCTGCGCGTGCTGTCCGGCCGTCCCGCACCGGTGAAGGCCGCCGAACTCGCGCGAGCCTGCGAAATGCCCAAGAGCACGCTGTACCTGCTGCTCGACTGTCTTGAGCAACGCCGGTGGGTCGAACGCCAGGATGGCGGCTACATCATCGGACTGGAATTGATGGCGCTTGGCGCCGCCTACCTGCGGCACGATGGGCTGCAGGCGGCCTTTCACCAGGCCGCCGCCGGTTTCGTCGAGCGCTGCAACGAGGTCGTGCAGCTGGCGGCGCTGGATGGATTTGACGTGGTGTACCTGGCGCGGGAGGACGCGCGCCGCCCCGTGCGCCTGGTGTCCGACCTGGGCCTGCGGCTGCCCGCGCACGCCTGCGCGCTGGGCAAGGCGCTGCTGGCCAGCCTGCCGCCCGAGGACCTTGCCGCCCGGCTCCCCAAGACTCTGCCCCGCGTCACCGACCGCACGATCTCGGACCCCGCGCACCTGCACCGCGATCTCGACGACGCGCGGCGGCTCGGTTTGGCCCAGGAGCAGGAGGAGGTCGCCACGGGTCTGGTGTGCTTTGCGGCCTTTGTCGGTGTGACGCCGCTGGGCAAGCGGGTGGCGGTCAGCACGTCCATCCCCACCGACCGGCTGGACGACGCCCACCGGCAAGCGGCGATGGACGGCATCCGCCGGGTGGCGCGCGACATCGCGCTGCGTGTGATCCCGGGCGCATGAAGCCTTCACGCCACACCTAAGCCCTTAGCCTGCAACGGCTTTTTGACTTTCCAAAAGTCCCGGGCTAATATCTCGGATTCGGTCAGCAATGGCCGAATTACGTCGGTTGTTCGTGCACGCCGCCTGGCATCATCGGAAGTCCTGATTCAGCGGATTTTCGGCTAGTACAAGCGCTAGTACCAGCACTGGTACGGCAGGCCAGCACGGCATTCTTGCCCAGCAGGGCAGGCAGCTCGAACGAACCCATTTACCTATTTAAGGAATACCCCATGTACGCGGTCGTAAAAACCGGTGGCAAGCAGTATCGCGTTGCCGCTGGCGAAAAACTCAAGATAGAACAGATACCGGCTGACATTGGGCAAGAAATCACCCTGGACCAAGTGCTGTCCGTGGGCGAAGGCGACCAACTGAAAGTTGGCACGCCCCTCGTCTCCGGCGCCGTGGTCAAGGCAACGGTTCTTGCGCAAGGCCGCCACGACAAGGTCAAGATCTTCAAGATGCGCCGTCGCAAGCACTATCAGAAGCGTCAGGGCCACCGTCAGAACTACACCGAAATCCGCATCGAAGCCATCACGGCTTAAGAAGCGACTCGGTACCACTTAGCAGGAGCTAAACATGGCACAGAAAAAGGGCGGCGGCTCTACGCGGAACGGACGCGACTCAGAATCGAAGCGTCTGGGCGTCAAGGCATTCGGCGGCGAATTGATTCCCGCTGGTTCGATCATCGTGCGTCAGCGCGGTACTCGCTTCCACGCTGGCGTGAACGTCGGCATGGGCAAGGACCACACCCTGTTCGCGCTGATCGACGGCAAGGTTCAATTCGGCTTCAAGGGCGCATTGAACAAGCAGACCGTTTCGATCGTCGCTGCCGAGTAATTCGGATAGCGCGCCCGCGGACGCCAAGTCCGCGGTTGCAAACGATCTGGGACGCGGTCCGCCGCGTTTCCCGAACGGCAAAAGCCCTGTCGCGTGCGGCAGGGCTTTTTTGTTTGAAGGCAATTGGCGAGTAAGCTCTCGATTGCCTCCCGGCGGCTCCCCTGTAGGGACGCCCGCCCTCACCCACTACACGCGCAGACACCATGAAATTCGTAGACGAAGCCACCATTGAAGTGGTCGCCGGTAAAGGCGGCAATGGCGTGGCGAGCTTTCGCCGCGAAAAATTCATTCCCCGTGGCGGTCCCGACGGCGGCGACGGTGGCCGCGGCGGCACCATCTACGCGGTGGCCGATCGCAACATCAACACGCTGATCGACTTCCGCTACGCGCGCCTGCACCGCGCCAAGAACGGCGAAAACGGCCGCGGCTCGGACCAATACGGCGCAGCCGCTCCGGACATCACCCTGCGCGTGCCGGTGGGCACGATCATCCATGACGCCGACACCGGCGAAGTCCTGTTCGACCTGAACAAGCACGAGCAGCAAGTCGTGCTGGCCGCCGGCGGCCAAGGCGGCATGGGCAACATCCATTTCAAGTCCAGCGTGAACCGCGCGCCCAAGCAGTGGACGCCGGGCAAGGAAGGCGAGCACCGCTACCTGCGCATGGAACTGAAGGTGCTGGCCGACGTGGGCCTGCTGGGCCTGCCCAACGCCGGCAAGTCGACGCTGATCACCCGCATCTCCAACGCCAAGCCCAAGATCGCCGACTATCCGTTCACCACGCTGCATCCCAACCTGGGCGTGGTGCGCACGTCGCCGTCGCGCAGCTTCGTCGTGGCTGATATTCCGGGCCTGATCGAAGGCGCCTCCGAAGGCGCCGGTCTGGGCCACCTGTTCCTGCGCCATCTGGCGCGCACCCGCGTGCTGCTGCACCTGGTGGACGTGTCCACGCCCGACCCGGACGCGGATCCCGTCGAGCAGGCCGTCACGGACGCGCGCGCCATCGTCGAGGAACTGCGCCGCTATGACGCCGACCTGGCCGCCAAGCCGCGCTGGCTGATCCTGAACAAGCTGGACATGGTGCCCGATCCCGAGGACACCAAGCGCCGCTTCCTGGAACTCTACGGCTGGACCGGCCCGGTATTCGGCATCTCGGGCCTGTCGGGCGAAGGCACCCAGGACCTGATCTACGCGCTGCAGGACTACCTGGACGCCGAACGCGAGAAGGAACAACTTGCGCAGGATCAGGCCGAAGGCACCTACGTGGCGCCGGATCCCCGCTTCGACGAGACGCGCAGCGACGCTGACAAGCCGGCCGCGCCGCGCGGCGGTAACGAATAAGCCATAATCGCAGTCCTTTCGATTACGCTTTTTTTCGCCGCAGCCGGCCGCCATCATGTCTGCTGAATCACCCGCCGTTTCCGTCGTCACCCACGCCCAGCGCATCGTCGCCAAAGTCGGCTCATCGCTGGTCACCAACGAAGGCCGAGGCCTGGACCGCGCCGCCGTCGCGCACTGGGCCGCGCAGATCGCCGCCCTGCACAAGCAGGGCAAGCAGATCGTGCTGGTGTCCAGCGGCGCCATCGCGGAAGGCATGGCGCGTCTGGGCTGGCGCAAGCGCCCGTCGGTCATGCACGAACTGCAGGCCGCGGCAGCCGTGGGCCAGATGGGACTGTGCCAGGCCTACGAGGCCGCCTTCGCGGAACACGGGCTGCGCACCGCGCAGATCCTGCTGACCCACGAAGACCTGGCCGACCGCCATCGCTACCTGAACGCGCGCAGCACCCTGTTCGCCCTGCTGCGTCTGGGCGTCGTGCCCATCGTGAACGAAAACGACACCGTCGTGACCGATGAAATCCGCCTCGGCGACAACGACACGCTGGGCGCGCTGGTCACCAACCTGATCGAGGCCGACACGCTGGTCATCCTGACCGACCAGCGCGGCCTGTACGACTCGGATCCGCGCAAGAATCCGCAAGCCAAGTTCATCTCGCATGCCCAGGCCGGCGAACCCGCGCTGGAAGCCATGGCGGGCGGCGCGGGCAGCGGCATCGGCACCGGCGGCATGCTGACCAAGGTGCTGGCCGCCAAGCGCGCGGCCCACAGCGGCGCGCACACCGTCATCGCATCGGGCCGCGAACGCAACGTGCTGACGCGACTGGCCCAGGGCGAGTGCATCGGCAGCGAACTGCAGGCCGTCCTGCCGGTGTGGTCGGCGCGCAAGCAGTGGCTGGCTGATCACCTGCGCCTTCGCGGGCGTGTCGTGCTGGACGACGGTGCCGTGCAGGCACTGCTGCGCGAAGGCAAGAGCCTCTTGCCCATCGGCGTGACCGACGTCGAAGGCGAGTTCGGCCGCGGCGACGTCGTGGCGTGCGTGGACAGCCAGGGCCAGGAATGCGCCCGCGGGCTGATCAATTATTCGTCTGCCGACACGCGCCGCATCTTGCGCCAGCCGTCGTCGCAGATCGCGCGCATTCTGGGCAGCATGACCGAACCCGAGCTCATGCATCGGGACAATCTGGTGGTGCTGTAAGTCAGGCGCCGTCCATCCCCGAAGGCGCCCTGCCCGCGCCCTCGGGCAGCAGGATGTACCCCCAACCCCGCACCGCCAATAGCGGAAGTTCGATATTGAACCGGCGCGCCTTGCTGCGCAGCCGGGACACGACGACGTCCACGCGCCGCGCGCTGTCCAGGGGATCGCGCGCTTCCGCCGGAAAGAAGTTTTCGCGATGAAGACAGTGGCCCGGCGCATTGAACAACCGCACCAGCACGGCGCGCTCGCGAAGCGTGAGCGGCAGGCGTTGACCCGCGGGGCCCACCAGCACGCGTCCCGGCGACACGACGCGCCACGCCCCGGGTCCGCATCGCGCGCGCCGGTACAGGCTACGCAAGAGCGCATCCCATTCCAACGGCTCCGTGCCGGCCGGCACACAGGCGTCGACGCCCGCGTCCAGCGCCGCCGCGCGCTGGATCGCGGTGGCGCCACCGTCTTGCCACACCACCCGCGCGCCGGGCGCCGCGTGGCGCAAGCGGCCGATTAGATCGGCAATGCCAGCGCAAGGCCCCTGCAACGCGAGCAGATCCGGCGCGTCGTCAGGCAGGTGTTCCTGCAGCGCGTCCACCGATGCGAAGACGCGGGTGTCCCATTGAAATTGGCGCAGCACAGCGGCAAGCCGCCACCCCGCCACATTTTCAGATGGCATGATGAACACGCTGCCCCGCTCCCACATGCGACCGCCCCAGAAGTTATCACCCTAGTGTTATTTATATCCACCAACGTGACCGCCCCGCAAGCTTCAATCGCCGTGTGAAAACATTCTCAGACCGACTGAAGCATGCGCGTCTTCTTCGTGGCCACACGCAGAAGGCGCTCGCCCGCTTGGTGCGCATCTCCCAAAGTGCTATCGGCAGCTACGAAAGTGGTTTGCGGCATTCGAGCCGATCCGCGCGCAAGCTGGCGCAGGTGTTGAAGATCGAAGTCGAATGGCTGGAAACCGGCAAGGGTCCCATGGAGCTTCCCCTGGAAGCCTACGACTTGAGCAATACCTTGCCAGTATCAGGCGTTTCCGACGCGGCGCCGCGTCCCGGCGGCCGGCCCCGGCCCTTGGCGCCGTGGCCCTACCCCAATATTTCGCCCTCGCAGTTCGAATCGCTGACGCCTGACGAACGGGCAATGCTCGAAGCGTTGACCCAGACCTTCATCGAAACGACCCTGCTTCGCCGCGGCGTCAAGCCGCGCGGCCGCAAGATCGGCTGATTGCGAAACGCGCTGGCGGCCGTCGACGCGGAACCCGTCATCCCGCTCGTTTCCGGCCTGGCGCACACCATGCAAGCGCTTTCCCTTCCCGCCCAAAGTCGCGACGCAAAAAAACCCGGCTACAAGAGCCGGGTTTTTTGCGCGCCCTGAATCAGGGCTTGGCGGCGGGCGCAGGCGCGGGGGCCGTGCCACCTGCCGCGGGTGCGGCGTCGCCACGGATGCGGGCGGCGATTTCAGAGGCAGCCTGAGCCGAAGGCACGCCGAACGCCAGGACGCCGCGGTTGAGCGGTTCGCCGATCAGCGGCGCGGCAACCAGTTCCTGATCGATCACCAGGGCGAGCACGCTGCCGACGTTGGCGGTGCTGACGGTGGTGAGCTTGCGCGTACCGGCTTCGGAGAAACGCAGGCCAACGAAGTTCTGGCCTTGACGGTCGACCAGCGCGGCGGCATCGGTCAGGTCAGCGCGCGTGAGGACAGGCGTTTCCTGCAGATAGAGCTTGCCGTCCGGGAGGCTGACTTCACGCAGGCCGGCGCCGGGTTCGCGCTTGGCAAGATAGAAATCCACGCGCGCGGCGGTCGCGGGCGTGGCCGATTGCTGGCCTGCCTGAGGCGTGGCCGCGGCGTCGGACGTCTTAGTCGGGGCGGTCTTGCAACCCGCTAGCGCCAATGTCACGACAACGAGGGCGGGCGCCAAAGTGCGTAGGTTCAGTTGCATGCTCGATTCCTTCTTAAGTGGGCTGATGCCGAACGGTAAGACTCTAAGACTGTACACGCGGCGTGTGGAAAAAAGTGTACCGAACCTGCATGACGGTGTCTGCCTAGACTGAATCCAAATGTAAAGCAGTAATACCAGCCTGCTGGAAAAGCCCTATTTCTGCGGCTTGGCGGGTAGCGCGCAGATTGATGGCGGCACCGGGCGCACTTGGCTCTATACTTCGCGTTCACGCAGGGGTACTCGTCCCGCTTCAGGGCGGCGACGTGTTGAGAGAGTCCCTTCGTACCAGTACGGATAATGCCGATGCTGGGAGCGTATTCCCGCCGCGCGTCTTCGCACGCCTGGACGGGAGTCCATCCCGATCGGCTCCAACCACTCGCTTGGAGCTTTCCATGAACGCCAATCCCAAATTCCTGGCCGCTACCGCCGAAGTCGACGCGGCGGCCGTCGCACCGCTGCCCAAATCCCGCCGCGTGTATGAAGTGGGCTCGCGCCCCGACATCCGCGTGCCCTTCCGGGAAATCGAACAGGACGACACCCCGACGATGTTCGGCGGCGAAAAGAACCCGCCGCTGACGGTGTACGACTGTAGCGGTCCCTACACGGACCCCGAAGCCAAGATCGACATCCGCCGCGGCCTGCAGGAACTGCGACGCGCCTGGATCGATGAGCGCGGCGATACGGAGCTGCTGTCCGGCCCGACCAGCGAGTACGGCAAATCGCGTCTGACCGACCCCAAGCTGACGGCAATGCGCTTTGACCTGCAACGCCCGCCGCGCCGCGCAAAATCGGGCGCTAACGTGTCGCAGATGCACTACGCGCGCCGCGGAATCATCACGCCTGAAATGGAATACGTGGCCATCCGGGAGAGCCTGCGCCGCGAACACTACCTGCAAACGCTGCGCGACAGCGGCCCCGACGGCGAGAAGATGGTCAAGCGCCTGCTGCGCCAGCATCCGGGCCAATCGTTCGGCGCATCGATTCCCGCCGCGATCACGCCGGAATTCGTGCGCGACGAAATCGCCCGCGGCCGCGCGATCATTCCGGCCAACATCAATCACCCGGAAGTGGAACCGATGGCCATCGGCCGCAATTTCCTGGTGAAGATCAACGCGAACATCGGCAATTCCGCGGTCAGCTCGGGCATCGGCGAGGAAGTGGAAAAGATGACGTGGGCGATCCGCTGGGGCGGCGACACGGTGATGGACCTGTCCACGGGCAAGCACATCCACGAAACCCGCGAATGGATCATCCGCAACTCGCCGGTGCCGATCGGCACGGTGCCGATCTACCAGGCGCTGGAGAAGGTGGACGGCAAGGCCGAGGACCTGACCTGGGAGATCTTCCGCGACACGCTGATCGAGCAGGCCGAGCAAGGCGTGGACTATTTCACGATCCACGCAGGCGTGCGTCTGCCGTTCATTCCGATGACCGCGGACCGGATGACGGGCATCGTGTCGCGCGGCGGCTCGATCATGGCGAAGTGGTGCCTGGCGCATCACAAGGAGAGCTTCCTGTACGAACGCTTCGAAGAGATCTGCGAGATCATGAAGGCGTACGACGTGAGCTTTTCGCTGGGCGACGGCCTGCGCCCGGGCTCGGGCTACGACGCAAACGACGAGGCGCAATTCGCCGAACTGAAGACGCTGGGCGAGCTGACACAGGTAGCCTGGAAGCACGATGTGCAGGTGATGATCGAAGGGCCGGGGCATGTGCCGATGCAGATGATCAAGGAAAACATGGAGCTGCAGCTGGAACACTGCCACGAGGCGCCGTTCTATACGCTGGGGCCGCTGACGACGGACATCGCCCCTGGCTACGACCACATCACGTCGGGCATCGGCGCGGCACTGATCGGCTGGTACGGCACGGCGATGCTGTGCTACGTGACGCCGAAGGAACACCTGGGCTTGCCGAACAAGAAGGACGTGAAGGACGGCATCATCACGTACAAGATCGCGGCGCATGCGGCCGACCTTGCGAAGGGACATCCAGGCGCGGCGATCCGCGACAACGCGCTATCGAAGGCGCGGTTCGAGTTCCGTTGGGATGATCAGTTCAACCTGGGACTGGATCCGGATACGGCGAAGGAGTTTCATGACGAGACCTTGCCGAAGGATTCGATGAAGGTGGCGCACTTCTGCTCGATGTGCGGGCCGCATTTCTGCAGCATGAAGATCACGCAGGACGTGCGGGATTATGCGGCGGCTCAGGGAGTTAGCGAGAAAGAGGCGCTGGCGAAGGGGATGCAGGAGAAGTCGGTGGAGTTTGTAAAGAAAGGGAGTGAGGTTTATCACCGGCAGTGAGTTGCTGGCGGGGGATGATGTTGATGGAGTGTGGGGGTTGCGGCTTGCGGCTTGCGAGCTTGCGGCTTGCGGCGGATCGGGTTCTTTAGACGCCCGGCGCGGCGTGGGCCTGGGGCGGGCGGGGCTCCGATTGCGGTCCGGAGCCTTCGCTCCGGACTACCCCGTCCTCAACCTCGTCCGCCTTCGGCTCCCTTCGGTTTCCGTCGGGCGCATCTGAACGCCCCGCCCGCCCCAGGCCCACGCCGCACCGGGCTTTGTTGGTTTGATCTTCACGGGGGCCGGGGCGAGTTGGGTTCTTTAGGTTCTTGCCCACGGCGGAGTGGAAGAGAAGCGTCTTACGGTGCCCGCCCCCAGCCGGCCGCGCGGGCGGCCTTTGGGGGCTTACGCGCTGTCTTGCGTCGTGGTGAGGACGCTTCGCGAGTGGCAGCTTTCGGGTCAGGTGTCTGACACCCTGGTGAGATTCGCTTCATGCCAGGWTCATCTCCCGAGGGTGTCAGACACCGGCAGCRGCAGACGATCTCGCCAAGCTCAACCAAGKGAGGTGTCTGACACCCTGGTGAGATTCGCTTCATGCCAGGTTCATCTCCCGAGGGTGTCAGACACCAGCAGCGGCAGACAATCTCGCCAAACTCAACCAAGTGAGGTGTCTGACACCCTGGTGAGATTCGCTTCATGCCAGGTTCATCCCCGAGGGTGTCAGACACCAGCAGCGGCAGACAATCTCGCCAAGCTCAACCAAGTGAGGTGTCTGACACCCTGGTGAGATTCGCTTCATGCCAGGTTCATCTCCCGAGGGTGTCAGACACCGGCAGCGGCAGACRATCTCGCCAAGCTCAAGCAGTGCCGACACCGATCGCCACTTGAACTCCAATGCCCGATGACGACGGGGGGCCGCCTAGGCAAGTCCGGAGCGAAGGCTCCGGACCGCAATCGTGGGCAATCGTGCCCACGGGGGCCACTGAGTCGGGCGACCTACGAAGATCCGCCGAGACCTATGAGACTCAGACCCTCAACACCGCCTACAACAACTTCCCAGGATTCATGATCCCCGCAGGATCCATCACCTTCTTGATCTCCCGCATCAACCGCAGCTCCACCGCATCCTTGCTATGCAAGAAATGCTCCCGCTTCAACTGCCCGATCCCATGCTCCGCAGAAATACTCCCCCCATACCGATTCACTTCATCCAACACCGCATCCGTGATCGCCGCCCCATGTTCGGCCACCCAGTTGCGGTCGGCGCCTGCCGGGCGGGACAGGTTGTAGTGCAGGTTGCCGTCGCCGAAGTGGCCGAAGATGAAGGGGCGGATGTCGGGGTAGAGGGCGCGTACGCGGGCTTCGGCGGTCTGCATGAAGTCGGGGATGCGTTCGATCGGTAGCGACACGTCGTGCTTCAGGTGCGGGCCGTCGGCGCGTTGGGCTTCGGAGATTTCCTCGCGCAGCTTCCAGAGCGTCTGCAACTGCGCAAGCGAGGCCGAGACGGCGGCATCCAGGCACAGACCGCGTTCGAGCGCCGTGCCGATGACGCTTTCGAGCAGCGTGTTCAGCGCGGCTTCGTCGGTCGTGTCGGCCAGTTCCACCAGCACGTAGGCCGGGTAGCGCTGTTCGAACGGTTCCTGCACGCCCTCGGCGTGCGTGAGCACCAGGTCCAGGCAATCGCCGGTGAAGAATTCGAACGCCTGCAGGCGCGCGCCGCATTGTTCGAACAGGATCTCGAAGAGTTGCAGCGCCTGCGCGGGCGATTCGACGGCGGCCAGCACGACCGAGCGCACGTCGGTGCGCGGGTAGAGGCGCAGCGCGACGGCGGTGATGATGCCCAGCGTGCCTTCGGAACCGATGAGCAGTTGCTTGAGGTCGTATCCGGTGTTGTCTTTGCGCAGGGTGCGCAGGCCGTGGAAGATTTCGCCGGTGGGCAGCACCGCTTCCAGGCCCAGGACCAGTTCCCGCGCCATGCCGTATCGCACCACGTTCACGCCGCCGGCATTCGTGGCGACGTTGCCGCCGATCTGGCTGGAGTCTTCGGCAGCGAGGCTGAGCGGCAGCAGGCGGCCGGCGTCCTGGGCGGCGCGGCGCAGGTTGCCGAGGATGGCGCCGGCCTCGGCAACCATGGTGTTGGCCACGGTGTCGATGGCGCGCACGGCGTTCATGCGGTCCAGGCTGATGACCACGTTGGTGGCCTCGCCGTCGGGCGTGGCGCCGCCGCACAGGCCGGTGTTGCCGCCGCGCGGCACGACCGGCACGCCGGCCTCCTGGCACAGGGCAAGGCACGTGGCGACCTCGGCCGTCGTACGCGGACGAACGACGGCCTGGGCGTGGCCGTTATACAGGCCGCGCCAGTCGGACAGCCACGGCGCGATGTCCGCCGGGTCGGTGAAGACGGTGTCGGGGCCCAGGGCTTGGACCAGCCGTTGAGAAAAGTCGGATGCGCTCATGAGATGTGGGATGCGGCGGGAGAGAGAAGATCGAGTTGCAGGCGGCCGGCGGCTTGCTGCAGGTGGCGGATGGCGGCCTGGCGGGCGCGGTCGGGATCGCGCCCGCGGATGGCGTCGAACACGGCGACGTGTTCCTGGTGCACGACGGCGGTCAGGCCTTCCTGCAGGCGGCTGTTGGATCGGGCAGTGCTGACCGCCAGGCGCAGCTGCAGGTTCAGGTATTGCAGCAGGTCCTGGTAGTAGCTGTTGTGCGTGGCGGTCGCGATGGCGACGTGAAAAGCGATGTCGTGCTCGACGCCGGCCTCGGGGTGGTCGAGATGGGCTTGAAGCGAAGCCAGCGCCGCTTCCATGGCGTCCAGGTCCTCCGGCGTGCTGCGGACAGCCGCCAGCGCGGCCGCGCCGCCTTCGAGTTCCATGCGCAGTTCGTAGACGCTGGCGAGCTTCTTGCGGTCGACCGCGATGCCGGTGGACACCTGAAAGCCTTGCGCCCCGGTGCGCGAGACAACGGTGCTACCCGAACCCTGCCGGCTCTGGATCAGGCCTTGGGCGCGCAGGCGTTCCGTGGCTTCACGGATGACGGCGGCGCTGACGCCGTACTGCTCGGCCAGCACGCGGCCGGACGGCAGCTTGGCGCCGACGGCATGGACGCCATCCGCGATGTCGCTGGCGAGTTGCCGGGCGACCTGCTCGGTGAGGGTGAGGCTCTTGGTCAACATGGGCGGATTATAGACAGATTTTTCAGGTTATCTGATAACTTTTAGCCAGATTCGGACCAATTGGGACAATCGTGCCGGCCTATCAAGCCGCGACTGACGCGCTCTGCAATGCTTCGCTTTCCGCGACTTGCTCGCCCTGATCCACCACGCAGCAGCGGCCGCCCTGCGCCTTGGCGCGATAAAGCGCGGCGTCGGCGGAGTCCAGCGCGCCTTGCGGGGTGCGGTTGGCGCCGGACATGATCGAGATGCCGATGGACAAGCCCACGCAGACGCCGTTGCCGTCGGTCAGCGTGATGGGCTGGGACACGTCGCGCAGCAGGTGTTCGCCCAGCCGGAGCGCGGCCGTGGCGTCGATGCCGGTGACCAGCACGATGAATTCGTCGCCGCCGATGCGCGCGGCGACGTCGTCGACCCGGAGCATGGCCCGCATGCGGTCCGCGATGGTTTTGAGCACCTGATCGCCGCCGGCGTGGCCGTGCGTGTCGTTGATGCGCTTGAAGTCGTCCATGTCCATGTAGAGCAGCGCCGCGGCGCTGTCATGGCCGCGGGCGCTGGAGCACACGCGTTCCAGCGCGGCCTGCAGGCCGGCGCGGTTGGCCAAGCCGGTCAGCGCGTCTTCGCTGGCGCGGCGGTCGCTGTCGCGCTCGGCCAGCATCGTGGACACCAGGATGCGGTTCAGGCGGTGCGAGGCGATGACCATGCTGATCAGATAGAACGGGATCTGGATGAAGACGATCGCCATCACCCATTCACCGGTGAAGAGCGCGCCCAGACACATGGGCCCCAGACTCAGGAAGATCATGGCGCCCACCAGCCGCGGCGCGCCGTAGTTGCGGAAGCAGATCCCGCCGGCCATGGCGCCGCAGGATACGCCCGCCAGTGTCGCGGCGAGCCAGTCGCCGTTCAGGAAGGTGATGAAGACGCCATAGCCCACGCTGAACGCCCAGAACAACGCCAGCAGGATGTACAGGTCGGTGTGGGTGTTGCCGCCCTTTGGGGCCGCGCGCAGCGCGGATCGCAGGATGACGACGCGCACCAGCGCGAGCACGACCTCCAGGATCAGCCACGAGATATATAGCGGTTCGGGCCGCCGCCACGCGACGACGCCCGAGATCATCAGTGTGTTGATGACCCCGCCGGCAAAAATGGGAAGCGTGCCGAACAGACTGGCGATGAGCGCCGCGCGGATGTCCGCCGGCGTGTCATGCCCGGAATGCGTCAGCCAACGTGTCAGCCGCCACTTGGGCAGGCTGAACTTCAGTCCTGTTTCCACGCCGTCATGTCCATGCCCCTCTACCCGAATTCAGTAGGCTGGCTGGCGTTATAGCAGGTATTTGAAACCTTTAGTATTGTTCTTAAGTGCAATGCGGGCAGACTTCAGGCGTGCTCGCGGTGGCCGCAGACCGTGCATTCGGGGTCACGTTGCACGTTGACGCTGCGCCATTGCATGGTGCGCACGTCCAGCCAGAGCAAGCGGCCGGACAGGCTTTCGCCTACGCCGGACAGCAGTTTCAGGGCTTCGGCGGCCTGCATGCTGCCAATAATGCCGACCACCGGCGCGAAGACGCCCATGGTGGCGCAGTTGGCTTCTTCGACGTCGTCGGCTTCGGGAAACAGACAGTGGTAGCACGGCGCGTTGTCGTCGCGCAGGTCGTAAACGCTGACCTGGCCGTCGAAGCGGATGGCGGCGCCCGACACCAGCGGCTTGCGGTGCTGCACGCAGGCGCGGTTGATGGCGTGCCGGGTGGTGAAGTTGTCGGTGCAGTCCAGCACCAGGTCCGCTTGCGCGACGGCATCGGACAAGGCCTGGTCTTTCAGGCGCTCGACCCGGGCGTGAACGCGGGTCTGCGGATTGAAGGCGCCCAGCATGTCGCGGCCGGACTCGGCCTTGGGCCTGCCGACGCTTGCGGTGGTGTGCAGGATCTGGCGCTGCAGGTTGCTGAGTTCGACGACATCGTCGTCGGCCAGCGTGATATCGCCCACGCCGGCGGTGGCCAGGTAGAGCGCGGCGGGCGAACCCAAACCGCCCGCCCCCACGATGAGCACACGCGCCGCCAGCAGTTTTTCCTGCCCTTCGATCCCGAGTTCGTCCAGCAGGATGTGACGGGCGTAGCGCAGCAGTTGCTCGTCGTTCATTTGTCCTTGCTGGGCTCGACTCCGGTCGGCGTGATCTTCATGCGCTGGGGCGTTCCGCCGCCGGCCTTGGCGTCTGCCTTGGCCTGGGCGCGGGCCGAGCCCTTCTGCACCGGCTTGCCGGCCAGCAGATTCAGGGCCTGCTGGAGCTGGAAGTCGTCCTTGCCGCCGAATTCAAACACCTTGGCCGGCAGATCCACATTGTCCTGGTCGGCGCTGGACTTGATTTCGTTGGTGGTCTGCTGGTTGGACAGGTGACGTTGCAGGTCGGCTTCGCGCGGCAGGCGGAACAGGTCGCCGTCGGCCGTATCGGCAACGACGTAGTCCGGTTCGATGCCGGTCGCCTGAATGGAACGGCCGCTGGGCGTGAAGTAGCGCGACGTGGTCAGCTTGACCGCGGTGGTTTCGGACAGCGGCAGGATCACCTGCACGGAGCCCTTGCCGAAGGTGCGGTTGCCCAGCACCTTGGCGCGCTTGTGGTCCTGCAGCGCGCCGGCCACGATCTCGGAGGCCGAGGCCGAACCCACGTTCACCAGCACCACCATCGGCACCGTCTTGGTCCAGGCCGGCAGGCCGGACAGGTAGTTGCTTTCACCGCGGGCGTATTCCGAAGGCGTCGCCAGGTACTTGTGGCGGGCGTCCGGCGTGCGGCCGTCCGTGGACACCACGAGCGCATCGGGCGGCAGGAACGCGCCGGACACGCCGATGGCGCTGGTCAGGAGGCCACCCGGGTCATTGCGCAGGTCCAGCACGAGACCCTTGGGCGGTTCCTTCGCGCCCAGCTCCTTGAGCTGGCGGGCGAGGTCGGCGCCGGTCTTTTCCTGGAATTGGGCGACGCGCACGTAGGCGATGCCGTTGTCCAGCATCTTGCTGCGCACGCTGCGCACCTTGATGATGTCGCGCACGATCTTCACGACGATCGGCTGCGGGCGGTCCGCGCGCATGATCGTCAGCGTGATGGGCGACTTGGGCGCGCCACGCATGAGCTTGACCGCGTCGTTCAGGGTCATGCCCTTGGTGGGCGTGTCGTCGATCTTGATGATGAGGTCACCGGCCATGACGCCGGCGCGGGCCGCAGGCGTGTCCTCGATGGGCGAGATGACCTTCACGAAGCCGTCTTCCGCGCCGACCTCGATGCCCAGGCCGCCGAACTCGCCTTGCGTCGCAGTCTGCATTTCGCGGAACGCGTCGGCATCCAGGTAGGCGGAGTGGGGATCCAGGTTCGACACCATGCCCGAGATGGCATTGTCGATCAGGGTCTTGTCGTCGACGGCCTCGACGTAGTTGTTCTTGATGGCGGCAAAGACATTGCTCAGTTGCCTGAGCTCGTCCAGAGGCAGGGGGCTGCCGCGCTGGGCGACCGCAGTCACGCCAACACTCAGCAACACACCAGCCACCGCACCGATGGCAATCAGACCGAAACCGCGAAACTTACGAGTGCCCATGCACACTTCCCGAATTTTGTTTTCGCCGATGGGTTTGGTAATTTACCAACGGTATTTTTCCAACGACATTCATTTACCGACAGCGTTTACGCCGATTGCATTCCAGCAAACCGGCTGCACCAGCCGACACATCTACTGCGCCAGCCATTGGGCCGGGTCCACTGGAGCGCCACGATGGCGAATTTCAAAGTATAGGCCGGATTCCACTTGGCCGCCGGTTGCGCCCACGGTAGCAATAGTATCCCCGCCAGCCACCGCATCGCCCACCCGTTTGAGCAGACTTTGGTTGTAAGCATAGACGGTCAGGTATTGCTGGCCATGATCCACAATGATCAGGTTGCCAAAGCCGCGCAGCCAATCGGCGTAAACCACAGTACCCGGGGCCACGACCTTGACGGGCGTACCCTCGGCCGCGCGCAGCACCACGCCACGCCACACGCCGCCGTCCGGACGATCCACCCCGAACCTGCCCTGCACCTGGCCGCGCACCGGCATGGTCAGACCATGACGCAGGCCGTTGCCGCCGCCCACGGGCGGCGCCTTGGCGGTCTGCTGTGCCGATGCACTGCGCGTTGGAGTGGCGGGCTCCTCAATCGGTTCCGCCTTTTTGGGGGGATCCGCGGGTTTTGTGGGCGGCGGGGTATCAGCCGGGCCGCCAATGCGGGTCTGCCGCTGGTCGGCGGGACGCAAGCCGGCGGCGTCGGGGTCGGCCACGGCCACCGGGCCGCGATTCTTTTGGGCTGCCGCTTCGACCTGTTCGCGCGCCTGGGCGGCCTCGCGGGCTTCGCTGTCGCGGCGCGCGCCGTCCTCGGCGGCCTTGCGGTCTGCCTCGGCCTTGCGGCGGGCGTCCTGCGACCGGCGTTCGGCCTCGGCGCGCTTCTTGGCCTCTTCGGCGGCGCGGCGGGCTTCCTCGGCCGCACGTCGCGCTTCCTCGGCACGGCGGGCTTCTTCGGCGCGTTTGCGCGCCTCTTCGGCCTTGCGGGCTTCCTCGATCTGCTTGGCGATGGCCGCGTCCAGGTCGGTGATCAGCCGTGACAGGCGCTGGTCGTCGCGCCCGAGCTTGTTGGCCTCGGCGCGCTGGGCGGCGATCTGTCCTTCAAGCTGGGCCAGCAGGCTGGCGCGCTCTTTTTGCTGGGCGACCAGCGCGGTTTTCTGTTCGGAGGTCTCGGCAACCCCCTTTTCGATTTCGGTGCGGCGTTCGTCCGCGCGCGCCTGCAGGGCGGCCAGCCGGTCGATGTCGGCTCGCAGGGCCTTCACGGCGTCGGCCCGGGCACGGGACACGTAGTCCAGGTAGCCCAGATTGCGGCCCAGCACCTGGGGATCGTCGCCGGAAAGCAGCGCCGTCCAGGGCGACAGGCCGCTGGTGTATTGGGTGCGCAGCTGGTCGGCCAGTTCGGCGCGGCGCTTGGCCAGCACGGCCTCCTGCGCGGTGATCTGCTTTTCCAGCGACGCGAGATCGGCCGTCGCCTTGCGATTGGCGTCGGCCAGTTCCTTCAGGCGCAGGTTGATCCGGGAAATCGACGATTCCGACTGCTTGAGCGCGTCGGCGGCCTCTTTGCGGGCCGCCTCGCGGTCGTCGATGTCCTTTTGCAGGCTCTCGATGCGGTCGCGCAAGGCGGCCTGCTGTTTTTCGGCGTCGGACTGACGCCCGGCGAGGTCACTGGGCGCGGCACGCGCAGGCAGCGCCCCACTGGCCAACATGACCGCCAACAACAACCCCGCCGTGCGACGCATAGAAATATCAGTCCTTCTTGGCCTTGCCCTGGGCTGCAACCGCAGCCATGGCCGCCTCGATCTCGGCGGCATCGCCGAGATAATAGTGGCGGATCGGACGCAGGTCATCATCCAGTTCATAGACGAGCGGCTGGCCGGTCGGGATATTCAGGTTGACGATGTCGTCGTCCGACACGTTGTCCAGGTGCTTGATGAGCGCGCGCAGGCTGTTGCCGTGGGCGGCGATCAGCACCTTGCGGCCGGAACGGATGGCCGGGGCGATGGAATCGTTCCAGAACGGCAGCACGCGGGCAACGGTGTCCTTCAGGCACTCGGTGGCGGGCAGCTGGTCGGCCGGGATCTTGGCGTAGCGGCTGTCAAAGCGCGGGTGGCGTTCGTCGTCCAGATCCAGCGGCTCCGGGGCGATCGCGTAGGCGCGGCGCCAGATCAGGACCTGCTCGTCGCCGTACTTGGCGGCCGTTTCGGACTTGTTCAGGCCCTGCAGAGCGCCGTAGTGGCGCTCGTTCAGGCGCCAGTTCACGCCGACCGGGGTGTACATGGCGTCCATGGCGTCCAGGGCGATCCACAGGGTGCGGATGGCGCGCTTGAGCACCGAGGTATAGGCCAGGTCAAAGGCAAAGCCTTCTTTCTTGAGCAATTCGCCCGCCTTGCGGGCCTGTTCGCGGCCGGTGTCGGTCAGGTCGACGTCGGTCCAGCCGGTGAAACGGTTTTCAAGATTCCACTGGCTTTCACCGTGGCGCATCAGTACGAGTTTGTGCATGGTTTGGGACGCCCGCCGGGCGGGTTAAAGTTGGAGGATGGTTAAGGAATGCGCTCATTTTATAATTGAGTGATTTTGCCCGTGATTTTGCCCCGGCGCACCGCGTCCATGTCCTGGACGCGTCGCATCAGGGTTCGCCCCTACCAGGCTGGCCGGAAGACTTGCCAACAGGCAAGCCGACGTAGCGCCCGCCGACGTACTACAGGAAGCCTTCGTGGACCTTTTGCAATTCTTGCTCGATAAAAACAACATTTTCATCGTCGCCGTCGCCGTCGTATCCGGCGTGATGCTGATCATTCCCGCCCTGCGCAAGGGCCGGACCGGGTCCGCCATCAGCACGACTGAAGCCATCCAGATGGTCAACCAGCGCAATGCCGTGTGGGTCGACGTGCGCCCCGTCGAGCAATTCCAGGCCGGCCACATCGCTCAGGCACGAAACGTGCCGGCAGCCGACATCGAGCAGAAGGCCAGCTCGCTGCCCAAGAACAAGCCTCTCGTGGTGGTTTGCGACAACGGCCGCGATTCGGCCCGCGCCGCCGCCAAGCTGCGCGCCCAGGGATTCACCGACGTCGTGCCGCTTGAAGGCGGCATGCGTGCCTGGTCGGCCGCCAGCCTGCCGGTAACCCAGAAGGGTTGAAGCAGGGGGACTTGCCCCCATCTACCTATTCTTGTACCCACAGGAGCGCCCTATGAACAAAGTCGTCATGTACAGCAAGGACTATTGCCCCTACTGCTCCCGCGCCAAGGCGCTGCTCGAGCAGCGTGGCGTGGCCGACCTGGAAATCATCCAGATCGACCGGGAACCGTCCCAGCGCGATGTCATGATCGAACGCACCGGCCGGCGCACCGTCCCGCAGATCTTCATCGGCGATACCCATGTCGGCGGTTGCGACGACCTGATGGCCCTGGACCGCTCGGGTGGCCTCACCCCCTTGCTGAACGGCTAATCGCCCCTTTTTGCCCCTCCCACCAACGGAAACACTCATGGCTGATCAAGACCAAAACACCCAGCAAGAAGGCGGCAACGACGCGCCCTCGTTCAATCTGCAGCGCGTCTACCTGAAAGACCTTTCGCTGGAAATGCCGAACGCGCCTCACGTGTTCCTGGAGCAGGAAGCGCCCCAGGTCGAAGTGAGCATCACCGTGGGCGGCCAGCGCCTGGCCGAAACCGTGTTCGAAACCACGGTCACCGTCACCGTCACCACGCGCATCAACGACAAGGTCGTGTACCTGGTTGAAGGCACGCAAGCCGGCATCTTCGAAGCCGCCAACATCCCCGAAGAGCAACTTGATCCGCTGCTGGGCATTGTCTGCCCCACGATGCTGTACCCGTACCTGCGCGCCAACGTCGCCGACGCGATCACCCGCACCTCGATGCCGCCGCTGCACCTGACCGAAGTCAACTTCCAGGCCCTGTACGAGCAGCGCATCGCCGAACTGCAACAGCAGCAGGCCGCCGGCGCGAACGGCGCCGAATCGGGCATCATCCTGCCGCCCGGCGCCACCCGCCAGTAAGCACCCCGCGGCGCCCCATGAACCAACCCGCCGAGCCGCGCCTGCGCGTCGCCGTCCTGGGAGCGGGCAGTTGGGGCACCGCCCTGGCGGCGGCCGCCAGCCGCCGCCACCCCACCCAGCTCTGGGCGCGCGAAGCCGCGCAAGCGGCCGCCATGGCCGCCGCCCACGAAAATGCCCGCTATCTGCCGGGCATTTCCCTGCCCAAGACGCTGCAATATTCCGCTGACCTGGACGCCACGCTGCGCACCTTGCAGGACGACGCCGCGCGCCGCCTGATCGTGCTCGGCGTGCCCGTCGCGGGTCTCACGTCCATCTGCGAGGCGCTGTCGCAACGGCTGCCCGCACTGGGACTGCAAGACACGCCCATCGTCTGGACGTGCAAGGGGTTTGAGGCCGACACGGCCAGACTGCCCCACGAAATCATGCGCGAGGCCCTGCCCGGCGCGACCGGCGGCGCCTTGTCGGGCCCTTCGTTCGCCCGTGAAGTCGCGCAAGGCTTGCCCGTCGCCTTGACGGTCGCCAGCAGCAGCCCCGCCCTGCGCGAAGCCACCACGGCCGCCTTCCATGGTGCGGCGCTGCGCGTTTACGCCAGCACCGATCTCGTTGGCGTTGAGGTCGGCGGCGCGTTGAAGAACGTCATTGCGGTGGCCTGCGGCATTGGCGATGGCCTTGCGCTGGGCACCAATGCCCGCGCGGCCCTGATCACCCGCGGCCTGGCCGAGATGACCCGTTTTGGCGTCGCGCTGGGCGCGCAGGCCGAAACCTTCGCCGGGCTGACCGGCCTGGGCGACCTGGTGCTGACCGCCACCGGCGAGCTGTCGCGCAACCGGCGCGTGGGCCTGGAGATCGGCGCGGGCCGCAAGCTGGCCGACATCCTGGCCAGCGGCATCACCGCCGAAGGCGTGCGCTGCGCCCGCGCCGCGCTGGACCGCGCCCGCGCCATCAATGTCGAATTGCCGATCACCGAAGCGGTGTGCGCCGTGCTGTTCGAAGGCGTCGCCCCCATGACCGCCGTCTCGGCCCTGCTGGCGCGGGATGCGCGCTATGAAGGGCTGGGCTGACACGACAACTACCCGAGGAGACATCCTTCATGACGCATACCCGCAAGTTCCGGGTCGGCCCGCTGCTGCGTGGCCTTTGCCTGAGCCTGGCCGCCATCCTGCCCATTGCCGCCCACGCCGACTGGCCCGAGCGCCCGATCCACATGGTCGTGCCCTTCCCGCCGGGCTCGTCGCCCGACATCCTGGCGCGCACGATTTCCGAGCCGCTGTCCCAGGCCCTGGGCCAGCCCATCGTGATCGACAACAAGCCGGGCGCCGGCGGCAACATCGGCACGCGCATGGTGTCGCAGGCCAAGCCCGACGGCTACACGCTGCTCTACACGATCAACGGTCCGCTGGTCACCGCGCCCACGCTCTATAAGAAGACGCTGGGCTACGACCCGCTGACCGATCTGGAACCGGTATCGCTGGTCGGCACCAGCCCCAACGTGCTGGTGGTGCCCGGAAGTCTCAAGGTCGACAACGTCCAGGACTTCGTCAAGCTGGTCAAGGGCCGCGGCAACTCGCTGAATTACGGTTCGGTCGGCCCGGGCAGCTCGGCCCACCTGGCCATGGAGATGTTCAAGGAACGCGCGGGCGTGGACCTGGCCCACATCCCGTATTCCGGCTTTCCGCAGGTCATCACCGCCATCATCGGCGGCGACGTGCAGGCCGGCTTCATGGTGCCGGCGATCGCCGTGCCGCAGGCGCGCGACGGCAAGGTGAAGCTGCTGGCCGTGACCAGCCTGCAGCCCAGCGACGCCCTGCCCGGCGTTCCGACCATGGCCTCGCAGGGCTATCCGGACTTCGAAGCCATCTCGTGGAACGCGATCCTGGCGCCGGCCGGCACGCCCACGCCGATCGTCGAACGGCTCAACAGCGAACTGGCGCGCATCATCAATAGCGAGGCCGTGCGCAAGCAGCTGGCGCTGCAATACTTCACGCCGGCCCCATCCACGCCGGAAGCCCTGACCCACCGCATCAAGAACGAGAAGGCGCGCTGGGATCAGGTGATCGACAAGCTGAAGCTGTCGCTGGACTGATCTTCAGACCGAGGGGCGGCGCCTACGCGCCCCCTTCGTAGCCCTGCTGGCGCCAGGCCTCGAACACCGTGACCGCCACGGCGTTAGACAGGTTCAGGCTGCGCTGGCCGGTGCGCATCGGCAGCCGCAACCGCTGCTGGGGCGGAAACATCGCCTGATGCTCGTCCGACAGGCCCGCGCTTTCGCGGCCAAACACGAACACATCGCCCGGCTTGAAACTGACATCGGCCACGCTGCGCTGCGCGTGCGTGGTCAGCGCATAGATGCTGGAAGCGACCGCGCCGGTGTCGTCCAGTGCCTCTTGCAGCGTGTCGTGCACGCGCACGGGCTGCCACTCGTGATAGTCCAGCCCCGCGCGCCGCATGCGGGCGTCATCCAGTTCGAACCCCAGGGGACGCACCAGATGCAGTTGCGCGCCGGTATTGGCACACAGCCGGATGGCGTTGCCGGTGTTGGGAGGGATCTCCGGGCAGACGAGAATGACGTGGAACATGGCGCGCGCAATGGGGGGAAAGGTCCGCGGCCAGGAAGCGGCCGCGCGAGCGTGATTGTCGCCGATTTGGCGGCGAGGTCTGGAACGGCGGCCTGTTGGCGGCTTCGTGAAGGCGGGGATACCGGCGGCCGTACAGACAAGGTCACGGCGTGCGCGCCGCCACCAGCACCGTCACGCTGGCCGCGCCCGCCGCTATCAGGGCGGTCGCGGCGGCGCCGACGGTGCTGCCGGTGGTCATGACGTCATCCACCACGGCCACGTGCCGCCCGCGAATCGGACCTGCGCAGACGAAGAGACCCACCGCCCCCCGCTGCCGTGCACGCCGGCCGAGCGTGGCTTGCCGAGGCGTTTCACGCCGCCGTGCAAGCAGGAGACGCGGCGCCGGCAGCGCCAGTTCCGCGGCCAGGCTGCGCGCGATCTCGGCCGCCGGGTTCATGCCCCGCTGACGCAACGACGCCCGGCTTGCGGGAATGGGCACAAGCAGCAGATCGGGCGGCAGGTGAGCGCCGGGCTGTGCCGCGGCCTCCCGCAGCGCCTGCGCCATCAAGCGCGCCAGCACCGGCGCCATGCTGAGCCGCAACTGCGTCTTGAGCATCAGGACCAGCGCGTCGCCGGGCGGCGCATAGTCAAACGCCGCGATCGTACGGCTGAACGCCTGCGGTTGCGCCAGACAAGCCGCGCAATGCTGTCCGCCGCCCTGAAGGCGCAACGCGCAGCGCGGACACCTTGCCGAGGCCCCCGCCGGACCGGCCAGGATGTCCGCCTGACACCCGGCGCACAGTCGCGCGCCCGCGACCCGCGCGCCGCACAACGGACAATCGCAACCCAGGCGCGACAGCAGCCGTCGCCCCATGTCGAGTAGGGGCAATCGGGGCCTGCCGCCGGGATGGGCAATAATGTGAGCCATCCCTGATCAAACCATGCTCCGCTCCGGGTGATCCCGCGAGCGCGACCGAAATGTCCCTGCCAGAAACCGCAACGCCCCCCTCCCTGCCCCTCGTCAGCGCCGACGTGCCGCGCCAGTTTGCCCGCCGCGGCGACCTGGCCGACGCCCAATTCCTCTATGGCGAAGTCGCGCGCCGCATGCTCGGCCGCCTGCAGTACATCCGCGTGCAACCCCACGCAATGCTGGACGCCGGTTGCGGCGCCGGCGACAACCTGCCGCTGCTGCGCGAACGGTATCCCGAGGCGGCCTACACCGGCCTGGACAACTGCGAGCCGCTGCTCGAACAGGCGCGCAAGCGCCACGCGCCGGGCGGGTTGTCGGCCTGGATCGGCAAACTGGCGCGGCGCGGCCCGGCCGCCCCCGCGTTTGTGAACGCGGATCTGGCCAACACGGGCCTGCCGCCCGAATCGCTGGAACTCGTGTGGTCGAACATGGCCATGCACTGGCACCGCGAACCGCACGCCGTGCTGGCCGAATGGCGCCGCATTCTCAAAGTCGGCGGCCTGGCGATGTTTTCCTGTCTGGGGCCAGCCACGCTGCGCGAACTGCGGCAGGCACTCGCGGATGCCGGCCTGCGCACGGCCACGCCGTCCTTTGTGGACATGCACGACTTCGGCGATTTGCTGGTGGAAAACGGCTTCGCGGATCCGGTCATGGACCAGGAGATCCTGACGCTGACCTACCGCAGCCCGGAAAAGCTGCTGCAGGACGTGCGCGCGCTGGGCGGCAACCCGGCCGAAGGACGCCGCGGCGGACTGGTGGGCCGCGATTGGCGCGACCGCCTGTGCGCGGCGCTGGAAGCGCAACGCAACGCAGACGGCCTGATTGTCTTGAGTATCGAAGTGGCCTACGGCCACGCCTGGCGCGCCGCCTCGCATCGGACCGTGGCGGGAGAGACCCGCCTGTCCATCAGCGCGATCGGCGGCCGGCAGCGCGGAACCCCCTGATCAGGAAGTCCCGCACCTGCCCGGCTTAGTGCAGGCGTTCCGGCACGGTGACGCCCGGCTCGGACGCCGACAGACCCTGCATGGGTTCGGACGTTGCCCGGATACGGCGGCGAAGCACCGCGGTCGGCTCTGCCGGCGGCGCAACGGGCGCCGCCGTACCACGCCAGGCGTTCGACATGGCTTCCACCACCAGCGGCAGATCGCGCAGGCGATGGTACTGGCTGCGCAGCCAGCGGGCGTCGTTGCCGGCGCGCATGGCGTCGTCGCGCAGGGCGGCGATCATGTCGCCCGTGCCCAGTTCCTCGGCCACCGGCATCAGACGCTGGAACAGCGCGCGCAGGTGGTCGATCAGGCGCACTCGTTGCCCGTCGGGCGTGACGTAGCTGCCCTGCAGGCCAAAACGGCAGGCCTGGAAGTGATTGCTGCGGTAGGACAGCCAGGCGTTGTCGCTGGGGTCTTCCTCGCGCATCAGCAACACGGCGAGCGCCTGCGCAAACGCGGCCACCTGGCACGCGCGCTCCACCGTCAGCGGCGTGTCGCACACGCGGATCTCGACCGTGCCGAATTCGGGCTTGGGACGGATATCCCAGTACAGGTCCTTGATGCTTTCGGCCAGGCCGAAGGCGCGCAGCTGGGACAGGTGGGCCTCGAACTGGTACCAGTCCTTGACCTCGGCCGGCATGTGACCCGCCAGCGGGAAGCTGTTGACGGCGTTCAGGCGCGAGCACGAGAACAGCGTGTCCACCCCCTCGCAGTAGGGCGAGGAAGCCGTCAGCGCGATGAAATGCGGCACGTAGGGCGACAGGCGGCGCAACAACTTGATGGAGTCGTCGCCGCTTTTCACGCCCAGATGGATGTGTTGGCCGAACACCGTAAATTGACGCGCCAGGTAACCGTACATTTCGGCCAGGTACTGGAAGCGCGGGGTATCCGAGATGGAGCGTTCCTGCCAGCGCATGAAGGGATGGGCGCCGCCACCCGCCACCGACACGCCGACCGCATCGGCCGCTTCGACCAGGGCGTCGCGCATCTCGCGCATTTCAGCCAAAAGGCCCATGGGGTGATCGTGAACCGAGGAGTTCAGTTCGATCATGGACCGCGTGATTTCGGGTTTGACGCGGTCGGCAATAGGATGATTGGCCATTTGGGCCAACAGTTCGTCAGAGGCTGCAGCAAGGTCAAAACTGCGGGGGTCGATCAGTTGCAACTCAAGTTCGATGCCCAGGGTGTTGGGGGCCGACGAAATGAACGGGATTTGTTCCATCTCGGACTCCTTTGAATGTTTGATGAGGGTATGCGCCGTTCGACCTTGAAGCCCGGCAACTTCCCGGGGGGCACTAGACGGCGGCTTGTGAACGCATGATAGCCGCAGGTTTGTGGCAAAACGATTGAAAATCGTGACATTTGTGTGCAACATCGCGAATCATCCGGTTTTGCCCTCTGAGAGAAAGTGAGCAAGCGCTTACAACACAGGATTGACGCGGGTCGCGAGCGCGCGCCCGCCTGAAAGCCAGCGCTGGCGGGGGTTTCGAAGGGGGATGGGATAACCCTTATTCGGGCTATCCCTTATGAAAAGACGCCTTTCGGGCGCCTATTTGCGCCAGAAGATCGGCGTGAAGAGGACCAGCACGGTCAGCAGCTCCAGGCGGCCGATCAGCATGGCAAACGTGCAGACCCAGATCTGGAAGTCCGACAGCACCGCAAAGGTGCCCATGGGGCCCACCGGCCCCAGGCCGGGCCCCGTGTTGTTCACGCTGGCGAACACGGCCGAGAACGCGGTGATGGGGTCCAGGCCCGACAGCAGCAGCAGGCTGGTGAACACCGCGATGGACATGCCATAGAACAGCATGAACGCCAGCACGGACGACATGGTGCGCGTCTCCACCGCCCTGCCGTTGATCCGGACCGGGCTGACGGCATGCGGGTGCAACATGGTGACCAGCTCATTGCGGGCCTGCTTGACCAGCAGGATGGCGCGGATCATCTTGATCCCGCCCCCCGTCGACCCGGCCGACGTCGCAAAGCCCGACAGCAGCAGCATCGTCAGCGGCGCAAACAGCGGCCACTGCGCGAAGTCGGTATTGGCATAGCCGGTGGTGGTGGCCATGGAAATGGTGTTGAACATCCCGTAGCGCAGCGCTTCCAGGGGATCGGTGTAGACATCCTTGATGAACAGGTACACCGAGATGACCAGCCCCACCCCCAGCACGACGACCAGGTACGGAATCGCCTCCGGACAGCGCCAATAGGCGCGCGGGCTGCGCTGGCGGAAGGCATTGAAGTGCGTGGCGAAGTTGATGCCGGCGATCAGCATGAACACCATCGCCACCATTTCGACCGCGACGGAGTCAAAGTGCGCGAAGCCGTCGTCCCAGGTCGAAAAACCGCCCAGACCCATGGTGGTGGCCATGTGGCACCAGGCCTCGAACCAGGACAGTCCCGCCACCCGGTACGCCAGGAAACAGAGGATGGAAAACACGAAATACACCGCGTACAGCGCCTTGGCCGTGCTGGCGATGCGGGGCGTCAGCCGCTCGTCTTTCATGGGCCCCGGGGTCTCGGCCCGAACTACCTGGTGTCCGCCGACGCCCAGCAGCGGCAGAATGGCGACGGCCAGCACCAGGATGCCCATGCCGCCGATCCAGATCAGCGTGGCGCGCCACAGGTTGATCGACGGCGGCAAGGTGTCCAGGTTGGTCAGGACCGTGGCGCCGGTGGTGGTCAGCCCGGACATCGCCTCGAAATAGGCCCCCGTGAAGGACAACGGCAGCCCGGCGCCATGGAAGTACAGCAGCAGCGGAATGGCCGCCAGCAGCGGCAGGCCGGCCCACACCGCCGACACCAGCACGAAGCCGTCGCGCGCCCGCAGTTCGCTGCGGTTGCGCCGGGTCAGCGCGGCCAGGCCGCCGCCAATCCCGACCGAGATCAGGAAGCCATCGCGGAAGGCGTCGCGCGCCGCGTCGCCCCCCACATAGGCGATGAACAGCGGGATCAGCATGGTGAGGGCGAACATCACCATGGTGAGGCCCAGGATGTACAGGGTGGCCAGGACGCGCTTCATGGAGGTCTATCCGGCCGCGCGCGGCCCACGCAAGGGGCGGAGAGCGCGGCGCATCAGAAAAAGGACGCCGAAACCTGGAACAGCTTTTCCACGCGCGGCATCTGCTGGCGCGAGGGCACGAAGACGATGACGTGGTCGTCGGTTTCGATCACGGTGTCGGCGTCCGGCAGGATGATTTCTTCGCCGCGCACCAGCGCGCCAATGCTGGCGCCCTTGGGCAGGCTGATCTTGCCCACCGCGCGGCCCACCACCTTGGACGTGGAACGGTCGCCGTGGGCGATGGCCTCAAGGGCCTCGGCCACGCCCTGGCGCAGCCGGTGCACGGCCACCACGTCGCCGCGGCGCACGTGGCGCAGCAGTTCGCTCATGGTGGCCTGAGACGGCGACACGGCGATGTCGATGTGGCTGCCCTGCATGAGTTCGCCATACGCGTGGCGGTTGATCAGCGCGATCACCTTGCGCGCGCCCAGCCGCTTGGCCAGCAGCGAGGACATGATGTTGTCCTCGTCGTCGCTGGTGAGGGCCAGCCAGGTGTCCATGTCCTCGATGTTTTCGCGCTCGAGCAGCGCCTCGTCGGTGCCGCTGCCGTGCAGGACCAGCACGCTGTCCGGGAGCTGGGTCGCCAGGTATTCGCAGCGCTTCAGGTCGTGCTCGATGATGCGGACGCTGTACTTTTCCGCGGCAAGCTGGCGCGCGAGCCGCAGGCCGATGTTGCCGCCGCCCGCGATCATGACGCGGCGCACCGCGCGCTCGGCGTCGCGCAGCTTGCGCACGGCGCGCCGCGCGTGGTCGGAATCGACGACCAGCACGACTTCGTCGCCCGGCGCGATGACGGTGCCGCTGCCCGCCCGCAGGGGACGGCCGCCGCGCAGCACGTCGATGACGCGCGCCTTGACGTCCGGCCAGACGTCTCGCAGCTTATCCACGGAAGAATGCGCCATCGGGCTGCCATGTCCCACCCGGACGGTCACGACGCTGACGCGGCCTTCGGCGAATTCCACGACCTGCAGGGCCTCGGGGAACTCGATGAGGCTTTGCAGGTATGTGGTGACGCTGCGTTCGGGGCTGATGAGCGCGTCGATGCAGAAGCCTTCTTCGCTCATGAGTTCCGGATGCTCGGGAAATTCAGCGGAGCGGATGCGGGCGATGCGGCGCGGGATGTTGAACAGCTGGCGCGCGATCTTGCACGCGACCATGTTGGCGGAGTCGGACGCCGCACAGGCGATGAACAGATCGGTGTCGGCAGCGCCGGCGTTTTCCAAAACGGAAACCTGCGAGCCGTCACCCAGGACGACACGCAGGTCAAAGTGCTCTTGCAGGTACTGCAACTGGGCGGGGTCGGAATCGATGACCGTGATGTCGTTTTGCTCGGACACCAGGTTTTCCGCCACGCTGGTGCCTACGCGACCAGCGCCCATGATCAGGATCTTCATGTGCTGCGCTTGCGCGCGGACTCGATGCCCAATTGCTTGAGCTTGCGGTAGAGGTGGGTGCGCTCCAGCCCGGTCCGTTCGGACACGCGCGTCATGCTGTGGCTTTCCCTGACCAGGTGGTATTCAAAGTAGATGCGCTCGAACTCGTCGCGCGCCTCGCGCAGCGGCTGGTCCAGCGAGATGCTGCCAAGCTGGCCATTGGACGTGGCCGGCGCATCGCTGGCGGACACGGCGGCCAGCGCGGCGGGCGGATCCAGTTCGTCTTCCAGTGCCACGACCGGGCTGGCGGCAGCCGGATTGGCGGCGGCAGGCGCCGCATGCGGCACGCGGCCGCGCGCCAGGCCCGCGGCAACGGTCTTGAGCAAACGCTGCAGCGTGATGGGTTTTTCGAGGAAATCCATGGCGCCGATGCGCGTGGCTTCCACCGCCGTGTCGATGGTGGCATGGCCGCTCATCATGATGACCGGCATGTCCAGCAAGCCCTGCGAGCCCCACTCCTTGAGCAGGCTGACACCGTCGGTGTCGGGCATCCATATATCCAGCAACACCAGATCGGGACGCATGCGAAGACGAGCAGCGCGCGCTTGCGCCGCGTTTTCGGCCAGCTCGACCGTGTGTCCCTCGTCGTAAAGGATTTCCGACAAGAGCTCGCGTATACCGACTTCGTCGTCAACCACCAGAATTCTGGCCATAAAGCATCCACCTATTGCGTAGCCGCATTATCCTTTTCTTGCGCGGTGGCGTCCATAGTGTCGGACCCGGGCGCGAGCCGGGTCAACAGGATGGAAATCCGCGCCCCTCCTTCCTTGCGGTTGGCAAGGTCGATACGTCCGCCATGCTCTTCCACGATCTTGCGGACGATTGCCAATCCTAACCCAGTCCCGTGGGACTTTGTGGTTACGTAGGGCTCAAATGCGCGCTGCATGACCTGCGGCGGGAAGCCCGGACCGGTGTCCGCCACCGTGAAACGCAGCGCCTGATGCGCCACGCGATCGGGCTGTTCGCTGCGCATGAGCTGGGTCGTCACGCTGACGCGGCCCTGCCCGCCCAGTTCCGCGATCGCGTCGCGCGCATTGGAAAGCAGGTTGTGGATCACCTGCCGAAGCTGGGTCGGATCGCCCTCGATGTCGGGCAGGTCGGCGCCCAGGCTGACGTCAAGATTCAAGGCCTTTTCCGTCAGGCGCGGCGAGGCGCCCTCCGGCTCCCAGCCATAGAGCGTCAGCACGTCCGCCACCAGCGCGTTGAAATTGATGCGCTGCATGACGGCCGGCGGCGTGCGCGCGTACTCGCGGAAGTCGTCCACCATCTGCTTGAGCGACGCCACCTGATTCACGATCGTGTTGGTGGAGCGCGCCACGATCTGCGCCTCGGCGGGCGGCAACTTGCCTTCCAGCTTCATGGCCAGGCGCTCGGCCGAGAGCTGGATCGGGGTCAGCGGATTCTTGATTTCGTGGGCCAGGCGGCGCGCCACCTCGCCCCACGCCACCGTCCGGTTGGCGGAAATGACTTCGGTGATGTCGTCGAACACCACCAGATAGCCGTTGCCGCGCCCGTCCACCCGCAGGTGCGTGCCCCGCGCCAGCAGGGTCAGCGGCTGGGATGCGGTTTCGCCTTCGGCCTGGGCGGGCGCAATTTCGAACTGCTGCTGCCAGTGCTGGCGTTCGGAGCCGACCGCCGCGTGCGTCGAAAACGCCTGGCGCACGATATTCGCAAATTCCAGCATGCCGTCGGCGGTCTCCAGCGGGCGGCCGATGACCGAGCGCAGGTCCGCGCCCAGGATGGTCTGAGCGCCCTGGTTGACGGTGGTGACGCGGAACGATTCGTCGAACACCAGCACGCCGGAAGACAGGTTGGACAGCACGCTTTCCAGATAGACATTGGAGCGTTCAAGCTGCTGGCGGTTGCTTTCGACCATGCGGCGCGCCTCGTCGAGCTGGCGGGTCATGGCATTGAACGACCGCGTGAGCTGGCCGACTTCGTCACGTTCCGGCGGCTCCGGCAGGGGCCGGTAGTCGCCCACGCCCACCGCCTGCGTGCCGCCCGCCAGGCTGAGCAGCGGGCGCACCAGGCGCTTGGACAGGGACAGCGCGACCGCAATGGCGCCGAACGCCGCCAGCAGAAGGGCCAGCGTCAGCGTGATGCCGTAGAGCTTGCGCAGGCCCAGGCGCGACAGCGCCAATTCCTGGTAATCGCGAAAACCTTGCTGCACGAGGTTGGCGTTGTGCGCGATCTGTTCGGGCACCGGCTGCAGCAATTGCAACCAGCGCGGCTCGGAGGCCGGACCCAGCAGGTTGTCGTAGCGGTCCGGGCCGGTCAGGGGGATCACCACCCGCAGATGCAGGCCGCCTTCGGCGCCCGGCGTGACGGGGTCGTCGGCTTCGGCGGCGGAATAGCCGCGCGCCAGCCGCAACTGGTTCATTACCGTAGAGGGCGGCATGGCCGGCAGAAGCTGGCCGTACTGGCTGGTCGAAAACGCCACCATGCGGCCGCTGCCCGTGAACACCATGGCTTCCTGCACGCCGTTGGCCTCCCGCAGCCGGGTCAGCGCCAGCGTCACGCCGCTGTCGGTGCTGCGGTTCAGTTCCACGGCCATCGAGCGGGCCCGCGCGTCCAGGTCGGCCAGCAGCGAGTCCAGCGCGGCACGGCCCAGGTTCAAGCCGGCTTCCAGCGCCGTGTCCACGCGCACGTTGAACCAGGATTCGATCGAGCGCGACATGAACTGCACCGACACGGTGTAGATGAGCGCGCCGGGCACCACGCCGATCAGGGCGAACGCCAGGGAAAAGCGGGCGGTGAGCCGCGCGCCGAACTGCCGGCGCCGGATCTGCCGGGCCAGCCGCACCGTCAGCGCCACCACCCAGATAAAGAGCGCCAGCGCGAAAATGCCGTTCAGGACCAGCAGCGTGTCGTAGTAGCGCGCAAAACGCGAGGCGTTTCCAGTGGACCAGGCCAAGAGGCCCAGCAGCGCCAGGCCGCTCACGGCGCCGACCATCAGCGCCAGCCGAAGCAAAAGCCTCATGAGGGATCTTTCTCCTTGTCGCCCAGCATGAACGAGAAGTCCATCCACGGCGTCGCCTGCGCCCACGAACTGCTGTTCAGGGCGTTGACCTGAAACGGCCGGGGCAACAACGACGTATCCAGCCTCAGGCGCACCTGCCCTTCATATTGAACGCCCACGTCAAACTCGGCGGCATCCGCGACCTGCCAATTGCGGATATGCCGGATGACGCTCATGGCGTCGTCCAGCGAGGCCACCGGAAAGGACAATTCGCCCACGCCCGCCCGCCACTGACGGGTCAGCGCGTTATAGACCACCCGCCAGGTGCGGGACGTGTCCACCAGCGATTTGTCGAACCAGTACCAACGCTCGCGCGTGATGGTCAGGTCGGCCGTGAAATACAGGGCGACGCCGCGCTGGGCGGCGTCGCGCAACTGCTGGTTAAGCTCGAATTCGACGTCTGCGTCGATTTCCAGGTTACCGCCGCGCACCGCCGGCTCGACGCGTGTGACCCGCGGCTCGGACGCGTGAGCCACGCCCCCCGGCGCAGTCAAAAGCACGGCAGATACCAGCAACAACCCAAGAAATACGCGCGAAATAATGGACATACGGCACCGGAACTACGTCATGCCCCTATTCTTCGGGATTCAGGACTGCTTGGCAAACAAGGCGTAGAAAAACCCGTCGTGTTGCGCCGCGGGTGTTGCATCGACCGCAACTGGCAGCAATTGGCCGGGCGCGTCCAGGCGGATCGCGTCGGGGTGGCGCTGCAGGAATTCCAGGGCCTGGCGCGTGCCTTCGATCGGGAACACCGAGCACGTCACATAGAGCAGACGGCCGCCGGGGGCCACGGTGGACCACAGCGCGTCCAGAATCCGAATCTGCAGGCTGGCGGTGCGGCGCAGGTCGTTTTCGCGGCGCAGCCAGCGGATGTCGGGGTGGCGCCGGACGATGCCCGATGCCGTGCACGGCACGTCGGCCAGTACCGCGTCAAAGGGTTTGCCGTCCCACCAGGCGTCCAGGTCGGCGGCGTCGGCCGCCTTCAGCCGGACGTGGCCGCCGCCCAGGCCCAGCCGCGCCAGGTTCTGTTCGACGCGGCCAAGGCGGTCGGCGTCGGTATCCAGGGCAAGCAGGTCGATGTCGGCGAGTTCAAGCAGGTGCGCCGTCTTGCCGCCGGGCGCCGAGCAGGCGTCCAGCACCCGCATGCCGTTGGCAGGCGCCAGCAATTCAGCCGCGAGCTGCGCGCCCGCGTCCTGCACCGACCACCACCCCTCGGCAAATCCCGGCAGCTGCGTCACCGGTTTGGGCGTGGCAAGCACCACGCCCGACTGGCCCACGGCTTCTGCCGCCAGACCCGCATCGTCAAAGGCAGCCAGCACCTGCTCGCGCGTGGCGCGGCGGCGGTTGACCCGCAAGGTCAGCGGGGCCGGCAGGTTGGACGCCGCCAGGATCTCGCGCCATTGCTTCGGATACGCCACGGTAAGTTGCTTGACCCACCAGCCGGGATGATTGAATTGCGCCTCGGGGCTGTCGGCCACCGACGCCTCCAGCGCGGCGCGCTCGCGCAGGAAGCGGCGCAGGCAGGCGTTGAGCATGCCCTTGAAGGACGCCAGCGCGCGCGAGCCGGCCGCCGCGGTCACCGCCTGGTCCACGACCGTGTGCGGGGCGTAGACCGGCATGCCCGGCAGGCTCGCCGCGGCATCGCCCTCTTCCTTGAGCAGCGTCAGCGACACCAGCAGCAGGGATTCGAACAGCACGCTGGGATAGCGCTGCACCATCTCGCGGCCGACGGCGTCGGCCCAGCCCAGGTAGCGCATCGCATGGAACGACACGGCCTGCGTGGCCGGACGCAGCGCGCCATCGACCTCGGCCAGCGCCTCCGTGAGCGAGCGGCCGTCGAGCACGTCCTCCACCACCCCCGCGCTGGCAAGAAGAACGGAAGAAAGCGGGGGGGCCAGATTGGGGGAGTCAGGACGGGTGGACATGGTGCGAAATCAAAGAGTAAGACCGCTATGGTAGCCCGGACCTGGACGGACGGCGGCGCGCGCGGCACACTGGCTCCCTGCCCCGGAGCCCCGCCATGTCCTTCGCCACGCTACTGCTTTTCGTCCTGGCCTCTGCCGTCGCCATCATCACGCCCGGCCCGACCGTGCTGCTCGCCATGAGCAACGGTTCGCGCCACGGCGTGCGCGCCGCCTTCTGGGGCATGGGCGGCGCGGTGCTGGCGGACCTGGTCCTGATCGGCGCCGTGGCCTGCGGACTGGGCGTGCTGCTGGCCGCCTCCGAGGTCGCCTTCCAGATCGTCAAATGGGTGGGCGCCGTGTATCTGGCCTGGCTGGGCTGGAAGCTCCTGCGGTCCGACGCGGCGCTGACCCTGCCGTCCGAACGCGCCCACGATGCGCGCCCGGGCGGGCTGGCGCTGGGCCTGCGCAGCTTCGTCGTGGCCCTGACCAATCCAAAGGCCCTGCTGTTCATGTCGGCCTTTCTGCCTCAGTTCATCAACCCCGCCGCCCCCCTGCCCGCCCAATACGCCATCCTGGCCGGCGTCCTGGCGCTGCTGAACGTGGCGACGATGCTGGCCTATGCGGCGCTGGGCGCGCAGATGGTGCGCGCCTTCCGGGCGGGCGGCCTGCGCTGGCTGAACCGGATCTGCGGCGGCATGTTGATCGGACTGGCGGGCACGCTGGCGCTGTATCGCCGCGCCGCGGCCTGAATCGCGGATCCCGATCACTGTCCGCGCGCCGGTCCGTCCCTCGTTGCCGGACCGGCGCCACCACGCCGCGCTACCCCCGCCTACGGCAATGCCGTATAATTCCGCGCTGCCCCGCTATCCCCATTGGTGCGGCCGCCGGCTGAATCCTGCCGGCGGGCATAGACGCCGCACCGCCCCCTCCCAGTGATCGAGTTATGAAGAAGGCTGTACCGCCTGCCCGGCCCGTCCGGTGGCAGGCGTCGCATATCAGCGAAGCGCGCAATCGCGTGGGCCTGCCGCAGGCGGATTTCGCGGAGTTGTTGGGCGTGAGCGTGCGCACCTTGCAGGATTGGGAGCAAGGCCGGCGCAACCCCTCCGGCGCCGCGCAGACTTTGCTGCGCGTCGCCATGCTTCATCCGGAAACGCTGCGCCACCTGTCCTCCCAAGACGCCCCGGCCTGGCCCTGAACCTTTGACGATGACCCCGCCGCACGCCGAATGCCCGTGCGCGAACCTACGGTGAATTAGATTGGAAGTTATTGAACAATCCCGGCCCGGCAAAGGCGCCGGCACTGCCCCCAGCAACGGCAACAGCGCGACTCTCGACGCCATCACCGCCGCCGCGCAAGAGGCCAACCCCGGCCGCGCGCCGCGCGTCGGCTTCGTGTCGCTGGGCTGCCCGTAAGCTGCTGTAACTAAACTGCTCTGCCCCCTGCGGTAGAGCGGTTCTTCTTCCCTGCTCCGTCGGGCCGTCCGGCCTCCAGCGAGCTATTAATCCCTGTCGAAATCCACCGACAGCGCATCCCCAGGAAAGCTCCCATATGAGGTCGATACCCCATGCGGACGCAATCGCGTTCCGCGGTCAACTCGCGTCCTTTGAATTTCCGTCTACTGCGCGCGACGCCCGCCAGGCTGCTCGTACTTGGTTCGAAGCGGCCCCGGATATGAGCCCGGCTCAGTACCGCGACCAGCTATTTATCGAACATTGCAAGGGCAAGACGGACTCGCCCCTCGAACGAAGAATCCGGCGGGACGCCTTCAAACAGGCGTTCGCCCAGGCCATAGGCCACATCGTCGTAGAGGAGGCCCGGCTTCATGCGCTCCCTGCTTGAACGCCCGATTACGTTTCGACTGTCCGACGCCGCTCGGCGGCGGTATGAGCAGGCCGCTGCGGTACGAGGGATGACGCTTTCCGCGTATCTGCGGGATCGGCTCGAAATCGACGACCAGGTCGCCGAACACGTCTCGCAACTGCGCCTCACCCTGCTGGACGGCGGGGTTGGGGGGCAACCCGGCGAGTCTCTACTGCCCCTTTTGGTGGAAATGCTGTTGCTCACACGGAGGATTACCTCCCCGGGAGACCTCCGCGCCATTCACCTAGAACTGGACCGTCAAGGCATCACGCCCTGGACTGCCCCGTAACCCCTCAAAACTCTTCGGTCTATGAAAACTGCTTACGCTGCCTTCCGCCTGTTCTTACTTTCGATCTTCCTTCTGCCACAGACCGTATTGGCGCAGCCTGTACTGGATCTGCCTACGATCCTCCCACGTCCGGCGGACCTGGTTCGTCGTCCTATTCCCCCGTTGCCTCCTCTTCCGCAGCTCATACGAGAGAACCTCGACCGCGATACTTGGTCCTCGGCCGACGGATTGGATTGGGGCATCAAGATTGCTGAAGATGACGACGCCTATGTCGTGATGTACCTATCGTCGTCGGCATGTGAACGCTGGCAGCGAGAAGGCAAGCGATTGAAATTGCGGACTCTATATATAAACGGAGAGTCGACGGAGACGGCCGCGTGTCGCCCCGGCGTCAACAAGGCTCAGTACATGAGCCCCCGGCTGGACGCGAAGGACTCTGAGGCAATCCTGTTCAAAAGCCGCCCCGCGCCTTAGCGCAAGCTGAGCAGCTCCTGTCGCCAGGCCTCGTCTGTTCGCTGCCAATTCGGCATCGCTTCTTGGCAGGCGCGACCATCCCCTTCCCGGCGAACTCGCCAAGCTCCCTACGGAGTATTCCCAATGCAAGCTTTCCATTTGGCGGCCGTGTTCTCGGCGGCCTGCCTCCTTTCGGCCTGCGGATTCGTTCCGCCTGCCCCTCCGACACCTCCGGACTCCGGACGAATCCTCATCAACCACGCGGATCCGCGCACCGTTCTACCCGGTAAATCGCCGACAGCTCTGGCTTCGGCGGACATTCCCCCAATCCCGGTGCCGGAAGCGCCGCCCAAGCTTGGAGATCCAGCGTCCCCCGCAAGCGCCACGTCGCCGATGGCTAGCAATGCAGCTGCTGCTGCCCCTGGCGCCAGCTCCACCGCGACGCCGGCACCAGCTGCCGGGACGACGGCACAGGCCACTGAGGCGGGCACAAGTCCGCAGCAGGTCGCGGCGGCGCCCGGCCCTGTCATCACCGTGGAGGTCGCTTCGACGGAGCCGGTCGCCGAACCGGAAATCGTGGAACCTCCCAAGCAAATTTGGCGCATCAGCCCGCAGGACGGGACGGTCCGCCAAGCGCTTGTGCGCTGGGCGTCCGACGCCAACTGGACGTTTGGGCCTGACCAGTGGGAACTGAATTTCGACATACCGATACAGGCCCCGGCCGAGTTCGAGGTGGCCTCCTTCCGGGAGGCCACCCAGGCGCTGTCCCAGGCGGTCGCGATGGGCGAGTCGCCTATCCGCCCCTGCTTCTACGGCAACCGCGTCCTGCGCATGTTGCCCTTCACCCGCAGCTGCAACCGATCCCCAGCCACGCAATCCTAGCCGTGGCGCTGACCAGGAATACCCATGACTGCATACCGCACTGTAGCGGCCGCACTGACGCTTGCAGCGCTGTCTGGCTGCTCCGCGCTCCAATCGACAGACCGCGTCAGCGCCCGTGCTGACCACGAAGGTTCAAAGGGCGCTTTCGCTATGGACGCCTTCAAAGGCATGGCAGGCGACACCGACCGGGCCAAAGGCCAGGTCGTCGAACTGCCATGGATCGCAGGCCGGCCCCAACCGCTTGCCCGCGATGTCACCCTGCCGCCGGCGCTGCGCGCTAACGTCAACACGACGCTGCTGTTCGAAAACAGCGCGGCCGACCTCAAAACCCTTGCCGACCGCATCCAACTCGCAACGGGAATCCTCACCCACGTGTCTGCCGACGCTTTGCTGCCGGCCGAGTATTTCCTTCCGCGCCTGGCGGTAGAACAAGGCGGTGCTACAGCAAGTGCGAACTTTGCTGCCGCGACGGCGGACACGCTGGTTCCAGCCCTTGTACCCGGGATTGCCGTCGACCGGATCGCAGGCCCCGTCCTGCCCCAAGGCGTTGCCCGCACGGAGATGGCCCCCCTGCCCCCGGGCCAAGCGCCCCTCGCCACCGTACTGGACTCGATTGCTCTGCGGTTGGGCGTCTACTGGCGCTACGACGAGAAAATCGGCGCGCTTCGCTTCTATCGCACGGAGACGAAAAGCTACGTCGTGCGCACGCCGACCCAGGCGGCTGAAGAGAACCTTCAGCGCGATATTAAGTCGGCAAATTCGACGCTCGCGGACAAGTCGACCAACAGTTCCAAGGAAGAGGCCCGCGAGCTCGCGGCGGTCGTCACCAAGGTCAGTCAATTCCTCAGTCGCGCCGGCGTGATCAAGTCTGCGGACGGCGCGGCCAACACCATCGTCGTCACTGACACAAAGGACGCGCAGGACCGGATCGGCGAATTTCTTGACGCGGAGAACCGCCAGATGACACGTCGCGTGCGGCTCGTCTTCGAAGAAATCACGGTCCAACGCGACCGACTCAACCAAGGGAGCATCGACTGGAAGATTCTGTTCAACAGCCTTGGGCGCGAAAACACTGCATCGGCAATTGGCGTCGGCCCCTTGCTCGACGCGGCCAAAGCTGCCGGCAGCGTGGGCGCATCGGTGGGCAGTGGTCCATTCGCCGGCACCAACATCGCACTGAGCGCGCTTTCGCAGCTCGGTTCGATCGTCAATCACAAGAGCATTCCGCTTCTCTCGCAAAACCGCCGACCCGCGAAGTACGACACGCGAAACACCTTTCAGTACATCAAGGATCTGCAACAAACTCAGAGCACGTCCGACAGCTCGGCTCCCACGGTCACGGTTACGCAAGACGAAAAGACGGTCGGCACCTTCCTCACCGTCGTACCCGATGCGCAGGACGACGGCCAGGTGCTCTTGACGATTGCCTACGACGACACCCGACTCATCGAAATGAAGAAAGAGCCGGTGGGGTCGCGTGATGATCAATCGTTCGTGCAGCAGACCAACATCGGTGGCCAAGGGCGCGTACAGCAGGTAATGGTTCGCCCCGGAGAGCAAGTGGTCATTGGCGGATATCAACAGTCTGCCGACAGTTCGACCCGCCGCCGTCTGGACGACAAGGCACCGATGCTCATGGGCGGGTCTGACGCCTCGCAAGAGCAGCAACTGCTGACTGTGGTGTTGGTAACCGCAATTCCAGAAGAAGGATTCTGACCGTGGCAACGCGACAGAAAGTCGCTCGGCGCACGAGCTACAAGCTCGTCGCGATACCGGGCTCGCCGAATCAACTTGTCCTCGGGCTCAAGTGGCGCACCGTCCTCGGGGAAGACCTGGAAAAGCTTGCCCTCAAGACCGCCCGCAAAGCACGGGCAACGCACTTTGTGCAAAGTGATGCGCGCAGTTCGTCGGTCGGCTTGTTGGCCGCCAAAGGAAGCGAAACGCGTGCAAAGAGCAGAGCAACGCTTTTCTCTGGCGCCTCTGCTTTTGCGCAGATGCATCGACATGGCACGCATATCGTTGCGTGCACGCTCCCCGACCAATCCGTATGGTTGGCGGTGGTCGTCGACGGGGTGGTGCAGACGGGCGGCGACACGATATTCCCCGACCAGGAAAAAGCAAAGAACGCTGTCGAAGAACTGACTGCGCGCTACCGGGAACACCAGGTCCACAGCAACTACATCACGCAAGCGCGTTTGTTCTCGTTGCAACAGCTCACTGCACACGTAAATGGACAGTCTGCTTTGCGCAGGGCGTCCTTTAGGCTGTTCATGGTGTCGCCCATATGGTGGGTGCTCATAGCTGCGTTCGTCGCCTATGAGGCATGGGACTACGGATCCGCTTGGTGGGACGAACGGCAGGCAAAACTTCAAGAAGAGGCCCAGGCGGCGCAGCCCCATTTCGACGCCAATGCGCTATGGGAAAGCGCTATCAGCGCTTGGGCTAAGTCGGTAAAGACCCAGGGCGGCGCGGGCATGACCGAACTTCTCAATGTCATCCTGACGGTACCAGTAGAGCCCGGGCGCTGGCGGTTGACGGAAGTCGACTGCCGACCGAGCGCGGGGTCGTGCACCGCCACATACCGCCGTACACGTCTGGCCGACAACCATACGCTGCGGGCAGCACTGGCCGAATCGTTTCGCATCGTCCATCCGGATTTGGATACTGCTACTGCAACATGGCCACTTCCGAAGGGGCGCTCGGCGCCAACTGTGGCCTTGCGGGACCTCCCGACGGCAGCTGCGATCCAGACAACGTGGGAACCAAGCTGGCAAGCGCTTCGGCCCGCATTGCAAGACTTCACGCTGGCAAAGCCGGCGAGCGTGCAGATTCTCGTGCCCAACATCAAGTTGCCCAACGGCCTGGAAGAACCTGTGCCGATGCCATCGGGCACGAAGCTGCCCGCTAGCCGCGCACTGGTGATCAATGCACCCCTGCGCTCGCTCTATGGCCTGGCCTTGCCGACGACAACCCAGATAACGCAGTTGCATGTGCGTTACCAGCCGGACTCAGCCCCCGGACTCGCCGCGAGCGCGTTCTCGGCCACCTTGAAAGGAGATATCTATGTACTCGCGCCGTGAAACTTCGCTGCGCAATCGGCCTGCCCTGTGTCTGGCGGGCCTCGCCCTGGCAATTGCCCTACCTGCCGGCGTATCGGCGCAATCCGACACTCTCGCCGTGGCGCCTGAAGCTCCGGCTGCGCCGCCAAGCCACCTGGTGCGCGAGCTGCTGGAGCATGACGCAAAACAGGCGCTCGCCATTGAACGCGAGAAGTCGAAGACTGCCTTTGCTGGCTCGCCGCTCGCAGTGCCGTCCGTGACAGGAATCACTCCGGCGGATGCGGAACAGGCAGCCGCGCCCTCAGCATCACCGCCGAAACGACGCCTGGCGCGGCTAATTGCCATCGTGGGCGTTGGAAGCCACCTCGCAGCGCATGTGCAACTGGAAAACAGACAGGCCGTCTATCTGACCGGGAAAGCAGCACCGGTCACAGGCGCAGGCCAGGGCTTGCGTCTGCTGGAGATTTCCTCTCCCTGCGCCACGTTCCTGTCTCAAGAGGAAGAGACGTTCACCTATTGCCTAGACGAGAGGGCACCATGAAGTTCAGCGTTTTCCAATGGGCTCGGCGAATAACGCGCATGTTGCGCGTCGGCTTTCGCGAAGAAGAGCCGGCGCCAGTCCTGAGCATGTCGCTGACGCCTATCCAAACTGACGATTCTCCGGAAGGCCATCTTGACTCTTTCGAAGACGTCGAGAACATGCGCCCCGCGTTCGAGCTGCTCCGCGTCGATTGGTGCGGTTCCGAAGCTGCCGCTAAAGCGTGTGTGGCAGAACTCGAAGGCGAGCGGTACGTAGTCTTCGTCAAACAAGGGGAACAGGACTCCGACCTGTTCCGTGCCGTTCTCCAACGCGCTCGGGAGGCCACAGGGCGTGGCAACGTGGACGTGTACACAGTTAACCCCGTCGTGTTGCTTGCATTAGTACGGGAGCGCATGCAGGCCAAGGACGTTAAGCAGCGCACTTCCAAGACGCGAGCGCTCGGCGCACGCTCCGCGGTGCGCGTCGGGTTCCATGACTTGGCCGCGTGGGCCGTCCGTAACGGTGCGAGCGACATGCACTTGAACATCGACACCACGGCGGCAATCTCTCACGTAAGCGTGACGATCGATGGGCAATACACAACGCCCAAACAGTTGGCGATGCCGACCGAACGCCTCATCGAAATGGGCAACGTCGCCTGGTTGGACGTCCACGGCGGCAGCGGGCTATTCCTCGATATGACCAATGAGCAGCAGGGTCGGCTTTACGAAGTTGTGGACGACCGCTCTTACATGCTGCGCTGGGGATCATTTGTGGCGGACAAGGGACCGTCCATCACCCTGCGGATTCTGGACATGGACGCCAAAGTTGAGCCGGTGGACATGGAAACCCTGGGCTTCCTGCCTTCGCACGTCGCAAAATTTCAACGCTGCCTGCAAAGCATGGGCGGCGCCATCGTGACGGGCGGCATTCCGGGATCGGGCAAAACCGTCACCAACGCCCAATTGATTGTGCGGTTGCCCGCGACACGCAAGGTCATGACGATCGAGGATCCCGTCGAACTGACCATTCCGCGCGCGTTGGCCGCCAGTGTCTCTCGATCGCTTGATGGCTCGGACCGCGACACGATGCGGTCCAAGCTCATGGCACTCAAGCGGGCTGCTGCGAGCGACGTGTTTCTTGGCGAAATCCGCGATTCACTCACCGGATCGGCGTTTCAGGACATCGTCTTGTCGGGAAGCAGTCTCTATACAACGACGCACGTTGGCCACGCGCTCTCAATTCCGCAGCGATTTGCTTCCAGCGAAATCGGCGTTCCGCGAACCACTTTGGGCACGCCCGGCGTTCTGAAGCTGCTCTCGCACCAAGCACTGATGCCGGTCACCTGCGACTGCGCACTGCCGGCAGATTCACTGCTGGAAGGCGCCGCCGATAGACTGGGATTGCGCCGATCACGCGATGACTGGGCCCGCTACCTGGACGTTATCCAAACCCTGTATGACTTCGGGAGCGGTCGCATCAAAGTTCGCAATCCGGACGGTTGCGAGAAATGTCGAATCAAAGGAATTCCGGAGCTGTTCGGATACGCCGGTCGGACAGTTGTCGCTGAAATGTTCGAACCGTCGTCAGATCCAGAAGCGCTTCGCGCCATCAGCAGCGGCGATGAGCTACGTCTACGGGAGATTTACGCCGGTCACAGGACGGCCGCATATGACCACCCCGACATGGAAGGCAAGACCACCATGGACTGCGCTGTCTACAAAATGAGTCAAGGCCTGATCGATCCACGGGACATCGAGCCGCATTTCCAGGCTTTTGCGACGCTATTACGTGAAAGGAAACCGGAATGAAACTGCCGTTCGTACTCACAAGAGTTGGGCAAGCTGCGCGAAAGTTCGCTCGAAAGCGAGCCGACTGGTATGAGTACCTGGCGGACATAGCCGAGGACACCCAGGGAAAGCGCACGATCTTGAACATTCTTGACGGAGACGCCCAGCGCTATGGGCGGAGCGCCCGGGGGGTCCTTTCGGCATACTGGGCACACAAGATTGTCGAAACGGGCAACATCGGGAAAACGCTCCACGGCACGCTCCCCCCAAAGGAAGTCGCCGAATTTGTCTCGTTACAGGGCCAAGACCAAGCGGTCCTATCAAGCGGCCTGCGCGATATGGCCAGCCTTGTACGGTTGAACTCTAAGCTCCGCTGGATCCTGATCACGACGCTGCTGACCTCCTTGATCGCAGTGATCGTGTTATGGCTCGTGATTATGGTCGCGCTTCCCTATGTCACTGCCCCGATGATCGTCGACACGTTACCTGCTGTCCCCCGCGCTTACCTGAGCGCGTCCACCCACGCATTCTTTGATCTTGCCGAATGGATACGGCAAAAGGGCATTCGTCTTTGGTTTGGGGCACTTGTTGTTGGAATTGCATTCAAGCTCTCGTTCCCGTACCTGGACGGTCCGATACGAAGGTTCCTAGATCGCTGGGGGCCCTACCGCCTGTATCGGGACGTTCAGGGCATTGGTGTCATCAGCACTGCGGCAACCGCGGTTAAACCCAGGACCGGAAAGACCATGCAGCTACGTGACGCCATCGAACTCCAGTTCGACGGGGCTTCTCGTTGGCTAACGGGCCGCTTGCAGGCCATTCAGCACCGACTCGAAGACTCGAAATCAGGCGCGCAGGTCTTTGACGTTGGACTGATGGACCGGGAGACCTATTGGTACCTCGAGGATCTTGCTGGCACCCAGGGCTTGGACGCCGCATTGCAGAAGACTCGTGTCCGAATGGAGTCCGTTGTCCTAAAGCATGTCGAAACGCGCGCGAAAGTGCTCCGCTGGGTCATTTTGATCCTCGCCGTCTTGGCAATGGCGGGAATCTTGGGGTGGCATCAAAGCGTGCTCTGGGATATGCAAAACGCCGCATTGCTCGACTCGATGAGCTAGCGTGCCCGACCCTCAATTCTGATCGCGGCCATCTTGCAGATGGTCACCACAAATCCTGAGTATCTGGAAATCAACATGAAGCACACCATCCTGCAACTGCAAGTCGTCAATACACGCGTTGCCCGCCAGCGCCTCCGCCAAGGAGGATTCACCCTTGTTGAACTCGCCGCGGTGCTCGTGCTTATCGGCGTCCTCATCATGATAAGCATGCCCTCCATCAAAGGATTCTTCGTCCAAACCCGGGTCGGGCCGGCGGCTGCCGAACTCCAGCGCTTCATGACGGCGACGCGCTTGCTGGGCGAAGGCGACTCCGTCACGCCTTACGCAGCCATCAACAATGCGTCCAATCTGGCGCCTGCAATGGCCGAGTCTTCCGTCTTCAAGGTGAACGGCGCCACGGTGGCGCACCGCCTGGGCGGCTCTGGCGTGGGCTCGAACGGAACCATCACAATCGGGCCGGTGGCTCTCGGGGGTGGTGCTATGGGCAGCGGTCTGGGGCTGACGCTAACCAATGTGAACCACAGGGCCTGCCCCGGTTTGGCCACCACGTTGAACTCCGTCTCCGAGATGATCAGTGTGAACGGAACAGCAGCAAAAACGCTAGGCACAAACAACGAACCAGGCTCCTTCAATGCGGTAACTGCTCAAGACCTATGCGTGAAGGGCGACAACAATACGTTTGTCTTCGCCACGCGATAAATCCGTAAACCCGCGAGCCGGGCCTGGCTTTGCCTCGCCTGGCATTGCATTGATGACGAAGCTGCCATGTGTCCTTCTGACGTTTCCGTGCCTCGATCAATACCCCGCCAGGCTGGCTTCACGCTTATCGAACTGATGGTAGTGATCGCGCTCGTCACGCTCGCCATCGTCCTTGGCGGACCGGCCCTTAAGCGACAAGTTGACGCGACCGCTGCGGAATCCACCGGCCGCTACCTTGCGCAACTTCGCGGTGCAGTAGTAGACCTTCAGGTCAAGCACGAAGCCTGGCTGCGCGGTGAGAATATCGCCAGCGCCCCAGCTGGCACCTACCCCCCACCACCAGCACTTAGCTGGGTCGCCGCCCCAGGAGCCCAGGTCGCACGAGGTGGTGTCGCGGATCTCGCAACGCTAGGCCTGCTGCCGCCTAGCACGCCACGCTTCCCATCCCTCGGAGAAACCGCCCGCTTCATCCTTGTCCGCGAAGGAACTTGCCCCGGCGAAAACTGCCGCACGGGCGCTTACGTATATACCTGCCAACCGATCAGCGATGTGCGGAGTCGTCGACTCAATGACACCTGCACCGCACCTGCCGGCAAGGCTGCGCGGTTCAATCAAGTTCTGCTTGGCAAGGTGATGGCGGCGTCCAATGGCTATGGCGGTCATGACGCCAACGGCGGGGCCAATGTGCGCGGTCCGCTTATGAACATTCCGCGCGGCTGGTTCGACTTCGGAGCAGAGCCCGGCCACGCCGTCCTGGCGGCAGGTTTGAGTGCCACGCCGTTCGGTCAGTTTGTCCGCCACGGAGAAACCAGACCAGTCACGTTCAACAACACCCTGACGGTGACCGGTGCGATTCAGACCAACACGGGCCTCCTGCTCAACACGGCCGTTGCACCTGGCTCGGCGTGCACGCCGGAAGGGTTATACGCATCTACCGCAAACAAGCTGCTTGCCGTGTGCACCGGTGGAGTGTGGTTCGCCCAAACCGGCCACGTCATTACCGGCACGTACGGCGATCTTCCCAACGACGCTGCAATCCCGGCTCTCACATGCCCGGCAGGGCTGTCGCGCTGGCGGCAAGTCGCTCTACAGGCGACCGACGCCACGGCACGCGGCAGCGACATCAATATCGGTGGCGCGATTGGCGGCAGCATCCAAGGCTCAGGCTACGTCAATGCAGCCGGTGCCGTGTCGGTTGGCGGCTCCTTCAGTGGCACATTCCAGAACTCGGGAAATAGCTACGTCCGCATGGCGCAGCGCGCCAGCATCGCCGGTGACCGCGTCGTGATTTCACCCCCAGACATGGGCGCCCGCGCCTCGGTGATTCAAGGCTGCAAGAACTAGCTCCTCCAGCAGGTCTTTCCCACAGGCCGCATATCGAGCGGCAAATCTATCGGAGATATCCATGTTCCTTCCCTCCACGCGAGGACAGGGCCGGGCTTTGCTCGCCCTGCTGTTCGCGCTGCTCGTGCCCACGGTCAGCCAGGCGTCTACCCCGAAACAGGCAGACGTACAGTTGCAGACCGATCTGAATACGATGGTCGTGCGTGTCGACCAAGGTGCGCCGCTACCGCCAGGCGGCTGCGTCGGTGGCTACTCCTGGCACACGACCTACGGCGGGTGCCGAATCGCCCAGACGCAGGCGGAGTATTCGCAGTGCCCTGCCGGGTACACCGGCAATCAAGTCCGCTACAGGACCTACTACGTTCTACAAGCCAACGCGAACGATGTGGCCTACGAGGGATGGGGGCCGTGGCAAGACAGCTGCACGGCATCCCGCGCCGGCGGCGTACTCGATGTTGTGATCGCGAAAGCCCGTGGCAACGAGACGGGCGAGACGTTCGACAACAGTTTGGGCGGGACGATAGCCGCACAGATGCAGGTCAACTACGGCACGATGTTCGGCGCCACCATCTATCGCCCCACCGCCGAACTGAACTGCATCCACGCTTCGGGCACGACGTCAGGGGACACCGCGCGGGTCTGGATGGGCCAGCTGATGCCGCCCGGCACTTCAGTGACCAAGGGCGTGTCCGGCTACTGCCAGCTCTCCAACGGAAACCGGACCGCCACTTTGTTCGGCAGCTGCGACACAGGAAGCGGTGGTGACGCTGACGTCTGCCAGGGCGCGACACGCGTGGTCAACATCACGGCTGTAAGCGGCTGCACGGTGACAACCGAGACTCGCTTGCGCGGCCAGCTCATCGCTGTCGGCAACTACGGCATCTGCAACTAACTAGGGAGAACCAATATGCGGTCTTTTCGCCGCCTGCTGACAATATTCCTCGTGGCGCTCTACCCTGCGCTTCCTTCGGTTGCTACCGCGCAGGGGACTGGTGATTTCGATCTGCTTGAGGGTGAAAAGAGGCTCGCTTGCGAGGCATTGATTTGCCTCTCCAGCGGGAATCGGCCCTCGGAATGCGACCCCGCGCTGTCGCACTTCTACGGGATCAAGAAGAAAAAGCTCTCCGACACATTGGATGCACGGCATGACTTTTTGTCGCTATGCCCGTCATCCAATCAATCCAAAGAAATGGCGTCTCTTGCTGACGCCATCGCTCGGGGCGCGGGTCGCTGCGATGCGGCCGCATTAAACGCGGGTCTGGGCGCGTGGCGGGGAACCGGCGACGATGGTTATCCGATCATTAGCAACAAGCGACCGGGGTACTGCAGCGTCTACGCTTCGCATGAGTACACAGCCTTTGATGACGACCTACCCCGCTATGTGGGCACGCCGGAAGAGCACGGCTACTGGGTCGAAGCGAAGGACTACGACCTGGAACTGGCCAAGTACGAAAAGGCACTTGCCGAGCGCAAAGAGCGTGAACAAAGCGACAAGGGCCCGGGCTTTGGCATGGTGGGGAATTGAAGCATGGACTTTCCCACCCTCGCCCGGCAATGCGCGCCTGACGTGCATATCAGTACGCTGAGCGCTGTAGTGCGACACGAGTCAGCCTTCAACCCGCTCGCCATTGGTGTCAACGCCAGACCGCATGTAAGCATCCGCCCGAAGTCCAAGGAGGAGGCAATCCAGGCTGTGCGCGATCTGATGGCTAAAGGCGTGGATTTCGACGTCGGCTACGGCCAGATCAATGTGCGGAACTGGAAGTGGCTCGGTGTCACACCCGAGAGCATCTTCGACCCGTGCGTCAACCTTGCATCTGCCCAGCGCGTCCTCGTTGATTGCTACAAGCGCGCCGCCAAGCTGCACGGCCCCGGACAGAACGCGCTGTATGCGGCATTCAGTTGCTACAACACGGGCAACCTGACCTCGGGCTTCAGGAATGGCTATGTCGGCAAGGTCATCGCCGGCGCTGGCCTGGCTGTACCGGCCATCGTGAAGGAGGGCGGCGCGCCCGCCAATGCTGACACCAAGACGCGTAGCCCCCCGCGTCCAAAGCCGTCCAAACCCGATGCCTTTCAGAAGTCGCGCGACGACGCTTTTGTGGCGCCGCGCAAAGACGCATTCGAACCGCGCCCAGATGCCACATTCGGCAGGCCGATCCCAACGCCGTCCTCGCGCCTGCCGGCGCAGTAGAAGCGCATCCCTCGCCAGTGTTTAACAGTTAAACACCGGCCCTCTCATCTACCTCAACGAATGCCGCCCCGCTCATCAGCCGGGTGGCGTCACCCATTGGAGTTTCAAATGACCGCAGCATCCAATATCTCCCCTGGCGACTCGCAGCCCAAGAGCTGCAGCACGCTTGTCGCCCTGGCATACGCGACCCTTGCATTGCTCCTCCTGCTCCAACCGGAACTGGCGATGGCGCAGTTCGAGAAGGCCACCACTACCGTGCAGAAGGTCAAAGACTGGCTGTGGCTCATCATCCCCGTCATCGGCCTTGTTTCCGCCGGCATTATCGGCATCCTTTATTCGTTCGACGTGATTCGCAAGGAAACCGCCTATCAGTGGGCAGTGGGTATCGTCTTTTCCGGTGCCATCGCCGGCGGCATCATTAAGCTGGTCTTCGGTTGATGGCCACCTCGCCCAAGCAAAAGGCCAAAGCCCCACCTGCAGCCGCCCCAGTCGCGGTGGGGTCGCACGCCCCCCCCAACCGCTTCCCCCTTTTCAAGGGTGCCACCCGCGTCGCCACCGTCCCCGGGGGAGTGCCCACACGGGCATTTGCTGGACTGGTCTTTGTGACCGTCACCGCCGCTTCATTCACGCTGTGGGGCTGGCTGCTCTTTCCCGTCCTTTATCCAGTGATGGCCATTCTGAGCCGCCATGATGACCGCGCCTTCTGGATCTGGGAGCTTTGGGTCAAGACGAAGTTCTTGGCTAAGAACATGCGCTTTTGGGGTGCGATATCCCTCACGCCAACACCCTACAGCCGGCGGCGCCCATGGGCCCGCTGGCTCGGAGTACACGACCGATGAAACAACAATCCATCGTGACGTTGCCGGCGTATGAGCCGCCGGTCAGCACGTACGTTCCCTACTCGCATCACGTCACGCCCACCATCATCGCAACCCGCGACTGGGAGTACCTCTCGGTCTGGCGCATCGACGGGCGCACCTTTCAAGGCTACAGCGATGAGGAGCACTACCGCTGGGTCGAGGAGCTCAACAACGTGTTCCGGGGGTTCCCAACGGGATTCGGGATCTGGTCGCACCTTGTCCGTCGCAGGGTCTTCGAGTACCCCGAAAGCGACTATCCGGACCAGTTCTCCCGCGATCACGATGCCGCGTATCGCAAGGTCTTCGCCGGTAAGCCGCCGATGATCAATGAGATGTACTTGACCGTACTGACACGGGCGCAGATCGATCCCGCCTTGCGCTTGCTGTCTAACTTCGAAAAGCGAACGGCGCGCTCGGCGCTTGCGTGGCAGAACCAGGCGATCGAACAGCTCGATGACGTCAACCGCAAACTTCGCGGATCGCTCAAGCTCTATTCACCGGAGCTGCTAACTATTGTCGAGCGGGAGTCTCCGCACGACATAGGCGGCGAGGAGTCTCCGCATGACATGAGCGGCGAGGAGGCTCCGCGCCGGAAATCGCGGTTCTCAGAACCGGCTGAATTCCTCGGCTTTCTGCTCAACGGCAAGATGCAGCCGGTGCCGTTGGTGAACGCGCGCCTGTACAACTATCTGCCCACCAGTCGTCAGTTCTTCTCCACGCATGGCGAACTCGCCGAGATGCGGGGGCCTGACTGGACACGCCGCTACGTGATGCTGGAACTTCGGGAGTACTCCAACAACACCAAAGCCGGCCACCTGAACTGCCTACTCAACCAGCCGCACGAGTTTGTGCTGGCGCAGTCCTTTGGCGCGATGTCCAAGCCTGATGGGCTCAAGGCGCTTTCGCGTCAGATCAAGTGGCTGGAAGACTCGGGCGACTACTCGGCGTCACAGATCGAAGATCTGAAGAAGGCCCGTGACGAGCTGGCCGCGGGTCGCTTTGTCATGGGAGACCACCACGCCACCATCCAGGTGTTCGGCGAAGACAGCGAGAGTGCCCTACGGGCTGCTGCGAGTATCAGCGGTGCGCTGGCTGACGAAGAGATCATCGGTCGTCTGTGTGATCGGTCTTCCTTGGCCGCGTGGGCCGCCCAGTTCCCGGGCAACTGGAAATGGCGCCCTCGCCCGGCACCGATCACCTCGCTGAACTTCTTGAGCTTTTCCTCGATGCACAACTACCTCTTCGGAAAGCCCGCAGGAAATCCGTGGGGGCCGGCGGTCACGATGCTCAAGACGACGGGCGGCACGCCTTACTACTTGAACTTTCACGCCTCGCTTCAGGACGTTGACGAAACCGGCAAACGCCGCCTCGGGAACACGTCCATCATCGGCCAGTCCGGCGCCGGCAAGACGGTCCTCTTGGGTCATCTGATCACCCAGGCACGCAAGTTCGACTACACGGGCATCGTGTTCGACAAGGATCGCGGCATGCAGGTGACCGTCATGGCGATGGGCGGCAAGTATTTCCCGCTGCGCCTGGGCGTGAAAACCGGCTGGAACTACCTGCAACTGCCTGACACCGCTTCAAACGTCGCGTTCATGGCCAGCATGACGAAGCTGTTGGGGGCAAACGGGGACGAGGAGGCCAGTCCTTCCGAGCAGAAGCAAATCGCCATGGCCGTCAACCAGCTTGTGAAGCACATCGACCTGGAGGATCGATGCCTGTCCAACTTGGTTAATTTTCTCCCCGCCGCGCCTGCACCTGAAGGTCAGCTGAGCCTGAAAGAGCGCCTCAAACGCTGGTGCGTGGGCGGCGAGTATGGGTGGTTGTTCGACAACCCCAAAGACGAACTTGACCTGGCGGCTAACAACCTCTTTGGCTTTGACTTGACGGAGTTCCTCGAACAAGGCCCCGTCCGTGACGCAGCAATAACGTACTTGCTTTACCGAACGGACCAGATGATGGACGGGCGGCGAATCGCCCTTTTCTTTGACGAAGTTCAGCACCCTCTAAAAGTGCCCTACTTCCAGGCGTCGATGCAGGATGCCAGCCGCACGGTTCGTAAGAAAAACGGCGTCCTGGTCTTCGCGACGCAGGAGCCCGCCGCGATCCTGGAGAACCCTGTAGGTCGCTCGCTTATTCAGCAGTCCGCGACCGCCATGTTTCTCGAGAATCCCAAGGCCACTGCCGAGGACTACGTTGACGGATTCAAGCTGTCTCCCGCTGTCTTCAAGATGGTCAAGGATCTGCCGCCGTTCAGCCGCCAGTTCGTCGTCAAACAAAACGAGTCTGCGGTCACGGCCGAACTGGACCTCGCCTCATGTCCCGAAGCGCTGCTGGTGTTCTCCGGATCCGAAGACCTGGCCGAAATCGCCGAAGCGGCAGTTGCCAAGCATGGTGACGACCCCGCCCTCTGGCTGCCCCACTACCTCAAGCTCGCCCAAGAGGCGACAAGGAGCTGATCATGTCCCAGACGCACACCCCCAACCACCGCCCGAACCGCGCCCTGCGCGCGCGGCTTACCGCATTCCTGGCTGCTGTCCTTCTCACCAACTCCCTGACGCCTGTCCACGCAAGTGGCATCCCGGTCGTGGACGCAGCGAGCATCATGGACCGCGCTCTCAAGCACGCCGAGACACTGGCCAAGTACGCGGAACAAATCACCATTCTCAGGAACCAGCTTGAAAGCCAGAAACGGCAGCTCGAAGCGCTCACGGGCACGCGTAACCTCGGCGATATCCTGAACAACCCGGCGATTCGCGATGCGCTGCCGGCAGATGCCCGGGATATTCTTCGCGCCTCCAACGGTGGTCTGGGTGGAATCTCGGACGTTGTAGAGCGCATTGAGCGCGAGGAACGGTTAACTGGCAACTACGAACAGGACAAAAAGAACCTGGACGCCCGTGCCGACAAGCTCGCCGTTCGCAGCCAGGCGATGATGGAGCAGACCCAGAAGGCGATGACTGCACGCGTCAAGCAGGTGGACCAGCTCCAGGCCAAGATCAATCAGGCACAGGATCCGAAGGCCATCGCTGACCTGCAGGCCCGGCTGCTCGTCGAGCAGGCGAACATCCAGGCCGACCAAACCCGAGCCGACATGCTCACCCGCCAGATTGAAGCGGAGCAGGCCCTGATGGAGCAGCAAGCCGAAAAGCTGGCAGACAGCTCCTTCAGCCTTGGTGCAATCCGCGCGCCGCTTCCTGGAGCGAGATAATGGCCACCACCGCGGTCAGTCTGGCCAGTCTTGGCGGGATCGCGAACTGGATCGACCAGTCGGTGACTAAGATGCTAACGAGCGTCATCACGCCAATGGTCGCGTCGGTCACCGCCAAACTATTGCCGTTCGTGTCCATTTCTCTGTCCGTCGCGCTGGTTTGGTACGGGTGGCTCATCTGCTCGGGCGCCATTCAAACTCCCGTCCTCCACGCATGTCGAAGAGTTGTCAACATCGCGATCATCGTGAGCATCGCCAGCGCAAATGGGCTGTACCAACAGCAGATTGTCGGCGTCATGCTGGACTTACCTACCTCCGTGGCTAAGGTGTTCACGGGCACCGTCAAAACTCCATCCGAAATGATGGACGACGCGGCGAACAATGGCGCAGAGATCGGCACACGGTTGCAGGAGCGCGCACCAAGCGGTCTCAAGAAAATAGCGCAGGCTTTCGTATTCGTCGTGGTCTCCGTAATCATTACGATCGTCTCGGCAGTTATGAGCGCAATCGGGATGCTCGTCTTGATTACGGTGAAGGTCGGCATGGGGCTGGTCGTAGTAGTAGGGCCGTTCTGCATCCTAGCTTTGCTTTTTGACGTCACTAAAGAGTTCTTCAAATCCTGGCTGCGGCAAGCCCTCTACTACTCGATATATGCAGGCCTATTTATGGTCATATTCATGTTCATCATGGGCATGTTCGGCATGCTGCAACAAGGACTGATTGATCTCACGAAGGCGGATCAGATAAACATCTTCTCCATGCTCACCGCGATCGTGTTTTTCATGATGTGTTCCAAGTACATGCTCGAACAGGTCTCCACCGTAGCGGCAAAGGTCACGGGCGGCGGTGGCGGCGGAATTTCCGTTCCGTTCCTCGGCAAGATCGGATAAAATTGATCAATAAATGCGCAAAGAGAGACTGAATCCATGCCTCCGATCACACCGCTGGGTAAGCCGCTATCCCAAAATGCGTTGATGAACTCGAGCGTGCCGCTTTCGCCCGCGTCGACAGTGGCCGCCGACCAGCCGATCTCTGCTTTTCAATGGGTCAGCCTGTTCAAAGCGGCATGGACCTGGATCGTCAGGCCTCTTTGGTACATCTGCTTTAAATGGCCCGCAATGATGGTCCTGCCTTCTGCCGCTTCGCGAGCCGGGCGGGAGGAAAGACTCAATAAGTTTTGGAAGGACCATAATCAACAGATGGACGACGAGTGGCGGCGTGAATACAACGACAGCCTAGATCGGGACCGCAACCGATAGGTTCAGTAGACGGTTCACTCCAGCACCAAATAGAAGTTCTCCAAGGCACAGCACTCGCTGTGCCTTTCTTATTCCGTCCCGCAGCTAGCGGGGCACGTCTGATCTAAATCCCCCATCTCTACGGAGAATCGATGAAGCACGCCATTCTGGCCGCGCTCGCCGCGGCACGCACTTTCACGCCCGTACGAAACGTGCGGCCCCTCAATCTCGTTCGGCAATCGGAGGACCGACATGTCCTTTGAAGACCCGAAGCTTTCGCTTCAGCAAGAGCTGGACAGAAACCGGAGCCTGGATCAAGACCTCCTCACGGAGGTCCTTTCATCCAGAGCGAAAGCATGGCGCGTGGCAGTTGGCGCATTCGTGCTGGCGTTCCTGGCGGTCGGCGCCCTGGCCTCACTGTTGCTGAGCTACACGCCCCAGCCACCTTATGTCGTGCGGGTCAACGATGCGACCGGCGAGGTGGAAAACGTATCCCAGCTCGGCGACGCACAGGAGGACTATGGCCCTCGGATCGCGCGCTACTTCGTCACTCAGTACGTGTTGTCGTGCGAAGGCTACGACTGGCGCACCCTGCAAAACATGTACGACCGCTGCGGACTGTTCAGCTCGCCGGACGTGCAACAGCAGTACCACGCCAAGTTTGAAGACGACCCCAGGACCGGCCGGGAAGCCCTGGACAAGAAGTATGGGGAGCACACACGCCTGGTCATCAACGTGCGGTCGATCACTCCGGGACCCAACCAGACCGCCACGGTCCGGTTTACACGCAGCGAGATGGGCCCCCAGCGCTCACCTAACACTGAGCAGTTCATCGCCACCATCGCCTACAGGTTTGTCAACGCGCCGATGCCGGAAAGCGTGATCCGCGACAACCCGTTGGGCTTTCAAGTCATTTCCTACTCGACCGCTGTCGAAACGCTGAGGTAATCGTCATGCAAAAAGCACAGATCAACGAACTCGCCCGCCGCCTCGAAGATGCAGGGCGCATGAGCAACGCAGAGCGCACGGCACTGTTGCGCGACATCGAACGGTACGCGAAGAGCGATCTCTACGGCGCCGCGCGTCTCTGCAAGGACCATCTTCACAAGGACGCGAACCTTCGTCTTCCCACGCCTGTCTTGGCTGCCGATCGTATCGGCAAGCACTTTGAAGAGCGCATCCGCGAAGCGCGTCGGCCCGTGGAGCTGTACGGCGAGCAGGACCGGCAAATCCGTCAGCCGGAAGATGGGCGCGAGTACAAGGGTCCGATAGTAGGCACAACGCCAAACTGCTTGATCCAGCGTGACAACGAAACGGGGGACCTCATCGTCCATGCCCGCAACACGCTGAACCGATCCTTTGAGATGAGCGGAAAGGAAGAGGCGCTCGCCATCAGCTACCCCTTCAAGGCGGTAGGCGGCGTGGGCCTGGTGCGCGACGCTGACCACGACAAGCAGGCGGGGATGGGGATGGACCATCAACGTACGGACGAGTCGGCGCGCCAACGTGAAAGCAACCTCGAGATGGGACACGCCCGATGAACATCCGCTTCAGGCCTTTGGCCGTGGCGGTGCTGTCGGTCGCGCTTTGCGCGGCCGCAGCGCCTGCCTGGTCGCTTGACCGACCTGCAGCTTCGCCCAAGGATCAGCGAATCCGCTGGACGGACTATGACGCCGCCGACGTCATTCAGGTCGATACAACGCTTGGTGTGGCCACTCAAGTCCAACTGAACGATGATGAGGACTACGTGACGCACGCCTTTGGCGATTCGGCGGCGTACGACTTCCAGCAAGTGGGCAAGCACCTCTTGCTCAAGCCCATCGTCGAGCAAGCCGACACCAACCTCCTTTACATCACCACCAAGCGAAACTACTCGTTCCTGCTGAAGTATGAAAAGGCGCGTAAGAACGGCGGCGTCTTTCGCGTGGTACTGCGTTATCCCGAACTGGAGCAGGCAAAATCTGCGGCCCAGGAGCAGCGCGACCGCGTGCAGCGCGATCTGGCCACTGCCGACGTCGCGATCAACTGGCAGGCCTATTCGATGAGCGGCGACACCAGCCTGGCGCCGGTCGCCGCATGGGATGACGGCGCGCAGACATGGCTTCGGTTTGCTCCTGGACAGGATCTGCCTGCGATCTATTTCGTAGACGCTGACGGCCAGGAAGTGATCGTGAACCGGCATATGGAGGACGAGCAGACCGTCGTGCTTCATCGGGTCGCTAAGCGCTGGCATTTGCGTATTGGAAACCAGGTCTTGGCCGTCCACAACGACGGGGCGCCCGTTACACGCAGTCTGGCCACCGGTACCGTCTCGCCGCAGGTCGAGCGCGTCATTCGTGAGGAAACTGCGCCATGAATCTCTTCAAAAGGCGAAAAAAACCCGGTCAAACCATAGACGCGGTGGCGGAGATCGAAGAGCACCAGGCGCAGATCGAGGGCCGCGGCCGCCCGGACCTGTCGGGTACTGCAAGGCCGATGCAACAGGGTGCGAAGGCCTTCATGTGGCTCATCACGTTGATGGCGTTGATGGTGATCGCCACGATGGGTTGGCGAGCATTCAGTACGCCTGCCGCCGAAGAGGCCGCACCGGCGATGCAAGCCAAGATCGAGAACGTGCTTCCCGGTCTGAAGCTCCGACCCGATCCACCACCACCCCCGCCAGCCCCGCCAGAGCCGCCTGAATCGGCGCCCACGGTGCCCGGGCCGGAAGGCAAGACGGAGCAGAAAGGCACGCTTTCAAACCTGGCAGAGACCGTTGCTGTCGATGCTGTCACACAACGGCGCCTTAGCAGCGGGCTGCGAAACAGCAAGGGAGAGGGGGACCAGCCCTCTGCTCAGCAAAGCTCATCCCAGCCGGAGCCTCGCGAAGCGGACAGCGGCCCGATGGCCGGCAAGCTCACCCCTATGAAGCTCTCCGCTTCTCGGGCTGGCCTGGTTGGCAATCGAGACATGTTGATCACGCAAGGATCAATGATCGATTGTGTGCAGGAAACCAAGCTCGTGACTGCGCAGGCGGGCATGCTCAGCTGCTTTGCGCCGCACGATATCCGCTCGACGAGCGGCCGCGTGGTGCTGATCGACAAGGGGACGCGATTCATCGGCTATCAGCAAGGTGTATTGGCACAAGGCCAGCCGCGTGTCGGCGTAGTGTGGTCACGTCTCGAAACTCCCAAGGGCGTCGTCATCCAGCTAGATTCTCCGGGCACGGGCCCCCTGGGTGAGGCAGGCTTGGATGGCTTCATCGACACGCACTTCGCTGAGCGATTCGGCGGAGCCATCATGGTCAGCTTGATCAGCGATTTGGGTACGTGGGCAACCTCGCGTGGCAGCAGCGACAACAGCCAGGTCCAGTTCAATACCACGGGCGAGGCGGCCACAAACGCAGTAACCACCGTGCTCGACAACACCATCAACATCCCGCCGACGCTTTACCGCAACCAGGGCGGCCGGCTGGGAATTTATGTCGCTCGAGATCTGGACTTCAGCTCGGTCTACACGCTCAGATCCGTCGCTCGGTAGCAGCGCGGTCGCGCGCCGCTACTGACGCCTCGCGCACAGACACCTCTTACTCGACCAAGCGCCTGGCCCCCTGACCATTCGGTCGCGGGTCCAGCGTACATTGACTAGGCATCCCATGAAAGATTCCCGCAACACATCGCCCATCGACTCGGACGGCCGTGACACGGCGTTACGCCAGATGATGCGACCCATCTCCGGCTACATGGCAGATGACGCCGTCCGCGAGATCACCATTACGCGGCCCGGCGTGATCTTTACGCGCTCTCACGGGCAATGGCACGAGCGCCATGATCCGAAGCTGACGTTCAGCTTCCTGGAAGCGCTGGTGTCGGCTATGGCCAGCTATAACAACGTCAACTTCAGCCCCATCATGTCGCTGCTGCTGCCCGACGGTGAGCGCGCTCAGGTGGCCCAGCCGCCGGCCGTGATCGACGGCTCGCTTTCGATCAACATTCGCAAGCACAGCAGTGAGGTTAGGACGCTGGACGAGTACGAAGCGGACGGTGCTTTCGACAACTGGGTGAACGTCAGCGGCGCGGTGGCCAATATGGATGCGCTCTCGCCGCAAGATCTGGAACTGTTGGAAATCTTGGAAAGCCGGGACATGCTGACATTCTTGAAGAAGGCAGTCCTTTACTGCCGCAACATCATCATCTCCGGGAAGACCGGTTCGGGAAAAACAACGGTTGCGCGCAGCCTCATTGAGTGTGTGCCCACGACTGAGCGGTTGCTAACTATCGAAGACGTCCATGAGCTTTTCCTGCCCAACCATCCTAATCGTGTGCACATGATCTACGGGGCCGGCGCTGGCCGAATGTCTGCCACGGACTGCATCGCGGCGGCCATGCGGAGCTCACCTGATCGGATCTTCCTGTCTGAACTGCGCGGTCCGGAGGCATGGGATTCCCTGAATGCGCTCAATACCGGCCACCCCGGATCGGTAACGACCACGCACGCCAACAATGCACGCGGCGCTTATGACCGTGTGGCGCTGCTGGTCAAGCGATCCGTCGCAGGGAATCAAATGGATCTCGACACCATTCGCCAGTACCTATTCTCGACGTTGGACATTTCCCTTTACTTCGCCAACTACAAACTGGTGGAGGTCTACTTCAATCCAGGGCGTGTCATATGACCAAAGGCGTTGACCTCCGGGTTCCATTCATATCGCCGGTAGGGCTGCCAGGTGTTCTGCGGCTCCGGCACGAATGCAGCAACGGAAAAACCGCACTTCTTTCCATGGAGTGCCGTGACATGCTTGGCGGGCCGACTGGATCCGCATCCCTTACCACTGCCGACATGCACCAACTTGTAGACGGATTGATGGAAGCGATCCACGCCATCGAACGCGAAGACCGGCTCTCAAGCTAACCCTCGCCAGAGCCCGTTTTTGGGCGCCTACCGCAGACGAGCACTGTTCAGCGCACGTTCTCTGTCCGGCCGTCCATGCACCCAAGTGCGTTTCAACGCTTTTTCCTTGTCCCTCCTCCTGCACCAAACGGCCCTCGCTAGCCGTGGAGAAAACCATGTTGAACAAGATCAAAAACCCCCTCATGTTCTGGCCAAGCCCAGCCGCGCTCGCATTGCTGCTCGTCTTCGCCGTGGGCACGGCCTTCGGCCTGCCGATGGTCGGCTTCGGAGCATGCGTGGCTAGTTTCGGCTTTATCTCGTACTTCGTCGCGGCGAACTATGACCGCCAGCTCGGAGTGCGCATTACGCAACCGCAACCTTGGGAATGGATAGTCCACGTGAATGGGGTCGAGGTCGGGACTATCCGCGATGTGGATTACGCCGCCATCCTGAGGAAAGTCCTACGCGACGACTACGTGGCAATCGATCAGCTGGCTTCTTTCCTGAAATGGGCTATAGCCATTGCCGCAAAGACAATGATCTACGTGCCCGTGATGGTGTTCTGGACGCTCGCGCTCATCGCTGCTGCCTTGCCCGATGAACTCGTGCCGTTCTTGCAAAAATTGTCTGCCGAGTGGCACGCCCGTCCGTCTGACGGCGTATTGCTGGGCAACATTATTGGCGTTATGGGTGTGTTTTCCGTTTTCTCTGCGTTCCTCACCACGCCAGCGCGCTCGCGGTGCTACACGCAAGCCGTCAACCTCTTGATACGCCAACATTTCGACATGCCTGCTGACGGAAGTGTGTGGGTTTATCGGATGCCTGCGCGAGGGACTCATGCGAGCGGCATATGAGAAGTTGCGGAAAGTGGTGCGTGGCAAGGCTACTCCTGGCAGCTTCAAAGGAGCACTGCGGCCGCACACCGAAGCGCTAGCGCTCGATGTCATCGATCCGCGCATCCGTGCGCTGGTGGCGGTGTTCAACGTCGACGGTGTCGTCTCATCAGTAAGCAGCTGCGAAGGGCATCGGCTGTGGTGCCTGCCGACGCGTCGAACGCCGTTCGTTATGTTCCGTACGGACGTCGCTCGAGCCGCGCGCCTTGCGGACAGAATCCTCTTGGACTACGGGCAGGGGTGCGAGCTGCAGCACTACTGGAGAATTGACGCGACGTTCAATGCTGACGGCGGCCTCGTCTTCTCTCTTCACAGTCCGGACCGACGATTCAAACGCCGAAAGCTGGACGCTGACATCTTGCGTCTCACGCAGTGGGTGCGGGACGCCTTTCGAAGCCAACCGTCCGAGCACGCTCGAAGTCTCGGCTGAGCTCGAGGCGCCAGTCCTAGCGAGCGCCGCCCGATTGCGGCCGGCGCGCGCTCTGTCCTCTCATTTTCCTAATTCCAGCGCACCCTCTACTCGGGGCTAGCGCCGCCGTCGGTCGACCATTCCACCGTCCCGACGCCATTTCCTCCCGGAGACTTCCATGACCCGAGCGAACCGCCAACGCGGCGCGCAGGAAGCACGCACCCGCATGGCTTACAAGATCATGCAAAGCGTCTTCGACCGCTGCCGCGCCGAAGGCCTCAGCGCCGAACAAACCCACCAGGCCATCAAGGACGCCTACCCCTGGGGCGAGCGCCGCGCGTGGCCCTACAAGGCGTGGCTGATGGCCCGCCGCGAGTTCTATGAAGCACACGGCCTGCCCCTGCGGGCCCGCCGCACCATCGCTGAATCACTGGAGACGGACTCGTGACCGGCACGCTGTACCAGCAAGACCCATTACCCGGCAATAACTCGCAGCAACGCAAGGGGCGAACATGAGCGTCGAAGCATCCAAATGGGCCAGAATGGCCGACGTCCAGAAATCCTCATCCAAGCTCGTGTTGCTGAACCTGGCACAGCTCGTTCGTTACGATGCCGACCACTGGACGGTTTTCGCATCGATCGACTACCTGGCCAAAGTCACCCATCTGAATCGCAAGACGGTTATCGAAGCCCTCGGCCGCCTTCGCGATTTGGGCGCGATCCAGGACACAGGGCGACGAGCGGGCGACAACCGTAGCAGCATCATTTATCGCTTGTGCCCGAATGCAGTCCCCCTGATCGACCTTGCGGCCTCTGGTGCCGTCGCCGGCGGCGAATCGCAGTCGACGCAGCAAGATCTCGCGCTGCAGGACGGGCTTGAGCTTGAGGATGGGATTGTGCCGCTGGCAGCTCCGGAGGGCGACCGCGGGGCGAATGCCGGCCAAAGCGAGCCGTCAGAGCGGGATGGATCCGCGATCGACGAATCGCTGTTTCCTCCCAAGGGCGACGCCTCGTCGCCGCACTGCGAGGGGACCGACGCGACATTCCTTCCCACGGGCGGGTCAATCGATGCAGCGGGCACTCGCGTCAACGCTGGCGGTCCTCCTACTTCCGATGCCACACGGCATATGCCCACCAGCAGAGCAGCGAAGGGGGGCAGGCGAAAAGGGCGACGACGCGAGCCTGATGGGCACCCGGCCGGCGCCGGCCCCACCCGGCTTCCAGCAACCTGGACCCTGCCGGAGCGGTGGCGAAGTTGGACGCAGGAGCAGCGGCCGCTCTGGACGCAGGAGAAGATCGACGCAATGGCCGCCACCTTCAGCGCCTACATGCGGTCCAGGCCCGGAGAACTGGGCATGTCACCCGACTGGTTCGAGTCATGGCGGCTCTGGGTTTTCCGGGAACGCGACGCCGGAGAGACGGCGGGCACTGCCTGGCAGAACAGTTGGACCGGCATCGTGGCCACCGGCAAGAAGCTCGGCGTTGAGCAGGCTCCGAACGAGCCGCCGCCCCATTTCAAGGCGCGCGTATTCCTCGCCGCCGGACTCGTGCCGTCCCATTAAAAGTTGTCCACAGCCTGGACCCATATCGGGACCAGTCCCAGATTTGGGCCTAGCCCGGAAAGTGTTTTTGCCCGTCCCAATTTGTTCGTTCGCCAGTACCGAAAACGGCTTTATGCCAGTGCCGAAAACGGTACCCAATAGGTATATATAGGTTTTATAGGTTTTAGAGAGAGTCGCGCGCGAGGCGCTGGCTCGTCGCGAACGCCGATCCGCCTACCCTTGTATCTTGGGAACGGTGACGGTTTGGCAAATCTCGTGCAGTCCGAATTCATTACCCTGGGGCTTACAGCCCGCACCGGAGTACTGGGCGCACGAGCTCTGCCACTCATCAAAAGCCCGAACAGTTGACCGACCCAAATTCGCATGTACAAGGAGGGGCAATGATGGCTACGCCGAACCGAAATCTCGCTACTCACGCTGTTGGTATTGACGTCTCAAAGGCGACGTTGGACATTGCTGTTGGCCCTGGGAACATCGCCTTCACAATTCCCAACAACCAAGTCGGCTTTGATATCTTGCAGAAAAGGCTCGAAGCTCTCGAAATAGCGATCGTTGTCATGGAGGCTACTGGCGGCTTCGAGGCGCCAGTAGCTTGTGCACTGCAGACCGCAGGCTACTGCGTCGCTGTTATCAATCCCAGGCAAGCACGCGACTTCGCACGGGCCATGGGCCAGCTTGCGAAGACCGATCGTATTGACGCAAACGTGCTCGCTCAATTGGGCGACGTCATAGAGCGGCATCCCGAACGGGCGAAATTCGTCAAACCACTGCCCACGTCTCAGCAGAAGGCATTAGCCGCGTTAGTTGCACGTCGCAGGCAACTGGTAGGGCTGTTAGGTCGCGAGCGCAATCGTCTATCACAGGCCCACGGTCTGATTCGAAGCAGCGTGCAGAACATCATCGACGTATTGACCGCCGAGCTCAAAAGCATCGAAGGCCATATGGCCAAACATGTCAAAACGCACTTTTCAGATCTTTCGACACTGCTTGCCAGCGTCAAGGGCATTTGAACCGCAACAATCGCCACGCTCATTGGCGAAATGCCGGAGCTAGGCCAATTGTCTCGCCGAAAAATTGGTGCTCTTGCCGGTGTAGTGCCCGTTAACCGCGACTCTGGAACCATGCGGGGAAAGAGAACAATTTTCGGCGGCCGAGGTAGCGTCCGACGCGTCCTATACATGGCCGCCCTAGTCGCATCTCGCTTCAATCCCGTTATCAAAGCGTTCTATTGTCGGCTCGTCGACGCTGGAAAGCCGAAAAAGGTTGCCCTTGTCGCGTGCATGCACAAGCTCCTAATCATCCTAAACGCCATGGTCCGATCGGGAAAACCATGGGCAGAACTTCCTGAGATTTAGCCAACGGAGAACTTGACTCTCAAGACAGTTACTCCGGTCGCTACGCTCCCTCCGCCCCGCCGCCTGCAGCGCCGGCCTGAACCCCTTAGCTTGAGTCCCCCTCCCCGCCGGCGCAATGCGCCGCCAGGCGGGGGAAAGACATCCCCCCCGGGCGTCGCGGGCCGTTGGCCTCGCCCCGCCCCGAGCGCCACGACCTGCCTGCTGAACACCGTCAACGCCACACCACCGCTGCAGCCCTCCGAGGCTACGCCGGTGTCTGCCGTGCGGGAGAAAGGTCCGTCCCCTTCCCGGCGAATCCGCCGGGTGGGGATCGGCACGCCCCAAAAGCGCGGGGGCTGCTGCCCCCCTGGCCGGCCGCCCGGCGGCGTCCGCGCTTCCGACCCCCCGGGGAACCGCAACGGTTCCCCCGCGCCCGCCCACGGGCGCGGCTCCCCCTCCTTCAACCCCACGGTTCTCCAGCCGGAGGGACGCCACCGCCAGCGTCAACTTAACCCCACGCCGGTGCACGGTCTTGACCGCTCCGGCACCATCACCCACCCGAGGAATCCACATGAAATTCTCCGACTGGAAGACCAAAATCCAGGCGATTCTCCGCCCCGCTCAGCACGAGCGCGCGCCGGCATCAAGCAATTTGCGCGGACTCGCCGCCGACACCGACCGCAAGCCGGTCGAGATCTCGATCGTCAGTACCGGCGAGCGATTTGTTCATGTCCCCGCGTTGGAAGACGCCGCACAGTCACGCGACCTGTCGCCCGACCCGTATTACGACGAACGCGAGCGTGACGCGGCCGACGAACTCCAACGCTGGGACGGAAAGTCCGTCCGCGATATCGATACAGAGCGCTTCTACGACTATCCGAGCTTCGAGACGCACACGGAGCTGCAGGCAAGCGTGCCCCTGAACGCCCGCGCAGAACTCTGGAATCCCGCTCCGGAAGATCCGGCCTATCGTTCCAGCATCACCGTGCTAGCCGTCGACAAGTCGGGGGAGTCTCTCGTCAAGAATTACGTGGTCGATGACTCTCGCAACGCCGAAGGGTGGTCCTATTCCGTCATGTCCACCGACCGAGCCGCCCAGCTCCTACGGAATTACGGCGCGGCCACAGATCTGACGCTCGGTACAGCCGAACGCCTCCAAAGTGGAACCGAGCTCGTGCAGGCGCCCATCATCGGTGCGACTTATCGCGGTGAGATCGTCTCCATCGAGGGCGACACTGCCTATCAAAGAGCCGAGCAAGGAATAGCAATCGCCCACAAGCTCGGAGCTTTGGCCGTCACGGACCCGCAGCAGTACGTGGGCAAGGAAGTCGAAATTAGCTACCCCTGCGGCAAAACCGGCCTACTACGCCAGGTCGACACTCTTGCGCTCGAAGCGACCGCTTTGCAAAAGCCGGGCGCTGAAAAGTCCGCAGGCGCCTTCGAGCGCTAGGCAAGCCTCTCGAACACCAGCAACGGTGTAGCGATTGATCATGGAAATAAAACACACATCGCGGCCCGACGGGCAGCCCGCCGCAGTTCAGCGGCTAAACAACCTGGCGGCCACAAACCGAAAGTCGAAGCTTCGCGAATTGCTCCCGACCCTGGACGCGCTGCAAAGACAGGGCGTTCCGTATAGCGAGATGGCCGCGGCCCTCGCCATGGAAGGGTTCGCACTGAAGGCTGAGTCGGTTCGCAAGGCCTTGATCCGCTGGCGCAAGCGTCAGATCGACGCTCCGCACCCCGGCACGGCACCGACGAATCCCCCACCGAACCATCGCTCCGGCGCCAAGCCGTACTCGAGTCCCCAAACGAAGCCGCCTGTGACGCCGGCGATCACAAGCAAGGCAGATCTTGTACGGCTTCGCATAGATTCGGATCCCATAGACCTCTACGAACTGGCCGAACTCGGCCGCAAGAAATAGGAAACGTCGCATGAAAATCGCAACCGTGAACTACTCCGGCTCCGTCGGCAAAACCGTCACGACCAGCCACCTCCTGGCCCCGCGCATCCCGGAAGCCGAAATCATCGCCGTTGAATCGACCAACGAGAGCGCGGCCGATCTCGGTCTGGATGTCGAACAGATGCGTGGCGGGCAATTCGGCCGCCTCTTTCGCAAGCTGCTGATGGCAGAAGCTGCAATCGTCGACGTCGGCGCATCCAACATCGAGGACTTTCTGGCCGAGCTGGTGAAGTACGACCAGGCGCATCTCGAGATCGACTACTTCGTCCTGCCCGTGGTCACTTCGGGTAAAGCGCAGCGGGAAACGATCAAGACGATTCAGGTTCTCGCGCAGATGGGCGTACCGGCGGACCGCGTGCGCGTGCTCTTCAATCGCGTCGATTCCGACGTGCGTGAGGAGTTCGCCGCCATCTTCGGATACGCCCAGCAGTCCGGCGACTTCCGGGCCAATCCGGAAGCAGCGATCTTTGATAACGAGGTATTCGATCTGCTGGCCAACAAACGCACCACGATCAAGGAGATCCTTGCCGACCCGCGCAATTACCGCCAGGAACTGCGCGAAGCTGATCGCGATGACGCCAAACTCATCAGCCATCTCAGCGACATGCACGCCCTACAGTCGCTGGCGCGTCCTGTTGACCGGCAGCTGGACAAGGCATTCGACGCCCTCTTCATGTAGGAGGCACTGTGACCGTAATTCCGCCCGAAAGCCCGGCCTCCTCCTCTGCTATCCCCCGCAGCAGGATGGAGCTTTTGTACCGCGACATGCTGCAGGAGAGCGCTCAACTTGTCGGACTGATGGAGCAGCTGACAGCACGGCAGGAGGGAATCGCCCAGGCTATGCAGGCGCTGCCCGCCACCGTGCGCCAAGCAGGCATGGAAGCAGCGGTCAATGCCGGTGGCCAAGCTGCCCGATCACTTCTTGAGGCAAGCCGCACACTGGCAAAGTCGACCTCAGATGCACGTATCGCGACGCGCGTTGCAACCCGAGCATTGCCCGCAGCCGCGTGGCGAGCTGGCGTGCTTTGCGGGGTATGCGCGCTCATCGGAAGCGGGTTCGGCGGGGCGTTGGTGGCCCTCGCACTTCACCACTAGCCCCCGCAGGCCCAAAGTCAACGGCGCCCCCGGGGCGCCTTATTCATTTTCCCAAAGGACTTTCATGGCACCCGACATACGCCGGCGAATCGTCAAGTTCGCAATCTTGTTCCTTCCGCTTTCAGCATGGCTGCTCACTGCCAAGCTCATGTCAGGCATTCCGTTCTCGCACATCACCTGGTTAGTGCTGTCTCACTGGGTCGTTTCCACGCCGGACTACACCGCTCTGATCGTCGCGCCGATCTTGGGCTTCGTCATCGCCCTTGCAGTGGCGCTTACGCTTAAACGGCACGCCACTAAAGCGGGCTTCGACGGCGCTGGCTACAAGATCCACATCCGCGGCACAGAAGCTGTACCGATCAAAGCCCTTCGCAAACTATGTAGGGAGCGGGGTAAGCAGCAGATCGATGTGGCAGGCGTGCCGATGCCCACCGACATTGAGAACCTGCACTTACTAGTAGCCGGAGCCACTGGTAGTGGCAAGTCTGTGTTACTGGGGGGCACGTTGCTGTCCACGCTCAAACGCGCCGATCGCGCGATCATCGTCGACCCAGACGGGGTGTTTTACAGCAGGTTTGGCCAGGCAGGAGACGTGATACTGAACCCCTATGATCAGCGGACAGAGGGATGGTCGTTTTTCAACGAGGTTCGCGCGGACTACGACTGGAAGCGACTAGCGCTTTCCATCGTTCCATTGGGTACAGACGCCAATGCGGAAGAATGGAATGGATATGGGCGCCTGCTGTTGCGGGAAACGGCACGAAAACTCTACGAGCTAGGAACGCCGTCCGTCGAGGAGCTATTCCGATGGACCACGATTGCGTCCGACAAAGACCTACGAACCTTCCTCGCCGGGACGCTGGCCGAATCCTTGTTCGCGGGCTCTACGGAAGCCAGCAAAGCACTGACCAGTGCTCGCTTCGTGCTTTCGAAGTATCTGGCGGAGCACATGAGCATGCCTGATGGAAAGTTCAGCATTCGTGACTGGATGGAGAACGGCACAGGATCGCTGTATATCACGTGGCGCGAGGATATGAAGGAGGCCATGAAGCCCCTGGTTTCTGCCTGGGTAGACGTGTTCGGTTCGTCGGTTTTGTCATTGCCGGAAAGTGAGGCGACGGCCTGGTGGATGAACCTGGAAGAACTCGCTTCTTTGGAAAAGTTGGCATCGCTCCAGGACGTCCTCACCAAAGGACGCAAGCATGGGGTCCGAGTAATCGCAAACTTGCAATCAGTCTCGCAGTTAACGGAAATTTATGGCCGGGAGATGGCAACTACACTGCGGGCCAGCTTCCGATCCTTGGTGGTCCTGGGCGGCTCGAAGACAGACTCCGAAACCGCCGAAGCGATGTCTCTAGCCTTAGGAGAGCATGAGGTTGCACGGCCCGAATATACCGACAGCCGCAATCCCGGTAGTGCTCGGAACACCAGCGAACGCATGGTTCGTTCCACGGAACGCGTGGTGACTCCAGCTCAAGTGCAGACCCTTCCAAACCTGACCGGCTGGATAGCATTCGCGGGAGATCGGCCGATCGCCAAATTCGTGCTCGAGCCACGCACCTACGCCGTTCGCAATGCAGCCTTTGTCGAGGCCAAGCGCAAGAGCGCACATCAAGTCGCGCACGGGAATGTTTCCCAGCCGCAGCCCTGGACCGACGTCGGCCTGCCCGAAGATCCGACCACGGCCGCATAACCATTTCACGCCGGACCGCCATCTTCCATGGCGGTTCCGCGCGTCTCGGAAATCTAATGATCTCTTTGAAATCGATCCATCGGAGCGCCGCCACAAAGGCGTCGCATTACTACGCGGACCAGAAAGACGATTACTACAGTCGCGATGGCACGGCCGCGCGATGGCAAGGCAAGGCGGCCGACGCACTAGGGCTTACCGGCGCGGTTCAACAGGAGGAATTTCTGCGTGCGCTGCGCGGTGACTTTGGTCCAGACGTCAAACTATCGCGTTCTATCAGGTTGGATGCTGAGGCACGTGCGGCACTGGATATGACGTTCTCTCCGCCTAAGAGCGTCAGCATCCAGGCGCTGGCCGGCAAGGATCCGTCAGTCATCGAGGCCCACGACTACGCGGTGACCAAGGCGCTGGAATTTCTGGAACATGAGTTGTTGCGCGCGCGTCAAACTGAAAAGGGGATTACGACTACGGAGCGCACAGGCAACGCGGTGATCGCGAAGTTTCGGCACGAGACGGCCAGGCCCACCGATGGTGCCTATTCGGATCCCCAGCTGCACACCCACGCACTGTTGATGAACCTCACCCAACGCGCCGATGGGCGCTGGGTCGCCATATCGAACGACGAAATTTATCGTTTGAAGTCGATGATGGAATCGGTGTATCACGCCGAGCTGGCCAGCGGCCTGGAGAACTCCGGCCATCAAATTCGCTACGAGGGCAAGAGCTTTGAACTCGCACATATCTCTCGGGACCACATCGAAGGATTCTCCAAGCGTTCGCAAGGCATCAATGCAGAGCTGGCGGCATTGGGAGAAACGCGCGAATCTGCGAGCAGAGCGCTCAAGCAAACTATCGCCCTCAAGACTCGCCTGGACAAGGCACCCGAAATTTCTCGCGAAGAGCTTCAGCGTGACTGGGAACGACAGGCGACTGAGCTCGGCATTGATTTTAATGGAGCAAAGCAACCACTGGAAAAGGATGCCGAATTGGAAAGCGGCAAGCCACCCCGTCGGGAATTGACGCCGGAGGCGGCTGCTCTGATTGCCGACGAGTGCCTTCGGTGGGCGATCGAGCACCACACCGAGCGCGAATCCGTGATGGACGGAAAAGAGATGCTCAAGACCGCGCTGCGCCGTTCGCACGGCATGGGCATAAAGCTGGGCCACCTCAAATCTGCCGTCAAGCGCTCACTTGATAAAGGCCATCTTATCCTTGGGACGATTCAGTACCGGCACGCGAAGGACATAGACGGCGCCGGCGAATCACGGTCGGACTTGATTGCCACCCTCGTCGTCGGTGGAATGAGCAAAAAGCACGCAGAAGAGAACATCCGAATTTCGATTGCTCGCGGCGAGCTTGTTCCGACCGGCGCAAGGTACACCACGCAGGTGGCTCGGGAGCGCGAAAAGCGAATCCTTCAGATCGAGCGAGAGGGGCGTGACCAGGTCGCCCCAATCTTGGATATTCAACCAGCCCAAGGCGCTATGGCTGGCCGCTCGCTGAAGCCAGGCCAGCTGGCGGCCGCCAACCTGATCCTGAGCACGCCACACCGATTCATTGGCGTCCAAGGCCTGGCGGGGACCGGCAAGTCGCACATGCTGGCCCAGGTCAAGGAGGCCGCTGAAGCAGCTGGCTTCAAGGTCCAGGCCGTAGCGTCCTATGGCAAGCAGATCGAGGCCCTGCGGGAACTCGGAATGGAATCCAGGACCGTGGCGTCTGTTCTGGAGGCACGTCAGAAAGACCGCTTCAAGCTCGACCAGAAAACCGTCCTGGTCATCGATGAGGCGGGCGTGGTTCCAGCCCGCCTCATGGAACGCCTTATGAAAATGGCCGAGGCTGACGGCGCACGCATCGTCATGCTGGGCGACACGGGCCAAACAAAGGCCATCGAGGCTGGCCGCCCATTTCACCAGTTGCAGGTCGCTGGCATGGAGACGGCCCTAATGGGCGACATCATTCGGCAGAAATCGCCTGAATTGAAGGCTGCAGTGGAACTAGCGGCGAAGGGTCAGGCGTCGGCCTCCCTTGGCGTGTTAGATGAGAAGCTAAAAGCCGTGCACACCATCAAGGACGACGGCGAACGATATGACGCGATAGCGACGCGATACGCAACGCTGCACGAAGATGAGCGGCGGGAAACGCTCATCGTGACCGGCACGAACGATTCGCGGAATGCATTGAACGAGGCTACTCACCAGGCGCTCGGCCTGGGCGGTCGCGGCTTTGAATTCAAGATGCTTACCCGACGTGACACTACGCAGGCAGAACGGCGCGTGGCCAAGTACTTCATCGCTGGGGATATTGTGCAGCCGGAACGGGACTACAAAACCGGAAATTTGCGGCTGGGCGAGATGTACCGCGTTATTGGCGCGCTTGCCGGAAAGCCGAATGACCTGCTCGTTGAGCATATGGAAACCAAGGTCCGGACCACCTTCAATCCTGCGCGTGCCGCCAAGTTGTCAGTCTATGAACCAGTCAAGGCAGAATTATCCGCCGGCGATTGGGTTCGGGCGACGAGGCACAACGCGGCTCTCGATTTGGCCAACGGTGATCGCTTTGAGGTGCTCGCCGTCACGCCCACGACGGTCACCATCGGCGGCAACGGCCGACGAATCACGATGAACGCGGCAACAGCGCCGCTGCATCTAGATCGGGCCTACGCGTCCACGAGCCACAGCGCGCAGGGACTGACCTGCGATCGCGCGCTGATCAACTGCGAGAGTTTTAGCCGCACCACGCAGCGCGACGTCTACTACGTGGCAATTTCCCGGGCCCGCTTTCACACGGAAATCTATACCGAGAATGCCGCAAAGCTGTCCGGCGCCGTGAACCGGCTGGAGGAGAAAACGGCGGCGTTGGACATCGGCTTGGAATCTACCCGTCCATGGCGTCCGCACAAGGCGCCCGCAGCAATGGACCACCACTCTAAATAGGGAACGCGATGCATTCCATTCAAGCGCCGTTTTCAATTGGACATTCGAGGGCTCTTTCCTTCACATCAAAAAAACGCGGGTGGCTGGAACCCAGGGGGAGACAGCTTTCGGCCGATTCTGTTGAAAAACTCGATTGCTCGTCGCGATTGGTCGCGCTTACAAGGCCGATGATCTGGCGGCTTTCGCCATTTTTTCGATTGGAACCGGGTACTGATGCCCGGTTGCCTTGTTAATCGGTGGGTTTCGCCTCAACTGGGCGCACCTGTGCCCTGAACCGGTGGCCCCGGAGAGGTAAGCATCGCAAGACGACGTAGGTTCTGAACGGCTGCTGCAAGCGTGAATTCGTCTGCTGCACCAGTAAGTCCGCGCAACCGCAAGCGGTCGATCTTCAAAATACGTTTGAGGTGTGCAAACAGCACCTCGACTTTCTTTCGTTCGTGACGTGAGCGCTGGTATTGCACGGTGGCGCCGATACGCCTGGCTACATCGCGTGCATCCTCGTGAATGCTGCGAGCGATCTTGCGCATCGGCGTATTGGGGCAGCATTGCGGCTTCATCGCGCACTTACCGCAGTCCGTTTTGCTGGCTCGGTAGATTACGGTGGCCGCCTTGGTGATGTGAGTGCGTTCGATCTTGAACATGCGCCGCTCGCTGCGCAGTGCATGCCCCTCGGGGCAACGATATTCGTTGGCCTCGCCATCCCATTCGAAGTCGCTGCTCGATAGACTGTCGTCCTTGCGCTGGGTTCTGTCCCAGACGGGGACGTGCGGCTCTATCCCCTTGTCTTGCACCATCCACGCCAGCATCGGAGCCGTGCCGTAAGCAGTATCGCCGATGAGCCGATCAGGGATGTTGTCGAATCGTTCCTCGACGCGATCCACCATCGTCTTGGTAGAGTCCACTTCTGCGGTGCGATGTGCAGGGGTGGCTTCGACGTCGAGGATCACGCCATGCTCGGTATCGATCAGATAGTTTGTCGAATAAGCGAAGAATGCGGGACCGCCAGGGGCGGCCGTCCACCGTGACTGCGGATCGGTCAGCGAGATTCGCCGGGGAACGGCTTGTTCGAACGCTTCGTCGTCGAGCGCTTGGAGATACTCGCGCACGGCACGCGTGCTGAGTGCGGGGTTCGACCAGTCGGTGGCCTCACTGGCAGGAACACCGCGCTGGCGGCTCGCATCAGCAGCCACGACGCTGGCATCGACTGCGAAGCCTTCGCCTTTTACTAGGCCCGCAGCCATGCAACGACGGACCACTTCATCGAACAACCAGCGGAAGGTATCGCTGGCGCGGAAACGTCCATGCCGGTTCTTGGAGAAGGTCGAGTGATCGGGCACTGCATCCTCGAGGCCGAGACGACAGAACCATCGATATGCAAGATTCAGTTGAACCTCTTCGCACAGACGACGCTCGGAGCGGATGCCGTAGCAATACCCAACGATCAGCATACGGATCATAAGTTCGGGATCAATGGACGGACGGCCCGTATAGCTGTAGTGCTTCGCCAGGTGTTGGTGGAGTTCCTTCAGATCCAGACAGCGATCGATGGCTCTAAGAAGATGGGTCCGCGGAACGACGTCTTCAAGGTTGAAAGCGTAGAACAACCGCTCTTGCCCGCTCGCTTGATGACCCATCATGTCGGTGCTCTCCGAACTCGTTGGCGCTTTGCAAATTCTGCCAGACGACGGAGACGGCCGCGAGTTTTTCAACAGAATCGGCCAAGAGCGGTCGTTCATGCACCAGATGAACGGCGACCGTCCATGGGCCAAGCGGAGCATGCCGATCAGTCGCGCTAGCGCTCATCCACACGGGTTTGGGTATCCGCCGGTGGATCCCAGTAAACGAACTATTTCCCAACGTCTTCGCCCCTTCGGCTTCTCGTATTCCTGCCACGCGGCGCTGGGTACGAGGTGGCACGCCACTTGCTACGTCCCTCCATGCGCTGGGAGTGCGAAAATGGCTATCAAAGAATTCTATGCGTTAGTCAAACAAACGGTGACGAACTGGCTGGACGACTACGCACCCAGCATGGGTGCCGCCATCGCGTTCTACACGGTTTTCTCGCTGGCGCCACTCCTTATTATCGTGATCGGAATCGCAGGGTTCTTTTGGGGCCGCGAAGCCGCGCAGGGACAGTTGTTAGACCAAGTCAGCGCCTTGGTCGGCCCTGAGGGCGGGAAGGCGGTAGAAAGTGTCGTATTGGGTGCGCAAGAGCCCGCGCAGGGCATTGCTGCCACGGTCATCAGCCTCGTGATGTTGGCGGTCGGGGCGACGACAGTGTTTTCGGAACTACAAAGCGCGCTGGACCGCATCTGGAAGGTCAACGCCCAGAAGCAGTCCGGCATTTGGGCCCTGATCCGCGCGCGTCCTCTTTCCTTTGGCCTGATTTTGACATTGGCGTTTTTATTGGTCGTCTCGCTTGTCGTCAGCACAGTGCTGGCAGCACTGGGCAGTTGGCTGGGCGGCGACATCCCCGGCTGGGGGATGCTGCTCCAAGCGGTTAACGCAGCAATTACGTTGGGCATCCTCACCCTGCTTTTTGGGATGATCTACCGGTTTATGCCTCAAGTCCCCGTCGCTTGGCGAGACGTTTGGGCAGGGGCGTTCGTCACCGGCGTTATGTTCGAAATCGGGAAGTTTCTGATCGGCCTGTACATGGCTAAGGCTTCCGTCGCCTCCTCGTACGCTGCGGCGGGATCCCTGGTGATCGTGCTGATCTGGGTTTATTACGCGGCCCAGGTGTTTCTGTTGGGTGCCGAATTTACCCGCGTTAATGCCGAAGCGCATGGATCCCGCCGAGAACGTAGCCCTGCCTCGCCTACCAGAAGCGATGCGTGAACCTAGCTCACCGGTTGCCTTGCAAACGGACAAGAGCCGCGAGGGTCAGGCGGAGCCTGAGGATCGACCATTCGTGTTAAGGTGGCGCGCCGCTCCACGCCTAGTTCAATTTATCGTCCTCAACACTCGCCGTTAGCAGTCGGGTGCTCGCAATGGACTAGCACCGCGATTAGGGTCAGCGGCCGACGCCCGCAAATCGTTGCCGTTGGGTAATCGCTCACTTTGGCCTGTCGCGATACCGAATCGCTGCTTCGATGTTGGAGCAAGGAAACAAGGAAATTCAACTGTGATAGCAGATCTTCTTACGCTGGCGAAATTGGTATCGGTTGGACTCGCGCTCATGCTCCCGCTGGCGAACCCTTTAACTTCTATGTCGTTGCTTCTAGCACTGGGAGATCGAATTCCCAGGCGCGAACGCGCACGTCAAGTAAGAGCCGCAGCGATATACGTAGTTGCGATTATGTTGGTGGTGTACTACGCAGGCTCTTGGATAATGCACTCTTTCGGCATCTCAATTCCAGGGATGCGAATCGCCGGTGGCCTTATTGTGGCGTTCTTGGGCTTTAACATGCTGTTTCCGTCGGCGGCACCGCCTTCGGTGGCCGAGGTCGATAACGCGGTTAGCGGGAACGGAGCGAAGCCGCCCAACATAGCTTTTGTACCTCTCGCAATGCCGGGAACCGCTGGGCCAGGGACCATCGCAATGATCATTAGCTTGGCATCAAAATATCACGGCCACACCGGCGCGTACGCCGACTGGGTTAGGTTGGCGGCCCCGGTCATTGTCGCGCTGTTGCTGGGAATTCTATTCTGGCTCTGCCTCCGGTTTTCTGCGCAGTTGGTACGCTTTATCGGTGAAGCAGGTGTTGAAGCAATTGCGCGGATTATGGGTTTTCTACTTGTCTGCATGGGAGTGCAGTTTGTTATCGACGGTGTGCAAGAGGTGGTTGAATGAACCGCCTTCCGCGGCTTGAGCCGGTTCACCCAGGAAACTCTATTTCAAGTATCGCCCGTACCCAGTGCGGGACCTAATTCGCCTTCCAGAAGACGAATTCCGCTTGAAACGCCACCGATGCTCGCTCACCTAAACTGGACTTTTGGCACGGCCTGCCCGGTGCCGCACCACCGGCGCTTACTAGCCGTTGCACATATGTCACTCCCGAGAGTAGGCCTGCAACGGGGCTCGGGCCAGCCATAACGAGTTGATCATACAGGCGGTCGGAACCGGTAGCGGCCCGCACGACTTCCATTCCCGTAAAAGACGACCCGTCCAAGGCATGCCAAGACTCGGGATGCGCCCTGTATGTGCCCTCCTCAGGCTTACCTCCATCCCCAAGACGAGCCTCAGCGCTTGCGATACCCCACGCGGGTATTGATTCATGGCCAAACGGTCGGCGGCATTCGTACTTTATGAAGCCAGTTGCGGGCGCCCTCCACGCCACAAAATTTCCAGCGGGTACCTCCATCAACGGAGGCAGCGCTTCGGAGGCAGTCGAAACTACCGGCATTACGGCGAGCGCTGAAACAATTGCGAGCCCGAAGGCAGGGCGCAAAATTTGAAGAATGTTACTCATGCTTCTCTCAATGATGTGGCTGTCCTAACCATTCTACTGTTGTGCCGGGAAAATCGGACACGATCATTAGCCAGAAGCGTAGCAATGCAGCGCCGGTCCAGCGATGCCCCATTACAACAGTTGTATTGCGTATCGCGGCGCACGAAGGTAACGTCGCAGCCGGGCCTTTTTGGCATTCGATTCACCTGGAGTGGAAGTTGGAGACGTTTACTGTTGTTGTGGCGATGCTGGTCGCCGTCTTGCTGAGCGGTGGGCTCGCGAGGTTGTCTCCAATTCCGATACCTTTGCCGTTTGTGCAAATTGCTCTCGGATTCCTGATTTCGGCCGTGTTTCAGCGGGGCGTCCTGATCGAGCCGGACATTTTCTTCCTTCTATTTCTGCCTCCGCTTCTTTTTCTGGACGGCTGGCGGGTATCTAAGCTCGCTGTGCTGCGCGAGTCATCGTCGATCATCCAGCTAGCCTTCGGCCTGGTCTTTTTGACCGTGATAGGCGTGGGTTATCTAATCCACTGGATGATTCCGGCCGTTCCGTTGCCGGTGGCTTTTGCCATTGCGGCCATCGTCTCGCCCACCGATCCGGTGGCCGTGGAGGCTATTTCGCGACGAGTGCACATACCCCGCCGCATGATGGCCATCCTTGAAGGGGAATCCTTATTTAACGATGCCAGTGGCCTCGTGGCGTTTCGTTTTGCGGTGGCCGCTGCGGCAACGGGAACATTCTCATTGTCAAACGCAGCACTGTCGTTCGTGTGGGTTTCTGTGGCTGGCTTGGCCGCGGGTGCCGGAATAACGTGGCTTGTCATGCGCACGAAGACCTTTCTGACAAGCAGGTTAGGAGAGGACCCGGGCGCTGAAGTGCTGTTGAGCCTGCTGACTCCATTCTTCGTCTACTTTGTGACCGAAAAAATCGGTGCTTCGGGCATTCTCGCTGCGGTCGCTGCTGGCATCATGATGAGCTACTCTGAACTGTCCGGGCGGGCCCTGGCCGCGACCCGCATGGAGAGGCGAGCGGTTTGGGACATGGTGCAATTCACGCTAAATGGCATGATGTTTGTGTTGCTCGGAGAGCAGTTCCCCACCATCTTGGACGGTCTATCCCGAGCCGCGCGCGAAAGCGGCGGGCATTCCGTCTATTGGTTGCCCGTATATGGACTAGTGGTTTGCATTGGCTTAGTTCTATGCAGACTGTTGTGGGTAACGGCTTCGCTAAAGATAAACGCCGCCCTGGCTCGGCGTCGTGGGACCGAGCCTCCAGAGATCGGTGCGCGGGTCATTCTTGCGGTGTCGGTGGCGGGTGTGCGTGGCGCGGTCACCCTAGCGGGCGTGATGACACTTCCCTTCGCGCTGGACAGTGGAGCGCCTTTTCCCGCGCGCGACCTTGCTGTTTCTCTCGCCGCGATGGTGATCGTGTTTTCGCTGTTGCTTGCCAACGCGACGCTTCCCGCCCTAATGCGTGATCTTCACTTCCCTGCCAACAGCCGTATTCAACGCGAGGAGGCTTTGGCGCAGGAGACGATGCTTCAGGCTGCGCTCGATAGTTTGGCGACAGGGGCTAAACGACGCGCAGCTGAAAACCCCGACAACGCGGCGATATATCTGTCGCTCGCTGACAACCTAACAGCTACGTTGCGACGTCAGTCTGGAGAAGATGCCGGGGGAGCGTCTGCCGAACAGCTGGCAAAGCAGTCGGCGATAGAGCGTGAGATGCGTTTAGACGCCATTTCAGCTTCGCGCGATGCCGTCTTCCATTTGGCCAGGGCACACCGAATATCCGACACGTTAGCGCGCGAACAAGCGCGTTTGCTAGACCTTCACGAGGCGCATCTGCGCTGACGTGGCCGGTGCTTAACGCTAATTCTGTAGTCGAAGGGTGCAAAACTTTATGGCCAGTGTGCGTTTGACCTGGATTGCGTGCGCTGTTTTCTTCTTAACGGGGTGTGCATCGCATCGCGCTCCGTATGTGACGGTGTTCGACTCCTATTTCCCCGCATGGATCCTTTGCGTGATCGTCGGAGTGACGGGTGCATCGATCATTCGCGTTCTATTGGTGCGTTGGGAGATTGATGAGGTCATGCCCTGCAGAGCCGCCGTATACATCTGTTTGGCTGTCGGCCTCGCCTTCCTCACATCGCTATTGTTCTTCTCCCGCTAGACATGCAAATCAAATCTTCTACCCATAGCAAACGACGTATTGCTTTGATCCTTGCTTTGGGAATTTTTGCGCTCACTTTGGCTGCGAGTTGGGCATATGTAAAGCGCCTCACCGCCAAGCCTTTGTCCGAAGACGCTGTGATCACCACTGACGTGGCTCGAGTGGCAGCCGCGGTGCCCGGGCGCGTCAGCGAACTGAACGTCCGCGAAAATGCCCTGGTTGCCCGTGGCCAGGTTCTGTTGTCCATTGAACCTGAGTTCTATCAGTTGCAAGTCGAACAAGCTGCGGCCGGTTTGAAGATGGCCGAGGCCGCCCTGAGCGCACGCGACCGCTCCGTTCTCGCCGAACGGTCCAACGTTGCTATCGCTCATGAGCAGGTAGAAAGGGCTCGCGCCAATGCAGAGTTGTCGGCACAAACTTGGCAGCGGCTTAGCGCGCTATTGCCAAAGGGGTATGTCACGGTGCAGCAGGTCGATGAGGCGGCGACGCTGAAGCGCAATGCTCAAACGAGCCTGAAGGAGGCCTTGGCGCAGTTGGCAGCCGCGGAGGCGCTGGTCGGAACGGCAGAAGGGGCGCATGCATTGGTGGAGGAACGACGCGCCGCACTCGCTATTGCCGAGCGGCAGCTGCGGCAAACCGAGGTAAAGGCGCCGTTCGATGGTCTCGTCGGGGGACTCTCGATAACCGAAGGGGACTATATGATTCCTGGACAATCAGCGTTCTCGTTGATCGACTCTACGCGCTGGTACGCCACTGCTACGTTCCTCGAAACCGAGTTGTCGGCAATCCAACCGGGCGATTGCGCAACTGTATATGTTGCTGCGGATCGCCGCTTACCGTTGAAGGGCGTGGTTGAGTCGATAGGCTGGGGGGTCAGCGAAGAGGATCTGATCAATCTGCCGCGCCGATTGCCGTACGTCCCCAAGTCCCTGAATTGGGTGCGGGTTGGCCAACGATTCCCCGTTCGTATCAAGCTCTATGACCCGCCTGCGGACCTCATGCGTGTTGGCGCCTCGGCGGTCGTGATGGTCGATCATGAAAAGCGTTGCTGAATCCAACTGGACAGGCCTGTTAGCCCCGTTCGAGGGAAGGCTAGCCACGACATGGCGGATCGCTCTGGTATGCGCGCTGACTGCCATGGTCGCCATGGTCTACGGCATCCCCGAGTCGGCTATCAGTTGCTACCTCGTTTTCTTCGTGATGAAACCGGACGCCGCCGAGAGCTCGATTTTGGCAATCGCGTTGTCGTTCTTGGTCGCAATTGTCGTGGTGGTGTTGCTCGTCTTGACCAACCTTACCTTGACCATGCCGTCCATGCGGATCGCGACGCTTGCGGTCTCATCAATGCTCTTGCTGTTTTTGGCCTCGGCCAGCAAGTTGGGCCCCTTGGGAGGCATCATTGCGCTAGTGCTGGCGTTTGCTATGACTCTGTTGAGCGACGTGCCGTTCGGCGAAGCGGCGACGCGGGGCATTCTGTATGCATGGCTGATGGCGACTATGCCGATGGGGCTGGTTCTCCTGGTCAGCGTGACGATCGGGAGGCGACCACTACAGCTGCTTCGGGATACGGTCGGTGGTCGAATGCAGGCTATTGCATGCCTTTTGGAAGGGGGTGATCACGCTAGGCGAGTCCTGCATGAAATGGTGGCTGAGGGGCAGGCGGAGCCAATGAAGCGCTTGGGGATGTTGAAGGCGTTGGCGCTAGCAGGACGCGCTGAAACGCGGCGTCTGGGCATTGCATTGCAAGAGTCTTATAGGATGGTCTTTGCCGTTCTGGAGTTCTCCGATAAAGAGCCCTCCAGCGTCAAGCATGAGCTGGCTGCACAGGCGCGAGAGGTTGGGCGAGCGCTGGCCGCAGGTCAGATGCCTCCGAGCGTGGTTGTTCCCCAGCAGGCAAGTGAGGTTGCCTCACGGGTATGGAGCGCACTGTCAGCCGTCTGCTCGCAATCGCCTGCTAAGCCGGTGGCGCAACCCGCCGAGCCATTTCTGTCGTCAGACGCGTTCACAAATCCCGATCACATGCGCTACGCCCTCAAGACGACATTGGCGGCGCTGATTTGCTATCTCATATACACGGCGCTGGACTGGCAGGATATACATACCGCCATGATCACGTGCTATGTAGCAGCGTTGGGGTCCGTCGCTGAAACCACCCAAAAACTCTTGCTCCGCATCATCGGATGCCTGGTTGGAGCTGCGATGGGCGTCGCCTCCATACTGTTCGTGATTCCGCACATGAGCACGATAGGTGGCCTGGTGGTGCTAGTGTTTGCCGGTAGTTTTTTGGCGGCCTGGGTGGCCGTAGGCTCTGAACGAATCTCTTACGCGGGAGTGCAGATTGCTCTGGCCTTCCTCATGACGCTCTTGCAGGGATTTGGACCGGATATAGATATGTCGGTGGCCATGGACCGCGTTATCGGAATCTTGCTTGGCAATTTTGTGCTGTACGCTGTGTTTACGCTGATTTGGCCCGTCAGCGTGGGTCGCCGGGTACGTAATGAGCTCGGGCACGCTATTGGCGATCTTGCGCAGATGGCCCGTGTTGGTGACGAGGGTCGCGATGCCATGGTGGCTCAAGCCGGTTCGATCGCCAAACGCCTCGCTGGCGCGCGCGAGGCTCTGCGGCTCGCTCGGCTCGAACCCCGGGGGATCCGGTTGGATCGGCATCATTTCAGAAGCCTGATCGCCATCACGCAATCAATTCAAGCGCTGTGCGCGCGACTGCTCGTGGAAACCAGCATTCCGGATGAACGCCTTGCTGCGCGCCTGGAGACGCTGGCGCAGGCCCTCAAGACGGAATCCTTCTATCCAACCTGGAGGGCAGCGTCGACGTTCGAGCGCGGCAGCGTCGGTCATCTTAGCCAACTCATTGGCGGACGGTGAGATGAAAGAACTTTCGACCTTCATCCTACGGGTTAAACGGCACGGTTTGCCGGCGTTGGTGCTTTCGCTGCCATTGGCAGGATGTGTATCAAACCACACCGTCCAAGCTCCACCATCAGCGAACTATTCTTGGCAGACGTTGGACATTCCGGAGGACTGGCGCCGACTTGCCTCATCCGGCCCAACGCGCGATGGCGGTGCCCACGTTGGTCTATCCGATTTGCCCGCCGCCGACGCTGAGCTCGACCTACCCGCGTTGATTGATATCGCGCAACGCAATAGCCCGGAGACCAGGCTGGCTTGGAGCCAGGCGCGTCAGGCAGCGTCGGCTGTTGGCATCGCGGAAGCTACGTTCTTGCCCATGTTGTCCGCGCACGTAGTCGGTGGCCGCACGTCGGCGCGCAACGAGCTGCCTCCGATCTTTGGGCAACGCTATGACCTTAATGCTAGTACCAGTGGCGTGGTGCCATTGGCGACGTTGCAGTGGTTATTGTTCGACTTTGGCCAGCGTAGCGCGCAGCGCGACAGTGCTTCCAATTTATCGATAGGTGCCAACCTGCTCTATAACGGCGCTCATCAAAAGCTGCTGTACAGCGTCATGACAGCCTATTACGAGTACGACGCAGCACGTAGTCGCCGTCATAATGCGGAGGAATCTCTGGAGAACAGTAAAGCTGTGCTGGCAGCCGTGGAGGCGAGGCGAGATGGTGGGTTGGCGACGACGGTCGAGCTCGCGCAAGCACGTCAGCTCGTCGCCCAGGGGCGCCTACGGGTTGTGACGGCGCAAGGATCCGAGCGCGGCGCGTATCAAGCGCTGGTGGCCGCCGTCGGACTTGACCCGACGATGACGGTACAGGTGGCCCGCATGCAACGTCGCACGCTTCCGCACGCTTCGACTCGCTATACCGAGGAGATCCTGCGACGAGCGCTTGCGACGCGGCCAGACGTGATGGCAAGCGTCGCAGCCCTGAAGGCAGCGGAACGGTCGGTGGACGCTGCCGAAGCCGACTTTCTCCCTAAGGTGTATCTGGCGGGATTCGTCGCATCGGGAAACCGAAATCTTGATGTGGGCAGCCTGCCCGTGTTGGCCGGACAGTCCAATGCAAACGGCGTCATCGTTGGAATCAGCGTACCAATTTTTGACGGCGGGCTGCGCAGCTCACGGCTGCAAGATGCACGCGATCGAGTGCATGCTTCACGGGCAGCGCTATCGGAACTGCAGATTGAAGCGATGCGGCAAATCGTGCTCGCATCGACCAGCCTGGAAACCGCGCTGCAAGCGCATGAAGCAGCCAGTAGCCTGGAACATACGGCTTTAGTGACATATGATGCCGCGCTCGCCGCCTATAAGCATGGCGTTGGCACGATCACCGCAGCGACCGAGGCGGCAAACGGACTGCTGGAGGCGCGTAGCGCATTGGTCGATGCATACTCCGGAGCTTTGACCGGCGCCGCTACGCTAGCGTTCGCACTCGGACGCATCGATGAAGGGCAGAGGCAATAGGCTCGCCCAAACAAGTACACACAGGAGAAACATTGCATGTTTGACGTCGATAGCGGGTCCTTCAATCGTCTAAGCCAAGTAAGTTGCGGCTGTCATAGCCCAGCTGCCGCACGGATCAGCGCCTTATATGCCATTCATGAGGTCCGCGACCAGCCGGGCGCCGTTGCAGGTACTGCAGCGCATCCCGCGTCAGGCGGAACGAAGCCCGTCGGCTCTCCCGACGCCGTGCTTCATGCAAACTCAGGGTCTAAGGCCGCTGCAGCAAGCGACCTCGTGGCGTTCGTGAATGTTCGGATTTTCGATGGAAAGTCTGATGGGCTTTTGACAGGCATGCGCGTAATGGTGCAGGGGCGTTTGATCACGGGGATCGAGCCGCAATCATTGCCGCTGCCAGAGGGGTGCATGGTGATCGACGGCAAAGACGGCGTATTGATGCCGGGACTCATTGATGCACACTGGCACTCAATTCTTGCACGCCCAAGCATGCTGATGGCTATGACCGCGGATTTCAACTATGTTCATACGCTCGCGGTAGTGGAGGCCGAAGCTACGCTGATGCGCGGATTCACGACGGTGCGCGATATGGGCGGCCCCGCCTTTGGGCTTAAGCGTGCTGTTGACGAGGGTTTGACCCCGGGCCCAAGAATTTATCCCTCCGGTGCATTCCTGAGCCAGACATCCGGGCATGGCGACTTCCGCATGCTATCTGACCTACCCCGGTCTTCAGAAGGCGGCCTAAGCTATGCCGAAAGAGTCGGCGTCACCGCCATTGTCGACGGCACGGACCAAGTCCTGATGAGGGCGCGGGAGCAACTGATGCGCGGCGCTTCGCAGTTGAAGTACATGGCGGGTGGCGGAGTTATGTCCTCGTACGATGGGCTGGATGTCACTGAAGGCTCAATAGAGGAACTTAAAGCAGCGGTAACGGCTGCTGAGAACTGGGGGACCTACGTCACCGTGCACGCTTATACGTCGCGCGCGGTGGGCATGGCTTTGGATGCGGGCGTGCGGTGTGTCGAACACGGGCAACTTATCGACGAGGATACCGCCCGCCGAATCGCGGATATGGGAGCCTGGTGGAGCCTCCAGCCCTTTCTGGACGACGAAGATGCTGTTCCGACACAGTCGCCCTTGCAGCGACAAAAGCAGCTTGCGATGATTGCCGGAACCGACAAGGCGTACGAGATGGCGCAACGGTTCGGCATTAAGACGGCCTGGGGAACCGACACGTTGTTTGACGCCAGGTTGGCGACCAGGCAGGGTGCGCAATTGGCAAAGATGAGCCGCTGGTATGGCGCGGCGCAAGTATTGCGGATGGCTACCAGTGTGAATGGCGAGCTGTGCGCATTAGCCGGACCTCGCAACCCATACCCGGCCAAACTTGGTGTGGTTGAAAAGGGCGCATGGGCTGACCTGCTGTTGGTCGACGGAAATCCTCTAGAGGACCTCCAGCTGCTTAGCAGGCCTGAGCAGTCTTTCCGTGTGATCATGAAGGATGGCCGGATATGCAAGCACATGTAGGTTTGGGACCTTTTTAGTACTCGTCCGATATCCTGACCCAGCCCCCCTGACGATACTGTCTTCATTGCATGCCGCACGAACAAGTAGCGCGGCGATCCATTGAACAGCCGGGGGGCGACATGAGATATCACGATTGCAAGCATGAGCGGCGGCATGCCTTAGCGCTCAGCGTGATAAGTATGGCGGTTGCCGAACCGGTGGGAAGCCAGCTGGACGTGTTGCTGCGCCGAGGCGTTTTCCAATCACTGCGCTACGCCTTAGACTGTGACGCGTTGTCCGCGAAGTTGCGGGAGCAACCCGCCGATCTCATATTGTGCGAGATAACTGCGACCTCCTGCGAGGGACTGTTGGTTTCCGCGCGTTTGGCCCGCGAGTCGAGCGTCGGCGGGCTTGGCCAAGTTCCGACGATACTGTGGGTCAGCGAACTGCCGCTGTGCGCCCTGGAATCCTACGCGGCCGAGCTACGACTGAAAGGCGCTGATATTCAGATCGCGCGCTCGGTGGAAGCAATTGAGGAGTCGCTAAGTCAGAATCGTGAGCCGCAGATGCCTGTGGAAAACGGGGAGTCGCTTGCGCGTTTTAGTGATGAAGACCTGATCCGTGCGCTTGGGCCGAAAGACGGCATCCGTGTCGTACTTCAACCGCAGATTGATCTGAGCTCGGGAAAGCTCATAGGCGCCGAAGCGTTGGCGAGGTGGCACCACCCGGTGGCGGGGCATGTTCCACCCCTAGAATTCGTCGATGCGCTCGACCGTCTCTCGATGGAACCGCTGTTCTTTCACATGGTGACCGAACGCGTCTTCGAGGCGCAGGCTGTTCTTTGCGAGTATGGTGGCCCCTTACGAATGTCGGTCAATGTGTCGGCGCCGGTGCTTGCAATGCCCGGGGTGACGCGCAGCCTCGAAGAGCGCTGCCATCGCCACGGGATCTCTCCGTCGCTCGTCACGGTTGAAATCACCGAAAACAAGACCATGGACGAAAAGACTCTTCTTGAGGCGGGCGTGCACAGACTGCGTAGCTGCGGATTCGGGTTGAGCATGGACGATTTTGGCACGGGCGCGTCAACTCTCGAACGCCTGAGCCGGTTACCCTTCAACGAAATCAAGATTGATAGATCGTTCGTTCAGCGCATTTTTCATGACTCCACCTCCCGCGCCATAGTGACGGTAGCTATAGACCTTGGCCGGAGCCTGGATATGACGGTTATCGCGGAAGGAATTGAAACCAGAGACCAGGCGCGCGAGTTGATGGGCCTGGGTTGTGGTGTAGGTCAAGGCTTTGGCTTGGGAAGGCCAATGGAAGTGCCCGACTTTATCAGCACGGTACGGGCGTTCCATGCATCTTAGGCCAGGTCATGAAATCTGCGCGGTAAACACCGCCGGGACGCCGCACAACTTTGAGTGATTACGTCTCGTCGGACGATGACGAGTCCGGCGTGCGGTCACTTCCTTCCGACGCAACGGCGATGCCGGTTTCAAAGGCAAATCGGAAGAGATCGGCATCACGCTCAACATTTAGCTTTCTCATGGCGCTCGTTTTCTGTGTGCTGATGGTTTGCTTGGACCGATTGAGCTGTGTCGCAATTTCGTTGACTGACATGCCGGACACGAAAAGGCGTACGACTTCCAGTTCGCGTTTGGTGAGGTCCGAAGCGACTTGGCTTCTCATTGCATGCAGATCGTTGGGCCGAGTCCGGTCGTCCGCGGGAAAGTAGCGCGCTCCCGCGTACACCGCGTGTATCGCGGAAACGAGCCGCCGAGTCGCGTGCGACTTGCCCAACACAGAATGCACGCCGATTTTGGAAAGCTCTTGCACGACCGCGGAATTGTCCAACATCGTGAACACGACAATCTTTAGATCGGGAAAAGTGCGTCGCAGATACGATATGAAGGTCAGCCCGTCGCCCAGTGCACCGCCGGGCATGGCGTAATCTGTGACCAACACGTCACAAGGTGTGGTTCTCAGAAGCTCCACCAGCTGCCCAGATTCTTGGGCCACCCCTTCCACCACAATTGACGGCACGGACGATAGTTCGTGCGTTATGCCGGAAAGAACAGCGGGATGGTCGTCGGCAAGCAAAATTCGGATTTTCATGGCGATCGCGGCCGCTGTTGGTCCGCGTACGGAGGAGATGTGGAGGAATGTAGCTTAAAACGCGTCTAGCAGCACGCTTGAGAGTCGTGTTTCAAGGGCGCGGGAAGCCGCTTCCCCTGCGGCCTCGGTGTGGGCATAATTTGCGATCATGCCCGGCCGCTTTTGGTGGTGTCGGTCTCGGCGCGACCCGTGGATGTTCGTATATGACTATGAAGCAGAGCAATGTTCTAGCCCGTTTAAGGCGTTATCAACACCTTTTGGTTATGGGCGGGGGGGCAGCAATCACGACCGTTGTGCTCGTGGCGGCTAGTCTGGAAATTGGCGCTTCGATCAATGCGCATGTACTGAGCACGAGAGAAGAGGTCTCCATAGACGTGCGACGTTCCATGGACTTCGCAGCACGCGCAGTAGCGACGCTCCGCAATAACGTCCAAAACATGGAGCTAGCTTGGCAAAGTGTGGCGGGTACGGGAGGAAGCAGTGGCGATCCGTTCCAAAACTCGGACACGCTGCGCGTGCAGCCAAGTTCGGACGACCCGCCGCTGCTAGTGTTGCGCGACCCCAAGAAATCCCCGGCGGCGCCGATGTCCGAGTCCTCAGCATATGCGGGATTGGCGGAGAAAATTGCGCCAACGACTGCAGCGATCGCGGCCCGGAACGCCGGGGAGCTGACCGTATATTTTTTAAGCGCAGACCGTCGATACCTAATTTTGTCACTCTTGCCTTGGGGCAGCGTCGAATGGCAAAGACGCGAAGCGCTGGATGGCCGTGCACTGTTTGATGTGGTCACCTCGTCCATGACCTCTGCCATTTCCCCGCCCGCCGGGGGCTGGCGAGACGCCGCCACAGGGTTGCCGCGCTTTCTGTGGATGCCCCCGTCGACTAGTCCGCTAACGGGCAAGCCATCTATTCGCGTAATCACCGGATTGATGGACCGAAAGGGGATATCTTTCGGGACGTTGGTCTACGAATTGCCCCTCGCAACGCTTACGGGAACTCTCCCCACGACGAGCTTCGCGGGCGCTTGCATGGTCTTAGCCCCCGATGGCTCCTTGGTAGCGGCCTGCGATAAGAGGCCCGATGCCGACATGCAGCAAGTCGCGCGGCGGGCCCTGGACCAAGGCGTCGGTAGCTCGTCGGGCTCCTTCATTGGCGGCTATACGCTCTTCGGCTGGCCACTCGGGCCAACGGGGTGGACGCTAATTTATGCCCAGTCGTGGCGCGACATCCTGGCCGAAGTGCGTCCTCAGATAACCCTGACAGTGGTGACGTCCGCAGTCATCGTCTTCCTGACCTGGGTGTTACTTCTGATGGTGAGGTTGGGTGTCCTGACGCCGGCAGTGAAGCAGGCGCAACGCGTCTTCGAAAGCGAAAACTTAAGTCGGAAGCTGATCGAAACGGCGCCTGTTGGACTCGGGCTGATAAAACTCGGCGAAGGACGGACGCTCCTGCAAAGTCCGACCATGGGGGACGTCGCTGACCGTGTTTTAGCGGATGGTCGCAATCTTCCAAGTACCCTACTTGACCATTATCACGATCGTGCACCTCAGGCTCCGTATGACAGTTCAAGTACCTTCAACGTCATTGAAGACGATATAAGGTTTGCCACCCGTGACGGAACTTCAATTGACCTCTTGGTACGAATGGCTCGCGCTCGATACCAAGATGAGGATGTGCTTGTCGTAGCGATCACAGACGTTACCGACAAGAAGCGGATGGAACAAGAGCTTCGTCGAGCGCGCCGGGCGGCAGACGCGGCAAGCGCCGCCAAAACCGCATTCGTGGCGGCAATGAGTCATGAAATCCGCACCCCGCTGAATGCAATATTGGGGAATCTGGAGCTGCTGGCTTCTTCATCGCTCGACGACGTGCAGCGCGACCGACTCACCACAGTTCGCACGGCATCCGACGGCCTGGTTGCCGTGATAGGCGACGTTTTAGATTTTTCCAAAATTGAAGCTGGCGAGTTGCAACTGGAGGACCTCGACTTCGATGTCATCGAGTTGGCGGCCAGCACGCTTGCGATGTTTGCACCAGCGGCAAGACTGAAGGGCATAGAGCTAGTTGGCGAGTTTGGCGTTCACCTTACGCAACCGATGCGCGGCGACCCTACGCGATTGAGCCAGGTGCTTAACAACTTGCTTTCGAACGCCATTAAGTTCACCGCAGCAGGCCACGTGACATTGTCCGTCGCAATGGATGAAACGACTTCAGACGTCGTTATAGAGGTTGCCGACACGGGCATCGGCATGACGGGCCAGCAATTGACGAATCTGTTCAAAGCGTTCGGCCAAGCGGATTTGTCCATCCACAGGCGTTTCGGGGGAACGGGCTTAGGACTGGCCTTGTGTGAGGGACTGGTTAAAGCTATGAATGGCGTGCTGCGCGCACACAGCGAAGCAGGCGTCGGCAGTCGCTTTACCGTTCGCATGCCGCTCGGCTCGGACATGCGTCGGGAAGAACTTCCGTGCTTTGATGGACAGAAGCTTCTGTTGATTACAGCTTTCCAAGTTGGGCGAGATTACCTTCTGCGAACGTTGAAGACATGGAATCTACAGGTTCACTGCTATCCACATCCTGCGATGGTGCAGCAGGAACAAATTGAAGACGCTGCGGCGCTTGTTTTATGGGGCGACAGGAGCGCTTGGCACGTTGACGATGAGACGATCCTCACCGAGGAAGCGTCTTGGGTCATTGACTGCCGTGGTGACGGACCCGCGCAGCCTGTGCGTAATGGGAGAATTATCCGTACTTCGACATTCGGCCTGGTGGGTTTAGGCAGGACTATGTTGTACATCCTGTCGGGCCAAAAGCTGCCTGCTGTGCAGCCGGAAGGGGCGCCGGCTATGGACCGACGTTTACGAGTTTTGGTAGTGGAAGACAATGCTGTGAACTGTAAACTGTTTGTGGAACAGCTAAAGTTGCTGGGCTGCGATCCAACACCGGTCCAAGACGCGCAAGGGGCGCTGCAACACATGGAGAACGGCATGTTCGACGTGCTTCTTACAGATATCTCCATGCCAGGGACAGACGGGTTCGAACTTTCCAGGCGCGTGCGCGCTCGTTGGCCGGTGATTCCAATCCTGGCCGCCACAGCAAACGTGACACCACAGCAGAAGGACGAGGGTAAACGGGCAGGCATGACGTGCGTTGTTGGAAAACCACTCTCGTTAGCCGGACTAGCAACAGCACTGTCGGACTGCACCGGAATAACAACGAAGCGTGAGGTCGGCGCTGATAGTACTCCGCTGGGCGGAGCGTCATTCCCGCCCGAAATAATGCAGGAGTTTTTGCAACTCTGCAGAAATTCGGTGGACGTACTGCGGCGAGCGCTCGACGCTGATGATGCGCATGCGTTGCTGGCAGAACTACACTCGCTGGCGGGCGCGAGCCATGTCTTCCGTCTTCAAACGTTGGCTCAACAGTGCGAAGCACTGAGCATTGCCTTAAAGCAAGCGAGCGTTGGGTCCTGTGCCGCGGACGTTCAGGCGCTTTGCAACGAACTGCACGACATCTCGAGTGCTGGCAGTACCCACAGTCCGACGTCCACTTCCCCTTCTTCCAAGACTTCATAAGTTGACAAGTGGACACCCAGATGCCACGCGATTTCGCTTTTTGTTTTCTGCCTAAGGTGACGCCATGCCCGTAGCGGGGTCCATCCATGTTCGAGTATGAGGGATTCAATTTCTGACGGTCGAGGGGCGAAGCCTATGTCCGTCGAGATCCGCTGCGAAAGCAAGGCACTTGGGCTTAAGAGTTCAGCCGCCGCAGGGAGAGCGTTCGGCGAGCCTCGCTCGTGCTCAATGCGTCGGTCCCGCGAGTAGGTTTTTTTTGGCATGGATCGAGTCTTCTGTTGCTATACATCGCCGGCCAGCCAGGAAGAACACTAGATCCTCCCTGCTGTGCCGAAAAAAAATTACAGGTAAACGATCTCTAGCGTGGCGAGGCCGTTGAGCTCGATTTCGTCGTTCAGAGGCAAGGCTTCACCTTTGTTGAGGACGGCTTGAACCGAAAGAGACCCGTTCAGCTGCGTGAAGCTGATGGGAGCACCACCATCGGAATCGGACCAGGACTGCAGATTCTCTGCTCCGCCTTGCAGAACGCCTTGAGTGGAAGCATCCCAGGAGTCACCATTGGATGCACTGCCCGTAGCGAACACCGGCGCTCCGTCTGCCGTAAAGGTGCCCTTGGCAAAACGCAACACATACCCGCCAATGTTCGCCTGTCCCGCTGTGCCAAGGCCGAAGTTGGCCTTGTCGTCCGACACACCAGCCAGGTTGGAAACCACGCCCGCAACCTTGCTGTCGGCGCGATTGTCGATCGCGCGGATCGCCACTTGGACCGGAGCGTCGCAGGTAATGGTGAGGGGCAGCGTCTGCTCGCGGAGCTGGTTAAATGAGGTCGGGCTGAGCGAGGATGCCGCGATGAGTCCGTAGTCGACCACACCGCCGTTGCCGACCGTAGGCACGCATGCTGCGGGAGTAATAGTGCCAATGACGCGGATGTCGACAGACTGCGCGTGTGCTGCCGAGGCGCTCGCCAAAGCTGCGACGACGAAAGCGGCTGCGGTAATTTTCTTGGTAAACATTTTTTATTTTCCTTGGAAAGGTGGACGAAGGAAAGTCCTTCATTTGATCGTGCTGATCGCTAAGATCGGCACGCGGGATCGGGCGGTTACCCAATTGGATCGACGATTGCAAACGATCGCTCAACAGTTACCTATGAAAAAGCCGTACGGCTCACTGAGCACTGCCCGTGCCGATGGGCGCTTCATAAGAGTCCACGGCGTAGCCATACACAGTGGCCGGCTGAATCCTGACGGAGATGTCCTTGGCCTTGCCCTTAATCGGTACTGAAAGCGTCTCACCCGGCAGCACATAGGTCTTTGGCAACGTAAGCAGTTCGCCCGAGGGCTGCAACGTCATCTCCTGTGCCATGCGGACCACGTAGGGGCTGTCATTTACGAGCTGCAAGCGACCATCGGAAACCGACCACTTAAGCAGCTTCCAAGGTTCGCGATCGCGCTCCAAGCCTTTGGGATGGATGATCAAAGGAAGATTCTGGCGGACTGTGACGCCGACGGTGCTCTTGCCGTCAGCGTTTGGGCGCATAGGGATGCCTTCGAAGACCACTCGTTTCAAGCGCTGCGTCTTGGAAGGCGCGCCGTCCTGTCGGATCACACGTACCAGCTGTGTTTCACCGGGCTCCACCCGTGCAACGGGCGGTGTCAAAACGACGAGCGTTTCCGTGTCCTCGGGTATGTCTTCGACAGTCGAATAGAGGAGCGATGCGAGATTGTCGGTGTTCGTGACGTTGATGCTGGTCTCGCCTTCACCTTCGTTAAGGATTACGACGGACGTTTCGGGCTGCATACCCGCTGCCACAGCGCCAGTGCAGACTAGAGAAACACACGCGCTGAGGAGTGCGGTATGCAGACGGGACTTGAAAGAAATCTTCATATGGAGCTCCTGTGTTTTTTGGGCAGCCGGTCTCGTGTAGCGGTGCCGTACGATGTTCAACTAGATGTCGAAATTATGGTTTTTCTCGTGCGGCGGTTGAATCGTACTGGTCCGAAATACGCGTGATGTCCCATGACGGGGGGGCTCAATCGATGGTGTTGCTCAAAGCAAGTCTGTCTCGTACGCGTAGGAGTAGAGGTCGGCATCATGCGCGACGTCTAACTTGCTCATCACGTCGGCCTTGAGCTGCGAAATTTGTTCCCGCGGTCGTTCTAGGCATATCGCTATGTCGTCAATCGACCAGCCTCGGCTGTATAGCCGAATAAATTCCCTTTCGAGGCTGGTGATATCTCCGCCGGATGGTCGAGAAATGGAATGAAGATTTGCACGATCTCCGCGCTCTCGCGGGTAGAAGCGCGCGCCTCGGTGTGCAACAACGACTGCGGACACGAGCAGAGCAGGGTCCGCCGCTTTGTTCACCACCGCATGAACACCCAACTCCGCAAGAGCTTGGTTGACGGTGCAATTGTCTAGAGCTGTGAAAACGATGATCCTGAGATTCGGAAAGCTCTGCCGTAGATAGGCAAGAAATTCCATGCCGTCGCCGTACGCACCTCGGGGCATTATGTAGTCGGTCACCAATGCGTCGACTAGTCCAGCAGTCAACATGTTCACTACTTCACCGGAGTCACATGCAGTTCCGACTACGTGTATTGACGCAGTACGACCAAGTGTGTGCCGCACGCCCGAAACAATTGCAGGGTGATCGTCTGCTATCAGGGTGCGAATCCTCATTTGGAAGGATGAAGCTCGAGCGCGCCGTGACCGGTCAGAAGCGTGACGTCTCGTACTCGGGTCATCTGTTCGTCAATTTGAGTATCGATTTCAACTTTGGCCGTAAATACGCGGCCAGTAGCGGGCTTGCCGTGCCCCCAGGCAGAGACGCTGGCGCCGGGAACGACGAACTTCGTATTGGCGGGGGCTTGCAATGGCGCCCCATGCCCCTCGGTGAGGGCAAGATCCATCTTTTGTCCGTCCACCGTGGCGCCGGTCATGCGAACGGTAAACTCGCCGCGGTTTGCGAAACGATAGCTCTTGGAGGTGGCTGCCTCCCCCGTAAAACGGAATGTGAATGGCGTGGGGCTGTTGCAGGTCGCGATTAGCATCAGTTCGCGCTTTCCCAGCGGCAGGGTCGAGCCGCTGCGGCCCGAAAGAAGCTCGCCACGATATAGCGCGCCATAGTCGACCTCGGGATTGCTGAGCTGCAGTCGGCATTCCTCTGCAAGCGCGCTGCCCGCAGACATCGACAGAGCGCCTATGGCAATCAGCCGACCCCATCCGCTTCCATGAAGATTAGGCGGGAACACAGAGCGCGGGAGCTTTCTCATAAAAGATGTCATCGTTGTTCTCTTCGCGGTAGTCAATTTTTAGATTGCAGGTCTTTTCGTTTGGTAGGGAAACTTTGAGTGCCTGTTCGGGGTTCGCGTCCGTTAGGAAAACCACACCTTTGTCCAGAACCGTCGTTATGAAGTTGCCGTTTGAATCCAGAACCGATGAACCCTTTGGCAAAGGCTTACCGTCTTCATTCACCGCATCTATCAAGATTCTGCGCGCCTTGATGACGTCAAATTGAAGATGGTTGACAGATCCGCGGCCTGCCTCGACGGACTGAAATCCGTTCCTCAGGTCAACGCGTCGCGGCAAAGACTTCGGCTGCACTTCGACGCGATTGCTGCGGTATGCATGGAGATGCGGTATTACGGCTTGCCCGGTTGCGTCAGTCCAGACGGGACCATTTGGCGTCGTGAGCTTGACGCCCGACAGATCACCAACCGCGACGATGCCGAACGTATCCTGCACTGCATAGGGTGACAGGGTGACGCCCGATTTGTGAGCGACCGCCGCGCCGGATATGCGGGCGCTTTGGGTGCTACTGGATCCGCCTTGCGAATATCCAAGGTCAAGGCTCGTGTAGCGGGGAATCGCGGAGACATTCGCGGAGGCGTACGTATCCTGATTTGCACTGTTTCGTTCCGCAGCAAGCCGGTAATTGAGTTGGTCGCTAACGATGTCGGACATCGCTACGCCGGTGCGCGTCGAGTCCCCGCGTTTGCTCACGTAGGCTCGAGCGCTACGAGTACCGATGGGGATGCTGACGTTTACATAAGCGGCATTGTTGTTGCTCCCCTTTCGGCTGCCGCGAGTGGACTGGCCGCGGTCGCTATTGCGAGCAGATCCCAGTGCGGTTTCCACGCTTGCGGTTACAGTCGCGCGGTCAAACGACTTCCCCCAGGAGCCGACGAGGCGGTTGCTAGAATTCCCGTTGAATGCGCGGCTTGTGCTGTAGGTAGCATTCAAGCTTCCCACGGTCGGGTTGGACCAGCCAGTCGTGGCACTGTATTGGCGCTTGTACTGGGATGCCATCCAATCGGGCGACTTTCCAACTAAGGTGTCGGAGAGATTGCGATAGCCTGACGACTGCTGAGTGGTGGAGACCCCTACAGTGACCGATTCTGCTGGCCGCAGGTTAAAGTTGGCACCGACTTGTGCCCCTTTTACACCTTCTTCGGATGCGTTCGAAAATGTGGTGCGCAGCGCAGCGTTAGCGTTGGGGAAGCTAAAGTCCAGGCTGGAGCCGACAGTGCTATAGCGAGCTGAAGCCATGATTCCTGCTGAACCGACCGTGCTTGGGTTCAAGTTCCACGTACCGTTTGCGGCGGCGACCACCGGCGACGCGCCTTTTTCTGTAGCAATCTCTCGAACTTTCCCCACCGCGAGGCTGTATCCCGGTTGACTGGAAACACTGCTTCGAAAAGTAGCCGCAGACACAGTGAAGGTTCGGGATTGGCCGTTAGTTTCCTGTACGGTTACCTCCAAGTCAGCGCCGGTATTCATGAGCGGAATATCGGTGAGCGCGAAAGGTCCCTCCGGGACCATCGTCGTGTAGATCAACACGCCGGCCTGGCGCACTTCGATGGTTGCCTGACTTTGTGCGATACCTTGTACGAGCGCGCCGGAGGCAGTAGACGAATACAAAGCGCCTTCGGGCAGCAGCTGGACGCCCGTGATTGGCGCGCCGACGAAGACCGGGCTGTTGACGTTAATCTGACCCGCTTGCAGAACCGCCTTCTGATCCGCAAACGTGCGCTGAGCGTAGGTGTACAGATGGTTGAACCGTTGTTGGTCGCCGTCCTTGCTGTAGAGTTGGCGGCTGCGAACGATCCAGTCGCCAGCATTGAATCCGGCTTGTGTGGTTGCATAGGTGGCCGTGCGCTTGTTGTCGCCGAAACGGGACCGCACGCTCATGACGTCATAGTTCAAAATGCCCGCCGTTCCACCAGTCGTGAAGTCTCTGGCCTCCGGTGCGTCGCCCAGCATTGCATCTTGAGGCACGACCAGGAATATCTGCTCGCGATTTGGCCGGAGCGTTAATGATGTCTGGGGGTAGGCGGCAACAAAGTCATAGCACGTGTCGCCGGCAACAACGTTTCCGAGGCGGTATGACGAGGCAGGCACGCGGAGGCGGGCTTTACGTAGAAAGTTCTCGTCAAAGCACAACTTCCCTTCAGAGCCAAAGCGAGCGTCGACCTTCCCCAGTTTGACGCCGTTGACGATCAGATCAACGACGCGCAGGCCTGGCGAAAAGCGTGGAGCTTCGCTTAAGTACTCCGCAAGTTTAGGATCGATGCCCCGCTGGCGAAGCATTTCTAAGTCGAACTGCGCGGCTGCGCTCGCCGATTGAGTCGAAGACACCGAAGCTGATGCCTCGGGCAAGGGCGCGAGAAATAGAGCGCCGCCGAGGGCACAGACCAAAGGTGTTTGCACCCACGATTTGCGACAATGCGAACGAGTTACGGCCCGCATGGGCATGCCGCCCCGCGGGGCGACCCGAATAAATTTAGACATTGTCGTTACCGTGAGAGATGGCGGGCTACGCCGTGCCAGACGAGAAAAATTGGCCTTGCATGCGGTGCGCGGTTGAGGAAATAGAGGCTTTCACAAGGCCGCCAAATTCGTTACTTGGATTCTCGTATTCTTCTCTCGCTCTTGATGTAGGACGTGTACGAATATGATGTTTGTCTCATCAGCACCGTCGCTTGGACAGGAATATCAGCGGCGTCTCCTCGCGCACCATCGGCATGTTGGCCGCAAACTATCCCCGAGCCATACTTAGAGTTTGCTCGTGCGAACGCCATGGGAAGAGTCTTGCATCAGCGTCGGCAAGATGAGCGGCAGCAGCACGTGTCATCTCGTTCGCGGCGGGTATCAGTGCGTGTTTGAGCGCGTCGCCGACGTAGGCGCGGGGCCTCTCTTCGCTGTTGTCATCCTGTTCTATCGCGAGGGCGGAAGGACCGGTATTTTTCCCGCCATCCGCTCGAAGTCTCCGGGGGGGTACTTGCCAAGCTCCCGAAAATTTGCAGGCGGAAGGCATGGCGTCCGATGCCTGGGAGGGCCGGAATGGCGCCGTGATGACCACGACCGCCTCATTTTCTCAACGGGAGGCCCGTCAATCACCGAAGACGGCACGCGCCGGGAGGCGCTGCTGCAACCGCCGTATGGTGAATCCAGATCTCCCTTGTTCGGGTGTCGCTTTATGTGCGCGACTTATAGTTTGGCTGTTTGCTTGTGGCGTGATGCGCTGGTGCAGCGCCTGGCGCCGTCGCCTTTGCGAAGCCTTCGCTGGGATGACGTCTTCGTCCTTCAAGCTCAGGAACAATGCCATATCGTCGCCGTGCTTCGGGTTGATCGGCTTGCCCACGCCTCGTCTGGCGGTCCACTGCAACGAGTCGACAAGGCGCGCCAATTTGCGAAAATCTGGCCCGGCACAGGAGTGGCATGTGACACGCCACTTTTTAGTTGAGACGAGGATGAACGCGGACCGCATCGGCAAGGTCGGGTTGGAGCTCGGGCCACTTATGTCGTAGAGCGTGAGACCCGGCAATCCTTGTTGCCCAGACCTGAAAGAATGCCGTATTGGGTGCAGCAGCCAGCTATGGCCTAGGAAACTCTTGGAAACGAACTGGACCGGCTGAGCAGCTCTGATGCCGAATCATGGTCTGGATCGTCCCATGCCGATGTCCAGTGCTGTATCCCTGTATGACGTTTCAGTGGCGAAGCATCTGGGTGCCCGGCTGGCGGGCACTCAGTTCGGCGTGCCTTCGCGGCGCTAGCCGCTAAAGAAACATGGCACTACAGATATACGAGCTCGATCGTTGCCGATCCATCCAACGCCACGGCTTCACGCAGCGGGAGTTCTTCGCTTTTGTTGATATTCGGAAGCAGCGTCATTCGGAAAAACAAGTCTTTCACTGAGAGAACCTCGTCCGAGGTGGGGCTACCGAATGCATACAATGCTCCTGTACTCCATTGGGTGGTTCTTACCCAGTTGGCGCCATCTTGCTTGAGGAATACTCCGCTCTGTCCGTCCGCGTGGATGGTAGACCATCCCGTCGTGAATTGGTATTGCCCGATGGGTTTGCCTGCTGCCAAACCAAGGCCAAGATAGTTGTCTGGCGAACTAGAGGCTTTTTTGGGAGGGGTAGCCGTTCCCGACCTGTTATCCACAAGGCGAAAACCGGTTTGCGTGGGAGCATCGCAGGAGACTGATACATTCAATGTCCGTGACTTCAAGGACGTGTACTCGGTCTAGCTTAAAGAAGAGGCGGGGATCGTTCCATAATCCACGACACCTCCGTCGCCCACATTAATTGCACGCTGCAGGGGTAACTCGACCTGAGACTTGGACATCTACGGATTGGGCGCTCGCTCCTGTTGTGGCTGCAAGGGTCGCCCCAAGAAGCGTCACGATTGCGAATCCTCGGCGCATTATCATATTTCATCCTTTTGACGTGTGGCGTCCCATGGGGGACATACCGCAGTCTCAAAGAGATCCGCTGAACACGTAATCCGAAACGGCATTGCTTCAGTGCGGCTGAGTTCATGCTAGACGTGCCGCTCAAGCGTGAGTCGGTATAAGACAATGGAAGGTCATATTGTCGCGGACTGAATTCGCGAGGGCGATAGGACGGGTACGAAAAACTGCTTGATGAGGTGTTCAATCAGGGCCAGCGTGGATGAAATGCACGGGCCGCGCTCTTAAAGCGCAGCCCCGTGCCTACACCGCTTAGTGGTGGAAGCCGCCAGATTCTTCCTGCGAACCCACTACGGCTACGGGATGCGCCTTGAAATAGTCGAGGCTGCGCCGGAAATCATCCAACAGCATGCCGGCCAAATCGCGGCTTACCCCGTGGCGCACGAGGATGCGTTGGATGACCAAGTCCTGGCGATTTGCTGGCATCGAGTATGCAGGGACCTGCCAACCGCGCGAGCGCAGGCGGTCAGCAAGGTCATACAGGTTAAATCCTGGGTACTCAATACCCTCTTTAAGCTTCCAGCAAAGTGCGGGAATTCCCTTGCTAGGGTCGCCATCGAACAGAATTTCAAACGGCCCCAACTTGCCAAGTTCGTCGGCCATGTAGCGGGCGGTGTCGTAGCAAGCGCTTTGAATTCGCTCGTAGCCTTCACGACCAAGACGCAGGAAGTTGTAGTACTGAGCCACGATCTGGCCGCCCGGCCGCGAGAAATTCAACGCGAAGGTTGGCATGTTGCCACCGAGATAATTCACGTTGAAGATCAACTCTTCGGGCAAATGGGCCGCGTCGCGCCAGACGATCCAACCTACGCCGAGGGGCGCCAAACCGAACTTGTGGCCCGATGTGTTGATGGATACCACTCGCGGAAGCCGGAAATCCCACTGCAGATCCGGCGCGCAGAATGGCGCCAGGAATCCACCACTTGCCCCGTCCACATGTATGGGGATATCGAGCCCGGTGTCTTGCTGCAACCTGTCCAGAGCATCGTGCACGGCCTTGACCGGTTCGTACTCACACGTGAACGTGACACCAAGGGTCGGCACCACACCGATTGTGTTCTCGTCGACGCGTTTGAGGACTTCCTCAGGCGTCATGATCAGACGCCCGTTCTCCATCGGGATCTCCCGCAGTTCCACGTCGAAGTAACGGGCGAACTTGTGCCAGCAGATCTGAACGGGACCGCAGATCAGATTGGGCTTGTCGGTTGAGAGTCCGGCAGCCTTACGCTTTTTCCTCCACGCCCACTTCATAGCCAGGCCACCCAGCATGGCCGCCTCGGACGAACCGGTGGTCGAGCAGCCCAGCGTGTTTGCGGCATCCGGAGAATTCCACAAGTCGGCGAGCATGTGCACGCAGCGGGCCTCGATTTCGGCGGTCTGGGGGTACTCGTCCTTGTCAATCATGTTCTTGTCGATCGACTCATCCATGAGTTTGTGGACTTCCTCGTCGACCCACGTTTGACAAAACGTGGCCAAGTTCTGGCGGGAGTTTCCGTCCAGCATCAACTCGTCGTGCACGACTTGATAGGCATGACGAGGAGCGTGCTCAGCCGAAGGAAACTTGTACTTCGGCATCGTTACAGCGAGGTCGCTGGAGGCGTATACGTCGTCCAGCAAATCCTCGCGAACAGCGTCTTTGGAATGCAGTGGCATTGAATTTTTCCAGGTGGTTTGATAGGTCGGATTGGTGCGCGATCCGGCGGTGTCGCGACTGGATCGCGTGGAGAAGTTGGCCTTATTTCTTTGCTTTTGACCAACTCTGTACAAGGGCATCCCGCAGGGCGATCTTCGGGTTTTCCTTGCAGAACGTCAGGAGTTCGGGCTGGACCCTTGTAATCCCGTCGACATCCAATGTGGCTGATTGCGGCTCGCCCTTTCGATTCACAGCTTCGGCAAAGCCGAGCACTGTCGGGCGATAGTTATCTTCGACGGCGAGATAATCGCTGCAAAGCCATAACGCAATAGGCTTATTCGAATCTGCCACCGCGGCGGAAGAGACGGACAGCGCGCCGGTTATAGACAGCGCGTAAAAAAAATTTTTCATCGGACACCCCTGACGACGAGTTAACTCCCAAGAAAGCGAAGCTCCGGCGGTCGTGGGAGGTGCCGAGCCGCTGAGCCTAGAGCTACTGCAAAAGTGGCTGCAACAAGCTGAAAATTAATACTGTGGCGCTAGCTCACACATTAACGACCAGCGTGGTTGCGCGTAACATATCATGCTTTTGTGAAATGTGGGGCTACATCGGAAAAGTGTCGTGCCAACGCGACGTCTGCCCCGACACGCTGTGAACATTGGAGTTTGACACTTTGATCGGGTATCTTCTGTTCTCGGAAGTATGTCAAACGTAACCATACGCTTCTTGAAAATCTCAATTTGTTTCGTTCCTTTCGAGGATTTAAAAAGCGAGCACTTATGTCAAAACTCGATTCAACCGCGTCACGGTCACGCACAAAAAAACTAACAATAGGGACTCTGGCGATAATGAACATCGTCGCCGTTGTGAGCCTGCGCGGTCTTCCCGCTGAGGCGGAATATGGTTTAGGCTCCATCTTTTTCTATGTTTTTGCCGCGTTGGCTTTTCTTGTGCCGGTATCGCTAGTCGCCGCAGAACTAGCAACTGGCTGGCCAGAAAAAGGTGGCGTCTTCAGATGGGTGGGGGAAGCATTCGGCCCGCGAATTGCATTCCTGGCCATGTTCATGCTCTGGATAGAAGTGACCGTCTGGTTTCCAACGGCCCTGACTTTTGCCGCGGTTTCTTTGGCGTTCGTCGGTCCGGATCAACGGTGGGACGAGGCGCTCTCGGCAAACAAATATTTTGTTTTGGCCATTGTGCTCGCCGTGTACTGGCTGGCGACGTTTATCGCCTTTAAGGGGGTTGAGACGTTCGCAAAGGTCGCGAAGTGGGGCGGAATTATTGGAACTATCGTGCCCGCGGTGATCCTAATTGGTTTGGGATTTGCCTACCTGTTTTCCGGCGGAGTACCCCAAATTTCGCTCGCTTGGGACACGCTCGTCCCGGATTTCGGGAATTTCAGTAACGTGGTCTTGGCGGCAAGCATTTTCTTGTTCTATGCGGGCATGGAAATGAACGCCATTCACGTCCAAGAGATCAACAATCCGACGCGCAGCTACCCGATTGCGATCATGCTGTCGGCCCTCGGGACCGTGTTGATCTTTGTGCTTGGAACACTGGCCATCGCGTTCGTGGTCCCTCAATCGAATATCAGTCTTACGCAAGGCCTGCTTGTCGCCTATGGAGAGATGTTCCGATGGGCGGGGATCGAGTGGCTCGGACCGGTTGTCGCAATCGCACTTGCCGTCGGCGTACTCGCTGGCGTGGTTACGTGGGTGGCGGGTCCTTCCACTGGCTTGCTAACGGTGGCGAAGGCTGGTTACTTGCCGCGCTGGTGGCAACATGAGAACAAGAATGGGATGGCGACACATATCCTGTTGGTGCAGGCATTCATCGTGACGCTGCTGGCCACGTTGTTCGTGATTCTGCCGTCCGTCCAGGCAGCCTACCAAATCATGAGCGCGCTCACCGTCATTCTCTACCTGGTTATGTACCTGCTGATGTTTGCGGCTGCCGTTCGTTTGCGATACAGCCAGCCGACGCGCAGCCGGCCATACCGAATTCCTGGTGGCAACGTGGGGATGTGGATCCTGGCTGGTGCAGGCTTTCTCGGATCGCTGCTGGCGTTTGTCTTTAGCTTCATCCCGCCCGACCAGATTTCGGTGGGCAGCCCGGAAACCTATGTAGGCATCCTCGTAGTACTCACAGTGTTCTTCGTTGCGTGTCCTTTCTTCATCTATGCCATGAAGAAAGACAGCTGGGAGAGCCCAGTCAGCGATTTTGCGCCGTTCACCTGGCAGCCCGCGGCTAAACCGAAAGCCGCATCGGCTTGACATAGCTTCTTGTGCCGCGCTTCAGGCGCGGCACGAAACAAACGAGATGAACGTAATGAAATCTGAACAATCAAGTCTTTTTGATGCAGTGCTGGCAGCACATGCGCGTTACGGCACGGCGGAAGGTGGCGCGAACGCGAGCTATATACCTTTTCTCGCCGGCGTCCCGTCTAACTTGGCTGCTATAGCCGCAATGACTGTTGACGGTGCAATATGCGCAGCCGGCGACGCCGACTATGCTTTTGCTCTCGAATCCATATCCAAAGTTTGCACTCTTGCGCTGGCAATGGAGGACGTTGGGCCCGACGCCGTCAGGGAGAAGATCGGCGTGGACCCAACCGGGCTTCCCTTCAACTCAGTCATGGCGCTGGAACTTCACAACGGCAAGCCGTTGTCTCCTCTGGTGAATGCAGGCGCGATGGCAACCGTAAGTTTGCTTAGAGCGTCGAACAACGAGGAGCGTTGGCAGCGAGTGCTGGATATGCAGTCCGCGTTGGCAGGATCGCCCGTGACGCTCTCGGATGAAGTCAATAAGTCCGAACAAGCCACAAACTTCCACAATCGCGCCATCGCGTGGTTGTTGAGTTCTGCAGACTCTATGTTCTGTGACCCGATGGACGCATGCGACGTCTATACACGGCAATGTTCGACGCTTGTCACCACGCGGCAGCTTGCGAGCATGGCCGCGACGCTTGCGGCGCAAGGCCGTAGTCCGGTCACGGGCCGGCAAGTACTCAAATGCGAACACGTCCCGTGCGTTTTGGCCGAGATGACGATGGAAGGATTGTATGAGCGATCTGGCGATTGGGCGTACACCGTCGGAGTTCCTGCAAAGAGCGGCGTCGGCGGCGGCATTATGGCGGTCGTGCCAGGAGTCATGGGGCTAGCCGCGTTTTCGCCGCCCTTGGATGATGCGGGTAACAGTGTGCGCGGACAGTTGATGGTTGCAGACGTCGCCAAAGCACTCGGGCTTTCGCTGTTCGACCGAAGATAACGGACGGCGCGAAATCAACTTCTGGATCTCCAGTTAGATCGTACATCTCGGTGGTTATGCCTGCCCGCTGAACATGGTGCACCATGCAAGCATTTCAAAATTTCGACCTTCATTCGATGTTAGATACGTCGCTGAGCTTGGTCGTGGCATTCGTACTGGGCGCACTGATCGGCCTGGAGCGCCAGTATCGCCAGCGCACGGCTGGCTTACGGACAAACGTCCTCGTCGCGGTGGGCGCTGCACTGTTCGTTGATGTAGCGAACCGACTCGCCGGTGCCGACGGTGCCGTGCGAGTGATCGCATATGTCGTCTCCGGTGTCGGCTTCCTTGGCGCCGGCGTCATCATGCGCGAGGAGGGCAATGTCCGGGGGCTCAACACGGCGGCCACATTGTGGGGATCGGCGGCCGTGGGCGCTGCCGCTGGGGCAGATCTACTTGCAGAGGCGATGCTCGGTGCTGTGTTCGTGTTAGCGGCTAACACGCTCCTACGACCATTTGTAAATGCGATTAACAGGCAACCCCTAGATGCAGAGGTCGTCGAAGTGACCTATGCCTTCCACCTCATTGTTTCAAAGCATGCGCAAAAGAGAGCGAGGCAGTCATTCTCGGAAGAGCTCGAACGCATGGGGCTTCACGGCTACACGCTAGAAGTCAGATCCTTCTCGGCCGAAGAAGTCGAGATCGAAGCGACGTTGGAGGATGCGACGCCGGACGCGATTGAGCGGGATGCGTTGTTGGACCGACTTGGGTCTATGCCCGGTGTACGGCAAGCGTTCTGCGCGCCCAGCACGCGGAATTGAGCACGCTAAATGCCGCGCAAGGCCCTTGCACTGCGACGTGCACAGCCCATTGAGAATTTCTACTAGTTGTGGGCGACCACTACAGGACTGATTAGATGACGAAGTCGGATTCGCCCGCGGGGCGCATAGTTGCAATTGTGTGCGCAACGGCCGCGACATACCTCGCGACGTCGATGGGCGGCGCGGTGAGCTTAGTTTTGCCAGAAATCGCCTCCGACCTTAGCCTGTCTTCGGCCCAGGTCCAATGGATTCTCGCCGGCTATCTCCTTGCGCGGGTGGGAATGTTGAAGCCTTCCGGCGCGTTGTCGGACCGGCTAGGAGCCCGAAAAATGTTCCTGGTTGGCATGACTTTATTCGCGGTCACATCCTTAAGCTGCGCACTGGTTTCCAGCGAGGCCCTCTTGATCGGCGTACGCATTCTTCAGGGCGCAGCAGCCGCGATGATTTCACCCTCGTCGCTTGTGCTATTGAGAACGTGTATGCCGGGATCTCGACAAGCTCGAGCGATGACCATCTGGTCGTTTGCTGGGATCGCCGGGTTTGGGTTGGCGCCTGCTCTAGGGGGGCTGCTTGTACACGTCTGGGGCTGGCCATCGATATTCTATTTCTGTGGCTTTGGCGCAGCGCTTTTCGGAGGCTTGTTCCTCATAGGCGTGAAACACGAAGACGCTTCTGCGGTTCCTCAAGGCCTCCCACCGCCGCTAGCCCGAAACTTGTTGATGTCAACGGCGCTGGTGGTGCTTGCTTATCTCATCGGCAAAGATGATGTCAGGGGGACTGTTTATTTCTTGGTTGGCGTATTGTTGACCACAATGGAGACGGAACGCGGGGTGCTTCTGCGTGCGGCCATATGGGAGGCTGGACTATCTCGTCTTCCCGCGATGCTGGCGGGGCTATCCGGGTTTGCTTCTATAGCTGCCGTCGTACTGTGGGCGTCCTACTTCATGCAGGGCGATCTCCGACTGAGCGCGTTGGAGTTTGGGCTGAGCTGCCTGCCAATGGCAGCGACGGGCGTCATTTCATGTCTCATCGCTTCTCCTTTGCTCTCATCCAAGCGCGCCGACCTGGCGTTTGTTTGTGGTGGCGCTGTGACGATCTGTGCGGCCTTACTCGCGTTCGTCGCGGAGGCTCGATCTTCCCAGGCGTGCGCTGTCGCAGCGCTAGCGGCAATCGGATTGGCCTATGGTTTCATTAATGGCGCCGTCTCGAGTGCGCTACTCGACACGTTCCCCGCGTCGCAATCGGGGGACGGTGCCGCAATGGCATCTCTCAGCAAGCAGTTCGGGCAGCTAATCGGAGTTGCCATCGTGGCAGCATGGAGGACGATGTCGGTCGATACGCCGGGAACAAATAGTTGGTTCTTCGCCTTCTTGGGCGGTGCGGGAGCTATTCTGCTGGCTTCCGCGACACTCTCCAGCACGGTCAAGCGCCCGTCTATAGCGGCGTAATCAGTACATGTGGTGAGTTTCAAACCTTAACCCCGCGTGGGCGACTTCGAAACCTTCGTGGCCAAAGACTGCCTTGTCAAAGTCAACTACGTTGGCGCACGGCAAAGAGGCCCGTTCGAGATGGCCGCCGCGAACGCTGATTGTCCACGTGCTGCAAGATCCTTGTCCCCTCTTTTGAGCAAATCGTAGACGACCGAGAACCGGGGATGCATCAAATATTCGATTCTCTGCCATTTCAAGAGCATGGTCGATCTCGATCTTAGCTAGCGATCTGACACTGGACGAGCAAATCCTGCAGGAGGTAGTGCGATAAAAAGTGGCCGCCGAGAGGCCTGAGCTGGCGACTTGGATGCACGAGCGCTGCCGGGTTGGCGCGAAGCGCGCTCGCGTACTGACGTTGCTGCGACGGTCGGCCTGGCCCGCCAAGAGTCATGCGCGAGCCGCTGCGGTTCGGCGCCAACGGAGTGTGTTAGTGATGCTGCAACGCAATGGCCGGCGCACACGAGGCAGGGTTTAAAGCTATGGCGGAACTATCCAGGGCACGACGGCAGCCACTCGGCGAAATAGACAAGCGATCAACGCCCGTTTTGTATGCGGAGGCCGGTCTGCTCCCGGCGAACGAAAGCGACTGCGTTGTAGAACGCCAACTAGAACGGGCAATACGGGTACAGCCCGCGGGGAAGGGCGCCTCGGCTTTCGACGGGTTGTGGTCGCAGCATACAAGTTGCAAAGGCGCATCAACGTCGTGAATATGCACGGATTTGGATTTTAGCGCCGCAACTCCGTCCTGGTCTGATACTACGATTGGCGCCAAGGGGATACTCGTTAGCATCCGGTCACCGTCTTCTGTCGGCACATGCTGGAGGCGATCGGAAGGGCCGAACGGCAAATGCGCCATGCTCGCCGCGGCGGAAAAATTGAGTTTGCCCTCTCCCCGAGTTCAGGGCAATTGCATCCCGGTGCATTTCTCGAACTCGTCCGATATTTGCGCCACATGCGGAGGTGCAAAATTGCCATGTCGCAACGTTGAACGCCTCCCTCGCTGCGAGGGTGGATGACCAAGCGATTAAACAGCCCTGCCGCGTATATACACACGCGCACCGCCGGGGCTCTGGACGAACCTCACGAAATAAAGGCAATACAATGACACTATTGAAATTAGGATTCGCGGCATTGCTCGCCAGCGGCATGGCGCTCAATGGCGTTGCAGCAGCGCAATCTGTAGACATTAAGGTGACCGGCTCCATCACGCCGGCCGCATGCATCCCGGTCTTCGAAGGGGGGGCTACGGTCGATTACGGCAAGATCGCTGCATCGTCGCTTAACGTTTCAGAGTCCACCTCACTTGGAGTTAAAGAGGTATCGATGTCCATTAGCTGCGATGCTAAGACACGGGTTGCGATCAGGTTCAACGATAACCGCGAGGGCACTGTCCCCACCGAAATGGCGGGAAGTTCCGCTCACCTTTGGTATGGGCTGGGCAAAGCATCAGGGACACCGATAGGCGGCTACCAGATGTATTTGGCGAACGAAGGTGTCACCCTCGACGGCGAGAAGGGTTTTGCTGTGTATTCGAGTGACTCGGGCGAGACTTGGAAAAGCGACAAATCGGACATCGTGGTCAACAAGACGGCGAGACAATGGCGGAGCTGGTCGCTGACCTCAGGCGGCCAGCCTGACGCTTTTAGTCACTTGAACAGCATCTTAAAAGTTGAGGCGTTTGTAAACAAGGCCGAAGCGCTACCGCTCGAAGACAAGATCCAACTGGACGGATTAGCGACCATAGAGTTGGTCTATCTTTAAACCAGCTAGCCTCCTAAGCCGGTGGGCCCGCGACCGGAACGGTGGTGCTAGGCATCGCACCAAAATCGGCGCTTTTGGCTCTCACAGTGCAGAGCCATTAGCGCTTCTACAGCGTACTTCAAGACAGTCCTGTAAGCCATTCAAGCATTATGTTCCACGTTGCTCTCAGCCATAGGCCCCCGGGTTCTGCAGTTCAGGTCCGATGTCGACCCCGGCGGCTTCTTCTTCAAACCGATCAATGACATTGGAACCTCAACGGTATCGCTAGTATCGCTGTCTGGGCTCGAGAGCGCGAAGTTTCGACATAATAGAAGTCGCGCTGCGTGGGACGGCTACTCCTCCTCGAGTCGATGACCGCGCGAAAACTCGTAAACGCATGAGCGCTAAGGTTCGTACGCCATTAGGCAATGTCATCGGTACTACAGTCCACTTAGCACATATCGGCGCGCGCACTCATCATGCCCAGGAGGACGTCGCAGCCAGCCTCGGGATCGGTTGGGTTGGCATCATCTATCCGTTAGGGCTGACACCGGTAAGCGCCTGCCGAACACACCCTTGACGGTTCGGCCTACGCAGCGGGCTGCCACCGATGCGGCAGCAGGTCGGCGATCTGATGGTTTTTTTGCACCGGCAACCGCGTGAGCACGTCCTTCAGATAGGCATACGGATCGTCGCTATTGAGCCTCGCCGACTGGATCAGGCTCATGATGGCGGCCGCACGCTGCCCGCCGCGCGGCGAGCCCGCGAACAACCAGTTCGAGCGCCCGATCGCCCAGGGCCGGATCTGGTTCTCCACCCAGTTGTTGTCGATCGGTGCATCGCCATCATCAAGATAGCGCGTGAGCGCCTCCCAGCGCTTGAGGCTGTAGTCGATGGCGCGTGCGGTACCCGAGCCATCGGGCACGCGCTGGCGCTGCGCGATCAGCCATCGATGCAAGGTCTCGGCGATCAGCTTGGCGCGGTCCTGACGTATCCGCCTGCGCTCGTCGGCAGGTAGATCCGCCACGTCTCTTTCCACGCCGTACAAGGCGCCGAACAGCTCCAGCGCCTCTTTGGCGATCTGGCTCTGGTTGCTCGCATGCAGGTCATGGAACTTGCGCCTGCCCGGCCATGCTCTCGATGATCGGTGCCGCGATATCTTCGAACGCGGATTGGTGAAGGTGGATTCGCGTGCCTATCTGATCGCCGTAACCGTTCTCTCGGAGCACGTGCTCAAGATGCGAAAAATTAGATCTGCCCTTTTCGACAAAGTGGTAGGTCGCATCGATACGCCGCTGGGTGGTGTGCCTATCAGTGTTCAGCTCGCGAACAGCTTCTTGAATGGTGCGGAGCAGCAGTAGGGGCGAACCCGGAAGCTCGTGGCCGCTTTCGTCCCGGGTACATACCTCCACCAGCGAATCCGTCAACGAGCGAAAGTGGCAGCACCGGTCGCTGGGGATTCGCCATGAGGACCTTGATATACCGGCTCAGGTAGTCCTCAATGACGAGATGCTTGATTCGGCTGTGGGCCTCAATAATGGGCGGAGGTTGGCGGATCACCCAAGCCCATTTGTCTTCAGCTGGTTTGCTCACGTGGAGGGAAGCTGCATTAAGCGCAGAATGTTGAATTGTCACCAATGTAACTAAATTGGTCGTGCATTTCCTCTGGCGATTTGTACAGTATTTTCTCCTGAGTTCCGGACGCTCGCGGTGCTGGCCGGGAACTCATGGACCCAATGGCTGCGCTAGTCCGTCATGACGTAGTCGGCGTAACTGGGAGAACGAACATCAACTGGGAAGAGGTGTCGCGAGGCTCTTTCAGTGTTGGTACAATTGGCCGGTCGGGACGCCGAACCGGATGAGATTGAGCGCTCCCCAGCAGCCGAAGGCTGTACTCGCGCAAGGCGAGTTGCAAATGGTGTCCGGATCTTCGCTTGGCGGGCGCCTATGAGCGGCTCGTCGTGCGGCCCCAATCTGCAGGCAACAAGCCAGCGTTCCCTGCACTGGTGCCCTTCTCCGAACTTTACTTGCTTGACTTTGACGGCTCCACCACTGCATGCATCCGATAACTAAGCTCCGATACCGACTTTCGCTCAAATTTCTTGCGAAAGACTCTCTGAATCGGGAGAGGTACTGACTCTGGGGTGTTTTTTCTTATTCTGCGACCTTAGCGATTTCAAAGACTTGGCAGAATTTCGCGATACAGACTTTATTTCGCTTATTCAAAAGAGGTCTGCTGGCTCGACGTACTTTCCGCCCAGTTACGGCCAACTTCAGTAAACCATGCTAAGAATCTGCCCCGGGTCCTACGTAGGGCGCGCGTCCACACGCCGTCCAATCGTCACATTCCTCGCGGCGTCTCAGCCTCTCGAATTCCGATTTCCCCGGTTCCGATAATGCCGCGATTTCGACATCTGGGCGGCCGGAGCCGGAGGCCGCCCGTTGGCGGGCGGCAGTGACGATGTTCAGCGATCGCAGTTGTGAAAAGGTTGCCGCCTTCTTGACCCAGGGAATCTGGCGCATCCGTACCTGCCGAAGCTCAACAAGGACGTCACGGTTCGAAAAGATCATACGCAGAAATTCCCAATCCCAACAATTGACCAAATGTGGACTTCTGTCCACGCCTCCATCCTGGCATTGCGCCGCGAGCAACTGTTGCTCGCTTGGAAAAAGGACGTTCATCTCGTCCAGGAGAAAAGCGGTGCTTGAAGATAAACGAGCCAGGGTAAAGACCTTAGCGTTTAGGTACTCCTGCACTCGCCGAGTCGGGCGCGAGCAGCACGTGCGTCAAAGTTTCAAGCGAATACGGTTTTTGCATCACCGGAAACGGGACGACCTCTTGGCCACTGATTGCGTCACTGTAGCCGCTGGCGAGTACCACCCGTATGTCAGGCCATTGCGCTCGAATACGGCGACCCAATTCAACGCCATTCATACCAGGCAGGACGACGTCGAGGATCGCGATGTCATAGCCCCCCCTTCCCTCCGTCAGATGCGCCAGCGCAGCCTCCGCGTCGAGAAGCCAGGTCGCATCTTGGCCCATGTCCTTTAACATCGAGACCACCACCTCGCCCACCATGCGATTGTCTTCGACCAGCAGGACGCGATTCCGGACCTGCGGGTCATCAGACTGCCGAACGCTCGCACTGTTGGGTTTGGTTGCGGGTTCCGCAGCTGGGAGATAGAGGGTAAAGGTCGTTCCCTGCCCCAGCCGGCTGTGGACTTCAACATCGCCGCCGGACTGCTGGACGAACCCCTGCACCTGGCTCAAGCCCAGGCCCGAATTTTCGTGCTGGCCTTTAGTTGAGAAGAAGGGTTCAAAAATATGCTTGGCCACCTCATCTTCCATCCCGATGCCAGTGTCCTTAACCGCTACTGCAACGTGCGGCGCATCCAAATCCAGACTTGCGCCTAGCGTAGGCGGGCGCTCTATTCCTTGCACCGAAATAGTGAGACGACCGCCGGCGGGCATCGCGTCCCGGGCGTTGATCACTAGATTCAACAGCGCCGAGTCAAGCTGCGCCGGATCTGCATAGATAGTCGTATTTCCTGGGCCAACCTCATAGGCTAGGGCAATGGACGATCCAACAGAGGCCTCGAACAGTTGGCGAAGCGATGACAGGCTGTCGCGCACGTCAAACACATGCGGTTTTAGAGGTTGTTTTTTTGCGTATGCCAACAGCTGGCGGGTGAGTTGTGCCGCCTTCTCCGTAGTGTCAGAAATGATCCCGACATAACGCATCAGAGAGGCAGGCATCTCGCCCGATCTTTTCAAAAATTCGGCGGAGAACCGGATAGCCGTCAAGAAATTATTGAAGTCGTGGGCAACGCCTCCGGTCAGGCGTCCAATTGCCTCCATGCGATGTGCGTGGTGCATCGAATCACGCGCTGCTTGGAGTTCTTCCCGATGCTTTTTCTGCTCAGTAATGTCGCGCGTGATCTTCGCGAAGCCTACATGTTGACCTTTTTCATCATGGACTGGGTCGATGACTACGCTACACCAGAAGCGAGTGCCATCCTTTCGCACGCGCCAGCCTTCTGCCTCGAAGCGCCCATCATTTCTCGCCGTTTCCAGCGCGCGCCTGGGTACTCCTGAGGCGCGGTCTTCCTCGGTGTAAAAGACAGAGAAATGCTGACCGATAATTTCCTCTTCTTTATAGCCCTTGAAACGCTCGGCGCCTGGGTTCCAACTGCTAACCCGACCCTTCGTGTCAAGGAGATATATCGCGTAATCCATCACGGCATCTACAAGGAGTCGATACCTGTCTTGTTCGGGTAACTCTGAAGGTGATTGCATCATGCTCGTTCTAGATGGCCGTAAATTTGTTCGCATCCCCAGGCGGTACTGTCTAAGCCCCCTGGTTTCGTGATCGTACGCTCGGAACCCCATATCGAAAATGGTGACAATCGTCATCCCGGAAAGCGCCTGGACCCGCCAGCCGCCCCGCCTGATCCAGACGACGCCGTCGCACCAGTACCCGACCGGCGCGGTGCTGTCGCTGACCTCTACGGTGGCGGACCCGCACTGGTCAATTCGGGCGGCCAGCTGTGGAATGCCGGCTACATCGATACCATCGGCGATCCGTCGGCGGACCTGCGGTCCAACATCGCCGCCGAGGCGCGCGCCAAGATCATCTATGAACGGTTGATCAACGCCACCGACGATCCCGGCGTGAAGGACGCGCTGGGCTTCCTGATGACCCGCGAGGTGTCGCACCAGCGCTCGTTCGAAAAGGCTTTGTATTCCATAGAGCCGAACTTCCCGCCCGGAAAGCTGCCCGGCGATCCGCGCTTCGCGTCCGTGTACTTCAACATGTCGCAGGGCGAAGGCGATACGCGCGGCCCCTGGAACAGCGATACAAATTTCACCTACGTCTCGGACCCCGAGCAGCAGGGCTCCATCGACGGAGACGGCATGCCGAACGTCAATCTGACGGAAGACGAGGTGTTGGCGCTACAGGCGATGGCCGGGCGAACGGCGTCGGATCCCAGCAGCGACCCGGTAACCGGCACCGAACTTGGTCAGGTAAATTCGCCGGACGACCCGAAACCGTAGGATCTGACGGCATTTGCGCGGCGTTTGTCGGAACGGCCCACACTCAGGGACGCGGCCAGGTTGGCGGCGATCAATGATGTTGGCTGCGGCAAACTGCCTACCCGGCCCAGGTCTCCCGTAATCGGTCGGCGATCTACCCCGCCACAGCAAGGGGACAGACGTGCTAGTGGTTTTCTCGGACTCCAGCATGAGTTTGGCCTGGACCGGCCGATGGGAATACAGCGAGTCGATCAGTCTCAGCGGCGTTCTCTGGCTTTAGCGGTCAGGCACGCCGCTTGCGGCATAAGCTCCCGTATCATCATGAAGGGAGCGCCATGCTGAACAGGTCCGCAGCAACGCGGAAGCAAAAATCTAAGCCGCGAAAATCGTCAGAGACGAAGAACCAGGGGAATGCGATTGCCCGGTTCTTCGACCACTTTGCCGCCCAAGTGACGAAATGGGCCGGATCCCCCCTCGCATTTGGCATCGCGTTGATCGCCGTCGTCGTCTGGGGCATTTCGGGTCCGGCCTTCGGATATTCGGCAACTTGGCAGCTCGTTATCAACACCGGCACTACGATCATCACGTTCCTTATGGTATTTCTGATCCAGCAGAGCCAAAACAAGGATAGCGAAGCCCTACACCTAAAACTGGACGAGCTGCTGATTGCAGTCGATGGCGCCGACGAAGGCCTGGTCGACGCCGAGCGTCTGGATGAAGAAAAGCTACTGGCTCTCGCCGCGGCCTGCACGGCACGTGCCAGGAAGCGGCACCGCCAGCGAGCACGGTCGCGCACGCCGAACAGTCACTGAGAGGAAGGCGCCCCGCACTGAACCTCGTCGGAGCACCCACCGATGACTCGTTTAAACAGCCACGGTGAGCGCGCTTTGCGGGTTCGCTCCGAACGCGCACATGTCGGAGCGCCTCATCGAGATACATGCACAGTAGTTAAGCGGGATCATGGTCTTCCAGAGACCTGCCGGTTGCAGCTCGCTGCCAGATCTTCTGCTTGGGATGACCGGATCGATATCACCTTCCGACCGCCGGAAGTGGATGTTGACAAGCGTCAGCTTCGCGCCCGAAAGCAGGCGGCCGGAAGCGCTGCCTTTCGCCCGCCCACCCCGGTGGCCCACGCTCGGCGCGAGCTGTGGTCGGCGGACAATAGCCGCAGTTGTGGTGGCTTAACCCGCTTGGCTTTTCTGCTGCGATATGACGCGTAGTCGTACCTACGCGGGCCTGTGCAGAAGAAGTTACGTATCTTATGGCTGCTTGATGGGGGCCGGTGGGTATGTGGGATAAGCGCGGGGTATGCGGTGGGCATACCCTGTGGTCAAGCGCGTGGGCAGGCGGAGCCTGTCCACCGTTTGTCCATAGCGGTTGTCCACGGGCCGAGCACAGCGAGCCGGCGGTCGCGGAGCGATCATCCATGTATCCACGGGTTCGGATAAACGTGGTTTGAATTTGGTGTTTAGCGGTTAAACAGAGCTGGAATGCCTGCAACTACCAGGTGCGAAAATCCGGGCCCTTCGCGTAAAGTTATTCAGTCATTCCGTCGATCCTCGGCCCACGGGCTTAGCGCTGAAAGGCCAGCGGTGGCCCAGCACGTCGCTGCGCGGCGCGGCACAGCACTTGCTGCTAGGGAAATATCGACATGCGGTCGGTTCAAACTAGCGGAGCTGAACAATGAGCCAAAAAACCTTGCAAGACCTTTTTATTCACGAGCTTTCGGACATTTACAGCGCTGAAAAGCAGCTGACCCGAGCCTTGCCTAAGATGGCGCGTGCCGCGAGCGATCCGCAACTGGCGGAGGCGTTTACCCTTCACCTGGAGGAAACGCGAGGCCAAGTGGAACGAATCGACAAAATCGTTGAGGCGTCGAAACTTCGACTAAAACGCATCAAATGTGCGGCAATGGAGGGATTAGTCGAGGAGGGCAGCGACGTCATCGACGATGTGGAAGAAGGCCCTGTACGAGACGCAGCGCTAATCGCCGCAGCCCAAAAAGTGGAGCATTATGAGATCGCGAGCTATGGCACCTTGTGCACGTTCGCCAAACAGCTAGGCGAGACTGAAGCATTGAAGTTGCTGAAAGAAACGCTGGCCGAAGAGAAAGCGACTGACGAGAAGTTGAGCATGCTGGCCCTACAGCAGACTAACGCCGAAGCGGCGCGCGAAGGAAAAGCCAAATAGCTTGTCAAACGCTGCGCAAGCCTGGACAGTGTGGGAGAGGACTATGGAAGAGCCGTCCGACAGCTCGCGAGGTTTCGACCTCTTTAGCCACTATCGAGAGGAGGATCCGTTCCTCCAGTACTTGGTTGCCATCGCCAACTCGAATTCACCGGTAGAGCTAGGAATCATCGTTACGTCGGGCGGTTTCGTCATCGGGAGTTTTGACGTCTGGCGCGCTGTACTTTGAACATTTTGCCAGCGCATTTACAGGTGCCACAGCAGAACGTCTTTCCCGTGTGCAACTGACGATCAAGGATGAGATCGAGGGGTTTGGCACACCATATCGGGAACACGCGAACGGCGGCGAGACCATATCTGACCCTAGGTACTTTCACATGAGGGAGGGCATTGTGGTCGGGGCCGACGGGAGCGCCACCATCGGCCCGGTTTGGTGGCATGGCCGCATCGACTTCGTCAGCGGCTTGGTGCTCGGCATCATACAGCCTGCGACAGCAGCAGATTCATAAGCCCACGCCGCGCGGGCAATCCGTTACGACCTATGTTTGCTGTGCAAGACGGGCGATGACATGCATTGGCATCATCCGCTTCCCGAAAGCCGGATGCCCTGTATGTCACGTTTCCTGGTGCGACTGATGCCTGGCAGGACGGACGGCTGATGCGACTCCGATCTGCTCACGGTTTGGTCCGGTTTGGTCCCGGTTTGGTCCCGATTTGGTCCCGGTTTGGTCCCGGTTTGGTCCCGGCTTGGTCCCGGTCGTGTCACATCGATTCAGCCTTTTTCGAGTTCAATTCGGTTTGTATACGGTCTCTACACCTCCCGGGCCCATATGCCGCGCGGTCTTTGCCTGGAGCCGAAGTTTCGTTGTCAGACAAAAGAAACAGCCAGCCGCAAGAAAAGCCCAAAAAAATCAAAGAGATGAACCCACCCGGAGGGTGCGTCCTGTGTGGTGGCTTTAAGGGACCCGCCGCCGCCCTGGCGGCGGGGGCCTTAAGGGCACCTGTGAGCGTCCGGGGGACGCTCACGAAGTCCGCAGGACGGCCCCGCCGGCGCAGCCGGTGGGAACAGCCGCCCCGCCCCAAATCCGACGCCGCAACCAAAGCAAAAGGCCGCCCGAGGGCGGCCTTTTGCTTTGGCGCAGGTTTTCTGCGCATGGACAAATGGAAGGCGATCAAGTCATCTGGTGCGTTTTCAGCCAGTCCTTCAACGCATTGTTCATACGGGTCTGCCAACCCTGGCCAGTTGCCTTGAAGGCAGCCAACACCTCTTCATCCAGGCGGATGGTAGTAGCAGATTTACGCACGGCGGCAGTACTGCCGACGGGTCGACCACGCCGCCGCACAATCTCATCGGGCGTGTGCACCCGGGCATATTGACCATCAACAGCCTGTTTGGCGCTGCGCAACAGAGCGGCTTCAAACTCGGCCATTTCGGCATCTGGTTTCTTAGGCATCAAAGCACTCCTTGAGTTTGGCCAGGAACGACGCGGGCAGGTTATCGAACTTGGCTTTGGCGTATACGATCAACAGCACCACTTCGCCGCTCGCCAACCGAAGGTAATAGATTACGCGGGCACCGCCCCGCTTCCCCATACCGGCGCGGGACCACCGCACCTTCCTGCATCCTCCCGAACCAGGGATAACATCCCCCGCTTCGGGGTTCGCCGCGATCCAATCTACGAATGCCTCCCGTTCGGAGTCGCTCCACACCTTCGCGGCCCAGGTGCTGAATTCGTCGGTTTCTATAACGGTGAGCATGATTTAATTGTACTAACAATTTATTGTTGATGCAAGATGCTGCGTGGTGGTGCCAGCCGGGGTTGTCCGGCTGGCTCAGCATTTATCCGTCTGTTCGTCCGCGTCCTCTTTTTCATCCGGGGACCGCCGAGAGAACTCGGCGGACACGCTCCTTATTCCTCAATTTCTCCCATCGGGTGTTCCACGGCCATTGCGACCTGAAGGGGCTGAGTGCGCATCAGTTCAGGCACCCAGCCCTTTCCTTCCAGCAATTGTTCGGCTGCGGCGGCGGCCTGGGCCTTCTTCATCGCCAGCAGCGGCTTCGCCTGCTCGGCGTCGACCGCTTCCGTGACCACTGCCGCGATTCGCTCCTTGGACACGTGGGCAAGGTAAGACTGCGCGGTCGGCTTCCACCACTTGCCCATTTCCAGGCCGATCACTTTGCCCAAGCGGTCCAGGTGCCGAGGCTCTTCGCCGTAGGAATTGCTTTGGCGGCGGTAAATGGAAACGCTGGTCAGGACGGCGAGCAGGTCGATGAGGTCAGTGTGCGACTGATTCAGCAGCCAAGGCAGCACCGCTGCGTGGTCTTCCGGCACATTCATCGTGACGGCTTCGATCTGCGCATGCACCGCAGCCCAAGCCGAACTTTCCTTGATGCCTTCGTCAGTCTTCGCCAGCTCGTCGTGCGCTGTCCGCAACGAAAAATCGAAGGTGTCTCCGGCGCTGCTGCGGCGGGTCCTGTCGAAATCCCCCAGCATTTGTTCGATAAGCAGGCAGAGCGCGAGCGTCGGACGCATCATGATTTCGGCCTGGAGTGCAATCACGCGCTGTGCTTGGAGCCGGTTGGTCAGCGCCTCCGAATGCACGGGTCGGGTCAGCACGGGGGGCAAGTCCACGTCCGCCGTCTTCTGGCCATCTGCGTCGTTGCTGCGCGTGGCCTGCGCCACGGCGTCGCGCTCGTCCTGGCGGATCAAGCCGCGAGTGACGGTCAAGTCGCCTTGATAGTCCAGGTGCACAATCGCGCCGCACAGGGCTTTCAGGTCGGCGGGGTAGTCGTAAAGCTCGGCCCGGATTTCACGAAGCTGCCCTTCATAGCCGCGAATCACGCCGCGAACCTTGTCCAGGTCGGCCGCGTCTTGGTCTTCGGTCTCTTGCAATTGAGCCAGCTTTGTCCGCGCCGTCTCGATCTTCTTTTGCAGTCCGTCGATCTGCTTGGCCTGGGCCTTGCTGGGCTCCTGAAGGACGCGCTGAATCTCGCCGAAGGACTTTTTATCGGCGTACTCGAACGACACGCGGCATTCCACCCACAACCAGCCTTCGGCCTGCACCGCCTTGAACAGCTTGGACCGCTGCATCTTGGCATCGGCCATGCTGCGCACCTTCTCCAGGTCGGTCAGATAGGCGTCGTTCTCAAAGAGGTCGCGGCGAACCTCGCCGCCCGCCTTCTCGTAAGCGGCGACGGTCACGTACCGCGCCACGGGCGTATCGCCGCGCATTTCGGTTTCCGCGAGCAACTGGCGGATGTAGTAGTCCCGATTCCAGGGTTGGCTCGCCGAAGTCTTCCATGCCGCCTCCTGACGGGCGTGGTCCGAAACCGACGCGAGCGCCTGCATTTCGTCCATCTTGATTTTGCCGTCGCGGAACAACTGCATGAGCGTGGGCGACACGCTGCCCAGCGCCAGCAGCTTCTTGACCGCCGATTCGGACGCGCCATGCGCGGCGGCGATGGCCGCAACCGTCCAGTTTTCGGCACGCAGCCGCGCATATCCCGCATACACGTCTGCCGGGTGCATCGCCTTGCGCCCGATGTTCTCGATGAGGCTGGCGTGGTGCGCGTGAGCGGTCGGAATCACAAGGCAAGGCACCGGGTAATCGGCGGGGAAAACGCCGTCCTCGATCAGCAGGCCCAGGGCCGTCCAACGCCGTCCGCCCGCGCACACCTCATAGGAACCGTCCGGCGCTGCGACCACCACGAGGTTTTGCAGCAACCCGCCCATCGCCTGGATGGTGGCTTTCAGTTCCAGAATCTGAGCGTCCTGCTTGCGGTCTTCCAGGCCACGGGCCTGATACGCGTCACTGAGGCGCAGTTGGGAATGCGGGATCTCCATGCGCGTGGCGGCGGCGTGGACGGCGGCGAGTTCGTTGGAATCGAGTTTCATCAAAATGCTCCAGGGCGATATCGAGATCAGTGCAGTTGCGTGGGGACTTCGGGCGCATCGAGCGCGGCGATGAGGGCGGTAAGCTGGCGCATCGTCATCGCGGGGATGCGAAAGCCGAGGCCCAGCAAGTGGGCGCGGCGCATGTCGTTCGCCAATCTGATAAAGTCGTGGTTCATCACGATTCTCCTAGTCCGAGGGTTGCGGGTGATGGCCCTTGTCGGTTGCCGCCGACAGGGGCCTTTTACTTAGTAGCCAAGCCAGTTCAGCAGGTCGCGCCCGCGATACAGCGGCTGATCGCCATGTTCGGCAAAGAATTCTTGGGCGTTCGCTTGGTGGTCGCGCAGTTGCAGCACCACCTGAAACCGGGTCAACACGGCTTCCTCTGCCGCGTCTCTTTCGCGCAATCCGTCCGCATCGACCAAGCCGGTATCCAGCAGGTCGGCCAACAGTTCGATGAGGTCGGGGCGATGACCTGTCCAGGCGATCAACTCGTTTTCGACGGCGACGGTGACGACGGGTGCGAAGTCATAGCCTTTACGAGCCAGCGCGGGCGCGTAATCCATCGCGCTGCGCTCGGCGTATTGAAGGCCGCGCTGCGCCAGGGCGGCTTTAGTCAAGGCGCATTCAGCGCCACCCAGGACGGTGTAAAGGACGATAGCCATATCGGTCGTGTCCTGTTCTTGGGATGCGTTCATGAAGCGTCTCCTTTCGTTGCTCGGTTGGTTTATCGCGGTGGTTACATCGCAATGGGGGCCAGGGAGCGCCCGCCGCTCAACTCTTTGGCGAAGTTCCAGCCGCTTGTCCAAGCGCCGACCAGAACGGGCACGTCTGCCAACAGCGCGGGTATATCGGCCTGTTCGTGGCCTGCCTCGCACTCTTCTTCACCCAGGTTGAAAGCCATGTCCATTGCCCGCGTCCACAGCAGCTTGCGGTGCTCTATGCGTTGCCGCTCTTGCGACAGAATCCACGTATCGAGCACGTCCACGCCGCGCCGGTCTTGACGCGCCTGCGCACCGCGCAATGTCTCTTTAGCTGCGGCCAGAAGGTTGGCATTGAGCGCCGCGTGGTCAGTCATGTTTGTTTGCCCCAAAGAAAGAGGTAGTGCGTCAGCCGATCCTGAAGAAGTCGTCCGAGCGTAGGTTTGTTGGATTTGGTTGTTCATGGTGTTTCCCTCCGCGTTATTCGCATCCGTTCCCGTGAGGCCTGTCCGTGCCGTCCGTGGCCACGTAGTGACGACTGGAAAGGGCCGGAGCAGAGGCCGCACGCGGAGCGCAGCCGAAGGCGAGCACCGAACGGGTGAGCACCGGACCCTTGGAGGGAGGAGCGCAGTGGTACGGTCGGCGTTTTAGGACGGGGCTCGCGGGAATGGATGCATTGCGAGAGACAGGGCGGCGACACCAAAGCCAGGCGCGCGCCGAGCGCCCCTACCCGCGCGGAGCGCGGGTCAAGCTGGCCGCAGGGCGGCCCGCAAGCGGTAGCGCGCAGCGCCGGCAGGCGCGAAGGCGTGAGCCGACCGCAGGGAGGGACGGCTGGAAGCCCCACCGGGGGTGAGACTGGCGGGGTTGGCCAGGCTCAACGCGAAGCGCGAGAGCCCGACCCGCAGCCGCAGGCGTAGGGGCACGCCCAGGGGTGAACACGCTGTGCGAAAACGGCCCGCGCCGGCGTCCTGACCCGGCTGGCCTTGCGCGATTCAGTGCTGAGAATCCGTCGAAGGCGGCATTGAAATGTTCAGCAGACCCATGGCCTTATTTGCCCTATCCGTCGCTTGGCCGATGATTTCATGCTGTCGAACGATGTAGTCGAACAGCGCTTTCGGACGATGTTCGGTCTCTACCAACGACTGATCGTTGATGATCTGGTTGCACATTTCCATGCACTCATCGCAGATCGTGATCCGGTTATCGCCATCTCGGGCAACCAGCTTTCGCACCTCGTACTGGGACTTATCGCAGAACGAGCAATGCAACTCTGGCGCCTGCTTTTTGGTACGGCGTCTCTTTTTCGGCTCATCCATCTCGGAACGGTACGTGGGTCGGGAAGGCCGGCAATCTAACACGAGCTGCGACACGGCGGATGCGTGTTTTTCCTAGTAGCGCAGCACTACTGGAGTGGCATTCTTAACTCGTGAATAAAGCCTCGAAGTCTATGTGGCAAGGAGGGACAATGGATGGCACCATGGTCGTAAATGGGGTCAGGGCTGCGTACACGATGACGCGTACGGATGACGGCGCCGGGATTGTGGCCAGCATCCGGTACGGACAGCAGGGATCGTGGGAACGTGTAGGCCCGCCCGGCACTTTTTTTACCACCGCGCTTGAAGCGCGCGCGGCGATTCGTAGCCAGATCGAAGCCCATAGGACGCGCGTGCTCGGAATAGTGTGAAGTGCAGCGCCGGCCGGCAGGCCGGCGCCGCTTTTCTCATTTCCGGCGATAGTGGTTAACCATGCCGGCCAGGTACGCGGCCTCCAAAGCCGCGCGCAACTCTGAAACGGACAGCCTGTAAAAGTTCAAATGTTCGCTGCCGCGACATTGCAAGGGCTCCAGTTTCAGAACGCGGCTGGCGATGTCCGCAATGGCGGCGCGAGCCGCCATGGAAAGTTCTACCATGGCCATGGGCTCACTCCGGGTCCAGCTCGGCCAGCACTCGGCGGGCCAATTCATTGGGGTCGATTTCCGACCGGGCAATCGCTTGCACTTCATCCAGCGGCAGTGATTCGATAATTCGCGCCATGCGCCGCTCGTTCTCGCGGGCGGCCAGCGCCGGCCAGGCGCTGTATCTGGCGATCGCCGCCAGGCCGTCCAAGTCGTGTTTTCCGTAGCCCTGCAAGAATGCGACCAGGCCACCCGTCATTGCATTTTCGTCCCGGCTCATGCTGCGATCCTCTCTTGGCGGGCGAGCTGCAAGCGCTGCGTTGCGGCTGCGTGATACTTCGGGTCCATTTCGATGCCGTAGAAGCGCCGGCCGACCTGGCGGGCGGCCACGCACGTCGAACCCGAGCCGGCGAACGGATCCAGCACAATGTCTCGCGGGCGGCTGAACGATTCGATCAGCGGCGCCAGGCATTCAACGGGCTTTTGCGTCGGATGGTGGCGGTTGCCGCTGTACTTCCATGGCATGACGTCCGGCAAGGGCTCGGCCGGCAACGCCGGCTGGCCCTTGGCCAGCAAGTAGGCCGACTCGTGCTGATACGCCAGAAATCGCGCTTTGGATTGGTATTGCTTCGCAAACACGAGGTGGCCGACGACGCGAAAACCGGCCGCGCGCCACGCGGCAAAGAATCGGTCTACGCGGTTCCAGCCGTAGAACGAGATGCAAAAGGCGTCATCGCGAAGGACGCGGAACATCTGTGCGAACGCCGGCGCCAGCCATTCGTCGGTACGATCGTTGGCGATGCTCCGGCCGGAGCGGTCCACGTAGTTGACGAGGTATGGCGGATCGGTCAGGACCAGATCGACGCAGTGATCGGGCAAGGTGGGGAGAACGGACAGGCAATCGCCCAGGACAACACGACTCATGGTTGGCTCCTTGCGTGCAGCAATGTCAGCCGATCTGCATTGCACTGCACGGGGCAGGCGGGCGCAGCCCACGAAAGCGCGGTCAAGGGACGTGGAATAAATAGCGAACGCAGTGAGCGGTTTATGCCGCGAAAGCCCTTGAAGATGGGGCCGCGGCTACAAAGCCGCGCGCAGCGGCCCTAGCGTCCGTGCGGGAGTGGGATGCGACTGTATGCTCCGTGCAGTGTTTGCGGTTCTCCATGAGCCGAAGATGGCGCGTCGCCGGCGCGCCCGGCCCCGAGAGGGGCCATAGCAACCTCGCTAGAAGAGCGACATCTGGCCAGCGGCAGCAGCTTGGCGGATGGCCTTAGGAATCGCCTGCATGGGCGCATCCATCTCGGCCGATCGACTGTCGGCCGCCACGTGGTCGACGTGGTTCTCGTCCATGGCCACCGGCGCCTGCAGGAGCGCTTGAGCGCCCTCCTCCGCTTCGCGACGGCGAAGCCGCGCGCCCCAGCCGCCCAGGATGTGTGCGGGCGTGAACCACTGCTCCCGGCACTCGCCCGTGAGGCCGTTGCCATGAATCACCACGGCCGGCACGTGCAAGAGCGCCAGCTGGATGAACGTCATATGCACGCAGCGCTGATCGATGTCGATTGCAGTGGCGTGCATGCACTGCTGATAGTTCAGCTGCGCATCGTGCATCGCGTGCGCCGCCGCGATCAACATGCCGCCAGCGCCGCAGGCCGGTTCCAGAACGCGCACGAACCCCTGCGCGCCCGTCTTGTCGACCAGGTCCTGGCCGTTGCCCATCATCATGTTGCCCATGAGGCGCGACACCTCGTACGGCGTGAAAAACTGGCCGGCGCCGGCGTTGCCCATGTCCAGCATCATGAACGTGCTGCCCAGCACGTCGCCAAAGTCTGCTGCCTGAACCCGGACCTCGTAGGCCATGACCAGGTGCGAGAACGCTTGCACCAGCAGGTCCAGCTCGGCCCGCTCGTACTGAGCGATTACCTGCAGGTAGCGCTGCTCGCGCGCCTCGCGCTGCGCGAGATCGGCACGGGCCAATGCGATCGCGCAGATCTCCACCCAATCGCTCCACACGCGGTCGATCCCCCGCGTGTGCGCGACCTGCCGTATGAGGCTGACGATTTCCTTCTGATGGGCGTCGGCGCCGTTCAGGAAACGGCGTTGTTGTGCATTTGAGGTTTTGGCCATGTGGTCTCTCCGGTTGCCAGGGCGGGAATGCCCGGAACTTGAGAGGCACGGCGCAGCGCAGCGCTTGTATGTTGATGCCAGGCCAGCATGGTAGATTTTTTACACCGTGGAAGCGGTTAGACCGGTCCGTGCAGTTAGCCTAGCGCTGGGGCGTCATAGCCCGTACTTGAGTAAAAAACGCACGAGCGCCGTGCTGGTCTTCCTGAAGCCCGAACGGTTACGCGCGCCATTCTGAGCGCGCATGCACAAGCAAGGGAGCTGAAGATCATGTCTATCTCGTCCGTAACGGTGGGAATTGACGTCGCAAAAGCGCACTTAGACATTTGTGTACTGGGGGCCGAGTTCACCGCACTCAGAGTCACTAATGACGTAGGAGGATTTGCGGAAATCACAACTTTTCTACGACCGCATGCGGTTGGCTTGGTGGTAATGGAGGCAACAGGGGGTTATGAGGCAACACTCGCGCGTGCGCTTCAAACCGCAGGTCTGCCCGTAGCGGTGATTAATCCAAGGCAGGCACGCGACTTCGCGAAATCCATGGGTCGCTTTGCGAAAACCGACACTGTGGATGCTCGAATGCTGGCGGAACTGGCCGCCGTATTGGTACGTCGAGATGATGCGGCTCGCTTTGCCCTTCCCCCTTTTGATGACCACCGCGCCTGGCTGGCCGCCCTGGTGACGCGCAGGCGTCAGTTACTGAGCCTTCTCAACTCCGAGCGCCAGCGTCTGCACACCACGCCCGTCCGATTGCATTCGAGTATCAAGGCTGTAGTGGAGGCGATAGAAACCCAGCTTGCTGAACTCGAATCCGAGATGGTCGCTCATGTAAGGCAGCAGTTCTCCCAATTGAGCCGCCTTCTTCAGACAGTCAGTGGGATCGGGCCCGTGGCTAGTGCCACGTTCATTGCCGAGCTTCCGGAACTCGGGCGATTGAACAGGCGCGCGGTAGCAGCATTGGTCGGAGTTGCTCCTATGGCTAATGACTCGGGAGGAACCAAAGGCAGGCGAAGAGTTCAAGGCGGGAGATTTGAGATACGGCGGGTGCTCTACATGGCTGCGCTAACTGCCGCACGTCACAACTCGGTCATCAGGGACTTCTACAAAAGATTGAAGGCAGCTGGAAAACTTCCCAAGGTGGCGCTGGTCGCTTGCATGCGCAAGCTATTGACCCTCATTAACGCGATGGTTCGAGATAGCAGGGAGTGGGATAGCTCACTTCACGACGCTTCGTCTTGCGTTCGTTTGAAGCCATAGCTTCGCAGCGAGGGCTCGCGCGGTGGGACAAGTGCGATCTGGGGCGCTTCAATCGCCTCCCCGGCAGCACTGCTGCGACCTGCGCCAGCTGCGCGGAGCTAGGCTGAAATTAACTCCCCCATTTAACGACTGTTACAGCCCTTGCCGGTTGACTCTCCCAGATCTTTCGCTTCATTGAGGCACTCATCGGCGCCTTCGACTTCGGCACCAGCATCAATAAGTAGCTGTGGTCGGTCACTAGCCCCAAGGCCACATCCTGCCAGGATGTGACGACGATAGCCCCGACCATCCGAACCGCTGGAAAGCGGGTTGAGGCAGGCTGCGAGCCAGCGTTTGCCGAAGCCAATCAGTGCACAAGCGTCCACTCAAGGAGACCACGGCACAAAGCGCAGATTTCGATGTCTGCCGTCGGCCAGAACCCGTCGTTGCCACCCTGTAAATTTGACTGTTGTGACGGCGTAGCCCTATCCGGCCACGGCGGCGGCTGGCGAATCGGTCATGCAGCGGAAGGGCACACTTCAATTTCGTCTAGAACCCGCTTGAACCGCTTGGGCAGGCTGTCGGAGCGGCACAGCTTCGGCTTGAAGCATTTGCAGCTGTGGTCGCGTGCGCACTGCTGACGGTTCAGATCAGCGCAGCGTGTGCGCGGCAGCGATCAGCATGCTGCCGGCGAAACGCATGCACGATCCAATACGGGAAGGAATTCGTGCGCATTCGCCGTGGCGACCGGTTCTCGGACATTCCCGAGCTGATCGCACTCAGCTCCCCCAGTCGCTCCGGCCGAGGGAGACCAGGCCCCGCAAGCTTCCTCGGCGTTCCGGGGTGCGGGGCCGAGGCCTCAGAAGCGCCAGCGGCCGAATATGAAAAGGACGTTACCCGTGCCGCTTGCACCTGGGATATAGGTGGCATAGAGCATGGCTCCCTTGTAGCTCGCGCTGACCAGTGGCAGGATGCCGGGGAAAGGTACATAACCCATGATGTCCTGGCGCGCGGTCAGAAATACGGTATAGCCCGCGCCCAGTCGGAAGTTCTCGCTGACCTGGCCGATTTTCAGGAAGCCATAGCCCGCCGCGGGTTGGACCTTGCTGTGTGAGTCCAGAAAGGCCATGGCGTACAGGCCCTGCCAATCACCGTCTTCGTCATAGATGCTGCGACCGTATCCGCCGCCCCAGGCTAATTCGTTAAAGCCGTTGATTTGTTCTTTGCTGTACGTGGCGCGGTTGTGCCACGTATATCCGCTGATGTAGAGATCGTTTCCGCCTTCGGTCCAGATCTGGTCAAGCCGGTTGCAGGCGGACCGCGCCCACGAGGGCATGCTGTCGCAAGACTGCGCAGGGGCCGCGAAAACCGAGAGCAGTACAAACAGTATCGCTACCCGCAGTCTTGCGGTCATTGCGGTCATTGCGGCCGTCGAGGAGAAACGACGGGTCCGGTACTGTAATGGGACAGTCCTTAATTTCCCGGTCATATCGACGTTCCCATTACGGCTGAAAAAAGCCTAGCCATTGAGTCTGTAAAGCGTATAGCGCCGACTTTTATACATCTCCACCAATCGGGCTCTAACGCTTACTGCTATTGAAGACTCCTTTTTTTTTGGGATGGCGACGATAGCCGATTCACCCTTCTGCAAGACCAGCTTTTCCAGCTCGCCCAGAGCGATAAGTTGGGCCTTGCCGTCCGAGTAGAAGCGTGCCGAGAAAGGTCGGCTGTCCACAAAATAGAGCTTCTTGCCATCGCTCATTTGAGACCGGGCGACAGCCACCAATTCCTTCTCGGTCATCAGTGTGGTGGGCGCCGTAAGCGAGATCACCCCGAGACTAACTGCCACTATCGGCACCAGTACTGCCGCCCCGATCAAAATCCGACTCAAGGACGGTGCAACGCCTGCGGGAAAAAACGCTTGCGCGTATATCGAAATAAGTAGTGCAAGCGCAGGCAAGCTTGGCAACACATACGTCCAAAGTATGTTTCCCGAGAAGGTGAAGAAGACGGGAGCAGCAATGGCCCACAGTGCCAGGTATCCGACGACAGGTGACTTATGAACCTCAAATGCCTTGGACCTGCGTGATGCGCTGGCACCGATCCAAACAGCTAGCAGGACCCCCATAATTCCCCACGGCAAGGACGCCAGCAGCCACTGCCCCCAGATACTGCCCAAGGGGCTCTTGTGCGCCGTCCCATACAGATCTCCCTGCCAGCCCGCATCCACGAATCGCAGGAAGTGCTCTCCCACTAAAAAATACTGGAGAAATCCGGGGGTCTTTATCTCTGCGCAGAGGTACCAGGGAACCGTCAGCACGAGCATGACCAGCGTACCGGTGAACCACGGAAGAACGGTCAGATGCACCGTGCGCTCGCGGTAGATGGCCAGCCAAGGTATTACGACCAACCCAACGAGGACGAACGTCAGGGGCCCTTTCGACAACAGACCGATCGCCAAGCCTATGAAGAAGCCATAGCGCCAGAACTTGGTAGGCGTCGTTGGCGCAACAATGAACGCCAACATCGAATAGGTGACTCCCAGCGCAAAGAACGGATCCGTCAGTACTGCGCCGGCCGCGACCTGAGGTAGAAGCATGGTGGAGAGAATGAGCGTGGCCCATCGCGCTGTCTCTCGACCGAAAAGGAGGGTGGCCGCGCGGTAAAGCAAGGCTGCCAGCGCGGCCATGGCAAGGAATGACGGCAATCGAACTGCGAACTCCGACTCCCCCAGGATTCGCATCCCCAGGGCTTGACTCCAGAACGACAGCGGCGGCTTGCCCCAGAAGGGCACTCCGGGTTCAAACCAGGGCGTTATCCAATCGCCGGTTTCGACCATAAGACGGGCGATCTCAGCGTATCTCGGCTCTGAGGGATCCATCAGCGGCACTGCCGCCATTGAAAACAGCCGAGCGATGACGATGCCTGCCAGCCCCCAGAAAAACCAGTTAGCCTTCAACTGCATTTTTTTCTCGGAATGGGGCGTAATGCGAGTGGGTCTCAGTGGCGTAATCGAGCACGTCGCGTACGACGAAGACTGGACGCTGTTTGCTTTCCAAATACCCCTTGCCTACGTATTCGCCCAACAGGCCGATAGTCAAAAGCTGAATTCCGCTCAGCAACGTAATCATGGCCATCAGTGACGGATAGCCCGGTACGTCATCACCGAACATCAGGGTTTTGAAGATAATCCAAAACCCAAATGTGGCGCCTGCCAATGCCACAACGGCGCCTATCCCCGTCGCCCATCGCAACGGAGCGGTTGAGAAGGAGGTGATTCCTTCAAGGGCGAGCCCGAACAGGGCGAAGTAGTTCCATTTTGTCTTGCCGGCAGCCCTGGGCGCGCGGTCATAATCGATGACTTTGGTCGGGAATCCAATCCAGGAATACAGACCTCTCATATAGCGGCACCGCTCCGGCATTTGAAGCAGGGCCTCTACCGTTCTGCGACTCATAAGGCGAAAGTCACCGGTGTCGGCGGGTATCCGCGAACGGCTCATACGACTGAGGATTCGGTAGAACGCATACGCAGACAACCGCTTCGCTGCACCTTCCCCCTCGCGCTTGCGTCGTCGCATGGAGACGATGTCGAAGCCGTCGCGCCAAGCCCTTACCATATCTGGAATGAGCTCCGGAGGATCCTGCAGGTCGGCATCCAACATAATCACGGCCTCACCGCGGGCATGCGCCAACCCTGCGCTCATCGCAGCTTCTTTTCCGAAGTTTCTGCTCAGGCGCACGACTCGCACCGTGGGATCCCGTCGAATCAGCGCAGCCACGAGCTCCACGCTGTTGTCCGTGCTTCCATCATCCACGAACACGATTTCGTAGGGTTGGGCCAGCCCTCCAAGAATCCCTTTCAGCTTCGCATAACAGACAGGCAAGACGTCCTGTTCGTTCAAGAACGGGACGACAACCGAGATCTGAATTGTGTTTACCGCTTTCTTGACGGCTTCAGACGGACTTGGTAGCGATGTGATCAAAGTATGACCCCGCTCGATATCGAAGGGCTGCCGACCTACAGAAGTTCACCACCATACTCGTCGAACGTGTGTGCAAGCTCGGAAGCGCTCCTGCCGCAGCATTCCCACGACCGTTGGCGCCTATTCGCTATATATCCGCATTTGATCTCTCGTCTGGAGGATGGCTCGAACGTTAGGCCAAGGGTAAAACCATACGCATAGAAAAATGCGCAATAAATTCCGCTGCGGCTTCGAGTAATAGCGGGAGACCTAGCCCTATGCACAGCCTGAGAATAACGCCTACCAAGACAGTCAGATAGCAGGGAATACCAGCGACCGATGCCTAACCTTTTTAAACATTCCACACAACAAGAAAACCACCAAAAGTAAAGGCTCCTGAAACACCGGCCAGATCAGTTGGCCGCCGACGCGATGCGCGAAGTTGGCACTTGGCTAGGCTCCGTCGCGAGGTGTCCGAATTTTGCTTCCAGGCGCACTCTCGGGCGGATAGATTTGCAAAAATCAACAGGCTCATTCGGCGTTGTCTTCGTCGGTGGGTCGTTCAGTTGACGCCTGCCCTGACAGATGGACCCCTACTACTCTGAGCAACGTTCCGTCTTCAAGTTGGAAGCGGCCATCCCCAAGACGCCAGACCCGCTCCCCGTCGGGCAAGCAATAATGGGAAGAAATGACCTTCCCGGCGGGAGTTGTCGCCCGAAGGCCCCTCTCGATACGATACGAAATGCCGTCGTCGCCCATCGCAATGAATGCCAATAGAGTTTCTGAGTATGCACCCGGCATGCACTCTCCTTCCGATGACACAGATCACAGATCGTTCACGCTAGCAGGGTCCGTGTGAATCCAGCATTTTTCTCGACTTCGCCTTAGGCGTGGGAAGTGGCCATCAAGTCACAAGCAGAAGAGGCGCCTTGTACCGGTGGCGGACCGGCGCGGCGACGCTTATCACTCTACTTACCGGCAGAGGGATGATCCATACGCCAAATTGGGTACGGCGACAGCACAGCAGGATGGATAAGTCTCACGCCTCTGTCTGGCACCACACGCATACAGGTCGCGTACCGATGGCACGTGCCCACTGGGGCAAGGGCTTGGCGACCGACGCGCTCCGGCAGGCCTGCGACTACGCGAAAAGCCATTTGCTTCTAAAAGAGCTGGTCGCTGTCGTTTGGCCTGCTAATTCCAGGTCGCAGCGGCTCCTTGAACGATCGGGATTCAACTTCGAGTGTGAGACACATCACTACGGCCGAGACGTGACGCTATACGTTCGTCCACTTTGAATGCGGGCCGTTATTCGAAGCTACATGGTTGTACTCCTTGTTCATGCCTAGATCTCGAACAGGGTGTGCACGGGATACCTACACTCGCGAAGCAAACCCTTGGCTGATCTTGTTGTTGCCGATGGCGGGCTTTGTCGTCGGTTGGCGCTATCTGCGGATGGGCCGGCCCGTAACAAAGCTCTTTACGCTTGACATCGAACACAGTTACTCAAGTGTCGAAGACGGCCCGCGGCCGCCAGCGGCTCGGGCGTAGCCCGGGGCGCGCCGCACTTGAACGCGAGAACGACGTGGCACACTGACCGGGAAAGCAGACCCGCCACCCCGTATGGCTTTCAACGGTCCAACTTCAAAGCGCAGCCGTTCCCCAGCAGCGCCACTTAGCAGGGGCTGCGCCGCGATGGTCTGCTGGCGCGCAGAAGAAAAAAGGCCCGCCGAAGCGGGCCGTGATGGCGTCAATCGATCGCCGCGAAGATGGCGTTTGCCTCGGCGTGTTCGCCGGCGAAGTCGCGCAGAGCGTGGTACTTCTCGGCCAGGTCGTCGCTACGGTATTGGCTGCACAGTTCGCAGAGGGCGTACAGCGTGGCCACGATGCCGGCGGCGTCAGCCGACATGTCCCGTTCGAAGTAATTCATCGGCCACACGATGCGAAGCTTGTCATAGTCGGCGGGCGCCATGTAGAAGCCGTTGGGGATCTCGTAGTAGTGCCAAAAACCGCCGCTGTATTCCTGCGACAGGCGATCCAGCCAGTTGTAGACGCTGATTTCTCCGCGCAACATCAGGCGACTACCGAACGCCTTGGGAAGAAAGTTCATGCGTTCGCCATCGGGAACCAGGCGTGCGACGGAAAGAGTGGCTTGGGTCATGTCGTGCTCCTCAGAAGTAGGGCCCGGCCGGGTGGCGGGACGGGAGCACTGGCGCCCTGCGGAACAAGCGCCGGGGGCAAGGGGACGTGGAATATAAAGCGAGCGCAGCGAGCGGCTATATGCCGCGAAAGCCCCTTGCGCCTGGTGCGCGCAGGGCAAAGATGCGCCCAAGGCCTGACACCAGCGCCAGGCCCGGCACTGCGGGTCAGGGCATGATGCCTTTCTCCGCGAACGAGACGATCCTGCTGCCGCCCACGATCAGGTGATCGAGTACGGTGGTGCCGACCAGCGCGAGCGCATCTTTGAGCTGACGCGTCATGTTGATGTCGGCCGAGCTCGGCTCGGCATGCGCGCTCGGATGGTTGTGCGCCAGGATCACGCTCGCCGCGTTGTGCGCCAGCGCTGCTTTGACGATTTCGCGCGGATACACAGGCGTAGTGCTCAATGAGCCGCGGAACGGTTCTTCGTATGCGATCAATTCTGCGCGCGGGTTCAGGTACATGATGCCGAACACTTCGTGCTCCAAACTGAGGTTCAGCCGCAGCTGCAGGAACTCGCGCACGAGCTTTGGCGAATCCATGAGCTGGCCCCGCTGGATCTCCTGCAGGACGACCTCACGCGCCGCAGCGAGGATCTCTTTCGGCGCAGCCGGGCGAACCGCGCCAGCGGAATCCTGTACGAGGAGCGCGCCGGCGCCGTGATCGTTGGTGTTGAACGCGATGGAATACTGCATTGCTGGATCTCCAGTGCCGGGCGGGATTGCCCGGCGATCCTGGGATACGCTGCAGCGGAGCGGTCAAGTGGCCCGCCGGCCCCTGGCCGCAAGCGGCGCCGGCACCGCCGGCGTTGCGCAGCACTTGACGGCGAGAACAGCGTGTCACAATCGCCAAAGACGCAAGACTGCCCCTCTCCCCTGGCGTTGACCTCCTGCCGTACACCACGCACGCGCCTATACTGGTCAGACATCTGCATTCACAGGGGTGATTGATGTGCGGTCGAATCGTTCAGAAATCAGGTCCGCTGGACTACGTCGAGCGGATCTTCACCAACCAGAGCCAGATCTTCGCGGACCCGACGGGGCCGCGATTCAACATACCCCCGGGCACGCGCCCGCTCACTTTGCATCGCCTGGCTGAAGGCACCGAGGCGATGGCCAGGCTGCCGTGGGGATACAAGCGTCCCGACTCCAAACACTTCATGAGCAACGCGAAGCTGGAGACCATTCTGAAGAACGGATGGCCCTGGCGCTTTCTCATCGGAGCCGGCCGCATCCTGGTGCCGGCAGACGGCTGGTACGAGTGGCCTGTGCTGGCGGACGGCACGAAGCAGCCGCACTATATCCACGGTGATGAACCGCTCTACTTCGCCGCGCTGACGGCCTGGTCACCTGGCGCGTCGCTCGATGCCGCTCATGGCTTTGCGATCGTGACTAACGACACGAAGGGTGGGATGGTGGACATCCACGCTAGGCGCCCGGTGGCATTGCCGCCCGCGATCGCGCAGCGCTGGGCTGATCCAGCAATCTCGGCTGCCGATGCCCGCGATTTGCTCCACGAAGGCGTACCCGAGGACGCCTTCACCTGGCACCCGGTGCGGCAGGAAGTGGGCAATTCGAAGTATCAGTTGCCGGACGCCGTCGAACCGATCTGACGGTCAAGATCGCGGCTGATGGTCAAACAGGGCGAGCGCGGCTTCAAATGACGCGCGCATGCCGATCAGCCGTGCCGTGTCCCCTCGGCTGTGCCATAGCTCGTGTTGGTAACGACCGTCGACCCAAACGCGGCAAACGGTCCACCCAGGCGGTCCCGCCCAGTAGTAGTCATCCATACGCCGCCAATCTTCGGGATTGATCATGGCCGTGGCCCAGTGTTGCCCCAGGGAAATAGGGGCTTATGGCGCGGATTCTAGGCTTGTTTATACTGTATGTCCATACAGTGGTACAGCATTATGCCGTTCAAGCCTCCGCTTCGCATAGCCCAGCTGCGCGCCATCCAAGACCGCCACCGTGGTCCGGACGGCAAGATCAGCGACGCAGATCTCCTGGCCCTCCTGCAGGAGGTCAAGCGCTACCGCTCGTTCATCTTGCGCACCAAGCAACTGTCCGGTGGATTCAAACGGCCGTCTGGCGTGCTGGGTCCGGTCTACGACGAATGGTTCGAGATACTGTCGACCGAGCCGTGCGTTGCCGAGCAAGAGCAGATGGTCCGCGAACTGCTGGAGGCGCCGGACAAACTCCGCAAGGGAATGGGGCCGCGATAAGACTACCCCGCCCAGTACAGGGGCACCATTGATTCGAACGTCGTTTCATCGGCATACTGGACCCCCGTAACTTTTGGAGGGCGAGGCCATGCTCGACGACATCCAGAAGCTGGGCGCGGAGGCGGCCCGCAGGGGGTTGAGCCTCTTGGATTGCCCTTATCTAAAGGCGGACGCTATGCCAGGTCACACCGGGGAAACTCCCGGCGAGTGGCTCAAGCGCGTAAATGCCTGGGAAGAAGGCTGGAAGAGAGAGTCGGCGCAACGCGGGGCCAAACGATCCACCAGTCCGTTTGCAGTCTCCGTCGCCAAGAGACGACCGGACTTCCGCCTACCGGCCCCTTGACCGGCCCACAAACCAGCGCCCCGAATGGGGCGCTTTCGTTTGCGGGATGTTCGCAGCTCGTTTAGCAGCTAAACACCGGCCACGCGGTCGCGATGATCCTCCCCACATCGACCAGGTCAGGACGCGTCCTTTGTGTTTAGCTGCTAAACCATGCTGACTTGCCGCTCAGTAGGCACGCTAGTTGCTGCGACTATGGGTCCAACACGAGAAGGAGGTATTCATGTCGGACGATCTGAAAAATCGGGGTGCGCAGGACCGGTCGCGTATCAACGTGAACGAGGCCCACGAGCTGCGTTACTGGACCAACGAGTTGGGCGTAAGTGACGAACAGTTGCGCAAGGCTGTGCAGGCCGTGGGCGTCTCAGCAACGGCGGTGCGAGAACATTTGAAGAAGTAGGCCGGCTCCAAGCGCTCTTGACTATCATGGCGGGGCAAGACCGTGGGCAACGTCCGAAAATTTATCGTTTATCGGTCCTTGACTCATCACGAGCGGTTCGAGCTCCAGTTGGAGATGGGCGAAAACATGCGGCGCTGGACGGTAATCAACGGGATCCCGCTTGACGCGCAGGCGAGACGCATCGCGGTGGAGCAGCCGGCAGTTCCCTCGGTCGGACGGAAGCGTAGAGGACGTAATGCGGTATCACCGCTCTCCGGTGAACCGGTATCTGTATGGGACGCCGGAGAGTGGTACTTGGCGGGCGATGCAGGCGGATACGAGGCCGGTCATCTGAGATTCCGCCTACACGGCGCGCTCCTGCAGGGCCGCTGGGCCCTCGTGCGGATGTCTGGCAGCGGAGCCGTGGAACGGCCCCCTTGGCTACTCATCCTCACCTCCGTTCGTGACCGGCAGCGGAACTGAACCATGTCTACCCGACTTCGGAATGGGAAGGCCCGTGCAACCGGCCGCTCCGACAGCAGAGCAGCGCCCGCTGCATCAAAGCTTCCAGGCCTCGAGGCAGATCTGCCACCGTCCCTAAAGCCCCAGTTGGCCACATTGGTCGACGGCGTCCCGAGGCACGGAGATGATTGGCTCTATGAGGTCAAATTCGACGGATACCGGATGTTGGCTAGGGTCGAGGGTTCCCGAGTCCGAATGTTCACCAGAAATGGCCACGACTGGAGCGCAAAGGTTCCACACCTGGTGGCGTCTATCCAGCAAATGCACGTTCCTTCCGCGTGGATCGATGGCGAAATCGTCGTACTGGCAGATAACGGTGTGCCAAGTTTCCAGGCGCTGCAGAACGCCTTTGATGGAAAACGCACGTCGAACATCATCTACTACGCCTTCGACCTTCCTTTCATTGGCGGGCGGGATATTCGCGGCGAGCCACTGCGCCTACGCCGTGAGCTGCTCGCCCAGCTGGTCGCGGCGGGCCAGGACGATCACATTCGTTTTAGCGAGGCATTCAGCGCTTCTCCTACGGACCTGGTCGCATCCGCATGCCGCATGGGGCTCGAGGGAATCATGGCCAAGCGCCAATCGGCCCGATATGTCTCGAGTCGCACGGACGATTGGGTCAAGATCAAATGCGCCCAACGGCAAGAGTTCGTCATCGTGGGATACACGGCGCCAAAGGGCGGTCGCGTCGGGTTCGGCGCCCTTCTGCTTGGCGTCCACGATGCGGCGGGAGGTCTGCGGTATGCCGGCAGCGTGGGCACGGGCTTTGACGATCGTGGTCTTTTGGATCTTCACAAAAAGCTCACCGCGCTGAACCAGAAGGCAACGCCTCTCAGCGCCGGAAAGCCGAAGTCGTTGCGGGACGTGCAGTGGGTAGCGCCAGTCCTTGTGTGCGAGGTGTCGTTCGCAGAATGGACCGAGGGCGGGCATGTCCGGCACGCGACCTTCCGCGGCCTTCGAACCGACAAGCCAGCACCTGCGATTACCAGGGAACGGGCATTGCAGGCCAGCTCGGTCGAACCGAAGACCAAGCCGCCGCCGCCGGCACCGTCAACGCCGGCCCAGCGGCCACCATCCACGCGAACAAAGTCTGGCAAGCTATCCAATCCGGACCGCGTCATCGACCCGTCGACCGGCCTGACGAAGCTGGACCTCGCACGCTACTACGGCCTAGTGGCGCCCCTACTCGTGACGCACTTGAAAGCCCGGCCTGTCTCCTTCGTGCGTGCGCCGGGCGGCATTCAAGGGCAGTTGTTCTTTCAAAAGCACCTTGACGCCCCGATCCCGGGCGTTACCGCCTTGCCAGAGGGGCTTCATCCTGGCCACCCCGCCTTGCTCGAAGTGCCTACGCCAGCCGCAGTCATGTCGGCCGCGCAGATGAACGTGATCGAATTTCACACGTGGAACGCTGTGAAGAACGCTATCGAGAAGCCCGACAGGCTGATCTTGGACCTGGATCCCGGTGAAGGTGTGTCCTGGCCAGCAGTCCAGCAAGCTGCCCAGCTGGTGCGCGTCCTACTTCACGGACTTGGTCTGGAAGGGTGGCTGAAGACCAGTGGTGGTAAAGGGCTTCACGTGGTGGTGCCATTGCGAAAGCAGCATGACTGGGATGTCGTGAAAGGCTTTTCGGCGGCCATGGTGCGCCACCTGGCCAGGACGCTTCCCCAGCTTTTCGTCGCCAAGAGCGGGCCAAGTAATCGCGTGGGCAAGATCTTCGTGGACTATCTTCGCAACGGCTTCGGCGCCACCACCGCCGCCGCCTGGTCGGCACGGGCTAGACCCGGGTTGGGCGTCTCAGTGCCATTGTCTTGGGATGAGCTGGGCGACGTCACTGGTGGCGCGCAATGGACGATTTCGAACATCCAGGATCGGCTGGACGTGGCCAACTCACCGTGGGACGACTACACGCCGCAAACGATCGGCAAGGCCATGAACGCGATCGGCTACAGCCGGGAGCGGACAAAGAGTTAGCCCGCCTTCAGAACGCCCATGCTGCAGCATTAGCACTGCTGTTTTGAGGTTCTGTATCTAATGATTGGCAGATGGGAGCCGGTGGGTATGTGGGTGAAACTCGGGGAGCCGGTGGGCATACCCTGTGGTCAAGCGTGTGGTCAGGCGGAGCCTGTCCACCGTTTGTCCATCAGCGGTTGTCCACGGGTTGAGCGCAGCGAGCCGAGTGGTCGCGCAGCGATCATCCACATATCCACGGGTTCGATGAACGTCTTTGGACTTGGTGGTTTAGCGGCTAAACACAGGCCCCCAGCAGTCGATGCCCGCGCCTCCCTCGAGGGTAAGACAGAGGGTCTGGTTCTGCGCGGGACCATCCGGCCGCGGCTTGATCCAGCAAGGGATTAATTAATCGTCTGTCCGCTCTGTAGATGGGCGCTGGCGGATGCGGGAGCCAAGTGTACGACTTGGCGCAGGAGCAACACACATCAAGGAAAATGCGATCTTTCTGAAAACGGCTCGAACTTGGCTTGGGATTGGCGCGGCTGGGAAATAGTATGTTGGAGTGAAAACTAACAGGATCTCCAGTGGCAACTTTTTTCCGTCTTTCTCGCTCTATGGCCTACGTAGTCGCTGCACTTCTCGGTTACGCAATCCATCACATCCTTCAGCCGCCCGTCATGTTCCTGACGTCGCGGTTTTCCAGGACGCGCTTCGGCCGTAGCACCTTCGCCTTGATCGCGCGCTCACCCATTGGCCTGCGGCATGTGTTGCTCGCAATCCTGATCTCCTTCGGCGCATTCGCCATTTTTTCGTGGCCCTCCACACCGCCTGTTTGGGCCATTGTGCTGGTTGCACTGACGCCACTGCCAGTCTTTACCCTGTTCAACTATTCCGGTCGCGTACTCACTGTGACCAATCGGGGAAGCGGGGACTGGCACGTCCACCTGAACACGCTTCGGTCGCGAGATCAGACAGGCGCCGCCCAATGGGAGGGCGCGTTCGCTGACCTCGAGGCCATCGCCAACATGGCTCGCGCGGCTGGGCTACAAACGTTGACGTTGGACTCCACGTTGTTGGCCCACGCCGCGACCGCTGAACGCTTGACGCGGAAATTGACAAGGGCATTTTCCAAGCACGGCTTGCAAACCGACGTGACCATTGAAGATTCTCGGGCGCTGGGAGTTTGGGGCACCGGCTTCATACACGTGTTGCGAGAACATCAGCGACATCTCAAAGGCCATCGCACCGTTTACCACGCCCCACTGAATCTGATGACGAGAAAGATCGTAGTCGGCCTCTTGCCGGTTCCTCGCTCGTCACTTGATGCCGAGCTCGCGGCCTGAGCGTAAGCCCATCGGATTCTCCCGATGTTTCTATACTTAATTTCCAACCTAAAGGAGCGACCACATGTCGACCGAGTACGTAGTGCCCTGGAACCCACCGCCCGCAGAAGACGCGACGGCGCTCATGGATGTTCTCTTCACTGTTGCTAGTGCTCTGAAAACGCAAACCCGCGCGTCAGCCTACCTCGCGTCTCCCCAGCGCTCGGCGTTGCACACCAGAATCCGTGAACTTGCCGACGAAATCCACGGCCTTCAAGGCGACGTAGACCTGCGAACGTAATCGCACGCAGCGAATCAGAAGTCAGTCTCCCCGTCTATCTCAGATTCTTGATTTCCGATTCAACTGATGATTGGCAGGAGCCGGTGGGTATGTGGGTGAAACTCGGGAAGCCGGTGGGCACACCCTGTGGTCAAGCGCGTGGGCAGGCGGAGCCTGTCCACCGTTTGTCCATCAGCGGTTGTCCATGGGCCGAGCGCAGCGAGCCGAGTGGTCGCGCAGCGATCATCCACATATCCACGGGTTCGATGAACGTCTTTTGGTTTAGCGGCTAAACACGTGACCTCAGCGGTCGATTTCGCGAGAGTTCTCGCGCTGCCGGGCAAGCTCGTGCTTTGGTCCGTCGATTGCCTTCTCAACTAGGCCAACTCTTCCGTGGGGATATCGGATTTCCACCGCCTGGCCGGGCACCGCAAGCTGCGCGTTCACAAGAGCTGTTCGGCGGTGAAGGACCATTTCTCCGCCACGATCCGTCAGTTCTTGGAGGATGTATCGTTCAGTGGATCCGACGACCATGCCATCGTATGTCTGGCCCTGAACCGCAAGGAGGGGCTGGGCGTCGTCTCCGAGCACGGCTCTGGCTAGATCTAGCGCAAACTCGCGGTCAAGATCACGCAAGCCAGAAAGGATTAAAGACGCCATGCGACTCGAATCACCCTCGTATGCTTCGATTGAGGCGCGGGTCATCGCCGTCCGATCGATCTCCTGCCAGTCGATGCCATATCCAGCGTCGCGTGCCAGCTGACCGATGAACTCGCGAATACTCCTTCCATTCCCTTCTCTGAACGGATGCAGCACGTTCAACTCGCCGAGGTAATGGCCAGCCCGGCTGCTGAATCGCTCGGGTGAAAGTCCCTGCAGGCGCTGGTCACGCGCGAGCGGGCGTGTGATCTGAGGTGCATAGCCTGCGATCTGCTGGTGGCTCGCAAAGCGTGTGGTGCCCTTCGAAATATCAACAGTCCTCAGCTGGCCCGCCCAGTCATACACGTCTCCGAAGAGCCGCCTGTGGATCTGTTGAAGGTGCGCCAGATCAAAATCGCCAGGAACCGGGTTGATCGCGAGCTCATAAGAGCGCACGGCCGCAAATGTCGCCTCCACCCTGTCGAGTTCAGCCTGGTCGCTGATCCCGAGCCGGTTGCGAAGGACACCGGTAGTAGGGTCCACATATGGATCCTTGTCGTCGCTGGGATATTTGGCCATGGGCGAAGAAAAATGGCCGCCTAGAAGGCGGCCATCGCTATTGGTCACTCGCTGGGGTGCGAAAATCGCCCGCAGCGATGCGGGAGCGCAGGGTTTTGATCACGTCCGAAATGCTCAAGGTGCCCTCCGCGACGCGTTCCAGCTCCGCGATTGTCTTCGGGTCGGGCTCCAGGCCTTCCAGACGCTGATTGGCGACCGCGTTCAGGACGGCGCGGCGACGTTCGTTGAGATCAAAGGCAGTCGGCATTGGCGTATCTCCAAGCGTTTCATTTTACCGCAGGGCAATCTCCAAGACCGCTTGTTCAGGCTCGTCTTTGAGACTTAAACCCGAAAGTCAGCCCGGTTGCGGCCTGCCTTCTCGGCCGACGTCAGCCAACGTGGGGCACGGCCCCGGCCGCTCCAAGTTTCACCCGATTCGGGATTGCGGTACTTCGGCGCCACGACGCTTCGAGAATCTGACCGACGCTGGACGTCGCGGCGCTTGGCGCGCGCGGGCCTATTTTGCGCATAGGCGGTTTGGATTTCTGCCGGCGAGATCTGGAATTCGTGCATTTGGCGCATGATTTTCTGTAGCGCCGACGCCCTGTGATTTATGCGAAGCGTGTCAGCCCGGCGCTGCAAGGTCTGAATCTGAGCATTGATTTTGGCCAGAGACTTTTCCATCGGTGGATCCTCTTTCGGTGTTTAGCGGCTAAACAATCTGTCAGGCGTCGCACAGTGCCGGGCGCCAAAGCGCCACGAGTGCCTTGAACTGTTCATGAATCTCGGTCCCGAGGGTATCGGGATATGCGCGTGTTTGGCGAATCAAGCCAATCACGACGAGCATGTCATCGGCTATCTCAGCGTCGACGCTCCAGAAATCGGTCAGGTCAAACCCGCCGCAGCTGGTTGCGTTCCACCACGACAGGAGAAAGTCCGCCACACGTTTGCTTTGGCCAGTATCGCGCCATGCGACGTTGATGAGGCGTGCTAGGGCATCAGTCCCCTTCTTTCGAAGCGCGGGGTTTGCGCTCTCCCGGCGATGCTGCTCGAGGCGATCCACACTTCGTTGGACTTCCTGGCCAACTGCCGGCGGACGGTCGCCATTTTCGGGAGGAGTGCTTGGCTCTTTCGCGAGGAACACATGGGTCGAACATTGCGCCACTACGGCGCGGGCTGTCGTCTCATCACTCGACGACTGTAGCGTCTCACCCGCCGGTGCATCTGGCGAGTTGTCCTTGGCCCCTGCGGCCTTCCGAATTGCCTTCACTGCCGCACGCGTGGGTTTAGCCTCGGTCGCGGTCAACAGATCTGCGACGGCCTCCGGGTGCTCACGGTGCGCGACGGCCAGTTCGTTGGCGAGCGTCACATCGGTCACCTTCCCCGCCGCAACCGCTTCGGCGACGGGTTCGGGCAGCGTGAGTAGACCAGCATGATGGCTTACCCAGGCCTTGGATTTCCCGAGTTCACGTGCCAGGTCGGCCTGGGTCCAGCCGGCCGACAGTTTCCCGCCAATGAAGTCGGCGATTTCACGGAATGTCAGATTCTCGCGCTGCACGTTCTCGACGACTTGGTCCACGTCATCAAAATCAGGATCCTCAAACCCCGGCACAGACGTAAAATCGGCGACCTTCGCGGCGCGAAAGCGGCGATGACCGTGATTGATGATGAAATCTCCCGGAATGGTCGGGTGCGGGCGCAGCGACAAAGGAGACTTGATGCCGCGTTTGCCCTGGCGCTCGCGACGTTTGAACGATTCCGCAAGTTCGCGGATGCTCTCCTCGCTGTACCCAGGATTATCTTCACCACGCGAGTTCCGCTCATCCTCATGAATGCGACTGATGTCGTACATCCCCGGCTCTCGCGCCTGGGGCTGTGCTCCGTCCAGCATCGCGGCCAGATCACCGAGGCCGGCCAGGTCCAGGCCGCCGGCATCACCGTGTTTAGCGGCTAAACTCATTTCACCACTCCCATCGTTTGCAGTACATGATTGCCGAGGGCGCGCATCTCCGCGCCTGCTGCCCGTGCCGTTGTCTTCCTGCTCTTCCAGACGGGCTCACCCGCCGCCAGTGCCTCTGCGACGCTAGTGCGCAGGCCCACCACGACTGGGGCCAGAAGTTTGCCGTGCGCAGCTTGTACCTCGGCAAGATGTTTGACCTGGCGCGGGTTACGTCGGTCAACGCGGTTCGGCACGATACCCAGGAAGTGCAGCTTCGGGTTGTGCTGCTTGGCCCCGACGATCACGCGCATCATGTCCTTGATGCCCTCGATGCTGTAGTCCTCCATCTCGACCGGACTGATCACCGCATCCGCGGTGCGCAGTGCAGTAATGGTGGCGATGCCGATGCTGGCGGGCGTGTCGATCACGCAGAGTTCGAAGCCTCGCTTTTCAAACTCGCGCAGATTTACCGGGAAATTCCGAAGCGCACGTTCGAAGGGCATATAGATCACGTTGGCCAGCAGCCGATCTGCGTGCAACAGCGAAATGGGGCCTTTGGCATCGGGAACGACCGGCACCTCGTCGAGGAACAGTGCGCTCGCCGGCACCTCCAGGCGGTGTTGCCGCATGGTCTTGGACAGGTTCCCCGTGTCCAGATCCACCACGAGTGTCTTGAGGCCCTGTTCGGCGGCGTGGAATGCAATGTGAACGGCATCAGCGGTCTTGCCGACACCACCTTTGTTTTGTGCGACCACGGCAATTTTCATAGTCATTAGATGTTTTCCTAGTGGACAACGGGCGTGAGTGTTTAGCGGCTAAACTCGGCGGCCGCAGATGCAACGTGGAATTGAATTGAGATGAGGGCCTTGCTATTCGCGCTCTTTCGGGCGGGGCAGGTCCGGCCACCAGTCCCAATAGTCGTTTGGCCGGAGGTCCTGTCGTTTGGCTACGCCACAGCTCTCGCGCTCAATGATCACGGCACGGTCGGAGGGAACCTCCGCGCGTTCGATCCATTCGTAGATGGAGCCGCGCTGAATTCCGAACCGGCGTGCCCATTTTGTGACGCCTCCGGCATTTCGGATGGCAGCTCGCACGATGGCTTGTGCTTCAGAATGGGCAAGCATGGAATGAAAGACCTCAGTGTATTGTTTTACCATACATTCTATCGACGGCGCTGCCATTCACGCAAGTGCTAGGCTTCGCGCATGCACGATTTCGGCGAACGCATCCGCAAGCTTCGCGTAGAGCGAGGCCTTACCCTGCAGCAGATCGGGGAGCACTTTGACATCCAGCGTTCGTCCGTTTCCGACTGGGAAAACGGCCGGACATACCCTGACGCGAGGCGCCTTATCAAGCTCGCGCACCTGCTGAACACCTCAGTCGAGTTTCTACTGACCGGCCGTGAGGAAGCCTCATGGCCCTTGCACCCCATCGAAAGAGCTCGGATCGTCCAGCTACCACCCCAGCAGCAAGAAGAGTTAATCATTGCCATTTCGGCAGCACTGGCAATGATTGAAGCGAAACTCGCTAGGCACCCTCACACTGAGGAACCACCCCCCCGAAAGACCGGAACCACCGGAAGACCCTAGCAGTCGTTCGGCCGGCCGGTTTCCCCTCCTGATCAATCCCCATCCAAGGCTTTCGCCACCAAGAGGGCAAGCTCAGATAGTGGATTCTTCATTTTTAATCTCCTTGTAACAAGGCAAGAAAAACGTAAGTATGTGGTTGCAACCGCGCAACCGCTTGCCGATAAATCCACGCACATCCGCACGCATCTGTTGACTGCGTGTATTGTTTAGCCGTACTATCCTTGTACGGTTTAGCAGTACACGTTCCTTCAAAACTTGACATTGATTTCAGTCCCGCGCGGCCTTATGGCCGCCGCAAGGAGGGGAGACGGCTGCGAGTATGGAAAGCCCCAGGGACGAAAAGAAGCAGCAAAAGTCGATGCGCCTATTGGTGACCCGTGAAGTCCGCTGGCCTACCGGGGCAGAGCAAAAAACAAAAACAGGGTACCCGCCGGTGAAAAGAACCAACGCACATTGATCTCGGAGGTGTCGAGAGAGGCTCAAGAGCCCTGACACCGCTCAAGGTACAGGTGGCGACCAAGTCGCCCATGCCGAGACCGAGCGCCTAAGCACTATTTGCATGCCCTCCGTGGCGAGTAACGGCGGGGCGAATATCTGGCCGGGAAAACAACTGGCCTGCGCCGTGCAAGTCGGCAGGAATCCGCCAGCGTCGTGGTATCTCGCTGGCGGCATCCGAATCGGCGTTCAGCAACAGGAAGTGTTTAGCGGCTAAACGCCTCCTGGTTGAGCGCTCCGATTCGAATGTGTCCACTCCAAAGTCGCAGCAAGGCCGATACGCCTTCTGGTTAGCGGCTAAACACCCTGCCCTCACTTGCAGGAGGGAGGACGACCCCACCTTACGTCGGCCTCTGCATCGTAGCGACGCGCTCGCGTCTGCGTGTCCCCTCCGCATCCACCATCCCGCACATGGAATCTTGATGAAGCAATTTATCGTCTGGACGCTCGCCGCGTTGATCTTCGCAGCGGGCTACGCGATCTACCTCGTCTACTCCGACATCAAAGACGACTGCGCAAAGCAGGAATTCGTGAGCACAACGCTGTGTGCCACAGTGGGGAGCTAAGCGATGGATCGCAAGGTTTACCCGGTGGAAATAACGCTCGGTCCCAACAAACGCCCTTACTCCCCTGAGTTTCAAACGCAGGACGAATACAAGGACGGCTGGAAGCGAGTCCTGCTGGTGGCTCATGGAAAGGCGGACGTGCGCTGCAAGTGCCCTGGTGCCGGTGAAAAGCGCCTGTCAATCCACAGCAGGGCCAATTCCGACAGGTTCCATCTCGCCCGCTTCCCAGAGACGGGCGCCGAGCACAGCGAAGACTGCATCTACTACGGCGTCGACCCCAGCATGTCCGGCCTTGGCTCATATCGCCGCGGTGTCGTGCAGGAGTTGGATGACGGCGCAGTGAAGATCAAACTCAAGGTTGGGCTGCAGCAGCGTGCGGCTGTCGCGCCTGAGGAAAGTGACAATGCCGGGCCGGCCGAGACGAAGGTCGCCACTCCCCGGCCCCGGTCCGGCCAGGCGAGCATGACGTTGCTCGGCCTTCTTCATTTCCTCTGGACGCAAGCCGGCCTGAACACGTGGACTCCTGGCATGGAGGGCAAGCGCAATCTCGGCGTGGTTCACCACCACCTGATGCGCATTGCGACATCCACCTATGCAGGCCGCGTGCGACTGTCGCAAAACCTCGTGATTGCCACGCCATCCAGCTCGGGGCAGCAGGCAGGACACAACAAGGCTAAAAGTCTGGAAGCGATCACACAGCGCCGCCGCCTGGTCATTGTTGCGCCGCTCGCTCAGCATCAGGAAGGAATGGACGGCAGTGAAAGCCTGCCTATCACCGGGTTTCACGGCATACCTTTCATGACCCTGGACGACGGCATCTGGGCAGCGCTCGAGCGCCGCTTCGGTCGCGAGATTGACGCTTGGCGCGCTGGCAACCCGATCATTGCGGTTGCACAAACAGATCCGCCGAAATCCTCGTCGGGGAACATGCGAGCGCAGGTAGTTGACATCGCGCTGATGCAGATCACGCGTGACTGCATTCCGGTCGATTCGGGGTACGAGGTTTTGATTGCTGAGAAGCTCGTTGCGGAGAAGCGCCGGTTCGAAAAGCCCCTGCGCTTCGACGCTGGCGAAGACGCAGTTTTCCCGGACTTCTGGCTACGGGACCTTTCAACACCGATACCGCTCGAGGTTTGGGGCATGACTACCAGTGAATACGAGGCCCGCAAGCGAGAGAAGGCTGCCCACTACGACGAAACATACGGGGCAGGGCGCTGGTGGTCGTGGAATGCCGCCGTTGGCGATCCAGTGCCCGCCCTGCCCACGCTGGCTGACGAGAAACGGCTCCTGACGGAGTGAGCGTCATGGAAGAAACTTCAATCGCAGTTTTGATAGTTGTTGTCGCGGCGGTCGTTTGCTATGCGCTTTTGCTGAACTCACGGCGGGCGGCGTGGCGACTGCTACTGGGTATTTTTTTTGTCGTGCTCGGCACCGCCGTGATTTATCACCTGGTGCATTAGCTCACTCGCACTGCGGACCGTCGCGTCCGATCAAGATTCAAAGGAGGGTTCGTATGTCAGTCGTTCTGGAATCGCCCGAGTCCCCTCATGAAGCTGACTGCAGGTTCAGCGCCGTGAGTTACGGGGGCCTCGAAGTCACGACCCGAGAGGGAAAACCGGCCACCTTGGCCGTCATTGACGCTGAAGGCCGGGTTGTCGCAGCAGGACCCGAGATCGTGAAGGCTGCATGGAAAGCCAGTGTCTTGGCATACCGCAATTTTCTGATGGGCGCGGGGCACCTCCGTGTCCATACGGCGCCGCCGAAAGTTCCTCGCTGATCGGCCAGGCCCTTCGTTATAGTCCCGGGGGCAGTGGCACTTCCCCAGCGGCGCGGCTAGGCAGATGGAGATCCTCTCCGGCCTTCCACTCGCCCGTCTGACGATCGATGTGAAGCATGCGCGTATTCCCATGTTTGCCAACCAGCAGAAGGTCAATCACGCCCGTCTTCGCTCCTACTGGACCAGGCGTCACCCCACGATGAAACACGACAATTCGCGAGAAGGTATCAGCGACGAGCTGCCGAGCTTTCATCCGTGCTTCATTGTCCAGGGCCTCTACGCCCGCCATCAAGGCGCGCCACGCCTTCGCGGTTGCGGTGGTCGGCCCCCTAGAAATGCTGGCTAACTCGCGTTCGAGACTTGCGATATCAGCCTGCGCCATGACCTCTTCGGATTCCAATTCCGTAGCCTTGCGCCGGAAGGAAGCTGGCGCCACTCCCTCTCCATCCAGGATGGCTGCAGTGATCCTTTCCAACTGCTGGCTCAGATCAGCGGCTCGAGCCCGAGCGCGCGCCAAGCGAGCCACAATTTCCGTCTCACGGCTACCACCCTCCGCGAGACGGGAGAGATTCATCTGATCGGCGCAGAAGTTCATGACGGCGCGCTCGACGGGAACAATGCTGCAGCTACCCGGAACGGAACATCCCTGGTTGTGCGAGTTGCCGACGCAGATCATGCGCCGGTGGCCGTGTTGAGGTGTGCCGTCAGGCCGACGATTGCGGCCCATCAGGTTCTGGGCAACCATGGCCTGGCCGCAGTAGCCGCAGTAGGTGATCTTCAGGCCGGTAACGAAGCCTGCAATTTCTCCTCGGCCCTTTCGTAATCCACGGGTCGCGGCCAGTTGCTGAAGTTCCAAAAATTCGTCGTCGCTCAACATCGCCGGGTAGTAGCCTGGCAGACGGAACGTTTCACCGTCGACCTCAAGGCTCTTCTCGCCGATCAACGCTCGGTTGTGAATCGTCTTATAGAACTGTGACGCGCCATTGCCCTTGATAGTCAGCTTCAGGCCATTCGCAGTCAGATGCCGCATGATGGTCACGGCGCCGTGGCCCTCCTTGAACAGCGAAATGCCCAGACGGATGGCTGATACACGTTCGGGCACAAGTCTGAATTGCCCGTCTTCAGAGTGCACCCACTGCGGATCCTTGCCATTCCGGATCTGCCCTTTCCAAGTACCGGCGAGCCAGTTTTGGCACTGGCGCCGAATCGCCGCTTTGACACGTTTGCTCTTGGTGTCCGACTCTTCATGCGCGCGGATCATCACGAGCAGGCTGTAAACCAAATCCATCGGCTGCCGTTTCAGACTCTCCCGGTTGTATTCGCGACCATCACTTGCCGTCACTACCGTAATACCGCTGTTCACGATCTGAGCCAGTTGCGCCTGGGCCTGGATGGGCTCCGCGCGGCTCAGGCGGTCCAGTCCCTCGACGATCAGGACGGAGCCCGCTGGGATGTGTCCGTCTTCGACGGCCCGCAGAAATACTCCCAGGGCGCCCTGCTTGACGTGGCGTTGATGGTAGGCGGACAACCCCTCGTCGCGCAGCGACAGGGTGGAATCCAGCGTCATCCCATGTTCGGAGGCCCAACGTTTCGCATATTCGATCTGTCTGTCGGCGCTACTACCCGCCGCCTGCTTCGGGTCGCTAAATCTTAAGTAGCTGTAAACTATAGGTTTTGTCTTCACGAATTGGATTTCCAGATGGAAACAAAGCGGGCACCGAGTATAGCTATGGTCTCCTTAGGGTGTCCGAAGGCGCTGGTCGACTCCGAACGCATCCTGACCCAGTTGCGCACCGAAGGCTACGAAGTCACGCCCGAGTACAACGACGCGGACGTGGTCGTCGTCAACACCTGTGGCTTCATCGACAGCGCCAAGGCCGAGTCGCTGGAAGCCATCGGCGAGGCCCTTGCCGAAAACGGCAAGGTCATCGTGACCGGCTGCATGGGCGTCGAGGAATCGGTGATCCGTGACGTGCACCCCAGCGTGCTGTCGGTGACCGGCCCCCAGCAATATGAAGAGGTCGTGCGCGCCGTGCACAGCGCAGCGCCCCCCCGCACGGACCACAACCCCTACGTGGACCTGGTGCCGCCGCAGGGCGTGAAACTCACGCCGCGCCACTATGCCTATCTGAAGATCTCCGAAGGCTGCAATCATCGCTGCAGCTTCTGCATCATCCCCTCGATGCGCGGCGACCTGGTCAGCCGTCCGGTCGGCGACGTGCTGAACGAAGCCGAGCGCCTGGTGAAGGCCGGCGTGAAGGAACTGCTGGTGATCTCGCAGGACACCAGCGCCTATGGCGTGGACATGAAGTTTCGCAGCGGCTTCTGGAACGGCCGCCCGGTCAGGACGCGCATGACCGAGCTCTGTATGGCCTTGTCCGAAATGGGCGTCTGGACGCGTCTGCACTACGTGTACCCGTACCCGCACGTGGACGAAGTGATTCCGCTGATGGCCGAGGGCAAGATCCTGCCCTACCTGGACATTCCGTTCCAGCACGCCAGCCCGCGCATCCTGAAGCTGATGAAGCGCCCGGCCTTCGAGGACAAGACGCTGGCGCGCATCAAGCGCTGGCGCGAAATCTGTCCGGACCTGACGATCCGCTCGACCTTCATCGTGGGCTTTCCCGGCGAAACCGAGGAAGACTTCCAGTACCTGCTGGACTGGATGCAGGAAGCGCAGCTCGACCGCGTGGGCTGCTTCCAGTATTCGCCCGTCGAAGGTGCGCCCGCCAACCTGCTGGACGATCCGGTGCCGGACGACGTCAAGCAGGACCGCTGGGAACGCTTCATGGCGCTGCAGCAGACCATCTCGGCCGAGCGTCTGGCGCTCAAGGTGGGCCGCGAGATCGACGTGCTGATCGACGAGGTCGATGAAGACGGCGCAGTGGGCCGCAGCGCGGCCGACGCGCCCGAGATCGACGGCTGCGTCTACGTCAGTTCCGACAAGCCCCTGCAACCGGGCGACATGGTGCGCGTGCGCGTCACCGATTCCGACGAATACGACCTCTGGGCCGACGCGATCTGATCCGGCTTCATGCAGACAAACGCCGTCCGGCGCATCGCGCGCCGGACGGCGTTTTGCATTGACGGCTTAACGCTGCGTCACTTATCCAGGAAGTCCGACAGATCGTCGGCGTGTTCCTCCTCGACCGCCAGGATTTCCTCCAGCAGACGACGCGTGGTGGAATCCTGTTCGCCGATGTATTCGATCATCTGGCGATAGCTGTCGATGGCGATCCGCTCGGCGATCAGGTTTTCCTTGATCATCTCTTCCAGCGTATTGCCTTCGACGTATTCCGAGTGGCTGCGCTCCAGCAGCCCCTTGGGCGACAGGTCCGGCTCGCCGCCGAGCTGCACGATGCGCTCGGACAGCTTGTCGGCGTGCTCCTGTTCCTGCGCCGCATGCTCGGCGAATTCCGCGGCAACGGGTTCGGCATTCAAGCCGCGGGCCATGAAATAGTGGCGCTTGTAGCGCAGCACACAGACCACTTCCGTGGCCAGCGCTTCGTTCAAGAGCTTGAGCACGGTTTCACGGTCGGCGCGATACGTGTCGGTGATGGCTCCGGACTCGATGTCCTTGCGCGCCTTGGCGCGGATCGCCTGCACGTCCATGTTGAACGGACGATTCGTTTGCTGCGGGGTGCGGGTTGCTTGTTCCATATCGTTAGCTCCTCTAGTCAGTGAAAGCAGCACGACGCTGGACTTCCAGTCGTTTTCGCAATCTTCAGTCTACCGGCCGTGCCAGAACATGCTGTGTCCAAACATTGCCCGTGCCGCACGGCCCGGACTTGCTGCCCGCAAAAAGGCTCCTGCGCAACCTTGCGTAAACTATCGGCTTCGCGAAAGGCATCGTGACGCAATCTGTAACGCGGCCGGCAATTTCCCACCGTTTTTATGACTCTGAAGAATATCTGCGTGTATTGCGGCTCCAACCCGGGCACGCGCCCGGACTACGTCGAGCAGGCCCGCGTGCTGGCACGCGAACTCGTCAAGCGCGATCTGGGCCTGGTGTATGGCGGCTCGATCGTCGGCATCATGGGCGTTGTGGCCAATGAAGTGCTGGCTGGCGGCGGCCGCGTGATCGGCGTGATTCCCGAGCTGCTTCTCAAAAAGGAGCAGGCGCATCTGGGCCTGACGGAGCTTCACATGGTGCAGAACATGCACGAGCGCAAGGCGATGATGATGGAGAAGGCCGACGGCTTCATCGCCCTGCCCGGCGGCGCCGGCACACTGGAAGAGTTCTTCGAGGTCTGGACCTGGGCGCAACTGAACATGCACCAGAAGCCCTGCGGATTGCTGAACGTCGCCGGGTACTACGATGCCCTGATGCAATTTATCGACCACACCGTCGAAGAAGCATTCATCCGTCCCCAGCATCGCGACATGCTGGTGGTGGAAGAAGACCCCGCCTTGCTGCTGGATCGCTACGCCATCTACGAGCCGCCCAACGTCTCGAAGTGGTTTGATCCGGTCAGAAAGCCCTGACACCGACGCTTGAGACTTGAACGGAAGCCCCCCGCAATGCCCACCGATTCGTTGTTCCCCGCCTGCACCGAGTCCGTATTGCGCGACTATTTTCACGCCAAGGACGAGAACCGCCCGCATTACATGGCCCGCGCATTCGCGCCGGACGCGGCGCTGAAGATGGCGCTGCGCACGCAGGCCATCGCCTTTCCGCCCGAATCGCATGGCCTGGCCGCCATCACCGACACGCTGGTGCGCAAGTTCGGCCAGACCTACGACAACGTCTACACCTATTACCTGTCGCGCCCCGACGCTGACGCGCGCCTGTCCGAGTACCACTGCGACTGGCTGGTCGGCATGACGGAAAAAGCCACCGGCAACGTGCGCGTGGGCTGTGGCCGCTACGACTGGGAGTTTCAGCCCGACCCGTATCGCGCCAAACGCCTGACCATCACGATCGAAACCATGGTGAGCCTGCCGCCCGGAAATACGGCCGCGGTGTTCGGCTGGCTGCTGGCCCTGGACTACCCCTGGACCAGCGCGGCGCGCGTGGTCGCCGGCGCCCCGCCGCTTGAAGACCTGGCGCCGGTCGTGCACTATCTTCTTCACCCGCACGGCGTGTAGGGCTCGCGCAAGGCGCCTGTGAAACGGGCGTCCTTGCCCGGCCTGCCGGCACTGGATTCCAAGAATTGAAATACGACATTGCAGCCTTCGACTTTGACGGAACCCTGGCAGACACCATGCCGTGGTTCAACTCCATCCTCAACACCGTGGCGGACAAGTACAATTTTCGCCAGATCGATGCGGCCGAACGCGAGCAACTGCGCAGCCGCGATGCGATGGAGATCTTGAAGTACCTGAACATCCCGCTGTGGAAGCTGCCAGCGATCATGACGCACGTGCGCTCGCTGATGCAGGAGATCGACCCCAGCGTCCAGTTGTTCGACGGCATCCCCGAAGCGCTGGCCCGCCTGAAGGCGAGCGGCCTGCGCCTGGCGGTGGTCAGCTCCAACTCTGTCGAGAACGTGCGACGCGTACTGGGCGAAGAAACCGCCGCGCTCTTTGACGACTACGAATGCGGCACCGACCTGTTCGGCAAGGCCGCCAAGATCGACCGTTTGCTCAAGCAGCACGGCACCGCGCCGGAGCGCTTTCTGCTGGTGGGCGACGAGATGCGCGACATCGACGCGGCCCGCAAGGCGGGCGTGCGCGTCGGATCGGTCGCCTGGGGCTACAACCACCCGGACGCCCTGCGTGGCCGCGGCCCCGATGAACTCTTCCTGACGGTCGAAGACCTTCCCAACGCACTGGCGTAACGCCCAGATCCCATGCACACCGATCCCGCCCACCTGATTACCGACGCCAGCACCCTGCAAGCGCTTTACGGTTCGCCCGGCGAAGCCTCCCTGAAAAAGGAGGTGGACCATGTGCATCCGCACTACCGCGCGTTCATCGAGGCCGCGCCCTTCGCGCTGCTGGCGACCGCGGGTCCGGACGGGCTGGACGCGTCCCCGCGCGGCGATCCTGCGGGGTTCGTCGTGGTGGAAGACGAGAAGACGCTGCTGTTGCCCGACCGCCGCGGCAACAACCGCGTGGACAGCCTGCTCAACGTCATCGCCGATCCGCGGGTGGCCCTGCTGTTCCTGGTGCCGGGCGTGGGCGAGACGCTGCGGGTCAACGGCGAGGCGCGCATCAGCGTCGACCCCGCACTGCTGGCGCGCTTCGAGATGGACGGCAAGCTGCCGCGCTCCGTGCTGGTCGTCGACGTGCACAAGGTCTACTTCCAGTGCTCTCGCGCGCTGCTGCGCTCGCGCCTGTGGGATCCGGACACGCAGATTCCGCGCACCGCGCTGCCCAGCGTCGGCCGCATGCTTTCCGATCTGACGTCCGGCACCTTTGACGGCGTGGCCTACGACCGCGACCTGCCCGCCCGGGTGGCCAGTTCGCTCTACTGAACCCGGAGGCGCGCATGGCACGCAACGTGGAGATCAAGGCGCGAGTCGACAGCCTGGACGCCATCGAACACCTGGCCGCGGCGCTGTCCGGCAATGAGCCGACGTTCGTGGACCAGGACGACACCTTCTTCACGTGCGTCAATGGCCGCCTGAAACTGCGCGCCTTCGCGGACGGCTCGGGCCAACTGATCTTCTATCAGCGCGCCGACGACTGCGGCCCCAAGGAAAGCTTCTACGTCATCTCGCCCACGGACGAACCCGATTCCCTGCGCGAAGCCCTGTCGCATGCGTACGGCGTGATCGGCCGCGTGAAAAAACACCGGACGGTGTTCATGGCCGGACGCACCCGCATCCATCTGGACCGGGTGGAAGGGCTGGGCGAATTCCTGGAACTGGAAGTGGTGCTGCGCGAGGACGAAACCGTCGAGGCAGGAATGGAAGAAGCCCGCACGCTGATGGCCGGGCTGGGTGTCGCGCCCGAGCAATTGCTGTCGGGCGCCTACCTGGATCTGCTGGCGGCGCGCCGCAAGGGCTGATCCCTCGCGCGCCGCCGGACGTGATCTGTCTTGGGGCGGGTTCAGGCCGGCTGCCAGCCGCGCACGAACACATCCACGGGTTGGCGCTTGCCGCCCGCCTTTTGCAGCTCAAGCAGGCGCAGCACGCCCTGGCCGGTGGCGATGTCGATGCCCGCCGCATCGACGCGCAGCACGCTGCCCGGTGCGGCAGTGGTGGCCTCAGCCAGCGCCTCGGCGCGCCAGACCTTTACCGCATCGGGCAGTCCCGGCAAGCGGATGCTGGCGCCGGGCACCGGATTGAAGGCGCGCACGCGGCGCGCCAGCAATTCGGCCGGCTGGGTGCAATCGAGCGCGGCTTCCGCCTTGTCGAGCTTGGCCGCGTAGGTCACGCCGTCTTCCGGCTGCTTGCGCGCGGTCAGGCCGCCCTTGGCCAGCGCGTCCAGCGCCTCGACGATGGCTTCGCCGCCGGCCAGCGCCAGCGCGTCGTGCAACTGCGCTGCATTGGTGTCGTCAGCAATCGGCACGATGCGTTCGAGCAGCATGTCGCCCGTATCCAGGCCCTCGTCCATCTGCATGATGGTGACGCCGGTGCGCGCATCGCCCGCTTCGATGGCGCGCTGGATCGGCGCCGCGCCGCGCCAGCGCGGCAACAGGCTGGCGTGGATGTTCAGGCAGCCCAGGCGCGGAAGGTCCAGCACCCATTGCGGCAGGATCAATCCGTACGCGGCCACCACCATGACATCGGGCGCCACGCTTTCCAGCAGGGCGCGCGCTTCGGCGGCCTCATCGGGATAGCGGCCATCGAGACGCAGGCTGCGCGGCTGAGCGACGGCAATGCCGGCATCCAGCGCGGCCTGCTTGACCGGACTGGGCGTGAGCTTCAAGCCCCGCCCCGCCGGCCGGTCGGGCTGCGTCATGACCAAGGGGATTTCGTGGCCGGCGGCCCGCAGGGCGTCGAACGCGATACGGGCGAATTCCGGAGTGCCGGCAAAAACGATGCGCATGAGGGTGACAGCAGAAGAGGTGAACGAAGGCGGCAGGGCGAAAATGGGCCGAAGTCCGGCCCGGGGTCAGGCGCGCAGCGCTTCGCGCTCGGCCTTCTTGAGCCTCGTCTTGATGCGGTTCTGCTTGAGGTTCGACAGGTATTCGACGAACACCTTGCCTTCCAGGTGATCCAGCTCGTGTTGCACGCACACGGCCAGGAGGCCGTCGGCTTCGAACTCGAACGGCTTGCCGTCGATGTCCAGCGCCTTGCAGCGTATGCGCGACGCGCGTTCCACTTCGTCGTAGACGCCGGGCACGGACAGACAGCCTTCTTCGTAGATCTTGTAGTCGTCGCTGCGCCAGGTGATCTCAGGATTGATCAGCGTCAGCAGTGCATTGCTGTCTTCGGACACGTCGATCACGACCACGCGCTCATGCACGTCGACCTGCGTCGCGGCCAGGCCGACACCCGGCGCGTCGTACATGGTTTCGGCCATGTCGCGCACGAGTTGGCGGATGCGGTCGTCGACCTCGGCAACCGGCTTGGCTTTTTTGTGCAAGCGCGGGTCCGGGTAGCGAAGGATTGGAAGTAAAGCCATTGAATGGGGATGCCAGTAGGAATGCTTGTTCGAGAGTTTAATTCATTAGAGTCTTGATTTCTAATAGTTTTCGGCTAATTCCGGCATTGCGGACATTGCTACGGCACCCATTTTTCAGGCATTCCAGCGACGGGCTCACTAGACGCATATCCATCCACCCGTCGCCCGCGGCCGCGCGCGGCGCATGCGACACTCTCGGACCCCCGGCGCCTTTTCCGCGTCCTTTTCCGCCCGTTTCATGCCGCTGACGCAAACCTCCGAAGAACTCGCCGCCTGGCTGCGACTGTCCCTCGAACCCAACATCGGTTCGGCCACCGCCTGCATGCTGCTCAGCGCGCTGGGTCTGCCCGACCAGATCTATGCGCAACGCGCCACCGCGCTGTCGCGGCACGTGCCCGAAGCGCTGGCGCGGCAATTGGCGGCGCCCATGCCGGCCGACATGGCGGAACAGGTGGAGCGCGCGCTGGAATGGGTGCAGGCGCCCGGCCGCCACATCCTGACGCTGGCTGAGCCCACCTATCCGCAAAGCCTGCTGACGATCGCCGATCCGCCGATCCTGCTCTACGTCGCGGGCGATCCCTGCTTTCTGCAGGGACCGTCGCTGGCGGTCGTGGGCGCGCGCAACGCCACGCCCGGTGGCCAGGAAAACGCGCGCGCCTTTGCCCGGCATCTGGCGGGCAACGGCTGGCGCGTCGTCAGCGGCCTGGCGCTGGGCATCGACGCCGCCGCGCACGAGGGCGCGCTGGATGCCGGCCCGCAAGGCGCCGGCACCGTGGCGGTCATGGGGACGGGCATCGACCGCATCTATCCGGCCAGCCATCGCGATCTGGCGCATCGCATCGCGGCGCACGGCGCGCTGGTGTCCGAGCTGCCGCTGGGCACCGGCGCGCGGCCCCAGCATTTTCCCAAGCGCAACCGCATCGTGGCGGGCCTGGCGCGCGGCGTACTGGTGGTGGAGGCAGCCAAGCAGAGCGGATCGCTGATCACGGCGCGGCTTGCCGGCGAATGCGGGCGCGAGGTCTTCGCCATCCCGGGTTCGATTCATTCGCCGCTGTCGCGCGGCTGCCATGCCTTGATCCGCCAAGGCGCCAAGCTGGTCGAAACCGCCATGGACATCACCGATGAACTCGGCGGCGGGCCCACGCCGGCGCGGCCCTCGCCCAAGGAGGCCGTGCCTGCCGCCCCCCCGTCGCATCCGGTGCTGGACGCGTTGGGGTTCGACCCGCTGCACCTGGATGCCATCCAGGCGCGCTGCGGGCTGGAAACCGCCGCCCTGCAGACGCAACTGGTCGAACTGGAATTGCAGGGCCACATCGCCCGGCTGGACGATGGCCGCTACCAGCGTTTGCACTAGCACTGCAACGGGGCCGGATGCGATGGCGCTAATATGTTCGGCAGCGCCGCAGCCTTGTAGCGCCGGTCACCCAATACCGATACAGGAAGAGACATGGCATTGCCCTCCCGCGTGAAGATCGTCGAGGTATCGCCTCGCGACGGACTGCAGAACGAAAAGGAATTCGTCCCCACCGACATCAAGGTGGAACTGGTCAACCGCCTGGCCGCCGCGGGCTTCCCCAATGTGGAAGCCGCGTCGTTCGTGTCGCCCAAATGGGTGCCGCAGATGGCCGACGGCGCCGACGTGATGGCGCGCATCGAGCGCCGTCCCGGCACCATCTATTCGGTGCTGACGCCGAACATGAAGGGCTTTGAAGCGGCGCTGGCCGCCCGCGCGGACGAAATCGTGATCTTCGGCGCCGCCAGCGAGGCCTTTTCCCAGAAGAACATCAATTGCTCCATCGCCGAATCCATCGCGCGCTTTGAACCCGTGGTGCAAGCCGCGCGCGAAGCCGGCATCCGCGTGCGCGGCAGCATCAGCTGCGCGCTGGGCTGTCCCTACCAGGGCGAAGTCCCCGTCGAAGCCGTGGTGGACGTGGCGCAACGCTACCTGGCGATGCAGGTGGACGAGATCGACGTGGCCGACACCATCGGCGTCGGTACGCCCAAGCGCGTGCGCGAAGTGATGGCCGCCGTCACGCGCGTCGTGGACCCGGCGCATGTGTCCGGCCATTTTCATGACACCTATGGCCAGGCGCTTGCCAACATCCTGGCAGCGCTGGAGAGCGACATTTCCATCTTCCACACCTCGGTGTCCGGCCTGGGCGGCTGCCCCTACGCCAAGGGCGCCACTGGCAACGTCGCGACGGAAGACGTGCTGTACATGCTGCGCGGCCTGGACATCGACACGGGTGTGGACTTCGACGCCGTGGTCGACATCGGGCAATGGATGTCCGCACATCTGAACCGCAAGGGTTCCAGCCGCGCCGGCAACGCCATTGCCGCCAAGCGCGCAGCTTGATCCCGGCTGCATGACCCGCACCGCATGACCACACAGAATGCCCCCTCCGCGCCCGAAGACCTCGCGGCGCTGCTCCGCGCCATCGGCCCGTTGCCCCTGTCGGGCCAGGCCTGGCCGGACTGGGTGCGCATTCTGACGTGGGTGTTGCTCGCCGTGCTGGGCGTGCAGGTGGTGACCACCGCGATCCGCGCGCCCTCGCAGCCTTTCGACACGCTATTGGCAGTGGCCGTGGTGCTGTGCTTCGTGGCGCTGCTGTTCGTGTCGTGGCACATGCAGACGTCCATCACCACGATCGACGACCGCGGCATTAGCCAGACCTGGTTCACCCGGCGCGAAGTGGCCTGGGAAGACGTGCGCCTGGCGCGGTTTGTGCCGATGGTGTTTTCGAAGCGGCTCGTGGTGTTCACGCACCGGGGCAAGCCGGTGATTTTTCAGGGCGGCACGCGGGAACTGCGGGCGGCCTTTGTGAAGATCGCCCAGTTGTATAAAAGTTCTTAAGCCCTGCGTGTCTGACAAGCCCCATTTTCTGCGTGTCTGACACCTTGCGTGTCTGACACCAGCCATACCTAAACTCTGCGTGTCTGACACCTTGCGTGTCTGACACCAGCCATATCTAAACAACCGTCAAGACAAAGACGACCGTCAACACCATGACGGCCGTCCAAAGTTAGCCGGTGTCAGACACACAAGGTGTCAGACACGCGGGGTTATCTGATAGGCAACGCGTACATCAACCCGCCTTGCGTCCACTGCGCATTCAATCCGCGCTTGATCTTCAGCGGACTTCCCTCGCCCACGTTCCGCTCAAAACTCTCGCCGTAATTACCCACCTGCTTGACGATGTTGTAAGCCCACTTCTCGTCCAGCCCCAGATTGGCGCCGCTACCCGGCGTAACCCCCAGGATGCGCTTGATGTTGGGGTTGGCGCTCTTGGCCTGTTCGTCCACGTTCTTGGACGTCACGCCGTATTCCTCGGCTTCGATCATGGCCGACAGCGACCAGCGCACGATGTTCAGCCACGCGTCGTCGCCCTGGCGCACGAAGGGGCCCAGCGGCTCCTTGGAGATGATTTCGGGCAGCACGACGTAATCGTCGGGATTCTGCAGCTTGGAAATCCGGATCGACGCAAGGCCCGACGCATCGGTCGAAAACACGTCGCAGCGGCCGGACGCGAACGCGTTGACGACTTCGTTGAAGGTTTCGATGACGACCGGCTTGTAGGTCACGTTGTTGGCGCGCGCCCAGTCGGCCAGGGTGTTTTCGTTGGACGTGCCGGTCTGCAGGCAGACCGTGGCGCCGTTGATTTCCTTGGCGCTTTTGACGCCTAGTGACTTGGGCACCAGGAAGCCCTGGCCGTCATAGAAGTTGATGCCGGCGTGGATGATGCCCAGCGCCGTGTCGCGCTGCTGCGTCACGGTGGTGTTGCGCGTCAGCACGTCGACCTCGCCGGACTGCAGCGCGGTGAAGCGTTGCTGCGAATTGAGCGGGACCACCTTGATCTTGTTCGCGTCGCCGAACACCGCGGCGGCAATGGCGCGGCACAGGTCCACGTCCAGGCCCTGCCACTTGCCCTGCGCATCAGGGGCGGAAAAACCCGCAAAACCCGTGGTCGTGCCGCAAGCCACGGCGCCGCGCTGTTTCACGACGTCCAGCGTTGCCGCCTGCGCGCCCTGCGCTGCCGCCATCAAGAGCGCCGCGCCCACCAACCCTTTTGCAATGTTCATGACCTCAATTCCTTTCTGCTACCGGGCGCGAAAGCCCGCCAAGGCAAGAAGCTTATAGACATGAAGCGCCCCCGCCAAATAACGAGCGCTTATTTAGGTATGCCGCCGGCGGGTGCCGGCGGCCTGCGCAGAAAGGATAGCAATGCGGGGCGGGCGTGGCGCTGCGCGCCGTCAAGCCGCCAGCGAGATCGACACCGGTTCGTTGGCCTGGCACGCGTCCAGCGCGCGGCCCAGGCGGACCATGCCCTGCGCGATCTGGCTTTCGTTCATGGTGGCAAACGACATGCGCATGGCGAAGAGATCCGCCTTCGCCGCGTCGGCGTAAAACGCCTTGCCGGGCACATAGACCACCTCGTGCTCGATGGCGTAGGGCAAGAGACGCGTCGCATCCACATCGCCCGTCAGCCGCGCCCAGAAGAACATGCCGCCCTCGGGCTTGCTGAACGTGATGCGGCCGTCGAGCTCCCGCGCCAGCGCGTCGGCCATGGCAGCGCAGCGCAGGCCATAGGCGGCGCGGATGCGCGGCACGTGTTCGTCGTAGCGGCCGTTGGCCAGATATTGGGCGACGATTTCCTGGATCCAGGCCGAGGACGCCATGTCGTCAGCCGCCTTGGCGCCAACGCAGCGGCGGCGGATCTCGGGCGGCGCGACCAGCCAGCCGATGCGCAGCGCGGGCGCCATCGTCTTGGACATGCTGGCCATGTACACCGCCCAGTGGCGGGCTTCGCCCTCGGCCAGCGCCGCGATGGGCGGCACGGCTTCGCCGGCAAAGCGCAGTTCGCTGTAGGGGTCGTCCTCGACGATCAGGAAGCGGTGCTTGACGGCCAGCTCCAGCAAGCGCAGCCGGCGCTCGCGCGTCAGGGTGGCGCCGCAGGGATTCGAGAACGTGGCGACGACGCACACCATCTTGGGTTTCACGCGCGATGCCAGTTCGTCCAGCGCGTCCACGTCGATGCCATCGGGGCCCGACGGCACGGTATGCACCGTGGCGCCCGTGTAGCGCAAGGCCTGCACGGAGTTCGGGAACGCCGGCGACTCGATGATGGCGTGGTCGCCCGGCTGCAGCATCACGCGGGTCAAGAGCGCCAGCGCCTGCTGCGAGCCGCCCGTCACAACCAGTTCCGTGTCGGCATTGCAGTGCAGGCCGCGCGCCGCGGACAGGCGCGCCAGCTCGTGCCGCAGGCTGGCCTGGCCGTCGATGTTGGAATATTGCAGGCAAGCGCCCAGCCGGGCCGTGACCTGCGACGAAGCGATCGACAAGCCGTCGACGTCGAACAATTCCTGGGCCGGATAGCCGCCGGCCAGCGAAATGGTGCCCGGACGCATGGCGTAGGGCATGAGCGATCGGATGGGCGAGGCGGGGGGATTCAGGAAGGGCGTGGCAAAGACGTATTCGGGCGCTGCACTGGACATGGCGTGGGGGCTGAGTAGGAGGGAAACGTGTCGCCCGAATGGGCGGCGCCGGACGGCATAGAACTTTGAAATATAAACAAATCTCCGCAAATTCTAAGCCTGCCAATCAGACAGGGTCAACGGCGGGTTTGAAGGCGGCGGATACCCGTGCGGCAGCAGGCCCGAAACACGTCCTACACTATGGGACTTCCTGTTTTTGCCAGAGAACCGCATGACCGCCGAAGACACCATGGCCGGGCGCCTCGCCCAGATCCAGCAACGCATCCGAGAGGCCTGCGAGCGCGCGGGCCGCGCCCCCGGCAGCGTGAATTTGCTTCCCGTCAGCAAGACCTTTGGCGAGGACGCCATCCGCGAGGCGATGGCGCTGGGCCTGAAGCGCTTTGGCGAAAACAAGACACAAGAGATCCGCCAGAAGGCCGCCGCGTTCGAAGGCGACGGGCTGCAATGGGTACTGATCGGCCACCTGCAGACCAACAAGGCCAAGGACGCCGCCCGCGACGCCGCCGAAGTGCAATCCCTGGACCGCGTGGAGCTGGCCGACGCCCTGCACCGGCGTCTCCAAAATGAGGGTCGCACCCTGGACGTGCTGGTGCAGGTCAAGACCTCGTCCGAGCCCAGCAAGTTCGGCATGGAGCCCCAGGAGGTATCCCCGTTCCTGCGCCGCATTGCCTCGGAATACCCGACGCTGCGCGTGCAGGGCCTGATGACCCTTGCGGTCAACTCGCCTGATGCCAACGAAGTCCGCGCGTGCTTTCGCGCGCTGCGCGAGCTGCGGGATGGACTGGTCCGGGAGAACATTCCCGGCGTGTCGCTGGATCGCCTGTCGATGGGCATGAGCGGCGACTTTGAACTGGCTATCGAGGAAGGCTCGACGGAGGTCCGCATCGGTTCGGCCATCTTCGGCGCACGGCATTATCCCGACCCGCAATAGGGCAGACGGGCGGTGAGCGGAAGGGGCCCAATGCACGGGCCCCTTTTTGCGTAGGCGCGAGGCATAATAGCGACGCAAAAAATGCGGCGAAAGTTGACGTCGATCAACACGCGGACGCCGCGCTCACGATACCCCGCACGAGGAGACACTTCATGCACAAGCACGCAAAGCGCCTGCTGGCGCTTGCCGCCCTGTCGCTGGCCGCCACCGCGGCCGCAGCCCAATCCTGGCCCACGCAACCGGTCCGCTGGATCGTTCCCTACCCCGCCGGCGGCGGCACCGACGTGGTCGCACGCACGGTCGCGAGCAGCCTGGAAAAGACGCTCGGCCAGACCATCGTGGTCGAGAACCGTCCGGGCGCCGGCACGATCATCGGCGCCACGGCCATCGCCCAGGCGGAACCGAATGGCTACCTGGTGGGCACCGCCGACTCCGGCACGCTGGCGTTCAATTCGTCGCTGTACGCCAAGCTGTCCTACGACCCCGCCAAGTTCACCTACATCGGCGGCATCGCCAAGTTCCCGCTGCTGCTGGCCGTGAACGTCAACTCGCCGTACAAGACGGTCGAAGACGTGCTAGCCGCGGCCAAGAAGGAACCGGGCAAGCTGACGTCGGCCTCCGCCGGCGCGGGCTCGCCGCATCACCTGGCGCTGGAGCTGTTCAAGCAGCGCACCGGCGCTAACGTCCTGCACGTCCCCTACAAGGGCGCCGCGCCCGCCATCCAGGATCTGCTGGGCGGCCAGGTGGACATGATGTTCATCGATCTGGGCTCGGGCCTGCCCAACGTCAAGGCCGGCAAGCTGCGCGTACTGGCCGCCGCCACGCCCGAACGCGTGACGGTGCTGCCGGATGTCCCGACGATGGCCGAACAGGGCGTCGCCAACTTCACGGCCTACGCCTGGCAAGGCCTGGTTGGCCCGACCGGTCTGCCTGAAGCGGTGGTGAAGAAGCTGTCCGCCGATCTGGACGCCACGCTCAAGTCGCCCGCGGTGTCGCAGAAGATGCTGGACATGGGCGTCATCCCCATGCCGATGTCGGCGCAGGACTTCAAGACGTATGCCGATCAGGAGCGCAGCGCCTGGGCGGACGTCATCAAGAAGGCGAACATCAAGCTGGAGTGATCGCCCCCGGCGTCATCCGGCAAGGCAAAAAGCCGCGGTCAGTCGACTGCGGCTTTTTCGTGGGCGTGCTTGGGACGGTGTCAGACACCCGGCGGAGACGGTCGTCAAATTGTGACGCCATCTCAACGGGTGTCTGACACCTGGGTCGCAAATGACGCCCTGATGCCCGGATCAGCCAGCCACTACAGGAATCTGCCGCGGCTGTGCCTCACGCACGCGCGGGATGCGCAGCGTCAGGAGGCCCTGCTTCAGGCTGGCGCTGATCTGCGCGCGGTCAAACTCCTGCCCCAGCCGGAACGACCGGCGATAGAGCGGCGCACGCATTTCGCCCAGCACCAGCCGCAGGTCGCTCGGCGTGTCGACCGAGGCTTCGCCTTCTATCTGCAGCACGTCGGCCTCGACGTTGATGCGCAGCCTTTCCTTGGACACGCCGGGCAGGTCCGCCAGCAGCGTGATGCCTTCCTTGTCCTCGAAGATATCCACGGTTGGCACGGTCACGCTGCGCCCGTCGCGCTTCTCGGAAACGGCCGCTTCGGCGGGCACGGTCAGGTCTTTGCGTTCATTCATGATCGATACTCCTATGCGGTTGCGTTAGCGGGTCACTGCACGGTCACGGTGCGCGGCTTGGCCGATTCGCGGCGCTTGATGGAAATGGCCAGGCAGCCATCCGTATAACGCGCCTGCACATTGTCGGGATCCGCGTCCGCGGGCAGTTCGATGATGCGCGTGTAGCGGCCCTGCGTGCGTTCCCGCGCGTAATAACGGGCGCCTTCGGGCAGCGCCTGCGGCTTGCGTTCGCCGCTGATGGTCAGCAGGCTCTTCTCGATGGACACGTTCAGGCCTTCGGGTTCCATCCCGGGCACAAAGGCCACGACTTCTATGGAATCGCCCGACACGCCCACGTTGACTGGCGGAAAGTACGCCTGCGGCGTGGCCCGCAAGGCGGCAGGCACGCCGGCATTGCGCAGCACGCGGCCCATGTGTTCCTGGATCGCGTCGAACGCGCTGGCAAAGCCACTATCGTTGAAGGGAAAGTTGCTCATGAAGATCTCCTCGAACGAAAAAAGGGACCGACGCAGACCCATCACAGCCGCGATGCCGGCGACCGCAGGTCTGATCGCTTCAGTCCGAGTATGGGATCGGTTTTTGGCGTTTCAAGAGGTCTATGCGACCCGGCTGAACACGCGACGCCCGCTGCCCGGAAGCACAAAAAAAACCGCGGCCATCGCTGGCCGCGGTTTCTGTTTGGCGCGTGCTGACGCCTACACCAGGACCCGTTCGATCCCGCCCGCGTTCGCACGGCGCACGTAGTCTTCCATCCAGCCTTCGCCCAGGATGTGGCGGGCCATCTCAACCACGATGTAGTCGGCCTCCATCTTGGTGTCGCCCTCGTAGCGCGACAGGCCCTGCAAGCACGACGGGCACGAAGTCAGGACCTTCACGTCCCCCGTGAAGCCATCGCTGCGCATCGCGGCGTCGCCCTTGAGCAGTTCTTCCTGCTTGCGGAAGCGCACCTGCGTGGAAATGTCGGGACGGCTGACCGCCAGCGTGCCCGACTCGCCGCAGCAGCGGTCGCTCTTGACCGCGCCATCGCCCACCAGCGCGCGCACCGTCTTCATGGGCTCCTGCAGTTTCATCGGCGTGTGGCAGGGGTCGTGGTACATGTAGCGCACGCCCTTGGCGCCTTCCAGCTTGATGCCCTTTTCCAGCAGGTATTCGTGGATGTCGATCAGCCGGCAGCCCGGGAAGATCTTTTCGAACTCATACCCGGCAAGCTGGTCGTAGCACGTGCCGCAACTGACCACCACGGTCTTGATGTCCAGGTAGTTCAGCGTGTTGGCCACGCGATGGAACAGCACCCGGTTGTCGGTGATGATCTGCTCGGCCTTGTCGGTCATGCCGTTGCCGCGCTGGGGATAGCCGCAGCACAGGTAACCCGGCGGCAGCACGGTCTGCACGCCCGCATGCCACAGCATCGCCTGCGTGGCCAGGCCGACCTGCGAGAACAGGCGTTCGGAACCGCAGCCCGGGAAATAGAACACCGCTTCCGTGTCGGCCGTGGTGGCCTTCGGGTCGCGGATGATCGGCACGTAGTTCGCGTCTTCGATATCCAGCAGCTTGCGCGCGGCCTGCTTGGGCAATCCGCCGGGCATCTTCTTGTTCACGAAGTGCACCACCTGCTCGCGCAGCGGCGGCTTGCCCACCGTGGCCGGCGGCTTGGCGGTCTGCTTCTTGACCAGGCCGGAGAACAGGTCGTGCGCGGCGCGCTGCACCTTGTAGCCCACGCCCACCATCGCCTTGCGGGTGGCGTTGATGGTGGCCGGATCCTTGGCGTTCAGGAAGAACATGGCGCTGGCCGTGCCCGGATTGAACGACTTGCGGCCCATGCGGCGCAGCACGGCGCGCATGTTCATCGACACGTCGCCGAAGTCGATATCGACCGGACAGGGGTTGTAGCACTTGTGGCAGACGGTGCAGTGGTCGGCCACGTCCTCGAACTCTTCCCAGTGCTTCAGGCTGACGCCGCGACGGGTCTGTTCTTCGTACAGGAAGGCCTCGACCAGCAGCGACGTCGCCAGGATCTTGTTGCGGGGCGAATACAGCAGGTTCGCGCGCGGCACGTGGGTGGCGCACACGGGTTTGCACTTGCCGCAGCGCAGGCAGTCCTTGATCGACTCCGAGATGGCGCCGATGTCGCTCTGCTGCATGATCAGCGACTCGTGGCCCATCAGGTTGAAGCTGGGCGTCCAGGCGTGGCGCAGGTCCGCGCCGGGCATGAGCTTGCCGGCGTTGAAGTGGCCGTTGGGGTCCACACGCCGCTTGTAGTCCTGGAACGGGGCCAGTTCGGCTTCGGTCAGGAACTCATACTTCGTCAGGCCGATGCCGTGCTCGCCCGAAATCACGCCGTCCAGGTCGCGCGCGATCTGCATGATGCGCTCGACGGCGGCATGCGCCTCGCCCAGCATTCCGTAGTCGTCCGAGTTGACCGGAATGTTGGTGTGCACGTTGCCATCGCCGGCGTGCATGTGCAGCGCGACGAACACGCGGCTCTTGAGCACGCGGCCATGGATGGCGACGAGCTCGTCGACGATCTTCTTATAGGCCGCGCCCGAGAAGGCGCGCTGCAGGCCGGCCAGCACTTCGGTCTTCCACGACACGCGGATGGTGCGGTCCTGCACCACGTCGAAGACGCGGGCGGCGGGTTGAGCGGCCAGGCGTGCGGTCAGCGTGGCGTGAAGCTCACCCAGGCCAAGGCCTTCGAGCTGCGGCAGCGCGTCGCCCAGCGGCAGGTCCAGATTGTCCAGCAGCCACTGCCAGCGCTGGCGCGTCGCGGCGATCAATTCGATCGCCTGACGCGTGCGCTCGGCCAGCACCTCGGCGCGCGTGGTTTCGATGTCGGCGTCGTCGATCTTGCCGACCGGCAGCGGCGTGCACAGGTAGGCATCCAGCTCGCCCAGCAGCTTGAGCTTGTTGCTGGTCGACAGTTCGATGTTGATGCGCTCGATGTGATCCGTGTATTCGCCCATGCGGGGCAGCGGGATCACGACGTCTTCGTTGATCTTGAAGGCGTTGGTGTGACGCGCGATCGCGGCGGTGCGCGAGCGGTCCAGCCAGAATTTCTTGCGCGCCTCGGGGCTGACGGCGACAAAGCCCTCGCCGTGGCGCGTGTTGGCCAGACGAACGACTTCGCTGGCGGCCGCGGCCACCGCGTCGTCGTCATCGCCGACGATGTCGCCGATCAGGACCATCTTGGGCAGCACGCCGCGCTTGCTCTTGGTGGCGTAGCCCACCGCGCGCAGATAGCGTTCGTCCAGGTGCTCCAGGCCGGCCAGGATGGCGCCGCGCGCCTTGCCCTCGCCGTCCAGATAGCCCTTGACCTCGACGATCGACGGGATGGCGTCGCGTGCCTGCCCGAAGAATTCCATGCAGACGGTGCGCGTGTGGCGCGGCATGCGGTGCAGCACCCAGCGCGCCGACGTGATGAGACCGTCGCAGCCTTCTTTCTGGATGCCGGGCAGACCCGCCAGGAACTTGTCGGTGACGTCCTTGCCCAGGCCTTCCTTGCGGAACACGCGGCCCTGGATTTCCAACGTTTCGGTCTTGAGGAGGCGCTCGCCGGGCTTGCCCTTGCCGTCGAACCACTTGAGCTCGAAGCGGGCCAGCTCCACGTCATGGATCTTGCCCATGTTGTGGTCCAGGCGCGTGACTTCCAGCCAGTTGCCGTCCGGATCGACCATGCGCCACCAGGCCAGATTGTCCAGCGCGGTGCCCCACAGCACGGCCTTTTTGCCGCCGGCGTTCATGGCGATGTTGCCGCCCACGCACGAGGCCTCGGCGGACGTCGGGTCCACGGCGAACACGAAGCCGGCCGCCTCGGCCGCCTCGGACACGCGCTTGGTGACCACGCCGGCGCCGGCGTGGATGACCGCAACGGGCTCGGTGAGCCCGGGCAAAATACAGGACTCGACCTTGCCCAGCTTGTCGAATTTTTCGGTGTTGATGACCGCCGACTTCCAGGTCAGCGGAATGGCGCCGCCGGTGTAGCCGGTGCCGCCGCCGCGCGGCACGATGGTCAGGCCCAGTTCAATACAGGCGGTGACCAGCGCGGCGATCTCATCCTCGGAGTCGGGCGTCAGCACGACGAAGGGATACTCCACGCGCCAGTCGGTCGCGTCCGTTACGTGCGATACGCGCGACAGGCCGTCGAACTTGATGTTGTCGCGCGCCGTGATGCGGCCCAGCACCTTCTGCGCCTGCTTGCGCATCATGGCCGTCTGGTCGAATTCGCCTTCAAAGGCAGCGATGGCGGAACGCGCGCGGGCCAGCAGACCGACGACCTTTTCGTCGCGATGCGGATCGTGGCCGGCTTCAGCCGGCGCGCTGGGGTCCCGGCGCTTGTCGATTTCGCCCAGACGGTGATGCAGCGCTTCAATGAGCTGCTTGCGGCGCTTGGGATTGTCGAGCAGGTCGTCCTGCAGATACGGATTGCGGCGCACGACCCAGATGTCGCCCAGCACTTCGTACAGCATCCGGGCGGAGCGGCCGGTGCGCCGTTCGCCGCGCAGGTCACTCAGCAGGCTCCAGGCGTCTTCACCCAATAACCGGCCCACGATTTCGCGGTCGGAAAACGACGTGTAGTTGTAGGGGATTTCGCGCAGTCGCGCGGGTGCGGCGGGCGGCATCGCCCCGTTCAAGATGTGGCTGGCGAGTGGGGCGTTCATGGCGGCAAGAAGGGGGCCCTTAAAAAAGTATTTTATGCCATTGTCCCGACTTGACCCCTAATAAGTCTGGAAAGGCGTCCAAAAGCGCGACGGGGTCGGCATGTAACGTCCCCGTTTAAGACCGGTGTCAGGGCTAGATTTTTCCGGGAAAGAACCAGAGCAGCCCGGCGGTCATGAACAGATAGCGCATGAATTTGCCGATGGCCATGTAGAAAACGCAGGGCCAGAACGGCAAACGGAGCCAGCCGGCAACCGCGCACAGGGGATCGCCCACGGCGGGCAACCAGGACAACAGCAGCGCAGGCGGTCCCATCCGGTGCAGCCAGTCATGGGCGCGCTCGTTCCAGCGCCCGCGCATGCGGCCGCCTTCCGTCGCATCGGGATGCGGATGGGGGTGTTTTTCCTTCCAGCGCTCGACCGCCTTCTCGGCGCCCAGGCCCATGGCGTAGCTGATGGCGCCGCCCACGGTATTGCCTGCGGTGGCCACCAGGATGGCGGGCCAGAACATGTCCGGCGAAAGCTTGATGTAGCCGAACACCGCCGGCTCGGAGCCCAGCGGCAGCAGCGTCGCGGACACGAGCGAAACGGTGAAGATGGCCGACAGGCCCACCGAGGGCAGCGCCAGCACCCCCAAGAGCCAATGAACTGCGGATAAGAGACTTTCTTCCATGGTTGCGGCAGTGTAGCCGCGGGAAACCCGGAAGGCGACACGCATTCCCTGCAATAATCCAGGCCAGTCCCCACTCTTGCCCTGTCGCGCGGTCCATGTCCACTGATTATCTGAAACGCATCCTGACTTCCAAGGTTTACGACGTCGCGGTCGAATCCCCGCTCGAGGCAGCGCCCCTGCTGTCGCAGCGGATGTCGAACACGATGCTGCTCAAGCGCGAGGATACGCAGGCGGTGTTCAGCTTCAAGCTGCGTGGCGCGTACAACAAGATGGCCAACCTCGCTCCGGCGGCGCGCAATCGCGGCGTCATCGCGGCCTCGGCCGGCAACCACGCGCAGGGCGTCGCCCTGGCGGCCGCCCGCCTGGGCTGCCGCGCCGTGATCGTCATGCCCACGACCAGCCCTCAGGTCAAGATCGACGCCGTGCGCCGCCTTGGCGGCGAAGTCGTGCTGGCCGGCGAAAGCTTTTCGGACGCCTACGCGCATGCGCAGGTGCTGGAAAAGAAAGAAAAGCTGACCTTCGTCCATCCCTTCGACGATCCCGACGTGATCGCCGGTCAGGGCACCGTGGGCATGGAAATCCTGCGCCAACATCCCGGCCACATCGACGCGATCTTCGTGGCGATCGGCGGCGGCGGCCTCATTGCCGGCGTGGCGGCCTACATCAAGCAGTTGCGGCCCGAGATCAAGATCATCGGCGTGCAGACCGAGGACTCCGATGCCATGCTGCGCAGCGTGCGCGCGGGCCGGCGCGTTCAGTTGAACGACGTGGGCCTGTTCTCGGACGGCACGGCGGTCAAGATGGTGGGCGCTGAAACCTTCAAGCTGGCGCGCAAGTACGTGGACGATTACGTGGTGGTCAACACCGATGCGATCTGCGCCGCCATCAAGGACGTCTTTCAGGACACGCGCAGCGTGCTGGAGCCGGCCGGCGCCATGGCCGTGGCGGGCGCCAAGCAGTACGTTGCCGAACACCACCTGAAGAACAAGACGCTGGTGGCCATTGCGTGCGGCGCCAACATGAACTTCGACCGGCTGCGCTTCGTGTCCGAGCGCGCCGAGGTCGGCGAAATGCGCGAGGCCGTGTTCGCCGTCACCATGCCCGAGCAGCGCGGGAGCTTTCGACGCTTCTGCGAATTGGTGGGCGAACGCAGCGTCACCGAATTCAACTACCGCATCTCGGATGCGGACCGTGCCCACGTGTTCGTCGGCATCCAGGTCTCTTCCGCCGCGGAACCCGACAAGATCGCGGCGAACTTCCGCCGACACGGGTTCGACACGCTGGACCTGACCCACGACGAAATGGCCAAGACCCACCTGCGGCACATGGTGGGCGGCCGCTCGGCGCTGGCGCGCAACGAACTGCTGTACCGCTTTGAGTTCCCCGAGCGGCCGGGCGCGCTGATGCGCTTTCTGAACGCGATGAATCCCGACTGGAACATCAGCCTGTTCCATTACCGCAATCAGGGCGCGGACTATGGCCGCATCCTGATCGGCATCCAGGTGCCGCCGGCGGACAAGAAGCAGTTCCGCAACTTCGTGGCGGAACTGGGCTATCCGCATTGGAACGAAACCGACAACCCGGCGTACAAGCTTTTCCTGTAACGGGCGGGATTCAGCTGTCCTGAATGCGAGAGGGCCTCCTTGCGGAGGCCCTTCCCTTCTGTGCGCGAGGCGCGCCCGGCTGAACCCGATCTAGGGGGGGGTTCGCTGTCACTCAGCGGGCCACGGAGAATGGCCCGCACATTCAGCAAGGTTCAGCCGGACGTCCCGTTGCTTAGAAACGGTGACGCAGGCCGACGGCGACAGCCGTGTCGGTCGCGTCGTGCTGGAACGCGTAGTTGTCGCCATACGAGGCGTACGCGTACAGGTTCGTGCGCTTGGTGAAGTCGTACGTGTAGCCAAGGCTGTACACGTTGAACGTCGCGTCGTCGCCCGTCAGCTTGTCGTTGCTGGCGGTGGCGCGCTGCCACGAACCGAACACGGCGTGGCGGCCCAGCGGCACGGTGGCGCCGATCATGTACGAGTTGGCGCGGAAACCATCAGCCAGCTTGAACGAACCCAGCTTGTTCATGCCGTCGGGCGTGGTGCCCATGTTCTGACCGACGAACCAGCCGTCGCGGGTCTGACCGAACGCAGCCGCGACCTTCACGACTTCAAAGTCGTACGAACCGCCGACGATGTATTCCTGGATGCGCGCCGCGTCCTTGCCGCCAACGCGGTCGTTGGACGGATTGAAGCGGTCGTAAGCAGCCGCCAGGTTCAGCGGGCCGTTGACGTATTGCACACCGGCGGTGATCACGCGGTTGTTGTCGCCCGTGGCGAAGCCCTTCTGCGTCGTATCCGTGACGGTGTCGTCCGCGCTGAACGCGTAGCCGAGGCCGACCTTCAAACCGCCCAGGCTCGGGGTTTGATACAGGACCATGTTGTCCAGGCGCATCGTGTTGGCGCTGCCGAACGTGGTACCCATGTTGGCGTTGTTGTAGCTGATCGAGAACGGGTCGATCGAGCCGAAGTACTTCGACGCCAGGTTCGTCTGACGGCCGAATTCCAGACGGCCCCACGAATCGCTGTCCAGGCCAACCGTTGCTTGGCGGCCGAACAGGCGGTCGTTCTGCAGCGAGTTGCCGTTCAGGGGACCAAAGCCGCCTTCCAGCGTAAACACGGCGCGCAGGCCGTCGCCCAGATCTTCCGTGCCGCGCAGGCCAAAGCGCGAACCGCTGCTCACGCCCTGAACCGCACCGATACGGCTTTGCGAGTTGCCCTTGAACTTCACTTTTTCGTAGCCGAGGCCAGCATCGATCAAGCCGTACAGCGTCACGGAATCGGCGGCCTGCGCGGCGCCGGCAAAGCCGGTCAGCAACGCGACGGCCAAAAACGTCTTCTTCATTTGAATCCCCAAAATGGCGAGATGAAAGGCGCATTGCGGGGCGCCGGCAAACACCGCGAGCCCTCGCATGCCGCAACGTTGAATCGAGCGGCGATGCACTGGGCGTAGTGTCCGGCTTGTAGCAGTTCGTAGTAACCCGGATTTCGACGAACTACTTTCCATGGTTGGGATAATGACGCGAAGCTGAAGCCCCGGCTTGATCCAAAACGCTTGCTAAGGCCTTGATCTCAAATATGAATCATTGCTCGCATCACGGAACAGTAAGGCCGGATGCGGCGTTCGGCGCCATGCCCACCGCCAACACATGTGGCGCAGGCGGAATAATTTTTGCGGCGTAAACGCCACACTGTTTCGGCAGGCGACAAAAACGCGAGGCGCAAAAAAACCCCTCGGCGTCACAAGGGGTTCTTTCGGTGACCTGCCGGGCGGCGCTGCGCGCCAGCGCTGGAACTCAGCGGCCCTTGGGCGGGTAGTCCAGTTCGCCAAACGTGTATTCGCCGCGCGCCTTGGCGTCGGCCAATTCCTGGCGGACTTCTGCACGGCTCTTGCCGGCGGTCTGCGCCACGGCCTTGGGCGGGTAATCCAGTTCGGCGCTCGTCACCTGGCCTGCGGCCTTGGCGCTTTGCAGTTCCTGCTGCACCTGTTCGCGCGACAGGCTGGTGGTCTGGGCGACGGCGGGCGGATAGTCCAGCTCGCCAAAGGTGACGGTGCCGGCGGCCTTGGCGGCTTGCAGTTCCTGCTGGACCTGTTCACGCGTCTTGCCATCGGCGTGAGCGGCGGACATGCCGACGAGGGTAGCGGTAACCATGAGTGCGGTTGCTAGGGCTTTCATTTTGATGACTCCATCCTAAACGTTGCACATCGTCTTGCGCCGGGTTGGCGGCATTCGATATGACAATTTGATGCTGGGACGAAGTATCTGGTTATTAGCGCCTAGTAAAAACCCTTAATTTGGTGAACATATTTGCACGGATGGGACAATTGCAAGTCGTATCCGCGGCGGGCGCCGCGCATGAAGGCCTTTGCGTGCGCATGCACTATGGTGAAGGCCCTTGCCGCCATTCAGTTTCCCGCAAGCTAGGTAACGCAATCGCAACGCGCCACGCAAGGGCCCTGTTGTGCAAGGTGGAGAAATAGACATTTCTACTGGCGGGACAATAATTCCATTTATGATACGAATCTGCCAGAAATGGAAATTTGAGTCTCGAGGGCATTCATGGACATCCAGCTTAACGACATCGCGCTATTCGTCGAGGTCGCCAAGCGCAAGAACTTCAGCCACGCCGCCGAAGCCCTGAATATCCCGACCTCCACGCTGTCGCGCCGGGTCAGTGAGCTGGAACGCAGCGTTGGCATGCGGCTGCTCAATCGCAGCACCCGCAAGATCGACCTGACCGAAGCGGGCGCCATTTATTTCGAACGCTGCCGGCACATCGTCGAAGAGGCGCGCATCGCCCATGACCAATTGCTGGACATGGCCGTGCAGCCCAAGGGCCGCCTGCGGATCTCGCTGCCCACCAGTCTTGCGCAATTGTTCCTGCCCGCCGTGATCCGCGAATTCCGCGAGCAGCATCCCGACATCGAGTGCGACTTTGACCTGAGCATGCGCCCGATCGATCCCATCAGCAATCCGTTCGACCTGATCCTGCGCTTCGGGCAACAGCCCGATTCCAGCCTCATCTCGCGCAAGATCGTGCTGATGGCGCACCAGCTCTATGCGTCGCCGGAATACCTGGCCCGCCACGGCGAACCGCGTGTGCCGGCGGACCTGACGCACCACGAATGCCTGCGCCCGACCATGCGCGAGGAGTCATCCTTCTGGATGCTCCATTCGGGCGACAAGGTCGAGCGCGTGCAAGTATCTGGCCGTCTGTCGGCCAATAACGTTGGGATGCTGGGGCGATTGGCCGGCCAAGGGCTGGGCATCACGCCGCTGCTGGTGTTTGATGCGATGGAGCGCGCCATCAAGCAGACGGGCCTGGTTCGCGTGTTGCCGGAATGGAGCCTGACTCCCCTGCCCTTGTTTGCGCTGCTGCCTTCGCGCATGCTGCCCGCCAAGACGAAGGCGTTTCTGGATTTCATCCAGCCTCGCCTGTCCGACGCGTAAGCCAGGGAAGTCGTCAGGGACGGCGTCGAGTTACGGCGTCGTGTCCGCGCCGTACTGACAGACCGTGTAGAGCGGCGTGCCGGTGGCGGCCACCTTGGCGGAACCGCCGAGATCCGGCAGGTCGATGATGGCGGCCGCTTCCACCACGTTGGCGCCCAGGCGCTGCAGCAGCTTGATGGCCGCGAGCATGGTGCCGCCGGTGGCGATCAGGTCGTCCACCAGCAGAACGCGCTGGCCCGTGCGGACCGAATCGGTGTGCATCTCGACGGCGGCATTGCCGTATTCCAGGGAGTATTCCTCGGCCACCGTGCGGTAGGGCAGCTTGCCCTTCTTGCGCACGGGCACGAACCCGAGGTTCAGTTCATAAGCCAGCACGCTGCCCACGATGAAGCCACGCGCGTCCACGCCCGCCACCAGATCCAGGCGCTGGCGCATGTAGCGATAGACGAAGAGATCGATCAGGACACGGAACGCACGGGGGTCCTGCAGCACCGGCGTGATATCGCGGAACGTGACACCGGGTTGGGGCCAGTCCGGAACGCTGCGGATGGTGCGCCGGATGAACTCGGCGTTGTCGGTCTGCATGGATACGGCCCTGAAGAATTGAAGCAAGGCGAACTATAACCGCGCCGCCGCGCTTAAGCCAGGATTGCCGCGCGCGATGACATGTCATGCAATTGCCCGTCACGCAACACATGGCAACGATGCACCGCGCCTTCAGGCAACGCCGCATGCGTGGCCAGCACAACCGTGCGCCCGCGCACCGCCTGTTCCAGGTCCGCGAAGAACGCGGCTTCAGCCGCGGCGTCCAGTCCCGCGGTCGGCTCGTCCAGCACGATGACCGCGGCAGGCGCCAGCAAGGCTCTGGCCAGGCACAGGCGCCGCGCCTGTCCGGCCGACAACTGCGAGCCCGTCTCGCCCGCCCACGTGTCCAGGCCGTCGGGCAGGCCGCGCACGAATTCGCCGAGCCTTGCCGCATCCAGGGCGCGCCACAGGGCGGCATCGTCGGCTGTGGCATCGCCGATCAATAGATTGGTGCGCAGCGTGCCCAGGAACACGGGCGCATCCTGCGACAGCAGAACGATCCGCCGATGCCAGTCCGCCTGCGCGCATTCGCGAGCATCGCAACCGCCGAACCGCACGTGTCCACCCTGCGGATCCTCCAGCCTGAGGATCAGATGCAGCAGCGTGGACTTGCCCGCGCCGCTTGCACCCACGATCGCCACGCGTTCACCCGGTTCGATGCGCAGGTTGATGTCCTGCAGCACCGGCGCGCTGTCGCCAGCCGCGCGCGCCGGGTAGGCAAAGCGCACGCCTTCCAGTTCCAGCGCCCCGTGATTGGGCAGCGGGCGCGGCACAACCGGATCCTGCATGTCGGGTTCGCATTGCGTGATCTCTCGGATGCGCGCGGCTGCCGACATCGCGGATCCCATCCGGGAAGCGCCGCGCATGATGGGGCCCGCAACCTCGAAGATGCCGATGACGGCCAGCAGCAGGCCGGCCAGGACGGGGCCTTCGATCCGCCCCGCCTCATGCTCGGCCAGACCGAACCACAGCAGCGCCATCACCGCGGCGCCCGCGGCCACCTGCAGGAACCATTGCCCGCGCACAGCCACCCGCGCCTGACTGCGCCGCGCCAGGGCGCTGGCTTCGCACAGGCGCTCGAAGTGCGCCAACGTCTGGTCCTGCGCATGCAGCGCGACCATGTCCGCGTGGCCGTCCACCGCGTCCAGCGTGGCGGCGCGCAGCCCTGCCGCGCTTTCCTGTGCTGCCACGCCGGGCTTGCGCGCCGCGCGCAACAGCCACAACGGCACCACCGCGCACGCCGTCAGCAGCGCCAACGCAAAGACCAGCGCCGCGGCGGGCACCCATTGCCCCAGCACGGCGGTGAGCACCGCGCCGGCAATGATTGCGGTGGCCAGCGGCGCGAGCACAAACAGAAAGACCGTATCCAGCGCGTCGACGTCATTCGTCATGCGGGCGACCAGGTCGCCGCTTCGATAACGCGCCAACTGGCGCGGTGTCAGCCGGATCAGCGCCGCGAACACCATGGCGCGCAGATCCGCCAGCAGACGCAAGGTGGCGGCATGCCCGACCACGCGGTCGGCGTAGCGCGACACGATGCGCAGGAACGACAGCCCGCGCACCAGCGCGGAAGGCGCGAACAGGTTGAAGACGCTGCCTGCGCCGGCCAGGAACGCGCCGGTCAGGAACCAGCCCGACACGCCCAGCAGACCCACGCCAGCGGCAACGGTGGCCAGCGCGCAGAACAATGCGAGCAAAAGCCCGCCTTTTCGGCGCGCGTACAGGGGCAGGAGCAACAACAGGTTCTTCATGCGTCTATTACCGTGCCGTTGGCGACGCGCGCCACGCGGCCAAATCTTGCCGCCACCGCGGGCGAATGCGTCGCCAGCACCAGGGTGCGGCCGGCGGAAAACTGCAGAATCTCGTCCAGCACGCGGGCCTGCGTTGCTTCGTCCAGATGGGCGGTGGGTTCGTCCAGCAGAATCAGGCCGGGGTCGCGCAGGAACAGACGGGCCAGCGCCACGCGCTGCGCCTGGCCGCCGGACAGACCATGGCCGCGGCTGCCGAGCGCAGTGTCCAGGCCTTGCGGCAGGTCCTGCGTGAATTCCAGCACGCACGCGCGGCGCGCGGCGTCCTGCACCTGCGCATCCGTGGCGCCCGGCTGCCCCAGCCGGATGTTGTCAGCGATCGAACCGGCCAGCAACTGCGGCCGCTGGCCGATCAGCGCCACGCGCTGGCGCAAGGCGGCCTCATCCCATTGCGCCAGGGGCAGGCCATCGATGCGGATGTCGCCGTCGGCTGGCCGCAGACGCGCGATGGCCTCGATGAATGTGGATTTGCCGACGCCGCTGGGTCCCATCAGCGCCACGTGTTCGCCCGGCGCCAGATCAAAAGCGGCATCCGCCAGCACTGGCTGGCCACGGCCCGGCGCCTCGACGCGCAGACCGCCGATGGCGAGCGCAGCGCCCGGGCCGGCGTGCGCGGGCCGGCCGCGCAATGCGGACGTGTCCTCGGCTTCGGCTTGCGGCAGGCCATCGAACAGCACGGCGATCTGCGTCACGGCGGCAAGCGCTGTCGCGCGATCGTGATAGTGGGCCGCAAACTGGCGCAGCGGGGCATAGACCTCGGGCGCCATTAGCAGGCAGAAGAGCCCGGCCTGCAAGGTCAGAGGCGACCAGCGCACGTCCAGGAATCCCAGGTAGGTCAGGCCGATGTAGACGGCAACGCCCGCCACGCCCAGCGCGGCAAAGAATTCCAGCACGGCCGACGACAGGAACGCGATGCGCAGCACCGACATCGTCCGCTGGCGCAGCGCATCGCTGGCCGCCACGACGGACTGGGCCTCGGCCTGCGCGCGTCCATACAGCTTCAGTGTGGACAGCCCGCGCAGCCGGTCAGCAAAAAAGCCCGACAGGCGAGCGAAGGCGCGCAAGTGGCGGCGGCTGGCGCCTTGCGCGCCCCACCCTACCAGCGCCATGAAGAGCGGAATCAGCGGCGCGGTGATCAACAGCACCAGGCCGGCAATCACGTCAACCGGCAGCAGCACCACCGAAAACGCCACGGGAAGCATTGCGGCCGCGGCCATCGCGGGCAGGTACTTGGCAAAGAAGCCATCCAGCGCCTCCACCTGGTCGACCACCGCACTCGCCAGTTCACCCGACGCCTTGCCGCGGCTCCAGTAAGGACCTTTCTGCACCAGCCGCTGAAACAGGGACTGGCGCACGTGGCGCTTGATGCGCTCGGAAGCATCCGCGCCGGCGCGCTCGCCGGCCCACGTGATGCACGCGCGCACCAGCATCAGCCCCGCGATGGCGGCGATGCTGCCCAGCAGTTCAGCTCGCGGGAAATGGCCGACGATCGCCGAATCGAGCACCCTGGCAAGCAGCCAGGCCTGCACGACCAGCAAGACGCCGCTTACCAGCGGCGCGGCGCCCGCAAAAATGAGCGGAAACCGCGCCGACCGGGCCAGCCCCATCAGCCACCGCGACTGCTCGCGCGGCGGCTTCTGCAGGGACGCCGACGGGTCGTGCTCGAGGCTGCTTGCGCCGCCGCTCACTCGTCGCCGCGGCTGGCGCGCGGGTCATGGCTCTGACCTTCACGCAACTCGAACCACATCGCATTAAGAATGGCGAAAGCGCACGCCAGGCCCAGGCCGAGGATCCATGAGAAATACCACATGGTGTTGGTTCCTTTATCAGTACGAGTTGGGCGTATCGCCAACCGAATCATGGGTGACCTTGCCGCGCATGACGCGATACACCCAGGCGGTGTAGAGGGTCACGATGGGCAGGAATACGGCAACCGCGATCACCATGATCCACAGCGTCAGATGGCTGGACGAGCCGTCCCATACCGTCAGGCCTGCCTTCGGATTGACCGAGGACGGCATGATGAACGGGAAGAGCGAGAAGCCCACCGTCAGGATCACGCCGGCGATGGACGCCGAGGACGACAGGAACGCCAGCATGTTGGCGCGCACGGTCAGCAGCAGCCCCGCGAGCAAGGCGCCGGCCACGCCCAGCGCGGGCGCGATCCACATCCACGGCCACTTCGCGTAGTTGGCCATCCAGGCGCCGGTCTGCACCGACACGGACTTGAGCATCGGGTCCGACGGCGCGGCCGGGTCGACCACACTGGTGATCGCATGGCCCGGCACGCCGCCCGCGACCCAGAAGCCACCGGCCACGAAGAGCACGGCGGTGAGCATTGCGCACAGCCGGCCCCAGTTGCGCGCCCGCGAGGACACGGGATCATCCGTGCGCCAGGCCAGCAGCACCGCGCCGTGCATGGTCAACATCACCACGCTCAGTACGCCTGCCAGCAAGGCGAAGGGCATGAAGAGCTGGAAGAAATGCCCTTCGTACATCGGACGCAGCGTCACCGCGTCATACGTGAACGGTACGCCGAGGATGACGTTGCCCATGGCCACGCCAAACACCAGCGACGCCAGCACGCCCGAGAAGCACAGCACGGCATCCCAGCGGTTGCGCCAGCGCGTGCCTTCCATCTTGCTGCGGTACTTGAAGCCGACCGGCCGCAGAATCAGCGCAAGCAGCACCAGCATCATCGCCAGGTAAAAGCCCGAGAACGAGGCGGCATAAAGCAACGGCCACGCGGCGAAGATGGCGCCGCCCGCGGTGATGAGCCAGACCTGGTTGCCTTCCCACACCGGCCCCACCACGTTAATCACGATGCGGCGCTCGGCGTCGGTCTTGGCGACCACCGGCAACAGCGCGGCCACGCCCAAGTCAAAGCCATCCATGACGGCAAAGCCGATGAGCAACGCGCCCATCAACGCCCACCACACCACGCGCAGCGTGCCGTAGTCGAAAGGAATAAGGGTATCCATTTGCGTTTCTCCCCTTAGGCGCGCACGGCGGCGTGGACGGGATCGGCGGCGGCATCACCCGGCGCCGGCCCGTCGGATTTCGGTCCGGCCTTGATGGCATGCAGCATGACCTTCACGCCGATGATGAGCAGGATCGTGTACAGCACCAGGAAGATCGTCAGACTGATGACGAGGTCGGTGATCGTGAGGCCCGATGCCGCGTAATACGTGGGCAGCACGCCTTCGATCACCCAGGGCTGGCGGCCGTACTCGGCGACGAACCAGCCGCTTTCGATGGCGATCCACGGCAGCGGCAGGCTCCACAGCGCCACCTTGAGCAGACGGGGACTGCTATCCAGGCGGCCGCGAGACGCAAGCCAGAACGCCACGCCGAAGAACAGGATCAGGTACATGCCCACTGCGACCATGATGCGGAACGCCCAGAACAGCGGCGCCACGGTCGGCACGGTATCGATCGCGGCCTGCTTGATCTGCGCCTCGGTGACCTTGCTGAGGTCCTCCTCATGGCGCTTGACGAGCAGCGCATAGCCCAGGTCCGGCCAGGTCTTGTCGAACACCATGCGGGCATCGACGTCCTTGGGATTGGCGCGGATCTTCTGCAAGGCTTCATAGGCCACGAGGCCGTCGCGGATGCGATTTTCGGCGCGCAGGATCAGGTCGTTGATGCCCAGCAGCGGCGTGGTCAGCGACCGCGTGCCGATGATGCCCATGACATAGGGAATCTCGATCGCGAAATCGTTGCGGCGCTCGGCCTGGTTCGGGATGGCGAATAGGTTGAACGATGCGGGCGCGGGCTCGGTGTGCCACATGGACTCCATGGCCGCGATCTTCATCTTCTGGTGTTCGGTGGTGAGGTAACCGCTTTCGTCACCCAGCACGACCACCGACAGCGCCCCGGCCAGACCGAAGCTGGCGGCCACCGCCATCGAGCGCTTGGCCAGGTCGATATGGCGGCCGCGCAGCAGATACCAGGCGCTGATCGACATGACGAACATGGCGCCTGCCACGTAGCCGGCGCTGACGGTGTGCACGAACTTGGCTTGCGCGACAGGGTTGAAGATGACCGCGGCGAAGTCGGTCATTTCCATGCGCATCGTGTCCGGATTGAAGATCGCGCCGACCGGGTTCTGCATCCAGCCGTTGGCGATCAGGATCCACAGGGCCGAGAAGTTGGTGCCAAAGGCCACCAGCCAGGTCACGGCCAGGTGGCTGACCTTGGACATGCGGTTCCAGCCGAAGAAGAACAGGCCGACGAAGGTGGCTTCCAGGAAGAACGCCATCAGCCCTTCGAGCGCCAGCGGCGCGCCGAAGATGTCGCCCACGTAGTGACTGTAGTAGGACCAGTTCATGCCGAACTGGAACTCCATCACCACGCCGGTCGCCACGCCCAGCGCAAAGTTGATGCCGAACAGCGTGCCCCAGAACATCGTCATCTTTCTCCAGATGGGGCGGCCGGTCATGACGTACACGCTTTCCATGATGGCCAGGATGAACGACAGGCCAAGCGTGAGCGGGACAAAGATGAAATGGTAGAGCACGGTCGCGGCGAACTGGAACCGCGAGAGATTCACGACATCGATATCAATCATGAGGCTGCTCCCAAGGCGTCGACGCGCTGCGGCAACCGGCATGGTTCCCAGGCCGTCTGACGCGCCATGTTAGGGGCGTTGCATACAACTTCATAGAGGTTTCCTGAAAAATCGAGGCGTGACGGGTCAGCCCTTGCCCCGCAATTTGCCGGCGAATCCCAACACCTTCTGCACCTTGGAACCAAGTTTCATGAGGCTTTGCAGGGTTTCGGGCGGCAGCCGTTGAACCTCATCGAACCACCCCGTGGATAGTTCGATGAGCTCCAGCATTTCGGTCATTCGTTGTTGCGCGTAAGCCTCGTCGGGCCCGGACGGCGACTCCAGCAGCGTGTCGCGCAGGAGCGTAAGGGTGGGGTCGACTTCGCGCTTGCGCTTCTCTTCCATGAGGATGCGGAAGATTTCCCAGACGTCCTTGGGGGTCTCGAAGTAGTCGCGGCGGTCGCCCACCTGATGCATCAGCCTGACCAGGCGCCAGGACTGCAGCTCTTTCAGCCCGAGGCTGACGTTCGAGCGCGAAAAGCCCAGGGCCTCGGCGATATCGTCGGCGTTGAGCGGCTGCGGCGCCAGGAACAGCAGTGCGTAGATCTGGCCGACGGTGCGATTCACGCCCCAACGGCTGCCCATCTCACCGAAGTGCAGGACGAAACGTTCAATCTGGGGGGAAAGCGCCATGAGGATCAGCCAGTCACACAACGAATCCTGCACGACATATGCAGTTACGTTGATTTCAGAAATTTCTGAAATTATCGAACAAACGATGAGAAAGCGCAAACCACACCTGCAGCAGGGGCAAGAGCGCAAACCAACGCCATTCAGAGGGCGCGCACGGCAAATTAGCCGTTCAACGTGACAGCCATACAACACTTGGCGGAGGCGGCGGACGGCAAAAACGCCACCGGCCGGTGAGGCGGGTGGCGTTCAAGGGGAGGAAAAGCTGGGGGTTGCCGGGGGCTTTTACCCCGTCAGCGACGCAGGGTTCAGGGCGATCAGCCGGCCTTGACGGTCACGGCGGCGGACACGCGCTTGGCCTTGGCGCGGGCGGCGGCTACGTCCTCGGCCACGGCCAGGCCCACGCCCATGCGGCGCTTGACGAACGATTCGGGCTTGCCGAAGAGACGGATGTCCGTGCCGGGCTCAGCCAGGGCCTCGGCCACGCCATGGAACGACACAGCACCGGCTTCCACGCCACCGTAGATGACGCTGCTGGCGCCCGGCTGGCGCAGGCTGGGATCGACCGGCAGCCCCAGCAGCGCACGGGCGTGCAGTTCGAATTCGTTCTGCACCTGGGTAATCATGGTGACCATGCCGGTGTCGTGCGGACGCGGACTGACTTCCGAGAACCAGACCTGGTCGCCCGCCACGAAGAGCTCGACGCCGAAGATGCCCAGGCCGCCCAGCTCGGACGTGACGGCCAGCGCGATGTCGCGGGCGCGCTGCAGCGCCGCCGGCGACATCGGGTGCGGCTGCCAGCTTTCGACGTAGTCGCCGTCGACCTGCTTGTGGCCGATGGGCTCGCAGTACCGGGTCTCGACCTGGCCGTCGGCGCCACGGGCGCGCACGGTCAGAAGCGTGATTTCGTAGTCGAAGCGGATGAACCCCTCGACAATGGCGCGGCCGCCCCCGACCCGGCCCCCTTCCTGGGCATAGCGCCAGGCGGAGGCCACGTCGTCGGCGCTCTTGATGACCGACTGGCCTTTGCCCGACGACGACATGACCGGCTTGATGACGCACGGATAGCCGATGCCGCCGTCAATGGCCCGGCGCAATTCTTCCTCGGTGTCGACGAAGCTGTAGGGCGAAGTCGGCAGGCCCAGGGTCTCGGCCGCCAGGCGGCGGATGCCTTCGCGATTCATGGTGAGCTGGGCCGCGCGGGCCGTCGGGGTGACCCGCGCCACGCCGGCCGCTTCCAGTTCCACCAGCAAGCTGGTGGCAATGGCCTCGATTTCAGGGACAATAACGTGCGGCTGCTCCTGCTCGATGACCTGCCGCAAGGCCTGCGGGTCCGTCATCGAGACCACATGCGCCCGGTGCGCCACCTGATGGCCCGGGGCGTCGGCATACCGATCCACCGCAATGACTTCGACGCCCAGGCGCTGCAGGGCGATGATGACCTCTTTGCCCAGTTCACCGGACCCCAGCAGCATGACGCGGGTGGCCAGGGGGGACAGTGGCGTGCCAAGGACGGGACTGGAAATGCTGGACATGGAGCGGGCCTGGAAGGAAAGTTTGAAAGCCATTGAAAGACTCGCCAGCATGCCATACGCCCCTGCGCGGGGCAAACTAGCATACTGAGATTAAAATCCGCCCCATGACCGACCATCCCACCTCATCGTCCGGCACCGCGCTGGCATCTGCGCGCAGAACGCTACAGATTGAATGCCAGGGCCTGCAAGACCTGTCCGCCCGGCTGGATGACAGCTTCACGCGGGTCGTCGACCTGCTGCTTGCCTGCCGCGGCCGGGTGGTCGTCAGCGGCATCGGAAAAACGGGACACATCGCCCGCAAGATCGCCGCGACGCTGGCGTCCACCGGCACCCCCGCCTTCTTCGTGCACGCCGCCGAGGCCGTCCATGGCGACCTGGGCATGATCACCCGCGACGACGTGCTCATCGCCATCTCCTATTCGGGCTCGGGCGAGGAACTGCTGACCATCCTGCCCGTGGTGCGTCGCATGGGCGCCGGGCTGGTGGCGATCACCGGCAACCCGCAATCCGAACTGGCCCGCCAGGCCGACATCCATCTGGATGCCAGCGTGGCCCAGGAAGCCTGCCCCCTGAACCTGGCCCCCACCGCCAGCACCACGGCCGCACTGGCGCTGGGCGACGCCCTGGCCGTCGCCTGCCTGGAAGCGCGCGGTTTCGGCCCGCAGGACTTTGCCCGCTCGCACCCGGGCGGCGCGCTGGGCCGCCGGCTGCTCACCCACGTGCGCGACGTCATGCGCCAGGGAAACGCCTTGCCCATCGTCACGGCGGACACCCCGGTGTCGCAGGCCCTGGAGGTCATGTCGGCCAAGGGCATGGGCATGACGGTCGTGACCGACGCACAGCACCGCCCGCTGGGCATCTTCACCGACGGCGACTTGCGCCGTCTGATCGCGCGGCACGGCGACATCCGCAGCCTGACCGTCGAGGCGGGCATGACGCGATCGCCGCGCAGCATCAACCCCGAGGCACTCGCCGTCGAGGCCGCCCGGCAGATGGACGAACAACGGCTCAATCACATGCTGGTGATGGACAATGACGGCGCGCTGGTCGGTGCATTGCACATGCACGATCTGATGGCCGCTAAAGTGGTATGACTATGAATCTCTCTGCTTCCGTGAATCACCCGGCCGAAGCGCTGGTGCTTGCCCGTATCCCCGCCATCGTGCGCGAACGCGCCGCGGCCGTGCGGCTGATGGTTTTCGACGTGGACGGCGTGCTGACCGATGGCAGCCTCTATTACGGCGAAGGCGGCGAACTGCAAAAACGCTTCCACGCGCTGGACGGCCACGGGCTGCGGCTGCTGATGGAAGGCGGGCTGAAAGTCGCGCTGATCACCGGCCGTTCCGGCCCCATCGTCGCGCGCCGCGCGGCCGAACTCGGCATCGCCGAAGTGATCCAGGGCGTGCGCGACAAGGGCACCGCCCTGACCGAACTTGCGCAGCGCTGCGGTGTCCAACTGAATCAAACCGGCTACATGGGCGATGACATCATCGACCTGCCGGCCTTGCAGCGCGCGGGTTTTGCCGCCAGCGTGCCCAACGCCCCCGGCTACGTCAGCCAGACCGCGCACTGGGTTTCGACCCTGCCCGGCGGAAGCGGGGCCGTGCGCGAATGCTGCGATCTCCTCCTGGCCTCGCAAGGCCGCCTGGGCGCCTTCCTGGCTGCGCCGGGCCTGCTGGGCCCCGGGGCGATCCAGTGATTCCGCCCTCAACGAATACGCCCTCGCGGCGCACCCGATGAAAGAACGTTTTCCCTCACTGATCGCGCTGTTCCTGCTGCTGGTGCTGGTCACCAGTTCGTGGTGGGCGGCCGATTACGCGCAGCGCGCCATCCAGGTGGACCCGCCGCGCCGCGTCACCCACGAAATGGATGCGTGGTCGCGCGAATTCGTGATGCTGCGCACCGATCCCACGGGCAAGCCCATCAACCGCCTCGAAGGCGACTATATGGAGCATTTTCCCGACGACGACTCGTATCACGTCACGGCGCCGCGCGCCGTGGGCCAGCGCGAGTCCAATCCGATCACGGTGGCCGTTTCCAAAACGGCCGTGATGGAACAGGGCGGCAAGCGCATCGTCATGCAAGGCGATGCCCATGTGCTGCGCCAGCCCGACGCCGAGAACGACATGCTGGACGTGCGCAGCCAGCAGCTCATCATCCTGCCCGACGAAGACGTGGTCTTCACCGACCTGCCCGCCACGGTCCTGAAGGGCCGCTCGCGCATGCAGGGCACGGGCATGCACTACAACAACAAGACTCGCCAATTGCAGGTTTCGGCATCGACCGACGTGGAAATTGCCGGTTCGGAAGGCAAGCAGCAGCGCCGCACCGAAATTCCTGCCAACAACTCTAACCAGAAAAAGCCATGACCGACCTTCGGACCTTCCTCGCCCCGACGACCCGCCTGATGGGCGCCGTGCTGTTGACGGCCTTCGCGCTTGCGCCGGCGCACGCGGCGGAACCGAAAGCGGCCACGCCGGCCGAAGAGCCCAGCACGCTGATCCTGTCGGACACGCTGCACTACGACGACGTGAAGAAACAAAGCGTGTTCACCGGCAACGTCAACCTGACGCGCGGGCTGATGACGCTGTCGTCAGACACGCTGCAAATGAACGAGGATGCGCAGGGCAACCAATACGGCACGGCCATCGCCGACAAAGGCAAGGTGGTCACGATCCGCCAGGAGCGCCCCGACAGCTTCGAACTCATCGAAGGCAAGGGCCTGCGCGCCGAATACGACGGCACCAACAGCACGTTCGACCTGATCGGCCAGGCCGTCATCGTCCGCTACGTCTGTGGGAAACCGTTCGATACCATTCGCGGCGAGCGGGTACGCTACAACGAGAAGTCCGGCACCTACGAAGCGCAAGGCGGCCCGAACTCCGCCGCGGCTGGCGGACGCGTGCGGTCCCTGGCCGAACCGCGCGCCAAGCTGGACGCCGCCGTCGCTGAATGCCGCAAGCAGCAGGCAACCAAGAAAGGGCGCTGAAGCGCTTCCCCCGCCACACCAATCGCAGCCACGATGAATCAACCTTCAGTGCCGACCCCCGTGACCTCCGCCCCTTCGGGCGTCAAGCAGGGCAGCCTGCGCGCAACCGGACTGCGCAAGACCTACAACGGCCGCACCGTCGTGCAGGATGTGTCCCTGTCCGTGGTCAGCGGCGAAGTCGTCGGCCTCTTGGGCCCCAACGGCGCAGGCAAGACCACCAGCTTTTACATGATCGTCGGCCTGGTGCCGGCGGACGCGGGCCGCATCGAAATCGACGGCTCCGTCATCACCGCGATGCCCATCCACAAGCGCGCGCGCATGGGCCTGTCGTATCTGCCGCAAGATGCCTCCGTGTTCCGCCGCCTGACGGTGGAGCAGAACATCCGCGCGGTATTGGAATTGCAAGTGGGTCCGGATGGCCGTCCGCTGACGACGCCCAAGATCAACGAACAGATGGAATCGCTGCTCGAAGAGCTGCAGATCGGGCACATTCGCAGCAACGCCGCGATCTCGCTGTCGGGCGGTGAACGCCGGCGCGTGGAAATCGCGCGCGCGCTGGCCACCAGCCCGCGCTTCATCCTGCTGGACGAACCGTTTGCCGGCGTGGATCCCATCGCCGTCATCGAGATCCAGCGCATCGTGCGCTTCCTGAAGGGCCGCGGGATCGGCGTGCTGATCACCGACCACAACGTGCGCGAAACCCTGGGCATCTGCGATCGCGCTTACATCATCAGTGAAGGCAAGGTCCTGACCGACGGCCACCCCGAGGAAATCGTGGGCGACCCCGCCGTTCGCCGGGTATACCTGGGCGAACACTTCCGTATGTAACCACCGCCTGAAAGACCCCGTAACGCATGAAAAAAGACCGCCATACGCTCTCGGGCTCAGCCATAAAAATGCCATGAAGTTGCGGTAGGTCAGCTTGTTTTATCGGCCCGAGTCTATACACTAGAGCTAAACGAACCCTGCTTATTGAAGGAGAACGCCTACGAACTTACCGCGCCTTTTGCGCACTTTTTTCCTCTTTTAGAAGGAGAGCACACTATGAACCTGAGCATCTGCGGTCGTCACCTCGACGTCACCCCGGCCATCCGGGAATATGTCATGAACAAACTGGCGCGAGTGCTGCGGCATTTCGATCACGTCATCGATACCCAGGTCATGCTCTCAGTAGAGCCCCTGCGGCATAGAGCCGAAATCACCATGCGTCTGAGCGGCAAGGACATTCATTGTGAAGCAACCGATGAAAACCTCTATGCAGCCATCGACCTTCTTGCTGACAAAGTCGACCGTCAGGTCATCAAGCACAAGGACAAGGTAAGAAGTCATTCAGCAGAGTCCGTGAAGCGGCAAGCGGCGACCCTCTCGCCACCCCAGCAGTAACGCGCTTCATGACCGCTCACCTGAGCGACTAGCAGTACAGCGATCCCACGATCCTGCCTAAGTCCCGGTGTCCCGCTAGACCTTACGTCCAGCTGGGGCATCGGCAAACTCCCCTCCTGCACCACCCAATCCCCTGTTTCATCTCGCTGCCGCCTGTCGGCCACTTGGCGTTTTCCCTGCGTTTGTCCGATACGGGCGTCTGCGGGAACCCTGCCAGGCCCAGAATGTCCACAAGGTATCGCGATCAGACTATGCTGTCGCTCTTGTGGTCCCGTTGGCTCCTCGGTCCTCCGAAGCACGGGGCGGTTGATTGTTGCAGTGCGTCATATAACCATATAATGACCTGATGAATCATTTGTCGCGCATCCTCCCCGCCGGCAACGTCGTGCTCGATATGCTCGCCACGAGCAAGAAACGTGCGTTCGAACAGGCCGGTCTGCTTTTTGAAAACAACAACGGCTTGGCACGCGCCCTCGTGTTCGACAGCCTCTTTGCCCGCGAGCGCCTGGGGTCTACCGCCCTGGGTCAGGGCGTTGCCGTGCCGCACGGCCGCGTGAAAGGTCTGGAGCAAGCACTGGCGGCGTTCATCCGCCTTGCTCAGCCCATCACCTTCGACGCGCCCGACGGACAGCCCGTGTCGATGCTGCTGTGTCTGCTGGTGCCTGAAACCGCCACGCAGCAGCACCTGGACATCCTGGCCGAACTCGCCCAGCTCATGTCCAACAAGGCATTGCGCGAGGCCCTGGCCACCGAGCCGGATGCGGCCATCGTCCACAGAATGCTCACGACCGGCCAACTCTGATCCCACGCGGAATCGCTGCCATGCTCACGGTGCAGGAACTCGTCGACGACAACGCCGACAAAATCCCCTTTAACTGGATCTCGGGCCAGGGCGCCGCGGACCGCGCGATTCCCGATGACGGCATGGCGGCCGCCGATCTCGTCGGCCACTTGAACCTTATTCACCCGTCGCGCATCCAGGTGTTCGGCCAGGAAGAGCTGGCGTACTACACGCGCTTCGACCTGCGCCGCCGCATGCACCACATGGACGAGCTGCTGATCGGCGGCGTGCCGGCGATTCTGCTGGCCGATGGCCTGACGCCGCCGCAGGATCTGGTCGACCAGTGCGACCAGCACCAGGTGCCGCTGCTGTCCACGCCGGTTGCCGCCGCGCAGCTCATTGACCTCTTGCGCATCTATCTCGGCAAGAAGCTCGCGCCCACCACCACGGTGCACGGTGTGTTCCTGGACGTGCTGGGTCTGGGCGTCCTGATCACGGGCGAATCGGGTCTGGGCAAAAGCGAACTGGCGCTCGAACTGATTTCGCGCGGCCACGGCCTGGTGGCCGACGACGCGGTCGAGTTCTCGCGCACCGCGCCCAACATGATCGAAGGCCACTGTCCGCAACTGCTGCAGAACCTGCTGGAAGTCCGCGGCCTGGGCCTGCTCGACATCCGCACGATCTTTGGCGAAACCTCGGTGCGCCGCAAGATGCGGCTCAAACTCATCGTGCACCTGGTGCGCGCCACCGCGCAGGACAAGTTCGAACGCCTGCCGCTGCAGGACATCACGCAGGACATGCTGGGCCTGCCCGTACGCAAGGTGATGCTGCAAGTGGCCGCGGGCCGCAACCTGGCTGTGCTGGTCGAGGCGGCGGTGCGCAATACCATCCTCAAGCTGCGCGGCATCGACACGCTGGGCGAATTCATGGAACGCCAGGCCATGGCGATCCTCCAAAGCAGCAAATGAGCCCGCAACGTCGCCCTGCGGCATCGTGAGCCTTTACGAAACCCTGGCCGACGAGATCGCCTCGTCGATCGCAAGCGGCGTCCTGCGGGCCGGCGACAAGCTGTCCTCGGTGCGCGACGCGTGCGCCGCGCGCGGCGTCAGCCCCTCCACCGTCTTCCAGGCCTACTACCTGCTCGAAGCCCGCGGCCTGATCCGCGCGCAGCCGCGCTCGGGCTACTACGTCAACGCCCCCGCCGAATCGCTGCCGCCCGAACCGGGCGCCTCGTGCCCCGACGGCGAATCCACCGAACTGGCAATCAGCGAGCGGATCTTCGACATCCTCGGCTCGGTCCGCAATCGCGACGTCACGCCGCTTGGTTCGGCCTTCCCCTCCCCGCTGTTGTTTCCGTTACCGCGATTGGCGCAGGCCATGGCCGCGCATCTGAAGCGTCAGGATCCGCGTGACACCGTCGAAGACCTGGCGCCCGGCAATCCGCGCCTGCGACGGCAGATCGCGCTGCGCTACCTGATCGGCGGCATCAACCTGCCCGCCACCGATATCGTCGTCACCAACGGCGCCCTGGAAGCGTTGAATCTCTGCCTGCAAGCGGTCACGCAACCGGGCGACACCGTCATGGTCGAGGCGCCCACCTTTTACGGTGCGCTGCAGGCGCTGGAACGCCTTGGGCTGAAAGCGCTGGAAGTGCCTACCCATCCGCGCACCGGGATCGACCTGGACGCGATGCAGGCCGCCATCCAGCGGCACTCGCCGCGCGCCTGCTGGCTGATGACGCAGTTTCAGAACCCGCTGGGCTGCCTGATGCCGGACGACAGAAAGCGGCAGCTGGTCGAACTGCTTGCGCGGCACGACATTCCGCTGATCGAAGACGACGTCTATGGCGAGCTGTACTTTGGCACGACGCGGCCCGTGCCCGCAAAGGCCTACGACACGCGCGGACTGGTGCTGCATTGTTCGTCGTTCTCGAAATGCCTGGCGCCCGGCTATCGCATTGGGTGGGCCAGCGCCGGACGCTATGCCCAGCAGGTGCAGCGCCTGAAGCTGTCATCGACGCTGTCGGCATCAGGCCCCGCGCAGGGTGCGATTGCCGAATACCTGGAACAAGGCGGCTACGACCGCCACCTGCGGCGCCTGCGCCAAACCTTGCAGGCGCAGCAGGAGCGCATGGCCGACGCCATCGCGCAGGCCTTTCCCGCCGGCACGCGCGTGACGCGGCCGCAGGGCGGATTCTTCCTGTGGCTGGAACTGCCCTCCGCCGTGGATGCGCTGTCGCTGCACCGCCAGGCGCTGGCGCGCGGCATCAGCGTGGCGCCCGGCCCGATCTTCTCGGCCAGCGGCCAGTTTGGCAGCGCGCTACGCCTGAACTACGGGCATCCGTGGGAAGCCGGCATCGAAGCGGCGATCCGCACGCTGGGCGACCTGGCGCACGAGGCCTGCCGGGCGGCTGCCGCAGCGCGCTAGCCGGCGCTAATTCAACGTTGACGACGCCCGCGCGCGTTTGACCTCCAGCGCGCTCGTCCCGCCCGCCTCGTTGCCCCAGCTATTGCGGATGTATGTCACGAGCATCGCAATGTCGTTGTCGTTGAGCACCTGGCCGAACGGCGGCATGCCGTGGGGACGCGGGTTCGCGGCTGTGGCGGGCGCATACCCGCCGTCCAGCACCATGCGGATGGCGTTGACGGACGACGGCGCGGTCACCGACGGATTGCCGGCGAGCGCGGGCCACGCGGTGCCGCTACCCTTGCCGTCGGCCTGATGGCATTGCGCGCATTGCTGGCTGTACAGCTTGCCGCCCAGTTCCATGGCCGCGGGCGCAGGGGCAGCCGCACGCGCGTCCGTCGCGGGCGGCGTGGCGGGCAGCGATTTCAGATAGACGCCGATGGCCAGCGCGTCGTCGTCGGTCAGGTGCTGCGTGCTGCCCAGCACGACTTCCGCCATCGGCCCGCTGACCGTCGAATGCGCGGCAATGCCGGTCTTGAGCAGCGTGGCAATATCCTGCGCGGTCCAGCGTCCCATGCCGGTCTGCGTGTCGTTCGTGAGCGGCGGCGCGTACCAGTCCAGCACGGGAATCACGCCGCCGGCCAGCGCATCGCCCGCGCGCGTCGCGCCCAGGCTGTTGCGTGGCGTATGGCAGGCCGCGCAATGACCCAGCCCTTCGACCAGATAGCGGCCGCGATTCCACTGGACAGACTGGCCGGGGTCCGCATCTTGCACACCCGGCTTGAAATACAGCGCGCGCCACGCCGCCAGCAGTATCCGCTGGTCATACGGGAATTCCATCTCGGGCGGACGGTTGGCCTGCTTGACGGGCGAAATGCTGCGCAGATAGGCATACAGCGCGTCGGAATCGCTGCGCGTGACACGCGTGTATTCGGTGTACGGAAACGCCGGATACAGCAGCGTGCCGTCCTTCGATTTGCCGTTGTGCAGCGCCTGCCAGAAGTCGTCGGCCGTCCACGCACCGATGCCGGTATCCGGGTCGGGCGTGATGTTCGGGCCGTAGACCGTGCCGAACGGCGTGGGAACGGGCGTGCCGCCGGCAAACGCCTTGCCGCCCCGGCTGGTATGGCAGGCCATGCAGTTGCCGGCCAGCGCCAGGTAGCGGCCGCGCTCGATCTGCGCGGCGCCCTCGGCCGCCGCCGCGGCGGGGCCGGTGCTGGCATCGTCGCGCGTGCCCAGCCAATACAACCCGCCGGCGGCCACCACGACCACCAGCAGCAGAACAACCAGGATTCTTTTCATCAGCGTCATTCGCGGCCCCGTTCAGCGTTGCGCCTGGCTGCCGCATTCCGCGGGCAGCCGGACCGAGTTCGCGGCGTCGGGCACGTAGGGCTCGACCACGGGCTGTGACGACAGCCACGCCGTCAGGGCGCCGATGTCCGAAGGGGTGAGCTTGTGGGAGATGTCGGCCATGCAGTCCGGCGCGGCGGCGCGGCGCAGGCCGTTCTTCCAGCCGCCGATCTGCGCGCCGATGTAGTCGCGCGGCAGGCCCAGCAGGCCCGGGATGGCGGGCAGCATGCCGGAGAGGGCCGCGCCGTGACAGGATGCACAGGCCGGCAGACCGCGCGCCGCATCGCCCTCCTTGGCAAGCTTGCGTCCGGCCTCCAGCGTGGCGGCGGACACGTCCGCGCGAACGGGCGCCGGATACGGCACATGCTGCTCAGAAAAGTACGCGGCCATGTCGCGCAGGTAGTCGTCGGGCAACCCAGCCAGCAGGTGCGTCATGGGCCGGTACTGCCGACGCCCGTCGCGAAAGTTCAGAAGCTGATGATAGAGATAATCCTGCGGCTTGCCGGCCAGCCGCGGATAGTAGCCGTCGGCGCCCGCCCTGCCCTGCGCGCCGTGACACGCCGTACAGGCCGCAACACGGGCCGCCATGGTGTCCGGCTGCAGGGTCGGCGGCGCCGCCTGCTGCGCCAGCGACGGCGCGGACATAAACACAACAGCCGCAGCGGCAAAGGCGCTGCGGAAGGCCCAAAACCGCGGCAGTGAAACACTACAAGAGGAAATGAGGGCTAACATCTAGGTCAAATTCCCACACCCCGAATCGTGACGGCGGGGCGCGTAAAAGTGGAACTGCGATGGAACTGCGGCGTCTGCGGCCCCAAGCTTACGTCAGGGCGTGCAGCAGGGAACAGGCGCAGATCCTGAGTTTATGGCCATATCAGATGCTATCCCGCCGGCATCGTCCTGGAAAAGCGTGCCACAATCATGTCCATGTTGAAAGTCGTCCTCGTCACCGGCATTTCCGGCTCCGGCAAATCCGTCGCGCTGCGTATGCTCGAGGACGCAAGCTACACCTGTGTCGACAATCTTCCCGTCCGCTTCCTGACCGAATTCATTGCGCAGGCGCGCGATGACGGCATGGAACGCGTCGCCGTCGCCATCGACGTGCGCTCGCCGGGGGAACTCGCCGAACTGCCCGACGTGGTCACCGCGCTGCGCGCCATGGGCACGAGTCTGCGGGTCGTCTTCCTGGATGCCAACACGGCCACGCTGGTGCAGCGCTACTCCGAATCGCGCCGCCGCCATCCGCTGACCGACCGCCTGCAACGCGGCGGCACGGCGCCGTCGCTGACCGAATGCATTGCGCTGGAAAGAGAGCTGCTGGCGCCGCTGCGCGAGCAGGAACACGTCATCGATACGTCAGAGCTGACGCCCGGCCAGCTTCGCGCCTGGATCCGCGATCTCATCAAGGCAGACCGCGCGCCGCTGGTGCTGACGTTCGAATCGTTTGCCTACAAGCGCGGCGTGCCGGGCGACGCGGACCTGGTGTTCGACGTGCGCTGCCTGCCCAACCCCCATTACGACCGCAACCTGCGTCCGCTGACGGGCCGCGACGAACCCGTGGCCACGTGGCTCGCCGGGTACGAGCAGGTCGGCCTGATGATTGACGACATCGCAGGCTTCCTGAAGCGCTGGCTGCCGCTGTACACGCAGGACACCCGCAACTACCTGACCGTGGCCATCGGCTGCACCGGCGGCCAGCACCGCTCGGTGTATGTCGTGGAGCAACTGGCGCTGCGCTTTGCCGACCACGACCCGCTGCTGGTGCGCCACCGCACCCAACTGCCCGACGAAACCGCATGACGAGTTCCCGCCCCCTGCATTTCCTCTTTGTGCTGCTGCTCGCGATCGCGGTGGCAGGCTGTTCCTCCACCGGCGGACGCAAAAAGGGCGGCTATTACAAGGACGACGGGCCGGACGCCAATCCGCCGTCCAACCTGGATCAGATCCCCGACGCGGTGCCCAAGCTGGAACCCTACGCCAGCGGCGCGAACCGGCCCTACGTCGTGTTCGGCCAGCGCTATGTGCCGGACACCAGCGGCCAGGCCTACAAGAAGCGCGGCATCGCCTCGTGGTACGGCAAGAAATTCCACGGCAACTCCACGTCGATCGGCGAGACCTACGACATGTACGCCATGACGGCCGCGCACACCACGCTGCCGATCCCCAGCTACGCGCGGGTGACCAGCATGGTCAACGGCAAGACGATCATCGTGCGAGTGAACGACCGCGGCCCCTTCCACAGCGACCGCATCATGGACCTGTCCTACGTCGCGGCCTACAAGCTGGGCATCATCGGCCCGGGCAGCGGGCAAGTGGTCGTGGAAGCCATCCAGGCCGAAGAGATCCGGCGCCTGGCCTCGCAAGGCGCGCCCGCGGCCTCTGCGCCAGAACCCGAATCCGCCACGGGCTCCACGCCAGTGATGGCGCCGGTGGCGTCCACCCCCGTGGCGCTGGCCCCGGAACCCCTCGCGCCGGCTTCACCCAGCCCCGCTCCGATGCGGCCGGCGGCCGGCGCCGGTACGGGTACAGGCAGCATCTACCTGCAGGTGGGCGCGTTCAGCCAGCCCGGCAATGCGCAATCGCTGGTCAGCCGCATCAACACGCAGCTCGGCGCCGAAGGCGCGCCGCCGGCGTCGGTGGAACAGGCCAACAATCTGTACCGCGTGCGGATCGGCCCGTATCCCGATCGCCAAAGCGCGCTGAATGCCGTGCCGATGGTTTCTGACCGCATCGGCATCCTGCCGACGATCGCGTCGCAGTAAGCGGCAAGACGGCTACCAGGGCAGCTCCGCCTGCCCGTCGCACACGCGGCGCGCGTGCGCGCTGCGGCTGAGGTAACGGTTGCCTTCATGCGCCAGCAGCGCCTGCTTGCGCGGCAATCCGCCGCCGAATCCCGTCAGCGAAGTGTCCGCGCCGATCACGCGATGGCACGGAATGATGATGCTGATGGGATTGCGGCCCACCGCGCCGCCCACCGCCTGCGCGCCCTTGGGCCGGTTCACCGTGCGGGCCAGTTCGCCATAGCTGGTCAGCGTGCCGAATTCCAGCGCACATAGCGCATGCCAGACCTCGTGCTGGAACGTGGTGCCGACCGGGTCGAGCGTTACGTCGAACCCGCGGCGCTCGCCGGAAAACCATTCTTCCAGCTCGCGCCGCGCCTGTTCCAGGAACGGATCGCTGTCGGTCAGCGTCCATCCATCCGGCAACGGCAACAGCGCCTGATCGGTGAACCACGCGCCGCGCAATCCCTTCGGGCTGGCCACCAGGCGCAGATCTCCCAGCGGGGTGGGCATGTCGCGGTAGGTCAACCGCTCTTGCGGGTCGGCGGGCTTGTTGGACACGACAGTCGAATACACCATGGCTTACTCCTGCGCCTTCTTGCGGGTCAGGGCCCGGTTGTAGAGCACGTCGCGCGGCTGGCCGGTGACCTTGGCCGCAACGCGCGCGGCGTCGCGCACGGACAGCGATTCCAGCAAGGCGTCCAGCAGGACGTCGTGGGCGGGATCGACATCGCCGGTCTCGGGCGCGTCCGCCTCGGCATGGACGATCAGCACGAACTCGCCCTGTTCGCGATGCGCATCGGCGGCCAGCCATGCCGCAGCCTCGCCCAGCTTGACGGTGCCGATCTCTTCGAAGCGTTTGGTCAGCTCGCGCGCGACGGTCAGTTCGCGTTCCGGGCCACAGACCTCGAGCAGGTCGGCAAACGTGGCCGCCAGGCGGTGGGGCGATTCGAACATCACGACCGGCGCGGGCAACGCGCACCACTGGCGCAGCCAACGCTGCCGGGCCACCGCCTTGGGCGGGGCAAAGCCCGCGAAGGCGTAGGCGGGGTTCTCGTCCGTGGTGACGCCGCTCCCCATCAGGGCGGCGATCACGGCGCTGGGGCCGGGTACCGGCACGACGGCAAAGCCGGCGGCGCGCACGGCCCGGACCACACGGGCGCCGGGGTCGCTGACCGCGGGCGCGCCGGCATCGGACACCAAGGCCACGCGCTGGCCTTGCGCCAGGCGCTCGCAAATGGCCTGCGCCGCGGCGGCCTCGTTGTGGCGATGCGCCGCCATGAGCGGCGTGCCGACACCCCACGCATCGAGCAGCGTGCGGCTGGCGCGCGTGTCCTCGGCAGCGATCACGTCAGCCCGCTGCAGGGCGTGCCAGGCGCGCAGGCCCAAGTCGCCCAGATTGCCGATGGGCGTGGCCACGACATACAACGTCGAGGCTGGCCAATGCTGGCCGGCCACACGTTCCGACACGCGGGACCAGGCATCGCCGGCAGTGGGGGGTGAGACGTTTTGATTCATTGCTGCCTGCTGACACGGAAAACCATGTCAGTGTAGCCGCCTATGCACGCTGCTTTTGGATTCCCATGACGGACGACACCCTGCGCCTGGCCTGCGAACTTGCCCTGGCCGCCCGCCGCCGCGCCGCAAAACGCAAGCGCCGCGCGGGGCGCCTGCCTGCCGACCGTCCGCCCCCGCGCCGCTCCCCCGCCCAGCGTCGGGGCGATCACCATGAAGCAGCTGCGCTGCGCCTGCTGGCGGCGCGGGGCCTGACGCTGCTGGCGCGCAACCTGGCCTGCCGCGCCGGTGAAATCGACCTGGTCATGCGCGACGGCGACACGCTCGTCTTCGTCGAGGTCCGGGCGCGCGCAAGCATCCGCTTCGGCGGCGCCGCCGCCAGCATCGGCCGCGAAAAGCAGACGCGGCTTGCCCGGGCGGCGGCGTATTGGCTGCCCGAACTCGCCCGCCGGCACTGGGGCGGCTCGGCCCCGCCCGCCCGCTTCGACGCCGTGGTTTTCGACGGCGGCGACCCGGCCTGGCTGCGCGGCGCATTCTGGCTGCCGTGATGCGGCAGGCCTTGCCCGGCGCCCGCCCCCGCCCTCGTTGCGCAAGGACAGAACCGCAGCCCGGCCCGTGAGATAATCGCGCCCATGGATATGACCTCTCGCATGACGTCGCACTTTCGCGATGCCATGGCCGCTCACGAACAAAGCATGAACGTCCTGGCCGAACCCCTGGCGGTGGCCGTGGACGTGCTGTTCGGCGCCCTGGCGAACAACGGCAAGATTCTGGCTTGCGGCAATGGCGGATCGGCTGCCGACGCGCAGCATTTCATCGCGGAACTGGTGGGCCGCTTCGAACGCGAACGCCTGCCGCTCGCGGGCATTGCGCTCAACACCGACACCTCGATCCTCACGGCGGTCGGCAACGACTACGGCTTTGACGAAGTCTACGAACGGCAGGTCAACGCCTTCGGGCAGGCCGGCGACGTGCTCGTGGCCATCTCGACCAGCGGCAATTCGCCCAACGTGGTCCGCGCCATGGAAGCCGCCAGCGCGCGCGAGATGCACGTACTTGCCTTGACCGGCAAGGGCGGCGGCGTCATGGGGGAACTCATTACCCCGATGGACGTCCATCTATGTGTTCCCAGCGATCGCACCATGCGCATCCAGGAAGTCCATATTCTGCTGCTGCACGCGCTGTGTGACGGCATCGACGCTCTTCTGCTTGGAGACACCGAATGATTCTTGACGCCAGACCCGCAGTCCGCCCGCTGATGCTTGCCGCCGCGCTATCCACCGCGGCGCTTTCGCTGACGGCCTGCGCGCCCTTGATCGTGGGCGGCGCCGCCGCCACCACGGCGGTCGTGGTCACCGACCGCCGCACGTCCGGCGTCCAGCTCGAAGACCAGAACATGGCCTTCAAGGCGCAGAGCCAGATCGCTCAAAAGCTGGGCGACGCCGCGCGCGTCAATGCCATGGCCTACGGCGGCCACCTGCTGCTGACGGGCGACGTGCCCTCGGAAGAAGCCAAGAGCCAAGCCACCGCCATCGCGCAAAGCGTCGAAAACGTGAAGCAGGTCATCAACCAGCTCAACGTCGGCCCTATCGCGTCGTTCGGCCAGCGCTCCAACGACACCTGGCTGACCTCCAAGGTCAAGACCGCGCTCCTGAACACCAAGTACGTGCCCTCCGGCACCATCGCGGTCACCACCGACCGCGGCGTCGTCTACCTGATGGGCAAGGTCACCCAGGCCGAAGGCGACTACGCCGCCAATGCCACTGCGGACGTCGGCGGCGTGACCAAGGTGGTCAAGCTCTTTGAAACCATCAGCCGCGAAGAAGCCATCCGCCTGTCTGGCAGCGGCTCCAAACCTGCCACCACCGAAAGCAAGGCGCCCATCGAAAGCGGCACCGGTCCGGCCACCGACAACGCGGCTGGCACCGGCGGCACGAGCAGCGGCGTCGAGGCAATGCCCATCAAATGAAAAAAGCCATCGTAGCCCTCGCAGTTCTCGTGGCGGTCGGCATCGGCGCCTGGTTTGCCATGCGCCCGGCCCAAACCGCGCCCGACGTTACTTTCACCACGCTCGAAGGCAAGACCTTCTCCATGCAGGACCTGCGCGGCAAGGTCGTGCTGGTCAAATTCTGGGCGACCAGCTGCGTGACGTGCGTGAAGCAGATGCCCGACACCATCTCCGCCTACAACGAGTACGCGGACAAGGGGTATGAAGCCATCGCGGTCGCCATGAACTACGACCCGCCCAACTTCGTGCTCAACTTCGCCGAAACGCGCAAGCTGCCGTTCCCGGTTGCGCTGGACACCAAAGGCGAGATCGCGCGCGCCTTCGGAGACATCCGCCTGACGCCCACGGCGTTCCTCATCGACAAAGAGGGACACATCATCAAGCGTTATCTGGGCGAATACGACAAGGCCGAGTTCCACGCCACAGTGGAAAAGGCCCTGGCCGCCGGCTGATCTGCCGTCTCGGCGCGCCCCCAAGAATCGCCCGCCGCTTGCGGGCGATTTTTTTGGGCGGTTCGGGGATCCGGCACCCGCGTGGGACGGGGCACTGCGGGGTCAGTGTCAGACACCCGGGTGAGCGTGTCGTCAGCATGTGACATGCGGTTCTGCGGGTGTCAGACACCTCGGTATGCCGGAAGGGCCTTTGACACCTTTCCATGCAAAAAGCCGCCCGCTTATGCGGGCGGCTTTTCACTTAGGGCATGGCGATTGCCGGGCTCGGGCAGTTCAAACCACCCGCGCTCCGCACATCAAAACGCGGGAACGACCGCGCCCTTGTACTTTTCCTGAATGAAGGTCTTGACCTCCGGCGAGTGCAGCGCGTCGACCAGCTTCTTGATTCCCGGCGCGTCCTTGTTGTCGCTGCGGGTCACGAGCACGTTGGCGTACGGCGAGTCGGCGCCTTCGATGAACAGCGCGTCCTTGGTCGGCACCAGACCCGCTTCCAGCGCGTAGTTGGTGTTGATCAGCGCCAGATCCACGTCGTCCAGCGCACGCGGCAGCATGGCGGCTTCGAGTTCACGGAACTTCAGCTTCTTGGGGTTCTCGACGACATCGGCGGCGGTCGCCAGGATGTTGGCCGGATCCTTGAGCTTGATGACGCCCTGCTTTTGCAGCAGCACCAGCGCGCGGCCGCCGTTGGACGGGTCATTGGGGATGGCGACCGTGGCGCCGTCCTTCAGGTCGGACAGGCTCTTGATCTTCTTGGAGTAGCCACCGAACGGCTCGACGTGGACCAGGGCCACCGGCACGAGGGTCGCCTTGCGGTCCTTGTTGAAGCTTTCCAGGTACGGCTTGTGCTGGAAGAAGTTGGCGTCCAGTTGCTTGTCCGCCAGTTGCAGGTTGGGCTGCACGTAGTCGCTGAACACCTTGATGTCGAGCTCCACGCCTTCCTTGGCCAGCTTGGGCTTGACCACTTCAAGGATCTCGGCATGCGGCACCTGCGTGGCGCCCACGACGACCTTTTCGGCGTGGGCCGCGTTGGCGGCAACCAGGAGGACCGACGCCGCCAGGGCGGAACGGACAAAGTTCAAACGCATGTCTTGCCTCTTTTATGGTGAAAATCGGGGATCGATGTCCCGCAGGTTCGGGCAGGCCCCCTTTTGCGAGGCGTGCCGTTGTGAAAACGCCCCCAATTTACCTGAATGCCCGTTATTTGTCGGGCATATGGACATAGGTTTGCAGCATAAGAAACCTGTGGGTACTACAATCCGTCGTATGCTTGCGCTAGCCGCGTTCCAACCGCGTTCTTGTGCAGGCATTTTTTTAACGCCCATCAACTTTTCTGTTATTTATCTGCCGACTTAGCTGCCATGACCGACACCCCCGACCCTGCTGCCGTTTCGTCTCCCGCCGTCAAAGCCGCCGTGCTGTCCGAGGCTCTGCCGTATATCCGACGATTTCACGGCAAGACCATCGTGGTCAAGTACGGCGGCAACGCCATGACGGAAGAGCGATTGCAGCGCAGCTTCGCGCACGATGTCGTGCTGCTCAAGCTGGTGGGTCTGAACCCGGTGGTGGTCCACGGTGGTGGTCCGCAGATCGATGACGCCCTGCGCCGCATCGGCAAGCAAGGCACCTTCATCCAGGGCATGCGCGTCACCGACGCCGAGACCATGGAAGTCGTTGAATGGGTGCTTGGCGGCCAGGTCCAGCAGGACATCGTCATGATGATCAACGAGGTCGGCGGCAAGGCCGTGGGCCTGACCGGCAAGGACGGTGGCCTGATCCAGGCCCAGAAAAAGCTGATGGCCAACAAGGACAACCCGTCCGAACCCATCGACATCGGCTTCGTCGGCGACATCACGATGGTGGAACCGGCCGTCGTGAAGGCCCTGCAGGACGACCAGTTCATCCCCGTCATCTCGCCCATCGGTTATGGCGAGGACGGCACGGCCTACAACATCAACGCCGACGTCGTCGCCGGCAAGATGGCCGAAGTGCTGGGCGCCGAGAAGCTGCTCATGCTGACCAACACCCCGGGCGTGCTGGACAAGGGCGGCAAGCTGCTGCGCAGCCTGTCGGCCCAGACCATCGACGAGCTCTTCGCCGACGGCACGATCTCCGGCGGCATGCTGCCCAAGATCTCGTCCGCGCTGGATGCCGCCAAGAACGGCGTGAACTCGGTGCACATCGTCGACGGCCGTGTGCCGCACTGCCTGCTTCTGGAAATCCTGACCGACCAGGGCGTCGGCACGATGATCAGCTCGCACTGATGAAGCTCACCCCCGCAGCACGGCGCGCCGCGCAAGCCTCATGATGCAAGTGCGACGCCAATTGCTGCGGCCCGCAGTGCGGATGCGCCGCTCCCGCGGGATTGCCACAGGCGCGCCCGAGCGCCTGTGGCTGTTCGATCTGGACAACACGCTCCACGACACGTCGCACGCCATCTTCTCCAAGATCGACCACGGCATGACGATGGCGGTGGCCGAGGCGCTGAACGTGGACGTGGACGCCGCCAACCTCGTGCGGTCGCAATACTGGAAGCGTTACGGCGCCACCATGATCGGCATGGTGCGCCACCACGGCGTCGACGCCCACGAGTTCCTGCATCGCAGCCACGACTTCGACGTCGCGCCGCTGTTGCGCTCGGAAAAGGCGCTTGCCTACAAGCTGCGCCGCCTGCCTGGGCGCAAGGTGCTGCTGACAAACGCGCCGCTGCACTATGCGCGCTCTGTCCTGTCGCACCTGGGTATCCTGCGCCAGTTCGACAGCCTGTGGGCCATCGAGCACATGCGGCTGCACGGCGAGTTCCGGCCCAAGCCCTCCGCGGCGCTGCTGCGCTACGTGCTGGCGCGCGAAGGCGTGCCCGCCCACCGCGCCGTGCTGGTGGAAGACACGCTGGCCAACCTGCGGGGCGCCCGCCTGGCAGGCCTGAAGACGGTCCACGTGTATCACCCCGGCACCCCCTTCGGCCGCGGACGCTCGCACCGCCCGGCCTACGTCGACTTGCGGGTAAACTGCGTCAGTGATTTATTGTTACGCCGGCGCCCCCTGCGGGGCTGACGGCACGCAGTATCCCCTCCACCCGTCATCCTGCGCGAAGCAGTCCCTCCCATGGCGAGCAAACCCGGCGAGCGCAAGACCCAGATTCTGCAGACTCTGGCCGAAATGCTGGAGCAGCCGCACGCGTCCCGCATCACCACGGCCGCCCTCGCCGCGCGCCTCGAAGTCTCCGAAGCCGCCCTCTACCGGCACTTTGCGAGCAAGGCGCAGATGTTCGAAGGGCTGATCGAGTTCATTGAAACCAGCATCTTCACGCTGGTGAACCAGATCGCCACCGCCGAGCCCTATGGATTGCCGCAGGCTCACAAGACGGTCTCCATGCTGCTGACCTTCTCGGAGCGCAACAAGGGCATGACGCGCGTGCTGACTGGCGATGCGCTGGTCACGGAAGACAACCGGCTACAGGAACGCATCAATCACATCAACGACCGCATCGAGGCATCGTTGAAGCAATCGCTGCGCATCGCCATCACCGACGGCGGCCTGCCGCAGGAAGCCAACGTCGCCGCGCATGCCAGCCTGCTCACGCATCTGGTGCTGGGCCGCTGGCTGCGTTACGCGCAGAGCGGATGGCGGGTCACGCCCACGCTGCATCTGGACGAACAGCTACGCCTGGCCCTGGGTTGACGCGCCGGCATTAGCGCCATTTCGCGGAACAATCCCGGTGGTGTGCAGGGGCAAAACGAACTTTATCGTGTCCCGATTGGTTCGCGCCGACGCAACACTCGTACGCTTGCCCCGCCATGGGGGCGACGAGCATAATGCCCAGAACGAGTTTTCTACAAGCGCTGTTTTCCACCTTCTTGACGCTCATCAATACGGGTTTTCCACAATGCCGTCACGATCATCCTGTAGCGTCGAAACACCGGACTGATTTACCCCGTGCTCGCGGGCGGTGTTTCGTCAGTTTGACCTCAACTGGAGAAGGATATGGCTGCGGAAACCGCTGTCCCCGCCTCGCAAGCCCCCCAAAAAACCAAGATTCCCATCGGGCTCATCGCCGGCATCCTCGTGATGATCGGCGTTTTAATGATGCCCTTGCCGGCAGACCTGCCCGTTGCAGGCCATCGCATGCTGGCAATCCTGGCGTTTGCCGTGGTCGTCTGGATCACCGAAGCCGTCTCGTACGAAGCCAGCGCCATCATGATCACGACGCTGATGGCTTTCCTCCTGGGCACCGCGCCCACCATCAAAGATCCCAACGTTCTCTACGGCACGTCCGCCGCCATCAGCATGGCGCTGACCGGCTTTGCGAACTCGGCGCTGGCGCTCGTCACCGGCGCCTTGTTCATTGCCGCCGCCATGACATTCACCGGACTGGACCGGCGCATCGCGCTGGTGACGCTGTCCAAGGTGGGCACCAGCACGCGCCGCATCCTCATCGGATGTATCGCCGTGACGATCGTGCTGAGCCTGGTCGTGCCCAGCGCCACCGCGCGCAGCGCCGCCGTGGTTCCGATCATGATGGGCGTGATCGCGGCCTTCGGCGTGGACAAGCGCTCGAACATCGCGGCCGGCATCATGATCATCGTGGCCCAGGCCACCAGCATCTGGAACGTCGGCATCCAGACCGCCGCCGCGCAGAACCTGCTGACGGTCGGCTTCATGGAAAAGATGCTGGGCGAACGCGTGGCATGGTCGGACTGGCTGATCGCCGGCGCCCCTTGGTCTCTCATCATGTCGGCCGTGCTGATCGTCGTCGTGCTCAAGCTGCTGCCGCCTGAAAGCAACAGCATCGCCGGCGGCAAGGAAGCCGTCGAGAAATCGCTGCTCGACCTAGGTCCCATGACCGGCGCGCAAAAGCGCCTGATGGCCGTGTCGGTCATGCTGCTGCTGTTCTGGTCGACCGAAGGCAAGCTGCACAAGTTCGACACCACCTCGACCACCTACTTCGGCCTGGTGCTGCTGATGCTGCCGCGCTTTGGCGTGATGACGTGGAAAGACGTGCAATCGCGCATCCCATGGGGCACGGTGATCGTGTTCGGCGTGGGCATCAGCCTGGGCACGGCGCTTCTCACGACGCAGGCCGGCCAGTGGCTGGGCAACCAGGTGGTGCATCACACCGGCCTGGACCACCTCGGCCCGCTCGCCATCTTCGCCATCCTGGCGGCCTTCCTGATCGTGATCCACCTGGGCTTTGCCAGCGCCACCGCGCTGACCTCGGCCATGCTGCCCATTCTGATCTCGGTGCTGGCAACGCTGCCGGGCGACTTCAGCCGCCTGGGCATGACGATGCTGCTGGGCTTCGTGGTCAGCTATGGCTTCATCCTGCCCATCAACGCGCCGCAGAACATGGTGTGCCTAGGTACCGAAACCTTCAACGCCAAGCAATTCGCCAAGGTGGGCATCATCGTGACCATCGTGGGCTACCTGCTGATGCTGCTGATGGGCATGACCTACTGGCGCTGGCTGGGCTGGCTGTAAGGAGTCGTCATGAAAATCACGATTGCCCAAGCTAACGAATACGGCCGCCGGGTGCTGATGGCACAAGGCGTTCCGGAAGACATCGCGCGTGATGTCGCCGAACATCTGGTGGAATCGGACCGCGTGGGATACACGAGCCACGGCCTGTCCATCCTGACGAACTACCGCCGCGTGCTGTCCGAGGGCCTGGCCCAACCCGACGGACGTCCCGAACTCCTCAACGACCGCGGCGCAATGCTGGCCTACGACGGCCACCACGGACTGGGCCAGTACGTGGGTAAGGTCGTCATCGAAAAGGCGATTGAGCGCACGCAGGAACACGGCCAGTGCATCCTGACCCTGCGCCATAGCCATCACCTTGGCCGCATGGGCCATTTCGGCGAGATGGTGGCAGCCAAGGGACTGATCCTGCTGGCTTTCACCAACGTGATCAACCGCTCGCCCACCGTCGCCCCGTTCGGCGGCGCCCAGGCGTGCCTGACCACGAATCCGCTGTGCTTCGCCGGCCCCCTACCCGGCGGCCGGCCGCCGTTCATCGTGGACATGGCCACCAGTTCGATCGCGGTGAACAAGGCGCGCGTGCTGGCGGCCAAGGGTGAGCAGGCGCCGCCGGGGTCGCTGATCGACGCTGACGGCAACCCGACTACTGACCCGGGCGCGCTCTTTACCGATCCTCCTGGCGCATTGTTGCCATTCGGCGGCCACAAGGGCTACGCACTGGGCCTGGTGGCCGAACTGCTCGCGGGCGTCCTGTCCGGCGGCGGCACCATCCAACCCGAACATCCGCGCATCGGCGTGGCGACAAACAATATGTTCGCGCTGCTGCTGGATCCGCAGGTGGACTTCAATACTGATTGGCGGTCGATGGAAGTCGGCGCATTCATCGACTACCTGCACGCGTGCAAGCCGCAGCCTGGGGTGGAATCGGTGCAGTATCCGGGTGAGTATGAGGCCCGGAATCGGGCGGTCAATGCGGATTCGGTGGAGTTTGATAGTCGAATCTGGGATGGGTTGACGAAGTTGGCCGTGGAGCTTGGGGTGCCTGAAGCGTTGCCGTGAGGGAGTTTCGGGGACGGGATTTAGGCTGGCATTCATGCGCGTTCTTTTGACGCCCGCCGTAGCGGGGGCTGGGGAGCGCGGGGCTACGATTGCGGTCCGGAGCCTTCGCTCCGGACTGCCCCGTCCTCAACCTTGTACGCCTTCGGCTCCCTTCGGTTTCCGTCGGGCGCATCTACACGCCCCGCGCTCCCCAGCCCCCGCTACGACGTACTCCAGTCGCTTCAGCTTTGCCGACGGCGGGGGCGAGTTGGGTTCTTTAGGTTCTTGCCCACGGTGGGGGAAAGAGAGAGATCTTGCGGTGCCCGCCCCCGGCCGGCCGCGCGGGCGGCCTTCGGGGGCTTACGCGGCGTCTTGCGTCGTGRCGATGACGCTTCGCGTGTGGCTGCGACTGCTCCAGGTGTCTGACACCCTGGTGCGATCCACGTCATGCCAAGCGCATCTCCCTAGGGTGTCAGACACC
>NZ_LMGO01000001.1:1015306-1090154 GCF_001427425.1 Achromobacter sp. Root565
CGCTTCGCGTGTGGCTGCGACTGCTCCAGGTGTCTGACACCCTGGTGCGATCCACGTCATGCCAAGCGCATCTCCCTAGGGTGTCAGACACCGGCAGAAGAACGAAAACCGTCGCGCATTCCGGTGTCCGGACCCAACTGCAGATAGCGGTCGGCTCGCCATTAAGCGTCACTTGAACTGCAGTGCCCGATGGGGGGGCCGCCCAGGCAAGTCCAGAGCGAAGGCTCCGGGCCGCAATCGTGGGCGATCGTGCCCACGGTGACCGCGGCGTCGGGCGACCCACGAAGAACAACCACCAACATCAAGTCTTCACAGACCGATGCCGACTGATACTCATCATGATCCCAAACGCAATCCCCATCGTGAACAACGCCGTCCCCCCGTAGCTCATGAACGGCAACGGCACCCCCACCACGGGCAAGATCCCCGTCACCATGCCCACGTTCACGAATACGTAGATGAACAGCATCATCGTCAGCGCACCCGCCAGCAACCGGCCGAATTGCGACGCGGCCCGGGATGCGATCGTCAAACCGCGCGCCATCATCAGCCCGTACAGCACCAGGATCGCAATTCCGCCGTACAGGCCAAATTCCTCGGCGTACACGGCAAAGATGAAGTCAGTCGTGCGCTCCGGGATGAAGTCCAGGTGCGTCTGCGTCCCCTTCATGTAGCCTTTGCCGTAGACGCCGCCCGAGCCCACCGCGATCATCGATTGAATCGTGTGAAAGCCCTTGCCCAGCGGGTCCGAACTGGGGTTGAGCAGCGTGCAGACCCGGTGCTTCTGGTATTCGTGCAGCACTACCCAGTCCACGTCCGGCTCGCATAGCTGGTCTTCGTAATAGACCAGCGTGCCGATGGCAATGACGCCGGCCAGCATGACCGGCACCAGCAGTTTGAACGACAGACCCGCGAAATAGATCACGAAAAAGCCCGCGCCGAACACCAGCAGTGCCGTGCCCAGGTCAGGCTGCAACACGATCAGGCCGAAGGGTGCGGCCAGCATCGCGGCGGCGGCCAGGAAGTCGCGCACGCGGACCGCGCCTTCGTGGCGCTGGAAATACCAGGCCAGCATCATCGGCACCGCGATCTTCATCATCTCGGACGGCTGGATGCGGGTCACCCCCAGGTTCAGCCAGCGGGTCGCGCCCTTGCTGGTCTCGCCGAAGAATTCGACGCCCAGCAGCAGCACCACGCCCACCACGTAGAACGGCAACGCCAGCTTCATCAGCAGCTTGGGCGGAATCAGCGCCATCGTCCACATCGCGAAGAACGCGATGATGAAGTTGCGCGACTGTTCCGCGAAGCGCCAGTCAGTGCCGCCGACGGCCGAGTGCATCACCGTCAGGCCAAGCGCCGCGAACATCATCAGGATCGCGAGCAGCGGCCAGTCGAAGGCCGTGAACACACGCAGCAGGATCAGGCCAAGACGTTTCATTGTTGGCGCACCAGGTCGGAGGCGATGTCGTCGACCGTCGCCATGGTGTCCGCGCGCTCGGGCCGGACGATCTTGTCCTGGCGATCCTTGGCCAGCCAGTAATCGAAGACCTTGCGCGCGACCGGAGCCGCCACGCTGGCGCCCCAGCCGGCGTTCTCGACGATCAGCGCCACGGCGATGCGCGGCTGCTCAAGCGGCGCGAAGCCCATGAACAACGCGTGGTCGCGCAGGCGTTCGTCGATCGCGCTGGCGCGGTAATGGCCGCCTCGCAGGCTGAACACCTGCGCGGTGCCGGTCTTGCCGGCGGCCTGGTACGGCGTGTTGGCGAACGCGCGCCGCGCCGTGCCGGCACGCACCACGTCGGCCATGGCGTTCTTGATGACGTCCACGTTGGCCTGCTTGAGTGGAATGCGGTAATCGGGTGGCGCCTCGGTCGGCTTGGCCACGCCCGAGCGCGGATCGCGGACCGCATGCACCAGGTGCGGGCGGCGGTACAGGCCATTGTTGGCCAGTGTGGAGGTGCCCTGCGCCAACTGCAGCAGCGTGAAGGCGTTGTAGCCCTGGCCCACGGCCACGGAAATGGTCTCGCCCGCGTACCAGCGCTGGCGTTCCTTGTCTTTGTAGGCTGCACGCTTCCAGTCGGTGGACGGCAGCACGCCGCGCTTCTCGCCTTCCAGGTCGATGCCGGTGATCTGGCCGAATCCGAACTGCTTGGTGAAATCGTGCAGCGCGTTCACGCCGATTTCCGGTCCAAGGGAGTAGAAATAAGTGTCGGACGACACGACGATGGCCTTGTGCATGTCCGTCATGCCATAGGCTGCGCCGCCCGCGTTGCGGAACTTCTGCCCGCCGAATTCGTAATAGCCCGGGTCCGAGATGCGGTCGGTGGCGCGGCGCTTGCCCAATTCCAGCGCGGCCAGTCCCACGAAGGGCTTGTACGTGGAGCCGATGGGATACGTGCCGTACAGCGGACGGTTGATCAGCGGGTGGTCCGGCGATTCGTTCAGCATGCGCCAGTTGTCGACATCAATGCCGTCCACAAACAGATTGGGATCGAACGACGGCTGCGAGACGAACGCCAGTACTTCACCCGTGTCCGGGTCGATGGCGACGAGCGCGCCACGCTGTCCCTCGAAGGCCTCTTCAGCCACCTTCTGCAGGCCCATGTCGATGGACAGCATGATGTCCGAGCCCGGAACGGGATCGATGCGGCGCAGCGTGCGCATGGGCCGGCCGCCAGCGGTGACCTCGACTTCTTCGAGACCCGTGCGGCCGTGCAGCTGCTCTTCCCAGGTCTTCTCGATGCCCTTCTTGCCGATGACTTCAGTGCCGCGGTAGTTGCCGAGCTGACCGGCGCGGTCCAGCTCCTCGATATCGTTGTCGGCGATGCGGCCAATGTAGCCGACCACGTGCGCGGCCGACACGCCCTGCGGGTATTCGCGCACCCAGCGGGCGCGCAGCTCGACACCCGGAAACTGGAATGCGTGCGCGGCAAACCACGCGGCCTCGGTTTCGTTCAGGTTGTTGCGCAACTGCAGGCTGGCGTAGCGGCTGGATTCGGCCGCACGGCGCTTGAAGCGGCGCTGGTCGGACGGACTGATGTAGACGACTTCGGTCAGGCGCTCGAAGAGTTCGTTCATGTTGCCCGCGTGGGCCGGCACAACTTCGAGCGTGTAGGTACGGTAGTTGCGGGCCAGGACCTCGCCGTTGCGGTCCAAGATCTCGCCGCGGCGCGGCGGAATTGGCACGACCGCGATGCGATTGCGGTCGGCGCGTTCGGACAGGCCCTCGTAGCGGTCGACCTGCAGGTACCAGAAGCGGCCCACCAGCACGCCGAAGCAGACCAGCGCGAAGGCGCCGCCCACCCAGGCGCGCAGGCGAAAGCGCTGCTTCTGCTGCTGGCCGGTTTTCTTGAATTCAAACATGACGCAACGCCGCCGTCAGGCGGACGAAGATTCGGCGTCGTCGACACCGCGTTGCGGCAGGTGCAGCACCCAACCCGCCAGCGGCCACAGCGCAGCCGTCAGCAGCACGCTGATGCCCCAGTCCCAGCCCGGCCATTTTCCGGCCAGCCACGCGTGGATGATCTGGGTGACAAAACGCGCAATGAAGAACACAGGCAGCATGTGCATCGCCTGGCTCCAGAGATCGAAACGCTGCAGCCGGCGGTGCAGGACGACCGCGCCGTAGGCGACGAGCGTGTACGACAGCGCGTGCTCGCCCAGGAGGCCCGCGTCGTGCACGTCCATGAGCACGCCAAAGAAGAACGCGGTGAACAGGCCCACGCGGCGCGGCTCGTGCACGCACCAGAAGGCGATGATGAGCAGCAGCACGTCGGGCGCGCCTTGCCACAGGCGCCACGGCAGTAAAGACACCAGCCAGGCAAGCAGGACGGTGCCCCACACGAAGAAGGCATGCGCGGGACCCGACAGGCGGTCGGGCTGCACGTTGCTGGGCGTGCCGAGGCGGCGCGGCGATTGCCCCGCCGCTTGTTGATTAGTCCGATCCACCGGAATCGACCTCCTGACGGTTGGACTCGGCGCGATCCACATCTACCTGCAGAACCAGGAAGTGGCGATAGCGTTCGGGATGGGCCAGCGGTTCACACACGGCACGCGCGAAACCGGATGCGGTATCACGTTCCACCGAGGTCACTTTGGCCACGGGCAGGCCGGCGGGAAAGAGGCCGCCGACGCCGCTAGTGACAATAGTATCCCCTTCCTTGATGTCCGCATTGGCCGCCAGGTAGCGCACTTCCATCTTGCCGGGCGAATTGCCGCCGAACGCGATGAGGCGCAATCCGTTGCGCAAGAGTTGCACGGGGATGGAGACCTGCTCGTCGGTGACGAGCGCCGCCTCGGCGGTCATGGGCGTCACCCGGACAATCTGGCCGACCACCCCGCCTTCGTCGATGACCGGCATGCCGGGCGCAAGACCGGCCTTGCTGCCCTTGTTGAAAACCAGGCGCTGGGTGAACGCGTTGGTGGGTTCGTACATGACTTCGACCACCACGGCGGACTGCGCCACGGTGTCCGTCACGCCAAGGAGGCGGCGAAGCTGGGAGTTTTCGGCGGCAAGCTGCGCCGCGTGGGACGCGACCTGCGCGAGTTCGATGCGCTGGCGCTGCAGCGCTTCGTTTTCGCTGCGGATGAGGTTGGCCGCGTTAACCCATTCGTTGACTTGCTGGACGAGATCGCGCGGCGCCATGACGGCACGCTGGAACGGATAAAGCCCTACGGCAATCGCGCGGCGCGCCGGCTCCAGCATGCGCCATTGGGAATCCATGACGATCAGGGCCAGGGCAAGGACGACCAGAACGACGAGCCGCACCTCTGCCGGTGGGCCGCGCCTGAATAGGGGAGGAGTCCCTTGTCGTTGCATGAATCTCAGCCCGGGCGCCCGCGTCCGAGGCTCCCGCAGCGGCCGGAGCCAGAATAAAGCGGGGCTCCGGGCTGGCGGGCAATATTAGTCGTTGATGAAGATGGCGCCCAGTTTCTCAAGGTGTTCCAGCGCTTCGCCGCAACCGCGCACGACGCAGGTCAGGGGATCGTCGGCCACCACGACCGGCAGGCCGGTTTCTTCTTGCAGCAGGCGGTCCAGGTCGCGCAGGAGCGCGCCGCCACCGGTCAGGGCGATGCCCTTGTCGGTGATGTCCGCGCCCAGTTCGGGCGGCGTCTGTTCAAGCGCGATCTTGACGGCGGAAACGATCTGATTCAGCGGATCGGTCAGCGATTCCAGGATCTCGTTGGACGAGACCGTGAAGCTGCGCGGCACGCCTTCGGCCAGATTGCGGCCCTTGACTTCGATTTCGCGGACTTCGGAACCCGGGAATGCCGAGCCGATTTCCTTCTTGATCAGTTCGGCCGTGGGTTCACCGATCAGCATGCCGTAGTTGCGCCGGATGTAGTTGACGATGGCCTCGTCGAACTTGTCGCCGCCGACGCGCACGGAACCCTTGTAGACCATGCCGCCCAGCGAGATGACAGCCACTTCGGTGGTGCCGCCGCCGATGTCGACGACCATCGAGCCGCTGGCATCGGACACGGCCAGGCCGGCGCCGATGGCGGCGGCCATGGGTTCTTCGATCAGGAAGACGTGGGAAGCGCCGGCGCCGAGCGCCGATTCGCGGATGGCGCGGCGTTCAACCTGGGTGGAGCCGCAGGGCACGCAGACAATGATCCGCGGGCTGGGCGCCAGCATGTTGCGGGGGTGCACCATGCGGATGAACTGCTTGAGCATCTGCTCGGTGACCGTGAAGTCGGCAATCACGCCGTCCTTCATGGGCCGAATGGCTTCAATGTTGCCGGGGACGCGGCCGAGCATCTGCTTGGCTTCGTGCCCGACGGCTTGAATGATCTTCTTGCCGTGGGGGCCGCCTTCATGACGGATTGCGACCACGGAAGGTTCATCGAGAACGATGCCCTTGCCGCGGACGTAAATCAGCGTATTGGCGGTACCGAGGTCAATCGCCATATCGCTGGAAAAATAACTGCGCAGGAATCCGAACATGGGAGCTCAGCTAAATTCTGGGGGGAATTGGGGTCAGGCCGCGGGGCGTTTGGCCCGTAAAACAACGGGTCCGCCTGTCATCACGGCGATTAAACCGTGAATCATAACTTATAATTTCCCCGGAAATAGCGCATAAATGCAGGCTATTCAAGCTTTGTAACGGGTTTGGCGTATGCATACTGCCCTCTCCCGCCCCTCGGCCTTCGCTTATCGATTTTTGCAATCCCTCATGGCGCTCAACGACAAAGATGTGGCCCGCATTGCCCTGCTGGCCAGAATCGAACTGACCCCCGACCAGCGCACCGTCGCGCAGGCCGAACTCAACGGCATCCTCCATCTGATCGAACGGCTTCAGTCCGTCGATACCCAAGGCGTCGAACCCCTGGCCCATCCCTTGTCCGCCCACGAGGACATCGTATTGCGCCTGCGTGAAGACGCCGTGACCGAAGCCGGTTCGGAAGCCCGCCGCCAGGAATTGCTGGCCAATGCTCCCGATGCCCAGGACGGCCTGTTCCTGGTTCCCAAGGTCCTGGAATAAGTCATGACGAAACCTGCCCTGCACACCCAATTCGAGGGGATCGCCGCTCTGCGTGCGGCCCTCGCGCAACGCGAAGTCAGCGCTGTCGAGCTGGCGCAAAGCGCCTTATCGGCCGCCGAAGCCGCCAGCGGCCTGAATACCTTTTTACATATTGACGCCGAATTGACGCTGGCCGAGGCCCGCGCTGCCGACGCCGCCCTGGCGGCCGGCACCGCCGGTCCGCTGGCTGGCATCCCGATCGCCCACAAGGACGCGTTCGTGACGCGCGGCTGGCGCACCACCGCGGGCAGCAAGATGCTCGAAGGCTACGTCAGCCCGTTCGACGCGACCGTTGTGGAACGTCTGGGCGCGGCCGGCGCGGTCTCGCTGGGCAAGCTGAACTGCGACGAATTCGCCATGGGCTCCGGCAACGAGAACTCGGCTTATGGCGCCGTGAAGAACCCCTGGGATCACGCTGCCGTGCCCGGCGGCTCGTCGGGCGGTTCGGCCGCCGCCGTGGCCGCCCGCCTGGTGGCCGCCGCCACCGGCACCGACACCGGTGGCTCGGTCCGCCAACCCGCCGCGCTGTGTGGCGTCAGCGGCATCAAGCCCACCTACGGCACCGTGTCGCGCTACGGCATGGTGGCCTTCGGCTCCAGCCTGGACCAGGCCGGCCCGCTGGCTCCCAGCAGCCGCGACCTGCTTGAACTCCTGGACGTCATCAGCGGCTTTGATCCGCGCGACGCCACCAGCCTCGAAAAATGCGACGGCGCCGTCAACGAGCCCGGCCGCGTGCGCCGCGACTTCGACGCCGCGCAGGCTCGTTTCGACGCCGCCGGCAGCCAGCCCCTGAAGGGCCTGCGCATCGGCGTGCCCGAAGAATATTTTGGCGACGGCCTGGCCCCCGATGTCGCTGCCGCCGTGCAGGCCGCGCTTGCGCAGTTCGAGGCGCTGGGCGCCGTGCGCGTGCCGGTGTCGCTGCCTCGCACCGAGTTGGCCATTCCGGCCTACTACGTGATCGCCCCCGCCGAAGCGTCCAGCAACCTGGCCCGCTACGACGGCGTGCGCTATGGCCACCGCGCCAAGCAGTACGGCGACCTGAACGAGATGATCAGCCGCTCGCGCGCCGAAGGCTTCGGCGACGAGGTCAAGCGCCGCATCCTGATCGGCACCTACGTGCTGTCCCACGGCTACTACGACGCCTACTACCTGCAGGCCCAGCGCCTGCGCCGCCTGATCGCGCAGGACTTCCAGCGCGCCTACGCGGATCAGTGCGACGTCATCATGGGACCGGTCACGCCCACGGTCGCCAAGAACATCGGCGACAACCGCGACGACCCGACCGCCGACTGGCTGGCCGACGTCTACACGCTGGGCGTCAGCCTGGCCGGCCTGCCCGCCATGTCGATTCCTTGCGGCTTTGGCGGCGAGAACGGCTTGCGCCCCATCGGTCTGCAGATCATCGGCAACTACTTCGACGAAGGCCGCCTGCTGGCCATCGCCGACCGCTACCAACACGAGACGGACTGGCATCAGCGTGCCCCTGTCCAGCAAGGCTGAGAACATGAACTGGGAAATCGTCATCGGCCTGGAAACGCACACGCAGCTTTCCACGGATTCCAAGATTTTTTCGGGCAGCAGCACGCAATTCGGCGCCGCGCCCAACACGCAGGCCAACGAAGTCGACCTGGCCCTGCCGGGCAGCCTGCCGGTCATGAACCGCGGCGCGGCCGAACGCGCCATCCGCTTCGGCCTGGCCGTCGGCGCCAAGATCGCGCCGCGCTCGGTTTTCGCGCGCAAGAACTACTTCTACCCTGACCTGCCCAAGGGCTACCAGATCAGCCAGTACGAGCTGCCGGTGGTGGTGGGCGGTTCGCTGTCGTTCTTCGTCGGCGAAGAAGAAAAGACCGTCAACCTGACGCGCGCCCACCTTGAAGAGGATGCCGGCAAGTCTCTGCACGACGACTTCAACCTGGGCAATGGCAGCCCGGCCAGCGGCATCGACCTGAACCGCGCCGGCACCCCGCTGCTCGAAATCGTGACTGAGCCCGAAATGCGCTCCGCCGCTGAGGCCGTGTCCTACGCGCGCGCGCTGCACAGCCTGGTCGTGTGGCTGGGCATCTGCGACGGCAACATGCAGGAAGGCTCGTTCCGCTGCGACGCCAACGTGTCGGTCCGCCCGGTGGGCCAGAAGGAATTCGGCACCCGCACCGAGATCAAGAACGTCAACTCGTTCCGCTTCCTGGAACGCGCCATCATCTATGAAGCGCGCCGCCAGATCGAACTGATCGAGGACGGCGGCACCGTCGTCCAGGAAACGCGCCTGTACGACGCCGACCGCGACGAAACGCGCAGCATGCGCAGCAAGGAAGACGCGCACGACTACCGCTACTTCCCCGATCCCGACCTGCCCACGCTGGTGATCTCCAGCGCGTGGGTGGACGAGGTCCGCGCCGCCATGCCCGAACTGCCGGCCGCCCAGCGCGCCCGCTTCGAAACGGAATACGGCCTGCCCGCCTACGACGCCGCCCAACTGACCGTCAGCCGCGACCTGGCCGCCTACTTCGAAGCCGTCGCGCACGCGCTGCCGGCAGGCCAGGCCAAGCTCGCGTCCAACTGGGTCATGGGCGAAGTGGCCGCCGTGCTCAACAAGGAAGAAAAGACCATCGCCGAATCGCCCGTCGCGGCGCCGGCGCTGGCGGCCCTCATCGGCCGCATCATCGACGGCACGATCTCCAACAAGATCGCCCGCGAGGTCTTCGGCGCCATGTGGGCCGGCGAGAACGGCGGCGATGCGGATGCCATCATCGAATCGCGCGGCTTGAAGCAGATCAGCGACACGGGCGCCATCGGCGCGATGATCGACGAGGTGCTGGCCGCCAACCCGGCCATCGTCGAGGAGTACCGCGCCGGCAAGCAGAAGGCGTTCAACTCCCTGGTCGGCCAGATCATGAAGGCTGCACGCGGCAAGGCCAACCCGCAGCAGGTGAATGATCTGCTGAAGCAGAAGCTGGATAGTTGATCGGCGCCCGGTTCTCCTCGCGGGGACCGGCGCAATATCAGACTGAATCAAGGGCCGCGGCAGATTGCCGCGGCTTTTTCTTTGGCGAAGAATGGAAGGGTCAAAGTCTGATGGGAAGACGACCATGTCTCCGTACTTCGAAGTGCCTCTGGAACAGATGCCCCAACGTGTAGATTCGCTTATTGAAGCCGCACACCAAGGGGCTCGCATCGTCGTATTGCGCGACGGCAAGCCCTACGCCCAGATCCGTCCAGTTAATCCCATGATGAGCGAAAACGCGCATTGGGCGCTGGAGTCGATAAGGACGTTTCCAGCTGTCCAGCACGACAGCTATGAAAGCTGGTGGGCGGCGGTAAAGCCGGTGCACGAATGAAACTCGTCCTTGACGCCTCGGTGGCCCTCAATTGGCTGGGCCTGCCCAGCCAGCCCTTCCGCGATGCCGCATTTCGCATTCTGGATGGGCTGGACGATTACGCCACCTACGTGCCGACGATCTGGCACTTGGAAGTCGCCCATGGGGCGATGCGTGCGGAGCGCGCTGGAATGGCAAGCGCGGGCCACCGGCGCAACGCTCGCCACCTTCGATCAGAAGCTCTGTGTCGCGGCACAAGCGTGCGGCATACCCGTGCTTGGTCCGCCGCCGCATCTGGCCGAACCGCTGGCGCACTATGGTTCGGCCGCCGTGCGCGGCTTTGGCCGATGTCGGGCAGCCACGCAATGGCGCCCGCGCCCTTACTTCACCCCTTACTTCACCCCTTACTTCACCCCTTACTTCACCCCGTACTTCGTCCGATACGCCAGTACGGCATCCCGGTTCTCGGCAAACGCCGCGTCGTCCTGCAGCAGGGCCAGGATGTCCGTCAGCGAGGCAATCGCGACCACGGGGATGCCATAGGTCTTGGCCACGTCCTGCACGGCCGAGTGCGGCGACAGGGCGTCGTCCGGACCGGCGCGCTCCATGCGGTCCATCGCGATCAGCACGGCGGCCGGTTCAGCGCCGGCGGCGCGGATGATTTCCACAGACTCGCGCACCGAAGTACCGGCCGTGATGACGTCGTCGATGATGACGACCTTGCCCTTGAGCGGCGCGCCGACCAGGGTGCCGCCTTCGCCGTGGTCCTTGGCTTCCTTGCGGTTGTAGGCAAACGGCACGTCGCCGCGGCCCTGCATGTCCGGGTGGCCCGCCAGCGCCACGGCGGTGGCGGTGGATAGCGGGATGCCCTTGTACGCGGGGCCGAACAGCATGTCGAACTCGACGCCGGAATCCAGCAGCGCCTGCGCATAAAACTGCGCCAGCTTGCCGACCGAGCGGCCATTGTTGAACAGGCCCGCATTGAAGAAATAGGGGCTGATGCGGCCCGACTTGACCTTGAAGCTGCCAAAGCGCAGAACGCCCTCGTTCAAGGCGAAACGGACGAAATCCAGGGCGGTGACGGAGGACTGGGCGGCGGGCATGCAGGGAGATCCGGTAGGTGGCAGACCCCGCATTTTATCCGCTGTCGGGGCCGTTCCCGGCTGCCGTTGCAGAGTCGGTTAAATTCCTGGCATTGTCCGCCTCCTCTGCGGCCGAATTTCAGGAGTTTCGCTTTGCTGCGCATCACGTCGATCAACCTCAATGGCATCCGGTCCGCCTTTAAGAAGGGCCTGCAACCGTGGATGGAAAAGCACGCCGCCGACGTGCTGTGCCTTCAGGAAATCAAGATTGCCCACGACGACCTGACCGACGAGCTGCGCCATCCGCCCGGCTACACCGGCCACTTCCACCACGCGGTGAAAAAGGGCTACAGCGGCGTGGGCATCTATTTGCGAGATCCGGCCGAGCGCGTGAACCATGGCCTGGACTGCGAAGAGTTCGACCCCGAAGGCCGAATCATCCGCGCCGACTGGAAGGACCTGTCCGTCATCAGCGCCTACCTGCCTTCCGGCTCCAGCGGCGACGAACGCCAGCAGGCAAAGTATCGTTTCCTCGACCGGTTCGGGCCCTGGATCGATGCCTTGATGCACGAACACAAGACGACAGGCCGTGAATTCGTCATCTGCGGCGACTGGAACATCGCTCACAAGGAAATCGACCTGAAGAACTGGAAGGGCAACATGAAGAACTCGGGCTTTCTGCCCGAAGAGCGCGCGTGGCTCACGGACGTTTTCGACAAGCGCGGGTTTGTGGACGTGTTTCGTACCATCGACGACCGTCCCGACCAGTACACCTGGTGGAGCAACCGGGGCCAGGCCTGGGCCAAGAACGTCGGGTGGCGCATCGACTACCAGATCGCCACGCCGGGCATCGCGGCCAAGGCGCGCAGCGTTGCCATCTACAAGGACGAGCGCTTCTCGGATCACGCACCGCTGACGATCGACTACGACTTCACTCTGCGCGCGTGATTTTTCTCAAGATAAAAATAGGGACGTAACAATGGCGCTTGACCGGCAGCCGCCCCCGCTTGCGGCCGCTGGACGCGCCTGTTGCCTAGGGCGACGCGCCACTTTCCCTATGAGGGCTCATCGAAAACTAACGGGGACATATTAATTTCCCCTGGAAATTCAAGCCTTACCGTTCGAAAGGCATCTTTCCGCCCGGCATCCGCCAGCACATCCAATTAGATACGACCCCAATTATCTACCGGAAAATTCCGTTTGATATCAACGTGATGGCGCGGTTTTTCGCTTTGCGCAGGGCAACATTTTGCCCCTACAATCCCCGCACCATACGGGTGCAGCCATGCACCAAAACAAACTGAACGCGCCCCAATCTGGCGCAATTTCCGCACCTATTCGAAGCACCCCCGAGGAGATCATGGTGAAAGTGCAGAGTCTGGACGACTTCCTGCGTGGCGTCGCCGCGCGCGACCCGCAGCAACCCGAGTTCATGCAAGCCGTCCAGGAGGTGATGCTCAGTTTGTGGCCCTTCGTCGAGAAGCATCCCCATTACGCTGAGCACGCCCTGCTGGAACGCCTGGTTGAACCGGAACGCGTCATCCAGTTCCGCATCTGCTGGACCGACGACCAGGGCCGCGCCCAGGTCAACCGCGGCTTCCGCATCCAGCACAGCTCCGCCATCGGCCCGTTCAAGGGCGGCATGCGCTTTCACCCGTCGGTGAACCTGTCGATCCTGAAATTCCTCGCCTTCGAACAGACCCTGAAAAACTCGCTGACCACCCTGCCCATGGGCGGCGGCAAGGGTGGCTCGGACTTCGACCCCAAAGGCAAGTCCGACGCCGAAGTCATGCGCTTCTGCCAGGCGCTGATGATCGAGCTATATCGCCACCTGGGCCCGGACACCGACGTACCCGCCGGCGACATCGGCGTGGGCGCGCGTGAGGTCGGCTTCATGGCCGGCATGATGAAGAAGCTGTCGAACTCGACGGCCAGCGTCTTCACCGGCAAGGGCCTGACCTTCGGCGGCAGCCTGATCCGCCCCGAGGCCACCGGTTACGGCACCGTCTACTTCGCCGAGGAAATGCTCAAGCGCGTCGGCAAGTCCTTCGACGGCATGCGCGTGTCCGTGTCGGGCTCGGGCAACGTGGCGCAGTACGCCATCGAGAAGGCCATGGCGCTGGGTGCCCGCGTCATCACCGTGTCGGATTCGAACGGCACCGTCGTCGACGAAGCCGGCTTCAACCACGAGAAGCTCGTGGCGCTGATGCACATCAAGAATGACTTGCGCGGCCGCCTGGACACCTATGCCCGCCAGTTCGGCTTGCAGTACGAGGCCGGCAAGCGCCCGTGGCACGTGCCCGTCGACGTCGCGCTGCCCTGCGCCACGCAGAATGAGCTGGAACTGTCGGATGCGCAGACGCTGATCAAGAACGGCGTGCTGGCGGTTGCCGAAGGCGCCAACATGCCCGCCACGCTGGACGCCGCCAAGGCCTTCATTGCCGCGCGCGTGCTGTACGCGCCGGGCAAGGCCAGCAACGCCGGCGGCGTGGCCGTGTCGGGCCTGGAAATGGCTCAGAACTCGGCCCGCCTGTCGTGGACCCGCGAGGAAGTGGACACCCGCCTGCATGCCATCATGCGCGACATCCACGAAAACTGCGTGCGCCACGGCCATTCGGCGCGCGAATACGTGAACTACCTGGACGGCGCCAACATCGCCGGCTTCGTCAAGGTCGCCGACGCCATGCGCCAGCAAGGGCTGTATTGATCGCCGCCTGCTGAACCGCGCGCCGCGCGGGCACAGCATGCAACAGGCCGACTCGGATGAGTCGGCCTGTTGCATTGCGGCGATGACGCGCCGCGGGCTGCCCGATGCCTGCGCCACTGCAGGGGCGCAGACTGGCCGGATGCCGCAAAGATCAGTGCTTCATCGCGCCATGATCGTGGCTCATGCCGGGATTATGCGAAGCCGGCATGACCTTGAACTGCACCGCCACTTCGCCCGCCTTTTCAAACTTGAGCGTGGCGGGCACGGTGGCGCCATCCTTGAACGGCGCCTTCAGTTTGATGAACATGACGTGGTAGCCGCCCGGGCTGAGCTTGACCTCGGTGTCGGCGGGCAGCGCGATGCCGCCTTCGACCTGACGCATCTTGGAGACGCCGTTTTCGGTCTGCACGGTATGCAGCTCGACGCGTTCCGCGGCGTCCGACGACACGGACAGCAGGCGGTCCGGCGCCTTGGCGTCGTTGTCGATATCCATGTACCCCGCGCCGTTGGCCTGTCCGGGCGCGGAAGCGCGGACCCAGAGATCGTCGACTTCGACCTGGCCGACCTTGTAGTCCTTGGCCCACGCCGAACCGGCGGTGCACAGGCCGATCGCGGCAACAACGGCAAACTTGCGGATGTTCATGGGTGTCCTCCTGAGACGTTAGCGGCGCCTGACCAGGCTGCGGGCGGCTGACAACACCGAGTCGGTCAAGGCTTCCATGGCCTCGGAGTTTACCCGCCAATGCTGCCAGTAGAGCGGCACGTCCTCCCAGGCCCGGCCGCGCAGCAGGACGAGTTGACCGGCATCAAGGTGCTCCTGCACGAGCGGCAGCGGGTTCATGGTCCAGCCCAGTCCGCCCAGCGTGGCCTGCACGAAGGCCCGCGTGGACGGCACCCACCAGACCGGCGGTTCCCACGGTGCGGGGTCTGCGATCTTGTGCGCAAAGCGCGCCTGCAGCGCGTCCTTGCGGTTGAAGACGAGGACGGGCGCCTGCGCCAGCGTCTGCGCGTTGACGCCTGAAGCGAAGTAGCGCTTGTGGAAGTCGGGCGTGCAGGTGGCCACGTAGCGCATGCTGCCCAGCGCGTGGATGCGGCAGCCCTGGACCGGATCGGCCAGCGTGGTCACGGCGCCCAGCACGGAGCCATTGCGCAGCAGGGCGGCCGTATGGTCCTGGTCTTCGGACAGCATGTCCAGCGTGGCGCGGGTGCGCGCCGCGAACTGCAGGGCGGCGTCGACGAACCAGGTTTCCAGGCTGTCGTGGTTGACCGCGATGGGAATGCTGGCGTGGGGCACGTCGTCGTCGGCCACGCCCAGCCGGTTCAGCGCGTCGTGCTCGAGCAAGGCGGTCTGCTCGGCCAGCTGCACCAGCACCTGGCCGTCTGCCGTGGCGGCGGCCGGCACCGTGCGCTGGACCAGCAGCCGGCCCATCCGGTCTTCCAGAGCCTTGATCCGTTGCGACACTGCCGATGGCGTGACGCTGAGCGATAGCGCCGCGCGCTCGAAACTGCCTTCGCGCACCACCGCCGCCAGTGCGCGCAGGTTGCCGTGATCGATTTTCATGAGATTAGAAATTCTTAATATAGTGAAGGAAAATTAGCTGTATTTCATATACATGGCAAGGGAAAATGACGCATTGCCGACCGCTCTCAGCGCTCGGCCACCCATCAAAGCGCCGCCACAGGCGTTGCAGTCACAGGTACACCTTCCATGTTCGCCACCTTGTCATCCCCCGCCTTCCTCACCGCCTGGGCCAGCGGCACGGCCACGGGCCTCGGCCTGTTCGCCGTCGTGGGCGCGCAAAGCGCGTTCATCCTGCGCCAGGGCCTCATGCGCGCGCATCTGCTGAGCGTCGTCGCCATCTGCGCGCTGATCGACGCCGTCTTCATCTTCGCCAGCGTGTCCGGCCTGCAGGCGCTGACCGCGTGGTTCCCCTGGCTGACGACCGCCGTGCTGTGGTTCGGCGTGGCCTTCCTGACCTGGTACGCGGCGCAATCCGCGCGCCGCGCCTGGACCGCCACGGGCGGTTTGGCCGCCGCCCGCGACGTGGTGCCGTCGCGCCGCGCCGCCATGCTCGGCGCGCTGGGGTTCTCGCTGCTCAACCCGCACTTCTGGCTGGACATGGTGGTGGTCGGCTCGCTCGCGCACGGCTTCGACGACGCGCGCATGGCCTTCGCGGCCGGCGCCTTCACGGCCAGCCTGCTGTGGTTGGCGGTGCTGGGCATCGGGTCGCGGCTCTTCGCCCCCTTCTTTGCCAGCGCGTCGGCCTGGCGGGCCCTGGACGGCATCATCGCCGTGATCATGGCCGGTTTGGCGATCAGCCTGGCGGTCAAGGGCGTCTGAGGCCCGCAGGCCAACAGTCGATCTTCTCTGGAAGGTGTCTGACGCCCATGAGTAGCCGTCACAAGGTGACCGCCCTCTCACACGGGTGTCAGACACCGTTGCAGATCGCCCAAGTGCTGCGCCAGTATGGGCACGGCGCCCGCACTTTTATAATCGGCGCCTCACCACTTTTCTGTCGGGCGCCGGGCCGGCCCGCCACCGCTCCATGCGCGGACCTTCCCCTTCCAAAGACGTGCGCCTGCCGCCGCTTGCCGCCATCCAGGCGTTCGAAGCGGCCGCGCGGCTGGGTTCCTTCGAGCGTGCCAGCGAAGAGCTCTTCGTCACCGCCAGCGCCATCGGCAAGCGCATCGCCTCGCTGGAAACCCTGCTGGATGTCACGCTGTTCATTCGCAGCAGCCGTGGCGCGACGCTGAGCGCGGCCGGGCGCGAATACCTGGAACAAGTCCGCACAGCGCTCGATCTGCTGTCCGACGCCTCGCTGCACAAGCGCAACGAGCCCAAGCTGGAAACGCTGCGCGTGGTGTCCACGCCCACGTTCGCCCGGCAGGTGCTGATCCCTGCCCTGCCCGGTTTCACCGCGGCGCATCCCGACGTCGAACTCGAAATCATGCTGTCCATTCCGTACCTGGACATCATGCCGCCCAACGCCGACGTCTGGATCCGCTTTGGCAGCGGCAAGTATCCCGGTCTGCATGCGCACCCGCTCACGCATGATCCGGTGTTCGCCGTGTGCGCGCCCGGCTACCAGGCCGCGCGCGGCCCGTTCAAGCGGCCCGTCGACCTGGCGCGCGCCGACCTGCTGCGTTGCCCGATGGAGCCCTGGCGTCCGTGGCTGGCGGCGGCGGGACTGGATTGGCCCGAGCCGTCGCGCGGCGTGTGGCTGGTGGATCTGGGCATGATGCTCGCCGCCGCGCGCGCCGGCCAGGGCGTGGCGCTGACGCGCCGGTCGCTGGCCGCCGAGTGGCTGGACGAAGGCAAGCTCGTTCGCGTACTGGACGTGGAGATCCCCGGCGAGTCGCAGTACTACCTGTGCACCGAAGCCACACGCGCACCGGGCGGCGCGGCCCAGGCGTTTTCCCTATGGCTCACCGAGGTCTGCAAACGCGCAGCTCAATGGCCATGCGGGCCACAGGCCAGTCAGGAATAAATTTCCAGTTATGTACGGAATGAATTTCCGCACGACGCCGCATCCTGATCGCTAGGATGCGGCCAGCGTGACTGCGCGCGTTTCGGGACGCCTTGCGTGGCCGAACGCCGGCGGACGCAGTGCCAACGCATTGCCCACGCGCGCTTAACGCAGCGCCCCTCCATCGCGCCGCATTCAGCAAGCTGAAAGGAACCTTGCATCCGCACTAGGTATTTACGCGGAAAAGCACCGCCGGGTCAGATTCGCGTAAGCGATTAAGCAGACAGTCACGACACGCAACAAAGGAGCGCGCCAACAGAACATCACTCCGCCGACTGGCGCCGGCACACGGCTTTCCACGCAGTTCACCCAATTACAACGGAGACATCCATGGATTTTCGTTTGAAGCTGCTTGCAGGAACCCTTGCATTTGCCGTATCGGCCGCGTCCCACGCCGCCGACCCCATCAAGATCGGCGTGGCCGGCCCCTACACCGGCGGTTCGTCATCCATGGGCGTCAGCATGCGCGACGGCGTGCGCCTCGCCATCGAAGAGATCAACAAGAACGGCGGCGTGCTCGGCCGCCAGCTCGTCGCCGTCGAACGCGATGACGAAGCCAAGAACGAGCGCGGCGTGCAGATCGCGCAGGAACTGATCAACAAGGAACAGGTAACCGCCACCGTCGGCTACATCAATACCGGCGTCGCATTGGCCTCGCAACGGTTCTACCAGGATGCCAAGATCCCGGTGTTCAACAACGTGGCCACCGGCAGCGTGATCACGCATCAGTTCAAGGCGCCGGAATACCCCGACAACTACGTGTTCCGCAATGCGGCCCACGACAGCATCCAGGCCCCGATGATCGTGGAAGAAGCGATCACGCGCCGCGGCTTCAAGAAAGTCGCGATCCTGGCCGACTCCACCAACTACGGCCAGCTCGGCCGCGAGGATCTGGAAAAGGCCCTGGACGCCAAGGGCATCAAGCCGGTGGCCGTCGAAAAGTTCAACATCAAGGACGTCGACATGACGGCCCAGCTGCTCAAGGCCAAAGCCGCGGGCGCCGAGGCCGTGCTGACCTACGGCATCGGTCCCGAGCTCGCCCAGGTTGCCAACGGCATGACCAAGCTGGGCTGGAAGGTGCCGATCATCGGCAGCTGGACGCTGTCCATGGCGAACTACATCGACAACTCCGGCGCCAACGGCGAAGGCGCGCGCATGCCGCAGACCTTCATCCAGGATCCGGACACGCCCAAGCGCAAGGCGTTCATCGACGCCTATCTGGCCAAGTTCAAGCCCAAGAACAACCGCATCGACTCGCCGGTGTCGGCGGCGCAGGGCTATGACTCGATCTTCCTGCTGGCCGCGGCCATCAAGCAGGCGAACTCCACCGACGGTCCCAAGGTGCGCGAAGCGCTGGAAAACCTGCAGACCCCGGTCGAGGGCGTGGTGATGACCTACAACAAGCCCTTCTCGCACGACAACCACGACGCGATCACCGCGAAGGAAGTGGTCATCGGCGAGGTCAAGGGCGGCCGAGTCATCAAGGCCAACTAAATCCCGACAAGCAGGAAGGCGGCGGCTGCCCGGCCGCCGCCGCCCGCGCCCGAAGCTTCGGGCGCGGGGCATGCAGCCGCCTGAAAACAGCGTTCTGCCCAAGGGGGTTGGGACGGAACACAGCGCCTCAAGACACACACCATGATTCTTCTACAGCTCATCTATAGCGGTATCGCGCTAGGCATGATCTATGCGGTCATTGCGTTCGGCTACCAGCTCACCTTTGCCACATCGGGCACCTTGAACTTCGGCCAGGGCGAAGCCCTGATGCTGGGTGCGCTCGTCGGCCTCACGCTCGTCGGCCTCGGCGTGAACTACTGGGTCATGATTCCCATCGTCTGCATCTTCGGCTTTGCGCAGGGCGCGCTGGTCGAGCGCGTGGGCGTGCGGCCCGCCATCAAGACGCGATCGGAATTCGGCTGGATCATGGCCACCATTGCGCTGGGCATCATCTTCAAGAACGTGGCCGAGAACATCTGGGGCCGCGACGACCTGCGCTTTCCCTCGCCGCTGCCCGAGGCGCCCATCCAGGTGCTGGGCGCGAACGTGTTGCCGATGGAACTGCTGGTGGTGTTCGGCGCGCTGGGCATGATGATTTTGGTCGAAATCTTCAACCGCAAATCCATTTACGGCAAAGCCTTCGTCGCCACATCCAACGACCGCGACGCGGCCGGCCTGATGGGCATCAACACCGGCATGGTCATCACGTTCTCGTACGCGCTGTCGTCGCTGACCGCGGCGTTCGCCGGCGTGCTGGTCGCGCCGCTGACGCTGACCGGCGCCACGATGGGCGCGGTGCTTGGCCTGAAGGCGTTTGCCGTCGCGATCATTGGCGGCCTGTCCAGCGGGATGGGCGTCGTGGTGGGCGGGCTGATCCTGGGGATCGCCGAAACGACCACCGGTTTCTATCTATCAACGGGATACAAAGACGTGCCGGGATTGGTATTGCTGCTGCTCGTTCTGACCTTCAAGCCCGCCGGCCTGTTCGGCAAGACCGCGATCAAGAAGGTGTAAGCGATGAAACCCCTGCACCTGCTCCTTTCCATCGTGGCCGTGGCGTGCCTGGCCGCCGTGCCGCTGGGCGTGACCAACACGTATTACCTGCACTTGATTGAAACCATCATGATCTATTCGATCCTGCTGTTCGGGCTCGATATCGTGGTGGGCTACACCGGCCAGGTGTCGCTGGGCCACGCCGGCCTGTTCGGCATCGGCTCGTACGTGGCCGGCGTGCTGGTCTTTCACCTGCAGATTCCCATCTGGCTGACGCTGCCCGCCGCCATCGTCATCGCCGCCGCCTTTGGCGCGGTGCTGGCGCTGCCGGCGCTGCGCGTCACCGGCCCCTATCTGGCGATGGTGACGCTGGCGTTCGGCACGATCATCCAGATCCTGATCAACGAGATGACGTTCCTGACCGAAGGTCCGCTGGGCATCAAGATCGCCAAGCCGTCCATCGCCGGCCACGTGCTGACCAAGGCCGAATACTTCTGGCTGGTCGCCGCGCTGCTGGTGATCTCGCTGATCGTGGTGCACCGGATCCTGAAGTCGCACCTGGGCCGGTCTTTCGAAGCCTTGCGCGACAGCCCGATCGCGTCCGACTGCATGGGCGTGTCGGTGTACCGGCACAAGGTGATCGCCTTCGTCATCAGCGCCGGCTTTGCCGGCCTGGCGGGCGCGCTGTATTCGTATTCGGAGCAGTACATTTCGCCAAACACGTACAACTTCGAACTGACGATCCTGTTCCTGCTGGCGATCATCATGGGCGGACGCAAGAGCCGCACCGGCGCGCTGCTGGGCGCCTCGATCATCGTGCTGCTGCCCAAGATGCTGGACGACATCGGCACGTTCCGCCTGATCGCGCTCGCCGTGGCGATCCTGGTGACGGTGGGTAGCGCCGTGGCCATCTCCAAGGGCCGCACCGAGCCGCGCAAGGTCGCGGTGCCGGTGATCGGCACGATTGTGCTGGCCATCTTCTCGTACTGGCTGGAAGCCGTCACCGACTGGCGCCTGACCATCTTCGGCGCGATGATCCTGTTCGTCGTGTATTACCTGCCTGACGGCATCGTGGGCTTCGTACGCAACCTGTTCTTCTCGACGCGCCGTGCGGCGCTGGCGGTGAAGAAGGACCTGGTTAAGGAACAGGACGCCGTGCCGGACGCGGTGGCGGGCAAGGGCGAAACCTTGCTCGCGGCCAAGAACGTGCTGATGCAGTTCGGCGGGCTGAAGGCGCTGAATGAGGTGGACCTGACCGTCAAGCGCGGCACCATCCACGGCCTGATCGGACCCAACGGGTCGGGCAAGAGCACGATGATGAACGTGCTGACCGGCATCTATGTGCCGACGGCCGGCGCCGTGGAGTTCGGCGGCAAGTCGCTCGTGGGCCTGCCGCCGGCCGACATCGCCGAAGCCGGCATCGCCCGCACGTTCCAGAACGTGCAGCTCTTTGGCGAAATGACCGCTCTGGAGAACGTGCTGGTGGGTCTGCATCACACCTTCACGACGGGTCTGGCGGGCATTGCGCTGCGCACGCCCAAGTGGAAGACCGAAGAACAGGGCGCACGGGCGCGGGCCATGGCGCTGCTGGAGTTCGTTGGCCTGGAATCGCTAGCCAGCGAAGAGGCGCGCAACCTGCCCTACGGCAAGCAGCGCCTGCTGGAGATCGCCCGCGCGCTGGCGCTGGATCCGCAACTGCTACTGCTTGACGAACCGGCCGCGGGCCTGACGGCGCCTGACATCGTGGAGCTGCTGGCGATCATCCGCAAGGTGCGCGACCACGGCATCACGCTGATCCTCATCGAGCACCACATGGACGTGGTGATGGGGGTCTGCGACACCGTATCGGTGCTGGATTTCGGCCAGAAGATTGCCGAGGGCCTGCCTAATGAAGTGCAAAGCAACGCCAAGGTGATCGAGGCGTATCTGGGCGGCGCGCCCGCCTGACGCCAAGGGGACAAGAAGATGCTATCGATCAAGAATCTGGAAGCAGGCTACGGGAAGGTGAAGGTGCTTCACGGCATCAGCATGGAGGTGCCCAAAGCCAAGGTGGTGACGCTGATCGGCTCGAACGGGGCTGGCAAGACAACGACGATGCGGGCGTTGTCGGGGATGATCCGGCCGACGGCGGGAGAGATCACGCTGGGGAGCAAGCGGATCGATGGGATGGAGTCGCATCGCATCGCGCGGCTGGGGTTGGCGCATTCGCCGGAAGGGCGTCGGGTGTTTCCGACGCTGTCGGTGACTGACAACTTGCTGCTGGGCGCTTTTCCGCGTCTGACGGGGAGCCGGCCGAAGGGTGATGTGCAGGCGGATTTGGGGCGGGCGATGGATCTGTTCCCGCGCTTGAAGGAACGGCGCGATCAGCTGGCTGGGACGCTTTCGGGCGGTGAACAGCAAATGCTGGCGATGGCGCGTGCGGTGATGCTGAATCCGGAACTGGTGCTGCTGGACGAGCCGTCGATGGGACTGGCGCCGATTCTGGTGGAAGAGGTGTTCCGGATCATTGCGCGGCTCAAGGAGGAAGGGGTGACGATGTTGCTGGTGGAGCAGTTTGCGGCGGCGGCGTTGAATGTGGCGGATTATGGGTATGTGCTGGAGAACGGGCGGATTTCTGTGCATGGGAGTGCGGAGAAGTTGAAGCATGATCCGGCTGTGGTGGCGGCTTATTTGGGTGGGGGGCATTGAAGGGTGTAGCAGTAAGTCGGGTGGCGGTTTTTGGTGGCCGGGGTTGTGGGTTTGGCGTTGAGTTCTTAAGACGCCCGCCGCAGCGGGGGCCGGGGTGCGCGGGGCTACAATTGCGGTCCGGAGCCTTCGCTCCGGACTTCCCCTTCGTCAACCTCGTCCGCCTTCGGCTCCCTACGGTTTCCCTCGGGCGCATCTACACGCCCCGCGCACCCCGGCCCCCGCTGCGACGAGCTTTTTTGGTTTCAGCTTTACGGGCGGCGGGGCGAATTGGGTTCTTTAGGTTCTTGCCCACGGTGGGGAGAGAGAGAAAAATCTTGCGGGGCCCGCCCCCGGCCGGCCGCGCGGGCGGCCTTTGGGGGCTTACGCGGCGTCTTGCGTCGGAGCGATGACGCTGCGCGTGTGGCTGCTTTATCTCTAGGTGTCTGACACCCTGGTGAGATTCGTTTCATACCCAGTGCATCTCCCAAGGGTGTCAGACACCGGCAGCGGCAGATGCTCTTGGCAGGTTCAGGCGAAGACGGCAGTAATCGTCACTTCAACTCCAGTGCCCGATGGGCGGCGCGTATGGGTCGGGAAGTTGTGGCTGCTCGTCGCCGCGCCGCCCATCATCGCTCTCCCCCGACTGATGAACGCCATTCGCAAACCGATTCCCAACAGCGCGAAGCGCACCCAACAACGACGAACCACGGCTCCGATGCCGATTGCCGCCGCCCGGGCGGCAGCAATTCGGCGGCCCCGCAGATCTCCTGCCCTGATCACAGGTCTTGCAGCGCGCAAACCAAAGACCCTAGCAGCACGGCGTCGCGGTCACCGTGGGTGCGAGCGCCGTCGATGCGCCCGAGGGAATCTGAAGGGAAGGCCGAAGGCCTGGACGAAGATGACGAAGGGGGAGTCCGGAGCGAAGGCTCCGGACCGCAATCGTGGGCGATCGTGCCCACGGTGACCGCGGCGTCGGGCGACCTACGAAGACTTTCGCGGCACGAAGATAGACGACCAACGAAGAATCTGGCGCCAAGAAAATCAACGAGCCATAAAGAACCTGACGCAGCATCAAAAAAAATGGGCCACACAGGCAACCGACCAAATCAGTCTTCACCTGCAAGGCCCACTCTCACCTCACATTGATCTCAATGCGACGTCGATCTCAAACAAATCGTCAACGTCACACTACTCTCAATGCGACGTCAACCTCAAACGATCGTCAGCGTCACGTCAATGTTGCCGCGCGTGGCGTTCGAGTACGGGCACACGATGTGTGCGGCCGCGACCAGCTTTTCGGCTTCTGCGCGGTCCAGGCCCGGCAGCGAGATCTTCAGTTCCGCTTCGATGCCGAACCCCGTCGGGATTGCGCCGATACCAACGATGCCGTTCACGGACACGTCCGCCGGGATTGCGATCTTGTCGCGGTTGGCGACGAATTTCATCGCGCCCAGGAAGCAGGCCGAGTAGCCGACGGCGAACAGTTGTTCCGGGTTCGTGCCAGCGGCGCCAGCGCCGCCCAGTTCGCGCGGGGTGGTCAGCTTGACGTCGAGGTTGCCGTCGTCGCTGACGCCACGGCCTTCGCGGCCTCCGGTGGCGGTGGCGTTGGCGCGGTAGAGGACTTTTTCGATCGACATGGTGTGGTTCCTTTGAATGAGAGTTTGAACTGCTTGCCTTGCGGGACCCTTCCCGTGTTGGCGGTCAACGATGAACTTGCGACTTGCCTGAAACTTTAAATAGTGAACAACAAAATCGTGCGCTACTTATAAAACCGGATGATGACAGTCATCACCCACAACCTCAAAGACTTTCGGCCAGCTTCTCCCGCAACGCGTGCAGCATCTTCGTCATGCCCTGCGCTTCGTCCAGCGAACACTGCGCTGCCGCGCCAACTGCATGCGGCACCGCTTCGGCCTTTTCGCGCAGATCGCGGCCCTGCTTCGTCAGGCCCACGATCACCTGGCGTTCGTCCGCCACGGCGCGCTTGCGCGTTACCAGGCCCGCGGCCTCCAGGCGCTTGAGCAGCGGCGTCAGCGTGGCCGAATCCAGAAACAGGCGGCTGCCGATATCCGTCACCGTAACTTCGTCGCCTTCCCACAGCACCAGCATCACCAGGTATTGCGGGTAGGTCAGGTCCAGCCCGCTCAGCAGCTTGCGGTACACCTTGTTCATCGCCAGCGAGGTCGAGTACAAGGCGAAGCACAGCTGGCTGTCCAGCAGCAGCGGGTTGAAAGCGGCTTTGGTCTTGTTTCTGGATTTCATTGCGCAATATTAAATAGCGCGCGATTTATCGTCAACACATTTTTTTCGATCCCCGTAACGCTTACGCCGCCTGCTCTGCTTCCACCGCGCCGCGGTCCGACCCGTATTGCTTCAGCCCGTCCAGGTCCAACACCCGTACCGCCCCGTATTCCACATTCAGCAACCCCGCCTCCTCCAGCTTGCGCAGCGCCTGGTTCGCACGCTGGCGCGAGACCCTCGCCAGATAGCCGACTTCTTCCTGCGTAATCGTCAGTCGCATCCCCATGCCCGGATACAGCAAAGGATTGAACAGCTCGGCCAGACAGCGGGCCACTCGCGCATCCGGATCCAGCAGACGGTCGTACTCCGCCTTGCCGATGAACTGCGCCACGCGTTCGTTCAATTGATGCAGCAAATATCGGTTGAACGGAATACTGGTATCCAGCAACCAGTCGAACGTCGCACCCGGCAGACGCGCCACCACTGAATCGCGCAGCGCCACGATATCGTACTTGCGGACCTCGCGTTTCAGCAGCGAGCCCTCGCCGATCCAGCCGCCGGCGGGCACACCTGTCAGCGATGCCACCTTGCCTTCCGAATTGCCCACCGATACCTTGACCAATCCCGCCAACACGCCGATCCATGCCTGGGCGAGTTCGCCTTTGCGCTCTATGATCGATCCAGCAACGACCTGCTGCACGGAAAGGTCCCGCTCCACGCGTGCTTGCTGTTCCGCGTTGAGCACGCGGAACCAGGCGGCGGCGAGTTGCAGGGAGTCGGATAGCTGCATCGGGAATACCCTAAAAGGTCCTTGAATGTCGCGATGGTGACAGTTGGTAGCAACCCAACCTTATACCTTAACTCCTGCCGTAAATCTAAAACCAACTGGTCAAGCACGCCGCCGCATCCGCCGCTTCATTGCAGGCACTGCGCGCGATGCGCCCAAACCGGAGGAGACAACGTGGCACATTCATCGCCCGCATCTGCACAGGTGCCGGCGGCGCCGGACACCTTTCCGGCGCTGCTGCTCGCGCATGCCAACGTTCGTGGGTCGCGGCCCGCGATACGAGAGAAAGACCTGGGGATCTGGCAAACCCTGACCTGGTCCGAAGTGGCGGAGCATGTCCGTCACGTCGCGCAGGGTCTTGCATCGCTCGGCATTCTGCCCGGCATGCACGTCGCCGTCATCGGTGAAAACCGCCCGCGTCTCTACATGGCCATGATGGCCGCGCAATCGCTCGGCGCCATTCCTGTTCCGCTCTATCAGGATGCGGTCGCGCAGGAAATGGTTTACGTGCTGCAGGATGCGGAGATCAGCGTTGCGATCGTCGAGGATCAGGAGCAGGTCGACAAGATGATCGAGGTGCGCGAACAGTGCCCTGCGCTCAAGCATGTCGTGTTCGATGATCCGCGCGGCCTGCGGCATTACGCCGATCCCATGCTGCTGTCTTACGAGCAACTGGAAGCGCGGGGCAGCGAGTACGCCGCGAAGCATCCCGACTTCTACGCGCGCGCCGTGGCTGCCGTGCAGCCGCACGACGCCGCGGCCATGTTCTATACGTCCGGCACGACGGGCAAGCCGAAGGGCGTGGTGCTGACGCACCATGCGCTCATCGACCGCGCGCGCGCCGTGTCCGAGATGGAAAAGCTGACCGATCAGGAAGACGTGCTGGCCTATCTGCCGCCCGCCTGGATTGGCCAGAACATGTTTTCGTACACGCAGCTGCTGGTCACGGGCTTCACGGTGAATCATCCCGAGTCGCCCGACACCGTGTCGATCGACATGCGCGATATCGGCCCCACCTATTACTTTGCACCGCCGCGCGTGCTGGAAGGCCTGCTGACGCATGTGATGATCCGCATGGAAGACGCGGGCTATCTCAAGCGCAAGCTGTTCGCGGCCTGCATGAAGCTGGCGCGCCGCGTCGGCACGAAGATTCTGGATGGCGAATCCGTGAATGCCTGGGACCGCATGCGTTACGCGGTGGGCAACGTGCTGATCTACGGTCCGCTGCGCAACGCGCTGGGCATGAGCCGCGTGCGCGTGGCCTATACGGCGGGCGAGGCCATCGGGCCGGACCTCTTTGTGTTCTACCGCTCCATCGGCATCAACCTGAAGCAGTTGTATGGCTCCACCGAGACCTCGGTGTTCGTCTGCGTGCAGCCCGACGGCCAGGTGCGCGACGACACGGTGGGGCCGCCGGTGCCGGGCGTGGAGATTCGCGTGGCCGACAACGGCGAGATCCTGGTCAAGAGCCCGGGGCTCTTCAAGGAGTACTACCGCAATCCGGACGCCACGGCCGAGGCGCGCAGCGCCGACGGATGGTTCCACACGGGCGACGCCGGCTACCTGGATACGGACGGGCAGCTCAAGATCATCGATCGCGCCAAGGACGTGGGCAAGCTGGCCAATGGCAGCCTGTTTGCGCCGAAGTACATCGAGAACAAGCTCAAATTCTTCCAGCACATCAAGGAAGCAGTGGCGTTTGGCGCGAACCGCGAGGACGTGTGCGCGTTCATCAACATCGACCTGGAAGCCGTGGGCAACTGGGCCGAACGCCGCGGCCTGCCCTATGCCGGCTACACCGACCTGGCCGGCAAGGACGAGGTCTACCAGCTGATCGCCGAGTGCGTGGAGCAGGTCAACGCGGATCTCGCGACCGATCCCAAGCTGGCCGCGTCGCAGGTGAGCCGCTTCCTGATCCTGCACAAGGAGCTGGACCCGGACGACGACGAGCTGACCCGCACGCGCAAGGTGCGCCGCGCCTTCATCGCGCAGAAATATGGCGTGCTGATCGACGCGCTCTTTGGCGGCAAGCAATCGCAGTTCATCGAGACCGAAGTGAAATTCGAAGACGGACGCACCGGCAAGATTTCGGCGGATCTGCGGATCCATCCGGTCAAGACGTTTCCCGCCATCACCGCCCGAGCCGCGTAAAGAACATGAGCCATAACGACCGCGACCAGCGTATCGGCGATGTCATGCTGGACATGCAGAACATCTCCCTGTCTTTCGGCGGCGTGAAGGCGCTGACCGACATTTCCTTCAACGTGCGCGAGCACGAGATCCGCGCCATCATCGGACCCAACGGCGCGGGCAAGAGCTCGATGCTCAACGTCATCAACGGCGTGTACACGCCGCAGCAAGGCGGCATCGCGTTCCGCGGCGAGCGGTTTTCGCGAATGAACCCGCGCCGCGCCGCCGAAATGGGCATCGCGCGCACGTTCCAGAACCTGGCGCTGTTCAAGGGCATGAGCGTGCTGGACAACATCATGACCGGCCGCAATCTGCGCATGAAGAGCGGTCTGCTGGCGCAGGCGTTCCGCCTGGGGCCGGCCGAGCGCGAAGAGATGCAGCACCGCGAGTTCGTCGAGAACATCATCGACTTCCTTGAAATTCAGGCCTATCGCAAGACGCCGGTGGGGCGCCTGCCCTACGGCCTGCAAAAGCGCGTCGACCTGGGCCGCGCGCTGGCGATGGAGCCGCGCCTGTTGCTGCTGGACGAGCCGATGGCCGGCATGAACATCGAGGAGAAGCAGGACATGAGCCGCTTCATTCTGGATGTGAACGACGAGTTCGGCACGACCATCGTGCTGATCGAGCACGACATGGGCGTGGTCATGGACATCTCGGATCGCGTGGTCGTGCTGGACTACGGCAAGAAGATCGGCGACGGCAAACCCGACGAAGTTCGGGCGAACGAGGATGTGATCCGCGCCTATCTCGGCGTGTCGCACTAAGCCGGACAACCAAGGCGGAAAGACATGGGATTTTTTCTAGAGACCTTATTCGGCGGCCTGATGAGCGGCATGCTGTACGCGCTGATCGGCCTGGGCTTCGTGCTGATCTTCAAGGCGTCCGGCGTCTTCAACTTCGCGCAGGGCGCGATGGTGCTGGTGGCGGCGCTGTCGATGGCGCGCTTCTCGGAATGGCTGCCGCGCTGGCTGGGCTTTGACAACATGATCCTGGCCAACGTGCTGGCGTTCATCGTCAGCGCGATCGTGATGTTCCTGCTGGCAGTGGCGATCGAGCGCTTCGTGCTGCGCCACCTGGTCAACCAGGAGGCCACGACGCTGTTGATGGCGACGCTGGGCATCAGCTATTTCCTGGATGGATTGGGCCAGATCACGTTCGGCAGCTCGGTGTACTCCATCAACGTCGGCATGCCCAAGGATCCGCTGATGATTCTGGAATCGGTGTTCGAGGGAGGGCTGCTCATCAACCTCGAAGACCTGACAGCCGCGGTCATCGCCGCGCTGCTGGTGGCGACGCTGGCGCTGTTCTTCCAATACACCTCGACCGGCCGCGCGCTGCGGGCCGTGGCCGACGACCACCAGGCCGCGCAGTCGATCGGCATTCCGCTGAACCGCATCTGGGTGATCGTGTGGAGCGTGGCCGGGCTGGTGGCGCTGGTGGCGGGGATCATCTGGGGATCGAAGTTCGGCGTGCAATTCACGCTGTCCACCGCCGCGCTGCGCGCGCTGCCGGTGGTGATCCTGGGCGGCCTGACGTCCGTGCCGGGCGCCATCCTGGGCGGCCTAATCATCGGCGTGGGGGAAAAGCTGTCCGAGGTCTATCTGGGGTCGCTTGTGGGAGGCGGCATCGAAATCTGGTTCGCCTACGTGCTGGCGCTGGTGTTCCTGCTGTTCCGTCCGCAAGGGCTGTTCGGCGAGAAGATCATCGACCGCGTCTAAGCCCGCGGCTCACCAAGGATAAAAAATGTTCTATCGCGAAAACGGCCAATTCAAGACCAGCTATCGCGCTGACCAGCAGATCTTCCCGATCCGCCAGGACCGCGTCTTCATCTGGCTGCTGATGGCGGTGGCGTTCATCGTCGTTCCGGCGATGGCCAGCGACTACCTGCTGCGCGCCATCCTGATTCCGTTCCTGATCCTGGCGCTGGCCGCCGTGGGCCTGAACATCCTGGTCGGCTACTGCGGACAGATCTCGCTGGGCACGGGCGCCTTCATGGCGGTGGGCGCGTATGCCGCCTGGAACTTCGGCGTGCGCTTTCCCGGCATGCCGCTCGTGGTGCAGATCCTCTTGGGCGGCTGCTTTGCCACCATCGTCGGCGTGATCTTCGGCATCCCCAGTTTGCGCATCCGCGGGCTGTATCTGGCGGTGGCGACACTGGCGGCGCAGTTTTTCGTGGACTGGGCGTTCCTGCGCATCCCCTTCTTCACCAACTATTCGCCCTCGGGAAGCGTGTCGGTGCCGCCGCTCACGGCCTTCGGGCTGCCGGTGCAAAGCGCCATGGAGAAGTACCTGTTCGTGCTGATCCTGGTCGTCGTCTTCAGCCTGCTGGCCAAGAATCTGGTGCGAGGCGCCATCGGACGCCAGTGGATGGCGATCCGCGACATGGACGTGGCGGCATCGGTCATCGGCATCCGGCCCATGTACGCCAAGCTGACGGCGTTCGCGGTCAGTTCGTTCATCGTCGGCGTGGCGGGCGCCTTGTGGGGCTACATCCACCTGGGTTCGTGGGAGCCGCTGGCATTTGACCTGGGCCGCTCGTTCCAGCTGCTGTTCATGGTCATCATCGGCGGGTTGGGTTCGATCATCGGCAGCTTCTTCGGCGCGGCGTTCATCGTGCTGGTGCCGGTAGCGCTGTCCAACATCCCGCACATGCTGGGCCTGCCGCTGTCGGTGGACACCGCGGCCCATATCGAGCACATGGTGTTCGGCGCGCTGATCGTGTTCTTCCTGATCGCCGAGCCGCACGGCCTGGCGCGGCTGTGGAGCATCGGCAAGGAGAAGCTCAGGATCTGGCCGTTCCCGCACTGATCGTGTTTCGTTTTGATTTCCGTGGGTCCATCGCAGCACAACCGCGCTGGACCCCCGCCCCGAATACCCGGCTCAAGACCGGGCCAATCCCGGTGTCACAGGGTTGACCGACCCAAACACCACGCAGGAGGTAAATGGAGATGAAGCGTCTTAACCTGAAGTTGGCGGCAGCCTTGATGGCCGCAGCCGGCGCCGCAGGCGCCGTGGCCACGCCGGCAATGGCGGCCGAAGAGCAGTTCGTTCCGTTGCTGGTGTATCGCACGGGATCGTTCGCGCCGCTGGGCATTCCCTGGGCCGACGGCAAGCTGGATTACCTGAAGCTCGTCAACGAGCGCGATGGCGGCGTGAATGGCGTCAAGATCACGTATGAAGAGTGCGAGACCGCCTACGCCACGGACCGCGGCGTGGAATGCTACGAGCGCCTGAAGGGCAAGGGCACCGGCGCATCGGGCTTCGATACCCAGTCCACCGGCATCACGTTTGCGGTCAGCGACAAGGCGATCATCGACAAGGTGCCTGTGGAAACCATGGGCTACGGCCTGTCGCAGTCGGTGGATGGCAGCGTGTTCGAGTGGAACTTCCCGCTCTTGGGCACGTACTGGACCGCCGCCGACGTAATGATCCAGGACATCGCCAAGAAAGAAGGCGGCATGGACAAGCTCAAGGGCAAGAAGATCGCCCTGGTGTATCACGACTCGCCGTACGGCAAGGAGCCGATTCAGCTACTGCAAAAGCGCGCGGCCAAGGAAGGCTTCGAACTGCTGCTCTACCCCGTGACCGCCCCTGGCGTGGAGCAGAAGTCCACCTGGCTGCAGATCCGCCAGGCGCGTCCGAACTACGTGCTGCTGTGGAGTGCGGGCATCATGACGCCCACCGCCATCCGCGAAGCACAGGCCAGCGGCTATCCGCGCGACAAGATGTACGCGATCTGGTGGGCCGGCTCCGAAGGCGACGTCAAGGACCTGGGCGATGTCGCCAAGGGCTACAACGCCATCACCATCCACAACAGCGGCGCCGACAGCGACAAGGTCTACGACGATCTGAAGAAGTACGTCTACGACAAGGGCCAGGGCGCGGACAAGACCGGCAAGACCACGCTGGGCACCATCGCTCACACGCGCGGCATGATGATCTCGATGCTGCAGGTGGAAGCGATCCGCGCCGCGCAGGAGAAGTACGGCAAGGGCAAGGCGCTGACGCCCGAGCAGGTGCGCTGGGGCTTCGAGAATCTGGACCTGACTCAGGAAAAGCTCGACAAGCTGGGCTTTGGCCAGATCATGCGTCCGGTCAAGACCTCGTGCGCGAATCACAAGGGCGACGACTGGGCCCGCATCGTGCAGTGGGACGGTTCCAAGTTCAAGGTCGTTTCCGACTGGTATCAGGCCGACAAGGCGATCCTCGACCCGATGGTCAAGGAATCGGCGGCCAAGTACGCCAAGGAAAAGAACATTACGCCCCGCAAATGTGAGTAATGCTCCTGGAGCGCCCGCGGCGTGTTTGCCGCGGGTGCGCAACGCAGGTTGATATGAACCGGCGGCCGGCTTTCCGGCCGGCCGCCGCCACGCTGCAGGAAGGTTTATGAACGACGCCAATATTGCCGCCGCCGACGCCCCCCAGGTGCTGCTCGATGTGAACGGCATCGAGGTGATCTACAACCACGTGATCCTGGTCCTCAAGGGCGTGTCCCTGCAGGTGCAGGAAGGCAAAATCGTGGCGCTGCTGGGCGCGAACGGCGCGGGCAAGACCACGACGCTTCGCGCCATCTCGAACCTGCTCAAGGGCGAGCGCGGCGACGTCACCAAGGGCAACATCCAGTTCCGCGGCCAACGCATCGAACGCCTGACGCCGGCCGAACTGGTCAAGCGCGGCGTCGTGCAGGTGATGGAAGGCCGGCATTGCTTTGCCCACCTCACCATCGAGGAAAACCTGCTGACGGGCGCCTATACGCGCAGCATGAGCCGGGGCGACACCAGCGCCGCGCTGGAGCGGGTCTACCAGTATTTTCCGCGCCTGAAGCAGCGCCGCACCAGCCAGTCCGGCTACACCTCGGGCGGCGAGCAGCAGATGACCGCGATCGGCCGCGCACTCATGGCCAACCCCAACATGATCCTGCTGGACGAACCGTCGATGGGCCTGGCGCCGCAGATCGTGGAAGAGATCTTCGAGATCGTGCGCGACCTGAACCAGCGCGAGCGCGTGAGCTTCCTGCTGGCTGAGCAGAACACCAACATCGCGCTGCGCTACGCCGATTACGGCTACATCCTGGAAAACGGGCGCGTGATGATGGACGGCGCGGCCGCCGACCTGGCGCAGAACGAGGACGTGAAGGAGTTCTACCTGGGCATTTCCAGCGGCGAACGCAAGAGTTTCCGAGACAACAAGTTCTACCGCCGCCGCAAACGCTGGCTGGCCTGATTCCCGACGCGGGCAAGCCAGCGCTTGCCGCATGGCGCCGGCAACGGCGCCGCAAACCGGCACACGAGAAGGTGCGATTCCATGTCCGAGTTTTTCGATGACCGCGAAACCCGAGCGCCCGAGCAACGCGAGCGCGAACTGATGGCCGCCCTGCCCGGGACGATTGCGCGGGCGATCGCGCGCGCGCCGGCCATCGCCGAGCAACTGCGCGGCGTGGACCCCGCCACGATCACCTCGCGCGAGGCGCTGGCCCGGTTGCCGGTACTGCGCAAACACGAACTGCTGGAACGCCAGCAACACAGCCGCGACGACGGCGCCCGGCCCGCCGGTCCCGAAAAAGCCTTCGGCGGCTTCTCCGCAATCGGCTGGGGCGAAGCGATGCGCGTGTTCGCCTCGCCCGGCCCGATCTACGAACCGGAGAGCGCGCGGTCGGATTACTGGCGCTTCGCGCGCGCCCTGTACGCGGCGGGCTTTCGCGCCGGCGAGCTGGCCTACAACTGCTTTTCGTACCACTTCACGCCGGCCGGCTCGATGATGGAAACCGCCGCCCACGCCGTGGGCTGCACCGTGTTCCCCGGCGGCACCGGGCAGACCGAGCAGCAGGTGCGCGCGATCCAGGACTTGGCGCCCAGCGGCTACACGGGTACGCCGAGCTTCCTGAAGATCATCCTGGAGAAGTCCGATGAATTGGGCGTCAAGCTCGATTCATTGCGGCGCGCGCTGGTCTCCGGCGAGGCCTTCCCGCCTTCGCTGCGCGACTGGCTGGCGGCGCGCGGCATCGACGGCTACCAGGCCTACGGCAGCGCCGACCTGGGCATGATCGCGTTCGAGACGCCCGCCCGCGAAGGGCTGGTGGTGGGCGAGGACATCATTGTCGAGATCGTGCGTCCGGGCACCGGCGAGCCCGTGCCGGCAGGCGAAGTCGGCGAGGTCGTGGTGACCACTCTGAATCCCGATTACCCGCTCGTGCGGTTTGGCACTGGCGACCTGTCGGCGGTGATGTCCGGCATTTCGCCATGCGGGCGCACCAACACGCGCATCAAGGGATGGATGGGACGCGCCGACCAGACCACCAAGGTGCGCGGCATGTTCGTGCATCCGTCGCAGGTGGCGGACGTGGCGCGGCGGCATCCGGAAATCCTGCGCGCGCGGCTCGTCATCAGCGGCAGCACCGGGTCGGACCGGATGGTGCTGAAGGTGGAATCGCGCGAGCAGAACGACGAGCTGGCCCGCCGCATTGCCGATTCGGCGCGCGACGTGACCAAGCTGCGCGCCGACGTGGAATGGGTGGCCGAGGGTGGCCTGCCAAACGACGGCAAGGTCATCGACGACATCCGGACATACGAATAGGCGATCAGGCGCGCGGTTAAGCGTAGCTAGCCGCGCGGGCTCGCGGCGCCGCCCTCACGGCGCGAAGCCCGCGTGATGAAGGCGTGTATGCCCATGCCGGCGATCATCGCCCCAGCGAACACGGCCGCGTCACCGATGCCGGCCGCCGCGGCGACCAGCGCCGGACCGGGGCAGAAACCCGCCAGGCCCCAACCCACCCCGAATGTCAGGCTGCCGGCAGCCAGCCGCGCATCGAGCCGGCTGGCTTGCGGCCAGCGCATGGGCTCGCCGGACAGGCTCGCCCGCCGCCGCCGCACCAGCGCATAGCCGACGCTGGTCGCCAGCACGGCGCCGCCCATCACGAATGCCAGGGTGGGATTCCACAACCCGGCCAGATCCAGAAATCCCAGCACGCGCGCCGGGTCCGCCAAGCCCGAGATGAGCAAGCCCAGCCCGAAGATGAGCCCGGCGACGAAGGCGTAGAGCGCGGCCATTGTCAGACACCCGCCATGTGCCGCAGCACGTAGACCGTGGCGAACCCCGCGGCCATGAAGATCAGCGTCGCCGCCAGCGACCGGCGCGAGCCGCGCGACAGGCCGCACACGCCATGTCCGCTGGTGCAGCCGGACGCGTAGCGCGTGCCGATGCCGACCAGCAGACCCGCGACGATAAGGCGCGGCGTGCTGGCCTCGACCGTGATGGAAGGCAGGTCGGAAAAGAGGCGGAACAACCAGGGCGCGGCGCACAGCCCCAGCAGGAAAGCGATGCGCCAGCCGCCGCCGCGCTCGGGCGCAAGCAACCCGCCCACGATGCCGCTGATGCCCGCGATGCGACCCGCGCCCAGCATCAGCAGCACCGCGCCGGCGCCGATCAGCAGGCCGCCCGCCGTGCCGGCGCCCGGGGTGAAGGCGGACCAGTCCACATTCATTTGAGTGACGCCATGGCGCGTCCGCAGTACAAACTGGATAGCGTTTTCATCACCTGGCTGACCTCGAAACTGGCCATCTGGTAATAGACGTATTTGCCCTCGCGCCGCGTCGCGACCAGACCTTCGTCGCGCAGCACGCCAAGCTGTTGCGAGAGCGTGGGCTGGCGGATGCCAGTCAGCGACTCCAGCTCGCCGACGTTGCGTTCATTCTGGACCAGCTGGCACAAGAGCAGCAAGCGGTCTTCGTTGGCTAGCGCCTTGAGCAGTGCGCAGGCCTGCGTGGCGGACTCGCGCAGGACGGCAACTTCGCAGTCGGTAAGGGGAGCGTTCATGGCTGGGTGTCGGACACGTGGGGATGGCGGCGTCATTATATTTATGAATAAACTATGCGCAAATATTATTTGATTTCGTAAATTGACCTGATCGGTCCGCCTACGCGGCCTTCACGCGAGCCCCCATGAACCCGCATATCCAGGCCTTCTTCGACCCCGTCACTGCCACCATCACCTACGTCGTTCACGAGCCGGCGCCCGGCGGCGCATGCGCCATCATCGATTCGGTGCTGGACTACGATCCCAAATCCGGCCGCAGCAATACGGCCAACGCCGACCGCGTGGTGAACTACGTGCGCGAGCGCAGCCTGCGGACGGTCTGGCTGCTGGAAACCCACGCCCATGCCGATCACCTGTCGGCGGCGCCCTACTTGCAGCGCCAGCTGGGCGGCGTCATCGCCATCGGCCAGAGCATCCGCACCGTGCAGGGCGTCTTCAAGACCATCCTGAATCTGGAGCCGGAATTCCAGCTCGACGGCTCGCAGTTCGGCCACCTGTTCGCCGACGGCGAGACCTTCCAGATCGGGGCGCTGACCGCCACGGCCATCCACGTGCCGGGCCATACACCGGCCGACATGGCCTATCTGATCGGCGATGCGGCATTTGTGGGCGACACGCTGTTCATGCCGGATGTCGGCACGGCGCGCTGCGATTTTCCGGGTGGCAACGCGCATCTGCTGTACCAGTCGATCCAGCGACTGCTGAGCCTGCCTGACGACACGCGGCTGTTCATGTGCCACGACTATCCGCCAGCAGGCCGCGAGGCCGCCTGGGAAACCACCGTGGCCGGCCAGCGCCGGGGCAACATCCACGTGCGCGACGGCATTACCGAAGACGAATTCGTCGCCATGCGCACGCGGCGCGATGCCACGCTGTCGATGCCCACGCTGATCCTGCCCGCGATCCAGGTGAACATCCGCGCGGGCCATTTCCCGCCCCCCGAGGACAACGGCGTGCGTTATCTCAAGATTCCCGTGAACGCGCTCTGACGCCCGGCCGCGGCGTACTTGCGCCGCACGGCCTTATCCCGCAAGATCGCCCGATCGCAGCCACCCGATCCGACGCATCCATGTTCGCCGAAGCCGAAGCCGACCCCACCCTGTCCAAAGACGAATTCAAAGCGCTCGAAGCGCGGCTGCGGGTCGCGCTGCTCAATGCGCAGTACGAACGGCTGCGGCAGGCCGACAAGACGTTGCTTATCGTCGTGGCCGGCATCGACGGCGCCGGCAAGGGCGCCACGATCAATCTGCTGAACGAATGGATGGACCCGCGCCACATCCGCACGCTGGCCTATGGCCCGCGCGAAGGCGACGAGCTCGAGCGGCCGCCGTTGTGGCGCTATTGGCGCGATCTGCCGCCCAAGGGCAGCACGGGCATCGTGTTCGGCTCCTGGTACACGCCGCTCTTGATCGAAGCCGTGCGCAAGAAGCCCAACGCGGACGCGATCGAAGCGCACTCGGCCGCCATCATGCGCTTTGAGACCATGCTGGCCGCCGAAGGCGTGCAGATCATCAAGCTGTGGTTCCACCTGTCCGCCAAGGCGCAGAAGACGCGTACGCAGCGCCTGCTGGCCAACCCCGATACGGCCTGGCAGGTCAGCCCGGTCGACATGAAGGTCAACAAGCGGTACGACCGCATCCGGGCCGGCGCCCACGTCGTCCTCAATCACACGGACTGCGGCCATGCGCCGTGGGTGGTGATTCCCAGCGCCGACGAAAACATGCGCGCCGCGCGCACGGCCGAGGCGGTGCTCGGCGCCCTGCGCCGGCGCGGCGTGCCCCGCCTGCCGCCCGCTTTTGTGGCGCATTCCAGCACGACGCGCATCGTGGACCGGCTGGGCAAGCTGGACTACGACGCAAAGGTGGACAAGGAAGACTACGAGGCCGAACTCGGCCTGCTGCAGGGCCGGCTGGCGCGCGCCGCCAGGTCCGACAAGTTCAGGAATCGCTCCCTGATCCTGGTGTTCGAGGGGCAGGATGCCGCCGGCAAGGGCGGCGCCATCCGCCGCGTCACCCACGCGCTGGACATCCGGCAGGTCGACATCACGCCCATATCCGCGCCCACGACCGAGGAGTTGGCCCGGCCCTATCTGTGGCGTTTCTGGCGCTGCATTCCAAGCCATGGCCGCATCGGCATCTTCGACCGTTCGTGGTACGGACGCGTGCTGGTCGAGCGCGTCGAAAAGCTGACACCGCCCGCCCGCTGGCGCCGCGCGTACGCCGAGATCAACGACTTCGAGGAACAGCTTGCCGCCAGCGGCACGCTGGTGCTGAAGTTCTGGCTGGCCGTCACGCCTGATGAACAGCTCAAGCGCTTTCACGAGCGCGAGAAATCGCCGTTCAAGAACTTCAAGATCACGCCCGACGACTGGCGCAACCGCGACAAGTGGAAAGAATACGCGGCGGCGGCCAACGAGATGATGATGCGCACCGACGTGGCCCACGCGCCGTGGCATCTGGTGTCGGCCAACGACAAGCGTTACGCTCGCCTGCAGGTGCTGCGGCATATCGTCGACGCCATGGAAACCCAACTCTGAAGACCGTCAGGAGGCCTTGCGCCATGAGTACCGCAGAAATCCGTTCCATCGTCGCCACCGACTTCGACGCCTGGTTGCCCCTGTGGAAGGGCTACCAGGATTTCTACCGCGTCAGCATCGACGACGCCGTCACGCGCAACACCTGGGCGCGCTTCCTGGATCCCGCCGAGCCCATGCACGCGGCGCTGGTCTATGAAAGCGGCCGCGCCGTCGGCATGGTGCACTGGATCTTTCATCGCTCCACCTGGACCGCCGGCGACTACTGCTACCTGCAGGACCTTTACGTGGACCAGGACGCGCGCGGCACGGGCGCGGGCCGCAAGCTGATTGAACACGTCTACGCCGAAGCCGTCGCAGCCAACTGCGCCCGCGTCTATTGGCTGACGCACGAAACCAACGCGACCGCCATGCAGCTCTACGACCGCATCGCCGACCGGTCCGGCTTCATCCAGTACCGCAAGGTGATGACTTGAGCGCGCGCGATCCCAACTGCCCGCTGTGCCAGGAAGACGGCGGCACGCTGCTATGGCGCGGACCGCATCTGCGCATCATCGAGGTTGAGGACGCCGACTATCCGGGCTTCACGCGCGTGATCTGGAACGGTCACCTGGCCGAGATGACCAGCCTGTCGACGCACGGGCGCGACCTGCTCATGCGGGCGGTGTATGTCGTCGAGGAAACGCAGCAGGCGATCCTGACGCCGGACAAGATCAACCTGGCGTCGCTGGGCAACATGGTGCCGCATCTGCATTGGCACGTGATCCCGCGCTGGCGCGGCGACCGGCACTTTCCGGACCCGATCTGGGCGGCGCCGCGCATTGCGCCAGGCGCCGAGCCGGATTCCTGGAAGGACCGGCAGGAGCAGGTGCGAGCGCTGCTACCCCGTTACCGCGACCGTCTGGTCGAAGCCATGAACGCGCTGCTGTGGCATTGAGCCTGGCCGGTCATTGAGCCTGGCAGGACATCGATCCTGTCAGGACATTGAGCCGCTAGGCGTGGCGGGGGCCGGCCCGCGACGTTCACCCAGCCAGCGCGCGTACACCGACTCGACCAACTGCGCCGTGCGATCGACGCTGAACAGGCCCTGGCCGCGAATGAATTCACGGCCCGCCTCGCCCATGCGGCGGCGGCGTTCGGGATCGGCCAGCAGGCTTTCCAGCGCCGCGGCCAGCGCGGCCGGGTCTCGCGGCGGCACCAGCAGACCGGTCACGCCGGCCTGCATGGTTTCAGGCACGCCGCCCACGTCGGTGCCGATCACGGGCACCCCCATGGCGGCGGCTTCGACAAATGCCGTGCCAAAGGCTTCGCGGTGGGTCGGCAAGGCAAACACGTCGAACGCCTGCAATACGTTGCCGATATCATGACGCCGGCCCAGAAAGTGCACGCGCGACGCCAGCCCCAGCGATTCCACCTGCGCCTTCAGGCGCTCGAACACCGGCATGCCGTCTCCGGCAAGCACCAGATGGGCTTGCGGAAACGTCGCCTGGATCTGGTGGAAGGCGTCGATCAGGTCGGCGTGGCCCTTTTCAGCGCGCATGACGGCCACGCAGCCCACCACGAGGGCATTGTCAGGCAATCCGAGCTCTTGCCGGACACTGCACTGGCCATCGCTTTCGGGCAGCACGATCGGGGAATGGATGGTGGCGACGGACTTGGGCGGCGCGCCCCCATCCAGCAGTTGGCGGTGCACGTGCCGGCTCACGGCGATGACGCGGTGGGCCAGCCAGGTGTAGGCGTACAGCGAGTTGATCGGCTTGGCCAGGTGGCGGGTACGCACGATGAGCGGCGTGCGCGCCAGGCGCGCGCCCATCGCGGCGCGCACCGTGTCGCAGCGGCTGTGCGTGTTGACCACGTCGAACCGGCCACGGGCCGCCACGCGCCGCACGAACGCCACGCTGCGCATGAAGTTCACGGGGCCGTCCATGTTGACGGTGTGCACGGTGAACCCGGCATCGCGCAAACGCTGCGTCAGTTCCGCGTGCGGCTGGCAAACGGCTTCCAGGTGATGGCCGCGCTCGCGCATGGCGACCATCTCCTTATAAATACAGAATTCCTGGCCGCCGAATGCCGTGGCCGCTTCGGTATGCAGAATGCGCAGGCGGCCGCACGTTCCAGCGTGCATCTCGGAGAGATCGGCGGAACTCAGCATGGGCGGCGGCGCTGGCGGTCGGGCGCGGCTTGCGCGATGCCCTCGCGTGGGCGGCTGGAAGTGCCGGCGTGGCCGGGCGAGGGGTGCAGGAGTGAAAAGTGATGTGGCGGCATGACGGCGAAGGGCGCCAGGCGGCCTGGCGAAGCCACGACAGGATCGTGGGTTCAAAAAAGGCCGACGGTGTCGGCCTGCATAGGGTTGTTACACAGAGATTAAGTGAATGTAATCCAGAACAAGGCGGCGCGACAAGCGTCTCAACGGGCTGTTTTTGGCGCATAAAGCGCAGATAACGCGACTTCCCCTGATGTTAGCGGCAGTTCCCCGAAATAGCGGCGCATATTCAGGTCGTTCAGTTAACATTCAGGTTTACCCCCGCGAGCCAGAATGTCGTCCATGCATCACACTCCTGACGGGCTCGAGCCCACCCCTCCCGGCCGCGCTCCCTCCTTCCTGCAAGCGTTCCTCCGATCGGAAGCCCTGGGCGGCTACGTCTTGATGCTGGCGGCGCTGGCCGCCCTGGTGGTAGCCAACAGCGGCGCGGCGCAAACCTACTTCGATCTGCTCGGCGCCAAGGTGGGCTTTCAGGCGGGACCCATCGTGCTGAAGGAAACCGTGCTCCACTGGATCAACGACGGCCTGATGGCCGTGTTTTTCCTGCTGGTGGGACTGGAGATCAAGCGCGAGATGCTGGACGGCCAGTTGCGGGGCGCCGGCCGCATCGTATTGCCGGGCATCGCGGCCGTGGGCGGCATGGCGGTGCCGGCGCTGATCTATGTGCTGGTCAACCTGGGCAGTCCCGAGACCTTGCGTGGCTGGGCCATCCCTGCCGCGACGGATATCGCCTTCGCGCTGGGCATTCTGGCGCTGCTGGGCAGCCGGGTGCCGACGTCGCTCAAGATCTTCCTGACCGCGCTGGCCATCCTGGACGACCTGGGCGCGATCGTCATCATCGCGCTCTTTTACACGTCGGAGCTCAACCTGTTCGCGCTGGGTATGGCGGGCGCGCTGCTGGTCTGCCTGGTCTGCCTGAACCGCACCGGCGTCCTGCGGCTGGCCCCGTACCTGCTGCTGGGCGCGGTGCTCTGGTATTTCGTCTTGAAGTCGGGCGTCCACGCGACGCTGGCGGGCGTGGCGCTGGCGCTCACCATTCCCTTGCGCCCGCAGCACCAGGGCGGCGCCCACGTCCATTCGCCGCTGCACGCGCTGGAGCATGCGCTGCACAAGCCCGTGGCGCTGCTGATCGTGCCGGTATTCGGCTTTGCCAACGCGGGCGTGTCCTTTGCGGGGATGGGGCTGGCCAGCCTGGCCCAACCCGTGCCGATGGGCGTGGCGCTTGGCCTTTTCCTGGGCAAACAGCTGGGCGTGTTCGGCTTTGCCTGGCTCGCCATCAAGTCGGGCATCGCCAGCCTGCCGCGGCACGCCACGTTTACCCAGCTATACGGCGTGGCGCTGCTATGCGGCATCGGCTTCACGATGAGCCTTTTCATCGGCGCGCTGGCCTTCACCGATCCCGCCGCCGTCGACGCCACCAAGATCGGCGTGCTGACGGGCTCGCTGGCGTCCGCGCTGGCTGGCTTCGCCCTGCTGCGCGCCGCCGGTGCGCGAAATCAAGCTTCCGGCGCGCGCTGACCCGCCGCGTGGCAGGGGGTGCAGTAGACTGGCTGCACCCTCAGTCGCAGGAGCCGGCATGAAATCGTCCAGCGTCATCGTGCAGCGCGTCTATGAAGGCACGGGTCCGCAAGGACACTACCTTGCCCTGGTGGACCGCATGTGGCCGCGCGGGCTGCGCCGCGCAGACCTGGGCCTGGACGAATGGGCCCGCGACATCGCGCCCAGCGCCGAACTCTGCAAATGGTTCAGCCACATCGAGGAACGCTGGGACGACTTCCACGCCAAGTACCTGGCCGAACTGGCCACGCCCGAACAGCAATCGCGCATGGCGGCCCTGCTGGACGCCGCGGGCGACCGTCCCCTGACCCTGCTTTTCGGCGCGCGCAATACCGAGCACAACCAGGCGGTGGTGCTGCGCGACGCCCTTCTCGACTACGCCCGTCATCACCGCAAGCGCGCGGCGTAAACGCCCCGCTTGTTACCCTTACGCCCGCCAACGGCCCGCACCCCGCGCGCGCCGCACGATTACGTCCAAGAGGAATTTCATGGCTTTCAGCTCCGACGCCTGGGCCCGCAACGCCGCGCTCTATGAAAAGACGCGCGACATGCCTTTCAACCGCGAACTGGCCAGCGGCCAGCTCGCCGAGGACGCGTTCAAGCACTACATGATCCAGGACGCGCACTATCTGGTGGCGTTCGGACGGGCCCTGGCGATTGCCGCCGCCAAGGCCGACGATGCCGACGGTGTGGTGCAGTTTGCCGAGGCCGCCAAGGGCGCCGTCGTCGCCGAGCGCAGCCTGCACGCGGGCTTCATGCAGCAGTTCGGCATCGACACCACCACCTTCGAAGCCACACCGCTGACGCCGGCGAGCCATCACTACACCAGCTTTTTGATTGCCACCGCCTGGAGCGCGCCCTACCCGGTCGCCCTGGCCGCCCTGCTTCCGTGCTTCTGGATCTACGCCGAGATCGGCCGCGACATCCACGCGCGCGCCGTTCGGCCCAATCCGTACGCCGCGTGGATCGACACCTACGCCGGCGACGATTTCCACGCGCTGGTCCGCGCCGTGATCGCCAGCGTGGACCGCGCGGCAGACACGGCCTCGGCGCAGACCGTGGACGCGATGCACCAGGCCTACACCCATGCCGCCCAACTCGAATGGATGTTCTGGGATTCGGCGCACCGGCAGGCCGGCTGGCCGGTCTGAGCGGGATGGCCCGCTGTCCGGTCTGACCGGGTTGGTGTGCCAAAATCGCGCCCATGCCGATCGACAACCGCCTCACGTCCAACGCCCTGGCCGCCCAGGCCGCGCAACTGCCCGCCGCCTGGCAGGCCGCCCTATCCGCCGACCCCGCCGTCGCCGCCGCGCTGGCTGCCGCCACCGCGCATGTGGAAGCGCGCCTCGCGCAAGGCGCCGTGGTGTATCCCGCCACGCCCTTCCGCGCGCTGCATGGGCTGGCGCCGTCGGACGTGCGCGTCGTGATTCTGGGCCAGGATCCCTACCATGGCCCCGGCCAGGCGCAGGGCCTGGCGTTTTCGGTGCCGGACGACTGCAAGCGCCCGCCCAGCCTGCGCAACATCTTCAACGAGATCGCGCGCGACTATCCGGACTTGAGCGTGCCGGCGGGCAACGACCTGAGCCCCTGGGCCGACCAGGGCGTGCTGCTGCTCAACACGGCGCTCACGGTAGAGGATGGCCAGCCCGCCTCGCACGCCAAGCGCGGCTGGGAAACGGTGACGGATGCCCTGATCGCGCACGTCGCGCGCGACTCCTCGCCCAAGGTCTTCATGCTGTGGGGCGCTCACGCGCAGGCCAAGCGACTGTTGCTTCCGCCCGACAGTGGCCACCTCGTCCTGATGTCCAATCATCCCTCCCCCCTGTCCGCCCGCCGCCCGCCTGTGCCGTTCCTTGGGTGCGGCCATTTCCGGGCCACCAATGACTGGCTGCGGGACCAAGGGAAAAACCCTATTGATTGGGGACTGGACAAAAAAATAATTCCATTGCAGGGCGAATTCAGGTTATGATCGCCGCACTGCACAAAACGAGTTCGGCATTTACCGCCTTGATTTAGCGGAATTTTTTGCAGTCTGCCGGGAAGCCTATCCCCGGCCCCATGCCGAACTATCATCGATTCCTGACCCCTTTCCTTTCGCCCTGCGTTCCATCAGTACAAGAGAACGCGCCACGCGCATGGTTGATCCGGTCGGCACGATGCTCCATCAACCGTCGCCTGGATCCGGCCGCCTAATCCCCTGGCCCGACCAAGCACTGCGTCGCATTGTTTGCGGCAAGGGAAAGTAATGTCTTTCGAATCCCTGGGTCTCGCGCCCGCCCTTTTGTCGGCCGTTCAAGAAGCTGGCTTCACCACCCCCACCTCCGTTCAAGCCGCCGCCATTCCGCAAGCATTGGCCGGCCATGACCTGATGGTGTCCTCGCAGACCGGCAGCGGCAAGACCGCCGCCTTCATGCTGCCCGCCCTGCACCGCATCGCCCAGATGCCCGCCAACAAGGGCGTCGGCGTGCAAGTGCTGGTGCTGACCCCGACCCGCGAACTGGCCCTGCAAGTCACGGACGCCACCGCCACCTACGGCCGCAAGCTGGCCGACCTGCGCACCGCGACCGTCGTGGGCGGCATGCCCTACGGCGCGCAACTGAAGGCGCTGTCGCGCCGCGTTGACGTGCTGGTCGCCACCCCCGGCCGCCTGATCGACCACCTGCAATCCGGCCGCGTCAAGCTGAACACCGTGCACACGCTGGTGCTGGACGAAGCCGACCGCATGCTGGACATGGGCTTCATCGAAGATATCGAGACCATCGTCGAGCGTCTGCCTGAAGACCGCCAGACGCTGCTGTTCTCGGCCACGCTGGACGGCACCGTTGCCAAGCTGGCGTCGCGCATGATGCGCGAGCCGCAGCGCATCGAGATCGCCGGCGCCAAGGAAAAGCACACCAACATCACGCAAAGCCTGCTGTACGCGGACGATGCCAGCCACAAGATGCAACTGCTGGATCACGTGCTGCGCGACGCCTCGCTGGATCAAGCCATCGTCTTCACGTCGACCAAGCGCGGCGCGGACGACCTGGCCGACCGCCTGGCCGACCAAGGCTTTGCTGCCGCTGCCCTGCACGGCGACATGAACCAGCGCCAACGCACCCGCACGCTGTCGCAACTGCAGCGCGGCCAACTGCGCATCCTGGTCGCCACCGACGTGGCGGCCCGTGGCATCGACGTGCAAGGCATCAGCCACGCCGTCAACTTCGACCTGCCGATGCAAGCCGAAGACTACGTGCACCGTATCGGCCGCACGGGCCGCGCCGGCCGCAACGGCCTGGCATTCACGCTGGCCACGCATTCGGAGCGCCACAAGGTCCGTCGCATCGAACACTACATCGGCCAGTCCATCACCCCTGAAGTGATCGCCGGTCTGGAACCCAAGCGCACCCCGCGTCCGTCCACCGGCGGCGGCGGCGGCGGCAAGCCGTTTGGCAAGCCTTTCGGCAAGCGTCCCGGCGGTTTCGGCGGTTCGCGTCATTCGGGCGGCTTTGCGGGCAACCGCGACGGCGCACCGCGTGATGGCGCCCCCCGTGAAGGCCGTTCCTTCGGCGGCCCGCGTGGCGAATTCAAGCCGCGCGAAGGCGGCTACCAGGGCAACCGCCCGTTCGAGGACCGTCCGTTCGCCGATCGTCCCCAGCGTTCCTTCGGTGACCGTCCCAGCTTCGGCGATCGTCCCCAGCGCGAAGGCGGCTACCAAGGCAATCGTCCCTTCGGCGACCGCCCCCAGCGTGAAGGCGGCTTCCGTGGCGGCGACCGCGATTCGCGTCCCAGCTTCGGCGACCGTCCCAGCTATGGCGACCGTCCCCAGCGCGATGCCCGCCCGTTCAGCGAGCGTGCCCCGCGTGAAGGCGGCTTCCGCGGTGGCGATCGCGACGCGCGTCCCAGCTTTGGCGACCGCCCCAGCTTCGGCGACCGTCCCCAGCGCGAAGGCGGCTTCCGCGGCGGTGATCGCCCCGAAGGCGGCTTCCGTGGCAAGCCCTCGTTCGACAAGCGTCCTGGCGCCCCCGCCAAGCGCTTCGGCAAGTCGAACGATCGCCGCGGCTGATCCTCGCGCCTGATTCAAAAAGCCCCGCGGCCATGCCGCGGGGCTTTTTTTTTGACGTTGGCGCGGTTTCGCTTGTGAACCCGGTGTCAGACACCCCGCAGCGCCGTAACTGATTGACGGTCGACTCGTGGGGGTGTCAGACACCTGGCCGTGTTGCCGCAAACCGAGGTGTCTGACACCCGGCCGTGTCGCCGCAAACCGGAGGGGGGGGCTGACACCGGCCATGTTGCCGCAAACCGAGGTGTCTGACACCCCGCAGAGACGCCGTCCATGCTGCATCAGCGCAGCATGGGTGTCTGACACCGTCCAGGAATGTCTACGCCAGTTCCAACAAAAATCTCCCGCCAGTTCAGGACGGAGGCTTTTTTGGGACAATGCCGTTTTGCCCACGTTTCCTGCGCCCATGCAACGCCCCGCCCCCGCCAATCTGCCCACGCTCCCCCCCGCCGCGCTTGAACACAGCGAGGCCGCTGCCGCGCATCTGCGCGCGGCGATCGCCACCAACGGCGGCTGGCTGCCCTTCGATCACTGGATGGCGGAAGCCCTGTATGCGCCCGGGCTAGGCTATTACGCGGCGGGCAACGTCAAGCTGGCCGACGCGGCCGACGACGGCAAGACGCCCGCGGGCGACTTTGTGACCGCCCCCCAGCTCACGCCGCTGTTTGCACGCACCCTCGCGCGCCAGACGGCCGAGGTGCTACGCCAGACGGGCACGCACGACGTGTTGGAGTTCGGCGCCGGCACCGGCGCACTGGCCGAAGGCGTGCTGCGCGAACTGGATGCGCTGGGCCTGCCCGGCACGCGCTACCGGATCCTGGAGGTGTCGGCGGACTTGCGCTCGCGCCAAGCCGAAAGGCTGGCGCCCTTCGGCGACCGGGTGGAGTGGCTGGACTCGTTGCCCCACGCGTTTTCGGGCTGCGTGCTGGCCAACGAAGTGCTGGACGCAATGCCCGTCTCGCTCTTTGCCTGGAGCGATGCGGGCCAGGTGCAGGAACGCGGCGTGGCCCTGGATGCGGACGGCGGGTTCAAGTGGGAAGACCGGCCGGCCCCCGCGGCCCTGGCGGCCGCGGTCGCGGCGCGCATGCCCGCGCTGCCGGGCTACGTGTCCGAAATCAATCTGCAGGGCGAGGCCTGGATTGCCGCCATGGGCAGCTGGCTCGAGCGTGGCACGGCCCTGCTGGTGGACTACGGTTTTCCGCGCAGCGAGTATTACCATCCGCAGCGCGCGGGCGGCACGCTGATGTGCCACCTGCGCCACCATGCGCATGGCGACCCCTTCACCGCGCCGGGCCTGCAGGACATCACCGCGCACGTGGATTTCACGGCCATGGCGGACGCCGCGCTGACGGCGGGCCTGCAGGTGCTGGGCTATACGTCGCAGGCCCGCTTCTTGATGAACGCCGGATTGATGGATCTGCTGGCCGGGCTGGATCCGTCCGATGCCCAGGCCTACGCGCAAGCCGTGGCGCCGGTGCAGAAGCTGCTGTCCGAGGCCGAGATGGGCGAATTGTTCAAGGTGCTGGCCATCGGCCGCGGCATGACGGCGCCGTTGTCCGGGTTCTCGCGCGGCGACCGGCTGGGCAAGCTGTAAACGACGAATAGCGGACAACCGCGGTAAGCGGCCGCGGCGCGTATCTGCGGCAAGCGGCTGCGAAGTAGCTGCGGCGCGCGCCACAGCGGCCGGCCGGATCAGCCTGCCTGCATATCCACCAAACGCGCCAGACGCGCCTGGCGCACACTTTCCTTGATGCGTGCCGGCTCGCCCGCGCATGCCTTGGCGATGGCGCCCGCGTCCACGCCGCGCACCGCCGCCGCCCGCGCCTGCCAGGCAGGCACATCCACCGCGCGCAAGACCGCCGCGGCATCCAGCAGTTCAAAAAAGCGTTCGGGCTTGCGCAAGGCGTCCGCGCGCTCCATCAGCGCAAGTTCGGCATCCGGGCCTTCCGGCTTGCCGTCCACCGCATCAAGGGCATCAAGCGCATCGAGCATGTCAGGCAAGAGGCGCGCATAGTCGTTGCATTCCGTGGGCACACGCATCCGGCGGCCAAGCGCCTCGCGCTCGGGTGTCAGGCGGCACATCAGTGCGTAGCGGCTGGCCAGCGGCAAGCCCTGTTGCGCGGCGCGGTCCACCTGCGGACCGACTTCCTCCACGCCCTGCAATTCGGGCATCACGCGCGCCAGCGCACCGGATTCGGCCAGCACGCCCAGCATGCGCGAAGGCGTATGCGCCATCAGCCCGCGCGACAGTTCCTTCCAGACGCGCTCGGCCACCAACGCATCGGCCTCCCCGGCCGCCACCATACGGCGGCACAGTTCCAGGGTTTCCGGGGCCACGCTGAAATCGCCAAACCGCGCCGCAAAGCGGGCGAGGCGCAGAATGCGCACGGGATCTTCCTCGAATGCCTCGCCCACGTGCCGGAATACACGGGCGCGCAGGTCGACCGCGCCATTCAACGGGTCCACGAGCTGGCCGTTTTCGTCCTGCGCAATGGCGTTGACCGTGAGGTCGCGGCGGCGCAGGTCTTCTTCCAACGTAACGTCCGTGCCCGTATAAAAGGTGAAGCCCTTGTAGCCGCGCCCGGACTTGCGTTCGGTGCGCGCCAGCGCGTATTCCTCTTTGGTGCGGGGATGCAGGAAGACGGGAAAATCGCCACCGACCGGAATGAAGCCGCGGCGCGTCATGTCCTCGGGGGTGGCGCCCACCACGACCCAATCGTGATCGCCGGCCGGCAGGCCCAGCAGCGCATCGCGCACGGCGCCGCCGACGACATAGGCGCGCAGGCCCTCGGTGGCCGGATCGCGCGTCATTGCGCCGCGGCGGTTTCGGTGCCCACCGGCACGATGCTGCCCAGGCGCTCCTTCAGCGATTGCGGCTGGCCGGTGAACATCGCCGCGTAGTACGTGGCGTTGGACATCACGTTCTTGACGTACGTGCGGGTTTCCGTGAACGGAATGGTCTCGGCAAAGATGGCGCCTTCGACCGGATGCGTGAACGTCGAGCGCCAGTTGCGGGGCCGGCCCGGCCCGGCGTTGTAGCCCGCGCTGGCCAGCATCTGCGAGCCGTTCAGGTCGCGCAGCACGATGTTCAGGTAGTTGGTGCCCAGTTCGGTATTGGTGTCGAAATCGTTGACACTGCCCGGCGTGAAGTCGCTCATGCCGATCTTGCCGGCGACCCACTTGGCCGTGGCGGGCATGAGCTGCATCAGACCCGAGGCGCCCACGTGCGAACGCGCATCCATGATGAAGCGCGATTCCTGGCGGATCAGGCCGTACACCCACGCCGGATCCAGTGCGATGGCGTTGGCCTTGGCCGTGACGCGGCCCTCGAATGGCGCGATGAAGCGCTGGCTGAAGTCGAATTCCTTCTCGGTGCGGTCCGACGTGTTGACCACGCGGTCGTAGATGTTTTCGGCGCGGGCCAGCTCGGCGGCGGCCATGAGCTGACGGTCGTTCATGCCGCGCAGGGTGAAGTTCCACTCGGGCACGGCTTCGGCACGCCAGCCCAGGCGGAACAGCAGCACGGCGCGCTGCAGGCCCGGATTGGCGCGCGCCTCGGCGATCTCGCGGTCGCTGATGGGCGCGGGGCGCGGTGGCACGTTGATGCGGCGGCCAAGTTCTTCAGCCGCAAGCTGGCCGTAGAAGTCGAAGCGGTCGGCGATGCTGACGTAGGCGGCGTGAGCCTTTTCCTTGTGACCCAGCGCGGCCTGGCCGCGCGCCTTCCAGTACACCCATGCGGTCTCTGCCTGCTGCGAGGCCGGCATTTCGTCGATGGATTCGATGATCCACTTCCAGTCGATCTTGGGCTGGCGCAGCGCCGCACGCACCTTCCAGCCGGCGTTGTATTCAGTCATGCGGATGTGGCCGGCTTCGCGGTACCAGTCGTTGGCGCGGCTGTCCAAGCCCAGCGCGGCGGCCAGCGCATACTGGCCGCGCACCCAGGCCAGGTTCGACTTGGACATCGACTTGGCCCACTCGCGGCGCAGGTAGGAATCGGCGACGCTGACGTCCGATCGCGCCAGGCGGGCAAGCGCCAGCGTGACCAGTTCCTTTTCGTTGCGGCCAACGGGCATGCGGTCCTGCCGCGTGAGCCACTTCATGGGGTCCTTCATCAGGACGTCGTAGGTCTTCACGTCGCGCGGCTCGAACATGTACTGCACGAACTTGCGCGCGTCAGTGGTCTTGTTGGCCTCGATGGCGTCGCGCAACTGCGGTTCGAGCTGCTCCCAACCCAAGATGCCATCGGCCACGAGCTGGTCGTAGAGCGCCCAGCATGCGCCGCCAGGCGCGAAGACGGCCATCGCTTGCGCGGCCGTGGCGCGCTGGCCGGTCATGTGCTTGCCGTCCAGAATGGCGCATTCGATCTGCGCGTTGCTGTTCCTCACGGGCGCGAGCTTGCGCACCGTTTCGAAGTCGCCGCTGCGGGCGGCGGCCAGCAGCCAGTCGCCGCGCAGGCGGTCGGCCAGGTAGGCGTCGCCGTTGCTGTTGATGAACTGCTGCAGGGCCGCGACGGGACGGCCCGAGGCGGGCGGCGTCCAGAGCTGGTACCGCAGCAACCAGTATTCGGGGTACATGCCCAGCGGGTCGCCCTTGGCCTGCGGCACGAGCACGCCCAGGACGGACCACTGCTTGCGGTTCATGGCCTCGCGCGCGGCAACCACGGCGGCCAGCGCGGGGGTCTCGGCGGTGGGCGGCAAGCCCGCCAGCGCCACGGGCGGCACCGCGATCATCGGCTGGGCGGCCTGCACGGCAGGCTGAGGCTGGGGATTGACGGCGGCGCTGCGCTGCTGCGCATCGACAGGCGCACAGGCTGCCGTGAACAGCGCCACCAGCGGGAGCCAGCGGTGCAGCCCGGAGCGGGCGCCAGCCGCTGGCGACGACGAATTCTGATACCGTGGGGGCTGCTGGGCGCCTGTCTCTCGACGCACCCGCATGCTGAGCCTACGCAAATTCGTCTTCAGCATGTTTGCCTTCATCTTCAACCCCCCGGTTACAGCCACAGCATGACTACGCAAAATACTCAAGAGGATACCGCAGTCCAGGAGCGCACGCGATTGCGAAAATTGCGCGCCGACCTGCCTGACGACCAGCGCAGCCGAGGCGCTTTGCTCATGCGCGCGCGCCTTTTCACGTGGCTGAATGTCGCCCGCGACCAGGCCGTGCAGGCGGGCCATCCGGCCCCCACAACCGTCGCCGCGTTCTGGCCGATGGCCGACGAGCCCGATCTGCGCCCCCTGCTGACGCAATGGGCCGAAGCCGGCATGACCGTCGCCCTGCCCGTGGTGCGCGAGCGCAACGCGCCGCTCGCGTTCCTGCCCTGGACGCCCGAGGCCGAACTGCGCGCCGGCCCGTACGGCATCCAGGAACCCGTGGCCGGCCCCGAATTGCTGCCCGACGTGGTCCTGGTGCCCACCCTCGGTTACACGGAACAGGGCGACCGCCTGGGTTATGGCGGCGGCTACTACGACCGCACGCTGGCCGCCCTGCGTGAACGCGGCCACGCCTTCACCGCCATCGGCATCGCGTGGAGCTGCGGCGAGCTGTATCCGGGATATGTCCCCGCCCCGCACGACGTCCGGCTGGACGCGGTGCTGACCCAGGACGGCTGGGTGCCGCACGCCCCGCTTGAGGAAGGCAAGACCGGCGGATCGGTCCTGCACTCGTATCGGATGAACTGACGCACCAGTTTCGTCCGGCGTGGCGCACCAGCGTGGTGCGCCCGCCAACGCCCCGGCGCCCGCCGCGGCGCGGCCCGTCCCCCGATTTCTTCTTCGTCCGCCATGGGGATGGCAATTCCCCCGTCCCCAGCGCATATTGACGCCGTGGCGCCCGCCTGCCGCCAAAGCTGGCATGCGGGTTGCTTGTAGATATGTATCTGCACCGGAGGAGCCATGAAGCACCCACCCGCCCGTCCATCCGCCTATGACGAAATGCGCGATGGCGAGAACCGCATCCGCGCCCACTACCAGGCGTTCGAGCGCTGGCACACCGAGCAGTCGGACGAAGCCATGTCCGTGCGCCGGCTGGAGGCCGACCTGAGCTTTCGCCGCGTCGGCATCACGTTCTCGGTTGCAGGCGACGCCGCCGGCACCGAACGCCTCATCCCGTTCGACCTTATCCCCCGCATCATCCCCGCCGACGAATGGCGGCTTCTGGAAGCCGGCCTGAAGCAGCGCGTGCGCGCGCTGAACCTGTTCATCCGCGACATCTATCACGGCCACGACATCGTGCGCGCCGGCATCGTGCCCGCCGAGCAGGTCTTCCTGAACGCGCAATACCGCCCCGAGATGCAGGACGTCGCCGTGGCCGAGGACATCTACTGCCACATCGCCGGCGTGGACATCGTGCGGGCGGGCGCGGGCGAGTTCTACGTGCTGGAGGACAACCTGCGCGTGCCGTCGGGCGTGTCGTACATGCTGGAGAACCGCAAGATGTCGATGCGGCTCATGCCCGATGCCTTCGGCCGCATCAAGGTCGAACCGGTGGCGCACTATCCCGACCTGCTGCTGGACAACCTGCGCGAGGTCGCGCCGCATGGCGGCGACGATCCCACCGTGGTGGTGCTGACGCCGGGCATGTACAACTCTGCCTACTTCGAGCACGCATTTCTGGCGCAGCAGATGGGCGTGGAGCTGGTCGAAGGGCAGGACCTGTTCGTCGAGCAGAACACCGTCTACATGCGCACCACGCGCGGGCCGCGCAAGGTGGACGTGATCTACCGCAGGCTGGACGACGATTTTCTGGATCCGCTGGCGTTTCGCGCCGATTCCGCGCTGGGCGTGCCGGGCCTCTTGTCGGTGTATCGCGCCGGTCGCGTCACGCTGGCCAACGCCATCGGCACCGGCATCGCCGACGACAAGTCCACGTATCTGTACGTGCCCGACATGATCCGCTTCTACCTGGGCGAAGAACCCCTCCTGTCGAACGTGCCCACCTGGCGCTGCGGCCGGCCGGACGAACTGTCCCACGTGCTGGCCAACATGCACGAGCTGGTGGTCAAGGAAGTGCATGGCGCGGGCGGCTACGGCATGCTGGTCGGGCCGTCCGCCTCGCGTGCCGACGTGGAAGCATTCAAGGACCGCGTGCGCGCCAATCCCGCCAACTACATCGCGCAGCCCACGCTGGCCCTGTCGACCACCCCCACCTACGTGGAATCGGGCATCGCGCCGCGCCACGTGGACCTGCGTCCGTACGTGCTGTGCGGCAAGGAGATCCGCACCGTGCCGGGCGGCCTGTGCCGCGTGGCGTTGACAGAAGGATCGCTGGTGGTCAACAGCAGCCAGGGCGGCGGCACGAAGGACACCTGGGTGCTGGAGGACTGACCATGCTGAGCCGAACCGCCGACAACCTGTTCTGGATGTGCCGCTACACCGAGCGTGCCGAAAACACCGCCCGCATGCTGGACGTGAACCTGCAGATGTCGCTGCTGCCGCAGGATACGCAGACGCGCGAGGGCTCGTGGCTGGGCGTGCTGCGCATCTCCGAGCTGCAGGGGCTGTATCAAAGCAAGTACGCATCGATCTCGCCGCACGATGTGCTGCAGTACATGGTGCGCGACCCGGCGAATTCCTCGTCGATCTATTCCTGCATGCGCGCCGCCCGGGAAAACGCGCGCGCCGTGCGCGGCAGCCTCACGACGGAGGTCTGGGAAACCTACAACACCACGTGGCTCGAACTGCTCAAGCATCTGCACACCGGACTGCTGGAGCGCAATCCGGGCGAGTTCTTCGAATGGGTGAAATTCCGCTCGCACCTGGCGCGCGGTGTCACGATCGCCACCATGCTGGAAGACGAGGCGCTGTACTTCATGCGCATTGGCATGCACCTGGAACGCGCGGACAACACCGCGCGCATGCTGGACGTGAAGTTTCACGAACGCGGCGGCGCGGGCACGCAGGACAGCCGCGCGGAACCGGCCGGCGCAGCCGCCGTGCAAAGCGAGTTCTACCGCTGGTCGGCGCTGCTCAGTTCCGTGTCCGGCCTGGAGATCTACCGGAAGGTGTACCGTGATGTCATCACGCCCGACCGCGTGGCCGAGCTGCTGATCCTGCATGGCGACATGCCGCGATCGCTGCTGGCCTCGATGCGGGCGATGGCCGACGACCTGGCGCGCGTCTCGAATCAGCGCTCGACCGAAACCGAGCGGCGTGCGGGCATGCTGTGTGCTGAACTGCAGTACGGGCGCGTCGAAGACATTCTGGCGAGCGGACTGCACCGCTACCTGGACCGCTTCCTGGACCGCATCAACGACCTGGGCAACCGGATCAGTCAGGATTTCCTGGTGCCGCTGTCGGCCTAACTCGGAGCAGGCAATGAAGCAGATCATCACGCACGTCACGCATTACCGCTACACGGCGCCGGTCAACTACAGCATCCAGACCCTGCGTCTGACGCCGCGCGACGACGAGCACCAGCGCGTGCTGCGGTGGAACATCGAGGCGCCCGGCCAACTGGACAAGCAGGTCGACGCCTACGGCAACATCACGCACACCCTGACGCTGAACCAGCCGCACAGCGACATCGAACTGCGCGTGTCCGGCCAGGTGCTGGTGGCGCCACTGACGCGGGGCGTGCTGGGCAGCGAAGACAGCCGCCTGCCGGTGCATGCCTATTGCGTGCCCACGCAGCTGACCCAAGCGGACGAGACCATTCTGGCGTTTGCGCGCTCGGTGCTGCCGAACGGGCTGTCGACCTCCGACGACATCCTGAATCTGGCCGCGGCGATCCATGCCCGCGTGGCCTACGTGCCCGGCACCACGGATGTCACAACCGCCGCCGATCAGGTGCTGGCCCTGGGCCTGGGTGTGTGCCAGGACCACGCCCACCTGTTCCTGGCCTGCGTGCGCGGCCTGGCCGTGCCTGCGCGCTACGTCAGCGGCTACCTGTACACCACCGCCGAGCATGCGGCCAGCCACGCGTGGGCGGACGTCTGGCTGCCCGACGTGGGCTGGACCAGCGTGGACATCACCAACAACCAGTTCGCCTCGGAGTGCCATTGCCGGCTGGCGGTGGGCCGGGATTACGACTCGGCCTCGCCCGTGCGGGGCGTGCGCACCGGCGGCGGCGAGGAATCCATGGAAATCAGCGTCCAGGTCCAGGCCGGGGCGCAGCGGTAAGCCGTAACATCTGCCCCGCCGCGCCGCAATACAATGCGTGGTGGTTTTTCCCTCTTTCCGATCATGACCTACTGCGTAGCCGCCCGCCTCGACGCCGGCCTGGTGTTTCTCTCCGACTCCCGTACCAACGCGGGCGTCGACCAGATCAGCGTCTTTCGCAAGATGACCGTGTTCGAACTGCCGGGCGAGCGCGTCATGGTCCTGATGACCTCCGGCAACCTGGCGGTCAGCCAGGCCGTGCTGAACGTGCTGACCCGTCAGCGCGAAGAAGGCGCCGACACCCTCTGGAACGCGCCCGACATGTTCGCGGCCACGCGGCTGGTGGGCGCGGCGGTGCGCGAGGTCTACCGCAGCGAGGCCGCGGCCCTGCACGAGCAGGGCGTGGATTTCAACGTCAGCATGATCTTCGGCGGCCAGATCGGCACCGAGCAATGCCGTCTGTTCCAGCTGTATTCGGCGGGCAACTTCATCGAGGCCGGCCAGGAATGCCCGTATTTCCAGATCGGCGAGGCCAAGTACGGCAAACCCATCCTGGACCGCGTGCTGCAACCGGACACCTCGCTGGACGAGGCCGCCAAGTGCGCGCTGATCTCCATGGACTCCACGCTGCGCTCCAATATCTCGGTGGGCGTGCCGCTGGACCTGTTGGTGTACAGCGCCAATTCGTTGCGCGTGACGCACTTTGCCAGCATCGACGAGCACAACGAATACTTCCGCATGATCCGCGGCTCCTGGGGTGAACGCCTGCGCCAGGTCTTCGCGGAGATCCCGGATCCGTCTTGGACCAATCCCGACGCGCCCGGCTCGCTGGTGCCGCCATCGCGCGTGCACCAGCCGCTGCGCATGGAGCCTGTCAACACGGCCCACGCCCCCTACGTGACGCCCCAGGTGCTCGCCGAAGACCCCGGCAAGGACCAGCCCAACTAAGGCGCGTGACGGTCGCAGAAGGATGGGGCCACAGCCCACCGTCTATCGCGGCCCGCGTCCGCTTGCCCAGGCCAGGATCTCGTCCCGATTTCCATCCAGCTCGGGCACCGCTGCCGGCTGCACCGGTAGCGGCTTGGAAAACTTGACCGGAAACGCCACGCGGGGCCCGTCCGCCGTCTCGGCAACCACGCCACGATGCCGTACGTGCGGGTCGTCGAAGACCTCGTCATGTAGAAGCACGGGCGCCCAGGGAATATCACGGCCGCGGAACACGCCTTCCCAATATGCCAGGCTGCGGCTGGCAAACAACGTGCGCAGCCGGTCGTTCAGCGCCCGCTTGTCGCCCAGCCTTCCTGCCCGCGTCCGGTAAATCTCCGTGGTCAGTTCGGGACAGTCCGGCGCGAGTGCCTCGCACAGGTTTTGCCAGAAGGCCTCCTCCAGTATGCCGAGCGCAAGATGCCGTCCATCGGCCGTCTCGAACACGTCGTTGTCGGGCATGATATGCGGCAGGTTGTCGAGGCCCGCGCCGTGGGACCGGGTCATCGCCTGCAGGGCCGGCGCCATCCACGCGGTCAGCGCATCATGGATGGACACATCCAGATGCTGGCCCACGCCAGAGACACGCGCGTCATCGACAGCGGCCAGGATCGCCAAGGCGGCGTGCATGGCCGCGCAATAGTCCGACAGCCGCAAACGCGGGCGCCCCATCACGTCGCGCACCTGCGATGGAACGGCCCAATAGCCGGACAGGGCCAGGTAGTTCACATCGTGGCCGGGACGCTGCGCGTAAGGGCCTGTCTGACCAAAGCCCGAAATTGAACACATCACGATGCGTGGATTGGCTCGCGCCAGACGGGTGTAGTCCAACCCCATCCTGGCCATGACACCGGGCCGGAAGCCTTCGATCAGCACGTCGCTGCGCGCGGCCAGCTGCAGGAGGGTGCTCCGGTCTTCCTCGCGCGTGAAGTCCAGGCTGATGGATCGCTTGCCGCGGTTGTACTTGGCAAACGTTTCCGCGCCGAGCTGACGCGCCGTGTCGCCCTGCGGCTTTTCCACCTTGATCACGGTGGCGCCAAGCTGGCCGAGCAGCATCGCCGTATATGGGCCCGGGTGAAGCTGGCCCAGGTCCAGCACGGTCAGCCCGCTGAGATAGCCGCCGCCTCGGGTCATGCCAGGATCCCCTTGGCGATCGTATTGCGCTGGATTTCGCTGGTGCCGGTGACAATGCGGTAAAGGCGCAGGCGGCGGAATATGAACTCCACGGGATGGTTCTTCGTCACGCCCACGTTTCCGTGGATCTGCATGGCCTTGTCGGCAATGTCGAAGCAGCGTTCGGACACGAACAGCTTGCACATGGCGGCCTCGTCCCGCACGTCTGCGCCAGCGTCGGCCTTTGCCGCCGTGGCAAGCACCATGTGTTCGCAGGCATACAACGCCGTCGCCATGTCGGCCAGCATGTGCTGGATGGCCTGGAAGCGGCTGATCGGGCCGCCGAACTGCTGGCGGTGCCTGGCGTAGTCCACCGCCAGCCTGAAGGCCTGGCGCGCCAGGCCTATCATCGTCGGACAATGCAGCAGCCGGTTCACGCTGATGCGATTCATGGCGATCTTGAAGCCCTGCCCCGGCGCGCCGATCAGATTCTTCTTCGGCACGCGGACCTGATCGAACACGATGTCCGCGTCCACGTACTGGCCCGTCATCGGCACGCAGTCGTGCACAAGCCGCACGCCAGGGCTGTCCAGGTCGATCAATATCGCCGAGATGCCGTCGGTCCCTGCCTCCGGGTCGGTGACGCACATCGTGATGGCGAAGTCCGCAAACATGGACGCCGTGATGTAGTGCTTGGTGCCCGTGACGATGTAGTCGTCGCCGTCCTCGACCGCAGTGGTCTGCAGCCGGGTCGCGTCAGAACCCGACTGCGGTTCCGTCATGGCAAAGCAGGCGCCGCGCTCGGCATGAATCACGGGCATGATGTAGTGCTCCAGCTGATACGGCGTGGCATGTCGCACCAGATTGCCGATACGCGATGGCCCGCCCCAGTCGCCCAGCACGTGCGGAAACAGAATGGCGCCGGAAGCGGCGACGTCATCCTTCAGCACGCACAGATCACGATAGGGCAGGCCCTGCCCGCCCAGTTCGACCGGCAGCTGCGGACCGTACAGCCCCAGGGTCCGGCACCGTTTCCATACGGATTGCACCAAGCTGCGCTCGAACTTGTCTTCGTACCCCAGGCCGAGCGATCGCTCCAGCGGAAGCAGTTCATCCTGCAGATACTGCCGCAGCCGCTCGCGCAGCTCGGCCAAGGTAAGCGGTGTGTCGTTGGGCATGATGTCTCCTGTCTCGGTAATGCCCAGCTTGACAGCGCTAGCCATCCTCATGATTATCTTTTCTTCGATCTTGATAACCGCGCGGAATCATGAGACTGGAAGATCTGGACTATTTCCTGGCCGTCGCCCGCCTGGGGCACGTGGGCCGTGCCGCGGACAGCATCGGCATCAGCCAACCCGCGCTGACCAAGGGGATCCGCCGGCTGGAGGAAGAGCTGAAGCTGCAGTTGTTCCTGCGCACGCCCAAAGGCATGGAACTGACGATTCCCGGACGCGCGTTCTATCAACGGTCGGTCCAGGCCCGGCGCGAGCTTGACGACGCGATGCAGGAGGCCGGTGATCTGCATCGCGGCAGCATCGGGCAATTGCGCGCGGGCGTCACGCCGCTATTGGCCGAGCCGTTCTTCAATCCCGCCTGCATCGAATTGCTGTCGCAGCGGCCCGCCGCCAAGGTGCAGGTCATGGTCAGCCTGAACGATGCCTTGATTCCTGCCCTGCGCCAGGGAGACCTGGACTTTGCGATCAGCTCGCTGTTTGAATCCGCCACGGCGGCCGAATTCGATTGCGAACCGTTGTTTGCCGACCGGCTATATGCCGCGGCGCGGCCGGGCCATCCCTTGCTGAACGGCCGCAAGATCCGCTTCACAGACCTTGCTCCCTACAAGTGGATGCTGCCCGGCCCGCAAGCCGCCTCGCGCCGCTGGCTGGAGACCAGATTCGAGCAGCACGGCTCACCCCCGCCCGAAGTGACCATCGAATCCAACGCGTCCGTATCGAACCTGCTGAGCATCCTGCACGGCACCGACCTGTTGACGCTGGTCAGCGAAATGACCCTGTCGGCGCACGCCGGCCATGACCTTGCCATCGTGCCGCTGGATGACCTGACCTGGCATCGCCAGATCGGCGTTCTGACGCGGCGCAACAGCTACCAGTCGCCACTGACCGAGCGGCTGCTGGAGATCCTGCGCCAGCACGCGCAGCGGCGCGCGCAGGCGAAGTAACCCCCGCCCCGTCCCATGGCGTCCGCTATTCCGCCGTCAGGCCCAGGCGCTGGATCAGCGGTCCATAGCGAGCCGACTCCTGGTCGATGAGCTTGCCCATGTCGGCCGGCGAGCCGGCGATGGATTTGAATGACTGCGACTCAAGCGCCTGCACGACTTGCGGGTCGGCCATGACGCGGCGGATTGCCGCGTTCAGGCGGTCTACCACGGCGGACGGCGTCCCCTTCGGCACGGCAATGCCCGCCCAGCTTCCGCTGTCGAAGCCTGCGTAACCCAGTTCGGCAACTGACGGCACGTCAGGCAGGGACGCCGCGCGCTGCTCGCTGGTGACGGCCACCGCGCGGATCTTGCCCGACGTAATAAACGGCATGGCGGGCGCGACGGCCACGATGCCAACGTCTATCTGTCCGCCCGCCAGGTCATTCAACGCGTTGCTGCCGCCGCGGTACGGCACGTGGACGGCGTCCAGGCCAAAGTGCTGCTTGATGGTTTCGAACGTCAGGTGCATGGACGAACCCACGCCAGGGCTGCCGTAGCTGAGCTTGCCGGGATGCGCCTTGGCGTACGCCTGCAGTTCAGCGAACGTCCTGATCGGCAACGCGCTGTTGACCAGTACGACGTGGGGGGCAATGCTCAAGCCCGACACCGGCGCAAGGTCGGCGATCGGATCAAATGTCAACTTGGGCGACAAATGTTTCGCGATCGCAAAGTTGCCGCCATATTCAAGCAGGGTATAGCCATCGGCCGGCGCGCTGGCGACTTTGCCGCCGCCCAGATTGCCTCCTCCTCCCCCGACGTTCTCAACGATGATGGTCTGCCCCAGCTCCTTGCCCAGCGGCACCGACACCAGCCGGGCGATGTAGTCGAACTGCCCGCCCGCCTTGAATGGAACGATCAGGCGGATGGGCTTTTCGGGATATCTGGCCGCGACGTCCGCCGCCTGGGCCGGAGCGATGGCGCTCAGGCCTGCCAGGGTGAGGGTCGCCTCGGCCAAGCGACGAACCGCCTTTGCAACCCACCGAACATCTCGTTTTTCCACACCTGTCTCCTGTTTCTTGTCGGGGTTGGACCGTCGCCTCCCCTTTGGCAATAGAGGTAACCCGGCGCCGGGCGCCGCGTCATGCCATACCCGATGATCTTCATAACGCACAGGAATCGGCCCTGCGCGATAACGCGGCGGCATGATGTTTAGCGTCCCGGTTATGCGGCCGTGCGCTGCGCCGCGCAGCATAGCGGCAAGCCAAATTCGAAACGGAGCCGTCATGAACCAAGGCCGATACACCACCCGCAATGCGCGCTACTGGCGCGACCGTCCCGCCATCATTTTCGGCGACCGCAGCATAAGCTTTGGTCAGCTGGAAACCCGGTCCAATCGACTGGCCAATGCGCTGCTCGGGCTGGGCCTGACCAAAGGCGACCGCGTCGCCGTCCAGGCCTGGAATTGCCCTGAAATCATCGAGCTGGAGTGCGCCCTGTACAAGGCGGGACTGGTCAAGGTGGCATTGAATGCCCGCTTGTCTGCGCAGGAGATGGTGGACTCGGTCAACAACGCGCAGGCCGCCGTATTTATCGTGGATCCGGCGCATCTGGAGGACGCCGAGTCGCGTCGCAACGCCTTCGAAACCGTTCGCCACCTCGTCGTGACCGGAAGCCGGGACGCTGGCGACTGGCGGTCCTACGAACGCCTGCTGGAGGCTGCCGCCGACCGTAATCCGGATGTCCCCATGCAGCCGCAAGACCTGGCGGTGCTGCATTTCACGTCGGGTTCAACCGGCAAGCTGAAGGCCGCCATGCAGACGGTCGGCAACCGCCTGGCGTCGCTGCGCAAGGTGGTCATGGGCCGAATGCGCGCGAATCCGGGTGAAGTGCTGGCGTTGGCCGGGCCGATCACGCACGCCAGCGGCATGTTCATGCAACCGTTCCTGTTTCAGGGCGGCACGATCCTGCTGCACGACCGCTTCGAGCCCGAGGCCTTTCTCGCGTCGGCCGCCCGCCACCGCGCCGCCTTCAGCTTCATGGTGCCCACGATGGTCAACATGCTGATCGCTCATCCGAACCTGCATCGCCATGATCTGTCCGCACTGCGGCAGATCTCCTATGGCGGCGCGCCGATGGCACCCGCACGCATCCGCGAGGCCTGGGAAGCATTGGGACCGAAGCTCAGCCAGGGATATGGCGCCGGCGAGACGACAGGCGGCCTCGTTCTGCTAAGCGCGTTGGATCACGCCGATGCGATGGCGGGCCATCCGGAGCGCCTTCTGTCCTGCGGCCGGCCTTTCGGCGAAAGCGAAGTCCGGCTGGTCGATGAAGACGGGCAGGAAGTGCCTCCCGGCGAAATTGGCGAAATCACCGTCAGCGGTCCTGACGTCTTTGCCGGCTACTGGCAAGAACCGGAACTGTCGGCGCAGGCGCTGCGCGACGGCTGGCTGCATACGGGCGACCTGGCCCGCACCGACGACGAAGGTTTCATGTACATCGTCGACCGGAAGAAGGACATGATCATCTCGGGGGGCTTCAACATCTACCCGACGGAAGTCGAGCAGGCGCTCTACCAGCACCCCGCCGTTTACGAAGCCTGCGTGTTCGGTGTGCCCGACAAACTGTGGGGCGAGTCAGTAAAGGCGATGATCGTCCTCAAGCCGGGCGAAGCGGCGACCCCGGCCGACCTGATCGAGCATTGCCGCAAGCAACTGGCCGACTTCAAGAAGCCGCGGAGCGTCGAACTGTTGGCGGAACTGCCGAAGAACGCCAATGGCAAGGTCGCAAGAAAGCAGATGCGGGATGCATTCTGGATTGATGAGGACCGCAAGGTGGGGTGATCGCAACGGCATGCGGGCATGGCGGAGCGGTTAGGTGCCGCCCAAAGCGGCACCTGAGGCGTCAGCGCCGCTCGAACTTCGGCGCGCGCTTTTCTTCAAATGCCTTGCGGCCTTCCTTGGCGTCCGCCGTGGCAAAGCAGATCGCCTGCAGATCGCGCTCGTACTCCACGGCCTTCTCCAGCGGCATCGACAGCGCGGCGCGCAGATTGACGCGTGCCGTCTCGGCCGCGATCGGCGCGCGCGAGGCGATGGTGGCGGCAAGCGCCTGCGCGCGCTCGCGCAACTGTTCCTGCGGCACCACTTCGCTCACCAGGCCCCAGGCCAGCGCCTGATCGGCGCGAATGGGATCGCCGGTCAGCACCATCAGGGCGGCGTTGCTCGGGCCGATCGCATGGACGAGCTGCGCCGTCATGCCGCCGCCGCCGATCCAGCCCAGCTTGATCTCGGGCGCGCCCAGACGCGCGTTATCGGACGCGATGCGGATATCGCAGGCCAATGCCATCTCCAGGCCGCCGCCGAACGTATAGCCGTTGATCGCCGCCACCGTGGGCTTTTTCAACATGCGCACGCAGTCGCAGTAGTCGAGCCGATTGCGAAAATCCCAGGGCGTGGCGTAGCGGTCAAGCTCGGTGATGTCCGAGCCGGCGCAGAAGGCCTTGGGGCCCGCGCCGGTCAGGATCACCGCACGCACCTGCGCGTCGGAATTGCATTGCTCCACCGCCGCGATCAGCAAGTCGGCCATCTCGGGCGTCATTGCGTTCAGCTTCTCGGGACGATTGAGTTCGATGATGGCGACATGGCCATCGATACTGAGATTGACGAGTGCGCTCACGTCGACATCCTTATTGCGGAGTGCTTGGGGTGACGGCCAGGCTGGCCTCGAAACGCTCGGTCAGGCCGCGCGCCAATGCATGGGACGATGCGCGGGCGGCGACGCCGTCGCGCAGGAACTGCGAGGCCTCGCTCTGGAACGCGATGTAGCCGTCGTGCCGCGGCCGGATCGAGGCGGCTTCCAGCGTGCGGGCCGTATTGGCATAGAAGTTGCCGCTCGCCGCATTCACGTTTGCATCGGCCCAGCTGCCGCGATGGCTGGGCTGTCCTTCGTGCTGCGGGATGAAACGGCTTTGGGTATCGGCTGCCAGCAACCACAATAGATGCGCGCGCAACTCGGGCCCCACGATGCAGCGCCGCGAGATCGCGATGCCGGTGCCGCCGAGGATCGAGCCGGGCCGGCCGGCATCGGCTTGGGGCGCGTCGCGGAACGTAAGCGGCTTGGCGACCGCGGACGTGGCGTAGTTCACGTAGCCATAGACCAGCGGGCATAGCGTGATGTCATCGCGCGCGCTCATGTGGCCGAGCAGCGCGATCGGGTTGTAGGCCAGCGCTTGCGCGGGCGTGAGCCGCGCCAATTCGGAGAGCACGTCGCACGCGCCCGCAAGCGTCGCGGCGTCATGCCAGGCGCCGTGCGGCCGCAGGTCGGTATCGGGCGCGATGGCAGCGGCGATCGACAGCAGCGACAGAAACGGGTGCGGTCCGCCCCAGCTGAGCGCGACCGAGCCGCTGCGTTGCGACAGCGTCAGCACCTCGTGCCAGGTGCGCGGCACGGGGTCACCCAAGCGATCGGCGCGCGTCGCCATCACCTGCGTGGCGGCGTCCAGCGGCAGCGCCCATTGGCGATCGGCCATGCGATAGCTGTCGTACGACAGCCCGATGCTGTCACGTGCAATCCGCGCCAGCTCGTCGGGCGCGAACACCGTGTCCAGCGCTTGCAGGCAATCGTGCGCCAGGGCTTCGCCCAGATGAGGATGATCCAGCACCACCAGGTCATAACGGGCGCAGAGTTCGGCAATGGGCGCCGACTCGAAACCTTCGAGCGATTGCTTGTCCCAGTGCACCAGCGGCGTGTGGGCGGCAGCCGCGTGCAGGGCGTTGAATCCGCGCGGATGATCCCAGGTCAGGCCGCGATACGGCAGCGCGCGCTCGCTCATTCCGAGGCCCCGCGCAGCACCGCGCCCGAGGTCGCGTGCGCGGCGATCTCGTTGTCGCTGAAGCCGAAATCGCGCAGCACTTCTTCGGTGTGCTGACCGGTGAGCGGCGCGCCGCGCAACACCTGGCTCGGGGTCTTGGAAAAGCGGATCGGAAAGCCCGGCGTCTTGATCCGGCCTTCGGTCGGATGGTCGTATTCGACGAACGTGCCGTTATGCGCGATCTGCGGGTCTTCGACCAGATCGGCGTAGCCGTAAACGGGGCTGCACCAGATGCCGGCGGCATCCAGTTTGGCGAACCAGTCGGCGGTCGAGGCTTTGGCCAGCGTATCGCGCACGAGCGCATAGATCTCGTCGCGCTTTTCCCAACCGTCGCGCTCGGTGTACGCCGCCAGGCGCGGCTCTTCGGTCACGCGCGCCAGCACGTTCATGTCGGGCATGGCCAGCGCCAGATAGCCGTCGCTTGTCGCAAAGGTGCCGTAGGGCGCACGGATATACACGTGGGCATGCGGCTCGGCACTGCGTACCTGCGGCTTGTGCCCCACCGTGTACACCGAGAGCTCCTGCATCTGGATCGTGGTGATCGCATCCAGCATGTTGACCTCGACCTTCTGGCCCTCGCCGGTGCGCTCGCGGTGCAGCAGCGCGGCCAGCACGCCTTCGAAGGCGCAATACGCGGTGACGGCGTCGACCACATACTGGCCCGCCGCGCGAGGTGCTTCGCCGGCCCGGCCCGACGACAGCATCGCGCCCGACATCGCCTGCAGCAGCAGATCCTGCCCGGGGCGCGTGGCATAGGGCCCGTCTTCGCCGAAGCCCGACATCGATACATAGATGAGGCGCGGGTTCAGGGCCGACAGGGTCTCGTAGTCCACCCCCAGGCGGCCGGCGACACCCGGCCGGTAGTTCTGGATGAACACATCGGCCTGCGCCGCGAGCTTCTGGATGATCTCCTTGCCGCCGGCGCTCTTCAGATCGATCGCGAGCGAACGCTTGTTGCGGTTCAGCGAGAGAAAGGACACGTTGATCTTGTTGCCCGTGATGCCGCCGGCGGGCGCGTGCCGCTGCCATTCGCCGGTGGGCGGCTCGATCTTGATCACGTCGGCGCCCAGGTCGCCCAGGCGCTGCGCCGCGAACGGCCCCGCCATGGCGATGGAGCAGTCCAGAACCTTGTAGCCAGAAAGAATGCTCATTGCTTCTACCCTTTGCGTGGCGCCGATGCGCCTTAATGCATGACCCAGCCGCCGTCCACTGCCAGCGTCTGTCCGGAAATGAAACCCGCCTCGTCCGAGGCGAGGAACACGATGGCCGCGGCGATGTCGCCGGCGTGCCCGCGGCGCTTCACCGACTGGCGTTCGAGCACCATGCGGTTGTAGCCCTCGGGATCGGGATGGATCTTCTCGGCATCGGTCGGAAACGCGCCCGGCGAGATGGCGTTGACCGTGATGCCCCACTTGCCAAACTCGCGCGCGAAGGCGCGCGTGGCGCCCACCATCGCGCCTTTGGACTGCACGTAGGGCAACAGGTTTTCCCAGCCGCCCGACAGCGTGATCGACGAGATGTTGATCACGCGGCCCCACTGCTGCTCGCGCATGCCCGGCAGCGCCGCGCGCACGATCTGCACGGCCGCCTCCACGTTGACGCGGTGCACGCGCGCCAGCTCGGCATCGCTGTACTCCTCGAACGGGCGCGAGGGATAGATCGCCGCGTTGTTGATGACCACATCGATCGTGCCCTCGGCGGTCAGCTGCTCAAGGTGCGATTGCAGTGCGCCGGCATCGGCGAGGTCGGCCTGCAGGATCTGAAGCTGATCGGCAAACTGCGCCGGCACGGTGCTGCGCAAGTGATCGATATGCCCGGCGTGGTTGTCCAGCGCAATCACGCTTGCGCCCGCCTCCAGCAGCGCAAGCGTGGTGCCCACGCCAAAGCCGCCCGCCGCACCCGTGTACAGCACGCGGCGGCCTTGCAACGAGAAGCGCGCGCTCATGAGCGCCCCGCAATGGGCGCAAAGCGCCCCGACAGCGGCGGATAGTCGGTCTCGGGCTGCTCCGCGATCGCGCGGATGCGGGCTTCGCAGGCCGCGATGTCGGCGGCCGAGCCCAGCACGCTGAACGTGGTGTCGTAGCGGCGCTCGTCGCCATGCTCCAGCCAGATGAGCTCGTTGCGCTCGCGCGCCGCGCCCTGGCCCAGCACATGGTTGGTGGAGGGCTCGATGCCCATCGCATACTGGCCCGATTGCAGATTCTGCCATTGGTACTGGCAGGGGAATTGATGCTTGTAGGTGCTGACCTGCATGCCCAGACCCAGCGCATCGTTCACCAGGGCGACCGGCACGCTGCCGTCGGCAGCGGCCGCCATCTCGTGCTGCCACACCTGCTCATGAAAGCCCAGCTGCGGCGCCGGCATGCGGCGGTAGCCCACGCCCTGCTTGCGGTAATCCTGCTCGTGCGCGGCCCACACCACATCGCGGATCGGCGCCAGATAGCGCGAATCGGCGTCCAGCACCGGATAGCCCAGGTTGATGTGATAGCAGAGCATATGCGGCGTGCGGTAGAAGCCGCGGTTCACGACACGATCCGACAACTTGATGTCGTTGGTGCCCACCTCGATCTCGATGCGGCGGTGCAGCTCGAGATGCTCGCCGAACACGGTGCCCTGGGTCACCACGCCTTCGGCCCATAGCACGCAGCGGTCGCCGTCCCAGCGTTCGCCGTAGCCGGTCAGCCGCGCGGGTATGGTGCCGACGCGGCCATGGATGGATTGCCTGGCCGTCTTGCGTGGGCCGTACACATAGTTGTCGGCCGGCGCGTCGTACATGAACAGGATGTGGTCCAGCCCGCAGGTGATCATGAGGCCCGAGAACGAGCGCATCCAGCCCAGTCCGCCCTCGCCTTCGTAGTCATGCAGTCCGGGATGGCGAAAGCCCGACGGCGATTGCCATCCCATGGCCATGCCGCGATATTCGCAGTCGGCGATGTCCATCGCGCGATCCACCAGCACCGTGAAACGCAGGCCCGTGCCGCTGCGGAACTCCAGCATGCGGATGCCGCGCTCCAGCCCATCGTCCAGCGTCATCAGGCGTACGCCGGCAAACTGCGCAAGCTGCCCGGTGCGCGCCTCTACGTCGCGGCGCGTCATCCAGGTCCCGTAAATGTCAGGCATGAGTTCTCCCTGGCGGATGCGCGGGCGCGCATCCACCGGTGTCGGTGTTCAGAATCGTGTTCGAGCGGCGCGCCGCCAGCCTTGTTCGATGATGGCTTCGCGGTGCGCCGGTGTTGCTTGCGGCGCCGGCCTACAGGCCGTTCGCGCGCAGCCGCTCGTCAAGGAAGGTCTTGGCGCGCGGCACGTCGTCTTCGGTCAGGTGTTCGATGATGATGGGAATGTTGGGGTGTTTCTTTGCCAGGCGCTGCAGATACAGGTCGTAATTGAGCGCGCCCAGGCCCGGCGCCGGCAACTCGATCTCGCCCACCCCGCGGAAGGTATGGCTTTCGGCCGCGCCCTCGTCACCGATGTCGCTGTGCTTTTCCGACTTGTCATCGCCCGAACGCTTCACGTCCTTGGCATGCGCGATGCAGATCTTGTCGGAGAGCGCGTCGAACACCTGATTGAGCGTGCGGTCCATGTGGTCGATGTTGTGCGCTTCGAAGAAGTTCGTCGGATCCATCAGGAGGCCCAGGCCAGGGTGGTCCACTTCGGCGAACATGCGCAGCGTTTCCTCGACCGATCCCACCACGTTGTTCACGTAGGTCTCCAGCAGGAACACCGCGCCATGGTCATAGGCATGTTGCGACAGCTCGGCGATCACCGCGCGGCACTGGTCCCAGCCTTCCTCGGTCTTGTTCTTGGGGTGATGCACCCAGTCGCTTTCGGTGTCGAACGTGCCGGTTTCCGAGATCACGTAGGGCGAACCCAACTGGCGCGCGTGCGTGAGGATCTCTTTGAGATAGCCATTGCGGCGTTGGCGCTCGGCGGGATCGGGGTGGACGATATTGGTGTAGGCCGAGATGCAGGACACCGGCAGGTTGTAGTGGCGGAAGGTGTCGCGGATCTGCGTGCATTTCTGCGCGGTCAGCTGCCCCGGGCCGAGCTCCATGTCCTTGAAATGCAGGTCCAGCTGCACGGTATTGAAGCCGTGCGAACGGATCACCTTGGCGGTGCGCTCCAGTTCATAGGGAAAGTAGCCCGAGAAGATTCCGGTCTGGATCATGATGGTTGTCTCCGTCTGTTTTTTCTGTCTGGTTATTCAACAGCCGGCAGCCGTACTGTGCGGCCTTCGGCGATGGACGTATACGCGGCCTCGACCAGCGCCATCGTGCGTACGTTGTCGGTCACGCTCAACGCAGGCTCGGTGCCGCTGGCCAGCGCGTACTGCAACTGCTCCATCACGCCGATGAAGGCATGCGGAAACCACATCGTGTCCCACGTGGGCGTCACCCAACGCCCGTCGGTATGGCCCTCGGCCGCGCGCGAGGCGTAGCTCAGGGTCGACGGCTCGCCGGTGGGCCAGCCGATGGTGCCGCGCGCGACGCCCTCGGTGCCTTCCACGCGCCAGCGGATGTGCTGGTCGTCGGGGTATCCCTCGGCCCGCGGGCCGGACCACACGTCTTCGAGCGAAAGCGCGAGCAGCCCGTTGCCAAAGCGCAGCATGGTGGTCACCAGCCCATCCTGATGCGCGAACTCGGTGCGCGGATCGGGGCGGGTGATGCTGGTGATCTCGGTGGGCTCGCCGAACAGATAGCGCAGGGCATCGAGGTGATGCACGCTCATGTTCGAAAGCGTCAGTCGGTCATAGCCGCGCAGGAAATCCTGCCAGTGCGGGATCGCGTGCATGTCGATCTGCGCGAACACCGGCGTGCCCAGCACGCCTTGGTCGAGCAGCTGTTTGAGCGTGCGCATCGACTGGTCGTAGCGCATGTTCTGGTTCACCGACAGGATCTTGCCGGCGGCCCGGGCCTCGTCGCGCAGGGCGCGGGCTTCATCCAGCGAGAGCGCGAGGGGCTTCTGCGCCAGCACGCCGCGCACGTGCGGGGCGCGCAATGCGGCGCGAATCAGCGCGGGCTGCTGGTCAGGCGGATACGCGATGTCCACGATCTCGATCTGCGGATCGGCGATCAGGGCCAGGGGATCGTCATGCACACGCGGGATGCCGTAGCGTTCGGCGACCGCGGCCGCCTTGCTGCGGGTACGCGACGCGATCGCCGCCACCGTGAAGCCGGCCTGCTGATAGGCCGCCAGATGGCACTCGGCCATGATCATGCCGGCGCCGATGCAGCCGATGCGAAAGCGCCGTTCCCGAACGGGGGGGTCGGGCACCAAGGTTGGGTGCGACATGTGCTCCTCCTGCCGGCCCGGTATGCACTGTCGACTGCCTGGCATCCTGCCGTGCGGTATTTGATGTATTGAGCCGCGATATTCACATCAAAACAATCAGGGGTAAAGGCGGTTTGCTCACATAGGGCAGCAGCGTTACCTTTTTGATCCTGAATGATTGCAAATGATGGATTATGATGGCCCGGTTGCCATCGACTGATGGTGTCTTGAGAGCCTGGTCCGGATGCGTCCCACCATTTCCCTCATTGCCCGTGAAGCCGGCATGTCCACCGCCACCGTGGACCGGGTGCTGAACGACCGCGACGGCGTGCGCGGCAAGACGCGCGACCGCGTGCTGGCGATTGCCAATCGCCTCGGCTACTTCGTCCCGGGCGCCGATGCCGCCAAGCAGGACGTGCGGGTCGATTTCGTCTTGCCCGCCGGCACCAACAGCTTCATGACCGCGTTGGGCCGGCATCTGCTCGAAGAAGCCGCCACCCGCCCCGATGTGGAGGCCCGCCTGCATCTGATCGAGGGATTCGATGCCAACAAGCTCGCGAAAAAGCTCTACGAGCTGCGTGAGCAGACGCAGGCCGTTGGCCTGGTCGGGCTGGACCATCCTCAAGTGCGCGACGCCATCATGGCCCTGCGCGACAGCGGCGTGCATGTGAGCACCCTGGTATCTGACATCCCGATCTCGGCCCGCCTGGGTTACGTGGGCATCGACAACCGCGCCGCGGGCCGCCTGGCCGCGCTGTTGCTGGGCCGGTTTCTGCCCCAGCACACCGAACGGAAGGTCGCGGTGTTCGTGGGGTCATTGGCCTATCGCGGCCACGAAGAGCGCGAGATGGGCTTTCGCTCGCTGCTGAGCGAGGAGTTTCCGCACCTGCGCATCGCGCACACGCTCGAGATCGGCGACGACCGTGACCGCGCCTTTGCCGTCACGCAGGATCTGCTGCGCAAAGACCCGCCGCACGCGATCTACAACATCGGCGCGGGCAATCAGGGCATCGCGCGGGCGCTGAAGGAGGCGCGGCCGGCTGAGGCGTGGCCGAACGAGGCTCGCTCAGGCAAGGCGGCCGCCGCCCCTCGCATTGTCTTCATCGGCCATGACCTTACCGAAGCCACGCGCCGCCTGTTGCTCGATCGCACCATGGACGCCGTGATCGACCAGAACCCGCGCGTCGAGGCGCGCGAGATCGTCAAGCTGCTGGTGGCGGCCGTGAAGGGCGCGCCCGAACCCAGCTACCTGCCGCGGCTGCAGGTGATCTTCCGGGAAAACATACCGGAACCGTAGTGCGCTACACGCACGCTATTTAGCGCTTCTGTGGGCAAGTCCGCGTAAACCCTCCTTTCCGCGCGCCGAAACCCGGCTTGCGAATCCGCGAATTCCCAACCTCGCCCTGCTCGCGCCACACTGCCGATGCCTGCCCGCCATGCGCGGCATCGCGGGCCCAAGAGACTACAAGGAGCGAGACATGTCCCACCGATACGCGCGCGCGATCAAGCGCGCAGCCTGGCCCATGCTGGCCCTGTCCTGCCTGGCGTTTGGCAACGCCGGCGCGCAGGGAACCTACCCGAATCACCCGATTTCGCTGGTCGTGCCGTTTGCCGCGGGCGGTCCCACCGACGTCGTGGCGCGCAGCCTGGGCGCCTCGATGGCCAAGACGCTGGGACAGAGCGTCGTCATCGAAAACCGCACCGGCGCCGGCGGCACGCTGGCCTCGCAACACGTGGCGCGCGCCGCGCCAGACGGCTACACCTTTCTGATCCACCACAACGGCATGGCCACGGCGCCGGCGCTGTACCGCAAGCTGTCGTTCAATCCGCTGACTGACTTCGCCTATGTTGGCCAGGTCGCCGACGTGCCCATGACCCTGCTGGGCCGCAAGGATCTGCCGGCCGACGGCATGGCCAACTTCATCAAGTACGCCAAGGAAAACGGCAACAAGATCAACCTGGCCAATGCCGGCCTGGGCGCCGTGTCGCAGCTGTGCGGCATGCTGCTGCAGGAGTCGCTGGGCGTGCAGTTCACGACAGTGCCGTACGCGGGCACCGCGCCCGCCATGACCGCGCTGCTGGGCGGCCAGGTGGACGTGCTGTGCGACCAGACCACGCAAACCATTCCGCAGATCAAGGGTGAACGCGTCAAGCTGTATGGCGTCACGACCCAGGAACGCATCAAGACGCTGCCCGACGCGCCCACCCTGCAGGAAGGCGGCCTGAAGGATTTCGAGGTCAAGGTGTGGCACGGTGTCTACGCGCCCAAGGGCACGCCGCCCGAGGCGATCGACAAGTTCAACGCCGCGCTGCGCGCCGCGCTGAAGGACCCGGTCTTCACGCAGAAGATGGCCGAACTGGGCGCCGAGATCGTGCCCGAGGCCAAGCAGACGCCTGAGGGCCTGCAGACGTGGTTGAAGTCTGAAGTGGACAAGTGGGGCGGGGTGATCCGCAAGGCGGGCGTTTACGCGGATTGAGGCGTGCGGCGGCCGGTTAGGCCCCCGCGATTATCCGGCGCACCTAGAGCGCCGATGAAACCATTGCGCCAACGACGACCCATGATGAGCCCGATTTTTGCCAGCAAGTAGGTGTTGGCGTAAATCGGGCTTTTCTTGCTCTGTTCAGCGTCGGTTGGGGGCAGGTTCCCACTCCATGATGAGCGACGGGAACATCACGGCTCAGGTCTTTCACCGTTGACGCAAACGACGGCTGTGTCCTGTTCGTCGAAGCCGCACAACTTGTCGACCTCCTTGGGGAACTGCGCGTACGGTACGTTGTATTGAACAAAAGTCACCAACTGCCACCCCAAGGTTTCCACATGCCACACAAATCTCGGTGGGTGGGGTCATGGCTGAATCCACGCCTAACAGGTACAGCGGATGTCTTGACGTATTGATGGTGCCCGAAAATATGGGTATGTAGCCGGCCAGCGCCTCGACGTGAGCCCAATCGATAACGTGAAGTTGTTTACTTCTGGGGAAGACGTAATACAGCTTCTGTGTACGCCTATTAATTCGCACATAAGCGCCACGAGTTCGATGTGCTCCGCTGGCAAAGTAAATCAGTGTCGTAACAGCAGGCAAAATCGGTGCGTACAGGGGCGTACCGCCGAACCGGAGACTTCTCGGCAGGCGTTTGATGTCAGACTTCAATGAACCCCAGGACCGGTTGGACTTGAGCGAATCGATCGGGTCAAACAGAAGTTTTCCCGGTGAATACATCAAGGGCATGGGCGCGTGTGGTTGCCCCAACGCGCCGCGGAGTGAACGGACAACCTGCGTCATGCTCCGACAGCTGTGTATCGCTTCACTGCTCAGAGCGCCCACCATTAACGTGAATGACCGGTGCGCACTTCATCAAACCCGCACAATTGCTCTATTTCCTCGGGGAACTTCGTGTAAGGAACGTTGTACTGAATGAAGGCCTCCACGCTATCCGGAAAGGCATTGATCAAGAGCCACCCCAGCCACAGGGAAATTGTGAGCGGCGCTTTCAACATGCCATAGGGCTCGGCCAACTTTCTGCGCAAGCCGGCATACCAATCTCGATAGGGTTGAAGGGTTTCTTGTTTGCGGCTTAGTCGAGTAGGCAGCGTTGCGGGTTCAGGTAAGCCCTCGGGTCCGTGGGCCATAAAGGCTTGAAGATAAGCCCACAGCGACTTGGCTGATCGGTCTCCGTCGAACAGGCCGAGGTTGCCGCACGCAGCACAGATTTCGGTTGGCGGGTTCATTGCGTGGTCGATTCCGATCAAATAAAGTGGGTGTCTGCTGGCGTAGCCGCTTGCCGAAACAGTTGGGATGTAACCGGCTAACGCCTCAAGTCGATCCCAGTCCAAGACGTGAAGACGCGTTTCCCTTGGGTAGATGAAATAGAGTTTGCGAGTGCCACGATGGATGCGAATGAAAGCGCCGCGACTTTTGTGCGCACCCCCAGCCAAGTAAAAAATAGAGGCTAGGACGGTCAGGGCAGGAAGCCATGCAAATATGGCTACCAACGTTTCCCTGTCTAAGCTGTCAACGCCGATTCCTAGTACTGCAGCAATGGAAGTGATGACGCTGATTGTGATGGACAGGCCTATAGAGCCTGCCGCACCGCGCTGGACATAATTTGCGTATGTTTCGAGCTCAACGCACGAGTTGTTGACGCGTCGAACTCCATCTGGCTCTGGCCTGTCGGTCGTCGAGGAACCTCTGGAGAGGGGCGTTCCACCGATACGAACGCTCTTTGGGAGGAGCTTAATAGCGCGACTCATTTTGGCGCTCGCACAGGTTCGAGCTTGGTTGAGTCAATGGAGTCTGTGAACCAGCCGCTTGATGAAAAAATCATCGGCGTTGGCGCGTCTGGCTGCTGCAACGCAGTTCCGGGCTGATCATCAGGATCAGGAAAGTACAGGTATTCAAATAAAACTCGCGTGTCTTTATGCATCAAGATTGACCAACCGCATTCTCTTCCAGTGCTGCCCAAAGGCGTAACCAGGCATTCGCGGTGATAGTCGACAGGGTGCGTGCCAATGGAATGAATAGCGGGTCCGACGACCTGAGATAGCTGCTTTCCGCGCAACATGAAAGTCAACTTTGTTTGAAAGCTGTCCGCAGGAATGTCTGTTATTCCGGGCAATTCGCAACTGATGCGAAGGTTGCCAACGGGAAAGCTGGAGGCTGCATGCCAGTCCGGGGTCAGGCGCGGGCGATAGTAGAAGCTGTGAACAGCGTCTAATTCCTCGCGATTGTCGTAATGACGGCCACTGATGCCCCAGGCGCTGTGTTTTAGCCAAATTTCAGCCGGTCCGTGCTTACTCATATCGGCGCCGATGGCAAATCCGACAATGAGCAATGTGGCAACACCTGCGACAATCACCCACCCAGCTGGACTCAACCCGAGCACCGCGACGGCGGCCCCGCTACTAAGCGTGGCCGCCGTCGCCGTTCCCCCTGCCCAGGTCGCGACTGTTAGAGCTCCACCGGCTAGCGCGGCACCTACCAACATCCGTCCTTGCTCAGGGTTATTGTCGTTAAATGCGTTGAATGCTCTCACCGAGTCAGCTGCAGCCACCAGTCCGGTGCCTAACGCGCCGAAGACTGCGACCCCTCGCTTCGCTGAAAGTGTTTTCAATCTAAGCGCCAATGCGGCATTACCTTGCCGTCCAACCTGGACCGCGATAATTGACATAGAAATTTCTATACCTGCCCCAACTACTGCGCTCGCAGCGCCCAGCAACCTGCCAATGGTCACAGCGCGATCATTGGCTCCTTGCAATTCTCTCCAAGCGTCGGCAAGACCCTTCAAAGCGAGAAATCCACCCAGCCCGGAGAACAGATGTCCACCGGGACCGCGCAGGCGATTCAACATATTGATGAATGGATTACCTTTCACATGAATAGGCCTGGGTGGCGGCAGTGCTGGCTTGTCCGTTGGCGCATCGTCAAGTTCGCGGTACGTGGTTTCACCAACCTTCACCCAGTCATAGACTGACGTTTTCTGACCAAGGTCTGCCTGATTGATCTTCGGGGACGGCATCTTCCACCCCCACAATCCGTCTTCGCCAAGCGTTTGATACCCCTGGAATTCATAAGCGGCTCGCAGCAGGTCGTCGATTCCAACGTCGTAACGGACAATGGTGAAGCCGGCTC